>JANBVI010000027.1 GCA_024239075.1 Fischerella sp. CENA71 | reverse complement strand
CACAAATAGGTGATCGTTCTGGACAAGAGGCTTCTTTAGGCAATTTGGGTGTTGCTTACAAATCTCTGGGAGAATATCAACAGGCAATACAGTTCTACAAGCAATCTTTAGAAATAGCGCCACAAATAGGTGATCGCTCTGGACAAGCTAATTATTTAAATAATGTGGGTAATGCTTACAATTCCCTGGGAGAATATCAAACGGCGATATACTTCCACCAGCAATCTTTAGAAATAGCAACACAAATAGGAGATCGTTCTGGACAAGAGGCTTCTTTAGGCAATTTGGGTGTTGCTTACAAATCTCTGGGAGAATATCAACAGGCAATACAGTTCTACAAGCAATCTTTAGAAATAGCGACACAAATAGGTGATCGCTCTGGACAAGCTAATTATTTAAATAATCTGGGTAATGCTTACAATTCCCTGGGAGAATATCAAACGGCGATAAACTTCTTGCAGCAATCTTTAGAAATAGCGACACAAATAGGCGATCGCTCTGGACAAGCTAATTCTTTAGGTAATTTGGGTAATGCTTACAATTCCCTGGGAGAATATCAAACGGCGATAAACTTCTACCAGCAATCTTTAGAAATAGCGACACAAATAGGTGATCGCAAGGGACAAGCTAATTCTTTAAATAATTTGGGTAATACTTACTATTCCCTGGGAGAATATCAAACGGCGATAAACTTCTACCAGCAATCTTTAGATATCAAAATACAAATAGGCGATCGCTCTGGACAAGCTAATTCTTTAGGTAATTTGGGTAATGCTTACAATTCCCTGGGAGAATATCAAACGGCGATAAACTTCTACCAGCAATCTTTAGATATTGCAGCACAAATAGGCGATCGCAAGGGACAAGCTGATTCTTTAATTGGTTTGGGTAATGCTTACAATTGCCTGGGAGAATATCAAAGGGTGATAAACTTCTTGCAGCAATCTTTAGATATCACTAGACAAATAGGCGATGTCTCTGGACAAGCTAGTTCTTTAATTGGTTTAGGTATTGCTTACGGTTCCCTGGGAGAATATCAAAGGGCGATAAACTTCTACCAGCAATCTTTAGATATCACTACACAAATAGACGATGTCTCTGGACAAGCTAATTCTTGGTTTAATTTAGGTTTGGTGTTAGAAAAAGTCAATCGCCAATCAGATGCGATGGGTGCTTATCGTAATGCTTGTGAACTTTATCAAGCAATGGGACTTGATGCAATGGTTCAACGTTGCAACAATGAAATTAATCATCTTTCACACCCGCTAGCACCTGTTGTTACACCCCGTCGCGGGTTTTGGGGGTGGTTGAGTCGGTTGTGGCGTTGGGTTCGTTCTTGGTTGTGGCGTTAGGGAAATGGGTTTGATCAGCAAGCGAATACAGATAATTAATCGCGTCTCTACAACTCTTAACGCCCTACTAATTTATCCCGCAAATGCTTAATCTTATCCCGTAACTTCGCCGCCTCCTCAAACTCTAATTTCTTCGCCGCTTCTTTCATTTGTGCTTCTAATTGTGTAATCAACTGTGGAATATTTTCTAACGGTAGTTCATCTATATGTTGATCAACTGTTTCTATTTCTTGAGCATTTAACCGTCGAGAAACTTCCAAGAAAGACAAGATTGCATTACTCGATTTTTTCACAATCGGTTGGGGTGTAATTCCGTGCATCTTGTTATACGCCATTTGAATTCCGCGACGCCGTTCGGTTTCATCAATGGCTTTAATCATGCTGTCGGTGAGATTATCTGCATACATAATCGCTTGTCCTCGGACGTGACGCGCTGCTCTTCCAATAGTTTGAATTAAGGAACGTTCGGCACGTAAAAAACCTTCTTTATCTGCATCTAAAATTGCAACTAAAGAAACTTCTGGTAAATCCAAACCTTCTCGTAATAAGTTGACACCAACCAAAACATCAAAGCTAGCATCGCGCAAGTTTTGGATAATTTCTATTCTTTCAATTGAGTTAATTTCAGAGTGCAAATACCTAACGCGAATACTATTTTCTTGCAGATAATCTGTTAAATCTTCTGCCATCCGCTTAGTTAATGTGGTGATTAACACTCGTTCATGACGGTCTACTCGATCTTTAATTTCACCTAATAAATCATCAATTTGTCCTTCGGTGGGACGGACAATAATTTCTGGATCAAGAACGCCAGTTGGTCGAATTATTTGCTCGGCTATATGTCCGTCGGAAATTTCTAATTCCCAATCTCCTGGGGTTGCAGAAACAAAAATACATTGATTAACTTTTGACCAAAATTCTTCGGCTTTTAAAGGTCGGTTATCCGCAGCGCTAGGTAAGCGGAAACCATGCTCAATCAAGACTTTTTTCCTAGCTTGATCACCGTTATACATACCTCTAATTTGGGGTACGGTAACGTGAGATTCATCAATGACTAACAACCAATCTTTGGGAAAATAATCAATTAAACATTCTGGTGGTTCACCGGCTTGTCTTCCTGCTAGGTGGCGAGAATAGTTTTCTACACCGTTGCAATAACCAACTTCGCGCAACATTTCTAAGTCATAGCGGGTACGCTGATCTATTCTTTGCGCTTCGAGTAATTTTCCGACTGATTCTAATTCTGCTTTACGTTCTTTTAATTCTTGAGCGATCGCATCACATGCTTCTTCTAATCTTTCTTCTGGTGTCACAAAGTGACGCGCTGGATAGAGATTGACTGCTTGTAAACTTTGGAGAATTTCACCTGTCACTGGATCGACGTAACGAATAGCGTCGATTTCATCACCAAAGAACTCAATCCGAATAATCCGATCTTCGTATGCTGGGCCGATTTCCAGGACATCACCCCGGACGCGAAAACGTCCCCGTCCTATTTCCATATCATTACGGCTGTATTGTACTGAGGCTAAATCTCGCAAAATTTGCCTTTGGTTAACTTCCATTCCTACTTGGAAAGGAATCGCAGCCTTGAGATATTCTGAGGGAATTCCCAAACCATAGATACAGCTAATCGACGCCACAACAATCACATCACGCCGTTCAAATAGCGATCGCGTTGCTGAGTGTCGCAACATATCTATCTCATCGTTGATAGATGCTGTTTTTTCAATATAAGTATCAGTTACAGGAATGTACGCTTCTGGTTGATAATAGTCATAGTAACTAACGAAGTACTCAACAGCATTGTTAGGAAAGAATTCTCGCAACTCATTACAAAGCTGTGCTGCGAGGGTTTTATTGTGCGCCAGTACTAAAGTCGGTTTACCGACTTTTTCAATCACTGATGCGACTGTAAATGTCTTCCCGGTTCCAGTTGCGCCTAGTAATGTCTGATAACCATTGTGACTTTGAATACTACGAACTAGCTGTGCGATCGCTTGTGGCTGATCGCCGGTTGGACTGAAGGGTGCTTGAAGACAAAATTTTGTCATGCAGTGTTGCTCTAAATACCCTAAATACCTATCTCATAGTAGCGAATAGAGACTGGAGTCGGGGAAAGGGGATCTCCGATCCCCAGCCAATTGATTTTTACTTATGTGTAGTTTTTAAACAACCCTATAGATATACAATCTTTTTTAAAGTTAAACTGAGATATATAGAAAAAACTTCACTTAGGTTGAATTTTTGTAAAAAATACTTAACAATCTAGAGGTATTAGTTTATGGCTGTCAGCAGCAATGGTAAGGCAGTAAGTCCTAGCCAAAAGCGTGCCAAATTGAAGGGGGAAACTACAGTGGAAGTCGAAAATAACAAAGTTGAAAACTCAAATACAGAGCAAGCAAACTCGTCCGATAAATTAGAAGTAACTGATACACTCGCTATTGCTGGCGTACGTCCCATTGCTGCTAGCGATTTGCAAGTAGCTGAGACAGTCTCGATTGCTGGAGTACGCCCCATTAGTACAAGTAGCTTGCAAGTTGTAGAAACAATGAACATTATGGGTTTGCGTCCTATTGCCGCAAACACAATGCATGTAGTTGATACAATGAATTTGTCTGGAATTCGCCCTATCGCCTCTAGTTCTCTGGTAATTTCTGAAACCTATTCTGTAATGGGTAATCGTCCAGTAGCATCAAATACTATTGATGATTCCGAATTTTTGATGGGTTATTTGGATTAGTGAAAAGAAGAATTATATATAATTTAATTTCTTAACCCGGTCTAGTAAAAAGCCGGGTTTTTTATGGGAACTCAGTTTAGTTTATGAACTTTATCGAGAGTCTTCACGATTAAGTTTGTAGTGAGGACTTTAGTCCTCAAAATAAGGAATAAAGTCCTTACTACAAACAAAAAAATATTTAATAAAATTAGTTTTTTATTGATTATGACTAGTAAATAATATAAATAATATCTTTCTCCTCTCTCTTTATATATAGTAACTAATATGCCTATAGAAAGAAGGCTCAAGCATAATAATTACGCTAATTTGTAAACATCAAAGCTAAACCAATCAAAGTTATTCATAACTTTGCAATAACTTTGAAAAGAAATTGTATAATATAAGGAGAGTGAATTATGAGTTTAGAAGATAGAGCAAAAGCTACAGCTAAAAATGTAGAAGGTAAAGCTCAAGAAGCGTGGGGAAATGTGACTGGAGATCCAGAAGATAAAGCAGAAGGTAAAACCAAGCAAGCAGAAAGTGAAGTACGTCACTCTGTAGAAGACGTTAAAGACAATATCAAGAAAAATCTTGACTAATCTGAAATTCACAGCAGCAAAAGTAAATAGATTTATGTATTAGTTTCTGTTTTAGAAATTAACACATAAATCCTGAGTCAGCCGTCTTCTCTAGTGGAAGGCGGCTTTGCATATTGAAAAATTCATATAATTTTGAGCTTATATATTAATTACAACTATTAAAAAATTTAAATTATTGACCAAAAATATATTATTTGTCTATTCAAAGCCTTAATTCCTGACTTTATTGAAGAATCTGTGTTTAGTTATTGACATTATTTATGGTGAAAATTACCATAAAATAAATAAGCATCCTAAATAAGAGGCGATCGCATGACGTGTTACCCAGGGACATTGAACCAGGAATTAATACCGCGTTCAGAAGATTACAGCCTATTGACAGACCTTTACCAGCTGACAATGGCAGCTTGTTATGCTGGTGAAGGTGTAGAACAACAACGGGCAAGCTTTGAGTTATTTGTGAGAAAATTACCAGAGGGTTTTGGCTATTTAATTGCCATGGGGCTAGCCCAAGCGTTGGAATATTTAGAAAAATTTCGCTTTACTCCCACTCATATAGAAGCTTTGCGTGCAACGGGAATTTTTGCTCATGCACCAAAAAACTTTTGGTCACTGCTAGAATCAGAAAGTTTTAGCGGGGATGTCTGGGCAGTATCAGAAGGTACAGCAGTGTTTACCAATCAACCACTGTTACGAGTAGAAGCACCTTTATGGCAAGCACAACTGGTGGAAACTTATCTACTTAACACCCTCAACTACCAGACATTAATTGCCACAAGGGCTGCTAGAATGCGTGATGTAGCGGGTGAACAAGCAAATTTGCTGGAATTTGGTACTCGACGGGCGTTTAGTCCCCAAGGGGCTTTGTGGGCAGCAAGGGCAGCATTGGCAGCTGGTTTTGATGCAACATCTAACGTGTTAGCAGCGCTACAACTGGGCGAGAAACCAAGTGGTACGATGGCACACGCTTTAGTAATGGCACTGACAGCAACCGAAGGTAGCGAAGATCAAGCTTTTGCTGCATTTCAACAATATTTTCCAGGTGCAACCTTGTTAATTGATACTTACGATACGATTGCTGCTGCGGAACGATTAGCTCTTAAAGTCAACTCTGGAAAAATGAAATTGACTGGGGTGAGGTTAGACTCTGGTGATTTAGTAGGATTATCAAAAAAAGTGCGATCGCTTCTACCATGTGTATCAATAGTTGCTAGTGGCGACTTAGATGAACAAGAAATTCTATCTTTGAAAAATGCAGGCGCTGAAATTGATAGCTATGGCGTGGGAACCAAACTCGTCACCGGAAAACCTGTAAACGGAGTCTATAAATTAGTAGAAATCAATGGCATTCCGGTAATGAAAGAATCAAGTGGTAAGATGACTTATCCGGGGCGCAAACAAGTTTTTCGTTCTTCTGTTGCAGGTAAAGTCAAAGCAGATTGTTTGGGATTAGCAGATGAAAGTAATTTGGGAGGATTACCTTTATTGCAATTATTCATGGAAGCAGGAAAACGGATACAACCACCAGAAAACTTAGCAACAATTCGCCAGCGTACCGCCGCTTCCGTAGCAAGTTTACCCGAACAAACTCGATATTTAGAAAATCCCATACCAGTACAAATGGAATTATCTGAAAAATTGCATAACTTGACAGAAGAAACCAAGAAAAAACCAGCATTGGTTAGCGGTTAGTAGTTATTAACCATTCCCAATGACAAATGACAAATAACAAATAACAAATAACAAATAAATGAAAATAGCCTTATTTGGAACTAGTGCTGATCCACCAACTGCTGGACATCAAGCGATAATTAAATGGTTATCACAGCATTATGATCGTGTAGTCATTTGGGCGGCTGATAATCCTTTTAAATCCCATCAAACCCTTTTGCAGCATCGGGTAGCAATGTTGCATCTACTCATAGATGATATACATTCACCCCAGCATAATATTAGTCTGGAACAAGAACTGAGCAGTTTCAGAACTTTAGAAACTTTGGATAAAGCCAAACAGCGTTGGGGAACAGAAACAGAATTTACTTTAGTAATTGGTTCAGATTTAGTTTCTCAACTACCACGTTGGTATCGAGTTGAAGATTTGTTACACCAAGTTCAACTTTTGGTTGTACCACGACCGGGATATATCATAGATCAATCCAGTTTACAGACTGTGGAAGAACTCGGAGCAAAAATAGCGATCGCTGACTTACATGCTCCAGATGTATCCTCTACAGCTTATCGTAACAGTGGAGATCCCGAAGCTCTCACACCCCCTGTAATTGACTATATTAATCAACAGCATTTGTACAAATGCCAGGACGCATCCAGAAAAAGCTTGCAGATACGCTAAATCAACAACCTTTGGCTGATTTCAAAGTCGGTGTTGACAATGTAATTTTTTCAGTAGATACTGCTCAAAATCGACTGCTAGTACTATTAATCATGCGCCAACAGGAACCCTATGTAAATTATTGGGGTCTTCCAGGTACTTTGGTACGTCGAGGCGAATCTTTAGAAGACGCCGCTTATCGCATTCTGGCTGAAAAAATCAAAGTCAAGAATCTTTATTTAGAGCAATTATATAGTTTTGGTGGACCCAGTCGTGATCCAAGAGAAGCAACCGATAGTTATGGAGTACGTTATCTCAGTGTCAGTTATTTTGCTTTGGTGCGATATGAAGAAGCCGAATTAATTGCTGACAAAGTTGCTGGTATCGCTTGGTATCCAGTCAAACGAGTTCCACAATTAGCTTTTGACCATAATGAAATTTTGGCATATGGACACAGACGTTTAAAAAATAAATTAGAGTATAGTCCGGTAGCTTTTGAAGTTTTGCCAGAAACATTTACTTTAAATGATTTATATCAGTTGTACACTACTGTTTTAGGAGAAAATTTTTCTGATTATTCTAATTTTCGGGCGCGTTTACTCAAGTTAGGTTTTTTATGCGATACGGGTATTAAAGTATCACGAGGTGCAGGGCGTCCAGCTAGTTTATATCGATTTGATGCAGAAGCATTTGCCCCTTTTAAGGATAAACCATTGGTTTTTATTTAAACCGCTACGCGGTGTCAATAGTCAAGAGTCCATAGTCAAAAGTAATGACTATTGACCATTGACTATTGACCATTGACCCTTGATTATTGACTATTATGAAAATTGCGATCGCTCAACTCAATCCTACCATTGGTGATTTACCAAAAAATGCCCAAAAAATCCTTGAGGCTGCACAACAAGCAGTAGCAAAAGGTGCGCGTTTATTGTTAACACCAGAACTATCTTTGTGTGGCTATCCTCCACGAGATTTATTATTAAATCCTAGTTTTGTTGAAGCAATGAGTATTACCTTGCAACAATTAGCTAGAGATTTACCACCTAATTTAGCAGTATTAGTTGGAACTGTAGAAGAAAATTTACAAGCCAAAAAAACTGGTGGCAAAACTTTATTTAATAGTATCGCTTGGTTAGAAGCGGGTAAAGTCAAACAAATTTTTTACAAGCGGCTTTTACCTACTTATGATGTCTTTGACGAACACCGCTATTTTGAACCAGGTTTGCAAGCTAATTATTTCACTCTTGATGACATCAATATTGGTGTCACAGTTTGCGAAGATTTGTGGAATGATGAAGAATTTTGGGGCAAACGTAGTTACACTGTCAACCCAATTGCTGATTTAGCAATTTTGGGTGTGGATTTGATTGTGAATTTATCCGCTTCGCCTTACACCCTCAGCAAACAAAGGTTTCGCGAAGCCATGCTCAGTCACAGTGCAGTACGTTTTCGTCAACCAATAATTTATACTAACCAAGTGGGTGGAAATGATGATTTAATTTTTGATGGTAGGAGTTTTGCATTAAATCGTCAGGGTGAAATTATTTGTCGATCGCGTGGATTTGACACTGATTTATCAATTATTGAATTTGATCAAGAAGCACGGGATTTCAAGTTAGGTTTGATTGCACCTAATTGTGAGTGTGAAGAAGAAGAAATCTGGCAAGCTTTAGTTTTAGGTGTACGAGATTATGTCCGTAAATGTGGTTTTAATCAAGTAGTTCTGGGTTTGAGTGGTGGGATTGATTCTTCTGTTGTGGCTGCGATCGCCACAGCAGCACTTGGTAAAGAAAATGTCCTCGGTGTTCTTATGCCTTCTCCCCACAGTTCCGACCATTCCGTCACTGATGCTTTGGCATTGGCAGCAAATCTTGGTATCAAAACTCATACCTTGCCCATCGGAGATTTAATGCAAGTATATGACAAAATCTTTGCAGATTTATTTGCTGATACTGAGTTTGGACTAGCAGAAGAAAATATTCAATCCCGAATTCGGGGTAACTTATTGATGGCTATCTCTAATAAATTTGGTCATCTTCTCCTCTCAACAGGTAACAAATCAGAAATGGCTGTTGGTTACTGCACCCTTTACGGTGACATGAATGGTGGTTTAGCAGTTATAGCCGATGTTCCCAAAACCCGTGTGTATGCACTATGTCGCTGGTTAAACCGCAATGGCGAAATTATTCCTGACAACGTCCTTACCAAAGCACCCAGCGCCGAACTTAAGCCGGGTCAGGTTGACCAAGATTCTCTACCCCCATACGATATTCTCGACGATATCTTGCAACGCCTAATTCAAGATCACCAATCACCCGCCCAAATTATCAGCGCTGGACACGATGCAGCCGTTGTTGATAAAGTGATCAAAATGGTAGCTAGAGCGGAATTCAAGCGGCGACAAGCACCCCCAGGATTAAAAATTACAGATCGTGCTTTTGGTACTGGTTGGCGAATGCCTATTGCTAGTAATTGGTTGGCTGTGAAAAATGTTTATCAGTTAAGAAATATGCTCACGCCTTCCTTGGCACTTTGGAATGATTAAGAGATTAAAGTTAGGATGGACTGTTTGTCCGCTCGCATCCATTTATTAAGTGTTAATTAAAAAGTTTCTTGTAAACCAACAGCAATAAAAATTCTTTGTGTCTTGGGGTCTTAGTGGTTCAAAAAATTTTCACCACCAAGGCACAAAGTTGGTAAGTAAGTATTTCAAGACAATATTACCTCAAGTAATCAGTAGTTTGGAGTGCTGCTTATATTTCTGATTCAAGCCAATTGATAAACTCGCTAATCTCGCCACCTAAGGAGCGATCGCTAGCAAATTGTCGATATAAGAATCTTAGTTTAGCAACACTGAATTGCGGTGTTTTTTCACCCGCCCAAAATTCTAATTCGCTTTTAGCATCATCTAATGCCTGTTCTTCTGTTGGTAGCCAAAATTTGAGGAATATTTTACCTTCCTTATAGAGAAAAATATCAAAGCCAGGACTGTTTTCGAGTTCGTATATTTTTGCTTGGCATTTACCAATCTCTAAAGTATGCAGTAACTTTTGCCTGGATTGTATGTGTAGCATTTTTACCACCAAATACGTTTTTTACATCCAGAGTTAGATTGACATTTTTGCCATTGATTTTCAGTGATACAAATCACTCTCATGGATGATGACAAATAACTTTTACTCTGATAGTAAAAATATGCCAAGTAATTAGGACGACTGCACAGTAAGGGAAAATTTAACACCTGCTTTTGTAGGGTGGGTGTTGCTCACCCTACAATTATGGATAGTGTTAATAAAACTTTACGCGATCGCAGCCAGATCCAAATCCCATCATGACCGTTGCTGTTTCTCTCGAAAACGTCTACAAAATTTACAACAAAGTCCCTGTAGTCGATAATCTTTCTTTTGAGATTGCTACAGGAGAAATGTTTGGTTTACTTGGCCCTAACGGTGCGGGTAAATCTACTACAATTCGGATGTTGACCACCCTTACCAAACCTACGGAAGGAAATATTGAGGTATGTGGGTATGATGTGAGACGCCAACCCGCGCAGGCAAAGCAATCTATAGGTGTAGTTTTACAGCAAATCAGTGTAGATAGCGATTTAACTGTTTGGGAAAACATGGAACTGCATGGTAAACTCCATCACATTCAAAATCCACAGCGACAACGTTTAATCAAGCAATGGCTGGATTATGTGGAACTTACCGCCAAACGTGATGATCTAGTTAAAACCTTGTCTGGAGGTATGAAGCGGCGATTGCAAATTGCTAGAGCTTTGTTACATCAGCCTCAGATTTTATTTTTAGATGAACCAACTGTGGGATTAGATCCCCAAACTAGGCGGCGTCTTTGGGAAATTATTAAAGATTTAAATAAGCAGGGGATGACGATGCTGCTAACGACCCATTATATGGAAGAAGTGGAGTATTTGTGCGATCGCATCGGCATCATGGACAATGGTAAGTTAATTTCGTTAGGAACTTTACAAGAATTACGCTCCACTTACGGTGAAGGCTTGGTAATGAAACAAGTAGGAGATCGTTGGGAATATCTCTTTTTTCCCACCTTGGGTGAAGCAAACAACTATTTAGACAAACTACAAGATAAGACAGGAATTATGGTACGTCCCTCAAACTTAGAAGATATTTTTGTAGAACTAACTGGACGTCAGTTAGATTAATTTACACGCCTAATTCGCGTAGAGTAGCTTCCATTCTAGTAACACTTTCATACTTACCCTGTTGTTCGTATAAATCACGCGCTTTTCTAAAAACAGCGATCGCTTCTTTGGCTTTACCTTGTTTTTTTAACATTGTTCCCCGTAACTCATAAACCTGGGGATTTTTGGGAGCAAGTTGCACTGCTTCTTCATAAGCCCATTGAGCACTACTATAATCCCTCAATCGTACTAGAACAGTGCCTAAACCTATATAGGCATTGACATTACTACGGTTTATCTGTATCGCTTTACGATAAGCGTTTTTGGCTCCGTTATTATCACCTAAGTTACCACTGATGTAACCCAAAGCATATTGATAATCACTATTATTCGGATCAAGAGCAACAGCTCGACGATAAGCAGTTAATGCTGCGGAAAAATTTCCCTGTAAAGCATACAAATAACCAATACCAGAATAGATCGAAGGATTTTTTGGCTCTAGGTTTACTGCTTGTTGGTAGAGAGCGATCGCACCACTATAATCACCCGTCTCTACTAGTCTGCGTCCTTGTTCTAATAGTTCTTTTACCTCTTGAGTGCTTTGGCGCTGTACCACTAATACCTGAGCCTGAGTCATGGAAGGCATTGTTGTAGCAATGCTTCCTATTAAGAGAACACTAAATAATAATGAAGTTCCTTTGTACACAGCAAACTACCTGAAAGTTTGTGTCAATTGAACAGATTTTCTCTGATTGCTTGTCCATTAAAACAAAAATATTCTCTTTTGCAAACTCCGTATGCTTAATTTTTACCAAATTTTCATAAGCTTTCTCGTTTTTACTCTTCTAGCCAATAGCTAATTTTTAGCGAACAATTTGATAATTCTAAAAAGTAGAAGCAATCAATAGACAATCATCGCAATAATTAAATTTATAGTTATAAATAATACAAGAGTCCGATTTTTAACTCAAAAGTATAACTATTGAGGCATGACGCCCTAAATCGGTCAAGCAGACAATGGAATTATGTTAAAAATGGGAAAGAAAAAAATTTATTTTCATCTTTCTATTTTTATTACTTATGAGGCAGACTTATGATTTTGACCACAACTGACGTGATTCAAGGAGCTGTTATCCAATCATATTTAGGTATTGTGACAGCTGAAGTCGTTTACGGAAGTAATTTTATACGAGATTTCTTTGCAGGCTTGCGAGATATTATTGGTGGACGGACTGGTAGCTATGAGCGCTTATTTGAAGAAGGTCAACGCAAAGCACTGGCAGAATTAGAACAACGGGCATTACGCTTAGGCGCAGATGCAGTTATTGGTATTGAAATTGATACAGGAACAATCAATGTTGATCAATCAGGAGTATTACTATTAATTACAGCTACAGGTACTGCTGTGAAAATGCGTTAGAAACAAAGTAATAAAGATGGATATAGAATCCCTTTGGAAAGCTACTATAAACAGGGCTATCCCTACGTTGTAGAGTAAATGAAGGCTAAAAACCACATCTTAATTTTTGAATAGTATTCTCCATTTCTCCTTTCCAAGTAATTTGTTATGGAGGATAGTATACATACTTGATAACAGCTACAGAGCCAATAGAGTATATATTGATTTACATTTTTTAATTAAAATTAATTTATTTTATGTTTTAAATTGTGCTTGCATTTTTGTATTTTTTTCAATAAATCCCGACAGAACATCACATATCTTAGCTGTTAAATAAACCTAATACTCTAGGTAGATTTATTAACTCTTTCTGTTGATAGATATGAAAAATTAGAAATAACAATTTAATTTGAAGATAACTAGCAAAATATTCAGAATAAACCATAAAAATTGAATTAGGAGAAATTAGTTTTATGTCTTACGTAAATCGTGGTACTGGTGAAGTTATTAATGAACCTGTTGGAGTTACTCCAGTAGTTGATTACCATGATCGCGTTCGCTGGGGACCAATTATTTCTGGCTTACTAGTTGCTATAGCCACTCAATTAATTTTAAGCGCGATCATTGCTGCGCTTGGAGCCGGTAGTATTGAAGCTTCCGGTAGACCAAGAACTATAGCGCCCAACATTGCTGGTAATGTTGGTATTTGGTCAACTATAGCTTTGCTAATTTCCCTTTTCACTGGTGCTTGGGTGACAGCCCGCGCCTGTGGCCCTATGAATCGCAATACAGCTTTGCTCAACGGTGCGATTCTCTGGGCTACAACTTTAGCAGTTAGTTCTTGGTTACTGGCTAGTGGTGTATCAGGGGCTTTTGGTATTGCTGCTTACAATGCAGGAGAAGTTATTAACCAAATTCAGCAACCTGGTGGTTTAGCCGTACCACAAAATTTACCCAAGCTTACCGCCCAACAAGCTCGTGAAGTTGCAGCAAATATACGTTCTGGTTTATGGTGGTTTGTTTTTGGCTCTTTACTGGGTTTAATTGCTGCGATGATTGGAGCGGTTGTGGGCGCTCGCAATCCTCGTAATCAAGTAAGTTACAGGTAATATTTAGATTTTGGACTTCGTCGTGAGCGCTACTTCGACAAGGCTCAGTACAAGTCAGTCGAACGATTTTGGATTTTAGAATTTAGATTTTGGATTGGGAAACTTTTTGTGCATAAGAGTTCTGCAAGTCCATCCATCGCGTTCTTTTTTCCAATTGGTGTGAGGTTAGTGGTTAAGTTAAAGTTAGTAGATAGTAGTTTACTAAGTAATTGCTTTAGAAATAGTATCTAATAACTAATAACTATTAACCACTAACTATTTACCATTTTAAATAAGCTGCTTCTACGCCCTGTTCTCGCCTCACTTTACCATCTTTTTCAAACCAGGTAATTACTTCTTCTGTTGTCAAATCTTCAATAGCAACATTGTACTCTTGGGCGATATGCTTCAAAAGTTTTAAGGATGAAATAGTCAATCGTGATAAAAACTTTTCTGAGGAAGAGAGTAAAGCCCCATCTACTCTTGCTGACTCTTCTAAAGTTAAAAACTGTTCTGAGGGTTGTTGAGGTAATACCATAAGCATTATATAAAACTAGTTAGTGCAAAATTGCTAATTACTCATAATCAATGGGTTATTGTTAATTCGTAAAGTGAATTACCAATTGCCCATTATCTTTTGACGTAGACTGATGATGAAAAGCTATGATTTTTTCTTATGATTTGACCTTTCTAGCTTGCACTAAGTAGCCACAACGATGCTCACCATTGATAATCCAATGAGTACGTTCTACTGTACAATCTGGTAAAACAGCAGCAAACATTTCTAACTCATGGCCGCAAATACTGGGGAAAGACTCTGCAAGGTTAGAAATGGCACAGTTATGCTCCATTAAAATAAAACGATCGCCATCACCACCTATTGATTCACTTGCATCTATAGGATGATACTCCGCCATGTAACCTTCAGATTTCCTCAGTTCTACCAGATTTTCAACTCTTTGATGTAAAGAGCCATCACCTAAGCGATCGCGATATTCTTGCGCTTTACGCTCCCACTGTTTCTTTAAAATACTGCTGAATTGGTCGTGTCCAACCGTTTCTGCCACAGTATCTAGTAAGGAAACGGCAAAATCTCCATAGGTATCAGCCGCTTCTCTTCGTAGGCGATCGCGTCCTTTGTTGCTTAACTTATAAACGTGCTGCGGTCGCCCCATCCCCGCTTGCACCGACGAATAGACAATCAAATCCTCCGCCTCTAAATCCTTGAGATGGCGACGAATCGCTTGAGGGCTAATATCTAAGGCTGCGGCTAGATCAACTGCCGTAGCTTCCACGTGTTTGACCAGATATTCTAGAATATCTTGCTTGGTTGAGGACTGCTGGGTAGTCACCATCGTCGTCCCAAAAAATCATGATTAAATTTCACTTTGACAACAATATTGTTGTTAATCTAGCGTAAAATGAAGATGTGTTAAACAACATAGCTGTTGTTTTAGTGGTTATCCTTATTGTAACAGTCGTGTGACCATTCGGTAACACCTAATGGGAATTGGCGATCAATAAATCCCGCTCCCATCCTTAAAGAGTATAGAGTTGTGAACACAAGAGAAAATTACTGATGAGTGCTACTGTTAAAACCTTAGTCAATCAGCCCTACAAGTACGGCTTCGTTACCAATATTGAAGCAGACACGATTCCCCGTGGACTAAACGAGGATATCATCCGCATGATTTCTGCCAAAAAAAACGAGCCAGAATTTATGCTGGAGTTTCGCCTCAGAGCTTACCGCCAGTGGCAAAAAATGACAGAACCAACCTGGCCGAGCGTTAAATACCCAGCTATCGACTATCAAAATATTATCTACTACTCAGCCCCCAAGCAACAAGCGAAAAAGAAAAGCTTGGAAGAAGTAGATCCAACCCTTCTTGAAACCTTTGAAAAATTAGGTATCCCTCTGTCAGAACAAAAGCGCCTAGCAAACGTCGCCGTAGACGCAATTTTTGATAGTGTTTCTGTCGCCACCACCTTTAAAGAAAAACTGGCGAAAGAAGGGGTGATCTTTTGCTCAATTTCCGAAGCATTGCAGGAACACCCAGATTTAGTGAAAAAATACCTGGGTAGTGTTGTTCCGATTGCTGATAACTATTTTGCTGCTCTCAATTCAGCAGTATTTAGCGATGGTTCCTTCGTCTACATTCCCAAAGGCGTGAAATGTCCGATGGAACTGTCTACCTACTTCCGGATTAACAACGGCGACACCGGACAGTTTGAGCGGACATTAATTGTTGCTGAAGATGACAGCTATGTTTCCTATCTCGAAGGCTGTACAGCACCAATGTACGATAGCAACCAGCTACATGCTGCGGTTGTAGAACTTGTGGCGCTTGATAATGCCGAGATTAAATACTCCACCGTGCAGAACTGGTATGCTGGTGATGAAAAAGGCAAAGGCGGTATTTACAACTTCGTCACCAAGCGCGGTTTATGTCAAGGTGTAAATTCCAAAATTTCTTGGACACAGGTAGAAACTGGTTCTGCAATTACTTGGAAGTATCCTAGCTGCGTGCTGGTGGGTGATAACTCTGTGGGTGAGTTTTACTCGGTGGCGCTAACTAATAATATGCAGCAAGCCGACACTGGCACCAAAATGATTCACATTGGGAAAAATACCCGCAGTACTATTATTTCCAAGGGTATCTCTGCTGGTAATTCTAGTAACAGCTACCGCGGTTTGGTGAAAATTAACCCGAAAGCACAAGGAGCTAGAAACTACTCCCAGTGCGACTCGATGCTGATTGGGGATAATGCCCATGCCAATACTTTCCCTTATATTCAGGTACAAAATAATACTGGTAAGGTAGAGCATGAAGCTTCTACTTCTAAGATAGGGGAAGACCAGTTATTTTACTTTGCTCAACGGGGAATTTCTGCTGAAGATGCTGTGAAGATGATGATTAGCGGGTTCTGTAAGGATGTGTTTAACAATCTGCCGATGGAATTCGCGGTGGAAGCTGATAAACTGTTGAGCCTGAAGTTGGAAGGTAGTGTTGGTTAGTTCGTAGTAAGCACTTCAGTGCTTCCTCTATTCGTTAAAAGCGCTAAAGCGCTTACTACAAACAGAGAATTAAAGAGAGAGAACATGATTATTGAAAATAGTGAAGTGGTGCTGTCGGTAAGAGACTTGACGGCTACAGTTGATGGGACACCAATTCTTAAGGGTGTGAATCTGGAGGTACGTTCTGGGGAAATTCATGCGATTATGGGGCCGAATGGTTCTGGAAAGAGTACCTTTTCTAAGGTTTTGGCTGGACATCCGGCGTATGAGGTAACTGGCGGTGAGGTGATTTTCCAGGGACAAAATCTATTGGAAATGGAACCGGAGGAACGGGCTAGGAGTGGTGTGTTTCTGGCGTTCCAGTATCCTTTTGAGATTCCGGGTGTGAGCAATTTAGATTTTTTACGCTTGGCGTACAATTCTAAGCGGAAGGCTCAGGGATTGGAAGAAATTGATGCTTTTGATTTTGATGATTTGATAGAGGAAAAGTTAGAAGTTGTGAAAATGGATTCGGCTTTTCTCAACCGGAGTGTGAATGAGGGTTTCTCTGGTGGTGAGAAAAAGCGCAATGAGATTTTACAAATGGCGCTACTAGAACCTAAGCTGGCGATTCTGGATGAAACAGATTCAGGTTTGGATATCGATGCGCTGAAAATTGTGGCGAATGGAGTCAATCAGTTGACTAGTCCTGAAAATGCCACGATTATGATTACTCACTATCAGCGATTACTTAATTATATTGTGCCGGACTATGTGCATGTCATGGCTAGAGGACGGATTCTCACTTCTGGTGATAAGGAGTTGGCGTTGGAGTTAGAATCTCGTGGTTATGACTGGTTGTTAGATGAATTTGCGGCTGAGGTGGGTGTGTAATGACTATCCAAGTTTCTCCCAGTCCAATTCCTAATTCGGATGCAGCTAGTTTGAGTGCGACTCTGTTGGATAGGGATGGTTATTTAACTGAGTTATTAAATCAGATTACGGCGTCGAAATCAGAGGGTTGGTTGCAAGTACTGCGCGATCGCTCTACAAATTGGGTACGTCACTCGACTCTTCCTACTACCCGTGATGAGGAATGGCGGTTTACTGATTTGTCTGCTTTACGACAAACGCGATTCATCGCGTCTCTACAAAATATTGCGTCTCCACAAGATATTAATATTTTGCCGGAGGCTGCTAACTCTCGTTTAGTATTTGTTAATGGTGTTTATGCACCGAATTTATCATCGGTGGCTGGTTTGCCAAATGGGGTAGTGGTCGGTAATTTGGATGTGTCAAATCAGCCGAGTTTAGAGAAATATTTGGCACAATCGGAAGGAGCGTTGGAAGTTTTTACTGCTCTCAATACTGCTGGAATTCAAGATTTGGCGGTGGTTTGGGTTCCGAAGAATGTGGTGGTAGAAACACTGATTCATTTGGTGTTTGTTAGTGCTGGTGAAGAGCCGAGTATTTCTCAGCCCCGTTGTTTGGTGGTGGCGGAAGGTGGTTCGCAGGTGACTTTGGTGGAAGAGTATAGAAACCGCCATGACGCCAAGAACGCCAAGGAGGTTTACTTGACTAATGCTGTGACTGAGATTTGGTTGGAAGATAATGCTCAGGTAAGTCACACGCGGGTTGAGTGGGGTAGTACGGAGGCTTTTCACGTCGGTAAAACTGCTGTCACTCAAGGACGTTACAGTCGGTATACTTGTAATGCGATTAGTCTGGGTGGGAAGGTATCACGCCACAATTTAGAGGTTTTGCAAACTGGTGAGCAAACGGAAACCACTCTCAATGGGTTGACGGTGATTGGTGGAAATCAGTTGGCGGATACTCACAGTGCGATCGCTCTGAATTATCCTTATGGTAAGAGTCAGCAGTTACACAAAACTATCGTAGGCGATCGCGCTCATGCGGTGTTTAATGGCAAGGTTTTTGTTCCTAAACCCGCGCAGTTGACGGATGCGGCGCAATTGAATCGCAATTTATTGTTATCATCTAAAGCCAGAGTTGATACTAAGCCTCAACTAGAAATTACCGCGGATAATGTGAAATGCTCTCACGGTGCAACTGTCAGTCAGTTGGAAGATGATGAAATTTTCTATCTGCAAAGTCGGGGTATTGATGAAGAAAGCGCGCGCCATTTATTAGTTCATGCTTTTGCTGCGGAAATTATCAACCAAATACCAGTTCCCTCTTTGCGTGAACAACTCACACAAACAGTCAACCAATTTTAGATTTTAGATTTTGGATTTTAGATTGTGTAGCGTTTTTGTTTGTTGAATATTGTTTGGAATAACTATCAACTAACAACTAATTCATTACTTATTACCCAATCCCTAATCCAAAATCATAAATCCCTAATCCAAAATCCAAAATCCAAAATTCTATGACCTTTACTCAAGAAAGAACCCTTGCTGATCAAGTCCGTCTTGACTTCCCAATTTTACACCAGGAAGTCAACGGCAAACCTTTAGTTTATTTTGACAACGCTGCGACTTCTCAAAAGCCTCTGTTTGTACTTAATGCCCTCCGGGACTATTACGAACAGTACAATGCTAATGTCCATCGTGGTGTCCATACCCTGAGTGCGAAAGCGACTGATGCTTATGAAGGATCACGAGATAAAGTTGCTGCGTTTGTCAATGCTAAATCGCGTCAAGAAATTATCTTCACTCGTAACGCAACTGAGGCGATTAACTTAGTTGCTTACAGTTGGGGAATGAACAATTTGCAGCCAGGAGATGAGATTATTCTGTCGGTGATGGAACACCACAGTAATATCGTTCCTTGGCAATTTGTTGCTGCGAAAACTGGTGCGGTGTTGAAGTATGTAGAACTAACACCAGCAGAAACTTTGGATTTAGAACATTTCCAAACACTGCTTTCGGAAAAAACAAAATTGGTGTCGCTGGTACATGTTTCTAACACTTTGGGTTGCATTAACCCAGTGACAGAAATTTGCACTTTAGCACATCAATATGGAGCCAAGGTATTAATTGATGCTTGTCAAAGTGTACCGCACATGCCAGTTGATGTGCAGCAAATTGGCTGCGACTGGTTGGTGGCTTCTGGTCATAAAATGTGCGCTGCAACTGGGATTGGCTTTTTGTATGGCAAGTTGGAATTGCTGCAAGCAATGCCCCCATTTTTTGGTGGTGGTGAAATGATTGCGGAGGTGTTTTTAGACCATTCAACCTACGCAGATTTACCACATAAATTTGAAGCTGGGACACCTGCGATTGGAGAAGCGATCGCTCTGGGTGCAGCTGTAGATTATCTCAGTAAAATCGGCATGGACAAGATCCACGCCTATGAAGCAGAATTAACTGCTTATCTATTTGAACAATTAGAGAAAATTCCCCAAATTAAAATATACGGGCCGAAACCAAATGCTCAAGGTGAAGGTAGAGCTGCTTTAGCTGCATTCACTGTCACCGAAGTTCACGCCAATGACTTATCTACATTATTAGATGCGGAAGGTGTTGCTATCCGTTCTGGACACCATTGCACCCAACCATTACACCGCTATCTCAATATTCCAGCAACTGCACGCGCTAGTTTATCTTTCTACAACACCCGTGAGGAAATCGATATATTCATCAAAGCGCTGAAAGAGACAATTGAATTTTTCACCGGATTGTTTACTGAACAGTGATCAAAAAACCAACTGACGCCTTATGTGAATTAGAAAAGCTTCTTATCCGATAAGGGTTTCAAAACAGTTCAAAACTCTTGTTTTGTGACCATCCACAAAATTAAAAGGGTTTGGAGACTTAATTCACATTAGGCGTAACTGATAACTGATAACTGATAACTGATAACTGTTAAAACCATGTAGACTGGAAATTGTAAAGAGTATGCCGGTCAATGCAAAATCCTACACAGATGTCGCAGTCAATCCGCGCCCATTTATTTATTTCTGGTAGAGTTCAAGGCGTAGGTTATCGTTTTGCTACCGTCGATACAGCTAGTCAGCTTGGATTAAGTGGTTGGGTGCGAAATCTCCCCGATGGTCGCGTAGAAGCTGTTTTTGAAGGTGTGCAGGATATTGTAGAAGATATGATTCGCTGGTGTCATCAAGGCCCACCAGCGGCTATGGTTAAAGATGTGGTTGTGGAGTATGAAGAACCGGAAGGTTTACGGAGATTTGAAGTTAGGCGTTTTGAGTAGTTTCAATCACTAATCAACCACCAACACAGCCGAGCCTTCTATTTTACCACTGCGGAGGGCATCTAAAGCCTCGTTTGCTTCACTCAAGTCAAACAGATTGACCTTTGTGTGAATCGGAACTTGAGGTGCTAAGGCCAGAAATTCTTCTCCGTCTTGGCGAGTTAAATTCGCAACCGATCGCAACACTCTTTCTTCCCAAAGAATTTCATACGAGAAAGCAGGAATCTCACTCATATGAATTCCAGCGCAAACTACGACACCACCTTTGGCGATCGCACGCAAAGCAGCAGGGACTAATTTACCTACAGGAGCAAAAATAATCGCTGCATCTAGCGGTTCTGGGGGTAATTCATCAGAACTACCTGTCCACACAGCACCCAATTGACGAGCAAATTCTTGTCCTTGAGTATCACCAGCACGAGTAAAGGCAAAAACTTGCCGCCCGTGATAACGCGCCAGTTGATTTAAAATATGGGCAGCAGAACCAAAACCATAAAAACCGAGTTTTTCGACATTATCACCAGCCATTCTGTAGGCGCGATAGCCGATCAATCCACCACATAATAAAGGTGCGGCTTGTAAATCGGGATAACCTTCAGGAATAAAAAAACAAAAGCGGTGGTCGGCGACGGTATACTCAGCATACCCGCCATCTAAGTTATAACCAGTGAACTTCGCATAATCGCAAAGATTTTCCCGTCCAGAAACACAGTAGCGACACTGACCGCAAGTATAGCCTAACCAGGGAACACCAACGCGATCGCCTAGCTGAAATTTTTCTACCCGTTCTCCTACTGCTTCTACAATACCGACAATTTGATGCCCAGGTATTAAAGGTAGTTTTGGGTGTGTTAATTCCCCATCGACAATATGTAAATCTGTACGACAGACAGCACAAGCATGAACACGAATCAGTACTTGTTCTGGATTCGGTTTCGGTACAGGTAAGTCAACTAATCGCAGAGGTTGACGTGGCGCTTCTAAAAGCATTGCACGCATAAGCATAAATCACTCGTCCATTTCTTTTAATGTAGCGAGTGCTGAAGGTGACAACCGACTGAGATAACGGAATATCCAATATTTGAATATAGTATCTAAAATTACGGGAAATGTAGCAATAAATAAAAATATTGGATCTCTGCTAGCTGGTAATCCTAAATGTGCTGCTACTCCTTCTAGAATCACCTCCCAGCCATGGGGGGAGTGAAACCCGACGAATATATCTGTAGATAAAATAATTAAAAAAGCCTTGGCACTATCACTAAGACCATAAATAATATCATCTATAAATGACTTCACAATTACAATTTCTCGTTTACTCGTAGCTATTACGAAAGCAAAAGCAATAAGTGAAACCAAATCTGCAAACACATTACTAATAGCGTTCCGACTTTCCTGACGAAAATTTTCCGCAATTTCTTTGGCTTTATCTTTTACTTTTTCTTCGACAACTTCTGGAGAAAGTACCGGAGATTTACGCAATAAACTTTCAAATCTGAGTTCTTGTTCATAAAATTTGAGTTCTTGTAGTGCTTTTTCTTCCATCTCTTCATTGAGGAAAATTTGCGGTGTATTTTCACCTCGCACACGTTCAACAATTGGACTGATCAATAATTGCTTAGATAAATATTGAGTTAGCAGTGGGACAACAATCAGCATGATTAAGAATCGAATTGCTATTCTTGTCCTGTTTCGTGAAATTTGAAAATTTCTAATATACTGTTCTTCTGCTTGGGGAGAAAAATCAGATTTAATTCTATTAAATGTTCTGCCAATTGATCTTGGTAAAAAACCTGTTTTTTGAGAGGCTGGTGTTACTCTCATTTCATTTATATTAGATGAATCTGATTTTTGATTGTGATGTTCATTCTTCTTATTGTTCATTTTTAGATTTAAATAAATCCACTAATTTCCCATAATAATCTAATATTGACATATTAATACAAATGTAGAGACTTAGCATTGCTAAGTCTCTACAGATATGTTGAAACATTTGTGATGCTCTGTGTTATCCAAAATTGTCTTTACGATTCTGAATATGCACCAATTAGAGGATTTGGTACTGGGAAAGGTCGGTTATCCAAAAGTTTAAACTTACCAATATTAGCATCATAAGCAAAAACCTCTCCACTTTCTATCTCATAAATCCAAGCGTGAAGAGTCAGTTTACCACTATGCAGCTTTGAGCGAATTACTGGATATGTTTCTAAATTTTCTATCTGAGTTAAAATATTTTGTTCAATCGTAATTTTTAATAGTTTATCGCTGGGACAATCTTGATAATTGTCTAAAACTAGACGACGAGTCGGTTCAGCATATTGCTTTAACCAATCATAAACTAAAGGCATTTGTTGAGCTAAATTGCCTATTTGTAATAAGCCTTTCATAGCTCCACAATGGGAATGACCACAAACAACAATATCTTTGACACCCAAAGCTTCAACAGCATATTCTATCCCTGCTGCTTCCCCGATTTTGGGTGTTCCATAGGCAGGAATAATATTACCAACATTACGAATCACAAACAATTCTCCAGGTTGGCTTTGAGTAATTAAACAAGGGTCAATCCGTGAGTCAGAACAAGTAATAAATAGAACTTCGGGATTTTGTCCTTGAGACAAGTGTTCAAACAACTCACGATGGGTAACGAAATAGTTGTCATGAAACTCATTGAGACCTGCTATTATGCGCTTGATTGGCACAGTTAGATTCCTCTCACCAAAAATACATTTAGTCTATAGCTTCACAATTCTTAACCGATTTTCCGCACAAAAGGCAAAAAGTAGTTGAAATAATGTTTTTCCTTTACCACTTCTTCTTTTACCTACTTGCATATAGCAGTCTTATCTGATTTTTCAGTTTATTTAATGTGAAATACACTTGTCATCCGAAATAATACATACACCTCCAAATTTTTTTAAGATCAGTCTAATTGCTTCTACTAATTCGTACTCTTTTTCTGCTGTGCAAATACTTAACACATATCCGTTGGTGAGAGCTAGGGTTTCTAAATAGGTAAGAACCCTATTTTATAAATGTTGACTCGCGCTGAAAATTTGAGAGAGTCAAAAATTATCACGATACACTTGGATCATCATCAGGTTTAAGCTTCCGTAGAATCTCTTGAATTCGTTGTACCCTTTGTGGTCTGTTTTGGGATTTAAAAACACTCAAAGCTTTTTCTAAAGATGCGATCGCTTCATCTTTTTTACCTGATTCCCACTGTGCTTGAGCTAAATTAGTCAGCGCATCACCATAATTGGGATTAATTTCTAGTGCTTTATTATATTCTGCGATCGCTTCATCCCATTGTTCTTGACTGGCAAACACAAGCCCCATACCATTATACGCAAGAGCGTATTTAGAATCTAAACGAATTGCTTCTTGATATTGTTTAATAGCTTCGTCTTTTTTATCTTGACGAAATAGAACATTTCCTAACTGAAAATACCCAAAAGCATCTTTTGGATACTTTTTAATCAATTTCCGCAAATTCTCTTCTGCACCAGCTAAATTACCTTGGTTCAATAAAGTATTTGCTATTTGAATTAGTTGCGATCGCTCTGTCTGTCCACCACTATCACCGCCAGGAAATTGTGCTAGTCTTTGCTCTTGAGTATGTTGTTTAGTATTACCAGAATGGCGTACTTGTGCAGAAACAAACTGTGATGTATTTGTGACGATCAAAATACCCAAACTCAAGTAACAAACAGTTTGACCTAATCTCGATTGGAAAGGATTTTTTGGCTTCATCACGCAGTAATTTTTGATTACCTGGGATTGATTTTTATATCAATAAGTATCCTAACAATTTTTAAATCCCAAAATTTCTACTTTTCTCTGTCTTCTCTACTTTGCCTAAAATCGTAGTGTCAAACGCGGAGGGACGCAAAGTCAACGCAAAGAAACGCAGAGTATTTCTGCATACAATTTGCTACCAAGTAATGAAATCCTGTACTAAGTACAAAATTCCATAAATTCATGGCGAAATTGTGACACCCTAACTCTGCGCTCCTCTGTGTTTACCTTTGCGTTCCTCTGCGTTTTAAATCGCTACGAATTAATGCAAACCTGTACTACGCGCCTTCCCGTAGCTTATCTAACACGCTCCTATCTTCTAATGTAGAAGTATCACCTGATACTTCTTGTCCGGCTGCCAGATTCCGTAATAACCGTCGCATAATCTTACCAGATCGGGTTTTAGGTAAAGCATCGGTAAAACGAATTTCTCCAGGACGAGCGATCGCACCAATTTCACTCACAACGTGTTTTTTCAACTCTTTATTCAGTTCTTCACTAGGATTATTACCACCTTCCAAAGTTACAAAAGCTACTATTTCTTCACCTTTGAGTTCATCTGGTTTACCGACCACCGCTGCCTCAGCTACTGCGGGATGGGAAACTAGGGCTGATTCGATTTCCATTGTCCCCAAACGATGCCCTGATACATTAATCACATCATCTACTCGACCCATCACCCAAAAGTAGCCATCTTCATCTCGTCTTGCACCATCACCTGCAAAATAAATGTAATTCCCGTCTTTGGGCGCAATATGTTCCCAATAAGTCCGACGGAAGCGCTCTGGATCGCCGTATACTGTCCGCATCATCCCCGGCCAAGGATAGCGAACTGCCAAATAACCACCTTCGTTGTCGCCAACGGAATCACCTTCTAAATCAACCACATCGGCAAGAATCCCAGGGAAAGGAAGAGTTGCTGAACCTGGTTTAGTGGGAATTGCTCCTGGAAGTGGTGTGATCATAATTCCACCAGTTTCAGTTTGCCACCATGTATCAACAATTGGACAGCGATCGCCACCAATCACTCTGTGATACCACATCCAAGCTTCCGGGTTAATTGGTTCGCCGACAGTTCCCAGCAAACGCAGAGAAGATAAATTTCGGGCTTTGGGTAAATGTTCACCCATTTTGATGAAAGCACGAATTGCTGTAGGTGCGGTATAAAAAATTGTCACACCGAGTTTTTCAATAATGTCCCACATACAACCAGGATTAGAAGCACGGGGCGCACCTTCATACATTACCGTAGTTGCGCCATTGGAAAGCGGCCCATATACTATGTAACTATGTCCCGTAATCCAACCGACATCTGCTGTACACCAATACACGTCGGTATCTTGCAAATCAAAAATCCATTTGGTCGTCATGTGAGTATACAAATTGTATCCACCAGTTGTATGCACAACGCCTTTTGGTTTGCCGGTACTACCAGAAGTGTAGAGAATAAACAGCATATCTTCGCTGTCCATCTCTTCACCGGGACAATCTGCGCTAACTCCCTTTTGTAAATCATGCCACCAATGGTCGCGTCCAGGTTCCATGTTAGTTTTTTGATTGGTACGCTGAACAACTAAGACGTTCTGCACAGTTGAGACTGTACCATCAGCTAAAGCTTTATCTACCTGTTCCTTGAGAGGAACGATCGCATCTTTACGCCAACCACCATCAGCAGTAATTACTAATTTTGCTTGGGCGTCAATTAATCGATCTCGTAAAGCTTCCGCACTAAAACCACCGAACACAACACTGTGGGGTGCGCCAATTCTCGCACAAGCTAACATGGCGATCGCCGCTTCGGGTATCATCGGCATATAAATACCAATGCGATCGCCTTTTTGCACTCCCAATTGTTTGAGGACATTGGCAAATTGACAAACTTCCCGATGTAGCTGGGCGTAGGTGAGAGTGCGTGAGTCCCCTGGTTCTCCTTCCCAAATAATCGCGGCTTTGTTTTTGCGCCAAGTAGTTAAGTGTCTGTCAAGACAGTTGTAAGAAATGTTAATCTTACCGTTGACGAACCACTTCGCAAACGGTGGTTGCCAATCTAATACCTTGTCCCATTTAGCAAACCAGTGTAATTCTTGTTCTGCCAGTTCTGCCCAGAATTGTTCGGGATTAGCTTTGGCTTTTTCGTACAGGTGTCGATAATCCTCTAGGCTTTTGATATGGGCGTTTTGGGAGAATTCTGGGTTAGGCAAGAATAAGCGTTTTTCTTGGAGGATTGATTCTATCGTTGGTTGAGACATAATCGCTTCAATGGTGTTCTGCAAACTATTTTGTATGGAGATTTACCATAAGTGTTTTGATTTTCATGAAGATTGATGGAAAATTCAAGGATAATATAGAAGTTTTCCAAGCAATTTGTCAGATACCAGATTTTCAAGGTGGTTAAAATAAACTAGGACTAGCCCTTTCAAGATGGGTAAAAATCCTCAAAAAAATTCTCGAATTTTGGGCTTTTCACCTTCGTGTCTACCTTCGGAAGCCGCTCTGCGTCTAAGTATCTTGGTGGTTCACAAGTCAATTTTTTAACCAATAAGACACTAAGACACCAAGAAAACTATGCTTTGAAGTACACATTACTAGAGAATTTCAATGCTGCTAGAGCATTCCTAAACCATTTGTAAGAAACAAGATCCGCAATTTCTGTTGAGAAGTTGCGGATCTAAGCTCTGCGATTCTCACAAATCATATAGGATTGCTTAGAGCGATCGCAAATTTGTCTATTACTTATGTTGCAATTTTAAATAAGTTATAAAAATTAAGAAAGCCAGAACCCCGCCTTGTTAAAAAAGCCGGGGTTCTTGTTATTTATGAAAAAAATCTTGCTTATTTTTCAATAAAAAACTTAGCTATCTTGCTTGTTTATTTGCTCAAGTTCATCTAATGCTTTTTGAATAGCTTGGCGACAAAATTCTCGTGCATCGTCAACTTGATTCAATCTCTGTTTCATTGTTTTTGTAATACGTAATGTCCATTGTTCAGTTAATGGCTCTTCTCTGTCAGTAACAAATTTCTTGAGATTTTCAGGAGTTCCTTTAGGGTTAGGCATTTTTGTAAAGTTTTCAATTTAGACTTAATCACTCAAGTTCATTTGATTAAATATTAATAGGTGGTTGTAGCGACTTGCCGGAAGTACAACCACCTGTCCCAATAAACTAATGAGACAACACTATGTTATCAAGAGAATACTTAGAAAAACTGGAGCTGGAAAAATTACAATCACTAGGCAAAGCCTTCATGTTAAACAACCGCAGCCTCTACAACCGCACCCTGCATTTTCTCAAACGCATCAACTAGGGTTTGCAATTGTTGATCTGCTTTGAAGACTCCTAAACCACGTACTGTGATTTTTCCTGGTGAATAAACAAAGCGAGATTTGAGATTTTCGGTTAAGTTCTCTGCTAATAGGTTCCAAGCAGGTTCTTCCATTGGTGTTTCTAAAACCACGTGTTGTTTTGCTTCTGGTTTAATCCGGCTAAAGCCTAATTTCTTAGCTAATTGTTTCAATTCCATTACTCGCAATAGTTGATTTGCAGGTTTGGGAATTGTACCGTAGCGATCGCTCCACTCGGCAGCAATTTGTGTTAGTTCTTCTTTGGATTTAGCAGCAGCCACTGCACGATAAGCACTCATCTTTTGATCAATATCGGGAATATAATCAGCAGGAATAAAGGCTGTGAGGTTGAGATCGATTTGAGTGTCTTCAACTTTGGGTATTTCTTGTCCCCGGATTTCTCGAATCGCTTCTTCTAACATTTCCATGTATAAATCGAAGCCAATCACTTCCATTTGTCCAGATTGTTCTGCACCCAATAAGTTACCAACACCGCGAATTTCCATATCGCGCATAGCTAATTGATACCCAGAACCTAATTGTGTAAATTCTTGGATGGCTCGTAATCGCTGGCGGGCAGCATCAGATAATGTGCGTTGTTTGGGGTAAAATAACCAAGCGTGAGCTTGAATTCCGGCGCGTCCTACCCGTCCCCGCAATTGATACAACTGTGCCAAACCAAAACGATGGGCATCTTCAATTAAAATTGTGTTGACACGGGGAATATCTAAACCAGATTCAATAATTGTGGTACAAACCAAAATATCTGCTTCCGCATTGCTGAAGGAAAGCATGATCGATTCTAATTCGCCAGCTTCCATTTGTCCGTGAGCGATCGCAATTCTCGCCCCTGGAATCATTTCCCGCAACCCATCTGTTGTTTCTTCGATACCTTCAATCCGGGGTACGACATAAAACACCTGTCCGCCTCTGTCGAGTTCTTGACGAATTGCACTGCGGACTGTTTCGGGGTTTATAGGTGCGAGGTGAGTTTTAATTGGGCGGCGGGATGGTGGCGGTGTTGCAATCAAACTCATTTCCCGGATACCCGATAAAGACATATACAAGGTGCGGGGAATGGGTGTAGCTGAGAGAGTCAGCACATCAACCAAAGTTTTCAAGCTTTTAATTTTTTCTTTTTGATTCACCCCAAACCGTTGTTCTTCATCTACCACCAACATTCCCAAGTCTTTGAAATGTACATCTTTGCCTAATAATTGATGCGTACCTACAACTACATCTAATTCACCGCTGGCTAGGCGTTTTTGTATATCGCGGCGTTCTTGGGGAGTACGGAAGCGGTTAAGTAAACCAATGTTAATTGGGTAAGGAGCAAACCGTTCTTTGAGAGTGTGATAATGTTGCTGCGTTAGAATAGTAGTAGGCGCAAGGAGTGCTACTTGTTTTCCGGCGGTGACTGCTTTAAAAATAGCGCGGATAGCCACCTCAGTTTTACCGAAACCAACATCGCCACATACTAAGCGATCCATGGGGCGATCGCTTTCCATGTCCCGTTTCACATCTTGTACAGCTTTGAGCTGATCAGTTGTGGGTTGGTAGGGGAACGAATCTTCTAGTTCCTGCTGCCAAGGCATATCTACCGGATAGGCAAAACCTTTTTGTTGCGATCGCGCTGCATATAACTTCAGCAAATCCACCGCCAATTTCTTGATGGCTTTGCGGACTTTGTTCTTAGTATTTTCCCAAGCCTTACCAGTCATTTTATTGAGTTCTGGTGGCTTTTCGCTGGTGGTGCGAAGACGTGACAAAGCATTAACTTGATCGGCTGCTACCCGCAGCAAACCATCTGCATATTGCACCACTAAATAATCACGGGTTTCGTTGTTAACTGTGAGACTTTCCAGCTTGAGGAATTTACCGACGCCGTGGTTTCTGTGAACCACATAATCACCAGGACGTAATTTGTTGGGGTCTACTTGTTTAGAAGCAGCTTTCCGACGTTTGCGGACATAACCGAAAGTTGCCAGAGTATGCTGTCCGTAAAATTCGCGGTCAGTAACAACTACAGTCCGAAAAGTCGGCAGAATAAAACCTTCTAATTCTGCCAAACCGGAATATTTGAGAGCAACTGGTACATGATTAATTTGTAACTTGTCAATTGCCTGGAAATCACGGGGATTAGGAATAAACTGAGCCGGACAATCGTGTTCTTGCAACAGCGAGACAGAACGACTGGGTTGTGCCGAAATTAACCACACTGAGAAATTGCGATCGCGTTCTTGTCTGAGTGTTTCGGCAATTTTGGCATAAGCGTGCGGCGTCGTTGCTAGTCCACGACTAGCAAGATTTATGCCTTGATTTTCTTCGGCAATTTCTGATAGATATACTTTCTTGAAGGCTTGGGAAGCAGCCAAACAATCATCAAACCAACAATGAATTTTCGGTAAAGCAATTAAAGCTGCTTCTAAGGCGCGCGAGTCTTCGTCCTCATCTGCTCCCTGGCTGCCTAAAAGTAGCCACTGTTCCTCAGCATTTTCTACCCAGCGATCGCTATGAGCGTGACATTGTTCTGGCTCATCAATGGCAACAAGAGTATTTGCGGGTAAATAATCTAACAATGAAGCTGGTTGTGTAAAAGCCAAACCTAAAAACCGACGACTACCTTCAAAAGATGTCCCAGCTTCAAACTGTTCTTTTTCGACTGCGGAAAGATAAGTTTTGACATTTTCTAGCCTTTCCCCGCTCAAAGCAGCCATCACCACAGGTGCAAAGCTAGTTGGAGTCAGAATTAATTGGTCAATTTTATCTAAAGCCGAACGTTGAGTTGTGGGGTCAAATTCTCGAATTTGCTCAATTTCATCACCAAACCACTCTAAGCGGACTGGCAATTCCGAAGACACAGGGAACACGTCAACAATATCACCACGCCGACTCCACTGTCCCTCTGTTTCTACCAAAGCAACCCGTTCGTATCCCAGACTAGCTAGTTTTTCACTAAAGCTATTTAAATCCAACTCCATCCCTTGTTTGAGGGTGAGACAGAAAGGAGCAAATGCTTCTGGTGGTGGTAGGTGTGGTTGTAAAGCAGCGTGGGTGGCGACGATGGCGAAGTTGGGAGATGGGGACAAGGAGGACAAGGGGGAATTTTTTTTCTTGTCTCCCTCGTCTCCCCCCTCTCCCTCGTCTCTCCCCTCTTCCTTGTCTCTTCCTTTCCCTTGACTCTTGACCAAATCTGCCAAAACTTGCATTTGTCCCCAAGTCATTTCGGTTTCGGGGTCAAAAGGTTCGTAGGGGGATGCTTCGGATGTCGGGTAAAAATGTATAGTTTGCCATCCCATCGCCTCTAGTTGTGCTGTCCAGCGTCCGGCTTCCTCCAGAGTGGCACAAACCACAAACAAATTCTGTCCCTGAGTTTGAGCTAAAGCCGAAGCTACCAAGCCTTTTGGTAAGCGAGGGAGGCCATTTAAATGTAAATCTTTTTGCCGATTTAGCTTGGAGATAAATTCTGTGGTGAGCGGCGATCGCCCCAAAGCACGCACAATGGAAGAAAATGCCATAACTTTTTAAACAGGTGGGAGTCGTTGAGACCAGCAATGGACAATGATAGCGTTTACTTTAACTATTTTAGAAATGTCAACGAGAATAGAGCCTTGCTGGGAAAATTAGGGATTGGGGATCGGGAAAAGGGGAGCAGGGATTGGGGATTGGGAATTAAAAATATGTTAGTCCCTAGTACAATTACGACTGGACAATAGCTAATATACGGAAACAGTCTTTTTTTGTGACCAATCACTTATGAATAATAACTAATGACTCATTTGTCTATCAAACCCTTCGGGAAGTACATAGTCAAAACTTTGTTAGACGTAATTCATGGCGTCTGTACAATAATTTTTTATTATTAAATATTGACAATTGACTCTTGACTTAACGAAGTAAAGCTAAGTAAGTGTTAAATGCCAGGTACTGATTTAAATTAAATTTAAGTGTGGTTGTCGATAGCATCGGCAATTTTAAATAATGTCACCAACTGCGGAAATTCTACTTGTTTTATTACTAATCTTTGCCAACGCCCTATTTGTCATGTCAGAGTTGGCGATCGTCTCAGCTCGAAAAGTGCGCCTGCAACAGATGGCCGAACGGGGAGATCACAAGGCTCGTGTTGCCTTGGAACTCGCATCCTCTCCCAATCAATTCCTGGCTACTGTCCAGGTAGGGATAACTCTGCTAGCAATTTTATCGGGTGCTTTTGGTGAATCAGTCATATCCAAAAGACTAGTTCCTATTTTTAGTTCTATCCCTTTTTTAGCACCTTATAAAGATGCCACTGCTTCCGTCACAGCGGTTTTAATTATCACCTATCTGACATTGATTATTGGTGAGTTGGTTCCCAAGCGAGTTGCTTTAAATCACCCAGAACCAATTGCTTCCGTAGTTGCTATTCCTATGAAGTTACTGGCAACAATTGGCTCACCAATAGTTCATTTGCTCAGTATTTCTACAGATACAGTATTGCGAATTTTAGGCATTAGACCGTCAACCGAACCACAAGTCACAGAAGAAGAAATTAGAGTCTTAATCGAACAAGGTACAGAAGAGGGAACCTTTGAGGAAGCCGAACAAGATATGGTGGAGCGAGTATTTCGTTTAGGCGATCGCCCTGTCAGTTCTTTTATGACGCCCCGTCCTGATATTATCTGGTTAGACTTAGATGATTCTGCCACAGAAAATCGTCAAAAGGTGATTGAAAATGGTTATTCTCGGTATCCGGTTTGTCAGGGAGGATTAGACAATGTTCTCGGTATAATTGCTGTGACTGATTTATTAGCTCGGAGTCTGTGTGGAGAACAACTAGATTTAACAGTCGGATTGCGAAAGGCTGAATTTGTTCCAGAAAGCAGCCGTGGCTTGAAGGTTTTAGAATTATTTAAACAAACTGCCACTCACATGGCGTTGGTAGTAGATGAATATGGTGTCATTCAAGGATTAGTCACTCTTAACGACGTGATGATTGAAATCGTTGGTGATGTTCCTACAGCCGATGAACTAGAAAATCCCCAAGCTGTGCAACGGGAAGATGGTTCTTGGTTATTAGATGGAATGTTATCTGTAGAAGAATTTTTTGAAATGTTCGACCTTGAGGAATATCTCAGAATCCATCAACGCAATTATCAAACATTGGGTGGTTTTGTGATTACCCATCTCGGCCGAATTCCCACAGCCGCAGATCACTTTGAATGGCAAGGAATGCGTTTTGAAGTCATGGACATGGACGGGAACCGCGTTGATAAAGTCTTGGTGATCCCAAAACAAACACAAGCAGCTGATCGACAAGAAGATTAGGCTTCTGGAAGTGGGACAAGGAAGACAAAACAAGTCAAAAGTCATAGACGCATAAGCGGCTACCTACGGAAGCCACTCCGTGTCTACCCGCAGGGTAAGTCAAAATTCAAAATTAAGAACTTTTGATTTTTGCCCAATGGCCGTTCCCTGTTCCCTGTTCCCTGTTTTTAGGCTGTTTTAAAAAATCTAATAATTTCACGAACATGATCGAGAAATTGTCCATCGGTAGAGAGTTGAGCGATCGCAGCTCTTGCTTCTCTTGCTAAACGTTCGTGTTCTGTTTGATTTGTGGCACGCAATTCTTCTAAGTTGGCAGAAATCCGAGCTAAATCTTTGCGTGTTTCTTCTGAGTAACGCTGCTGATTGGCTACTATAGAATAAGAATTTTCGGGATCTAGTTGTTCTTCTACACGCTTCATCCTGTCTTCCATCCCGTCAAAGCGGTTGCGGAGTTCGACGATATCTTGGCGCGGATACTTCCATTCATTACCAATCGAAGTTAAGCGTGTATATAAATACTCATAAGCACTGATAGCTGGACGTAAACCTGTTAAGAGTAAAGCCGCACTAGAACCGAAATATCCAACAGCACTAATACCTTTGACAGCAAGAATATAAAGACCAATAGCTGAAATTAAGTGTAAAGCAATGGCAATTAAGAGCGATCGCTTTGCCAGACTCTTCACATAACTAACTTGTTTTTCATCAACAGGGATTTCTTTTTCTGTGGATTGTTCTGCTTCTGCTAATACTTCTTTCGCTTTAAAATAGACATTCCAAGGTACTGTCACAATCACTAATAACCACCAAAAACTTGCACCCCCAATCACCCAATCCAAAAAGTTGCCAGAAGGTATATGAAACCATTGGAATATACTAAAAATTAGCAATACGGAAACTACAATTCCAAGACTGGAACTGAGAAAAAAATTAAAATACATAACGCTTTAGCTCCCATGAAGGTTTTTCCATCATGGCTTTTGATTAACACAGAAGTGTAAAAGCTTGTGATGGTTTTCAGAGCTACACACAATCTTGGGAATTGGGGATCAGGGATCAGGATCGGAAATCGTTGGTATTACCAATTACCCATAACTAATAACCAATTAACAATTACAGCTTTTTATGAATTTATAGCGAATAAAATTAAGTTACTTTCTGACTCAGAATCATTGAATTTTTCAATAAAACTAGGGTAATTCGTAGATATTTACAGAATTACCCTGATTTTAATAGTCAATGAAATAAAAATACTGACACATTTTGGCATACCCCCCGTTGCTTTATCTATTACTTAAACCTAGCTGCTTTTATGGATTAGTTGTAGGCTTTAAAAATAGCCATGCTACAAAAAATGTAGCTGCTGTAAATAATTGCGTCAAATCCAATGCAGATAGATAGCCATCTGCAAAAGAAGCAATACTTCTATCTGTAATCCCAAACAACCAAGACGAAATGCCAAACAGCCAAATTCCATTCTTCAGATTGCCAACAAATTCCTTGGGTTCAGAAGGTTGCTGGTTATTCATGCTTGAATGTCTCCGTTAGTTAAAAAATGGGCAAAAAATCTGCATATCTACGAAAATTCACCAGTAGCGAACTTAGCTACTAGTGGAATAAACATGTAATTTACATGTGCTGATTGTTCCTGCCTACTATTAATTTCTGTATAACTATATTAATAAATATTTTTAGGTATTGACATAACTATCCAAAGGTACATTGTGAGGAAACGATGTCAAAAGCGAAAGTTTAACAGCTAAAGGGATTTTGATGAACAGAGATTGAGACAATACATCCCCTTATAGGTGTTGAGAAAATTTTTATCCCCCTTATCTCCCGTGTCCTCCTTATCCCTCTTAACCAACTTTTAATTTTTCATTGATAAGTCCCCCATCTCTCCCAACGCCAAGTCCCGAAAAATAAAACTTTATACTTGAAGAAGAAAAAGTAGTTTTCAACTAGGAGGGGAGAGCAATGGCTCCCAATCCCGCCATCATGCAGGCTGTAGAACGATTGGGTTATCGTGTCACGGTAGGCGATGTGGCAACCCAGGCAGGATTGAATGTCGAAATTGCAAGTGCTGGACTATTAGCACTTGCATCTGAAGCAAATGGACATATGCAAGTAGCGGAATCAGGCGACATTGTTTACCTTTTTCCGCGCAATTTTCGAGATATCTTACGCAACAAATACTTGCGGCTACAGTTGCAGGAGTGGTGGAAGAAAGTTTGGAGTGTCCTGTTTTATATAATTCGGATTTCTTTTGGCGTTTTGCTGATAGCTTCTATCGCCTTAATTTATATCACTATCCTTGTGATTATTGTGTCTGCTAACTCAGATCGTGATAGTGGCGATCGCGGTGGTGATTTTGGTGTAGGCTTTTTCTATTTTCCTGACTTATTTTGGTATTTCAGTCCTAACTACAATACTTATAACCAAGAACGACGACGGGAACGCAGACAAAGCGATCTGAACTTTTTAGAAGCAGTATTTTCGTTTCTGTTTGGTGATGGAAACCCTAACACCAATTTAGAAAAACGTCGCTGGAAGGGGATTGCAGCGATAATTCGCAAAAATAAAAATGCAGTGGTAGCTGAACAAATCGCTCCCTACCTTGATGATATTGGTGAGACATATCAACAAGAGTATGAAGATTATATGCTGCCAGTTTTGACTCGCTTTAATGGTCGGCCAGAAGTCAGTCCAGAAGGACAAATCGTGTACTATTTCCCAGATTTACAAGTCAGTGCAACCAAAAAACGCGATCGCTCCATTACACCCTATCTCGAAGAGTTACCCTGGCGTTTTAGTGCAGCTTCATCAGGACAAATTCTTCTTAGTGCTGGGTTGGGTGTAGTTAATATTGTTGGTGCTTTAATTCTCGGAAGTTTGTTAAGAGATGGTACAGCAGCAGCTGTCTTAGGTGGACTAGTAGCATTTGCTCAAGGAATTTATTGGCTGCTATTAGCTTATGGTATTGGTTTCTTGGGAATACCTTTGGTGCGTTATTTCTGGATTCAATGGCGTAATCGTAAAATAGCCGAACGCAACCGCACCAGACAAGCACGAGCCAGAGTATTAGCAAGTGCAGACACTCGATTGCAACAAAAAATTGACTATGCAGGACAGTTTGCAGCCGAAAAATTTATTGGTAAGGAAGATTTAGTGTACTCCACCGAAACCGACTTGCTAGAACAAGAAGTTGAGCATAGCAAGCAAATTGACGCAGAATGGCAAAAGCGTCTTGAGGAAGGAAGTTAGCAGTTACCAGTTATCAGTTCTCAGTTATCAAATTCTATTAATTACTGTTTACTGTTAACTGATAACTGATTTTTAATTACCCCATTGTGAAAAGGGGTTTTTTACTAAATTACTGTTGAAATATTTGGGGTCTTCTGAAACTTCTTCACCAATCCAAGGCGGTAATTCTATTTGTTGCGTTTCTTCGCTGAGTTCTATTTCTGCTAAGATTAGCCCTTTGTTAACACCTTCAAACTCGTCTATTTCCCAAATTAAACCACCATACTCAATTTTGTATCTAATTTTTTCAATGATGGGGCGATCGCATAACTTATCCAGCATTTCCTGAGCATCTTCAATCGGAATTGGATACTCAAACTCAGACCTAGAATATTTAATACTGGGGCCTTTTATCGTTAAATAAGCTTGGTTGCCTACTATACGAACACGTACAGTAGCTTCTTTTCGTGTAGCTATGTATCCCTGACGATATACACTACCGTTAGCTATCTTTCTCCAATTATCTCCTTTAACTAAAAATTTACGCTCTATTTCTTCCGCCATTGTCACCCCTTAATTTAGTTAATACTGGGTTAAACACTATAGAATTCTATTTGATTTTGAAAAACTGTACTGAGTTTGTTTCAAAAATCAAATAGCAATACTCTATATCTTTCATATTTGTTTACATATTGTTTCTGGAATTCTATTTAGCTATCCAGTATTACATGATGTAAGCTTAAGTTTTTTTGAAAATTGCTTAGGTATTACGTTAGAAAGTGCATAAATTGATGTAACTGCATCCACTCATAATTTGAGTAATTTTTGAGAAAAGTTGAAGTGTTCCCAAGCATTGACATTGGCAAGAAAAAATTGTGCTACCAAACCCTACTTTGTAAAGGAGAAATTGTATGTCGAAGAATATGGAGGATGTATTTGTAGATGTTGTAGAGAATCAACCCAAATCGGTAGTTAAAAAATATCTACAAAATCCCTTTTCTATTGCATGGTCAAAATTGACTACATTAACACAACCTGTCCATAGCTGTACAGCAGAAGCACAGGAAGAGAATCAATCCGAAGAAGATAGACTAGATTTCACCCAAGATCGATGTTTATACCGTCCCTTCACAGATCGCATCGATCCATCGCTTTACTACGCCATCTTCTTTCCCCACCAACGTTTATAAGTAAGTCGGCGTCAAAATTCAATGTTTGTAGTAAGTGCTGTCTTCGCTATAGACACGGAGCGGCTTCAAGGCAGAGAGAGTAGCACTTACTACGAGCTAATTTCCAAGTATTATTTTTCTTTAGATAGTTTGATTTATTCGTGCGTCTACACTACTGTGATATTGTTGGTGAGATAACTGGGACAGAAGGACTGCGATCGCTACGGTAGTTGAGAAATTCCAAGTAGCTCAAAAACAGAACTAACCCAATGGGAGTAGAAATCTGAACAGATTTTTCGATTGAGATAAAGCTACGTAAAAACTTGTCTATTGAAAATTTGAAACTAGAATTTGCTTTTATTTTATTCAAGATTTTAGCGCAATGAATTTTTGATCAAGGGCAGCATCACTGTAAACGTTGTACCTACTCCCACTTCACTATTAACTGAAATATCACCTCCATGAGCTTCTAAACACTTTTTCACAATCGCTAACCCCAAACCAGTACCAGGAGTAGAGCCAACATTGTTAGCACGATAGAAAGCCTGAAAAAGGTGTTTTTGATCTTCTAAAGGAATACCAATTCCTTCATCTTTGATTTTGAAAATGAGAGTTTGATTTTTAAATCTCAGTTCAAAATAAACAATACTATCTGGATGGGAATATTTAATAGCATTACTAAGTAAATTTCCTAAAATATGCCGTAATAAATTTTCATCACTTAATGCTTCAGTTGGGTTTCCAGTAGTCGTAAATACAATCGTAATTTGTTTATCGGCTGCAATTAATTGCGCTTCTTCAACTATTTGCCAACATAAATCTTGTAAATCGAGCAAAGTAAATTCTCGCTCAAGTCTACCGGAATCAGCTTTACCCAATAGGGAAACTTCATCCAATAGCTGTGACATATTTTTAATAGCAGAACGAATTAATTTGTAATGATTTAGCTTTTTTTCTTGAGATAGTTTCTCACCACTGTTTTGTAACAACCCTGCTGCCAGCAAGATAGTATTTAAGGGATTACGGATATCGTGAGACAGCATAGAAACAAATTCAGATTTAAACTGATTGATTTCTTGAGCTTTGACTAACTCTGCTGTTCTTTCTTCTACCCGAATTTCTAAGGCATGATTAACTGCACGTAATGATTCTAAAGTTTGCTTCCGCTCGATCGCATATTTTAAAGCACGAATCAATACTTCTACATTCACCTGTCGCTTGACCAGATAATCTTGCGCTCCCTGGCGTACCGCTTCTAAAGCAAGTTTATCGTCATTAGTATTTGTTAATACTACTATTGGTACAGTGGGAGCTTGATGCATCAAAGGTGCAAGAGAAGTCAAGCCTTCACTATCTGGTAAAGTCAAATCCAACAGAATGACATCAAAATCACAGTTAATCTCATTACAATTACTGAGTAAGGACAATGCATCACCTAATCTCTTGACATTCAGCAAAGTAAACTCATGAGATTGGGCTTGCTTCAGAAACTCTTGTAACAATCTAGCTTCCGCCAAATTGTCCTCAATCAATAAAATTTTGATTGAGTTTGCAATCATAGTAGGAATAGGGATTGGGGAATGGGGATTGGGGAAGGCAGGGTCCCCTCTGGGGATAAGGGGCAATGGGGATTGGGGAAGGCGGGGTCCCCTCTGGGGATAAGGGGCAATGGGGAATGGGGATTGGGGAAGGCGGGGTCCCCTCTGGGGATAAGGGGCAATGGGGAATGAGGAAGGGAAGGGACATGGAGGACATGGGAAGGGAAAATTATTTAACAAGTCTCTTCCTAATACCCGATCCCCGATCCCTGATCCCCGATCCCCTACTCCGACGGTAAAGTGACCGTAGATAACCAAAAGTCTTCTATACCTTTGACAATTTGGAATAGTTGACTGAGGTTGCGGGATTTGGTGATGTAGCAGTTCACATGTAAGTCATAGCTATGAAAAATATCTTCTTCGTTGTGGGAAGTTGTCAGCACGACTACAGGAATGCGTTTTAGCTTGGGATCAGTTTTTATCTCCGCCAGAACTTCTCTACCGTCTTTTTTGGGTAGGTTCAAATCTAGGAGGATCAAGTCAGGGCGGGGTGCATTTGCATACTCGCCCTCTTGGCGCAAATAAGCCATAGCATCCATACCATCCCTGACAATAATTATCCGGTGCGGCATCATGCTATGTTTCAAAGCTTCTTGAATCAGACGGATGTCGGCTTTATTATCTTCGACCAAAAATATGGTTCTGTGCTTTTCGTCCGTTTCTGCGCTCACGATCGCGTCCTCCCACCGGAATAGTAAAGTAGAATGTTGCACCCTCACCAAGTTGTGATTCTACCCAGATTCGTCCCCGATGGCACTCGATAATTTTTTTACAGATGGCTAAACCCATACCAGTACCAGGGTACTCATCGCGTGTGTGCAAGCGTTGGAAGATGACGAAAATGCGATCGCTAAACTGTGGATCAAGACCGATACCATTATCTCGGACTGAAAATAACCATTCTTCGTCCAAACGAGAAGCACCGATATGAATTTCTGGTGCTTTATCGCTGCGGAATTTGATCGCGTTTCCAATTAAGTTTAGGAACAATTGCATCAACTGAGTACCATCAGCCATGACAGTTGGTAACTGATCATGGGTAATAACAGCACCTGTTTCGCTAATGCGTTTCCGCAAATTAGTTAGGGCGCGTTCTAAAGCTGTTTCGACGTCCGTCAGTTCAAAGTCGATCGCTTGCATATCTACTTTCGAGTATGCTAACACATCATCAATTAACGTCTGCATCAAGCTGACTCCCTCAACGGCAAAAGTAATAAATTCTTTTGCATCTTCGTCGAGTAATTGTTCATAGCGCATCTCTAGTAGTTGCACATAGTTTGCTACCTGATTTAGCGGTTCTTGCAAGTCGTGGGAGGCGACATAGGCAAATTTTTTCAATTCTGCGTTAGAAAGTTCTAAATCATGGGCTAACTGTGCTAATTCATCTGCTTGGCGCAATACAATATTGACTATTGCTTTTCGCAATTCTAATGCAGCTTTCACTTCCACAGATTGCCAGCGTAGAGAAGTTAAGCGAACAGTTTCTTTCCACAATTCAAAAGATTTACGCGGACACAAGCGCGTATTTCCGTCTGAAGTATTCACCTCAAATGCTCGATTTGGATCGCCACCCCAATTCACTGTTTGAATCACTTCTGGGCGGAACCATAACACATAATTCTGTTTAGAAATGGGAATGGCTAATAATCCACTAGCAACATTTTTAAAGTTTTGGGCATCTGGATAAAGACTGGGCAAAGAATCAGTATAGAAGACTTCTTCTTCAACATTATTCTTAAGCCATTGGACTAAGAAATTCAATTCTTCTTCTTTGGGAGTTTCACCAATTAAAGTGTAATTACCACCAAAACAGATCGCTGCGCCTTGGGCATTAGCTAAATCTAGTATATTTGGTTGATGTTTAACTAACCCATCAATAAAGTTTTCTTCTTGGGACATATATTCAACCAATGCTGATTGGATATATGTCAGCCGCATCCGATAGTCATAATCTTCTGTTTCTTCTCGATCTGAAAGTTCGGAAAAAATTACTCTTCCCAAGAATTCGCAAGCCTTCCGCATCTCATAGGAGACATATTTAGGCGTCTGATGATGACAAGCAATTAATCCCCAAAGTTGTCCTTCTTTAATCAAAGAAATAGTCAAAGAAGCACCAACACACATATTATGTAAATATTCAATATGGCATGAATAGGGACTTCTGAGAATCGAATTCGTTAAATCTGGGCGACGCTGGCTAATTGGATTAATAGCAGGAAAAATTTCTACAGGTTCAGCATGAGTGTCGGGAATGATCCTAATCCAGTTAGAAGCAAATAATTTTCTTGCTGGTCTAGGAATATCTGACTCTGGATAATGTAAGCCCAGATAAGATTCCATACTTGCTAATTTTTGTTCAGCAATTACAGAGCCATGCCCATCATCATCAAATTTATATAACATGACTCGGTCAAATCCTGTGACTTTTCGCACTTCTTGTACCAGAATTTGACAGAAGTCATGGAGATTTCCCGTTTCTTCTAATTTATTAATAGATGCTCTGGCTAAATGATAGAAACTTAAAAACGGAATATTTTCCTGAGAAAATGCTATTTCCAATTCCAAAATCAAAAATCCATCAGCATTGCGGTGAAAAATACCATCAAATACTACATACTCATCACCTTTTACTCTTGCCCAAATTTTTGTGGGATTGATCATATCTAGACTTTCTTGTAAAAGTCCAGCTTTGATTTTTTCTATTTGGAAAGGATCAAGCAAATCTTCTAATTTTTTTTGCAGCATATTTTCAGGAGTAATCCCAAAAACCTCATAGGTATTACTGCTGACTTGCAAAATATTTAACTCTGGTTCTTCTAGAACTAAAAGTACTCCATGGGGTTGAATTTGACTAATTGTATGAATTGATGGTTCTTTTAAACTTGTCAAGTTTAAACTTTGCAATTCAAATTCCATTACCATCACGATTCTCCTGTTTTCTTGCAGTTATCAGTGAACAGTTATCAGTTATCAGTTCACTGATTTGATTTCCTAACCCTAGCTTTTAGACTCTTGACTCTACGAGGGGATTTAATAAATTAATTTTTGTAACTTATCTTTTAATCGCAGTATGGTGAGAGCCGGACATAAAGTATGACAATCTTCCTAAATTGATCAAGACAGAAGCTTTTGCTTTAACGATATACTTTTGAATCCCTTGGTCACTTTCTAAAACACTTCCCAATCAACATTGCGTTCTCAGTCTAACAAGCTAAACAAAAGTCATAGGCTAAAAAATATTAAAAGTAGTTTATTCTTACCTCTATACAATGTGTATCTTGATTAAGATTTAGGAAATTTTATGTGCATGATTGATTATTTGTTACTTGTCAAAGCATTAATGCAAATATATGTGTAATAACCATCTGTTTTAGTTATTTGCATAACCTGAGATTTTGCAAGGAAATTCCATCAAACGTGCGATCGCTTGATTTTCAATAACCTAAATCCAAGAATGAAACCACATCCGCAATTTATAAGCTTGAGATGAGAGGGGTAAAGCTAAATAAAGCGGTAACCAGAAAACAAAAGCTGTCAAAATTGTAAACGTAATCGTAACACCGACAGCGCGGAGTTCCTTAGAATAACTACGAAGACATTGATCTACTAACCAAGCGATCGCCATAAAAGCAAACACAACAGCTGTCATGTAGTGATAGATAAAAAGACAGCGATTTACTCTTACCCAAGGCAGCAGATTGGCAGCATAATTTAAAATCAAATATAAAGCAATCCAATTATCAACAGAAAGTCTTGGTGCGATCGCAAAACGCTTTTTCTTGATCAAAAAACTTATCGCTTGCCATCCCAACATTACTACTAACAATAACAGAGCAATGACACCAAACCACCACAAAAACGGATTCCCCATTGCATGAACATCATAAATTACTTTGCCAGTACCGCTAGGTAAAGGTGGTCCAAATACAGGAAGGGATTCTTTGAGACTGGTTGTTGTTTCATATAAATACGCCATTGGTCGAGTCAGCAAAGGCCATTTATACCAACCAGCACAATAAGGGTGGACGGTGGGACTATTACCGCCTAAACGCTCATGAAACAGCAAAATTTGTTTATGGACTTCAATAAAATTATATTTTTTATTTATTAATAAATGAGGAATCCAAATCAGGCTGTAGATGAATGCTGGAATAATTCCTAAATAAAAGAAAAAGCTCACAAAATTTAGCTGCGTCAAGTTTTGTAATGGGGATGTTTCTTTTTCATGCTCCCATAAATTATGACTTTCTCTAGAAATATTTGTCTGACTGATTCTTCCTAGAAATTCCCATCCCCAGGCAAAAATCCAGATTAGATAAGCACCCAACAAAAACCACAAACCGTTCCATTTTGTAGCAGCCGAAGCACCAAAAGCAACCCCAGCCAATATGAGGTAAAGTCTGCGCTGTTGTCTGTGATTTGCTAAGGCTAATAACAACAATAATTGTCCTAATAATCCAAAGACAACTATATATATATTGATCAAAGCATAGCGAGACTCGACGATAAATATACCGTCACAAGCCGTGAATAAACCTGCTAGTAAAGCAAAACCACGACGAGAACTTAATTGATAGGCAATTCCTGTAATAATTAAGGGAATAAATGAGCCAAACAGAGCATTAAGCCAACGATAACTCCAAGCTGGGCGCAATTTCCCTGTTAAACCATTTACCTGATCATGCCAAAAAGGAATGCGATCGCCAATCCACATTCCCAACGCAATTATCAGTTTACCAAGCGGCGGATGACCATCAAAAAATGGAGTATGAGTGAGATAGTTATTGCCAAATTTAGCATAGTAAACCTCATCAAATACTAAGGTATTAAATCTCGCTAATCCCCAAAATCGTAGGAAAAGTGATAGAAAAAATATACCTGCAATGCCTATCCAAAACCATTTTTTAGTCATTGGTCAATAGTCATTTGTTATTGATCATTTGTCATTTGTCATTGGTTATTCCCCGCGTCCTCCTTCCCTTATCCCCGATCCCTTCCCTCTACTTTCGCGACTTCTAGCATGGTCTTTAATACAGAATCAGGATTTAGACTAATTGAATCAATTCCTTGTTCCACTAAAAACTGAGCAAATTCTGGGTAATCACTGGGTGCTTGTCCACAAATACCAATTTTGCGATTATGCTTTTTCGCCGCAGCGATCGCCATTTTTACCATTAGCTTGACTCCTTGACTGCGTTCGTCAAACAACCCTGCTACTAAGGCTGAATCTCTGTCTATGCCTAGTGTTAGCTGAGTTAAATCATTAGAACCAATTGAAAATCCATCAAATACCTCAGCGAACTCCTCAGCCATTATGACATTATTAGGCAATTCGCACATCACATAAACTTGCAAACCATTCTCACCTTGATTTAGACCATTTTTTGCCATTTCTGCCAACACTAATCGCCCTTCATCAGGAGTCCGACAAAAAGGAATCATGGGAATAATGTTAACTAAACCCATTTCTTCGCGGACTCGCTTCATAGCTTGACACTCTAAAGCAAAACCTTCGCGATAGCCTTGATCATAATAACGTGCAGCCCCCCGCCAACCCAGCATGGGGTTTTCTTCTTTAGGTTCAAATTGTCTACCACCCAGTAAATTTGCATACTCATTACTCTTAAAATCTGACATTCTCACAATTACTGGTTTAGGATAAAACGCCGCTGCAATTCTGCCAATGCCTTGCGCTAATTTATCAACAAAATATTGTGGTTTGTCATCGTAAAGAGCGGTAATTTCTGCTATTTTTTCTTTAACAAATTGATCTTCTAGTTGGTCATATTTAATTAATGCCATAGGATGGGTTTGAATGTGATTGGCGATAATAAATTCAGTCCGCGCCAAACCAACCCCATCGTTAGGAATTGCAGATAAACTAAAAGCTTCCTGGGGATTACCCACATTCATGAAAATTTGGGTACGGGTACGAGGTAAATCTTCTAAAGCAACTTCTTGCACATCAAAAGATAGTAGTCCTGGGTAAACTTTTCCTTCTTCTCCTTCAGCACAAGAAACTGTTACTTCCTGACCACTTTTTAATACTTCCGTCGCATTCCCACATCCCACAATAGCAGGTACACCAAGTTCTCTAGCAATAATTGCAGCGTGACAGGTGCGTCCCCCAGAATTAGTAATAATCGCACTAGCGCGCTTCATAATTGGTTCCCAGTCGGGATCAGTTCTATCTGTGACCAAAACTTCCCCTGGTTGGAATTGGTCAATTTTGCTGACTTCAGAAATTACTCGTGCTTTCCCTTGACTAATTGCAGAACCAACAGCACGTCCTGTCACTAGGGGATGCTTCGCAGATGAGGTAAAAAATTTTTTCTCCGCGTCACCGCGTCTCTTATTCTCCGTGTTATTAGAGTCATTAGAAACCGTGTCCTCATTCAAAAGTCTATAAGTCCGCAACACATTCTGACTTTTCTGAGATTGGACGGTTTCTGGACGCGCTTGGACGATAAATAATTCATTAGTAATACCATCTTTTGCCCACTCAATGTCCATCGGGGTGTAGACACCGTGAGCTTGGGAATAATGATCTTCAATCAAACAAGCCCAATTTCCTAATAGTAAAATTTCATCATCTGTAAGAGCAAATTTATTTTTGTCTGAGTTTGAAACTAGGATATTTTTAGTCAATTTAGAGCCGTCATCATAAACCATTTTTAATTCTTTACTGCCCAGTTTTTTATCAATGATTGAGCGAAATCCGGATTTTAATGCTGGTTTAAAAACATAATATTCATCAGGATTAACAGCACCTTGAACAACATTTTCTCCTAAACCATAGGCAGCTGTAATCAGTGCTGCATCTTTGAAACCTGTTTCAGTTTCTATGGAGAACATGACCCCAGCAGATGCTAAGTCAGAACGCACCATTTTCTGCACACCGACGGCGAGGGCAATGTTAAAGTGATCAAAGCCTTTAATATGACGATAAGAAATAGCACGATCAGTGAATAAAGAAGCAAAACATTTATGACAAGCTGCTAAAACTCCCGCAGTTGTTGTTACATTGAGGTAGGTTTCTTGCTGTCCCGCAAAACTTGCATCGGGTAAATCTTCGGCGGTGGCGCTAGAACGAACTGCTACATCTGTATCCAGATAATACTGTTCACACAAAGTTTGATATGCACGGGCGATCGCATCACGTAATTCTGGTGGAAATGGCGTATGTATGAGTAGCGATCGCGCTTTTTTACCTCGTTCGCGTAAATTGTTGACATTATCAACATCCAAATCAGTAAACAATTCCCGCAGTTGTGCTTCTAATCCAGCAGACTCAATGAAATAGCGATAAGCATAAGCTGTGGTAGCAAAGCCCATTGGTACATTTACACCTTTGGGTGTTAATTGTTGAATCATCTCACCCAAAGATGCATTTTTGCCACCCACTAGCGGTATATCACCAATACCAACTTCATTGAACCAGAGAATGAGCGATCGTTCTTTGGAAGTTAGTTGAGCAGTCTCTTTTATAACTGTTGCCACAGGTATTTACTCCTGGTAAACTCTTTTTTTGTTCAGCAAAGACGAGCAATTAAGTTTATGAGTCTGAAATAGTTCGTCTCTTGATTGACTAACTTTAATATGCCTATATATTAGTAATCTACTTGATATTTTATTTGGGATCACTATGTCCAAAGTTATAGAGAAAATTTTATTGAATTTTAGAGTTGCTATGAAAATGACTAGAGCCAATAAATCTGCATTTTATATTTCCGAAATTATATCTGTTAACCCTGAATCTATATGGATGCCTTTTTTGATTTCACTCAAGGGCTAGAGTATGTTTGATCGCTTCACAGAAAAATCTATCAAAGTCGTTATGCTTGCACAGGAAGAAGCACGTCGGTTAGGACATAATTTCGTCGAAACAGAACAGTTACTGTTAGGTTTAATTTCTGAAGGAGAAGGAATTGCAGTTCAAGTCTTAAAATCAATGGAAGTTAATCTCCAACAAGCTCGTATTGAAGTTGAAAATAAAATTTTAGAAGCAACGATTGCTGAGTTACCTGCTAGCAGTCAGTTAGTTACAGATTGTAACCAGTTGCTACCAAAAATAGCTAATTTTTTTAATTTGTGATAATCCTTTAATCTGTTAGTAGTTGTTGCTTGGTAGTTGTCTGCCCTCACAAACAACTACCAATTAATAACTAACTACAACTGAGAAAGGATTAAATAATTATGAATATTCAAGATATTAGTATTAAATTTCCCCAAGGACGTACGGCATTTATTATTATCCACGGCGTAGGTGAACAAATACCTTATGAAACAGTAGATTATTTTGCCCAAAATTTAGTTAAACACTTTGAAGGGCAGAGTTTACCAATCCTGTTAGAACACTTAATTGCTAAACGAAGACTGCCGAATGGTAATCGTTGGATAGAAAGTTTTGTGCGTCTTAGTTCTACTGAATTTACAGCAGATGATTTTATAGACATTCACGAATATTATTGGGCAGCCGATACGGAAAATAAAATTAGTGTATCAGAAGTATTACAATGGGCAGATCAGACATTAGAGGGGACAATTGCATTTTATAGTCGCAAGGAAAATGAATCTAAATTAGATGATATTTTGAAAGAAAAAAATTGGAATAGTTTTTTTAAATATCGCTTACGTTGGCTAACTATATTTTTACGGTTATTTAAAATAATATATCCTTGGTTACGACTAATTATTTACGTAATTCTACTACTATTAAGTCCATTCCTTCAAGGCAAGTTTTTACAACCAGCTTGGAAATTAAGCAGACAACTGATAACTCCTTTGCTAGTAAACCTAGTGGGTGATGTTGCTATATATACCACTACAACGGTAAAATCCCCTTACCATAAAATTCGTGAACAAATACTAGCGGAATCATTAACACTGCTCAAAGCCATTCTCAAGGATAAATCAGCAAATTATGACCAAATAATCATAGCTGGACATTCTCTCGGTAGCTGTATTGCTTACGATACCTTAAATCTTTTATGCATAGAAGCAAGTCTATCTCAAGATCGGGGCAAAAGTTTGCTTGTTGATAAAATTACAGGATTAATTACTTTTGGCTCTCCATTAGATAAGATTGCTTTTTTCTTCAGAGAAATGGCAGAGCAGCATCAGTATATTAGACAGAGAATATTAGAACACTTAAATTCTTTTCGTGTAAAGCCTTTATATATTCGGTTAACTCCATACTTGACTAAAAACCCAGTAGAATGCCAACTAGAAAAAATTCGCTGGGTAAATTATTATCATCTACAAGATCCAATTAGTGGTCACTTAGATTATTACGACAGCTTAGATAATATACGAATGGAATATGAAACTACTTGGGGGGAAAAGGCGCATTTAGGTTACTGGACAGATCCCAATTTCTATAGGGATATTGCCCAACGCTTTCTTTCAGAAAAAAATAAGTAGTAGACTTCGTAGCTCAGTATATCCCATAACGGAGACCACACATGTAAAATGGTTTTTCAATTTGATGCAAAAATATATGCTCAAATCCTAACTAACCATCAATACAGAAAATGAATACTATAAGATGAAATATCAAGGTACTTAATACATCAATTTGCAACGATCCAAAATTTTAAATCTGAAATGGTATAACCTATGAAAATGCTTTGCCACACATAGGATGTCCATATAGTATGTAGTGCTTGCTGGTTCGTAAGCAGATTAAGAACAGGTTATTAAATTACAAATTCAATCATTACTACTTAGTAAGTCTTGGTTATTTGAGCCTAACAATTGCAAACTAATGACTTCAGCCATTGGTAAACTACCCAATCACACTAGACAACGGAGGAAAAATCATGGGTAAGTACGACAAATTTTTTGAGTCGGAAGAGGTGTTGGAAGAATCACTCAATCCAAATGAAGCGATCGCAGCTGTCGCGGTTGTGACTGCAATTGCAGATTCTTCTATAGAAGATGTAGATGCGGAACTATTGACAGATATTCTCTGGGGATTTGAGATTTTTGACGAATATTCCGACGATGAATTATTAGAAATGATCGATAAACTTATAGCCCTAGCTGAAGATGAAGGAGTCGGAACACTTTTCAACACTGCTTATGAATCATTGGATGATGAATTAATCCCAGATGCTTTTGCTGCCGGGGTGAGTATGCTAGTAGATGAAGAAGATTTGCGTATTCCCAGGGGAAAAGCAACTCTACTCAAGAAGCTACAACAAGCCTTGGAACTAGAAGATGACGAAGCGAAGGAAATAGTAGAAGAAGTGATTACCGCTTTTGAAGAAGCAGATGATGAAGATTTCCTAGAAGAAGATGAAGATTTACTAGAATCAATGTCTAGCCAGCCAATATATGAGTCACCTGCTGGCAATTTTACAGTCCCTGTTCCATCAAGTCTCAAACAGGGAGCGATGATTGATAGTCAAGAAGGAATAGTGATTTTTTCTGATGACGTTGGTTCTTTATTCAGAATCGATTATAGTTCCCTGCCTCCTCAACAAATGGATGACATGGAATCTGTAGGGCAGGAGGAATATTTAAGGTCTATTCTTTTAAATAAATATGTGCCTAGTGCGATCGCATCTAATTTACCAGATACTACCGTGGATTACACAGAATATCTGTCAGATGTATTAGAAGGCGCTTACTTTGCATTAGTAAATATGCCCGAAGGCTCAACAGTTCCTAAAACAGGGAACAACGGTACTGCTGTCAAATGTGATGCTTATCGAGGATTGTTAGCATTTATTGATGGAGACTTTTTGTATATAGTCAGTAGCCAGCGCAGCTTTTGTGATGGTGAAACTCCGACTGGTGTTAAACAAGAAGCCGAAAATCTGAAGCAGAGTATTATTAGTTTCGTCGATACTATTGAGTTCAATTAGCTCAAGAAACGTGATCGCACTCATCTATTCGCATTCAGAAGGTGTTTTTTTGGGAAAATCGCCTTCTGTTTTTACTTAGTGAAAATAGAGATCATAAACAAGGAAGGAGAACAGGGAGACAAGGAGACGTGGGGATGCGGAGAATAAACAATGACTATTGAATATTGACCAATGACAAATGACCAATGACTAAAAAGTTAACAAATAATTAACAAAAAGTCCTAAACTGAATCCCCACTCACTTGGACTCTGGTATTAATTGACCTAAATACTCACCAATAGCCACCTTAGCTAAATCACCAAAAATCGGTCGAAATTTCTCATCATGTAGTGCTAGAGCCACCGATCCAATAATTAGGATCAACACAACGAGCGATCGCGTGGGTTTGACTTGCGCGATCGCACAGGCATAATTTACTAAGGACTATCAAAAACAATATTAGATGAAAAAGCATCAGGCCGTCCGATCAAATTAGTAAGGATGAGAGTAGCTGCACACGCAGTAAAATTGCTTTTTAAGCAGTTGACATTGTCAAACTGAAACTACTAGAGTGACACTGTTAATCGGTAATACATAAGCTTAGTTTATGGCGCGTCAACGCTCACTCTTGTCACTAGTCCTAGTTCTTTTAGCAACATTTCTGATCAGCTGTGGTGGCCCGACTGTAGCCACAGCACCTCCAACTTATACGCCCACACAGATTGAGAAAATTCAGGGATACCTGCCTAAAATCGAAACTGTGCGCGATCGCTCTGACGAACTCAAAGGGCTGATCCAAGATAACAATTGGGTAAATGTTGGTAATTTTATCCACGGTCCAATGGCAGAAGCAAGGTTAAACATGACTTATATCATTCCTAACCTTTTGCCTCAAGATCAACCAAAAGCACGCCAAGTAGCGAGAGATTTGTTTAATCATCTGGTTCAAATCGATCAAGCTACTGAATCTGCTAATTCCTTTAAAGCTTTGAATAACACCAAGGCTGCATTTGTAGATGTTGACAAATTCCTTGATTTGCTTCCAGAAGCAAGCACGTCAGCAGAAGCTGGTTAATGGATAGGTGATCAGGGATCGGGAATCAGGGATTGGGAAGAATGTCGCTTAGTTCCTCATCCCTAATTCTCTATTCCTAGTCCCCAATCCCCGATTCCCGATTCCCGATTCCCGATCCCTTCTTAAAAAAGCATGAATGTAGTTATTATTGGTTGTGGTGCAGTTGGAGCTGCGATCGCCTATGAACTAAGTCTAGTCACACAGTTAAAGATCACAGTCATAGACAAACAACCACCCGCCCAAGCTTCCACAGGGGCAGCTTTGGGTGTTTTAATGGGCATCATCAGTCACAAAATCAAAGGAAAAGCTTGGCGGATGCGTCAGACTAGCATCCAGCGCTACGAAACCCTGATTCCAGAATTAGAGAAACTGACAAATCACAAGATTTCTTTTAACCGCCAAGGAATTCTCATGCTGTTGACGGGAAATGCAGATTCTTCTGGCGCAGATGAGGAAATCTCACAATGGCAAAAACTAACCGAAATTCGGCACACCCAAGGTTATCAGCTAGAAATTTGGGATACTGCTAAATTACAAAATATCTGTCCACAGGTAGAACATAAAAATATTATTGGTGCTGTTTATTCTCCTCAAGATCGCCAACTAGACCCCACAGCTCTAACATTGGCTTTAGTTGCAGCTGCTCAAAAGAATGGTGTTACCTTTAAATTTGGTGTGAATGTTTTGGGTATAACTCCACCATCTCAGCAAGGGGATATTTGCCAGCAAGTCGAGACAACACAAGGGAATTTTACAGCAGATTGGTTTGTAGTTGCTGCTGGGCTTGGCTCATCAGCATTATCAGCACAATTAAACCAGATGGTTGACATTCGTCCGGTATTAGGTCAAGCTTTGCAACTCAGATTAGGACATAGTTTGGGTAATCCCGATTTTCAGCCAGTGATCACTGGTAACGATGTGCATATTGTTCCTGTTGGTGATGGAGATTACTGGGTAGGCGCAACAGTTGAGTTTCCCACAAACGGTAGTCATGAGATATCAGCCGACACAAAATTGCTTGAGTCTGTCAAACAACAAGCGATCGCCTTCTGTCCAGATTTAGCAAAAGCCACTACTATCCGTACTTGGTCTGGTTTACGTCCTCGCCCTGAAGGACGCCCCGCCCCAATCATCGAAAAACTATCAGGCTTTAGTAACGTCTTGCTTGCCACCGGACATTATCGCAACGGTATCTTACTAGCACCCGCAACAGCTGACGCGATTCGTGAGATGATTATTGCTAATTAGAAAAAACATAGGTTTGTAGTAAGCGCTTTAGCGCTTAAATATTCAAGGACTAAAGTCCTTACTACAAACCTATTTTTGTTTACGCAATTGCATTTTTAATAAAAATGTCTTTAACAGAACATAAAATTACCGTAGATTCACAAGAATGGTTTTACAGATTAGCAGAACCAATTGGTAGAACTGATTTATTACCTGTTGTATTGCTACATGGTTTAGTTTCCCAAAGCTATAGCTGGCGTAATATTTTACCTGCATTAGCACAACAAGGAACAAAAGCGATCGCACCCGATTGGATTGGTTTTGGCTTCTCTGCTAAACCGGAAAAAAGAGATTTTGCTTATACTCCTGATGCATTTATTACAGCGTTAGCAGGATTTATTCAAGCTTTAGAATTAGAACGCTTTTCTTTAGTTGTCCAAGGTTTTTTAGGTTCTGTGGGGCTGCAATATGCTTTGCGTCATCCAGAACAAATAGCCAATATAGCTATACTCAATACACCAATTTCTAGCACTGCCAAATTACCTTGGAAAATTCAACAAATGGGTCTCCCTTTTGCAGGTGATATGATGACCCAAGACCCTCTTTTAGTAGATAGAACTTTAGAAGGTGGTAGTCGTTATGTGATTGCAGACAAAGATTTAGATGTTTACCGCAAACCATTTTTGAAAACATCAGCCGCAGGACGCGCCCTTCTCTCAACAATTCGCAATTTGCAACTAGCAAAAGCCATGTCTGAAATCGAAACTGGTTTTCAAGATTGGCAACAACCAATATTAATTCAATGGGGGGTTATTGATCCTTGGTTAAGTGTAGATATGGCAGAAAACTTTGCTAAATCTGTACCCAATGGAGAATTAGTCAAATTAAATAACGTTGGGCATTATCCACAAGAGCATTACCACGAAACTATCTTAGAAGATTTGTTATCCTTCGTGCGTCGTGCTGAAGAAAAGCAATAGATCCGAAGTTCCTTGTGAGACTTTAACCCTCAAAATTGCTCAAATATTCAAGCACTTTAGTGCTTACTACAAACCTATCCAAATTAGTGTGGTGAAGTCCTACCGCTTTCACCACTCATATAAATCTTGCTCTGCCAGCTGTATCACGTAAGCTGACAGAATTAGCGAGTAAAATAGCTCAAACAAGTATTTATACTTAGGTGGATTGGGTTTGAGATATGTTACAACAGAAGATCATCTGTTTTCGACTAATCATTTACGTAAAATGGAATCAATAAAGTAGGGAGTGAAACAGCTATCCACCTCTAGCACAATACAAGTAAAGAACCTCGCGGAATTAGTTAAAGGTATCAGGTAAACATTCAATAAAAAAAATTAAAGATAAAAATAATAACATTTCAAGATTTAATTATAAATTTTATTATTTCCATTAGAAAAATTATTTGAGTTAATTGTATTCAAAGACAAAAGCTTTTCTTTTCCAGCCAAAATGCAAGACAATCTCATTCCTAATCAGGAACAAAAAATGCGGTTACTGCCAATCGGAGAGATTACAGAATATAGACAGGTGGAAGAAGCACTCCAAAAAAGAGAAAAGTGTTTGCGAAAACAAAGTAAAACATTAGTCCAACTAGCTAAAAGTAAGAGTTTACAACAAGGAAATCTCAAGGCAGCATTAAGGGAAATCACAGAAGCTGCTGCCCAAACAATAGAAGTAGAGCGAGTCAGTGTCTGGCTATATAATATTGACCATTCCAAAGTTGAATGCATCGATTTATATGACACAATAACTCAACTTCATAGTAGTGGAATGTCGCTTTTAAAAGCAAATTTCCCTGCATACTTTCAGGCTTTGGAAGAACAACGCAGCATAGCGGCGCATGACGCTTGCAATGATAATAGAACGCAAGAATTATCAGAGACATATTTGTCTGCATTTGGTATTGCGTCTTTATTAAATGCACCGATTTGGTTAGGAGGTCGTTTGGTGGGAGTGGTATGTCACGAACACATTGGCCGGATTCGTCAGTGGACATTAGAAGAAGAAAACTTTGCAGGTTCGATCGCTGATTTTGTCACTTTGGCGATAGAAGCCAGTGAACGTAAAGCTGTACAGGAAGCGCTACAACAGAGTGAAGCAGAATTTAGGGCAATTTTTGAACGATCTTCGGTGGGAATTGGATTAGTAGATATGGAAGCGCGGATTGTGGATGTCAATCCGGCATTGTGTCAGATACTGGGCTACAATCGAGAAGATTTATTTGGTAAGCGTTTTACAGATTATATTTTCAAGTCAGAGGGAGATTTAGAACTCTATAAACAACTGACTTCGGGAAATTGCGATCGCCTAGAACTAGAAAGGCGTTTTTTACATAAGAATGGTCAATTTGTTTGGACTTTGGTAAGTATTTCTCTAATTTTGAGTCAAAATGGTGAACCAGAGTATTTCCTCGCCATGATCGAGGACATTACCGAACGCAAACACACAGAATTAGAACTCTGCGAAAGTAAAGAAGCAGCAGAAGCTGGAAGCCGCGCCAAAAGCGAATTTTTAGCAATCATGAGTCACGAATTACGAACGCCTCTAAATGCAATTATGGGCTTGTCTCAGTTGCTACAACAAGAAATGGTGGGGACTCTCAACGATAAGCAAAAAGAGTATATTGATTGTATCTATAGCAGTGGTGAGCATCTACTGGCACTAATTAACGATATTCTCGATTTGTCAAAAGTAGAAGCAGGTAAAGAGGAACTATTTTTATCTCAATTTTTAATACAAGATTTGTGTCACTATGTAATATCTACAGTCCGCGATCAGGCCGAAGAAAAAAATTTACAATTAATTACCAAAATTGATCAACAAGCAGAATTTTGTATTGGTGATGAGCGGCGAGTCAAGCAAATGCTACTCAATCTGTTGACTAACGCAATTAAATTCACGCCAGCAGGTGAGGTGTGCCTAGAAGTAAAAAAAGTACACCAAGGTCTAATATTTATAGTATCAGACACAGGAATTGGGATTGATTCCAGTCAGTTTAAATTCTTATTTGAACCCTTTAAACAACTTGATAGTCGCCTCAATCGTCAGTATGAAGGCACGGGTTTGGGTTTGGCCTTAACACGCAAGTTAGCACGTTTACATGGTGGTGAGGTGACAGTAGAATCTGTGCTAGGAAAAGGTAGTCAATTTACATTGTTCTTGCCAAATCAAGCCTCTTTACAAGAAGAAGAAAAACAGTTTTCTGGGGAGATATTCGGTGTTGACAATGATCAGTTGGTTGAAAAACCAAGCACAGTAAAAACACATACCTCCGCTACCAACGAAGTAGCAAATGCCGTTCACTATTCTTCTTCCAATGGAAACTCATACCAACCTGAGTGCAAGGATGATAACTCTTGTACAGATGCGATTAATCGCGTCTCTACTCCTCATTACCCTGCTACTTATGTCACAAAAAAGATTTTGTTGGTGCAAGATGAAGAACAAACTGCCATATTACTGCGAGATTATCTGCAAGCAATTGGCTATTATGTAGACTGGATCTGCAATAGCAGTGATTTTTGGGAGCGAGTGCAAAACCAAAAGCCTGATTTAATTTTTTTGGATTTAGAATTAGTAGGAGAAATCAGCGCCTGGGATTTGTTGAGTACAGTACGACAAAACCCAAATTGGCAAGATTTAATTATGGTGACTATCACATCAAATACGATCGCCACAAATAATGATGGTCCAAGCTTAGATTGCTGTTATACCAAAACTACACCAGAATCATTACGCGATCGCGCCCTCCAAGCTGGTGCTAATGCATGTGTGTCTAAACCAATTGGTATTGTTCAAATTGAATCAATACTGATGCAATATTTTGGATAAGTGTCACTCGTCATTTGTCATTTGTCATTTGTCATTGGTTATTCTCCTTTCTCTCCCTGCTCCCTTGTCCCCAATCCCCGATCCTCTTTACTCCTGAGTAGAGTAAAATTGTTGGGCGTAAAAACGAGCATACCTGCCTTCTTTAGACAATAGAGAGGCGTGGGTACCTTCTTCAACTACTTGTCCCTTTTCTAGAACGAGAATTGAGTCGGCACGACGAACGCTGCTGAGGCGATGGGCAATAATAAATACAGTACGATTTTGCATCACTCGCTCCAGTGCTTCTTGAACTAGTGCTTCTGATTCTGAATCTAGGGCGGAGGTAGCCTCATCCAGAATGAGAATTCGCGGATTGTGAACTATTGCTCTGGCGATCGCTAATCTTTGGCGTTGTCCTCCCGATAAATTCACACCACGTTCGCCCACCCAGGTATGATAGCCTTGAGGAAATTGGGTGATAAAAGAGTGAGCATTGGCAATCTTTGCAGCTTCCTGAATCGCTTTTAAATCTAATTCCTCTTGACCGTAACCAATATTTTGAGCGATCGTTCCGGAAAATAAGGTAATTTCTTGAGGTACAATGCCAATTTGACGGCGGAGGCTATTCAATTTCACATCACACAGATCAATACCGTCAATCAAAATTTGACCTGACTGAGGATCGTAAAAGCGAAGTAACAGATTAATTAACGTCGATTTTCCGGCTCCAGAAGAACCAACCAAGGCGATCACATCCCCAGGAGAAGCACGTAAACACAGATCCTTGAGAACTGGCTGACTAGGATCGTAGGCAAAATTGACATGACGATACTCTACCTTACCTACAACTCGTGGCAGTTCCTTTGCATCTGGTTTTTCGCTGATACTAGGCTTTCTCGCCATTAGTTCAAAGATGCGTTCGACGGAAGCTTCAGTCTGTTTGTACTCGTTGTAATTGCTAATCATCAAGTCGATGGGCTGGATGAGTAAAGCCACAGCAGTCAAGAAGCTGATAAACCCTTGAGAAGTAAGGTTTCCTTGGGAAATTTGCCATCCTCCCAACAAAAACAGCAGCATAATACTAACTGCTTCCAAAAAACCTACTACCGGAAACTGAATCGATTTGAGTTGTTGAGCGCGATACCTAGCCTGACGATTGTATTCTGCTTCTTGGTTAAACCGCTTGATTTCATACCCTTGGGCTGCAAAAGCCTGAACAATGCGAATACCGCTAAATACTTCAGTTAGAAGTGCAGACAGATTAGAAACATGATTTTGACTTTGACGAGATAGAACAAGTAACCTTTGACCAAATAGTCCGATTAACCAAGCCACCAAAGGAGCCAAAATCAAACCCGCAAGAGTCAGCCTCCAATTCAGGTAGAGCATGTAAGCGGGAATCGCAATTAACTGCAAGAAATTGGAAAGAAACTGATGAGATAGCTTGTCAACAATCTCGCCCACTCGGTCGATATCTTCAGTCAAACGATAAGTAAGATCGCCTGTCTGTGTAGTTTCAAAAAAATCCAATCCCAGTTTGTGCAGATGAGCGTAGACTCGCTTACGCAAGTTTAAAACCATGTTGAGAGCAGCAGCAATCATAAAGATATTCTGCCCGTATTGGCAAAGCCCCCGCACCAAAAATACTAAAGTGGCTAGTCCGAGCCAGTATACTATCTGGTTAACTTTTCCCTGACCAACAAAAAAAGCGACCTGACCTGCTAGGTAGGGCAATGCTAAGGTAAATAACACAAATCCTAAAATACAAACTAATCCCCGAACTAACAAAGGCCATTCGGGCCACAGATAAGGTAACAATTGTGAGTAACTAGAGCGGACTTTCATAAGTAGTTGCACAAAATTAAATTCATTTGTGGAGACAGAGAATGGGGAACAGTTTTGTCGCTACCAATCTTTATGTTTATTGAGAATCGCCAGCTTTAGCAGCAATTTCTACTAATTTTCCCCCAGAGAGGTTAGCAGAAAGCGGGCAATTCTATCAGATGCACCAGGGGGGCCAAATCGCTGAGGGCCATTTTCTTTGCACTTGGCAAGGTAGTCTGCATCTTGCAAAGTCTCGACTGATCGGCGAGCTGCTTGCTGGAGAATCTCAGGGGTTGCGGGCTTGGTGCCGATAGTTTGGGCATTGATACCCAAGAGTCGCGTTTGTGCTTCTGCAAATTGATAGGTAAACTGCGGCCCTTCTCCAGGAATTTGGATCACAGGTTTGCCGATCGCCACTGCTAAATCCACTGCCAATCCTGCCATACCAATCACGAGGGTAGAGTAACATACAATGTCACTGAAGGCATCTGAGTAACATCTAACTTCCACGGGAGAACCTCCAGCAAAAGCATAAGTAAGTATGCCTTGCTCGTGCTGCCAACCTTGACTTTTGGCAATGTCATCTAGTTCCTGCATCAAATCTGGTACTAGGGCTGCATAAAACTGTACTGCTTGTCCAGACGCCAGTTTGGCAATTTCTAACACCAGTTGCAACTGCAAACGGAAATTTCGTGCAGCTTCAGGCATTCGAGATCCTGGCAACAAAGCGATCACCGGCACATTTGGTTTCAGATCCAAGTTTTTACCAGTGGGAACGAGCCAATCTAAAGCAGGGATACCACCAAATTGAGCTTTAGTTATACCTTGCCGTTGCAGATCACCAGCTGTATACGCATCTCTAGTGAAAACTGTCAAGCATCGAGAAGAATTAAGATCGTGCCACAAAAGCGGATTTATATGCAATTTCCCTTCGTAAAGCGCCGAAAGACAAGAAATAAAAGAGACAAAGGGACGCTTTGTTAAATAAGCAAATGTCTGGGAGATAAAATCCCCAGTAGCCATGATCAAATCACAGTCGGGCGCATACTGTAACACTGCTTGTAGCTGTCGCCACGTTAACCCAATTAATCCCGATTGAAAATCTTTGAGCAAATACAAACGCCTCATATAAAAGAATCCCCCAGAGGGCATTTTTTGCGTCGGGCCAATAATCGGGATGTCCAAATTGCGGTAAGCTTTTCCTTCTCCCACAATCGGCATTGCTGCCATCTCAATTGAAGGAGACAATTGACGCAGAGTTTGAATCACATGAGAGGTGTGGTTGTCCTCTCCATGGCCGTTACTGATAAATAAGATTCGCTTAGAAGACATATTGGGGATTGGGGATTGGGGATAAAGTATAGTACTTTTGATAAAACAATTTGCAGTTCGTAGTATAGCTTGACACTTGTTTAACTTGATTTGGAGAGCGGTAAATTCTCCTTTTGCAACCCCGGTGGCTTTAGCGCTGGGTTAGTGACTTTAAGTCTATTCCAAGACGCGATCGCACATTTTATATTTTTTATCAAAACGTTTTGAACAAACGCTTTGATGTTCTCTAGTAGCACAAAAGCTGGGAATACAATTCTTTTGAATGCGTGAGTTTTAACTTCCGTCTTGCGCTACTAGTGGCTTTTCGGCTGGGCGATCGCTCATTAGTGAAATAATTCTGCAACTCCAAATACATCAAATCCCACTATTTTGTTAACTTCTGAAAAATCTGCCATGCTGAAATTGCCTTTCCTTGCATGAGCGCAGCTACTCCATTCAAAGCTTGAATTTCTTTGATGTCAGGGTTTTTAGCCAAACTCGGTTGCAGAGATTTTTCAGCTGCACTAGGCTGCCAATTATATAGTTGGACAAATGCTAAATATGCCCAAGCATAGGGATTTTCCGAGTCTAGCTGAGTGACTTTTTCTAAAGCTGCTGTTGCACCATTGACTCTTTTTTGCAACACATTTGCTAAAGCCAAAGTATAAGCCCAATCACGGTTTTGCGAAACGTGCTGCAATCGGTATTGCAAACTCAATCGCGCTTGTTCCAAATAATCTTGGATGGGATCGTATTGATTGATACGTCCAATTTCTGCAAATAATTGCTCTAATGCTTTTGTACCTTGAGGTAAAGTTGCTGCTAATCTCTGCAATTGTGTAATTAAATCGAGTTCTGGTGCGGTTGAAGGAGCAGCTTGTTGATCGATTTTCAGAGTCACTTTTGGCATAGGAATTGTGTAAGTTTCTCCGGAAATTCGGTTGAGGTAAGTAGCTTCTAAAGTATAATCCCCCGGTGCAATCTCAGCAGGTGGTAGCATTGCTGTCCTTTCTGTGACTTGAAATGTACCTTGGGGTTTGTTTGCACCTGCGTATAAATTTCCCATACCAAGACCATGATCATGCGTCCATAATCTTTCTGCTCCTGGAGAAGTTTGGGAAGTCGAGTTTTTCCAAGTAAGTAACACTATGCCATTTTGTAGTTCTTCCCAAGCACCATTCCACTGATAACTTACAGGTACTGGCATTCCTGGTGGTGCTTTTTCTGGTACTGTGACTTGTAACAAAGCAATTTCAGGTTGCGGTTGGTTTTGAGAAATTGCTTTGACTTCTATCGGTGGCGTTTTTTGATGATAAAGATTTATAGTACCGCCATCGGCAACCCAAGATTTCTGAAGTTGGAAGTTGCCATCTTGCTCTATAGTTTTAACCATGAGAGCTTGGGCTTTGGGAACTGAACCTTGTTTACCAGTTTTAGTTAGAAACCACTCAAGCGATCGCGCATCCTGTTTGACAAATTTCTTTTTGATTCCTACCTGTCGTCCATAAACCTGTGAATTTGCCAATCTCCCGTAGTAATTCAAATTATATTGGTTAATTTTTTTAGTGGATGGCAATACTCCCAAGGTGGAACGCAAATATGGTTCTGTGTTGATGATCTCGGCTATGATCTGGCGATGAGCTAATTCTTGTTTCATATTAGGGTAATGCTGGACATCAGGACTCAAAGTTAATTTCAGCCAATCACCAGCAAAACCACCTATTGGGAACAAATTAAACAACATTAACAGCACAGCCAAACCAAAAGTACCCCAACGAATCCGTCGTCCCCAGAGACTGCGAAAACGAGTTAATCCGTATGCTAAAAATACTGAGAAAGTAGGTAAATAAGGTAATACGTATCGCGGATCTTTATTTGGATTCAAAGATGAAAGAAAGTAAGCACTGATGAAAAATATTGCTAGCCATTTCAGTGAAGGTAAAGGGGATTTGTCGCCATATAATTTTTTGCTCTCCCTGTCTTCCACTGAGCGTCCCCAATAAATCAGTAACGCAAATATAGGTATAAGTAATAACGGTAAGGAAACTTGTTCTGGCAATTGTTGCCAATAATAAGTCCAAGCTTGCAGTGTGTTGAGAGATGGATCGCCTTCAGCAACAGCAGAATCTATCGTTGCTCGTTTGCTAGATGTAATGATAAGTAACCAATTGGTGCGATACCAGGGACTAAACACCAATACTGACAAACATAAAGCTCCAATTAATTGTGCCAATTGTTGCCAACGCCGTTGACGAAAAGCGCCAAATGCTATCCATACTATTGGTGTGAGCAGAAAAAATAACGCCGTCTGCTTCACCATCAATGCCAAACCCAAGGATAATCCAAAAATTGCTGCCAATAGAAGAGAGATGGGGAGAACAATTTTTGACTCTTGACTTTGTACAGACGCGATTAATCGCGTCTCTAGTCTTGACTTTTTACAGACGCGATTAATCGCGTCTCTACTACTGAATTTCCAAGCTGTAAGACAAAAAAAACTGAGAGTGACGACAGCCGCCAGGGGATAATCGAGGAGAAAATCTAAGCGTAATACATAAAGAGCAGGTATGACTTGACAAAGTGCAGCAGCCCACAAACCTACAACTTCGCTAAATAATATTGCACCTAATCCATAGACTGAGCCTAACAAAATAGCACTGAACAAGAGCATAATTAATGTAGCTTGATCTGGCCCAGCGCCAAAAATATTTTGAGCAACAGCCGCAACAATATAGGTCAAAGGTGGGATTTTAGAGGATAGCATCCAAAAATTTTGCCACCACTGACTATCCCACCATTGAGGATGTTGCAATGCTTGTAAATAAATCAAAGTGTCAGTCAAATAATTTGCCTGATCCCAAGCTGGAACAGAATTGTCTAAACTAAACCAGATGCGATCGCACACTGCACCCAATAGCCAAATAATACCGAGTATTAGTAAGTATTTAAACTGTTTGCGCTGATATTTTGGATGACTCATGAATCAGGAACATCTCAATGGTTATTTCACCTTCGTGTCTTAGTGTTTCAAAAGTTAATTTATTAAGCACTAAGACACCAAGATACAACACGATGGTTATCGATATAATTTAACTAATCGATTTTTCCATGACTACTCTATGTAGTGCTGCTTCTTGTTGTTGAAAGAATAACCAAGAAATGGGAAAAAAAGTCATGTAGCGATTATAAGTTTCCAGATCAACTAACTCTAATGCTCTGTGTTGGTTTTCGGTCAACCTTTCATACCATGCTCGTAAAGTTGGTTTGTAATCATGAACTGAGTCATGGGTAATTTTAAAGCCGACTTTCTTAGCAGCTTCAATGTGAACAGAGTGCATGACTAAAAGAGAACCTGGGAAAAACAGCTGTACCATTACCATCGAAGCGGGATATGGTTCACGTCCAAGGGAAAAGAACTGATGTACTGCGAGTCCTCCCGGAACTAAAGCGTCGTATATTTTTTTGTAAACTTTCTCTATTTCTTGAGGTCTAACATGCTCTAGAGACCCTATTGAGAGAATACGATCATAAGATGCCTGGTGAAAAGGAGTACTAATAAAGTTAGTTAAAGAGACATTTAGACCTAATTGTGTTTGAGCATAGGCTAATTGCTCTCTGGATAAAGTGAAGCCAGTTAACTCACCAAAGTGTCCTGTATCCTGAAGATATCTCAGCATGGCGCCCCAGCCGCATCCGAGATCCAAGATCCTCTCGTTTCCATGCAAGTTTAACAGTCTCATGAGATACGCAGCTTTGTTTGCTTGTGCTTCTTCCAGAGTTTGGCGATCGCTTAGAAAGTCAGCGCAGCTGTAAAATCTGTATTTAGTATCAAGGAATAAAGCGTAGAAGTCATTTGATATATCGTAGTGAGCTTCAATCCCGCTTGAATGGTCAGATTGAAGCATAAAATCCAGATATGCTTTTCTTGTTGATTCTGGTGGATAAGTTCTTGCCAACCACTCAATCAAAGATGATCTTGGTTGAGTCCAAAAATTCCAGTTTTCTGTGGTTTCTAAAGGAACTGGCGAATGAATTCTATAGTTCGCGATCGCATACAATAAACCACGAGCAACGATATCTGAGGTGAACTGAGTTAATCTCTCCGGCTCTATCATTATTATTATGTGTTCAAAAACTCCAAATAATCATGACTCAGTTCTTTTACTGCTAACTCATAAAACTGCTGCCCGTGTTCTGGTGTTGCTAAGGCTGGGTTTGATCCCATCCTACCATCTGGGTAATGCTGACGAAAATATTTTGCACCATAAATTCTGTGTCCTTTCCCAACTTCTGGAGAAAGAGGTGCTTGCTTAATCGCTTCTGGATAAACAAATTGAGTTACAGCAACTTCACTTGGCGTTGCATGGGAACCTTCTTGATCTCCATATAATTCTTTGGCTAGCTTAAATACCGAACTGCACATAAACCAGTTAGCGACTTGACATTGCACATTTTGAGCATTGGGAATGTGCAAATCTTCTAAATGTGCATAAGTTTCTGAGAAGGCTGCTTTGAGGGTAGCGATATTGCCGCCGTGTCCATTGATAAAGTAGAACTTGGTAAAACCTGCTTTCGCTAAACAGGTGATGTAATCTCGCACAACTAGAATCATTGTGCTGGGACGCAAACTGATTGTACCGGGAAAAGCTGTATGATGCAGTGCCATGCCTACATTGATTGTAGGTGCAACTATGGCTTGGGTTGCATCGCCGACACCACGAGCGATCGCTTCTGCACAAATCGCATCTGTACCAATTAATCCTGTCGGCCCATGTTGTTCTGTAGAACCAATCGGGAGAATAATACCCTGAGATTTTTGTAAGTATGCTTCGACTTCTTGCCAAGTACTCAGATGCAATAACATTTTGGTTGTTGGTTGTTGGTTGTTTGTTATTCTAACCACTAACCACTAGTACCGCTGCCTTGGAAATTAAAAGTCACGCATTCAAAAGAATTATATTCCGAGCTTTTGCGTTATTTTAAATGCTAGATTTATTTGCGCCGTGCTGTACTTGCTACTAACCCCTAACCACTAACCATTAGTTGAGTACTTTGTATGCTTGAGTGCTTTCAACAATAGGATTGAATATCTTCTCCACATTGATCTACCAAATAACACAAAGCACGAAAACGCAAGCCTACAAATTGGTCATATAGTGGGTTTAACTTACACATAGGCGGAATATGAGCGATCTTACGACCAAATAAAATAATATCTCTTTCAAACGGACACTGGGCGGGGATCAATTTAGCAATAAATTTTGCCAATTTCTGATTTTGAATATCAAATGAATCGAGCCATTCACGTAAGGGTTGTAGGAAATCAGATTGAGTTTTGCCAAGTTGATGTTTTATTCCCGATTGATTATTTTCAAGACTGTGATTAACAAAAGCCGAGAAAATAACATTTTGATTGTTAGTTCCAAGCATAGTAATTACCCCTCCATTTCCTGGATGATTTATTGCTTTATCTATTTATATTGACGCTTAATCAGTCGTTAATAACTGTTCAGCTAAATACAAAATAACAAAAAAAATCTTAAGAGTATGATTTTGGAGTTATTGATTTTTAATCACGGATATATTGATTACCTATATTCAATGTAATTTAGTTACCAACTATCCAACATTATCTAGAGATGTAACTTTATAGGAAAAGTCTGAGTTTTACTCCTTCTTTGGCTAGATTACATTAGGCATAGTTTTTTACTAACACTGAATTTTAGAGTATTTACTCTCATATAAAATGTTACTGAAGTTACAAAAGTTTATGACTAACATTTATTATGGTAGTAATTATATTAATTAATAAGATTAAGCAATTATTAAAAATAAACTAAGTTATATAAAAATCTGAACAAATCTTTCTCAGAAAGTGTGTTCACCAAGTAACTCATCTATCTGTGATAGCAAATTGGTATCGGTAGTATTGTTTGAGATTTCTGGAACTGTCTGATGGTAAAGATTGTGAATCCAAAACCCAAAATTCAAAATTGGTATGAGTAGATAGTTGCGATCGCTCACAAACTTGTGATGAAAATCTCTCCGCATCACTATATCTGTGCGTTAGAGCGTCAGCTTAAATAAATGAGAAATGAAATATAAATTCATTTAGCGGCTGCGTAAATATCTCATTCACACAGGATGAATACACAAAGGACTAAATGAAGAGAAGAGAAAACTATGACTTCAAAAATTTTACAGCAAGTAGATCAGGGTAAAGCAGAAGCCTTTGCTCAAGGAATGCTGGGTATTCTCAATAGTGGCGCGATCGCGTTAATGGTTTCCATTGGTCATCGTACTGGATTGTTCGACACTTTAGCACAGTTACCACCATCGACTAGTCAGCAGATAGCAGACAGAGCTGGATTGAATGAAAGGTATGTACGCGAATGGTTAGGATCAATGGTGACGGGTGGTATTGTTGAATATGATCCGTGCGATCGCACTTACTACTTGCCCCCAGAACATAGCTTATTCTTAACACGCTCTGCTGATACCAATCTCGCAGCAACGGTTCAATTTATTCCCATCTTAGCAACAGTTGAAGACCAGATCCTTGAATGTTTTGACAAAGGCGGGGGAGTTCCCTATTCAGCTTATAAGCGCTTCCATCAAGTAATGGCAGAAGAAAGTGATAAAACAGTGGTAGGGGCTTTACTTGATCATATTCTTCCTCTTGTACCAGGTTTAATAGAAGCATTACAAGTAGGAATTGATGTACTAGATATTGGTTGTGGAAGTGGTCATGCTATGAATATGCTGGCACAAACATTTCCCCAAAGCCGATTTACAGGCTATGATTTTTCCAGTGAAGCGATCGCCACAGCCAGAGCTGAAGCCCAAAAACTTGATTTAAGCAACGTTCAATTTCAGATTAAAGACGCTGCAACCATAGATGAAATTGACCGATACGATCTAATCACAACCTTTGATTCTATCCATGATCAGGCAAAACCTGACGTTGTGCTACATGCGATCGCTCAAGCATTGCGTCCTGATGGTATATACCTCATGCAGGATGTTCGTGCTTCTAGCTATGTTGAAGGTAATCTTGAGCATCCTGCTGCTCCCTTTCTTTATACTGTCTCTTGTATGCACTGTATGACAGTTTCCCTAGCCATGAACGGCGCTGGACTCGGTGCTGTTTGGGGCGAAGAAAAAGCCCTAGAAATGTTACAGGAAGCAGGCTTTACAAATATTGAAGTGAAACGCCTTGATCATGATTTACACAATAACTACTACATCGTCAAAAAAATTAGTTTGTAGCTGTAGTGAGGTATTCCAGGAATTATGTGTAAACTATGTGCGCTGAGTTTGCGTTATCAAAGACCTAGTTCTGGTAACTCACAACTACCGAATCTCAAGCAATTTTCTTCTCTGATTGCGAATAAACAATCCACGCTTCGACCAAATAAGGCATCTGAGAAAGGTAAAAATTAGTGTTGGACTTCTCTGATGTTGAGCTTTTACTCCAGCTTTAGACACAATATATCAATCATGCAATAACCCCGCTCAGTTAAAAGCGGGGTTTTGTAAAGTTATTTTGCTAATTTTTTAATCTTTAGTCTTAAAACAAACTCATCAAAGTAATCACACTGGCACTGGTCAACATTACTAATGCTCCCATAACCAAAGACTGATTTAGTTGATTTGGAGTTTTTGAATCGTTCATTTTATTATGATCCCTGATTTCTTTTATTATGATCCCTGATTTCTAAGGATTCTATTAACGATATCAAAACCAGTATATTTATCCATCAAAACATGGTAAAACTTAAGATAGCGTTACTTATCTTAGTAAATTAAAAGGTAAGTACTAACTCTGAGTCACTAGTCATTATTTGTCATCCTCCTACCCCAAAACCCAGATAGAGAATTACCTGATATCCGACCAATGTACGTGTCTTTTTTCGTGTAAAATCATTATTAAGAAAGCTACGGAACTGTTTGACTAAAAAATAACCATGACCATTTCCACAGTATCTAGGAACCAAATCGCCGATTTAGACTTGGAACAATTGAATCAGAAGTATGAGAACGCTCATCCAAGCGAAATCTTGGCATGGTCTGTAGAGAATGTTCCCACAGGACTGGTACAAACGAGTGCTTTTAATGTTGATGACATGCTGATCACGGATATTCTGTACCGTGAACTCAAGCATCCAGTACCTGTGATATTTCTTGATACCCTGTTTCATTTCCGTGAATCTTTGGAATTGGTCGAAAAAGCCAAACAAGTTTACGACCTGGATCTGAAAGTTTACAAAATCCCTGATGTAGATACCCGTGAAGCTTTTGCAGCCAAATATGGTGATGAACTCTGGGATAAAGATATTGCTCAATTCCACCACCTCACCAAAATAGAACCTTTGCAAAGGGGTCTAGGAGAACTGAATACTGTTGCTTGGATTACCGGACGCCGTCGTGACCAGGCCATTACCCGTGCTAACATGCCCGTATTTGAAATTGACGGCAATGGCCGGATGAAAATCAATCCTCTAGCAAATTGGACACGCGAAAAAACTTGGGGTTACGTCGCTGAACATGGAGTGATTTATAATCCTCTCCATGACAAAGGTTATCCCAGTATTGGCGATGAACCAATCACAACCCCAGTCGCAGATGGTGAAGACGAACGCGCTGGACGCTGGCGTGGTTTTGGTAAGACTGAGTGTGGGATTCATATTTAATTACTTGTCATTTGTCATTAGTTCTTAGTCATTTGTAATTAGAGTATTAAACAAAGGGCCCTTACGGGTTCGCCAGTCGCACTCTGCGAGAAGCCGCTTACGCGTCTACATGGGGAAGACCCCCAAGACCGCGCTGGCTCACAAATGACTAATGACCAAGGACAAATATGATTAAAATCCTCCATCTTTCAGATATCCACATGGGAAGCGGTTTCTCTCACGGACGTATTAATCCTGAGACAGGTTTAAATACGCGGTTGGAAGATTTTGTCAAGACTCTATCTCATTGTATTGACCAAGCTCTAACGGAACCTGTGGATTTGGTCATATTTGGTGGTGATGCTTTCCCTGATGCGACACCACCACCTTATGTTCAGGAAGCTTTTGCTGGTCAGTTTCGTCGTCTTGTAGATGCTCACATTCCCACAGTGTTATTAGTGGGAAACCATGATCAGCATTCTCAAGGTCAGGGGGGAGCAAGTCTATGTATTTACCGCACTTTAGGTGTGCCAGGAATTGTAGTTGGTGATACATTGCGAACTCACCATATTCAAACTCGTAATGGTCTTGTACAAGTTATTACCCTACCTTGGTTGACTCGTTCTACGTTGATGACTCGCCAAGAAACTGAAGGTTTATCTTTAAGCGAAGTACATCAACTACTCGTTGAACGTTTGCAAGTTGTTTTAGAAGCAGAAATTCGTCGTCTTGATCCCAATGTACCAACAATTCTTTTGGGTCACTTGATGGCTGATAATGCTAGTTTGGGGGCTGAACGTTTTTTGGCAGTTGGTAAAGGTTTTACAATTCCTTTATCGATGTTGGTGCGACCCTGTTTTGATTATGTCGCTTTGGGACATATCCATCGTCACCAGAGTTTGAATAAATCCAATAATCCACCAGTGATTTATCCAGGAAGCATTGAACGAGTGGATTTTAGTGAAGAGAAGGAAGAAAAAGGCTATGTAATGGTTGAGTTAGAACGGGGTAGCGCTAAATGGGAATTTTGCCCTTTACCTGCGCGGGTTTTCCACACAATTGAGGTGGATGTCTCAAAGGCAGAAGATCCACAAGCGGCGATTATGAAAGCGATCGCCAAGTATAATATTGACGATGCAGTGATCAGACTAATTTACAAACTTCGTTCTGAACAGTTAGATTTAATAGATAACGCCGCACTCCACCAACTATTAACTCCAGCTCATACCTACACCATTCAACCAGAATTAGTGAGTCAGTTAGCTAGACCTCGCGTTCCCGAATTAAGCGCTAGCAATAGCATTGATCCTATAGAAGCACTCAGAACCTACCTCAACAATCGCGAAGATTTAAAAGACATAGCAACATCAATGCTGGAAGCAGCTCATAAATTGCTAGCTGTAGACGAAGAAAACTAGGTAGAAGCCATTCCTGTAGAGGAAAACAGCAAACAAATTAATCAGGTGACATCACATAATACAGAGCATCAATTACGATTAATTTAACTAATGATCTATTACCAAGAAGACGCAAAGACGGGGACGATGGGAGACGTGACAATACTGCTCGGATAAGACAAATCGATTGACATTTAAACCCACCAGAGACGCGCCATGGCGCGTCTCTACACAGCCTGTATTTGTACCAAGGTTTTAGTGAAATGGTATCAGTGCGTCTCTTTGTCCCCGCGTCCTCTTCAACCCCTAAGAATTTTGTGAAATCGTGTTTGATTGACGCCGAGGTATAAGTTTGAGAGTGCGTAGCGCAATTTTTGCCAGGTTTGGCACTAATTGAGGCTGGATGAGTCGTTTGTCAAACACGCTCATCCGTTGGGCGTTTTCTTCTAAACAGGTGGCTAGCAAAAGTTCTGGCGTTAAATTATCTATAAAGCTACTAGCACCAGTGGCAGTAAAACCCTCTTGTTTTTCATCATTTGACCCAGTAAAAATTTGAATCTTATCTTGTAGCGCTCTCTTATAATGCCAAACAGCATTTGTTCCCCGCAACCAGTTGCTTCTACCGTCCTGAATTTGCTCGTAAGTCACCCAATTCACAAAAAACATGATGTGACGAGCTTCTTCATTCAAAACCACATCAAAAATTTCAAACAATGCTTCGCTGATATAAGTTGCGTGACGACGAGCAAGTCCAAATAAACCAAAAGCTAAGAAAGAATCAAGACACTCACCAAAACCAAAGTCAAGAAAAGCGGTTTTGATATTACTAGGAAGTACAGGCTCAGGAAGTGGGGAAATTTGAATATCGTAATAGTCGATCAGAAATTTAATTAGTCTACCATGACGTTCTTCCTCCATAGCTTGCAGAGCGATCGCTTCTCGTAATAAAGGATCGCTGATTGTCTGTGCGAAGGCGTTCACCATCACTCCTGCTTCTTGTTCTGTTTCGAGTGCTTCTCTCCAAAAAGGAATACCGCGCACGCTTTCGAGGGCTTCAGTATTAAGAGTAGGCCAAGGAAGTTTCTCAGGCTCATACTTCACATGACTTTCGATGAAACTGCGACAAAAAAGTTCTTTGTGGTCTTGGCTTCCTATTTTCATATTTTGGGATCGGGGATCGGGGATCGGGGATCGGGGATTGAGGATCGGGGATTGGGGATTGGGGATTGGGGATTGGGGATTGGGGATCGGGGAGAGTGCTTGGAGTGGGTTTTAAAGTGGAACTTTCAGGTTTCAAACGAGAGCTTTCGGGTTTCAAACTAGAATTTCCTGGTTTCAAACGAGAACTTTCGGGTTTCAAACGAGAGCTTTCGGGTTTCAAACGAGAACTTTCTGGTTTCAAACTAAAACTTTCTGGTTTCAAACGAGAACTTTCTGGTTTCAAACGAGAACTTTCCGGTTTCAAACGAGAACTTTCCGGTTTCAAACGAGAACTTTCTGGTTTCAAACGAGAACTTTCTGGTTTCAAACTAAAAGCTCATGATAAATCACACAACGAAGCCATGAAAATATGACTCTTCTTACACCCCCACACCCATTTTTAAGACAATTTATGCCTTAGCAGCTGCTTGAGTATGACGCTCTTTGAGGTAGGCAAAAAATTCACGTCCTTCACGCAGACGACGTACTAACATTTGTGGGTCAGTCAGCATTTCACCGACAATTGGGATGATGGCTTTAGGACGGAAGTAAAATTTACGATACATTCGTTCAACTGCATCTTCGATATCAGCACTCGAAAGATTCGGATATTGTAGTGTAGACATTTGAATGCCAGAATTAGCAACTAAAGAATGATCACTAAACCAACCATTGTCCTGTGCTTGCTGATAAAGTTCTGTCCCAGGATAAGGAGCAGCAATTGAAACCTGAATTGTATGAGGACTCAAATCGCAGGCGAAGCGAATCGTTTCTTCAATGGTTTCCTGAGTTTCGTTAGGTAAACCAATAATAAATGTGCCGTGTACGGTGATACCAAGCTTGTGACAGTTCTCCATAAATTTACGGGCAACTTCCAGCTTAATTCCTTTCTTAATACCGTCTAATATTTGCTGATTACCCGATTCAAATCCTACCAATAGTAGGCGTAAGCCGTTGTCGCGTAGTTGCTTGAGAGTATCGTAATCTAAGTTAGCACGAGCGTTACAACTCCAAGTCAACTTCAATCGTTTCATGTGTTCGCTAATGGCGATCGCTCGCTGCTTATCAATTGTAAATGTATCATCATCAAACATATATTCCCGCACTTTGTCGCCAAAGATGGCTTTAGCTTCTGCCATCTCGCGTCCCACTGCTTCTGGGGTTTTGTGACGATACAGGTGTCCACCAATTGTTTGCGGCCAAAGACAAAAGGTACATTTTGCCGGACAACCACGCCCAGTATAAAAAGAAATGTATGGATGCAGCAAATAGCCAATAAAGTATTTTGTAATATCTAAATCGCGGGCGTAAATTGGCAAGACACTGGGCATAGAATCCCAATCGTGAATCAACGAACGGTCTTCATTATGATGTATCTTACCCTGGCGATCGCGATAGCTTAGACCTTTGATGCTGTCCCAAGGCTTGTCTTCTGCTAGTTCTTTACAGGTATAGTCGAATTCGTGACGACACACAAAGTCAATTATGGGATTTTCCTGTAGCGTCTGCTCTGGTAATACTGCTACATGCGCTCCAATTAAGCCAATCTGTGCATCTGGGTTTTGAGCTTTGATGGCTTGGGCGCACTTCACATCATTGGGTAGCGAAGGTGTACTGGTGTGCATGATTACTAATTCGTATTCTCTAGCAATTTTCAGCACATCTTCCACTGTTTGTGCATGGGGAGGCGCATCCACAAGCTTGCTGTTAGGTACAAGAGCAGCAGGTTGTGCTAACCATGTGGGATACCAGAACGAGGTAATCTCTCGTTTGGCTTGGTATCGAGAACCTGCACCACCATCAAACCCATCGAAGGAAGGAGGACTGAGAAATAAAGTTTTCTTCACAGGTATATATATCTCCAGTAAATAATTCGCAGTTTGTAATTAATTAGACGGTCATTCGATTTTGGATTGACTCCACTTAATGTAAAGAAGTATCGGTCATATAATAAATTACACAACGAGAGCATGAAAATCTATTCCCCAATCCCTGATTCCCAATCCCCGATCACTGATTCCTATGTTTTCATTGCAACTAACTTACCTTGTTTTGTGATTTTCAATTGCTGTCCCCGCCATTCAATTGTGTTACCGACAAAGCAATAGCACCAGATTACAAAGTCGATCAAATCCCAGACAGGAATCAGCCACAAATATTTTTTGGTAGCAGAATCGTTAAGAATTTTAGCGCCCACAACCCAACCCATTATTAATCGCATTATCCAAGTTATGAATAGTACAGTCCAACCTACGATTGATGCTCCTGTAGTAATTAGTAATAGCAAGCTGGTGATCGTGCCATAGGTAAAAATCAATCCTAAATAGCCCCAAGGACGAGAAACCCGTGTACAGCGCGCCCAACGGATTTGACGATTGATTGAGTCAGCTAAAGTTGTGGTTGTTAGTACATGCTCGACGACGTAATCAGAAAGGACAACTTTGTAGCCTGCTTGAGTTGGAAGGTAGCCAAGTTGAAAATCATCTGCGAGATAATCAGCGATCGCCTCTAATCCTCCTATTTTTTCCAATACTTGTTTGCGAATGACAATAGTAGAACCAAAGGCAAATTTTATACCTTCAAGTTTGTTACTGACTAAAACACCTGCATGAAAATCAGTCGCAGTACCAATAGCTTCTAATCTTGTTACCCATCCCTGTGCTGAAGAACGATATAAGCAAGTGACGACACCAACTTCTTTGTCTTGATATGGTTGAATGACTCGTTGCAAGTAGTCATTTGTGACTTTAATATCACTATCAGCAATCAGCAGCAATTCATATTTGGCAAATTGTATGGCGTTTGCTAAGTTGCTGATTTTCAGGTTTGTACCAATAGTGCGATCGCTAATTATCAACTCAATATCTACTTGAGGCAAGTCATTGATAATTTGGTTGACTAAGGGTATTGCAGGGTCTTGATTGTCACGAACGCAAAAAATAATCTGATAAACAGGATACTGCTGTCGGCAAAAAGAAGCCCAATTTTCGTAAGCATCAGCCTCAAGTCCACAAATCGGCTTCAAAATCGTGATTGGTGGATGAAATTCTGTAGCAACTGGATAGGGATGCTGAGAAAAGGCGATCGCCGCATAGATTGCATAGCAGTAAAACCAAACAGCTACTAAGCAGAGAATTAATAGCAGGAAATTAATAATAATAGCCGGGTAAAAAATACTCAAGCAATTTCAGTTCCAAAAGTACCATCGACTAAAGTATAAAAAATAGTGTGCGATCGCAACGAAACAGTATACCAAATACAAAAGCGCCCTCCGAAGTGGAGGGTGCTTTTTTATCTATCTATTGTATTGTAGAGACTGATTACATCCAGGCTATGCGATGATTAACCGTTGATAGCAGGAGCTTCGACAGCAGCCAAGTCGAGAGGGAAGTTGTGAGCGTTACGCTCGTGCATTACTTCCATACCCAGGTTAGCGCGGTTGATGATGTCTGCCCAAGTGTTGATCACGCGACCTTGTGAGTCAATTACTGATTGGTTGAAGTTGAAACCATTCAGGTTGAACGCCATGGTGCTGATTCCCAGCGCGGTGAACCAGATTCCGACTACAGGCCAAGCAGCCAAGAAGAAGTGCAAGCTACGAGAATTGTTGAAGGAAGCGTATTGGAAGATCAAGCGACCGAAGTAACCGTGTGCTGCAACGATGTTGTAGGTTTCTTCTTCTTGACCGAACTTGTAACCGTAGTTCTGAGATTCGGTTTCGGTTGTTTCACGAACTAAGGAAGAGGTTACCAAACTTCCGTGCATTGCGCTGAACAAGCTACCACCGAATACACCTGCTACACCTAGTTGGTGGAAGGGGTGCATGAGGATGTTGTGTTCTGCTTGGAATACCAACATGAAGTTGAATGTTCCAGAGATACCCAAGGGCATACCATCAGAGAAGGAACCTTGACCCAAGGGGTAAATCAAGAATACTGCGCTTGCTGCTGCTACTGGTGCAGAGTATGCTACTGCAATCCAAGGACGCATTCCTAAGCGGTAGGACAATTCCCACTCACGACCCATGTAGCAGAATACGCCGATCAGGAAGTGGAAGATTACTAGTTGGTAAGGACCACCGTTGTACAACCACTCATCTAAGGAAGCTGCTTCCCAGATGGGGTAGAAGTGTAAACCGATCGCGTTGGAAGAAGGTACTACTGCACCGGAGATGATGTTGTTTCCGTACATTAAGGAACCTGCTACGGGTTCACGGATTCCATCGATGTCTACGGGGGGTGCGGCGATGAAGGCGATGATAAAGCAGGTTGTTGCTGCTAAGAGGGTTGGGATCATGAGTACGCCAAACCAGCCTACGTATAGGCGGTTGTCGGTGCTGGTTACCCAGTTACAGAAGCGATCCCATACGTTGGCGCTTTCGCGTCTTTGTAAGGTTGCTGTCATTGTTCTTATGATTGCGATTACGTCACTTATGATGTTCGGGTGTTTTTTTAACCCTTGTTACATATATTAAAGTGATTATTACAGTTTGTAAAGTCTTTTCATAAATATCTACTTCTGGTATGATATTTGGTTCTAAACCGTATATATAACAACCCCAATACTGCTTAAATAATACAAATTGATTGACATTTAAACCAACCACAGACGTGCTGTTTTAAGTGTTTTATGATTTGTGAAAATTGCAAAGCCAAGACCCCCGACAACTCTTGCGAAGTCGGGGGTCTACTCTCTAAGGAATGATTTAGGAATACTACTTGATCTAAAAACAAAATCAGGCGATCGCTACTGTTGCTTTTAATTCAAATATCTTTTCGATGACATCTTCAACTACTTTATCAGGTGTAGAAGCACCAGAAGTTACACCAATCACAATTTTTCCTTTAGGCAACCAGTTTTCTGTGATTTCCAAATTACCATTTAATAATCGATGTTGAATGCGATCGCCAGATAAAATTCTCTCAACACTATCAATGTGGTAAGAAGCAATTCCCCGCTCAAAAGAAATTTGTTGCAATTGAGTAGTATTTGATGAATTAAATCCACCAATTACAATCATTAAATCTAGTTTTTTTTCTACCAATTCCAACATAGCATCTTGTCTTTCTTGAGTAGCATCACAGATGGTATTAAAGCTTTGGAAATGGTCATTTAAATTAGCTGGCCCATACTTTTGCATCATAGTATGCTCAAACAGCTTACCCAATTGTTCAGTTTCACTTTTGAGCATTGTAGTTTGGTTAGCAATGCCAATCATTTCTAAATCTTTGTCGGGGTCAAATCCTGCTGAACAAGCTTTACTGAATTTAGCGAGAAATTCTTCGCGATTTCCACCATGCAAAATGTAATTAGCTACGTATTCTGCTTCTTTTAAATTCAAAATAATGAGATATTTGCCAGCAAAAGAACTAGTTGCTACTGTTTCTTCATGCTTATATTTGCCATGAATAATTGAGGTATATTCACGCTTTTTATGTTTTTCAACAGTATTCCAAACCTTTGATACCCAAGGACAAGTGGTATCAACAATTTTGCAGCCTTTATCATTAAGTATCTGCATTTCTTGAACGCTGGCACCAAAAGCAGGTAAGATTACAACATCACCAGTTTCCACAACCGAAAAGTCTTTTTGACCTGCTATAATCGGAATGAATTCTACTTCCATTTCCTGCATTCTTTGGTTCACAGAAGGATTATGAATAATTTCATTCGTAATCCAAATGCGTTCAGTAGGGAAGTGTTTACGAGTTTCATAAGCCATTGCTACAGCACGTTCTACACCCCAACAAAAGCCAAATGCTTGGGCTAATCTGATTGTGACGTCTTCTCGGTTAATGGTATAATCATTACCCCGTATTTGCTGAATCAGTGGGCTTTGATATTCTGACTGTAACTGGGTGGCGACTTCTTCTTGATGACCAAACCCTTTACGATGATAATTTTCAGAATGTTGAAGTGAACGTTTGAAAGCTTTAGTATCCATTGTTTTTTCAACAAAAATCACATTTTCATATTTTCTCGTAACGAGGCACTATTGATCTTCTAGTTCCATCTGACTATACAACTGTAAAGCAGAACTCCAGACTAAATAACCTTGGAAATTAAGATGTAAGCCGTCGGTACTGAATTTGGGACGGAGATTACCCTGGTTGTTGACAAATAGGGGATGCAAATTTAAATATTTGACGCCTTCTTTTGTCGCCATAGTTTTTAATTGCTGATTCAACTTCAGAATGCGATTATTTGGAATATTTAGCAATTTTTTTCGCCCTTCCCAAGTTGCTTCTTCTCCTGCGTGTGGCAAAATTGACTGAATCACTATTTGTGTTTGGGGATGCACCTTACGCAGGTAGCGCATGATTTGCCGATGATTGTTTAAAATTATCTCATCGTCATAGCCCTGGATTAAGTCATTAATACCAATCATTACAAAAATTGTTTCTGGTTGGGTGCGGTCAAATAGTTCTAATCTTTTTAATAATCCAGTGCTGTTTTCTCCGGAAATACCCTGGTTTAGCCAATTTCTATTTTCAGGTAACAACTCCGGAGGAAACCATAAACTTAAAGAATCCCCAACTAGTATAGTCAGATGAGTTGGACGTTTTTCAGCAACGACTTTGGCTTCTTGCTTGAGAATATCTACCCATTGTTGATAATTGAGTTTATGACGATTACCCAATTCTGGTGTCGGTTGGGATGAAGCATTTGCATTGACGTGATTTGGCAATATATTCGCGAAAAAAGCGGTAACACCCTGCTGTCGCCAAATTAGCAGGATGACCGCTAGCAAGAGTATACCGTTGGTGATCAGCGATAAAATTGCCCAGGTAGGAGAAGTTTTTGCAGAAGTGGACACGATTCTGGGGAATATACCAAATCTTTAACCAGATATTATATGTACCCACCCCATGATGGCTACTTATTACTCACGGAAATGCGATCGCCAAATTCTTCGTTGTAACCTTCTTCTCCGTGTTCGTTGATATCTACACCTTGCATTTCTGCTACTTCCTTCACACGTAGACCAACGGTAGCATCAATCAGCTTGAGAATGATGAAGGTTCCTACCCCAGCAAAAATGTAAGCAATAGCAATTGCTGCTAGCTCGACTAATAATTCCTGTGGATTACCGTAGAGTAAACCGTTTTTTCCTGCGGAGTTAACTGCGGTGGTCGCAAAGACTGCTGTCAAAATAGCACCTACCGTTCCACCCACGCCATGTACAGGGTAAGTATCAAGGGCATCATCAATTTGTACTTTATGTTTGAAGCTAACGGCGTAGAAGCAAACAAAAGCGGTGATACTACCAATTAAAATGGCTGCTAATGGTGTGACAAAGCCTGCGGCGGGAGTAATACCTACTAAGCCAGCAACAGCACCTGTGGCTGCACCGACTGCGGTTGGTTTACCACGCAAAACTTTTTCTAAAATTAACCAAGTTAATGCGGCGGCGGCTGCTGCTGTATTCGTGTTAACAAAAGCGATTGTTGCTAAACTACCTGAAGCCAGGGCGCTACCAGCATTGAAGCCAAACCAGCCAAACCACAACAAGCCAGCACCTAACAAAATGAAAGGAACGTTGTGAGGAGGGCTAAGACGATCAGGGTAGGTCTTGCGGGGTCCAAGAACGATCGCTGCAACTAGAGCAGAAACCCCAGAACTAATATGAACGACTGTACCACCTGCGAAGTCAAGAGCGCCCAAGCCTCCTGCCAAACCAATGAGTCCACCTTTCCCCCAGACCATATGGGCTAGAGGAGAATAAACAAAAGTAGACCATAGTAGTACAAATAAACTATAAGCAGTAAAACTCATCCGTTCGGCGATCGCACCAGAAATTAAAGCTGGGGTGATAATAGCAAACATGGCTTGGTAAATCATGAATGCCAGGTGAGGAATTGTTGGTGCATAAGAAACGAAATCGGCAGGATTAGACCCCTTGAGATAATCAGTTACTTCTGTACCAACGCCATTTAAACCCAACCACTGTAAGCCACCAATAAACGGATTTCCAGGCGCAAAAGCAAGGCTATAGCCCCACAGAACCCAAGTTACTCCCACAATCGCCATCAGTACGAAGCTCATCATCAACGTATTGAGAACGTTGCGAGAACGTACGAATCCACCATAAAAAAAGGCAAGTCCAGGAGTCATTAGCAACACTAAAGCTGCACAAATCAGCATAAATGCTGTGTCAGCAGCAGTTTGAGCATTAGTAATTGCTGCGTTCACATCAACGGGTGCAGCAACAGCATTGCCTATAAGCGGTCCTGCCAGAAGCATTAGAGCGATCGCCCCAATTCTCAAAATTTTCTTCAGCACTTGTTTATTGTCCCTTTCCGCCAAAATCTTTTCATTACGTACATTTATTTGAGTAATTTTTAATACGTTTTTCTGTATTAAAAGTTACTCAAATTTAGTCCGTTTTGAGACATTCTTCAAAATATACTTCTTTTAGTAGTTGGCAAATCTTGAATTTTTATCAAATTATGCAGATTTTGCATATATTGTTTTATGCAGAAAAGACAATAGAAAAAGAGGTTAACGAAGATAATAAGAGATTTTGCTATAAAGACAAATATGCAAAATTCACACAGGGTAGCTTTATAATACCTTGATTAGTAAGTAATACTGGGAGTTTAAGAATAATTTTTTAGCTGAAACAAAAATTCATCCCACGCTCTCACTTAGTGGTGAGACGTGAAATAAATGATCAATTTTTGGTCGATAACGAATAGATCCCCAATTCCCCATCCCCGATTCCTAAGCATTAGCAATCATTGGTAAGCGTACGGTGAAAATCGATCCTATTCCCTGCTCACTCTTGACAAAAATTTCACCGCCCATCATCAAACAAAAGTGACGGCTAATCGCTAACCCCAGTCCAGTCCCACCATACTTTTTCGTAGTTGAGGCGTCCCCTTGTGTAAAGGGTTGGAATAACTGCTGTTGTTGCTGTAAAGACATGCCAATGCCTGTGTCAGTTACAGTAAAAATTATGATTTCGATGGGTTCTTTGTGGGATTTATAAACTTTTTCTCTTTTGACATTTAATACTACTTTCCCGTTGGTAGTAAATTTAGCAGCATTACTGAGCAAGTTGTAAAGTACTTGCCTGAGCTTAGTCTGATCAGTGTGCATGATGCCTAATTCTTGCTCATAATCTACCTCTAGGACATTACCATTTTTTTCTACTAGTGGTTTTACTGTAAAAACAACACTATTTATTAAAGTCATTAGGTCAAATGTCTCTGGATAAAAAGTCATTTTCCCTGCTTCAATTTTTGATAAGTCTAGAATGTCGTTAATCAGTAACAAAAGATGCCTACCAGCAGAGTTTATCGATTCCAAGTCACTGATAAATTCTCCTCCTAAGCTGGTATCAGCAGCATCATCCTGGAGCAGTTGACTCAATCCGATAATGGCATTTAAGGGTGTACGTAGTTCGTGACTAATATTTGCCAAAAATTGACTTTTGGCTTTGTTGGCTGCTTCTGCCAATTCTTTAGCTTGTTCAAGTTCTTTGGTATGTTTTGATACTTGCCCTATTAGTCTATTCAGTGATTTTGCTAGTAAGCCTATTTCGTCTTCAGTGGTAATTGGCGCGCGCAAGTCAAAATTTGATTTCCGTGCGACTTGTTCCGCTACTTGCGTGACGGTGATGACTGGTTCGGCGATCGCTCGCGAAGTACGCCAAGCCACAACAGCAGCCACTCCAACTGACAAGAGCATACTAGCTATGACTATTGATCTTTCAATTCCTTTAGACTGGCTGACGTCATTTTTCATTCTCTCCTCTACTTGTTCAGCACTTTGCAGGAGATCATTCAAATATTTGTATAGTTGATCTAGGCGCACAGCTGTTTCACCCCGCATCACAGCTAATAATTGATTTTGGACTGTGGATGCTTGCTGCTGTGATATTTGCTGGTTATTAATTGGTTCTAAGATAGACTCAATATCTTGAACGTAGGAGTCTAAATTAGTCGCGTAATTTTGTAATAAAGTCTGTAAAGAAGCTTCACTGGTTGCTAAGTTTCTAGGCTTGCTTTCCAGAAAAGCCATGATTTGATTTTCTATTTTTTTGGTTTTTTCAATATTTTCCAGAAATTTATCTCTTCTGTAGGCTAGTCTTTTGGGATCTTCCACCACAGCAGGCAAATTCGTACTCTGGATTTGTGCATCTGCGATCGCATCTTTGTAATTGACCAGCATTTGCGTCTGGTAGTGGGCGTGATCCAATTCCTTGATTTGTTGTCCTCGGTAAAAGTTCGCAACAAACAATCCAGCAAGTGAACCAAAAAACCCAATCCCAATTGCCAGAAAGTAACCATAGCCTATTTTTTGATGGATGCGCCAAGAACTAGCTTTGAGTTTCCCTCGCGAGGGAAATTCGATAGTTGGCAGTTCGTCGGTTGAGGGGTCGTTGGCTGACACTTTTGTTGTTTGTGAACTATTGTCAACAGCGGTTGGCTTATGAGTTTATATCCCTCAAATCTTCTTATCCATCCGCCAAAATTACCAAATCAGTTTATGAAATCACATTCAGTGACTCTGACCTAATCTTATCTTCCTTTATAACAAGAACGAATATTCGCTCACTATTATAGTTAGTCTTAGTTTCATGGTATTTAAGAAGTTTTTACATTTATGAATTTTATACAAATATAGAAATCGGGGAATGGAGAACAAGACGCGGTGAAAAAGGAGAGTGCATCCCCCTTTCCTTATCGTCCGTGTCAGGGTGTCCTCCATATCCCCAATTTCTTTTTATTAAATGAAAACAAAGAGTTAGGAGCCATAGTTTTTACTTTTGGCTCCTAACTCTGGGTTTAACCTAAATTAAGCGATCGCAGCAGTTGAAGGTTGTTTGTTGAGTGCGTGTTTCAACAATTCCGCCTTATCAGTACGCTCCCAAGGTAAATCTAAATCTGTCCGACCGAAGTGACCGTAAGCCGCGACGTCCTGATAAAAACGTCCGCCTCGTTCACTTGGCAGGTTGCGTAAGTTAAAGGAATGGATAATCCCAGCTGGACGCAGTTCAAAATGATCTGTAATCAGTTGCAGCAAGGTTTCATCATCAACTTTACCAGTGCCAAAAGTATCCACCATAATACTCACTGGTCGTGCTACACCAATGGCATAACTAAGCTGGACTTCGCACTTTTCTGCTAAACCGGCGGCTACAATATTTTTTGCCGCATAGCGACAAGCATAGGCAGCACTACGATCTACTTTTGTGGGGTCTTTACCGGAAAAGGCTCCACCACCATGTCGGGAGTAACCACCGTAGGTATCGACAATGATTTTACGTCCAGTTAGACCAGAGTCTCCTTGTGGTCCACCAATGACAAATTTACCAGTGGGGTTAACTAAAAAGCGGGTATTTTCATCTGGCTTGACTTCTAAGTCGCCAAACACAGGTTCAACCACTGCTGACCACAGGTCTTTTTTGATTTTGGCTTGCACTTCTACCTCATTGGTGATATCACCAATGGTAGGTGTGTGCTGTGTGGAAATCAGGATAGTATCGATACCTACAGGACGTCCATCTTGGTAAGCCACAGTTACCTGAGTTTTACCATCGGGACGCAGGTAGGATAATTGGCCTGTTTTGCGGACTGCTGCTAGCCGACGGGCAATACGATGAGAAAGGCTAATTGGCAAAGGCATCAGTTCTGGTGTTTCATTACAAGCGAAACCGAACATAATACCTTGGTCGCCAGCACCAACTTTATCGAATTGTTCATCGCTATCTTGGCGAGCTTCATGGGCTGTATTCACGCCCTGGGCAATATCGGGCGATTGCTCATCCAAAGCTACCAGTACCGAGCAGCTGTTAGAGCAGAAGCCATTCACAGCATCGGTATAGCCAATTTCCGCTATTTTTTTGCGTGCGACATTGACGTAATTAACACTTGCATTACTGGTGATTTCACCAGTAATCAATACCAAACCAGTGTTAACAACGACTTCCGCAGCAACACGACTAGTCGGGTCTTGTGTGAGCAAGGTATCTAGAATTGCATCAGAAATCTGATCGCAGATTTTATCTGGATGACCTTCGGTCACTGACTCGGAGGTAAATAGATAGCGTTTAGACAAATGTAATTCCTCCTAAACAATGCGGGTTAGCCGACTAAATTTTGGCATTTAATCTAGCTACCTCAATCTGCAATCATAACAATATTTTTACTTATAAAAAAAGGGACACTCTAGTGTCCCTTAGATATTTGATATAAATACTGTTTTTTTAAACTTGAACTGCCATTTTGGCTTCCTTTGTTGTTAAACGCTCATAGGCAGCACGCATTTTTAATCCTGTTAGCACTTGGAACAAACCTGTACCATTGTTGGAACCAGGATACTCGCGGTGTTGGAGTAACAAGTGAGTCATCTCACCTTGATACTTGGTGGATGTTTTGCTAAGGTGAGTTTCGATGTAAATCACTTCTTCCAGATTGTCAAACTGACCATCTACCTCTAGGACAGAGACGTAGCGACCGTAGTAAACATCTGAACCATAGTACAGTTGCATGCCAGGATAGGAACAAGTCAGTTTGCGTCCACAGGGAGTCCACTGAATTGTGGAACCTTCATCGAACAGATAAACTGGTTCAAAGCCTTCTTTACCCTCACGTTGTAGCATCCGTACTCGCAGAACTTTACGCTCTTTATCCTCTTTAATGAGGTTGGTAGGTAATACCTGAAGAACTACATCAGCAAATTCTCTTTGTGGTTCAATGTACTTCTCAAAATCAGGTTTGCGAGAATTGATTTGAGCCAAAACATCTTCATAACGATGACCACGTTCAGCCATGTCTCGCTGAATCTTCCAAGCAATTTTGACTTCATCACTAATATCAAAATAGACACTGAAGTCAATTAGCGATCGCACACGTTCATCATATAAAGGATGTAGCCCCTCAACCACTACAATATGATTCGGCTCTATCAGTTCGGGTGGATCAATCGCGCCGGTTTCGTGGTTATAAATTGGCTTCATGATTGATTGACCATCTTTGAGCGCTTTAATTTGCTCGTACATCAGGTCAAAATTGTTGGCTCTGGGGTCAAGTGCGGTTATACCTGTTTCTTTACGCTGCTTACGATCCAAACAATGATAGTCATCCAAACAGATGACTGTCATCAACTCCTCACCGAATAAATCCGTCAGACGACGCAAAAACGTAGATTTACCACATCCAGAGTCTCCGGCTACTCCAATTAGTACCACTCGTTCTGGTTTATTACTCATAAATCTCCTCTAAATGCTAAAGATGAGTCAATCAATAATTTTTCACACCTACAAGACATGAAGCCAGGAGCATACCCCTTTGGTTTATCCTGCGTTCTTGCTACTTAACAGCACAAATAGAAATATAACGGGTAAACTTAACAGTAATAATTGTCACCCGTTTTTATTGCCTAAGTTGTTGCTGGTAAGTATTTAATCCTAGTGATATATTGGATTCTAACAGAAGGGGTTACTCTATACAAGGCTTACTAACAGCAAGAAATTGCGTTTTTAGAATCATGGTTGTGAATTTTTCGCAATCACAAAAATTTCCTAAACACTAGCTGTGCAGCTACTGAAGTTTAAGTCACAAGCCCAAGAATGATGGGTTGGGAGTTTTATTCCATGTAGCAGCATAATGCTAGCTCTTAAGAGCGTTATGGTAAGATTGGATTGCAGTTTATGACTCTGTTAATTCAAGTCTATAGGGTATAATCTAATTTTTAAAGTATTTTTTTACCTTTTATAAATTTTTATTAGACAGCAAGCAAAACTCGATAATATTAAAAATTGTCAAACAGAGCTATCTATATCCGTCTTTCGCAATTCATCTCACTGCCAAGCTCGCTCTGTGGCGGTGAGATGAATTGCAGACAGGGACTGTGGTAAAATGCCAATAGTTAACCGAAATACCTGTAGTCGTAAAAACAAAGCGACACAATTAGGTGAGTAAGTAAACAAAGTATTACAGTACCGTGGGACACACGGGATTTTAAGCCTGTGGAGAGAGAATAAGACTCGTAGTGCTTGCACTAAAAGCATCCCTCGTTGAATCAGGAATCTCCCGCCAAGCTTGCGCTTGAGTGGTGAGAGTGTCAAGTTGTAGCGATGCCATACCACGAAAAAAAAATTAAATTGACTCATTATTAACATTCTCCAAAGAACTTATCCTCTACCTTAGAAGGTGAACAGGTGTGACTATTACCATGCCTTAGTATCTTTGGTGAGTCTACGTAACAAGGCATTGGCTGATGCTGCTTTTCCCGGTGTTAGTTTTTTGTAACCAAAACTTGGTAATCAAGAACTACATCTGTGGTGAAAGGGTTTTTTGTGAGAAAAGGTTAAGTAAATATCGGAGTGGTAGAACGAATGTACTACAGAGGTACTGTTGAAGGAGCTGCCAACACAGAATCAGGTAGCCGTGTTTTCGTTTACGAAGTGGTTGGTCTACGTCAGAGCGAAGAAACTGATCAGACGAACTATCAAATTCGTAACAGTGGCAGTGTGTTCATCAAAGTGCCTTACAGCCGCATGAATCAGGAAATGCGACGTATTACTCGCCTGGGCGGCAGAATTGTTAGCATACAACCAGTGAGTGTTTTACAGCAAACTAATGGTAAAGCCACATCTGCTGAATCTGCTTACGAAGGAAATGGTAATGCCACACCTGTCAATGCTGAACCACCAGTCCAGCAACAGCCCCAGAAGAATGAGACGAAAGGCAAGACCATGACTCAAGCGAAAGCTAAAAAAGATGCCCACGCTGACGTTCCTGTCAATCTTTACCGTCCTAATGCACCTTACATTGGTAAATGCATTTCCAATGAAGCATTAGTAGGAGAAAACGGTATTGGTATTGTTCAGCATCTCAAGTTCGACCTGTCTGGCGGAAATTTGCGTTACATAGAAGGTCAAAGTATCGGGATTATTCCGCCAGGAGTGGACAAGAATGGCAAACCAGAAAAATTGAGACTGTACTCGATCGCCTCGACTCGTCACGGTGATGATGTAGATGACAAAACTGTATCGCTGTGCGTTCGTCAATTGGAGTACAAGCATCCAGAAACTGGCGAAACAGTCTACGGAGTCTGCTCTACTTACCTGTGTAACCTCAAGCCTGGAGATGATGTAAAAATCACAGGCCCAGTAGGTAAGGAAATGTTACTACCCGCAGACGAAGATGCCAACGTGATCATGATGGCAACAGGAACAGGTATTGCCCCGATGCGTGCCTATCTGTGGCGGATGTTTAAGGATGCCGAAAAAGCTGCTAATCCAGAATATCAGTTTAAAGGTTTTTCATGGCTGATTTTTGGTGTTCCCACAACTCCAAATATTCTCTATAAAGAAGAATTGGAAGAAATGCAAGCAAAGTATCCTGATAACTTCCGCTTGACATATGCCATTAGCCGTGAACAGAAAAACCCCCAAGGCGGCAGAATGTACATTCAAGACCGTGTTGCTGAACATGCAGATGAACTGTGGAGTTTGATTAAGAACGAGAAAACCCACACCTACATTTGCGGTTTGCGTGGTATGGAAGATGGCATTGACGCAGCTCTTTCAGCAGCAGCAGCGAAAGAAGGTGTTAATTGGAGCGACTACCAGAAAGAAATTAAGAAGGCTGGTCGCTGGCACGTTGAAACATATTAATTTTGGTCATTGGTCATTGGTCATTGGTCATTAGTGACAAAAGACAAATGACATAGACGCGCAAGCGGTGAGACAGCGCGGTCTTGGGGGTTTCCCCATGTAGACGCGTTAGCGGCTTCTCGTAGAGTGCGACTGCGTTCGCGTAGACGCGGAGCGGCTTCCGCAGGTAGCGTCCCGGAGGGAACTACCCGAAGGGCTTCAAGGTAGAGTAGGACAATTGACTAAATAATAATTGTAGGGTGGGCAATGCTCACCCTACAATTATTATTGAATTATTGTTGGTGAAATTTGGTATAAGATTCGTGGGCGTAAAGCTGGGAATACTAGGATTGGGTACAGTAGGCACAGGTACGGTGCAACTTTTGCAAGATAGTGTCGGACGTCACCCGTTGTTGCGAGATGTAGAAATATATCGGGTGGGAGTGCGATCGCTTGACAAACCCCGCGCGGTCAAAGTCCCAGATGCTGTATTAACAACAGATTTGGAAGCAATTGTCAATGATCCGCAGGTAAATATAGTTGTCGAAGTCATTGGTGGACTCGAACCCGCGCGATCGCTAATTCTTAAAGCCATTAAAAATGGCAAACATGTTGTGACTGCCAACAAAGCAGTAATTTCCCGTTTTGGAGATGAAATCTTTACAGCTGCCAATCACGCTGGTGTTTATGTGATGCTAGAGGCTGCTGTCGGTGGTGGTATCCCGGTGATTCAACCCCTGAAGCAATCTTTAAGCGTTAACCAGATTCATACTGTTACAGGCATTGTCAACGGTACGACTAACTATATCCTGACGCGGATGCAAACTGAAGGCAGCAGTTTCGATGATGTCCTAGCTGATGCTCAAAAATTGGGTTATGCAGAAGCCGATCCTACAGCTGATATTGATGGCTTGGATGCCGCAGACAAAATTGCTATTCTCGCCTCACTAGCCTTTGGTGGACGCATCAAACTGCAAAATGTCTATTGTGAAGGTATTCGCCAAGTTAGCAAAACAGATATCGCCTATGCGGATAAATTAGGGTTTGTCATTAAACTACTGGCTATTGCCAAAAGAGTTAATGTTTCCCCTATTACTCCATCCCTCGATCACCCCATCTCCGTCAGAGTTCACCCCACCCTAGTTCCTAAAGCACATCCCCTAGCTAGTATCAACGGTGTTTATAATGCCATCCTTGTCGAAGGAGAACCGATTGGACAGGTAATGTTTTTTGGCCCAGGTGCAGGTGCAGGTGCGACTGCTAGTGCTGTCTCATCTGACATTTTAAGTTTAGTAGCAACACTACAAGCCAGTACAACCACACCCAATCCTCTATTGACTTGTGGACATCAAGACTACTGCGAAATTACACCACCAGAAGAACTTATTAGCAGATTCTATACCCGTTTTCTCACAAAAGACCAACCAGGAGTAATTGGTAAATTAGGCACTTGCTTTGGTAAATACGATGTCAGCTTAGAATCAGTTGTCCAAACAGGCTTCCAGGGAGAACTAGCAGAAATTGTTGTTGTTACCCACGATGTGCAAGAAGGAGATTTTAGACAAGCTTTGGCAGAAATTCAGACTTTAGAAGCAATAGATAGCATTCCCAGCTTGTTACGAGTTTTATGAGAAACTTTGTTAGTGGTTTCTGGATAGTAGATAGTAGCTAGTGGTTATTGGGTTAGTAGGTAAGTGGTAATAGAAAAAAGACCAACCAATAACCAACAATCAACAACCAACAGCCAACAATCAAGGATAATCACCGATGACAGATACGCCTCCCGATCCTAAGTCATCTCAAACAAATGCCCTCGGCTTTGATGAATTTATTGGTATTCTTGTTGCCTTTGCTACTATCGGAGCAATTTTGTTCTGGACATTTTACCGTAAGGAATCTGGGTGGAACTTCAACAGCTTGTTGTTACAAGACCCTAGTTCGGTTAATTCTCCGATTACTCCACCCAAGCAAACTGCTTCTAATGTCGAATCTCGCCAACAACCATTTATATCTACTGAGGATAAGTTACCAGTCTTAACACCATCTCCTGGTGTAAATTTTAAAACCTTACCTGAACAACAATCACCTCCACCACCTTTTATCGTCAACAAAACAATACCACTAGTAATTCCTGAGCAAAAATCAACAATTCCCCCGCCAATAGCATTTACTGATGTACCTGGCGATTTCTGGGCGCGTCGTTTTATTGATGCGCTTTCCTCTCGAAATATCATTAAGGGCTATCAAGATTACACTTTCAGACCAAATCAGCCTGTAACCCGCGCTGAATTTGCTGCGATCGTGGAACAAGCATTTGGAAAAGAAGTTGGCAAAACCAAGAGTGCGATCGCTTTTAAGGATGTACCAACTCGGTTTTGGGCGAACTCAGCTATTGATCAAGCTATTAGTACAGGGTTCTTGAAAGGCTATCCGAACAAAGTTTTTAGACCACAACAAAGAATTCCACGAGTACAGGTATTGGTTGCCCTTACTAGTGGTATGAATTTAAATATTCCTGATTCCCCAACTCAAATTTTAAACCTTTACAGGGATGCAAAAGTAATTCCTAAGTATGCTAACAACAAAATAGCAGCGGCTACAGTCAATGATCTGGTGATCAACTACCCCAATCCCAAAACGCTGAATCCAAATAAAGAAGCTACCCGTGCTGAGGTAGCGGCTATGGTTTATCAAGCTTTGGTGCGAACGGGAAGACTAAACGCAATTGAATCTGAGTATATTGTCAAAGCGCCTAAGTAAATGTGAGCACACAAGTGGCCAAGTGTTGCTAAGAATCTACTTGACCACTTGGGAGGAGGCGAGATCCAGCAGCAATTAGTGGCGTACCAAGAGTGCATCGCTCTTGGGTACTGAATTACTCAGTTTTAGGCGTCTTTACCGACCACTTGTGATTTGAGAGTTGCAATTTCACTGGTTAACTCTTGCCTGGTAGAGGCTTTGAGTAAATAACGGTAGATAAACCATGCAGAGTAACCAATACCAATTAATTCAAAAGTCGGTGCTACTAAAGGAATATCATTTAAAGCATCCAGAATTGCCAAGACAACTTTAACAGCGACAATTGCTCCCACAATTAAACCAATAGTAACCAGGGGCTGTTTGTACTTATTAAAGAAGGTTCCTAAGTATTCAGGTAGTGTCGCTAAAAAGCTAGAAGCGACTTCTCCATACTTTAACCATTGGTCCTGAGTTTGCGCGGTAGGCTGGATTTTAGTAATGGTTCCTGTTTGGTTGTTCATTTCTGGCACTATAGCCTCTGGAGACTTTGTTTCTACTACTTCCGGTTCTTGCATTTCCGCTCCCATGATTGTGACAGTTGAGTTACTTTGATCGGGACAATTACAACCAAAAGGCTGTTGAGTCGGCGATGCACTAACACATCACTTTACACATATAGACATGTGCCTTGAACCAAAGTTCAAGTTTTGGTCTTACCAGTTTTGCCCATCTGGTGGGCCAACATTCAGACAGGTAAGCTGCTTATGATCGTACTCATTCAAGTACAAATCATGCACCAATAAGTTCATCCCTTATTTATACAAGTCTAAATGCCGATTTTACCTGATATTTAGGCAATCTTAAGCTGTTATTCTTAATGTTGATAATAGGATTGATATTAATACGTAATAAAAATTTTTATGTATTCACATAGTCTAGACTTTAAAAGTCATTTGTGCTATTAATTGACTGTCTCAAAAATGGGTGTGAGAGTGTAGGGGTGTAGGAGGAGTCATATTTTCATGGCTTCGTTGTGTGATTTATCACATGGGGTTCTAGCTATTACTTCCAAAATTTAATTTGAGTTCAACCAAGCATTTATTTTCGGCATAATATCCCCCGTGACTGGAGTGCTGACTAATAACGAAACCCACTTTAAGTGGGTTCAAATGCTTGAGAACTTATGCAAAAAAATCTGCTTAGACTATCATTGCTCCACACTTGCCTAGATTGAGGCTGTTTAGGGAGTTCAAGTGAACTACCCGACCCTGACCTACGGTACAGCACGCAATACTGCTCGGATAAGACAAATCGATTGACATTTAAACCCACCAGAGACGCGCCATGGCGCGTCTCTACATAGCCCAAATTATGACGAAAAATCCTTAACCGAGAAATATTGGTACAGCACGGGCTTCGCAATTCATCGGCTATAGCCTCCAGAACGACGCTCATCGTTGCGGTAGAGCGCGGGACTTTTGCTGCTCTAGTTAAAAAGTCTTGAAATGGTAGGGTGCGTTTTTGCAGAACACCTAACGCACCGACAATAATATCAAAAATGATGTGTTGACTAGGTAATGCACCTACAAAATATTGAATAATTTATCTTTTGGTATTCCTTTAGTCCCAATCAGGAATATCCGCGCTATCACCACCAATCCCGATTCCTGTATTGTATATTTCAGCATTAGTGATGTTGAGGTTATTCATTGATGCGCCATGGACATTAGAGTCTAAAATTGTGGCACTAGTGAAATTGACGTCGTTGAGATTGGCATTTTTGAAATTAACATTGGTTGCAAATACTGATTCTAGGTTAGCACCTGCCAAGTTTGCACCCGTAAGATCAGCACCTTCAAGATTCGCTCCTTCCAAGTTAGCTCCTTGAAGATTTGCGCCTCTTAAGTCAGCACCAATTAGGTGAGCGCCACTGAGGTTTGCTCCTGATAGATTGCACTGTATACATTCCCCAGTTGTTAACAGCTTTTGTACTTGCTGCGGATTGTTGGCGCTAACTGCACCAGTAAAGAACAGGGGAGCTGCTAAGGTTAAAGCTGCCAAGATTTTAGTTTTCATATTTCCCCCTTTAAATTTCAACGTGCTTCCGTTCTTTTCCTCACAATCTAATTATCTCACTAAACAAGTTGTAAAAATGTATTTGTTTCATCAACTCTTTGCGATCGCACTGGTATTCATGTAAGTGCATAAATACTAGTGAACGTAAGATAATCAAACATTTCTGGTCATAGTATATGTCTAACGAATAGCATCTGACAAACATCTATTGTCAGAGTCTGCACATAGTTTATTTTCTGACTCTTGGCAGAAGAGAGATCATATATCTTTTCCTTTATATATTCCATTAGAAATAGATAAGGAATTACATAGAATTATTTCAATTTCTCAAAAATATTATTTTTTGATCACATCTTGCTACAAACCGAATTTTTACTGAACCCAGTCAAAAATACTGCTACATTAAATATCATTCATCTTGAATATATTGAAATTAGCTACTCAGTAAGATGATTTTTGATTTTTTGTTCAAGATTGGAGTTTTCATCAAAGTATTATTTAGTTTTTTATTAATTAAAATATTTTTTATAAGGGATTTTATTAAAGGTATATATTAAAAGCATCGTTTATACTTACCTCAAAAAACAGTACAAGGCTGAATTCGATACTCAATAGCATAGGGCGTTTCAGCGTAATTACTATTGACAAAACCAATTTTGCCTTAACTTGTCACGAATGGAGACTAGTTAACGTATAGTCATAATCTGATGAGAGACCAACAAGGCTTGATTTATGGTTCGAGAGCTTGAACGAAAACGCCAGAGTGCAAACTTTCCAGAAACAGCCCCAGCTGCTAACCCAGTGTTCTTTAGAACTTACAGCCGTCGTAGAGAGGCACAAACTAGGGAGACATGGGAACAGGTGTGCGATCGCACCTTGGGAGGTTTAATCAGTTTAGGGAAACTGCAACCACAAGAGGCTGACATTCTCGAACGGATGCAGCGTAACTTGAAAGCTTTACCCAGTGGGCGCTGGCTGTGGGTTGGTGGTACAGAGTGGATCGCCAAGCCAGAGAATTTTTCTGGGGCTTACAACTGTACTTCCACTAACCTCCAAGACTGGAGTGCTTTTGGTTTGATGATGGATTTGGCAATGATGGGCTGTGGTACTGGAGCAATCTTAGAACCAAAATATATCAACCAATTGCCCCTAATTCGTAATTGCTTAAACGTAACTGTACAGGGAGAAATTGGTTTTACCCCCCGTCTAGAACGGCGTGAATTGACAGAAGTCAAAATAGATAGAGATGCTAACCGCGTCATCATCCATGTAGGAGACAGTCGTCAAGGCTGGGTGCAATCATATCAGAGTTTACTGGAACTCTCTACAGATGAAAGATTTACTCAAGAAGTTCAAGTAATAGTTGATATCAGTGATGTGCGTCAAGCCGGAGAAGTTCTTAATGGTTTTGGAGGAGTTGCCAATCCTGTAAAACTGCCTGGACTGTATCAGCGCTGTGCCTCCATCCTCAATAAAGCAATCGGACGTCAATTAAATTCAGTAGAATGCTGTTTGTTAATCGATGAAGCTGCTGTCACAATTGTTGCAGGTAACATTAGAAGAAGTGCGGGAATTCGTCAAGGTTATAGCAGTGATCATTTGTTTGCTGATGCGAAAGCAAACCTTTGGCAACAGGATGAAAACGGCAACTGGCGTATTGATCCAGAACGGGATTCACTGCGAATGGCAAACCACACCAGAGTTTTTCACCGTAAGCCAACATTAGAAGAATGTGTTGATGCTGTTCGCAAACAATACTACAGTGGCGAAGGTGCAATTCAATGGGCTGGTGAAGCCGTAGCTAGAGCTAACTGTGATTTGCTAAATACACCAGAATTGAAAACTAAGTTTTTGCAAGCTTACGAGCAAGGAAAAGCCAAAGAATGGATACAAGAACATCACCCAGATATTGATGCTCAAGAATTAGAACATCGTTTGGGTAGATATGGTCTAAATCCGTGTGGTATTTAATAATACTTGCCTCACGTAAAAAACTGGGGAAAAACGGGGAAGGCTGAGAACAGGAATCATTAGCAAATGAACCTGCCAATCCCGTGGTAATCTGGAACATCACCAGACACCGTAGAGCATAGAGACTGAGCGCTAAGAGAGCAATAATGTCTCCAAGAGTCCCTGGCTACCAAATGGTAGAAAATGTATGCCGAGCTACAGGGAATTATAGAACCTGTAGAACTAGAGGATAAAAAGCCTTTAGGATAACAAAACTGGAGATTATTGGTGCTAACTTCCACTGTAATTTATCAGAAATCCATCTTAATCAAATTGATCCATTTAACTATAAAGAACAGGAAGAGGCCTTCACCGCAGGTGCATTATCTGTAGCCGCTCTTTTGCATCACAAATTCCAAGAACCACGCTATCAATATAGTCGTGAACTTGACCCGATTGTTGGTGTTTCTTTCACCGGTTTATTTGATTTCTTTGTTCATGCTTTTGGGATTGATTGGTTACATTGGTGGACTGAAGGAAGACCAAACACTGCTCAAGGATTGGCGTTTAAACGTGAAGAAGAAAAATACTTGAGTATGTGGAAAGAGATTGTGCATCGGGTAGTTTGGGATTATTGCTCAAAGCACAATCTTAAACATCCAAATCGTTGCACCACTGTTCAACCTAGTGGTACAAAATCTTTGTTGACTAGTGCTTCTCCAGGATGGCACCCCCCCAAAGCCCAAAGATTCATTCGTAGAATTACTTTCCGTAAAAATGACCCAGTAGCCTTAGCATGTATTGACTATGGTTACAATGTCATACCTTCTCAATCTGACAAAGATGAACAAGGGAATTTATTAAATGACCCCTTTGATTCTAGAGTTAGTGAGTGGTTAGTAGAAATTCCGGTGGCTGTTCCTTGGGCTGATTTACCAGGCGCTGATCAAGTTGACATTAGTCAATTTAGCGCTTTATCTCAAATGGATTTCTATATGCAGGTGCAGAAATATTATGTGACACATAATACATCTGCTACAATTGAACTGCGAGAGCAAGAAATAGAAGCTTTGGGAAGTCGTATATACGAAACTATTCGTGATGATGAAGGTTATATAAGTGCAGCTCTTTTAGCACGCTTTGACGATCATCAAACTTTTCCACGCTTGCCCTTTGAACCAATTACAAAGGAGCAGTACGATAAACTTATGCAAGAAATCATAGTACGTCGTAAAACGCATGATTTTCACACAGCATTGAGTAGTTATGATTTCGGTGAATTAATGGAAGTTGGACCGGCAGGTTGTGATTCAGATAAATGTATGATGCCTGAAGAAAATCCCAATTAATTTAGTTAGTGTAGAAACTAGGAAGAAGGAATAATTTAGATTTATTTTCTTCTTCCTACTTTAATTGAGTATTTCTTTATAACGAACTTCCTCGCACACGCTACGATCAAGAAAACCCAAAATTTTTAAGACTAATTCAGGTAATTTAGGAGACTATAATTATGTTTTTAGATGAATTAACGCCTATTTTTCAACAATTTGCCCAGCACCCAGTATCCTTCGTAGGTGGCTTCTTCTCTGGGGTACTGCGACTAAATCTTGCTGACGACCCTGTTAAAAGCTGGCTTGATCAACAAACTGGCTCCAATATTCATACAGCTTCTACTGTTGAACAAACGAATGGTAGGTCTAGTGGTCCTCAATCAATAGCTATTGAGTAAAGAAAACGGTTATTGGTTATTGGTCATTGATCATTAGTTATCAGAGGCTATTTATAAAGTAAAAAGAAAACTACCTCTTAAACCCACTTTAAGTGGGTTTTTCTATGAGCCAGTAATTTATTTAAGGGTGGGATGTTGGGTTGATGAAATCAATCGAATTTAGGCTGCGGTGGATTATAACAATAAAGAATAATTAATGATCAAAGATAAATGACTACTGAGAAGTAATATTTGAATATACTTTTAGGATTAAGTGCGATCGCGTAGCAATCCTGGTAGAGAGAACATATGTTCGCAAAAGGTTGTTGTTTGTTGTTTTAATCAACGCACCCCTAAATTGACAAATCCCGCATCTGCACAAATAGGTATATTTGGTGGAAATAGTATGAATAAATTTTTCAAAAATTCACCTTACCATCAGCCAAACTCCACATATAAGAGAGACTGATTTGAAGTTAAAGGTGTTTGTAAAATCTCATACTTTAAAAAATGTCAACATCGGTTATCATATGAGCGTACGCGAAAGATTCAGCCTGAATGTTAGACAGGACGAAATTATTTTCGCTTCTTGTTAACTTTACTATTAAGCTGAATTTATCGCCTCGAGTTGAGACTTACGTGATCCAAATGACTATTTACGTTGGAAATCTCTCCTACAGCGCTACCGAAGACGATTTAAAAGCTGTTTTTGCCGAATACGGCCAGGTTAAAAGAGTTGTGTTACCGACCGACCGCGATACGGGTAGACTGCGCGGGTTTGCTTTTGTTGAAATGGATGATGACGCCCAAGAGGATACAGCGATTACAGAATTAGATGGCGCTGAATGGATGGGCCGTCAACTCAAAGTCAACAAGGCAAGGCCAAGGGAGGATAACCGACGAGGTAGTTGGGCGAAAAGGTAATATATCTTTTAAAACTGACGGAAGATAATAATAGCAAATTGCTTACTTTTTAGGCAAGGTATAAGTTACGGCAAGTAACCAAAACTTAGTGAATCGACCAAAAATTAAATAGCAGCTAAATAGCCAGCTAGTTGTGACTTCCAGATAAGTTAGCTACTAGTTGGTTATTGCTGTTTTATTGAGATTTTAATCATTGGTGATTATTACTAATGACTGGTGCATGAGTGAATAAATTTAGATTACTTGTAAGACTAGGTAGATTTGCCTGAAAAAACCATCTCATATGAGTAAACGACCTGATTGAGGCTGATAAAAGGTTAATTTCTTTAGTTTGTCTAAAGTCACATCTGAATTGTCAAATTAACTTTCTAAGATAGAGGCAGCAACCACAAGTTGCAAGGCACGGGAGCAACCCAGTAAATAGCTAATTGCTATGGAGGACAAAGATAATGACTAAAGCAGCAGAATCTTTAGAGCAGTCCATCAAAGACGCTACAACAAACCGCAGCTTAGATCGTGATTGTACTACTTTATCCCGTCACGTCCTGCAACAACTCCAGACTTTTTCGCCACAAGCACAGGATTTAAGTGCGCTGATGAATCGTATTGGCTTGGCTGGCAAACTCATTGCCCGTCATCTCAGTCGCGCTGGTTTAATGGAAGGTGTTCTCGGATTTACAGGTGAGACTAACGTCCAGGGCGAATCTGTGAAAAAAATGGATGTGTACGCCAATGACGTATTTATCGCGGTATTTAAGCAAAGCGGGTTAGTATGTCGCTTGGCTTCTGAAGAAATGGAAAATCCATACTATATTCCCGAAAACTGTCCCATTGGCCGCTACACTTTGCTGTATGACCCAATTGATGGCTCATCTAACACTGATATTAATTTGAGCTTGGGTTCCATCTTCTCAATTCGTCAACAGGAAGGGGAAGATATTGATGGTACAGCAAAAGATTTGCTAGCAGCCGGACGCAAACAAATTGCTGCTGGATACATCCTGTATGGTCCCAGTACGATGCTGGTCTATACTATAGGAAGGGGCGTTCATTCCTTTACCCTTGATCCTAGTTTAGGAGAGTTTATCCTTACTGAAGAGAATATTCAGATTCCTACCCATGGTCCGGTGTACAGCGTGAACGAGGGGAATTTTTGGCAATGGGATGAATCTATTCGGGAATATATCCGTTACGTTCATCGTACAGAAGGTTATACTGCTCGTTACAGCGGGGCAATGGTGAGCGATGTCCACAGGGTGTTAATTCAAGGCGGTGTGTTTCTCTATCCTGGAACTGCTCAAAAACCAGAAGGTAAACTACGCTTACTTTATGAAACAGCTCCCCTTGCTTTTTTGATCGAGCAAGCAGGTGGTCGAGCAACAACCGGACATGAAAACATTTTGGACGTGGTACCAAAGAAATTACATCAACGTACACCTCTGATTATTGGTAGTAGAGAGGATGTGGCGAAGGTAGAGTCTTTTATTCAAAACGGTCATTAGTTTAGTTGTAAGGGTTAGTCGTTGGTGGTTAATGGGAAATAAGCAACAACCAACAACTAACTAGGTTGGAAAATTTCTCTAGCAAAGAGAATAAGCAGGAGGGAAAAAATATGACGACAAATCATTTATTAGAGATAAAAAATTATGGTCAAAGTATCTGGATGGATAATTTGACCCGTGACATTATTAAGTCTGGTGAATTGAAAGATTTGGTGGAAAATAAAGGTATTTGTGGTATTACTTCCAATCCCACTATTTTTGAAAAAGCGATCGCAAATAATGCCATTTATGACCAAGATATCGAAGCTGGAATTAAAGCAGGATTACCAACTTACAAAATTTATGAATCACTGGTATTTCAAGATATCCGTGATGCTTGTGATATTTTACGACCAGTTTACGAAGCCTCAAATGGGTTGGATGGTTATGTCAGTATAGAAGTACCACCAACAATAGCTCATGATACCGAAGCCACAATTGCTGAGGCTTGTCGTTACTTTCAAGAAATTGGCCGGGAAAACGTCATGATCAAAATTCCTGGCACAGAATCCGGTTTGCCAGCAGTTGAGCAGGTAATATCCGAAGGAATCAATGTCAATATCACACTGCTGTTCTCCGTAGAAAGCTATATCAACACAGCTTGGGCTTATATTCGCGGCTTAGAGAAACGAGCAGCAGAAGGTAAAGATATCAGCAAAATCGCATCTGTAGCTAGCTTCTTCCTCAGCCGAATTGACAGCAATATTGACAGTAAAATTGATGCCAAGTTAGCCAAAGGCGTTGATGATCTCAATGTTGAAGCCAAGCTAAAAGCAATTAAAGGAAAAGTAGCGATCGCTAACGCAAAGATTGCTTATCAGGAATATAAAAAGATTGTACAAAGCGATCGTTGGCAAGCTTTGGCGACCAAAGGTGCAAAAGTGCAGCGCCTGCTGTGGGCTAGCACCAGCACCAAAGACCCCCAATACAGCGACGTGATGTATGTTGATGAGTTGATTGGCCCGGATACTGTTAATACCTTACCACCAGCAACCATCGAAGCTTGTGCTGATCACTGCCATGTCGCTAACCGAGTGGAAACAGACGTAGAGGAGGCTTACAACCTGATCGAAAACCTCAAAGATCCAGACGTGAACATCGACATCAACGCAGTGATGGACGAACTGCTTACAGAGGGAATCGACAAATTTGTCAAGCCCTTCCAATCCTTAATGAATTCTTTAGAAAACAAAGTCAAGCAGTTGTCCCCAGTATAAGAATAAGGGACAAGGAGGACAAGAAATTTTAGATTTTAGATTTTGGATTTTAGATTGAAATCTAATCCAAAATCGCAAATCCAAAATCCAAAATTCTTTCTAATCCCCGCTCCCCAATCCAACATCTCAAACCTAAAATTCAGAATTCCTATGGTCAGTCTGCTAGAAAATCCTTTGCGGGTCGGTCTGCAACAGCAAGGGATGGCCGAACCCCAAATTATAGTCATCTTTGGTGCTTCTGGAGACCTTACTTGGCGCAAACTTGTGCCATCACTATATAAATTAAGACGCGAGAGACGCATTCCACCAGAGACAACCATTGTTGGCGTAGCACGTCGGGACTGGAGCCATGAATACTTCCGCGAACAAATGCGAAAAGGCATGGAAGAGGTTCATGGCGGTGTCGGTCCAGAGGAACTCTGGCAGAACTTTTCTCAAGGATTATTTTACTGCTCTGGTAATATCGATAAGCCCGAAGATTACCATAAACTCAAGACTTTTTTGCAGGAGTTAGACGAGAAACGGGGAACACGAGGAAACCGAATGTTCTACCTTTCTGTAGCGCCAAACTTCTTTGCAGAAGCAATTAAACAACTAGGAACCGGGGGAATGCTCGACGATCCCTACAAACATCGTCTAGTCATTGAAAAACCCTTTGGTCGAGATTTGGCTTCGGCTAAAAGTCTGAACTTAGTAGTGCAGAAATATTGTAAAGAACAACAAGTCTACCGCATTGACCATTACTTAGGTAAAGATACAGTTCAAAATTTACTAGTATTTCGCTTTGCCAATGCTATTTTTGAGCCGTTATGGAATCGTCGCTTTGTTGACCATGTCCAGATTACCGTAGCTGAAACCGTCGGAGTAGAAGACCGGGCTGGCTACTATGAAAGCTCTGGCGCCCTGCGGGACATGTTGCAAAATCACTTGATGCAACTTTATTGCTTGACAGCAATGGAAGCTCCCAACGCCATGGATGCAGATAGTATCCGTACAGAGAAAGTAAAAGTACTGCAAGCTACACGTTTAGCTGATGTCAATAATTTAAATCTTTCGGCTGTACGTGGGCAATACAGCGCAGGCTGGATGAAAGGTAAGCCGGTACCTGGGTATAGAGAAGAACCAGGAGTTAATCCCAACTCGACTACACCTACTTACGTAGCGATGAAATTCCTGGTTGACAACTGGCGCTGGCAAGGAGTTCCCTTTTACCTGCGTACGGGTAAGCGAATGCCAAAAAAAGTTAGCGAGATTTCTATCCACTTCCGCGAAGTTCCTTCTCGGATGTTTCAATCCGCAGCCCAACAGATGAATGCCAATATTTTAGCAATGCGGATTCAGCCGAATGAAGGTATTTCTCTACGGTTTGAAGTCAAAATGCCTGGAGCAGATTTCCGGACTCGTTCGGTTGATATGGACTTTAGTTATGGTTCCTTTGGCATCACCGCAACTTCTGATGCCTACGATCGCCTATTTCTAGATTGTATGATGGGCGATCAAACATTGTTTACACGGGGGGACGAAGTAGAGGCCGCTTGGCAGGTTGTCACACCAGCCCTTTCTGTGTGGGATGCACCCGCAGATCCAACAACCATTCCCCATTATGAAGCAGGAACTTGGGAACCCGTGGAAGCGGAATTGTTGATTAACCGAGATGGTCGCCGTTGGCGCAGACTCTAAGGATTTTAGATTTTAGATTTTAGATTTTAGATTGGAAGAGACTGGTTAAAAGTTATTTTTGACAGCCAACAACCAACAACAATCCAAAATCTAAAATCCTAATCCAAAATCGTTCGACTGAGCGCTCACGACGAAGTTCAAAATCCAAAATCCAAAATCCAAAATTATTCTTATGACTCCCCAAGCTCCTACTATTTTTTCACTACAGGCTCCCAAGGATGTTTCGCTTACAGATATTGAAGCGGAACTTAGCCAAATTTGGCAAAGTTACGGCATTGCTGGCGAAGATGGTACACTTCCGGCAGCCACAAGAGCAACCACATTTACTTTAGTGGTTTACGAATCGGAAGAAACCCAACATTTACTCGCTGCTTTGGGATTTTACAATGGCCCAATTGATGGTATCCCTGGTCCGCAAACCCAAGCAGCACTAAGAGAAGTACAGAAAAAGTACGGGTTGGCAGAAACTGGAACAGCTACAGAGGAAACTTTGACTCTGTTGCGGGAAGAAGTTGCCAAACGTTACAAGAGTGGAACCACAGATAATGGCGCTGCATCCTATGGGTTAGATGCCAAAAGTCCCAGAATTGCAGACGAAATTGCTCTGCGTAACCCCTGTCGGATTATTACTCTTTTACCAGTAGTCGGAGAAGACGAAGGTGTGAAAGCACAAGTCTCTGCCTACTGTCCCATTCAAAAAGGTGCATCCAACACTCTGGTGTGTTGTGAATACATTACCCTCACCGGAACTGCCGCCGCCTTAGAACGGATTGGCGGTATGATACCAGCATTAACGATTGGCGGTTTACCTAAGTTTTTGTGGTGGAAAGCCACGCCAGACGCCAACAACGGTTTATTCAAACGGTTGGCGGCAGTATGCAATAATGTGATTGTAGATTCTTGCAACTTTAACAAGCCAGAAACAGATTTACTCAGCCTACAAGCATTAGTGGAAAATGGTGTGCCTGTAGCTGACTTAAACTGGCGTCGCCTCTCTGGATGGCAAGAATTGACGGCAGAAGCTTACGATCCACCCCAACGTCGCGCCGCATTGATTGAGATTGACAAAGTAAATATTGATTACGAAAAAGGTAACTCCACACAGGCGTTACTCTTTTTAGGTTGGTTAGCAAGTCGTTTGAATTGGCGTCCGGTTTCTTATCAAAAAGAAAGCGATGATTATGATATTACCCGCGTCAGCTTTAGCACCGATAACCAACGGCAAGTAGAAGCGGAATTAGCTGGAGTTCCTGTGGCTGATGTGGGCGAAGTTCCAGGAGACTTGATCGCTTTACGCTTAAGTTCTACCAATCCCCAAGCCAACTGCGGTACTGTAATCTGTACGGAAACTGGCGGTTGTATGCGGATGGAAACCCAAGGTGGCGCCCAATCTGCTGGATTATTCCAGCAGGTAACTTCCCTTTCCGAACAAAAAGCCGAAGTTTTGTTGAGTCAACAAGTACAACGTTGGGGAAACGAAGCGCTGTTTGAAGAAAGCCTCGCAGTTATAGGACAAATACTTAAATTAGGGAATGGGTAATTGTATTTTGGATTTTGGATTTTGGATTGCGTATAAAATCTAAAATCTAAAATCTAAAATCTAAAATTGCTATGGCTTTAGTTATTGCAGGAGAACGTAGCGGGGTGGGTAAGACAACAATCACACTCACCCTGCTAGCGTCTTTGTGTCGGCGATCGCACCAAGTACAATCTTTCAAAGTCGGGCCGGATTATATAGATCCGATGTTTCATCAGCATGTGACTGGACGTGCTTGTCGAAATTTAGACCCGATTTTAACTTCAGAAACGTACGTACAGCAGTGTTTTACTTGTCACAGCCAAGGTATGGATTATGCTCTTATCGAAGGCGTGATGGGGTTGTTTGATGGAGTTTCGTCATTAGTCACTAGTCATTTGTCATTGACAAAACAGCAAGAACAAATAACCAATGACATGGGGCAAATGACTGATTATGCCAGTACTGCTCATATAGCAAGACTGTTAGATTTACCTGTAATATTAGTGATTGATTGCAGTCGCTTGTCTGGTTCTGTTGCTGCGATCGCTCACGGTTATAGTTCTTTTGATCCCAGAATTAAAATAGCCGGATTAATCTTAAATCGTGTGGGTAGCGATCGCCACTTACAATTGCTCGAAAATTCTCTTACACGCCTACAATTACCAATTCTTGGTGTACTGCGTCGCCAAGATAATATTACCATTCCTGATCGCCACCTCGGTTTAGTACCCACAGTTGAACTTCCCGAACTCAATGCTTTGATTGAGCGATTTGCTGATTTGGGTGACACTTGCTTTGATTGGGAGAGGTTGTTACCGTTGCTGAGAATAGAAGAACACGGGGACACGGTGACACAGGGACGCGGGGATGTTACTAACAATTTCTCCGCGTCGCCGCGTCCCAACCTCTGCGCGTCTTCTTCTATCAAGATTGCTGTGGCACGCGATCGCGCTTTTAATTTTTACTACCAAGACAATCTCGACTTGTTACAAAAACTGGGTGCAGAGTTGGTTTTCTGGAGTCCCTTAGAAGATTCTGGGCTACCAGAAGGAGTCCAAGGTATGTATTTTGGGGGTGGGTTTCCAGAGGTATTTGCCCAGGCACTTGCGGAAAATACTGTTGTCAAAGCAGCAATTCAAACAGCTATTTTGGCGGGAATGCCAACAATTGCTGAGTGTGGTGGGTTGATGTATTTGTGTGAGCAAGTTATCGATTTTGCAGGTAAATCTTGGTCGATGGTGGGAGTGTTACCTACAACCGCAGTTATGAGTGGACGTTTAACTTTAGGATATCGCCGCGCTGTTGTTCTGCAAGATAGTTTGTTAGCAAATGCAGGAACAACAGTTTATGGACATGAGTTTCATCGTTCCTATTTAATGTCCAATTTTGAACAGCCACTATTTCAAACTTATCGCTTTGATAATGAAGAATTTACAGGGTGTGAAGGATGGGGGTCTAATTTACCACATCTCAATCTTCACGCCTCTTATATTCATATGCATTGGGGTGCTTCCCCAGAAATTGCCCAAAGATTTTTAAGATGTTGTTTGGGTGAGTAGACTTGTTGTAGAAGTTACAGTGATTAAAGCAGAAAGCCCATGAGGGATAGTCGCACAGCGACGAATCCCGTCCTTTAGACATGGGATGAATGCGTTGCACCTTTAGGTGCAGTCTATCTTGTCTTTTGGTTAGCAATATATCTCTTAATTGTTTCACTAGAAGGATCTCCAGCAGTGCTACAAAAATAGCTTCTAGTCCACATTGATGGAAGCTTTAATAAATGCGGAAATTCTTGTCTAAGTACTCTGGATGTAAACCCTTTCAGTCTAAACATTATTTGGTCGGGCGCTAAAGTTGGTGGACAACAAAGAAATAAGTGTACATGGTCTTCCATGATTTCAAGAGCTATGATTTCGCAATCTAGCTCTTTTGTTTTTTCATACAGCAATTCTTCAAGTCGTTTAGCAACATTTCCAACAAGCACTTTTTTGCGTCTTTTAGGAATCCAAACAAAATGATAATTAATTAAAGTGACGGAAGTTGTTTTGTGTCTATATTTGCCTGTCATTTTTAAAGTTCTAATAAAACCGTGGTCAATAGCTTGTACATATCAACCATGTTGTACTATATTAGATTTATCGTCAACAGGTCGAAGCGATGTTAGTTTTAGAAGCTAAGTTAAAAGGTAAACAAAGTCAGTACAATTCAATAGATGAAGCTATTAGAACAGCTTTGTTTATCCGCAACAAAGCTCTAAGACACTGGATTGATAATAAAAATGTTGGCAAGAATGACCTTCAAAAACTTTGTGCGGTTTTAGCCAAAAAATTTGAGTTTGCGGACAAACTTAACTCTATGGCACGTCAAGCTTCTGCTGATAGAGCTTGGTTAGCAATTAAACGTTTCTACGATAATTGCAAAGCTAAGAAACCGGGCAAGAAGGGATTCCCGCGATTCAAAAAACAGGGTCATTCTGTAGAATATAAAACGACAGGGTACAAGCTCTCTGCTGATAAAAAGTACATCATATTTAGTGATGGTTTTAATATCGGCAAGCTTAAGTTAATTGGTACTCGTGACTTAAGTTTCTACTCTATCAAGCAGATTAAGCGTGTCAGAATAGTTAAACGTGCTGATGGTTATTATTGTCAGTTCTGTGTTGACGTTGAGCGTAAAGAACAGCATCAACATAGCGGTAATCAAGTTGGAATTGATGTAGGTTTAGAGTTTTTCTACACTGATTCTGAAGGTAAAACAGTCGAGAATCCTAGACTATTGCTAAAGAGTGAGAAATCTTTAAAACGCAAACAACGCAAAGTTTCAAAAAGTAAAAAATGTTCATCTAATCGCCGTAAAGCTGTTAATAAATTAGCTAAAAAACACCTCAAGGTAAGTAGACAGCGTAAAGATTTTGCACTTAAGACTGCAAGAGCGCTTGTCCAGTCTAACGACTTGGTAGTCTATGAGGACTTGCAGGTAAAAAATATGGTCAAGAACCATCATTTAGCTAAATCTATCACCGATGCATCATGGTCACTGTTCACTGATTGGGTGGACTACTACGCCAAAGTTTTTGATATTTGGGCAATAGCTGTTGCACCACACTACACATCGCAAGATTGTTCAGTTTGTGGGACACGAGTCAAAAAATCGTTGTCTACTCGTACCCATAAATGCCATGAGTGCGGAACAGTCATGCACCGTGACCATAATGCAGCTAGACAAATATTGGCGAAAGGACTAAAAAGTACCGTAGGGCATACGGAATCTAAAGCTTGTGGACAGAACGACCTCTATCTAGGTGGGGAAACTCCTCTAGACAAGTTGGCTGGATGAAGCAAGAATCCCACGCGCTTTTAGCCGTGGGAGTGTCAATTAAAAAAAGCATTTATGTCGCATTTATTTTATCGTTCAGTTCTCGAATTCGCCGAGAGAGAATACCAATGATATTTACGGCTATTTCAGGAATTTCATCAATTGCTTCATAAAGTTGTCCTTGTGTCAATTCCAAGCATTCACAAGCTTCTAAAGTTGTGGCGGAAGCGGAACGTGGTTGAGCATCAAATACAGCCATTTCACCAAAGGATTCGCCTTTGGGAAAAATAGCAAGTTGTTGTTTACCAATATGAACTTTGACTTTACCGGAAACGACAATATAAAGCGATCGCCCTTCGTCTCCCTCATTAAAAATAGTGTAATTCCCTGGAAAAGATAATTCATCCATGACAGAAGCCAAGCGAACGATAAAATCATCGCGTAGTTCTTTAAAAATAGGTACTCTGCGAACAAATAATAAACGTTCAACGGTAGATAGCATATTTGTTAAGCTAAAATCATTGAGAATAGTGTTAATAAATTTTAATTTTGACACTACTTTGGATTGCGATCGCCAATGCAAAAATTCAGTTTTAATCCCTGAAAATCTTCTTTGGCTTCAATTTTGGTTAATACTCAAATTTTTTAAATTTTTTAATTTATATCATGTCGGGTTGCATATTGACGAGCAAAACGATGCGGAGATATTGAGACACGGTGACGCGGAGATTTTTTTAATAATTTACTAGAATGACCAAAACTTCAAAGAAGTTTTGGTCAAAGTGTAACTACTGGTTACATAGGGCAAATCGCCCACCTTAAATTAGTCGGCGTGAATAAACCGAACTATGTAAAAAAAGTAAACTATTTTGTAGTAATTGCTTCAGCGCTTACTACAAATATTGAATTTTTACAGCGACTTACTTACTTTTTAAGTAGCGTTTTGACGCCACCATTCAATTGTATTTTTCAACCCTTGCTTAAAGTCTACCTGGGCAGTAAAACCAAAGGCTTGTTTTGCCCTTTCGGTATCTAAGCAACGGCGGGGTTGTCCGTTAGGTTTATCGGTTTCCCAAACAATTTCGCCGTCATAGTCCATCAATTCACAAATTAGGTTAATCAAGTCACGGATGGAAATTTCATAACCAGTTCCCAAATTTACGGGTTCTGAGTCGTTATAAAATTGCGTTCCCATAACAATACCCCGGGCTGCATCTTCTGAATAAAGAAACTCGCGGGTAGGACTACCATCACCCCAAACAGGGATTTGCTTTTCTCCTTTTATTTGGGCTTCATGAACTTTACGAATTAACGCTGGGATAACATGGGAACTTCTGGGGTCAAAATTATCTTCTGGACCGTACAAATTCACTGGCAAGAGATAAATCCCATTAAAGCCATATTGTTGACGGTAGGATTGCAATTGGACTAAGAGCGCTTTTTTCGCTATTCCGTAGGGGGCGTTAGTTTCCTCTGGATAACCATTCCATAGGTCATCTTCTTTGAATGGCACTGGGGTAAATTTGGGATAGGCACAAATAGTACCCACACAAACGAATTTTTCTACACCAACTTCATAGGCAGCATGAATTAGCTGGGTTCCCATCATCAAGTTGTCGTAAAATAACTCGGCAGGTTTTTCTCGGTTTAGACCAATACCGCCGACATGAGCTGCTAAGTGAATGACAATATCTTGTTGATCAACTGCACGCTGGCAGTTTTGCATCAGCCGTAAATCACAATCACGCGATCGCGGTAATGTAATTTTTTCTGGATTAGCTCCAGCTTGACACAACTGGTTGACTACCTGACGTCCCAGGAAACCAGTTCCTCCAGTCACAAGAATGCGTTTCTCTTTGAGTTCCAAGGTGTTCATCTTTTGTTCTCATGGATCTTGTTCACAGATGCAGCACCCCTACTTCCTGCCGAATCATAGCATTATCCATAATTGCGTTTGTTAATTTTCCATTGGGAGAAGTCAAACCTAAAGCTTGTAAGTCTGCTTCCACCATTAAGGAAACTAGTTCCTCAAATGTTACAGAAGGCTTCCAGCCCAATTTTTGCTGGGCTTTTGTGGGATCACCAATCAACAAGTCTACTTCTGCTGGACGGAGATAGCGTGGGTCAAATTCCACATAATCTTGCCAATTGAGATTTACATAACCAAACGCCATTTCCAGAAACTCTTGTACTGTGTGGGTTTCACCAGTGGCAATTACATAGTCGTCAGGTTCGTCTTGCTGCAACATCATCCACATTGCTTTGACGTAATCTTTGGCATAACCCCAATCCCGCTTGGCATCCAGATTACCCATATATAGTTTTTTCTGTCTACCAGCAAAAATGCGAGCTACAGCCATTGTTATTTTACGTGTGACAAAAGTTTCACCCCGTCTCGGTGATTCGTGATTAAACAGTATCCCATTACACGCAAACAAACCGTAAGATTCCCGATAGTTTACAGTTTGCCAGTGGGCGTAAACCTTAGCACAGGCGTAGGGGCTGCGGGGATAAAAAGGCGTAGTTTCCTTTTGAGGTACTTCTTGTACCAAACCAAACATTTCTGAAGAGCCAGCTTGGTAGAAACGCACCTGAATACCTGTACGGTGTTGATAGTCGCGAATTGCTTCCAACAGACGCAGTGTTCCCATTCCCACTGCATCAACTGTGTATTCTGGTGCATCAAAGCTGACCCTTACATGGGATTGAGCGCCCAAATTATATATCTCTGTAGGTTGGACTTCTTCTAGGATGCGGCGCAGTGTAGTACCATCTGTCAGATCCCCATAGTGAAGAAACAGCCGCACTCCTTCTTTGTGAGGGTCTTCGTAAATATGGTCGATGCGGTCTGTGTTAAAGGTGGAAGTCCGACGAATAATCCCATGAACCTCGTAACCTTGTTCAAGTAAAAATTCACTTAAGTAGGAACCATCTTGACCGGTAATACCAGTGATCAACGCTCGCTTTTGTTGCGTCATGCTCAATTATCCCTTGTCGTTTATGATGATTATTTATACAAGCGACCTGGTACAACTTAGCAGTAATTTGCTCAATTGCACAATGGGAAGCTTACGAGTTTCCTTGTTTCTATGTTATTTCACCTCAGTAAATACGCCGATTTTAGATTATTTTCAGGAACTTTCCTCATCCAAACAAATAAATTTGTTGAAGCTGTCTATATTTTCTGCAATTTTTTATTGAAAGTTTATATATCCGTATAATTGTGAAGAAATTATAAATTTGGCATCATCAGCAAAATATATTGATTACAACTCCTCGCTCACAACGAGGTGAGGAATTTGGTAATTAGTTTTCCCATTACTGATTACTAACGATCCTTGATTACGACAAGGCGACTTTCCTTTACACCCCGGAAGTGAGTGTAGAGGAAAGTCGCTTTTGCTAATGACCCACGAAATCAAGGTGTGGTACTTTTTCAGTAAGCTCCGTTATCTTTTGGTATGATTACCACACGAATCGTTTTCAAAACAATCCATAGATCGAGCCAAAAATTTCGGAATTTCACATAATGCAGGTCTATTTGGACTCGTCGAGGATAAGGAATGTCATTACGACCAGAGACTTGCCATAATCCAGTTATGCCAGGTCGGATAGTTAATATTTGGTCAATGTAATAACCATATTTTGGTAATTCTTCCGCTACTAACGGTCGTGGACCAACAACGCTCATGTCTCCTTTGAGAACATTCCAAAATTGAGGAAATTCGTCCAAACTGGTAATTCGTAAAAATTTACCGATCATTGTAATTCGAGGGTCGTGTTTGAGTTTGAAAGTGCTTTCAAATTCTTGCCGCAACTCTGGCGATGTATCCATCATTTGCATGAGGATTTCATCAGCATTCGTTACCATGGTGCGGAATTTAATACAATTGAAAGGCTTGTAGTTTTTACCAACCCGTTCTTGGACATAAAAAATTGGGCCTTCTGAGCTTAAAGCAATTAGCAAGGCCAAAATTAAATAGACGGGAGAAAACAAGACTAGTACAGAAAGCGAAAAGACAATATCAAATAGTCGTTTAGTAAACTCTCCGTTGAGAGCCTGAAAGGACAGACCTCTAGGTTTAACTATAGGCGTCTTTACTGGTTGACCGCGTTTTAAGAACGCACGCGATCGCCCGATCCACGTTAATCTGGCTTCGCCAGATGGCGATCGTCTTTCAGGCAAAGAGGGGCTGTCTGTAAAAGAACGCCCCGTCCCGGATGCGCTACGCGAGCGCTTGCCGGAGAGGAGTGAGCTCTGGGCAGTCATCATACTCCTTAATAATCCACACCACACATAGTCCCAATCTTAAAGCCAAATGCAGGTGCTTCTGGGAGCAATTTTCCAAAAGCTTCTGCAAAAACAATATCTCACATCTACTTGGATAATTTTTTTTCGATACACCTCTGTAAAAATTCTAGGTAACGCTGGGCAAAGATTTGTGTTTGAAACTGTTCTGCGTGCGATCTGACATATTCTAGATTTAATTTACTGTAAGAGGCTTCTAAAGTTTCTGTCGCCCTAATCAGAGACGCTTCTTTTTGTTCCTCAAACAATATACCCGTTCCTTTGTCTCCCCAAGTGCGGATATCTCGTACTGTTTCTTTTGCACCGCCAGCGTCGTAGGCAATGACTGGCGTACCACAAGCTTGTGCTTCTACTAAGGCAATGCCAAAATCTTCACAAGCTGCATATACAAAACCTTTAGCATAAGCCATATATTTTTTTACAACCTCATCAGGCTGCCAACCGAGAATTTGTATATTTGAGTTTGCTATTTTACGAATTTTTTTCATTTCTGGGCCTGTGCCAATTACTATTAATTTTTTTTGCATTTGGTTGAAAGCTCTGACAATTAGAGATACTTGTTTGTAACTAACTAATCGGGAAACAGTTAGATAAAAGTCTTCTTTGTCAGGTGAAAAAGCAAAATTTTCGATATTAACAGGCGGATAAATCACAGTTGCTTTCCGTCGGTAGCAACGCCAAATTCGACGAGCTGTATGGTGAGAATTAGCAACAAAATAATCAACACGATTAGCACTCAATACATCCCATATACGTAAATTATGTAATAAATATCGTGTTATCCAACCAGGTAAACCTTTACCTAGTTTGCTTTGGCGCAGATAATCAAAAGTTAAGTCCCATGCGTAGCGCATGGGACTATGGCAATAGCAAATATGTAGCTGTTCACCAGAAGTGAGAACTCCTTTAGCAACAGCATGAGATGAAGAAAGAATGACATCATACCCACGCAAATCGAGTTGTTCAATTGCTAGGGGTAAAAAGGGCAGGTATTTTTGTACACCTGTATGAGCAAAGGGGAAGTTTTGAAGAAACGTCGTACCAATCTGACGTTTATATAAATAGCTGTCTGGATTGCGAGATTCAAAATCGATGAGGGCATATAAGTCCGCATCAATAGAGTTCAGAATTTCTCGCACTACTAGTTCTGAACCACCAGTGGCTTTAGGTGTGAGCCACTCATGCACCAAAGCATATTTCAAGGGCACAGCTAACTTTAGTTAATAGGTAAAAAAAAGTACATGTGAAATTGAGGTTAACTGAAAAGTTTCCCGTTGTCATTGAAAATGGGAAATGCCCCATATCCAACAAAAGACGTTATCTTCTCAAAATAGGTTCCACAAGCTGATAACCTCAAATTGGGGATTGGGAATTGGGGATTGGGAATTGGGGATTGGGTCTTATTCTCCCCCTTCCCGTGTCTCCCTTGTCCTCCTTGTCCCTAGCCTTCAATCTCTTTAAAAAGTAACTGACATAAAAATTGGGGATTTATGCGAATTCTAATTATGGGTGGTACTCGATTCATTGGTGTTTACCTCACACAACTGCTGGTGCAACAAGGACATGAAGTAGTACTTTTTAATCGCGGTAATCGTCCAGCACCAGTTGAGGGTGTAGGACAAATTACAGGCGATCGCACTGACACCACCCTATTAAAAGAAAAACTTTCTCAAGAGAATTTTGATGTCATTTTTGACAATAATGGACGGGAACTTACTGATACTCAACCACTTGCAGAAATTTTTCAAGACCGTGTACAAAATTTTGTCTACATGAGTTCTGCTGGAGTATACCTCAAATCTGACCAAATGCCTCACATTGAAGGTGATGCAGTCGATCCGAAAAGTCGCCACAAGGGTAAGCATGAAACCGAAGCTTACCTAACACAACAAGGAATTCCCTTTACTTCTATTCGTCCCACATACATTTATGGGCCACAGAACTATAACGATTTGGAAGCTTGGTTTTTTGACAGAATTGTGCGCGATCGTCCTATTCCGATCCCTGGTAATGGCTTACATATCACCCAGCTAGGCCATGTCAAAGACTTAGCAACAGCAATGACCAAAGTTTTAGGTAATTCCCAAGCAGTTAGACAAATTTACAATATTTCAGGTGATCGCTTTGTCACATTTGATGGTTTAGCCCGTGCTTGTGGTGTTGCTGCTGGGAAATCTCCTGACGAAATTAAAATCGTCCATTACGATCCGAAAAAGTTTGATTTTGGTAAGCGTAAAGCATTTCCCCTGCGAACACAGCACTTTTTTGCTTCAGTCAATAAAGCCATGACTCAATTAGATTGGACACCTGAGTATGATTTGATTTCTGGATTAAAAGATTCTTTTGAGAATGATTATTTAGTGTCAGGACGGGATAAGTCAGAAATTGATTTTTCTGTAGATGAAGAAATACTAGTATCTGTTTAGCCCAATTGCAAAAGCTTAGTGTCTTAGTGTCTTTGTGGTTCAATAACGCTCGATTTTTAACCACCAAGACAGCAAGACACTAGTTCTACTTTTTGTATTTAGAAGATATTGTTTCAAGTTGTACGAAAATAGTGCATTACACTCAAGGTATGACTTTTGAAGAGTTTGTTGCAGATGAACGTATCTTTGATGCTGTAATTTTTAACCTTTTAGTGATTAGGGAAGCTGTGAAAAATGTTCCTCAAGATATGCGTAATCGTTATTCTGATTTTGTTTGCGGTAACAGGTAAATCATTCCAGAAATTATGGTGAGGGTGACAGAAACCCAAAAAGCAATGAGAGAGGGAATTCTCCAAACTTCTGGTAATGGTGCAATCAAAAGAGCGATCGCAATGATTTGGCTAACAGTTTTGAGTTTACCCCAAATATTCGCTCCGGTAATTGTAGTTTGATTCACACGCCAACCAGCGATCGCTAACTCCCGTGCTAGTATCAAAAATACTCCCCAAGCCGGAATTTGTTGTAGTTCAATCAAGACTAATAGGGGAGCAAGTACCAGTAATTTATCTACTAACGGATCAAGAAATTTACCTAAATCACTTATTTGGTTGAGTTTTCGCGCTAAGTACCCATCTAGCCAATCAGTACCAGCTGCAACCAAGAAAATTGCCAAACACACCCACCTAGCTGTTGGTGTCGGGTTGTATAAACCATAAAGCAGGAATGGTAAGCCTAATAAGCGGGAAAATGTAATCCAGTTAGGTAAAGTCATGAAATTTGAGATTTTTGATTTTTAGATTTTGGATTTATTTGATAGATTAATTCGTTTGCGGTAATAGCAATAAATAATATTTAATTTTAGGTTGTTGATTTTTATAAGCAACTATACCCAATCTAAAATCCAAAATCTCAAATAACTATGACTCAACACACAGATTCTGAATACAGAATAGAACGTGATTCGATGGGCGATCGCCAGATTGCTAGTAGCGTTTATTACGGTATTCAAACACTACGCGCCACAGAAAACTTCCCCATTAGCGGCATTAAACCACTAGCTACTTACGTAGATGCCTGTATCCTAATTAAAAAAGCGACTGCGATCGTCAATGGTGAACTAGGTTGTATTCCCCAAGAAGTCAGTCAAGCAATAATCCAAGCTGCGGATGAAGTTCTAGCAGGTAAGTTCCGTGATCAGTTTGTGGTAGATGTTTATCAAGCGGGTGCTGGTACATCTCATCATATGAATGTCAATGAAGTACTAGCAAATCGGGCGTTAGAAATTCTTGGCGATGAGAAGGGTAACTACAAGCGTGTTAGTCCTAATGATCACGTTAATTACGGACAGTCTACCAATGATGTGATTCCCACGGCAATTAGAATTGGTGGTTTATTGGCATTGTCTAGAACACTGCATCCAGCTTTAGAAACAGCGATCGCGACATTAGAGACAAAAGCAGCAGAGTTTCAAGATATCGTCCGTTCTGGCAGAACTCACATGCAAGATGCTGTTCCGGTGCGCTTGGGTGAAAATTTTCGCGCTTGGGCGCAGATTCTCACAGAACACCAAAATCGAATTTACACCGCTAGTGGTGACTTAATGGTACTGGGTTTGGGTGGAAGTGCAGCGGGTACAGGTATGAATACTCATCCCCAATATCGCGCCCGTGTGGTAGCAACTCTGGCAGAATTAATTAATAGTCCCCTACAACCTGCATCTCACCTCATGGCAGCAATGCAGAGTATGGCACCATTTGTCAATGTTTCTGGTGCTTTACGTAACATAGCGCAAGATTTAGTCAAAATTTCTCATGATTTGCGGTTGATGGACTCCGGGCCAAAAACTGGTTTAAAAGAAATTCAACTCCCACCAGTACAGCCTGGTTCTTCGATTATGCCCGGTAAGTACAATCCTGTGATGGCAGAGATGACATCAATGGTGTGTTTTCAGGTCATGGGTTACGACAGTGCGATCGCACTAGCAGCTCAAGCAGGACAATTAGAATTAAATGTCATGATGCCATTGATTGCCTATAACTTGATTCATAGTATCGAAATTCTCGGTAACACCATTGCTGCACTCACCCAACGCTGCATTCAAGGAATTACCGCTAACCAGGAACGTTGTTTAGCATATGCAGAAGGTAGTTTAGCTTTAGTAACAGCTTTAAATACCCACATTGGTTATTTAAATGCTGCATCCGTGGCGAAAGAATCCTTGGAAACCGGCAAATCCCTACGACAGATTGTGCTGGAAAAAGGACTGATGAGTGAAGCAGAATTAGCCGAGGTTTTAAATCTGGAACAAATGAGCCAAATTGTACCCTTGGAATAGAAATAGTTACTGGTTAGTGGTCAGTAGTTGCTTGGTAATCAGTGATTAATCCTTCCCTGATTCCCAATCCCCAATCCCCAATCCCCTTTCCTAATATGCAAACTCAAACACCAACTGTTAGTTTCATTCGAGCTAATTCTTACGAACAAGATATTTTAAGAAAGTCTTTAGAAACACTGCTAGAACCATTTGGAGGAATGGCGGCGTTTGTCAAACCAGGGAATCGCGTTTTACTTAAACCTAATTTGCTTACAGGCGCACGTCCTGGCAAAGAGTGTACCACGCGATCGCAACTAGTTTATGTAGTAGCGCAGATGGTAATTGAAGCTGGCGGTAAGCCATTTTTAGGCGATAGTCCTGCTTTCGGTAGCGCCAAGGGAGTAGCTGTAGCCAATGGTTATCAACCGATTTTAGAAGAACTTAATCTGCCAATAATTGATTTCCAAGGTGTTCGTTATCAAACTGTGAGCGAGGAGTTCAACCATCTGCTATTGTCCCAAGAAGCAATGGAAGCAGATGTAGTGATCAATCTACCCAAAGTCAAATCTCATGCTCAATTAGTGCTGACATTGGGTGTAAAAAATTTGTTTGGTTGCGTTCCTGGCAAAATGAAAGCTTGGTGGCACATGGAAGCAGGAAAAGATGCTAACAGATTCGGAGAAATGTTAGTAGAAACTGCTAGAACAATTAACCCCAATCTGACCATATTAGACGGTATTATCGGTCATGAAGGCAATGGTCCTAGTGGTGGCGAACCTCGTTCATTGGGTATTTTAGGTGCATCACCAAATGTATTTGCCTTAGATCGAGCTATGGTAGAGATACTTAATGTCCCACCGATAACAGTACCTACTGTCGCTGCATCTATGCGTTTAGGACTCTGTCCAGAACTAAACGCCATTCATTATCCTTGTTTGCATCCTGAGTTATTAAAAATAGATGATTGGCGATTACCAGACAAATTAGTTTCCATTGATTTTGGTATGCCTCGCGTCATCAAATCTACGTTCAAACATCTCTACATCAAGTTTATCAAAGAACCAATCAGCGCTTATGTTAGAAGCTAGCTACAACAAGTGCAAATTCTGCTACAGCAATTTCAAAACCGCCAGAGTAAGCTAAAAATACCCTCCGATTGCTTAACCAGACCGCCCTACTTTACTAGTGGCGGTTTTTTCATTTGAGATTATTCTTAAGCCAGCACTATGCCAAGCTAATACCATTTTGGATTTTGGATTGGGAAACTCTTTGGTGCATAAGAGTTATGTCAGTTCATTTGTCTCATTCTTTTTTCAAATTTGTGTAATTTTAAAAGTTTATAGTGACCTAGAAATCGCTTTAGAAGCACTGAAGTGCTTACTGCAAACTAGGTGAACTTGATTTGGTGGAGTACAAGTTTCTAATAATTATGCTAATTTCTGGTTTAGAATTAGACTGCGAAGTACCGACTATATTAATTGCTTGAGATGAAATAATTTTTATCTACCTATTTATAGATTGACAAAATATCAAAAATCAAGTTTATCTAATATTTTCTCTTAACTTATTTTTTCTTGGGTAAAATCACTGATGTAAATTACAAAATATTAAACAATAGTTGTATATAATCAATGTATATTTAGGATTTAAAATATTGATTACTTAGATGCTCTCAATATCATTTTTTCAGTACTATTACTGACTAATCTCAAAAATATAAATATAAACATAAATATATAGAAATGATTGAATTAGTGTATTTTTGAGTAAATTTACAAAAACAAAAACCTCTCAATTCAGCTTTTTAAGCTTGTTCGAGTTTTATCCATCAGAAATTTTGTATATAAAATTACATAAATTAAATTAAGTCTATAATTCTCTTCTTAAGATGCTAGAAATTTCTTTGAACTACAATGTAGAAATGTAGAGATTGTATAGGTTAATAAAAAGTTAAGCAATAATAATTACACGGTTATAACATGTTTGTCATAAAAATTTAGTATCAATTGTTGCTATATACAAAAAACTCAAAATTAGCTTGATTAAGATAGATACAATCTTGACGATTCCAAAAATTACAGTTAAAAAGTAGCTAAAATAGTAACTAGACTCTATTTGTCAGAGTCTAATTACAAAATAAAGTGAACAAACAAACTTTTTATGAATTCAAACAGCCAGTCTGCCAATTCAACCGATGCATCTTCCCATCGTTTGGCAGACATCATCGGAACTGTGATCGGTTTGCTAACTTTGACATTGCCTCTGTTAGTGATTGCTAATTACTCTTCCGTAAATATTCCCAATACCCAGCCATCCATCATCTATAACCTCAAGCAGAAGTGAAAATCTTAGAGGTGTAATGATAGAAAAGCACTTTTTAACAACTACGATGTATTGCTCTAAAATATAGCGATCGTATTTGATTTATAAAAGCTGAACACATAAATCCCCGACTTTTCTAAAAAGTCGGGGATATTGTTTTTCACCGATATTCATGAATATAACCGTGTTGTCAGGGCTAACTATATAGTTAGAAAGTTGTTGAGTTTATTATGCTTTGATTTTTTTAATCGCAAGTCACTGTTAGTTAAAACTCGTCCATTACAAATATGCTTATTATTTGGTAGAACGCCACGGACGACTATGCCTACAACAACGATATGAATATCTTTTCCCTAATTTCCAATTCTTGAGCGGGAATGCGTTTCCGGTAAGAGAATTCTTGCTAAAAGTTCATTGTTTTCAAGACATTCAGTCATGGGAAAATCCTACAACCAAACATAAAAATACAATTCTTCCTACGCCACTACACCCCTACAGCCTCATACCTATTTTTAAGACAGACTTTAGTTAAGTTGATATTATGTATGCTCTTGAAGTTATGGAAAATTAATTATGATTTCACTGTGCTGCTCGAATAGCGAACAATTTGCTTCATATTATGAGCTTAACAGACATTTAGCATCTACCATCCCTTGCTTTCGGTAGATATATATTCCTTGCTTTTGATATATGACTCAGACGCTCAAAAACAGGTATTATTAATAAAAAGGTCAATATTGACTCAAGCAATTGCCTACTCTGGAGAGTGTGATTCATTCTCACTTTCTAGTTTGCTGATATTCAATTGATGATATGGCTTGTAATATAGCTGACAAATCATGACCAAAAATCTGCTCCTTGACTAAGCATACTTAGAATATTTGCCAAAAAATATTAGAAAATTTTATACATTAAGAAATGTTGTTTTTTTGATTGATATGTTGGACATTATAGTTATGAAACTTCATTAAATGGAAGTCAAAACAAAAACTTCTGTTTGAATTTACAAAATCAACTGATATCATCACAAATAAAAGCAAGAAGGATTGTATTTTGCATGTCTAAGTCAAGGTAAAAGTTCTGTTTTGTTAACTGTCGATATGTGTTGTTGAGGAGGAAGTGTTCATGCGTAGTTTATCTAGTTGGTCGTTCACAAGTAGCGCATTAGTAGCTTTAGGAATGATGGCTACTGTGACAAGTCCAATAATAATGTCCGCTCCTGTATCTGCTCAGGTTAATGCCCCAACTCCAGCACCTGCACCCACACCCGCACCTGCTGTAACGACTCCTAGCTTTGCTGATGTGCCAGCAGATTACTGGGCGTTACCATTTATTCAAGGTTTAGCTGCAAGAAATGTAATTGCTGGTTTTCCAGATGGAAGTTTCAGACCAAATCAACCCGTAACCAGGGCTGAACTTGCAGCGATGTTCCAAAAAGCTTTTACACTAAATCCAGTTCGTCAGCTACCGCCAGAAGGCTTTAGAGATGTGCCTTCTGATTATTGGGCTGCATCTGCAATTAAAGCTGCTTATGAAGCTGGATTTCTGGCAGGTTATCCGAATAATTTGTTTCAGCCGAATCAAACAGTTTCCAAAGCAGATGCGATTACTGCTGTAGCTAGTGGACTCAATTTATCTCCCAGTGGCTCTGTAGAACAAACTCTTTCTACTAATTATGTAGATGCTGCTCAAATTCCGTCTTATGCTACTAATCAAGTGGCAGCAGCAACACAAGCCAATATTGTTGTCAACTATCCTGATGTCAAAACGCTGAATCCTCAAGGGGGTTTGACACGTGCGGAGGCGGCTGCACTTTTGTATCAAGCATTGGTGAGACTTGGACAAGTGCAACCATTACCTGGCAATGTGGCAGCTGTAAGTTATATCGTGGGTGGTAATCCTCAAACTACAGGTGATATTGTTTCTATTGCTGAGTCTAGTGGTAGTTTTACAACTCTGACTTCTTTGTTGAAGACAGCAGGTTTAGCGGATGCTTTAAGACAACCAGGTCCCTATACAGTTTTTGCTCCTACAGACCAAGCATTTGCTGCTTTACCTCCAGATGTTCTACAGCAGTTGCAGCAACCAGAAAATAGAGAAACGTTAATCAAGATTTTGAGATATCACGTAGTTTCTGGTGATCTGCCTGCAAACAAACTGACATCTGGTGAAGTCAAAACTTTGGAAGATGAATCTGTCAATGTAAAAGTTGATACTGCTAATAATCAAATTGCAGTCAATAATGCCAGTGTCATCCAACCAGATGTGAAAGCGACTAATGGTGTTGTACACGTCATTAACCAGGTTTTGATTCCACCGGAATTGGCCCAAGAGCAAAAGCCAGAAGGTCAACAGGCTGGTGTTAGAGTTAAGAAAAACTACATTGCCGTTGCTGGTAACATTGGTTTAGGTGGTAATACGGCTCTTGGCAGTGGAAACTTCGCTGTCACCAGTAAATTTGGGATCACAAACAATTTCTCAATCCGACCAGGTGCAGTGATTGGTGATGATACGGTCTTTCTAGTTCCTATCACTTTTGACTTTGCTTTCCGACCAACTGATATTGGTGGTAGTGATGCTGTTATAGCTCCTTATGTGGGTGCTGGTGTAGCTATCGGAACTGGTGATGACACTGATATTGGTTTGTTACTCACTGGGGGTGTAGATTATCCTTTGTCTTCTCAATTTATGATCACAGGTTCTGTAAATGCTTCTTTTGTAGATGACACAGATGTTGGTCTAATGTTAGGAATTGGTTACAGATTCTAAATTAATCTACAAATATGCTAACTTCTTGGGATTAGCAAAAGTAAAGATTGTTGAATTGCCTATGATCACATAACCCCGCCCTTAACTTAGATAATAAGAGTGGGGTTTTATTTTGACAGTCAGTTCAGTTTTGATATCTTAGATAGAATCACCTGATCAAAAGATTCGCAGAAATATCAATGGATTGGATAACGGTACTGCGATCGCTTCAATCAGACTTCATCAAAAGGTTAACATCTGGTTGTCTGCTGCATTGTCAAATAGAGGGTCAATATAGTGAAACAACAATAATCTCTGGAGAAAGGTTAAAAAACCTTAGAGATTTTTGCTGGCTAATGGCAGAAAAATATAAACGTGTTTCACCAGTGCGTGATGTTTTTATCAGCTACCTCAAAGGAAAGTTAGGAGAGGAAGTTGTCAAAGAACGCCTAGCTGATTTAATAACAGAAGTAGATTACGAAAAAAGAATTGGCGGAGATGGTAAAACAGATTTCACGATGACAGCTAATCCATCTATTGGGATTGAGGTAAAATCTCGTTACGGTAACATTGATAAAGTCAGATGGTCAATCAGTGCCGAAGAAGTTGAGAAAAATGCAGTTGTTGTTTGCATTTTAATTCAAGAGCAAGTCAATGAAGCACAATCAGAGTATCATCTCTTCCTTGCTGGTTTTCTGCCAACTCAAATGATTAAGCTGAAAACTGGCAGAATTTCCTTCGGGATACAGCAATTACTTTATGGTGGTGGTTTACGTGGTTATTTAGAACAATTACAAGATGTGAAAAATCATCAGCTAAATGAAAAAATATTTACAAATAACAAACAAAATATTAAATCAGAATTAATCTATCAACAACCATACACTTCATTCACAAAACTGCATTTAGATTCAGTTAAAAATATAAATACTCAAAGTGAAGAGTTAAATCTAATTTACATAAAACTCGGCGATGAATGCAGTGGAAAAGGACAATTTCATGCTGCCATTATCAATTATAATGAAGCATTGCAATTATGTTCTCATGATGCCGATACATACTATAAGCTTGGTTTAGCACGTTATCAAGTAGGAGATTATGAAGGAGCAATTGCTGATTATGCCCAGGCAATTAGAATTAATCCGAAATACATTAAAGCTTATAATAAAAGTGGTTTAGCACGTTATCAGCTAGGAGATTATGAAGGAGCAATTGCCGATTATACTCAGGCAATTAGAATTAATCCTAATGATGCGATCGCATACAAAAATCGTGCTGATGTGCGTTATTTTTTAGGCGATAAACAAGGAGCTATCGAAGATTATACTCAATTAGTCAAGTTATATCCACAGCCAGAAGGTAAAATAAATTTTAAAAATATCAAAATTGGCGATTATCAAGAACAAATTGAAGACTTTGTCCAAGAAAGTGAGCTTGATGCTGATGATTTTCTTGCTTATAAAAAGCGTGGTAACTTTCGCCTAGAATTGGGAGACTATGAAGGAGCAATCACAGATTATACTCAAGCAATTAAAATTAATGGTCATGATGCCGATGCTTATTATAATCGTGGTAATGCTCGTTATGATGTCCAAGATTATGAAGGAGCGATCGCAGACTATACAGAAACGATTAAAATAAATATCAATGATGCCGATGCCTATTATAATCGCGGCAATGCTCGTTATGATTTAGGAGATAAACAAGAAGCGATCGCAGATTTTCAGAAAGCTAAAGATATATATTATAAAGAAGGTAATCTCGCAAAATATAAAAAAGTTCAAGAAATAATTTTAGATTTAGAAATCGAAGAATCTTTGGATGATTTAAAATTTTAGTTATTGATGGTTGGTGGTTGGTAGCTGTCTATGCATACTCATTTTAGTTGTAATCTTTTCATGGTAGTTACACCGATAATAAACCCTGCAATCTGCGCCCAATAATTAATACTATTCAGCGGGTTGACACCACCAGGAATATTTAAACTACCAATCCCATAAAATAATTGTTGAACAAACCACCAAATTGTATAGAAAATTGCTGGAATTTGCATAGGTATAAAGATAACTAAAAGAGGCATAACAGTATCAATTTTAACTTTCGGAAACTTGAAGATATATGCTCCCAAAACAGATGCGATCGCACCATTTGCACCTATCAATGGTACGGTCAAATTGGGATTAGCAAGAATTTGGATTATTCCTGTCAGAACGCCACACATCAGATAAAATACCAAAAATCTTCCATGTCCAAGAATATTTTCTAAATTTCTGCCAAAAACCCATAAAAATAGTAAATTACCCAAAATTTGGCTAAAACTACCGTGAAGAAACATTGCAGTTAACAAAGAAGCAGAACGCGACAACACAAATATTCCAGCAGCAGAATTACCAGTAAATAAATTAGCGATCGCGCCATGCATTTGGGCTGGAATTAAACCCCAATTATTCACAAAAAAACCTAACTGTCCACTGATTTCTAGCTTAAATTCCCATAAAAATAAAGCAATATTCATACCAATTAACCAATAAATCATTATCGGTTTTTGACGCGAACTAATGAAAAGGTTATCGCTAATAGGAATCATTGAAAATAATGGGTAATGGGTAATTGGTAATGGGTAATGAGTAATTATTATTAGCCATCATCCACTAACTACTAACCACAGTCAAAAAACTGTGGCAAGATCAAAATCAGGTCGTAGCGTATTCTACTGGGTAAACCAAATGCTGGGAAATATACTTGTTGGAAGATACCAAATTATCAGTCATTTGGGAGGAGGAGGATTCGGTGAAACTTTCGTCGCTTATGATACTCAATTACCTGGCAATCCTAAATGTGTTGTCAAGAAACTTAAACCCCAAGTCACAGATCCAAAAAGTCTGCAAACTGCTAGACGTCTGTTTGATACAGAAGCCCAAGTTTTACATAAATTAGGTACACACAATCAGATACCTCAACTTTTGGCATACTTTGAAGAAAACGAAGAATTTTATCTGGTACAAGAATTTATTGAAGGCCATGATCTGAGCCAAGAAATCATACCAGGAAAGCCCCTCAGTCAATCTCAAGTTATTTCTCTCTTGCAAGAAATTTTACAAATTTTAGATTTTGTCCATCAACAGAAAGTTATCCATCGTGACATCAACCCCCATAATTTACTAAGAAGAGAACCAGATGGCAAGTTATTTTTAATTGATTTTGGAGCCGTCAAACAAATTACGACTCAAGTGATTAATCCTAGTAACAAAACAACATTTACCGTCGCGATTGGTACTCCTGGTTATCTTCCTGGGGAACAAGCCCAAGGTAGCCCAAAATATAGTAGCGATATATATGCTGTTGGTATTCTTGGGATTCAAGCACTAACTGGTTTATCTCCTGAAGAACTTGAAAAAGACGCAGAAACTAATGAAATTATTTGGCAAAATCATACTGAAGTCAGTCAGGAATTTGCTCAGTTTTTAGATAAAATGGTGCGTTATGATTTTCGTCAACGTTACTCATCAGCAACTTTAGCTTTACAAGCTTTAAAAGATTTGCATCATCCCAACTGGCAAACAGTAGCATTAAATGTTCCTGTTCACAATCAACCATCAATTACAAATAATAAACCCCAAAGAAAGATTATCAAAAAAATCTTAGCTGGGATGATAATTTTAGGATTGGGAACTGTAGGAGCTATATATACTATTAATAGTATTAATTCTGTAAACGCCACAGAATTATATAAAAAAGCTAATACACTTTATGAATTACAACGTTATCAAGATGCTTTGTCAGTATATGAAAAAGCAGTAAAAATTCGACCAGAATATGCTGAAGCTTGGAATGGACAAGCTAGTACACTGAGTAAATTAAAAGAATACAAAGCAGCCCTCACAGCTTATGACAAAGCAATTCAAATTGAGCCGGATTATTTAGAAGCTTGGATAGGTAGAGGTTTTGTATTAAAAGATTTACGACGGTATCAAGAAGCGATCGCTTCTTTTGATAAAGCCTTACAACTAGAAAATAACTCTCCCCTAGTTTGGAATGCAAAAGGAGAAGCTTTAAGCAGTTTAAAGCGGTATGATCAAGCAATATCGGCTTACGAACAAGCAATTAATTTGCAAAAAGATGATTATGAAGCTTGGTATAATAAAGCCCAAACGCTACAAAATTTAAAACGCTACGAAGAGGCAATCAAAGCATACGATAAAACTCTTGAAATCAAACCAAGTTATGCAGAAGCTTGGTTTAATCGCGGCAATTCTCTTGTGAATATGCAACGTGATCAAGATGCATTGACAGCCTATGATCAAGCCGTGCAAACTAATCCAAATTATTACCAAGCGTGGTTAGCAAGAGGTAATATTCTGATGAATTTACAGCGCTATCCAGAAGCAGTTGAATCATTTAATAGATTTATTGAATTAAACCCTAATAATTTCCAAGCATGGTATAACAAGGGTTGGTCGCTCCATCAAATGCAAAAATATAACGAAGCTGTAGCAGCTTACGAACAAGCAGCAAAATTAAAACGAAACGATGATCAACTTTGGTATAACCGGGGTAATTCGCTATATCTTTTACAGAAATATGAAGAAGCGATCGCCTCATATGATCGCGCCGCTCGTTACAACCCACAACACTACGAAACTTGGTTTTCTAGAGGAAATGCTTTGTTCAATTTACAACGTTATCAAGAAGCGATCGCTTCTTACAATCAAGCGATAAAAATTAAACCAGATTATCAGCAAGCTATCCAAGCACGAGATAAAGCCCAAAGTCAGTTGTCAGTGATCAAACCAAATGTAATTTTTACTAAACCGCACGTAGTAACTCAGCCAAAACCTGGTGTAGAACCAATTCAAACATCAAAACCAATACAATTAATTCTGCCAAAACCTCTACGTTAGCTCAGAAAGTTCGTAGCTATTTAGAATTACAAAAGGTGCTGCGATCGCAGCACCTCCTCTAAGCATAAAATTAAAAATAAATCTTTTCTTTCCCCTTTACGCCTTAACCTTTCTCCTCCTTTAATACGCATCCTCAACCTCAAGTTGAGCCACCGTCACCGCATTAAAAGCGAAAGCAGCAACCAATGGTATCGGACATCTCAACCAATAGGTCACAAAAGCTGCAATCATAGTTGCAATTACTGCTGTGAGTGACCAAAAACGTTCTTCACAGGTTAATCCTTTTTCGGCTTTAATAACTCTGAGAACTTGCATGGGAATTGGTTCTGGCATTACAGCACCAGGAGGGAAAGCCCAGTAACTATTACAGCGCTCAATAAATAAATCTGTCCAACCGTTATCTTTACACCATTCTTCAATCCATGCATCAGAGTAATGTTTCATATTCCGACTACCAATTCGCTTCAAGAAGTTCAACATAGTAATTAGAAAAACAATAAATATAATTTTTTTAGTTAATCTTAATAATTCATCAATATCTTTTCAGTTAATTAACTACAGCAATTGTTAAAACTTGTTAAGAACAAAATCTACCTCTAATAAACGTCAAACTAGTCTTTTCTTACATAAACAGACTAACAGTACTTTCATTCTTCTTGCATCGTTTGAAAATAAACTTTACCTGGAAATTGCTAACTAAATAATTTGCAACAATTCAGTGAGCATATACCTCTTAAGGTAGAGAGGTAAAAGGTAAAGGGAAAATCCTATCTGGATTCCTTTGATGGATAATTAAAGCTCAAAATAGTCAAGAATTATGCAATTGGCATATTATTTTAAGTTTGTAGTGAGGACTTTAGTCCTCATTACAAACACAACAATGAGTACAATTGCTTAATAATATTTAAAATTTTATTTTTTAATTTTTTCTTTATTCAATCTACAAGTTTAGTAACCAAGCTTAACCATACTAGAGAAAGATATTTGAGAAAAACTGCAAATATACATATATCAAAGTTACCGAAAATACAGACAATGTTAACAATCTGAAAATTTATCATCTGCGAAATCAACTATGCAGAAGCTATTTAAAAGCAAAATCTTGAAATTGATTAGCATTAGTATTCTAGTTGTAATTTTGGTCATGAGTAGTGCGATCGCCTACACTATTCACCATTCCTGGCCGCAAGAAAGCGGCGAAATTAGATTACCAGGATTGCAATCACAGGTTGAAGTCCGACGCGATCGATCAGGAATTCCTCACATTTATGCCCAGAATACCCACGATCTATTTATGGCTCAAGGCTATATTCATGCTCAAGATCGTTTCTGGCAAATGGATTTTTGGCGACACATAGGTTCTGGTCGTTTAGCCGAAATGTTTGGTCAGTCGCAGCTGAATGTTGATAAATTCCTGCGTACCTTGGGATGGGCGCGAGTTGCCCAAACAGAAATACAGCAAATGGATGCACAAACCAAAAATATCCTACAAGCTTATGCTGCTGGGATTAATACTTATCTTGGCAATCACCAAGATAGCAGCTTAAGTTTAGAATACGCTGTCCTAAAACTGCTCAACCCCAAATATAAACCCGAACCTTGGCAACTTTTACATACACTCACGTGGGGCAAAGTTATGTCCTACGATCTTGGCGACAACCTAGACACAGAAATTGAACGCAGTGTCCTACTCAAAACCCTCACATCACAACAAGTAGATCAACTCATTCCTCCCTATCCCGTCGATCATCCCGTTATTGTAGGTGATGCAGGGAATAATAAAGACACGAGGACACGAGGAAGCAGAGACACAGAGAGTAATGTAAATAGATTCTCCGCGTCACCGCGTCTGATGTTCTCCGCGTCCTCCTTTTCTTCTCCCCTCGCCCTCGGTAAAGGCGATGGTATAGGTTCCAACAACTGGGTAATCTCAGGAAAACGTACTGCAACTGGTAAACCCATCCTCGCCAATGATCCTCACTTGGGTGTACAAATGCCATCTATTTGGTATGAAGTTGGTTTACATTGCTTACCAAAAACTGCTGCATGTCCCTACGATGTGACAGGATTTTCTTTCCCTAGTATGGCAGGGGTGATTATTGGTCACAATGACCGTATTAGTTGGGGAGTGACTAATTTAGAAGCAGATGTGATGGACTTGTTCATTGAGAAAATCAACCCAAATAATCCGAATCAATATGAAGTTAATGGTAAATGGGTTGATATGGAACTCCTCACAGAAAATATTCAAGTTGCTAGTAGCAAATCTGTTACACAAACAGTCCGCTACACTCGCCACGGGCCAATTATTTCTGACACATTTGCCCCCTTAAAAAACTTCCGTCAAACAGCAGGGATTAACTTACCAGCAAATTATGCTTTAGCATTGCGATGGACTGCCTTAGAACCTTCAACCTTGGCATCTGCGATCGTCAAAATCAATCTTAGTCAAAATTGGCAAGAATTCCGCGCAGGCGTACGAGATTTTGATGTACCAGCACAAAATTTTGTTTACGCTGATATTGATGGCAATATTGGCTACCAAATGCCTGGTAAAATCCCTGTTCGCAAAACTGGAGATGGGCGGTATCCCGTTCTCGGTTGGACAGATGACTTTGAATGGCAAGAATATATTCCGTTTGAGAAACTTCCCTCAATCTTTAATCCAGAGTCTGGCTATATCGTGACTGCTAATAACGCAGCTGTAGGTGAAGATTATCCTTATCTGATTTCTAGTGAGTGGGATTATGGTTTTCGCGCCCAGCGAATTGTAGAAATGATCGCAGCAAAAAAGAATGGTATTACAGTTGCTGATGTACAGAAAATGCAGGCAGATAATAAAAATTTAATTGCCGAAAATATAGTGCCTATTCTGCTGCAAATTCCCATATCAGATCATCGTTTGGAAAAAGCACGACGTTTGCTAGTAGATTGGGATTTTCAACAACATCAAGACAGTAATGCTGGCGCAATTTTTGCAGCATTTTGGAAACATCTCTTAGCTGATACATTTAGCGATCAACTACCCCAAGCTTATTTATCAACTGGTAGCAGTCGTGGGTTTGAAATCATTAGACAATTGGTGAAACAACCTAATAACAATTGGTGGGATAATCAAAAAACCTCTCCAGTGGAAAATCGTGATCAAATTTTTCAACAAGCTTTTGCCAAAGCAGTAGATGAACTAGAACAAACTTTGGGAAAAGATGCAAGTCGCTGGCGCTGGGGAAATCTTCATACTGTCACCTTCCGCAACCAAACTTTAGGGAAATCGGGTATTGCACCTGTTGAAGCACTTTTTAACCGTGGTCCCTTTCCGAGTAGTGGCGGTAGTTCTATTGTCAATGCAACTGGGTGGAATGCAACTGAGGACTACACTGTAGTTTCTTTACCATCAATGCGGATGATTGTAGACTTAGCAAATTGGGATAATTCCGTCGCCATTCAAACGACTGGACAATCTGGTCATGCTTTTCATCGCCACTACGACGATATGATTCAACCTTGGCGCAAGTTTGAATATCATCCCATGCTTTGGGAACAAAAAAATATAGTAAGTAATACTGCTAAAAGTTTAAAGTTAATGCCTTAAGCCGCCCATCACACAAGAATTCTCTTCGTGTCTTGGTGTCTTTGTGGTTAAAACACCAAGACACCAAGACACCAAAGTTAGTAACAATTAAGGACAAGCCAAAGTATCGCGGGTATTCCGCCCTGTGACTGGGTTAGTGCCTTTAGCTACTTCACATAATTTCTTAAGCATGTCCTCACGGATGTAAGTATCAGTAAAATCTGCACCATCAATTGTTGCTCCATTAAACATAGTGCCAGTTATAAATGCGCCTTCTAGGACTGCATTCGTCAAATTGGCTTTAGTCATTCGTGCTGATTCTAAATCGGCATAACTGAGGTCAGAGTCGGTGAAATCTACTGACGTTAAATTTGCCGAAAAGAATCTGACACCACGTAAATTGGAATTGCTGAAGTTGCTATTGCGAAGATTAGCATGGTCAAAGCTGGAATCTGTTAAATCCTGCTTGGAAAAATCAGCCGCTTCTAAGGTTCGGTTGTTATAGTTAATTGCTACAGCACTTTCGGGGAAAGCTAGAGCAACTGTGATAGCCATCACAGCCAAAAACAACACACTTAGTATGCTTATTTTAATGCGATCGCTCAACTTAGAACTCATTGTAACTTTTAACCAATGACGAACCATTCTCCTTACCATTATCTCGATATCGGCAACGCAGGAGAAGACCTAGTAGCACATTGCTTACAATCTCAAGGTTGGGTAATTCTTGCTCGTCGCTGGCGTTGTCGTTGGGGAGAAATTGATATTGTTGCCCAGTATGTGGAGGATGCAGAGAGATCGGGACACGAAGGACACGCGGACAAGGGAGAAATTGTTAATAATATCTCCGCGTCTTCTGTACTCTCGTCTCCAACACTGGCGTTTGTCGAAGTAAAAACCCGCAGTCCCAGAAATTGGGATGCGGGGGGAAGAAGTGCGATCGCCTTATCAAAGCAAGTCAAGCTTTGGCGTACAGCACAGATGTTTTTAGTAGCACACCCTGATCAAGCAGATTACCCTTGTCGATTTGACGTTGCCATTGTTAGTTATCGTCAAATGTCAACAAAATTTATTAAGGACAAATTTCAAGAAGAAAACCTATTTAGCTCGTATATAGCAGGGTATAAATTAACATTACAAGAATATATTTCTGCGGCTTTTGATGTTGCCGATGATTTCAGATAGTAGCGGCTATTACGAGTTATTCTCTGTTAATAACACCAAATATCAATAATTATCAATTACCAATTACCCCCCTACAATTTTAATTTTTACTCTAAATTATATTTCAAGGCTGACCTAATACTTTTTCAAACTGATAATTGATAACAGTTTACTGAATTTGGTTACGCCAAAGTTTCTGGACAATAACCTAATCCCCTAACAAACTGTTGTCTAAATGCCTCAATTTCCTCTTTTTCTGGGCTACCATGAGAGACAATAGCAACCTGATAACGACGCATAACATCAACAGGACACTGACCTGCCTCTAAGCTCCAAAGTGCCATTTGTACTCGCATTGGCGGCTCGTAGCTAATTCCTAATTCATTCAAAAAAGCTCGAATGTCACCATCTTCTTGGGGCGATACCTGTTTTCTCAGTTTGACTCTAACCACCCAACCATCAATTTGATGAATTACGGTGATGAAGGAAACAGGTATTTGGGGTTTAGCGTGCAAGTATTGAACAACCCTCAGAGTGAGACTGGCATTTGCCAGATAATACAAGTATTCCATCTTGGTGCTTGGGATCAAAGCCAATCCTACATTTCTATTATTGGTAGAGCGACTCACAACTTACTAGGGTAAAAGCCCCCGTTTTTAGATAGGGAGGTTTACCCAATTTTCATATAGTTGCTTCAGTGGTACTGAATGCTATCTATCTTAAAGTCGAAGATTCTATTTTGTCGGCAATACTTTAGAGTTCTAAAAGAACTCATTATTTGCAACCAAATTGTTTAAGAAAGTCTAAAATCTCAATGCAGGAACAACTCGCAAAAACAAATTCTCATTTAATATCCAAACAAACACCAGAAAATTCTGAGCTAGACCTCTCATTAGCTGGGTACGATTATGAATTACCAACCGAATTAATTGCTCAAAACCCAGCAGTTCCCAGAGATAGTTCTAGACTCCTAGTTGTAAATTCTCAAAATGTAGGTAAAGAAATTGCACCTCAACACCACATCTTTCGAGATTTACCAGAAATCCTACGTCCGGGGGATTTGCTAGTGATGAATAATACACGAGTTCTTCCAGCCCGATTATATGGTCAAAAATTAACAGGAGCACAGGTAGAAGTACTACTGCTAGAAGAAAGACAGCATAACTGTTGGTTAGCCTTAGTCAAGCCGGGAAAACGTTTTAAGCGCGGCTCAAAAATTGTTTTCACACCGAAGAATAGGAAAGAAGACACGGAAAAAGGATTAGAAAATCTCTCCGCGTCCGTATCTCCCCTCATCCCCCTGTCTTATTCTCTAACAGCGACTGTCCTAGCAAGCGACACCGCGACTGGAGGGCGTTTGCTACAATTTGAACTGCCAGAAAAAGTTTCTTTGCTGCAATTGTTGGATGAATTTGGTGAAATACCTCTACCGCCATACATCACAACAAGCAAAGCTCAAAACGAACAGTATCAAACAGTATATGCTCAAAATCCAGGAGCGGTTGCTGCTCCCACAGCAGGACTGCACTTTACTCCAGAATTATTACAAAAGTTACGCGAACAAAATATTAATCAAGCTTTTGTAACATTGCACGTAGGTGTAGGAACATTTCGTCCGGTAGAAGTGGAAAACGTCACTACCCATACAATGCATGAAGAATGGATAGAAGTACCTCAAAATACTGTAGAACAAATTCGTGCTACTAAAGCTGCTGGTGGTCGTGTTATTGCTGTGGGTACGACGGTAGTTCGTGCTTTAGAAGGAGCTGCAACTGAAGGTGAACTGCAAGCATTTTGTGGAAAGACTAATTTGTTTATCTATCCTGGTTATCAATGGCGGGTAGTGGAAGGTATGATTACTAACTTTCATTTACCACGTTCAAGTTTGTTGATGTTGGTAAGTGCTTTAATCGGTAGGCAAAGATTATTAAATATTTATCAAGAAGCCATAGCATCTCGATATCGTTTTTATTCGTTTGGTGATGCAATGTTGATTTTGCCAGAAGCAACAATATAGTAATTTTTCTTGTGGGATGAATTATCTAGAACATCCCACAAATATATATATCATAATGAAAAATTGCGATCGCTCAACTTTGTAGTCAGGACTTTAGTTCTTGGATTTAAAAGTATTTATGTTCAATCTGTCTCAACATATACAAAATATACTTAATTAAAGTTAGTATTAAGTGGTTAATTAAGCAAAATATAAATAAATATTCAGAGTAAAAAAATAAGGCAAAAGCATATAATAAGATTAATATTACTCCTCGCACTTAGTGTATTAAATCACTTGTATATTTGTTGTCAATTGTTAATAAGAAATCTTGAAGTATTACTGAAAAGAGGGTGGCAGATGGAACGCGTAGATTCTTTACAACAACACGCACAACAAGTTACAGGAGTGGAGGAACAAAAAACTCCAGTTGAAGAGCAAGAGGTTACAGCTATCACTCCTGCTGCATCAAATAGTAATACCAAAACAAGAGTACCTCTATCTCAAAGTCGTCTGCTGCCGATTGTGGCAATAGGAGTAATTTTAGGTGCAGGAGCGATCGCATCCGGAATTTACGCTTATCGCCAATGGCAGTATAGCCAAAGTTTTCCCCAAACCGATAACGCCTATATTACCGCAGACATTTACCCTGTGACTGCACGTGTCTCAGGGATAGTCAGCCAAATTCCAGTCAACGAGAATCAAGTGGTAACTCCAGGAACACTGTTAGTAAAACTTGATTCTCAAGATTATCAAGTATCTGTTGCCCAAGCGAAAGCATCTTTAGAGTTAGCTAAACAGCAAGCAGCTTTAGCACAGAAAAAAATTAAAAATGTCCCAGTTCCAGCTTCAGGATCGCAGCCATTTCCAATAGACAGCAATATTCAAGCCAGACAAAATTTCCTCCAAGCACAAGCGACTCAACAAAGAGATATCAGCGAGCAACAGTATAAAACTGCACTGGCTGCGATCGCTCAAAAACAGGCAGAGGTCAAAAAAGCTGAACTACAATTGTCCTACACCAATATAAATGCTATTGTTCCTGGAAAAATAGGTAACAAAAATATCCAAATCGGACAACGAGTAGAACCTGGTCAAACTCTTTTCACTGTCGTGCAACCAGATCCTTGGATTATTGGTAATTTTCCAGAAAACCAGTTAGAAAAAATACAAGCAGGACAAAGGGTAAACATCAAAATAGCTGCATTTCCGAGTCGTAACTTTGCAGGTAAAGTAGATAGCATTGCTCTGATTCCGTCAAACAATAACACAGGAAATTCTGTTAATAGCAATACCAGTAATATACGCAGAATTCCTGTCAAGATTATGTTTGAGCCAGGGAGTATTAAAGGTTATGAATCGCGCATTACTCCCGGTATGTCCGCAGTTGTAAAAGTAATTCCGAAGTAAGTTGACCGCAGTTTATTTAATAAGTCTATTTTGAGTAGACCGAGACTATTAGCCCGCTAGTAAACTGCGGGCTTACTTCTTGAGTTTGCGATCGCTTCTGCAATTATATTTTCTAGTCCTTTGATAGAGCGCTTAAGCGCTCACTACCAGACCTCCTATTTTATTTGTTTGATGTTGCTTGGTCACGTGCTGCTGCTGCTTGCTCAGGATGAATACCTAAACGAGTAAGATTGATTCTACCCTTATTGTCAATTTCACGTACTTTGACAATCACTTCATCACCAACTGCAACTTCATCTTCAACCTTACCAACACGGTAGTCAGCAAGTTGAGAAATGTGGATCATGCCTTCTTTACCTGGCAGGAACTCCACAAATGCGCCAATAGGTATAATGCGGGTGACTCTGCCTACGTAAACATCACCCTCATTCAGCTTCCGCGTCATGCCTTGAATGATGCTCTTGGCTCTCTTGGCCTTGTTCTCATCCACCGCTGAAATAGTTACGGTACCATCATCTTCAATGTCAATTTTAGCACCAGTCTCTTCAGTGATGCCTTTGATGGTCTTACCTCCAGGTCCAATCACCAGACCAATCATGTCTTGATCAATCTTGATCGTTAACAGACGTGGAGCATAAGGTGACATCTCTGTGCGTGGTTGGTCAATAGTCTGGAGCATTTTTTCCAGAATATGCAAGCGTGCGCCTCTTGCTTGATTGACGGCTTGGGAAATAATATCCAAGGACAAACCGCTAATTTTCATGTCCATTTGCAAGGCGGTAATCCCTGCATCTGTACCGGCGACCTTGAAATCCATATCACCTAAAAAGTCTTCAATCCCTTGAATATCTGTCAGGACTCGTACTTGATCACCTTCTTTAATCAAACCCATAGCTGCACCACTCACAGGTTTGAGAATTGGTACGCCTGCATCCATTAAAGCCAGCGTGGAACCGCACACCGAACCCATTGAGGTAGAACCATTGGAAGAAAGCACTTCCGATACTACGCGAATTACGTAGGGGAATTCATCTTTAGGTGGTAGCACTGGTAAAATAGACCTTTCCGCCAGCGCCCCGTGACCTATTTCTCGACGTCCCGGCGCCCGCAGGGGTTTGGTTTCCCCAACGGAGAACGGCGGGAAGTTGTAATGATGCATGTAACGCTTTGCTTGGTCTTGCTGCAAATCGTCGTTTAAGTTTTGAGCATCTCCGGGTGTACCAAGCGTACAAGCAGATAAGACTTGAGTTAGCCCCCGATTGAATAAACCACTACCGTGGACTCGCTTGGGTAATAAACCAGTTGCACAGGAAACAGGACGAACTTCATCCAGCTTACGACCATCGACTCGGACATTATCTTCGATGATCTGACGGCGCATCAGCTTTTTGGTGATGTCTTTGAAAGTATTGTCTAGTGCTTTGGTATTAGTGGTTGCAGCCACTCGAATTGGATCTTCTTCTGGCAGTTCCGCGATCGCAGTTGCGATGGATTCTTTGACCGCGTCTAAAGCTGTATCCCGCTCAGTTTTATCGAAATCAAATTGTGAGAGGATTTTTTTAATTTCGTCGGTAGCGCGATCGCTAATAAAGTTACTCAGTGATTGATCAGGTTCTGGTGGTGCTTCATGCACTATTTCCAAACCCAATTCTGCTATTAAATCACGCTGCGCTTGAATTAAATCTTGCACAGCTTCGTAACCAAATTCAATCGCCTCGAGAACGTCACGTTCGGGTAGCTGATTAGCTCCCGCTTCCACCATGATTACACCTTCCGGCGAACCTGCCACTATTAAATCCAGGTCTCCAGCTTCGATTTCTGCATAAGTGGGATTAATGATAAAATCATCACCCACTAAACCGACGCGCACGGCTGCCATAGGCCCATTAAAGGGGATTTTTGCCATCAAGGTAGCAATAGAAGCACCAGTAACAGCTAGCACATCTGGTGGTACTAGCTCATCCATAGAAAGAGTCAGCGCAACAACTTGCAGATCATCCCGTAACCAAGAGGGGAACAAAGGACGTAAAGGGCGGTCAATAAGACGACTGGTGAGAATTGCTCTCTCTGGTGGACGACCTTCACGTCGCAACATTCCTCCAGGGATTCTACCTGCTGCGTATAATCTTTCTTCGTAATCTACTGTGAGGGGCAGGAAATCAACGCCTTCTCTGGCTGCTGATCGCGTAGCTGTAACTAGAACTGCCGTATCCCCAGATTGTATCAACACCGATCCACCAGCCTGGGGTGCTAGTAAACCCACCTTCAGTCGAATATCCCTTCCATCGAAGGATATTGACTTCTCAAATTCTCCCATTCAGTTTTTTTTCCTTACTATGCTCGCTATTCTCTCTCTGTGGCAATCCTAACATTTATGATCTAATACTGGCTTGAGCAGTATACAGAATTCATTATTAACAATTTCGTTACAAAGGGGATCGGGGAAAGGGGAAAGGGGAAAGGGTATTGGGCAACAAGTTCTTAATGCGTGAATTTTGTAGACGCGGAGCTGCTTGGTGAAGGTATTTTGTACGCCCTTGGCGTTTCCGAAGGGTATTTTGAATTGATATGTCCTCCTTGTCCCTATTCCCCAATCCCCTTTCCCCGATCCCCCCTTGTCAGGTTGTACAATAAAACCAGCGTTGCAAATATGGCTACATCGACCTGGAAAGTTTGGTTTGAGATAAAATGCTCCCCATATTTCTTTGGGTTGCTGTGTAGCATATTCAGCTGTTGTCCTGATGACAAAAGCATCCTGATTTAACCACTAAGCTGCAAATTCTGATGGTGAGAGGGGTTGTTTTTGGGGATAAGTTTGTCCTTCTAAAATTACAACATTAAGTAATTTCCTTACCTCCTCTTGTTCTTCTGGATGTATATCATCTAATTCTACTTTTATCTCATTTTTTAAAATTTTATAAAGAGGTAACTGCATTGTTCATAAACTTTATTAAGATGATTTTTATTTTTTAATTATATTTAATAATTATTAATACTAAGTATTTAAATTTTAAAAATTCCAGAATTCACAAAAGTAGAGAATAAGCAAGATTCAAGGCTTTGATATTGGGAAAATTTGAGTAATTGGCAAATGGCAATATTACACGGTAGTTGGTTAATACAAAATCAAGGTAACTGTTTATTTATTTGGGGAGAGACTTGGCGATCGCTAGGGACAGATATTGATCCAAAAACATTAACAGAAGTACCTCTATTACCTTATGGGATCGCACCAAGTGAATTAAGCGAGTGGCTAAGTTCTCGTAATATTAAAATTCCAAATTCAACATCGCAACTCATAGAGACACAAGCGATCGCGTCTCGGCAAACAGGGCGGCGTCTAGCGAAAACAACAACTACACAAACTTTGCCAACCTCCTCACAAACAATCATTGCTTTTCCCACTGATTTTGTAGAAAGCAAAACCGAGGGAATAACAGCGATTTATCCGGTACACTCAGCAATATTAGATTCAAAAAAATCATCTAATCAATACCTACAACCGTGGCGAGTAGAAGGTTTTTGTCTCAATCCCACAGAAGCAGTCAAGTTTTTGGCTTCTTTACCTTTAAGTGTTGCCAAAGTTGAGGATGATTTTGTCGGAGGAGATTTACGCTTTTGGTCACAGATAGCCCGTTGGAGTTTGGATTTAATCTCCAGATGTAAATTTTTGCCTGCTCTTGAACGCCAAATAGATGGTTCTTTTATTGCCAAGTGGCAAGCACTTTTAGATAGTGCTTTGGATGGAACCCGCCTAGAAAAATTTTCGCAATTAATGCCATTAGCATGTCGGACATATCAGGGGGAAGGGGAAATAGAGAATAATTCTCAATCCTCACTAAGTGTTAATTTCCCACCAGAACCACAAGAATTATTACTGGCATTTCTCAATAGTACGATTGATGCCCAAATCAGAGAAATGTTTGGTTCCCAAACTGTGCTTGAAGCACGAGTAATGGCGTCTGTACCATCGGCTGTACGGCAGTGGTTGCAGTCTCTAACGGGTACGCTAGGTACTGTCAACGCTGAATCGATGGGTTTGGAACGACTAGAAGCGGCACTAAAAGCTTGGACGATGCCGCTACAATACCAGCTGGCAGGAAAAAATCTGTTTCGTACTGCTTTTGTTCTGCATTCGCCAGAGTCAGAAGAAACAGATTGGACTTTGGAGTATTGTTTGCAAGCCCCAGATGATCCAGAATTTTTAGTGGATGCAGAAACAATATGGCAGCATTCAGTTGAAAACTTTGTTTATCGCGATCGCACTATTAAACAACCACAAGAAACATTTTTACGCGGATTGGGATTAGCATCGCGCTTGTATCCAGTTATCACACCCAGCATGGATACCAGTTATCCCCTATCTTGCCGCCTTAATCCCATCCAAGCCTACGAATTTATCAAGTCGGTGAAAGCACGGCTTGAGGATAATGGTTTAGGTGTAGTTTTACCTGCGAGTTTGGCAAATCGGGAAGGATGGGCGAACCGTCTGGGTTTGCAAATTTCTGCCCAAACACCAGATCAAAAACAGGGACGTTTGGGTTTACAAAGTTTACTAAATTTCCAATGGCAATTGGCAATTGGGGGACAGACTCTTTCTAAAAAAGAATTTGACAGATTGGTGGCGTTGAATAGTCCTTTAGTTGAAATTAACGGCGAATGGGTAGAATTGCGACCCCAAGATATCAAAACAGCCCAAGCCTTTTTTGCATCTCGCAAAGAGCAAATGGCTCTTTCCTTGGAAGATGCTTTACGTCTGAGTACGGGAGATACCCAGACAATTGAAAAATTACCAGTAGTTAGCTTTGAAGCATCAGGTGCATTGCAAGAGTTAATCACTACCCTAACAAATAACAAAGCAGTCGAACCTTTACCTACACCCGCCGATTTTCAAGGAGAGTTGCGCCCCTATCAACAGCGTGGAGTTGCTTGGTTGACATTTCTCGAACGCTGGGGCTTAGGTGCATGTCTGGCGGACGATATGGGACTGGGTAAGACGATCCAATTTATCGCTTTTCTACTACATTTAAAAGAACAAGATGCATTAGAAAAACCCGCACTTTTGGTTTGCCCAACTTCAGTTTTAGGAAACTGGGAAAGAGAAGTTAAAAAATTTGCCCCCACGCTGAAAGTTTGGCAGTATCACGGTGATAAACGCCCTAAAGGTAAGGCATTTGCAGAAATAGCAAACAAGCATCATTTAATCATTACAAGTTATGCGCTAATTCACCGGGATATCAAGTCATTACAAGCTGTTTCATGGCAGGGGATTGTTTTAGATGAAGCCCAAAATATTAAAAATGCAGAGGCAAAACAATCTCAAGCAGTGCGGCAATTAGAAGCAACTTATAAGATTGCTTTAACGGGAACACCTGTAGAAAATAGGCTGCAAGAACTTTGGTCTATTTTGGATTTTCTCAATCCAGGATATTTAGGAAATAAGCAGTTCTTCCAACGACGCTTTGCTATGCCAATTGAAAAATATGGGGATACTTCTTCATTGAATCAATTGCGTTCATTAGTGCAACCATTTATTTTGCGTCGTTTAAAAAGTGACCGTGAAATTATTCAAGACTTGCCAGAAAAGCAGGAAATAAATGTTTTTTGTGGTCTGAGTCTGGAACAAGCAGAACTCTATCAAAAAGTAGTAGAAGATTCACTTTCTGAAATTGAAACAGCCGAGGGAATTCAGCGTCGGGGGATGATTTTAGGTTTACTCGTTAAACTCAAGCAAGTCTGCAATCATCCCGCCCAGTATTTGAAAAAAACAACTCTCTTGGAACCGCAGTTATCTGGTAAATTACTGCGATTACAGGAAATGTTAGAAGAAGTTTTATCAGAAGGCGATCGCGCTTTAATTTTCACCCAATTTGCCGAATGGGGTAAACTACTCAAACCCTATTTAGAACAACAGCTAGGACGAGAAATATTCTTTTTGTATGGTAGTACTAGCAAAAAACAACGTGAGGAAATGATTGATCGTTTCCAACACGACCCCCAAGGACCACCAATCATGATTTTGTCACTCAAAGCTGGTGGTGTAGGATTAAATTTAACCCGTGCAAATCATGTCTTCCACTTTGATCGTTGGTGGAATCCCGCAGTAGAAAATCAAGCCACAGACCGAGTTTTTCGTATTGGTCAAACCCGCAATGTCCAAGTACATAAATTTGTTTGTACTGGCACTTTAGAAGAGAAAATTCATGACATGATTGAAAGTAAAAAGCAACTAGCTGAACAAGTGGTGGGTGCAGGTGAAGAGTGGTTAACTGAACTCGATACAAATCAACTTCGTAATTTACTTTTATTAGATCGCAGTGCAGTGATGGAAGAAGATACAGAGTGAAGGTGATCGGGATTTGGGGGAAAAGGGAGCAAGAGGGGAAGGGGAGACGCGGTGACGCGGTGACGCGGTGACACGGTGACACAGTGACGCAGAGAATAACCAATGACCAATGACAAATGACCAATGACAAATTACACATTACAAGCAAGTCGAGAATGGTGGTCACAACGGTGGCTAGAATTATTAGATTCCTATCGCTTTAAAAAGCGTTTGGAACGTGGTAGAAACTATGCACGTCAAGGAAATGTACTTAGTATTGAGTTTGAGAGTGCAAAGGTATTAGCAAAGGTGCAGGGTAGCGAAAGAGAACCTTATACAGTTTCTCTTTCTCTTGACTCTTTTAGTGATGAAGAGTGGGGTTATGTAGTAGAAACAATGTCTCAAAAAGCAATTTTTGCGGCTAAACTTTTGGCAGGAGAAATGCCACAAAATATAGAAGAAGTTTTTAGTGCTAATGGTATATCGCTATTTCCTTTTACTCTATCTGATGTCCACAGTAGATGTTCTTGCCCTGATAAAGCAAATCCCTGTAAACATATTGCAGCAGTTTACTATCAGTTAGGCGATCGCTTTAGTGAAGATCCTTTTGTACTCTTTCAATTGCGAGGACGGACAAAAGAGCAAATTATTAGCAATCTACGTCAGTTACGTAGTGCAAATATTGAAGCCACAACAGACCAAATTCCAGATGATAAAAAATTTGTTTCACAAACTCAATATTCTTTAAATCTAGAATCTTTTTGGCAATATCATGAGCCATTAGAATCTTCTTTAGTAGTAATTGCGCCATCCACTAGTGAAACAGTGTTAGATGTTTTAGGAGCAATTCCTCTTGCTAAAGAAGAGGAAAATCTTGCAAGTTTAACTGCTGCTGACCTAGCCATGAAATATTTAGATACTGTTTACAAAGATGTTAGCCAAAAATCTTTTTTGGCTGCTATGAATGTAGGTGGAAATTGATATGTCATACCAATTTGAAAAAAGAATGCGATAGGTGAATTCCGTAGAGACGCGATAAATCACATCTCATATTCTGAAATGTGTCGCAAACATTTTTTGAATCGGTATCAGAACCCGGATGTCTTGAATAAGTCAGGGTTCTGGTTGTTCATAAATGATTTATGAATGTTATCTCAATACTATCCTGTTATCCTTCCCAAAAAATCTAGCAAAATTAATGAATATGACTGCGAAGAATATCATCAATCATTGCTTCTACGTCTACCTGATCTAAATCTGATTCTGCCAGATAAAAACGTGCATACCGCTCATCTAAATCCAAAGCTTCATTTAACCACCCTCCAAAACCACGGGCGCGTTTATCAATTTCTAGTAACACTTCTAATTCTTCTGGATGTAAACGGAAAATGATTTCTAACTCGTCTAGATAATTTCTGTATTCTCCGCTAGGTTTGAACTCAAATTCTTGGACAAAGGGATAAGAACCACCAAAAGCATGTGTATATTCACAATCCACTTTATGCAAATGAAAACCTAATCTTTCAATTGCTGTAAATACTCGTTCCATCAGTGGATGGGGTCTAACTTCTAAAATATCTCTATCTCTAGGGTTGATAGCCGTCTTAATATCCAAGCCTGTGCGGATGTATACTGGTGTTCTACCCATGGTCAAAGGCATTTCATAGGGTAGTTCTAAGGCAAACGGTACTACAATTTCTTCTTTAGGCTGGACAGTTAAACGTTCTAGCAACCGATAATCGATCATTACACATTCTTCATGAACGGTAGAATCATCAACTTCCCGCTCGTATTCGGTAGCAAGCTTCAAATAAATATCATTTATATCCTGAGCTATATCACCACCAATGATGTAAACTTCTCCTTCCAATACATCACCAGGAACAACCGAAGCGTTAAAAATACGTGTATCAACTTTAGCTGCGCCAATACCAACGCTTGCTAACATTTTTTTTAACATTCTTTTTTGCTTACTCCTGCAAATTTGCTCTATTTTAGGTTGGTTAACACTTGAGTGTCACATCCAAACAACCTTCTATAGTCTTCTACAGAAGCAAGCTATTATTTTCCGAAAAAAGTGATTATGAAAAAATTTTTACTTACTTTAGTGGCTAAGAAAAATAACTCCTCATTTTCAATGTTGTATTTAAGACATGGGTAGAATAACTCTTGACTATTGACTATTGACTATTGACATTGACTCTTTGAAAGAGATTAATTCGCTACTTCAGCCATCTCAATAATTCGCCCTTCGTAATCTTTGACCAAAAAGTTTAAGGGTTTTCTGCTGCGAATTTTGAATTTCAACCCCCGCACTTCTACCCGCATTAAAATCATTTCCATACATTCATGATCAAAACAAACGTGGCGTTGTTGATTTTTTGTGCCTAAACTAGCTCCTGTAATTACATGCAACTGAATGTTTTTCTTAAGTTGATACCAAAGTCCTTCACTTCCATTTGACATTTTGTTAGCAAAGGAAGGACTGCTTCCTAAGTAAAGCGGATCAACTCCTGTTGCGCCTATAGTTTGTTCATAATTGTAGTAGTAGTGTAGCGGTACTTCTGCTGCTGGTAAATCTAGGAGTCCTTCATACAACTGTCGTGCAATTTCCAAATCCGACACCATAACGGTATATACCTTTGGCGCACTGGTAAGGAACATCCACATGGCGCCAGCGTAGGCTGCTAGTAGCATCACCATTATGCCTTGGGTAGAAAAAAGGCTATCTAGTGGTATGGAAGGCAAAAAAGAGCCAAAAGTATACGTATTAACCAAGAATGATGTCAGACTTGCTATAAACATGAACAGAATCGGGAATTATATATAAGGGAGCCGCTTTTGTTTTGTAAATTATGACTTAAATAAAGTCTGTATTTCTAGTGTACCAAGTGCTAACCTGCCTTGGTGTTAGCTCAAAAACAGGCTTACACCAACAGACTATGCGATTAATTACTAAAGATTGCTATTGCTAAGTTAATTCTAACAACATAAGCTGATTCGGACTGTGCAAATACCTCATTTTCCTGAAGCTAATCACCCTCTAGTGAAGTCACTGTTCCATCACACTGATCCAGAACTCGTCAGATTGTTCCAGCAACATCCAGAGTCGGGAAGATACTTTACAGCTATTTTTTGCCGTTATAGCCCCATAGTTTATACAGTGATTCGTCATTCGGCGCGATCGCCTGTGCAAGCAGATTATCTATTTGCCCTAACTTGGCGACATATCTACTATGAATTGGGTGGATTTAATCTCGGTAGTACTCAATCTGCTAGGGAAAGTCTGACTTTACAAAATTGGCTTATCGATCAGACTGCTTGCTGTATCAACGAGATTGAACTTCCTCCGACGGAAGCAATTCATTATTCTCTCAAAGCCACCTCTGTACCTTTGTGGTGTTATTTAGAACAAGCTTTAGATCAAATGACACCAATATTACGCTTGATGGTGTTGATGGCTCAAACCTTTCACTGGAGCGAAACCAGAATTGCTGCCTATCTACAAGCTGAAGGAGAAGCGATCGCCCCCAGCGAAGTAGCCAATTTTCTCCAAGAAGGTTATCGTATGCTAGAGGATAAATTACCAACAGATATTCGTGCTATCTACTTGGGTGAAAATTTACTGCCACCTGCTATTGCGTAGAAACCGCTAAAGAATGTGTGTTTGGTAGTATAAAAAATAAAATTACTTCACATTCTTCTTGAAACCGCAATTTCACGGCCAAATTTTATGAAAAAATGGAAGTTGAGACCTTATTCCCCCTCCTCCTTGCTTTTTTTAGTTGCTAGTTTTATATTTCAACCCATAGCGGCACATGGTGCGGATATTACTGAACAACTCCATCGTCAGATAGATAAATCTATAGTCCAACAATCAACAAATCAAGCAGATACTTTAATGCGAATTGGTCAGCAGCAACAGTCTTCTGGTAGAGCTGACAAAGCTATCGAGTCTTGGTTACAAGCACTCTCAATTTATCATTCGATTGGTGATCTCAATGCCCAGGGTTTAATTTATGATTACCTCGGTAGAGGTTATGTCGAATTGGGTCGTTACAAAGAAGCAGAAGACGCCATACGCCGACGCCTAGCGATCGCTCGTGATACCCATGACTTTCAAAGTCAAATCTTCGCCTTGAATAATATAGGTACACTGTTGTTGCAACAAGGCGAACCCACTGCTAGTTTGCCAACTCTCAGAGAAGCTCTGGAAATTGCTCGCCATGTAAAAAATCTTGAAGGTCAAGGATTATCTTTGAGTAATTTGGGTCTAGCAAATGCGAGGTTAGGAAATTACAATAAAGCCATCAAACTTTATGAAAATGCTTTAACTTTCCGGCGTCAGGTTCGTGATCCCATCGGTGAAGCTAATACTCTAAATAATTTAGGTGAGACCTACCTAGCAGCAGGAGATTATCAAGGTACAATCGGGACTTACGGAGCAGCACTACGGATTGCAAAATATAGTGGCGATCGCGTGAACGAATTACGAGCTATTGATGGTTTAGTGACTGCTCACGGTTCGGTGGGACGCTATGAACGTGCTTTTGATTTGTTACAGCAGCGATTAACCCTAGCTCAAGAATTACAAAATCGACAAGAAGAATTAAAATCTTTTGAATCCTATGCTCAGTTATACGAGCAAATAGGTAATTTCCCAACCGCCCGTAATTTTTATGAAAGGGCTATTACTGTAGCAAAAATACTAGAAGACAGTAAGCAAGAAGTGCGATTACTTGACCGACTCACTCAAATGATACGAAAAGCTAAATTAGATAATAGGTAATGGGCATTTGTCACTTGTCATTCGTCATTGGTTATTCTCCACGTCACTGTGTCACCGCGTCACCGCGTCACCGCGTCTCTCCCTCCTGCTCCCTTTTCTCCCTTGTCCCCCTTGTCCCCAATCCCCTATATCTGCTTAATAATAATGCGGTTACGTCCTTCTGCTTTTGCTTGGTAAAGTGCTTTATCAGCTGCCTCAATCAAAGCTAAAGGTGAAGTTTCAAAATTAGGAATAATAGTAGCGACTCCTAAACTAAGAGTTACAAACTGACTAACAGCAGATCCAGAGTGCAATATTTCTAACTCCCTCACTCCAGCCTGCATTGCTGCTGCAACATGAACTGCACCAGCAACATGAGTGTAAGGCAAAATCACAACAAATTCTTCACCACCATAACGTGCAACTAAATCCTGATATTTTTGGGCTGTGTTTTTTAAAACATTTGCCACCTTTTGCAAGCATACATCGCCAGTAGGATGACCATATTTATCGTTATAAAGTTTAAAAAAATCGATATCACATAAGATTAATGATATTGGCGATCGCTGCTGTGCTAACTCCAACCATTGAGAATTAAGATATTGATCAAAGCGGCGACGATTAGCCAGCCCAGTTAAGCCATCTTCGTGAGCAAGTTGCTGCAAAGCTTGATTGGCTGCTTCTAACTGTTTATATACCTGTCCTTGTTGTAACAGCTTTCTCACCCGTCGCCGCAATACTGACCAGTGAATCGGCTTAGTTACAAAATCACTGGCCCCAGCCTCAAAAGCACGGTCTACTGAGTCAGGATCATCTAATCCTGTAATCATTAATATGGGAGTGCGATCCCATAATGTAGAAATTAAACTATTGCTAAAACCAGATCCGCCATCAAGGGATGCAAGTGCTAATACTAAATTTTTCTTGAGTATTTGCATCAATTCCTGACAGCAGGTAAAGCCATCCATGATAGGCATGACAGCATCTAGCAAAATTAAATCAGGTTTAACGGCAGTATAAGCATCCAAACACTCTTTACCATTACTAACTTCGACTACTCGGTAGCCTTCTTGCTCCATAGCCTCACGCAACAGAAGTCGCATGATCGTATCGTCATCAGCCACGAGAATCAAAGGAGGTTTATTGGAAATCCCTATCCCTAACATGAGTTGAATTTTATATAAAGTAGAAGCAATAGCGTTTAATAGTCACACTAATTGTGGTACATCAACGGTTGACATAAATTAAATCCTGTGTGAAGCAAAATCCGTCTATATATTGCAACTCCTATCACGCACTTGCAAGGTAGGGAAACGTTACTATTTATATTTCTATATTTCCCAACTACAAACGAGCAATTACTATTATTTTTGAAAACTTCAAACGCATATTCACATAGCATTCATAAATCATTTGTGAACAACAAACTCTCCGACTTCTTGTAGACACCCCACAGGCTGGCTTACCGTTCCCTTGTTGTGTTAGCTTCCCGTAGGGTAGAATTCGGGGGGCTGACTCTCTCGATATTCACAAATCAGATAGTATTGCTATACGTTGCTATAGTTATATTTAAGATTTATACGATAAGTTTTATGCCAGATAATTTAATGTATCAGCAAGATAATTTTGTTGTTTTAGAAACAAATCAAGAGGAACAGTTTCTGACTGCATCAGAATTATTAGAAAAATTAACAGATGTTCTTCAACAACTCAATCCTCAGGATTTACCACCTGATCTGCGTTCTTTGGATTCTATTGAAAAAAGAGCTAAATATTTGCTTGATACTAGTTGTGAACTAGATGTTGGTCTTGGAAAATATTTGCAATGGTATGCAGTGCGTTTGGAAAAATAAACTTTAGTCAATAGTCCATTGTCAAGCATTTGGACTATTGACTATTGACTATTGTTTATCTGCAATCAGCGTTAGTTCAATAGTATCTTCTTTTGGCTGTGTGATTTTTACATCGACTCCAGGGCCAAAATAATTGATCATTTTCTCCTGTTTTTGCTGCCACACATCAATTGGTATGACTGACGAATCAAATTCTAATATCAAGGCATAATTTCCGTTAATATCTTCTTCTCGTAAACTTGTGATCACTGGTAGTTCTTGATCTGAAGAAGTCAAACCTAAGTACGATAAAGCACGATCAAAATGAACATCTTGACCATAGCAATAACGAGTCAAATCTTGACGAATTTTATTTTGAGTTAGAGTTGCTTGCTGCTGGCGTAATGCCAAAACAGTTGGTGTAGTAACTTGACTGAAGGGTACAGGTTTGAGTTCATTAGCTTTTAAGGCTAATCCTCCTAGCACCAGCGGAATCCCGTAAAAAAATCCCACGAGATTGAGAGTAGCGTTATCGTTAGCGTAGGCGATGAAGCCGATGATGGTTAAGATACCACCGATGGTTAAACCCAGCGTTCCCAGAGAAACTTGGCGTAACATGACTTAGTTTTTAATATTTTTTCTTAGCACCAGTTTTATTATCATCTGCGATCGCCAACAGATTAGGGAAGACAATAGTTAAAAGTGTTTGTTTTTTTGAGTTAACTTTGAATTTGAACATATTCTCAACAGAAGCAAAAAATTATGGATGCACAAACCATCAAAGAACGTATTGCCCAAATTCAAAGCAAGCGTGAGTATTTAATGAGTTTACTGGAGCAACCAAACTTAGGAACTTTAAAAATAGACGTGAATCAAGCTTTGGAAGAAATGGATGAATTAATCGATGAATATAGACGCACCTTTCCAGATACTGAATCTTAATTAAGCCATATCCCCCAGACAATAGCTCACACAAGGGGATAAAAAATCGACAACTGATGCACACTGATGGATCATGGGTTTGCTGCTAAGTGAATCCCTGATCCCTGTTAAGATTTACCCTAACAAAAAATAACTACGTCGGTAGCAACCAACTATTCCGGTTCTACCGACTTCTTTGCCATCGCTTCCAAGCTTCCCGACTCCCTGATGAGCAACTTTAGTAATCCCAACAGTGTTGGCTGTATCCTTTATCCAGCAATAGTATCATTAATAGTCCCTTGACCTAATTGCCTAACCAAGGAAACTAGTTCGGTGGTAGGTACATCTTTCTTACAAACAGCGTCTAAACAAGCTCTTGCTTTTCCTTCAACAAGTTTAGAGTCATCCACTGATGAGTAGGCAATAATCTGAGTATTGGGAGCAATAGCTTTAATTTCACTAGACGCAATCCAGCCATCCATAATTGGCATTTGCAAGTCCAGAATAATTACATCAGGCTTGTGGCGCTTAACCATTTCTATGGCTTCTTGACCGTTACTAGCTAAACCTACAACTTGAATATTTTCTTGTGCAGAAAATATTAATTGTAAAGTTAAGCGAGTCAGTTCGTGGTCATCAACCACTAGAACGCGCAGGGTAGAAGACTCACAAGACAACATTAACATCCAAACAAATTATAAAGTTAATGCACAACAACCTTTATAGTTTATGAGAATATCTACAAAAACTAACTCTATCCTATGGTTGAATAAATTCAATTTTTTCCAAAATTAGTGAGAAATTAATATTTAGTAATATTAATTTTTCGGAATAAAATTGTCTAACTACTTGTCAGGATAGACATAACTCTTTCTTGAATTCATCAAGTTTGAGGCGATCGCTGGTGGATTTAAAGCCATAGACATAAGAGTTTTTTGCGAACTAGCTTCTGGACAATCCTCACCAGGACGCCTTTGAATGTAACTGCCATCAGCTTGTAACTCCCAGGCTTGGCGATTATCTGCCAACATGATGCCTAAAATTTCCTGCAAATCTTTAGCAATATCAGGATCTAATATGGGAGTAATTACTTCTACTCTTCGATCCAAGTTCCGTGGCATCCAATCAGCACTACCAATATAAATTTCTTCTTGACCATTATTATAGAAATAAAAAATCCGGGAGTGTTCTAAAAACCGACCCACAATACTAATAACGCGAATGTTTTCGCTGATATCTTTAACGTCAGGACGTAAACAGCAAATACCCCGCACAATTAAATCGATTTGCACACCGACGCGGGAAGCTTTGTAAAGTTCAGAGATAATTTGTGGATCGACAAGGGAATTCATTTTGGCAACGATACGCCCGGAAAATCCTTTTTGAGCATTTTCAATTTCTCTTTGGATCAGTCCAATAAAGCGATCGCGTAAATTTACAGGTGCAACTAACAATTGACGATAAGATTTTTGCCGTGAGTATCCTGTTAAGAAATTAAATACATCTGTTACATCTGCTCCCAACTCTTCTTGACAAGTAAATAATCCTAAGTCCGTATACAAGCGCGCTGTTTTGGGATTATAATTTCCAGTACCAATATGAACATAGCGACGAATACGCTCTTGCTCACGCCGCACAACCATGACAATTTTAGAGTGGGTTTTCAAACCGACTAAGCCGTAAACGACATGAACTCCAACGCTTTCTAAACGTTTTGCCCAATAGATATTATTCTCTTCATCAAACCGCGCTTTCAGTTCAACCAATACAGATACTTGCTTGCCATTTTCCGCAGCAGCAATTAAAGCATTAACAATTGGTGAATCACCAGAAGTGCGGTAAAGAGTCATCTTAATTGCTAAAACATTCGGATCATGGGCAGCACTGGTAATAAAGCGCACCACAGACGCCGAAAAAGATTGATAGGGATGGTGTACAAGTAAATCCCGCTCTCGAATCACAGCAAAAAAATCTTTGCCTTCTTCTATTTCTAGGGCTTCGGAAGCGAGATTTATTTCTCGAATGCGTTGCAGACGAGGGGGTACAACAGACTGCCAAGGAGAATCTTTGAGTTCTGCTGGGACGCTCAAAGACATAAAATACATTAAGTCGCTTAGTCCCAAAAGTCCATCTACGTCATAGACATCGCTCTCGGTTAATTCCAAATCTTGTAACAATCGATTGCGTATGAATTCCGGAGTTTGGGATTGAATTTCTAATCGAACTGGGCTACCACCAACTCGCCTTTTTCGCAGTTCTTGCTCTATAAAAATTAGCAAATCGTCGGCTTCATCTTCTTCTAGTCCCAAATCAGCATCACGAGTAATGCGGAAGGGATGATATTCTTGAATGTTCATCCCTGGAAATAGGGATTCTAAATTATGAGCGATCGCTTGTTCTAAGGGTACACCAGTCCACAAAGCAGGTTTGCCATGACGTTGAATTCCTAACTCTGACGGTAAAGGCAAAAATCGGGGCAAAACTTTCGGGACTTTAACTCTGGCAAAAAATTCTTCTTCAGTTTCTGGATTTTTTACTACAACTGCTAAATTTAAACTGAGATTAGAAATGTAGGGAAAAGGATGGCTAGGGTCAACAGCTAAGGGAGTAATAACAGGAAAGACTTGTTCTTCAAAATAATTGTCTAAATATTTGCGCTGTTTTTCTGTCAAATCTATATAATCCAAAATATGGATGTCGTGATTTGCCAATACAGGTCGTAGTACTTGCTCAAAATGTTGATGTTGTTGAGTTACTAGAGGCCGCAGGAAAAAACTAATATCATCTAACTGTTGTTGTGGTGTGCGACCATCAAAACTTAATTGACTAACTTTTGCTTCTACTTGTTGCTTTAAAACTGCAACACGCACCATAAAGAACTCATCCAAGTTGGAACTGAAGATAGCCAAAAACTTAAGACGTTCTAAAAGGGGTGTGCGTGAGTCTAGAGCTTCATGCAAAACTCTGCTGTTGAATTCTATCCAGCTTAACTCACGATTTAAGTAATATTGTGTATCGTTAAAATTAATTTGTTGATTGCTAGTCTTTTTAGATTTTGGCATGATCACCTAACCACAGGCAAGTGTATCCCATACAACTGAAATTAGAATCGACTCATCCAGTATCAGAAATAGAGAAATTATCCTGACAAGGTTTTACTTTGATGAGGGGATAAGTCAATCTTGACATTTCTTTGGGCTAAAAGCCATAGATATTCTTGGTTCGGTGAGGTGTACTTATTTAAATCCGCGATTCATCACACATCTGACTTGAAGTTATCCATAACTCACAAATAATCTTACACAACAACAACAACGATTATTTGTAAGTTCTTTTTATTAAATTGTATAAATGCCACCCTTTGAACTGCCTGATTTTTACATGCCTTGGCCAGCGAGAGTTAACCCCAACCTAGAGGTGCGCGCATACACTGTAAGGGGTGGGCACGCCAGATGGGAATGCCAGATTTTCCTGAGATCAGTCTGTGGGATGAAGGTAAGCTTGATACTTCCGATCCGGCATTGATGTGTGCATTCATTTATCCAAATGCTTCCGCTCCTGTGTATGATCTGTCGAAATCGGGCGCTAATGTGCTTATTTTCTCCCTTGCTTATATCACTTTGGCTTGACCACTAACACAGAACAATGAGCTTCTTCTACTACTTGACTACTGACTGAACCTTGAACAATTCGGTTCATACCAGTCAATCCACGACTACCGATCACAATTAAATCAGATTTGTAAATGTTGGCAAGGCGGATTATTTCTTCTGCTGGATCGCCGGTGACTAATTCTATTTCACTAGCAACAGGCAACTGCGTTTGGTAGGATTGTAATAGTTTTTCGACCTGTAAAGAAGAAAGAATTTGGGAATCTGAGTGAGGCCGATCAGCAGCTAGTTGCATTTCTGAGTCAGGGGGAGGAAAAACATGACAAAGGACAACCTTGCTGTCTTTTGGTAATACTAAATCGTTTAAAGTCTCAATGACCCGCTCTGCAATACCTGAAGAGTCTAGAGCAACCAAAATATTCTTTAGCACGGCTTGTATCTCCAAAAGTGCAAACCCCTGCGATTAAAATTGATGATTTTCAAGATTATACTAAGGTTAATGTAGGCTTAAGTTTTAAGTTTGATGGCATAATTTGGTTTTTGTCAAAAGTCTGGAGAAAATTTAATAATTCTTGTTTGTTAGGCTAACAAGCTATCAACTATCAACAACCAACAATATGATTTATTCCTCTTTTTGAGTTCGCCGTTTGACTGAATTAGCATGAGAGGGTAAACCTTCAGCTGCTGCTAACGCATCAATTGCGCCCGCTACTTTTTCCAAGGCAGTTTGTGAGTACTGGATAATACTTGAATGTTTCAGGAAGGTTTCAACTCCTAGTGGCGAAGCGTAGCGAGCTGATCCAGAGGTAGGTAAGGTACGACTAGGGCCAGCAATGTAGTCTCCTACGGCTTCCGGTGTGGAGTAACCCAGAAAAATAGCACCAGCATGACGAATCCATGGTAGCACTGCCCAAGGATCTTCAACTTCTAGCTCTAGATGTTCGGGAGCAAATTCGTTAGAAAGTTCAGCTGCTGCCTGTAATGATTCTACAATCACAATTAAGCCGTAGTGGGCAAGTGCTTTTTCTGTAAGGGTGCGTCTAGGGTGATCTATTAGTTGTCTTTCTACAGCAACTTGTACGTTCTTAGCTAAAGCTGGATCAGTCGTCAATAAGATTGCTGCTGCCATTGGATCATGTTCAGCTTGTGCTAGCATATCTGCTGCAACATGAACGGGGTTTGCGGTTTCATCGGCAATAATCAGCACTTCGCTTGCTCCTGCCAAACAATCAATCCCGACTGTGCCATAGACTAGTTTTTTTGCCAAGGTTACATAAATATTACCTGGACCAGTGATGACATCAACTTTAGGAATTGTTTTTGTGCCATAGGCTAAAGCAGCGATCGCTTGCGCTCCCCCGACACGATAAATTTCTTGCAACCCAACTTCTTGGGCGGCTACTAACACTGATGGGTAAATTGTTTTACTGGCTCCTGGTGGAGTCACCATAATTATACGGGGTACTCCGGCTACCTGGGCTGGAATTGCATTCATTAACACGGTACTTGGGTATGCTGCACGACCGCCAGGTACGTATATTCCTGCTCTATCTACAGGTGTATACCGTTTGCCGAGAACTACTTCGTCATCTTCAAAGTTGACCCAACTTTTTGGAACTCGTTGGCGGTGAAATGCTTCGATTTGGCGACAAGCCAATCTAATTGCTTCCACCAGTTCTTTCGAGACCTGTTGATAAGCAGCATCTATTTCTGATCCTGTAACCCGTAGTTCTTCTAGTTTGAGAATTTGATGGTCAAATTCTTCTGTGTAATGCAGTACAGCTTTATCACCTTGGCGCTTCACCGCTTGCAACACTTCCCGCACTGTTGCTTCTTTATGAAGTACCTGTTCGTCATTGGTGCGATCGCAGATCCTTTGTAATTCTGATCTAACGTCTGCCTGCTGAGTAATGATTCGCAGCATGGAGTAAGGACAATGCCAACTTTAAAATATTCCCGCTTGAGAATGAGCTTTGCTTCTTGCCCCAAGGGGGAAGGGTAGCTAACACTAACTCTCTTTTCTAGCTTAACCTGGATTTTTTTGATACTTCCAAGGTTTGTAGCATAAAATTCTTTACAAAGGCCACTAAATTATGGTTATTCTGGTTGATTTTCGGCTATTTGAGCATGACTCAGAAATTTTTGGCTATTTGCTCTCAACGGTAAGCAAGCCAATTGTTAACTTAGTTTATTATTCGTCATACCCCTAAATTTGGAATATGGTTGGTTTTCACATTTAATCGGCTTTTGATTGCATAAGTAGGCTCTGAGTATACTTTTTGCCTATCTTTTTAATTTAGTAGCTAAAATTACTATATAGACACAAATACCCGGTTGTCTATATTTTGAACTTTAGAGTTTACCTGTTCACACTTGATTACCTCTATCAATAGATATCATTTGAGGACACACTAAATTTCAGGCTATTGCAACCACTTGATAACGGGTGGTGAATGAGATAACTAATTTATCGAGTACCTAATTTTAACGTATTTCTAGTGGTGAAAACAAAATATAAAGAGGCTTTCATAAATACTGTCTAGAAAATGGGTGGGGGGTGTAGGGGAGCCAGTGCGTTGCGGGGGTTGCCGAGCCAGTGCGTTGCGGAGGTTCCACGCCACGTGACGCCACGTGCTTTATGCCGGGAAACCCGTCCACCGCAGTGGCTCCTCCGTTGTAGCGACTGGCGTGTATAGAGGTGTAGAAGGGGTTATATTTTCATATTTGGTTGTGAGATTTTTCCATGACTATCTAGTCAAATCAAAATTTATGTTTTCATAAGGATGAGATCAATTTTCAGCAAGTGTTTGCAAATTACTTGAGCCAAAAATTTTTCGAGTAAATATACTTAATTTATCTTCCTACAAATGAGCATGGGATTTCTGTCACTAATTTAACAACACAGATTTTTCTGAGAGTATAAGTAGAAGATAGTAATAGAAAAGGCAAAAATAGAAAAGAAAATTTGCTTTTTACTCAGGTTTCATAAATTGGAATTTTTAGTTTTTTCTAAATAATTATAGATATACAGGCTAACAAAAAGTGGGGATGTAGTGAATTCGGCTACATCCCCACTTATATTTATGGCTACGACAGTTTATTCGTCGTCTTCGTCCTCGAAATCATCTTCATCGTAGTCGTCTTCGTCATCTCCTGTCAGATCGTTGATTTCATCAGGAATCAAATCATCATCATCCAAAATTGACTTTGATCTACCGCCATAAGTAGCTTCTCCCATTCCTAGAGTTGGAGAGTCTAAGTTATAAGTACGGGCTGTGCGATCGTCCAGCACCATATCTAATGGATCTTCAACTTCATCCAAGACACTATTGCTGAAGGAATCAGTATAGTCTTCGACTATACCAGGTTCTTCATAGGCATTAAAACCTGTACCAGCAGGAATCAATCTTCCGATAATCACGTTTTCTTTCAAACCACGTAACCAGTCAGATTTACCTTCGATCGCGGCTTCGGTTAATACCCGTGTCGTTTCTTGGAAGGACGCGGCAGAAATAAAGCTATCAGTATTCAACGATGCTTTGGTAATACCCAGTAGTACGGGGGTATATTGCGCCCTGGCACCACCAGTAATTGCCATAGCTTCGTTTACCTGCTCGATTTGACGCAGTTCTACCAATTCACCAGGTAGCATTGTGGTGTCACCACCATCATCGACCCGGACTTTTGCCGTCATTTGTCGGACAATGACTTCAATGTGTTTGTCGGCAATATCAATCCCTTGAGACTGATAAACTAGTTGCACTTCATTCACAAGGAAAGTTTGTACTTTCTGCAAAGCATGGCTGGCGCAGGCATAAACTCCATCTTCAGAACCAAGGTTAAAGAAGACTTCTAAGATTTCATGGGGGTTAGCAGGTCCATCTGTGAGTGTTTGTCCCGCACTGATTGTTTGCCCATCGGTGACTACTAGGTTCTGTCCTGGGCCGATGGGGTAATCTGTAACTACACCATTGGGTTCGATCACTTTGACAGCGATCGCTTCATCACCATCACCATAGATGACTTTGACTTCTCCTGATCTCTTGGCCAAGATACACGCTTCTTTCGGCTTACGAGCTTCGAGGAGTTCTTCAATTCTTGGTAAACCTTGGATGATGTCTCCTGTCTTGGCGCGTTCAAACACCAGCAATACCAAGTTATCACCGCGCTGTACTAAATCCCCATCTTCTACTTGTAAGATCGCACCAGCACTGACGCGATAAGGACGACCAACACGAATGGTGACAGAGTAGTTTTGAGTAGTAAGTGCTGATTCGTCAGAACCAGTTTCCCCCGTATTTTCTACTTTTTTCACTGCTACGATTTGTCCAGATTCTTCAGCAAAGACTCCTGGAGCAATTTCTGTACCTTCTACAACCAAGTCACCCGGCTTAAATTTGGGCTGGACAGCAGTAGTCATCCTCACCATATCGTGTTGTTTACGCAACACTAAGCAACGACGAACAGCTTCCGTACCTTTTTTGACGCCCCGCACGATACCGCCTTCTTTACACAAAATTTGGGTACGTGCTACTACTGCACCAGGAGCAATGGTTTGTCCGTCTTCAACCTCAAGGGTTGTATTCGTACTACCTTGAGTAGCATCAGCAGTAATATCTCGACGAACTGTTAAAGATTCCAAAATTACCAGTTGCAAACGCTGAATTTCTGGATCATCGGCATCAGCAACCAATTCAATATCTGCTGCTAAGGGGGAAGCTGTATGGTCTTGTTCGTCTTCTTGCTCAATTTCCAACACTAGTTGAGTTCGCAGCAGTTCTACGCCTTCAACACATTTAACGCGTTCAGAATCTTTGTAGGGTAAACGTTGTACCGCTCGCAACTCAATCGAACGAGCTGTTTGCTGACTCACGGATGTGGTAGATGGCACATCAGGGTAGTTTGGTACGGCATACTCAACTACGGAACGAACCAATAAAGCTGGACCTTCTGGTGTTTCCACGTACTGAATGTAGCGTAGTTCATTAAAGGTTTGCCCCAGCAATTCTTCACCAGGCTGGATAAAAGTATTATCCTTGCTCATAACTGCTTCTGGATCATCGACCATCAGCAGTTCTCCGGGCTTAATCACCACTTCCCGCAAAATGTCATTTTTCTGGGTAACTTCGATGACACCATTATTTTGGCAGAAGATATCTTTAACTACCTCAGTACCAGCTTCAACATACTGACCGTCTTCAACCAATAATAGGGAGATGTCTTTGTTAACTTCGTGGGTTTCTTCGGGAATCCATAATAAGCTTCCTCCCTGTACCACTTCGTAACCTTGTTTGGCTTTGCCTTTTTTCTGGACTTCTACACCGGCGTATCTGAGCATTCCACCAGTGCTAGTACGATAGCGATCGTCAATTAACTCAGCAACTACCTGACCATTTTGAACTTTGGTGCCTGGGGTAGCTCTGAGGTTGAATACTTGGTTGTTACCAGTACTAACCAAGTAATTATTTTTACCTTGAGAGCTTTGGACAGTCACTGTAGCTTGATCTAAAACTACAGAAGCCGTAATAATTTCAATTTCCCGCGTTGACTTACCTGGGGTTGCTTCTGGCACACGCACCACACCACCATGCTGAGTGGTGAGTTTGGTTTCTGCCAACACACCATTGGTAGCAACAGTATCGTTTTCTTTGACCACCAATTCGGCACCAGGTGGTAAGTTATAAACTTCCCCTGATAAAATCCAGATCAAACCACCCCGGGCGGCTGTAGTGGTGGTGTTACCTTGACGGTCTGTTTTTTGTTCTGCGACGACATCGGCAAACTTCACCTCGCCTGCTAAGTCAGAAGCTACGTCTTTGACAGCTTTTTCTGTATTAGCACGGGTTGTGCGTCCGCCAAGTGCGACTTCTGCGATTAACTGACCCTGCTTGACTTTTTGTCCATCGACAACGTACAGCGTTGAACCTTGAGTAAGAGCAATTTCCTTGGTGATTGAGTTACCAGCATCCAAGGTCAAAGTGTTGTTGGCTTCTACATATAAAGCATCTTCACCGTGGCGGGTACGATAGGGTCTTGTCCGCAGGCGGCGAGGGAAGCGAATTGTACCATCAATTTCGGCACGTTCTTGTTTAGCAACTTCCCCAGTGAACACACCGCCGGTGTGGAAAGTACGCATCGTTAACTGCGTACCTGGTTCACCGATACTTTGGGCAGCAATAATACCGACAGCTTCACCCAAATCCACCATTTTGGCATGGGCTAAACTCCAGCCGTAGCAATGTTGACAAACCGATCGCGCGGCTTCGCAAGTCAAGGGCGATCGCACAACGACTTCAGTCACACCTGATTTTTCGATGATTCTTGCCAGATCATCAGAAATGGGCGTATTTCGGGGTGCAATTATTTCACCTGTAGTTGGATGTACCACATCTTCCCCTACTACTCGTCCCATAAGGCGGGTTTCTAGCCGAATCATGACTTTACTACCTTCAGTCATGGCCCGGATGGGAATACCTCTGGTAGTACCACAATCAAATTCGCGGATAATCACATCCTGGGAAACGTCTACCAGACGGCGGGTGAGATAACCGGAGTCTGCGGTACGGAGGGCGGTATCTACCAAGCCTTTACGCGCACCATAAGAAGAAATAATATACTCGGTGACGGTGAGTCCTTCCCGGAAGTTGGTTTTGATCGGCAAGTCGATGATTTCCCCTTGCGGATCTGCCATCAGTCCCCGCATCCCGACCAATTGCCGTACCTGAGAAATATTACCTCTTGCTCCAGAGAATGCCATCATGTACACGGAGTTGAGGGGATTTGTCTTTTTGAAGTGGGTGACAACTTCGTCTTTCAGGGCTTCGGAAGTACCGTTCCAGGTATCAATTACTTTTTGGAAGCGCTCTACTTCCGTAATTTCCCCACGTTGGTAACGTTCTTCAGTGGCGCGAATTTCTGCTTCTGCGGCTTCGAGGAGCGATCGCTTTGAAGGAGGCACCATCAAGTCTTCTACACTGATCGAAACCCCAGCTTTGGTAGCATAGCGGAACCCTAATTCTTTTAATTTGTCCGCCATCACAGCCGTCCGGGCTGTACCATAGTGTGTAAACGACCAAGAAATTAAGTTTCGCAGTTGACCTTTATCAACGACGCGATTGCGGAAAATTATTTTGTCATTAGTCATTTGTCAAGAGTCCTTAGTCAAAAGTCCAGAGTCAAAAGTCCAGAGTCAAGAGTCAATGGTCAATTGTTCAAAGTGATAGCTAATGACAATTGACCAATAACAATTGACAATTGACTAACTTGCGATCGCTTCCTGAATTGCTTTGTTGTAAATTACGCGACCTGGCGTTGTGTAAATATACTGGGAAATGAGATTACCTTGAGCGTCTTCTCTAACTCGACGGTATTTATACAACTTAGTCACGCTACCATCGTCATTTTTGGTCACTTCTTGTGGCTCATGATCCGGTTGACTTGACTCAACTTCACCGTCGTAACGGACATAGATGTAGGCGTGCAGGTCTACTTGATCCTGATCGAAAGCCATAATCACATCTTCTAACGAAGCAAAATATCGTCCTGCGCCTTTGGTAGCGTGGGGGTTTTCTGCGGTTAGGTAATAGGAACCTAACACCATATCTTGGCTAGGTGTAATGATGGGCTTACCTGTAGCAGGAGACAAAATGTTATTAGAAGCCAACATTAATAATCGTGCTTCTGCTTGTGATTCCAGAGATAAAGGTACATGTACCGCCATTTGGTCTCCGTCAAAGTCAGCGTTAAAAGCTGGACATACTAACGGGTGTAACTGGATGGCTCTTCCTTCTACCAAAATAGGTTCAAAAGACTGAATACCCAAGCGGTGCAGTGTCGGAGCACGATTGAGCAAAACGGGGTGTCCTTCAATTACTTCTTCCAAGACATCCCAAACACTAGGATCAGACCGGGAAATAAGTTTTTTCGCAGCTTTAATATTGTTTACCATGCCACTACGAATCAGGCGGTGGATCACAAATGGCTGGAATAGCTCAATTGCCATTTCCCGTGGTAAACCACATTGGTGGATATTCAACTTAGGTCCCACGACAATTACAGAGCGTCCGGAGTAGTCTACCCGTTTACCCAGCAAGTTTTGCCGGAAACGCCCTTGTTTACCCTCAATAATGTCTGACAAAGATTTTAAGGGACGATTATTTGCTCCAACTACCGTCCGTCCCCGCCGACCATTATCAATCAACGCGTCTACCGCTTCTTGCAGCATCCGCTTCTCGTTGCGAACGATAATCTCTGGAGCTAATATCTCTTGTAAGCGCGCCAGACGGTTATTGCGGTTAATTACCCGACGATACAAATCATTCAAGTCGCTGGTTGCAAAGCGTCCACCATCAAGCTGCACCATCGGGCGTAAATCTGGCGGAATCACGGGTATCACAGCCATTACCATCCATTCTGGTTTTGAGCCTGTGGCAATAAAGTTGTCAATTACACGCAAACGCTTAATTAACTTCGCTCGTTTTTGACCTTTAGCTGTGGTAATTTCTTCGCGCAAATTTTCAGCTTCTTGTTCGAGGTTAATATCAGCAAGTAGACGCAGTAATGCCTCTGCACCAATGCCGACCTCTACACCTTGTAAAGTAGAATCTTCGCTGTAAATCTGATCTTCAATTTCTAGCCACTGGTCTTCACTAAGTAATTGTTTATAACTTAGGGTTTCAGCATTACCAGGGCTAAGAACTACATAGGAATTGAAATAAACAATTTGCTCTACATCCCGCAGGGGCATATCCAAGAGGATGGAGATATAACTAGGAATACCTTTGAGATACCAAACATGAGCTACAGGCGCGGCGAGTTTAATGTAACCCATGCGGTGACGACGTACTCGCGATTCGGTAACTTCTACACCACAACGTTCACAAACAATTCCACGATGCCGTACTCTCTTATACTTACCGCAATGACATTCCCAATCTTTTGCGGGACCAAAGATGCGCTCGCAGAACAAGCCATCCATCTCTGGTTTCAGAGTCCGGTAGTTAATCGTCTCTGGTTTAGTAACTTCACCAACGACTTGACCATTTGGTAGTGTTCTTTCACCCCACTGACGAATACGTTCGGGCGATGCCAAGCCAATTTTAACGTAGTCAAACTGATTAGTTTGGGCGTTTCTCATTTGTTTAATGCTGCGTTTAAGTTATGACTTCACAAACAACACGGGCATAATTAACCGTGCTAGTGGGAGGAGTATTTAGTTTTAGCCAGTAGTCAAGGGCCAAGAGTCAATAGTAGAGACGCGATGTTCCTCGCGTCTGTACATTGGTCATTTTTTTAACAATGAACTATTGGCTATTCCTCTTCTTCCATAGACTCGCGGCTTAGGGATTCGTAGGTCGGACGTGGAGGTGTACGACGGGCGTTATTGTCTGCCATCAAATCAACTTCTACGTCTACGGTACTACCATCTGTTTGAGTTTCCACCTTATGGACGGCAATATCCAAACCTAGAGATTGCAATTCTCGCATTAACACTTTGAAAGACTCTGGTGTTCCTGGTCGAGGAATGGCTTTACCTTTGACGATCGCATTGAGTGCTTCATTGCGCCCTTGCATATCGTCGGATTTAACTGTCAGCAATTCCTGCAAAGTGTAAGCTGCGCCAAAGGCTTCCAATGCCCACACTTCCATTTCTCCAAATCGCTGACCACCTTGCTGGGCTTTACCACCCAAGGGCTGTTGAGTTACCAAGGAGTATGGACCAGTGGAACGAGCATGGATCTTATCGTCTACTAGGTGTACCAGTTTCAGCATATAAGCCACACCTACAGTTACTGGTCGATCAAAGGGTTCACCAGTACGACCGTCATAGACTAGAATTTTGCCTGGATCATCTGGGTTAAATACCCAGTTTTTGCCAGTTTCATCCCGTGCTTCTTGCAATTTGCCATGCACAATCGTCCGGGATGCTTCTTGGCCGTACATTTCATCAAAGGGGGTAATTTTAAACCGCATTCCCATGATGTGACCTGCCCAACCCAACAGACACTCAAATACTTGTCCGACGTTCATCCGGCTAGGCACACCCAGGGGATTGAGGACGATATCGACGGGTGAGCCATCAGGCAAATAGGGCATGTCTTCCATTGGCAAGATTTTGGAGATAATCCCCTTATTGCCGTGGCGTCCTGCCATTTTGTCACCGACTTGGATTTTCCGCTTTTGGGCTACATACACCCGCACCACCATGTTGGCTCCGGGCGGTAGTTCGTCGCCTTGTTCACGGGTAAAGATCCGTACGTCTACGACCCGTCCTTTTTCACCGTTGGGTACACGCAAAGAGTTATCGCGGACATCCCGTGCTTTTTCACCGAAGATTGCTCGCAATAGTTTTTCTTCGGGTGGTTGATCAGATTCACCTTTAGGAGTAACTTTACCAACCAGAATATCTCCAGCTTCTACCCATGCACCAATGCGGATAATTCCCTGTTCATCTAAATTTCGTAGGGCGTCTTCACCGACGTTAGGGATTTCTCTGGTGATTTCTTCTGGTCCCAGTTTTGTCTGTCTGGCCTCAATTTCATATTTTTCAATGTGAATTGAGGTATAAATATCATCCTGTACCAATCTTTCGGAAATCAAAATCGCGTCTTCGTAGTTATAACCTTCCCAAGGCATATAAGCGACGATGATATTTTGTCCGAGTGCCAATTCTCCCCCTTCAGTTGAGGAACCATCTGCTAGCACTTGACCAGCAACAACCCTTTCACCCATGCGGACGAGGGGTTTTTGGTTGAGGCAAGTATCTTGGTTGGAACGTTGGTACTTAGATATGATGTATTCAATTTCCGCAGGAGGTTTAGCACTTTCCTCTCCTGGGCGTAGTCGTGGACGTACACGAATTTTGGTCGCATCTACATAAGTGACGTCGCCGTCGGTGCGGGAGACAATCACCATCCCAGAGTCTCTAGCTCCCTGAGCTTCTAAGCCTGTCCCTACCAAAGGACGTTCCGGTTTGAGTAGGGGTACCGCCTGCCGTTGCATGTTCGATCCCATCAGAGCGCGGTTAGCGTCGTCATGCTCCAAGAAGGGAATCATGCTCGTAGCTACGGACACAATTTGCACCGGAGAGACTGCGATATAGTCTACTTGTTCTGGTGTTGTGGTAGAGAATTCCTGACGATAGCGTACAGGGACTTCAGGACCAATAAGATGACCATTTTCATCAATTGGCGCATCTCCCGCCGCCACTCGGAAGTCGTCTTCTTCATCGGCGGTCATGTAAGTCGGTTGGATATCGTACCTGACGCGCCCATTTTCTACAGGACGGAAGGGTGTTTCTAAAAAGCCGTATTGGTTTACCCGTGCATGGGTTGCCAAGGAACCAATCAAACCAGCGTTGGGACCTTCTGGTGTTTCAATTGGGCAAATACGTCCGTAGTGTGATGGGTGAATATCTCGGACAGCGAAACCGGCACGTTCGCGAGTCAAACCACCAGGGCCAAGGGCAGACAGACGACGTTTGTGGGTCAATTCTGCTAAGGGGTTGGTTTGATCCATGAACTGGGACAATTGGCTGGAGCCAAAGAACTCTTTAATTGCTGCTACCAAAGGTTTGGGGTTAACTAAGGAAGCAGGGGTGAGAACTTCGGCATCAGATACAGTCATCCGCTCCCGAATAATCCGCTCTAAACGGTTTAATCCTACTCGGACTTGGTTTTGCAGCAACTCGCCGACGCTTCTAACTCGGCGATTCCCGAGGTGATCAATGTCGTCTATGCTACCAATATCGTATTCCAGGTTAATGAGGTAATCTACCGCAGCCAAGATATCTTGGGGGGTGAGTACGCGCATTGTTTCTGGTACTTGTAGACGCAGTTTTTTGTTGAGTTTATAACGTCCAACCCGCCCTAAGTCATAACGCTTAGGATCAAAGAAGCGAGAGTCTAGGAGTTGTTGTCCACCTAGTACTGTCGGTGGTTCACCCGGACGCAATTTGCGATACAGTTCCATTAGGGCTTCTTCTTCGGAGAATTGCCCTTCTTTTTCGATGGTTTTTTGGAAATATTCGGGGTGGCGCAGGGCGTCGAAGATTTCATTATCTGACAATCCCAATGCTTTTAATAGCACTTGGGCTGACAATTTGCGGGTTTTGTCGATGCGTACCCACACTAAGTCGTTACGGTCTGTTTCAAATTTCAGCCAAGCCCCCCGGTTAGGAATTAAACTAGCTGAATAAGTACGCCGTCCGTTTTTGTCAATTTCTGATTTGTAGTAAACTCCTGGCGATCGCACGATCTGGTTGACAATCACTCGCTCTGCACCGTTAATAATAAACGTGCCGCGATCTGTCATCAGAGGCAAGTCTCCAATAAATACTTCTTGTTCTTTAATTTCCCCCGTTTCTTTATTGATCAAACGTGTGGGTACATACATTTGGACAGCGTAAGTGCTATCCCGCCGCTTGGCTTCGTCAACGTCGTACTTTGGTTCCTTCAGCTTGTAATTCTGACCTAAAAAGTGCAGCTCTAGTTTGCCAGTGTAGTCAGTAATGGGACTAAAGGAGTTAAGTTCTTCGATTAGCCCTTCTTCTAAAAACCAACGAAAACTAGAACGCTGGATTTCAATTAAGTCGGGCAACAAAAAGGCGGGTTCCATTATTGTGTCGTTAGTCATGCCTCTACCTTTGTCAACCTGGTTAAACTTGTCGGTGTGTGGGAACTTCTCCTTACACCACCTGCACATAGCAGGTGCAGGCAAACGGAGCAATTAAACCTGGAAATAGCAATTTTAGCAAGAGGGTATTTGCTCCCTTTGCTGGATTTCCAAAAACAGAAGATGCTTCAGTTTTGCCCTAGTGTGTTTTGCTCTGTTCACTTCTCCTCCGAAAACCGCGTTCTACATTGACGCAGTTCTTTTGACAGTTAGCTTTTACAAGACTGTGGTTCTTTCATCCAAAGCGATGAAATCCTAGTACTGAGCAAATAATTTTCTCAGCTTGCGACCGATTTATTTAGCTTGGGACTGGCGGATAATACTCACAAAAAATTTCGTTTATAAATTTGTATAACTTTAATGATGGAGCCAAAATCTAGCTCTACCTGAGTGGTAAGTGGGTAGTTATAGATTTTTAGCATCATGTGTGGAGCTTAGGAGGATGATCAAGTGAATAGTTGTACAACAAAAGCAGGGAAGTCAGTAATTTGCCTCCTTAAACATTATGGCGCAAGTAAATATTTTTTGGAGGGTACAATAATATCATATTTTTGTCACCTCAAATTTTCTTTTACAAAAATAGTCATAAAAAATACACGTAATACATTATTTTTATAGCGTCAAACCGAATAATTTGCAGGCATTTTGGGTAGTAAGAGCTGCGATCGCATCAGTTGTTTCACCTCGCAGGCGGGCTATTTGTTCAGCTACGTAGCGAACATAGGCGGGTTCGTTACGTTTTTCACCCCGTTTTGGCACTGGTGCAAGAAAAGGACAGTCTGTTTCAATCAACAGGCGATCGCTTCTTACCATCGCAGCAGATTCTTGAATTTGTTTAGCGTTTTTAAATGTGACAGTACCGCTAAAGCTGATGTAAAAACCTAAATCTAGAAACCATTGAGTTTCTTCTGGCGTTCCGCCCCAGCAATGCATGACACCTCGCACAGCCTCACCTTTGAAATTTTTCCATTTTTGTAGTACTTCCCTCACTTCTGCCGTCGCATTACGGCAGTGGATGATCACTGGTAAATCGAGTTCAGCGGCTAAATTCAGCTGTGCTTCAAATACCAGGTATTGCTGTTCGTAGTTGTCAGCTTTGTAAAAATCTAGCCCCATTTCCCCAATTGCTACTACTTTCGGATCAGATAGAGCCAGAGATTTGATCTCATCTGCTGTTCGATTGTTCCATTTGTCTGCATCTAAAGGATGTAAACCTACAGCAAAGCTAAGTTCGGGAAACTGATGAGCTAAAGCCGCAATACTAGAAAATTCAGTTGGTTCGACACAGGAGTGAACTAAATGCACTACACCCGCTTCTTGCCATCGCGATCGTACTGTTTCTAAATCTGACTGGAAAACATCAAAGTTGATGTGAACGTGGGTATCTATTAGCTGCATTGTTAGTTTTTTGTTTTTTGTCCTTTGTCATTTGTCCTTTGTCGTTAACAAATGACAAATGACCAATGACTATTGACTATGATGCAGTTACTGCTGATTGGCTGTGAGCTTTTAGTCTTTGAGCTAGTCTAGATTTTTTTCTTGCTCCATTGTTGGGGTGAAGCACACCCCGCTTCACAGCTTTATCAATTTTGCTGTAAGCTTCTGACATCCGACTTTGGACTTCTTGCTGTGATTCAGGGGTTGGGTTTGCTGCATAGGTATCTACCGCAGCAAAATATTTCTTCATCAGCGTCTTAACAGCTGATTTATAAGCTTTATTCCTTAAACGATTGCGCTCTGCGATTTTAGCGCGCTTGAGAGCAGACTTTGTATTCGCCACAGTCAGTTCCAGAAAGACTATAAATATGTACACATACTACTAGACTTACTAATATAGCATTCAAAATGCCAATGTTAAGATTTCTGAGAAATAAAGTCAGATTTTTGTATTTGAGTCTACATAATTGGGGGATAAGGGATCGGGGAGCAGTGGTCGGGACAAGGAACACAAGGAACACAAGGGAAAAATAACTAACGCTCGATCCCTAATCCCCGATCCCCATCTTCATAATTCGTCATCATCAAAAGTTATCTTTCTCTGCTAACAGTAATCACTCAGTAGGTCAAAATTATTTTTCAGAATATGGCTTTAAAAATAATCGAAAATTTTGATGGCAGTTTTACTCTGGAATCACACGCAAAAGAAAACCTGTATAAATTATTGACTAGTGAAGCATTTTTAAATCAAATCTGCCAAAACTTACAGTGTGAAAAAGTAGAATTTACAGAGTTGCTTTTTCAGCCAGTCCCTTACAGTACAACTACTCCTAAAGGAATGCCAATAGAATTTGAACAATATCATGACTCGGAGGAGTACGTCATTATTAACGTTCCACCTAACTTCATGTTCACAGCCAAAATTTTTCAACCTAGTCGCCTTTGTGCTGTTTATCAGAAATTGGGAATCAGGAACTAGGAACTGGGCGGGACAAAAAATATCACTCACTAATCACAATTGTAACTTAAGGACGCAGGCTTTGCCTCCTTACTACTTGTTATTGACTATATAGATTATTATGACTACAGACACAAACATTCCTTTTTTAGGAAACTTGGAATATATCCCTTATATTGATGAAACTGGTCAATTACCTGAATATTTACAAGGTAAAATCGGAGTCTACGCGATTTTTGACCAGCAACAAGTACTGGAATTTGTGGGGTATTCTCGTGATGTTTATCTTAGCCTAAGACAGCACATAGTCCGCCAGCCACAAAAATGCTATTGGGTGAAAGTCCAAACGATTGAACGCCCTAGCCGTACAGTATTAGAAAATATCGAAAGGGCTTGGATAGAAGAAAATGGCTCTGTACCTGCTGGTAATGCAGATGATAAAGACAAATGGACACAGCCAATAGATGCTAAAGCATTAATGACGGCTGAAGAACAGGCAAATCATGAAAATTCTATTGATGAGATTGCGAAAATCAAAATTATTAAAAATGTAGCGCGGCGAGTCGAGGCAGAGATTTTAAAAGTTTTAGAAGGACGGGGTTTGCAAACGCAGGTGCGATTTAATCCCAAGTTGAAGGAAGAAGGGTTATTGGATTTGAAATAAATCTAATTTAATCTAAAGATAAATCTGCTTCTCAACTTGGCGTTTATTCTTCACTATGTAGGAACAGGTTGCGGTTCTGTATAATGTCCAAATATAAATGTTCTAAAAAAATGTTGGGTTGGATAAGATATAAGGCTGTGTAAGGTCTGTGAGCTTACCGGGCTTTTGACAACGAAAGGTGGGATATTCTCAATGACAACACGTTTTACTGGCGGTTGTATGTGCGGAGCTATCCGCTACGAATGTTCAGAAGAACCCATTGGAATGGGAATTTGCCACTGTCGTGATTGCCAGCGAGCAACAGGCAGTGCATTTGCCGCCGCCCTGATTTTACCTCGCAGTGCTGTGACCATTCTCGGAGAAGTGAAATATTACGGTGTGACAGGTGATAGCGGCAACTTAGTCAGTCGTGGTTTTTGTCCCCACTGTGGCTCCCGCTTGTTTGGCACACCTGCAAATCCTGACGTTATCAGTATTCAGGCAGGGAGTCTAGATGATCCAAGCTGGTTCAAGCCCCAGGCAGAAATTTACGTTGCCAGCGCCCAACCGTGGGATTATTTGAATCCAGATTTGCCCAAGTTTGCCAAATTGCCGCCACCTAACAACTCTGTTGCAACGGATTGAATCAAGCTGCTGCTGGGTTCAAATTTATTTGCAGCTGATGAGAAGATTAGCTTACCTGGTTTACCAAACAACTTGAGAAAATTGACACATCGCGTTAGTCTTCTTTAATCGTGACTGCACACTGTCAACTCAGGCGATGACAAATCAACTCTCCCCGCAAATCCCCTCTTGCACTTGGAATCGTCCCATTGGTTTAGGCTGGGATCGACCCTACACTGTTCGCTACGCTAGTAATATTGATGATGGCCCTTGGCACGGAATGCCTTTAGGTGGCTTTGGTGCAGGTTGCATTGGCCGTTCTTCGCGAGGAGATTTTAATTTTTGGCACATCGATGGTGGCGAACATGTGTTTCAAGCGATCGCCCCTTGTCAATTTAGTGTGTTTGAATCTAATGGTACTGATTCCCAAGCCTACGCTTTATGTACACAGCCACCAGAGGATGGTAGCTTGGCTGCGTGGGAATGGTATCCATCGGTTGGAAAAGATGCAAAGACACGGGGATACACAGACGCTGAGAAAAATCTAAAATCTAAAATTGATACAACTGGAAACTATCATGCTCTTTATCCCCGTAGCTGGTTCGTTTATGAAGGGGTATATAAAGCTCAGTTAACCTGTGAACAATTTTCTCCGATCTGGGCAAATAATTATCAAGAAACTAGCTACCCTGTTGCAGTGTTTGTCTGGACTGCCCACAATCCCACTAACGCACCTATTACTTTAAGTATTATGCTGACTTGGCAAAATATGGTGGGCTGGTTTACCAATGCTTTGAAATCCCCAGAAGTACGGATGCGGGATGATGGTAGTCCAGTTTATGAGTATCAGCCACGTTTGGGCGAAAGTAAAGATAATTTTAATCAACTAGTTGAAAATACTGAATATATTGGTTGTGTTCTGGGTCGTGTTGGTATTAATGAACCTGTCCAAGAGGGAGAAGGACAGTGGTGCATTGCTACCTGCAAACATCCCAAACTAGAAATTTCTTACCATAGCCGTTGGCAGCCTACAGGCAGTGGTGGGGATTTATGGCAAAGCTTTGCTCAAGATGGATCGTTACCAAATTATCTAGACCATTCCCCAGCAGTTGAAAATGAACAGATTGCAGCTGCTCTTGCAATACGTTTCACTTTGTTACCAGGGGAAACACTAGAGATTCCTTTTGTTCTCAGTTGGGATTTTCCAGTCACAGAATTTGCTGCTGGCATCAATTATAACCGCAGATATACAGACTTTTTTGGTAATAACGGTCAGAATGCATGGGCGATCGCATCAATTGCACTACAAAAATACCAAGCTTGGCAAGCGCAGATTCAAGCATGGCAACAACCCATTCTTGACCGTGCAGATTTACCAGACTGGTTTAAGATGGCTTTATTTAATGAGCTTTACGACCTGACTGCTGGTGGTACTCTCTGGAGTGCAGCAAGTGAACGTGATCCTATTGGACAGTTTGCTGTGTTGGAGTGCCTAGACTACCGTTGGTATGAAAGTTTGGATGTGCGGCTTTATGGTTCTTTTGCTTTGTTGATGCTGTTCCCAGAATTGGAAAAGGCGGTAATACGTGCTTTTGCACGAGCTATTCCCATGAGCGATAGGAATACTCGTGTCATTGGCTACTATTATACCATCGGTGCAGAAAGTCCTTTTGCTGTCCGAAAAGTTGCAGGAGCAACACCTCATGATTTAGGCGCACCAAATGAACACGTTTGGAAGAAGACAAATTATACTAGCTACCAAGATTGCAACTTGTGGAAGGATTTAGGTAGCGACTTTGTTTTGCAGGTATACCGCGATTTTCTGTTTACTGGTGCTGACGATATCAAATTTTTGGAAGATTGCTGGAATGCCATTGTAGAAACCCTCAACTATCTAAAAACTTTTGACATAGATAAAGACGGAATTCCGGAAAATTCTGGTGCGCCTGATCAAACTTTTGATGACTGGCGGCTACAGGGAGTCAGTGCTTATTGTGGTGGATTATGGTTAGCGGCGTTAGAAGCTGCGATCGCAATTTGTGAGGTTTTGATAACAAACCGCAGAGATACACAAAATATCCAGGAGATAGAAAAGCAAAAATCGATCTACGAAACTTGGTTAACACAATCTCGCCCCATTTATGAAGAAAAACTCTGGAATGGTCAATATTATCGACTAGATAGCGAAAGTGGTTCGGATGTGGTAATGGCGGATCAATTGTGTGGACAATTTTACGCTAGACTGCTGGGGTTGCCTGATATTGTACAACGCGATCGCGCTTTGTCTGCATTGCAAACTGTCTACAATGCTTGTTTCCTAAAGTTCCATCATGGTCAATTTGGTGCTGCTAATGGTCTTCGTCCCGATGGTTCACCAGAAAACCCCAAAGCTACCCATCCTTTAGAAGTCTGGACGGGGATCAACTTTGGTTTAGCGGCCTTTATGGTGCAGATGAACATGAAAGACGAAGCTATGAAGTTGACAGAAGCTGTAGTTCGGCAAGTTTACGAAAATGGATTACAATTCCGCACCCCAGAAGCGATCACTGCTGTCGGTACTTTCCGCGCTAGTACCTATCTACGTGCAATGGCAATTTGGGGAATTTATTTAGTACAGACGCGATTCTTCTCTTACGAGAAGCCGCTCTGACGAGCGTCTACGCGTCTGTACAATAGTCATTGGCATTTGTCATTAGTCTTTATTTTCTCCCTTGTCCCCGATCCCTGATCTCTCAATTCCCATCTTTAATTTGATCATTAAGATAAAAAATCCGGTTTTTATCTTAATTGCTTGTAATGGACTAATATGAATTCTCCCAATAAATGCAACAAACCTATGGATACATGACTACTTGCTCAGAAAACTATTTATTGCATTTTCCTGAAGAAATAGTAATACAGTAGTTTTTCTGTATTTTGTCACAAATCCAAGATATTAAGCCCTCAAAAAAAGTCAAAGGGGTAATTCATGGTAATAATTCAGAGCGTTCTGAATTTTGTTAACTCAGAACTAGATTTGGTTGTTTACAACGTTGAATATTGAGTTGTAGCCTTTGGAACAATGAAGACCGCAATGAGCAAATTTCTGTTTGTTACTCAAAAAATTCAAGAATCAAAAGATTTTTATCTAAATCTTTTCTGGTAACTACATCCTTATCTTGAGACATTCTTGAGCAGATACTCGTTTATCTAAGTAGAAAACTAAAATTTCAAAGAATTCCGGACTTGTATCCAAGTGTTGGAAGATCCAAATCAAGAAGAAACAAAATGGTAAACACGGATTCAAAGCTTGGTAAAATTCTGGTAAATTGCCAAAAAATCTTGACTCAATTTATCAAAGTTCTATAACAATGCCTCAAAACAGGTGATAAATAACTAACAAAAAACTAAATAATGTTTTGTTAGTGAGAATTTTTTGACAAACTATCGTTCTTAAAAACAGACTGCAAAAACAAAGGAAAGTGATTAAGTGATGAAAAATACAAAAAATCGGGATTGGCGAAGGCTCAAACTGTCGTTATGAAGCCAAAGCTACCGAGTTTGACTTTATCAACAGGGGTTCTATCAGCTTACCCAAGCATCAGAGATTAAATCATGAACTCGTATTTGTCGTTACGGGGTCAGGGGGAGTCTATTTATAGCAATAATGGGTGCTTTCCCAATCCAAAGGAGACTATCCTCAAGCTTTTAAGGATAGCTACAGAAGATACAACCCTCGCATCCGACTTTGCTCAAGTTTGGGTTTTGCGTGAGTTTCAATTAGGAGATGATCTGGCTAGTTGTGCGATCGCTAGACAAACAGAAAGTCATGATGATTTTCTTTTCTTAGTCTGCCAAGGTCGAGTCCGGTTACTAGGATTTGATCCAAAATTAGAACGAGAGGTGTCTACTCAGTTGCTACTAGCACAGCAAACCTTTGGAATAGATAACTTATTCCACTGTCAGTCTCTACCTTATCGAGCAGTTGCAGCTAGTGATGGGTTATTAGCATCTATACATGTAGATGTCCTCAAACAATGGTTACAACGACTACCTAATTTGAAAAGCTATTTGCAAAAAATAACTTGCGATCGCCAAACTTTGATTTTCTTCAAACTTGCCACAGAATTACGTTCGCATACTAGCCATTCTTTGCAACAGCTTTTACCATACTTGGAACAAACCAAGGTCAGTGCTGGCTCAACCCTTGTGCAAGCAACTCCCCCCTCAAAGGGACGCTTTTGGCTGATGTGTGGAAAAATTGTTAGTCTCACGCCAGAAATTCAGCCACCACAAGTAGGAGAAGCCTGGGGATACCCCGATCGCACAATCCCAGACTGGATTGCCAAAACAGATTTACGAGTGTACCACCTACCTCAAGAAATTGCAGAAGGAGATTGGGGATTGGGGATTGGGGATAAGGAATCGGGGATTGGGCACAAGGGACAAGGGGGACATGGAGACGCGGGGATACATAGAGGTGAGGATGCACGGAGACAGGAATACACAGACGCGGGGATACGACGGGAAGAGGAAGATAATGCGGCTGGTGTTTCTGTTGCTATGTCTTCTGAAAATACCTATGCAGAGATAAATTTTCGACAACCGAGAAGCCAGCGTTGGTCGGTAAGTAAGCTGTGGCGTCGCTATCCTTTTATCCAACAACAGAGTTCGTCTGATTGTGGTGCTGCGTGTTTGGCGATGATTAGCCTCTACTGGGGTAAGCGTTTTAGCGTGAACACTTTGCGAAATCTCGCGCAGACAGACCGCATGGGTGCTTCTCTTTCGGCTTTGGCAGATGCAGCAGAAACTCTGGGTTATGATGCTTTACCAGTCAGGGCTTCTTTGAGTAAGTTAGAGTTGCAGGCTAACCCTTGGATTGCCCATTGGCAAGGGATTCACTACATAGTTGTTTGGCGAGTTAAAAGCGATCGCGTCTTGATTTGTGATCCAGCAATTGGCAAGCGATCGCTTCTGCGCGAAGAGTTTGAAACTAACTGGACAGGATACGCTCTGCTTTTATTTCCAACTAAACACTTAAACGCTCAAAAGAACAAAAAAGTTTCCTTGGGAGAATTTTGGCACGCTTTTTGGCATCACCGGGAATTACTTAGTCAAATCGTTCTAGCTTCAGTGCTGTTAACAGTGTTTGGCTTGGCTGCACCCCTGATTACTCAGGTTGTACTTGACCAAGTTCTACCATATAAAACTTCTCTGACTCTAAATATATTCACCTTTGGGTTTCTATTTTTTGGCATTTGGCGGATTATCGTCCAAGCAGTGCGTCAATATCTGCTGGACTATTTTTCCAACCGTATGGATTTGACGTTACTGGGTAGTTTGATCAGCTATACCCTGCGCTTACCATTGCAGTTTTTTACATCGCGTCAACCAGGAGATATTATTACTCGGATTCAAGAAAACCGCAAAATTCAAGTATTTTTCACCAAACAAGCGGTTAGCACTACTCTAGATGCGTTGATGGTAATTGTTTACTTGGGATTAATGGCGTATTACAACTTACGCCTGACTCTGATTGTCTTGATTGTGATTCTACCAATTGTGATTGTGACTGCTGCAACTAGTCCACTTCTCAAAAATGCTTCACGAGAACTCTATCAAAAATCAGCAGTTCAAAATTCCACAATCAGAGAAATTATTACTGGTGTCGCTACTGTGAAAACAAGTGCTGCTGAACGTCCGATGCGTTGGCGTTGGGAGGAAAGTTTTACCAACACCGTCCAAACAAGATTTCGGGGTCAGAAACTAGCTAATAATTTACAGCTAGCAACTAGTTTGATTAATCATCTGGGGATCACGTTTTTACTATGGTATGGGGCAACCCTCGTCATAGGCAACCAGATGTCAATTGGTCAATTTGTTGCTTTTAATATGCTAATTGGCAGTACGATCAACCCTGTTTTAGCATTGGTGAAGTTGTGGGATGAGTTGCAAGAAGTATTGATTTGTGCTGAACGTTTAGATGATGTTCTAACTAGCCAACCAGAAGAACATACTCAAAAACCACAAATGGTGTTACCTCCTGTTCGGGGTGATATCCAGTTTGAACGAGTTTGTTTTCGTTATAATGCCAATGCAGAAGGCGACACCTTGCACAATATTTCCTTTCACATCAAAGCAGGACAAACTGTAGGAATTGTTGGTACTCATGGTGCTGGTAAAAGTAGCTTAGTTAATTTACTGGCTGGTTTATATCGTCCCAGTAGCGGACGTATTTTGATTGATGGGCATAATATTGCTAATGTTTCTCCACAATCGTTGCGTAGTCAGTTAGGGGTAATACCGCAGGATATTTTTCTGTTTGCTGGCAGCATTTTAGAAAATATCACAATGTTTAATTCCGAGATTTCACTAGAAGAAGCGATCGCTGTCGCGAAAGTTGCAGAAGCACACAGCTTTATCCAAGCACTACCTCTGGGTTACAACACCCGTGTCGGTGAGGGAGGAATGATGCTGACTGATGAGATGCGCCAAAAGATTGCGATCGCTCGTGCCTTGGTCAAAAATCCACCTATCCTAATTCTAGATGAAGCTACTAGTTGCCTAGATAACGCCTTTAAACACCAATTTTCACCAAATCTCACTTGCTTTCATCACTCCAGCAACGCTTCCCTTCATCAACCACGTACCATTTTCTTTGTTTCCAATCATCTCTCTACTATTCGCCATGCTGACCATATTTTGGTTTTAGACCGAGGTATCCTTATTGAACAGGGAAATCATCAAGAATTAATGACAATTCAGGGTCTCTATTACCATTTAGCTCAACAACAATTGCATCTGTAATCGCACTTATATCAATTAATTGTGGTGCAGAAAGGATGCAAATTACTTTTGAAGGTACTTAGGAATATCAATTGTGACTCATTTTATTTGCAGTCGCTGTATTTCATAGCTTCGTACAAGTGTTAACCGCGACTTTTACTTTGTAAAAAATTTTTGGTGATGATTTTACTGTATCACTTATGTATTGTTTTAAGTGCCTTAAAAAGCATACCATGAAAGTGTAAAAATCACAACTGCTTATCAGAATATTGCGTTTATTCTCAAGCAAAATTAACAAGACTTTCACCGTAAATTTGCAAAAAAATGCTAATCTGGAATTCTTACCAGATAAGCTTTTGGCTAGAAATGCAAACAATATTATCTAGCAATAAAAGTAAAAAAGATTATCAATTTTCCTGTCACCTAAATCTGGATGACATTACACATGCGTATTTATATTTATCGTAAACTCATCAATAAAGTACATAATGAATTTTCCAATAGTTGCAAAAAAATACAAGCAACAAATTAATAGTAGGTGAGGGGCGAAACCCCTACTGTATTTAACACTAGTGGACAAAAACTGAGTTGTATAATAATTATTTAAATAGGAAAGCATATTAACTACATTGAACAAAAAAATGAAAATCTGGCAGATGACATTCACTGAAAAAAATAGTATAAATACGAATGTTGCCCTTGAACATCAAGAATGAATATTGTTTCATTGCTCTTGTAGAAGAATGGCAGTGTCACTAAATAAACTTCTAATTTTTGGTGTAAATCACTACATAAAAAAACCAGGGGAAAGTAATTAAATTAGGAGTAAGCCAAATATTTAAAAGGGCAAAACTGCATCTACTAAGAGCCGAACGGAGACTTATTTCATACCAATCAACAAAGATGACCCAAGGTAAATTTTTGCCTCAGTCATTGCCTTATCAAACCTAAAACTCATACATAGTCAGGTTTCCGATTTTAGGTCAGCTCATGGACAGAATCATCAGGTTAAATGCAGTCGAAGCCTTAAGCCAATCAGGATGTTTAGAAATTAACTTACAGGACGTGCATCCCTGTTACGCTTTAACTCCTGAAATGGCATCAATCTACGGGGGTAGTGTTGCTTCACCAGAAGCGGTTTTATCAAAACTACCTACAAATATCCAAACCACAAAAACCAAAACTTTCCAGACAGGAATTACAAGTACAAGTAATTACTCTAGAACTTTGCAAAAAGTATTAGAGCAGCAGCCTTCTATGGTTCCTCACCTAATTTTGTTAGGCGGTCTAGCTTTTTTTGCAACTGTATTCACTTGGGCTTGTACTGGAAAAATACAACAAGTTACTCAAGTTCAAGGAAAGTTTGCACTATCACAACAGCTTGCTCAACCTCAACCACTGCGAAAAGCTCTTTATGAACCTGTAGATGGGGTTGTGTCCTCTTTAAATAACCGTAGTACTGGTGAGGAAGTTAAACCCAAGCAAATCATCGCTGAAATTACTCGAACCGATGCGTCTTTAGTTTTCTTGACTATACAAGCCTTCCAAAAAACAGCCTTTGTTGATCAAGGAGACCTAGTAGAAATCAAGGTCAATGTTGACTCCCAGCGCCCAGAACTTGACAAGGCTGGTCAAAGCAATCGAAATCACAACATCCTCTTAGGAAGGGTTGTATCAGTCTCCAGCGATGCTCAAACAGATAAGAAATTAGATTGGGTGCATCGCTTAGAAATAGCTTTGGATGGCGATAATCCAACCATCGAACTCACAGATGGACAAGTAGTTACAGCCAAAATCATTCACAATCGCCGTGTTGCGGATCTGTTCCTTAGACCAATGAAGGAATTGCACAACAGCGAAAGCGATTTCTAAATTTTGATTGGGTCACTCTTCACTACAGCAACTAACACACTTATTTACTTTATCTAGGACAACAGCACCATGAACCAAAACATATCTAGCGCTACTAGCAACTTCGAGAAAACTCTTAACCCAGAACAATTTGATCAGTTAGTTGAAGCGATTCTTGCAGGTAAGTATTCTTGGGCTTGTGTTTTAATACTGCGGTTTGCTGGCTACAATCCTTTGCATTACATTCCTTACCGCACCTACAACCGATTGATCAAAGAAAATTCACAACTCAAAAGAGTTAACCAACAGCGCAACGACAATCTTAAAATCGCTAAACTGCCCTCTGAGAAAAAATCTGATAGCAATCCCTCACAAAGCTGCTTAAGCAAAATTAAGGATCTTGCCTATCTGGAGGTAGTTGGTAAGCAAAAAAGAGAAATTCGTGGTGGTCATCAAGATCAGTGGTTAGCAACTCAAGTTCAGGAATATCAATCAATACAAGCGGAACTCAGACCAGAGAAGACTCAAGATTTATCATTCAAATACTGTGAAGCTAACTAAATTATCTCTTGAGTCGAGAAATTCAGAAATAAACCTGGTTGAGTTTTGTATCAGCTGCCATGCTAGTACCTTCACTACACAAAGTATACGGAGTTTGTAGTCAGTGGCTTTAGCCCTTAAAGTAGTGATCAAAGAGGACTAGGACTAAAGTCCACCCCCTATAGGAAGCCACTCTAACCAGCGTCTACACTACGAACCTCCCATTGCTTAGTGAAGTTGATGTGACAGAGTACTAGTTAACAATCTATGTTATGGCAGGCTGATCAGTTATCAGATTTTAAATTATCTGGTGCTATTAGATTTATTTAGGTAGAAAAATACAAATTTGTTGTTTTAATTCCCCAGTTTTAATTATGGGAATTCACTGATAACTGATAATTTATAACTCTTGAAAAGATTTAATATCTTTTCGTTGGAATCAGGCTACAGATGCAGATAGTAGGGGCGTATGAATATGCGCCTCTACATATAAAATATTCTCGACTTCTTCAAGGATACAGCTGGTGAATGGTGGGTATGACCGATATTTCACCCACAGATTGGTTTGTATAGACGCGCCATGGCACGTCTATACATTTGCTTTCCTGGTGAAATTTATCTGACTTTAGATATTAGCTAATAAATAAATTTATTGGCGGTATGAAAAGCTAGTGGCAAATATAAATATACCTTATTATAAATCTCAATAAAATCTAAATTCTCAGTACTTGCTACAAAATAATATGCCATTTTGGCAGAGCAAATATGATTTATTTTTATACATTATAAATAATAACTTAGATATCTAATTTATCTAATAAGTAAATATTCAGGAGAAAATAAATGAAGAATTATTTATGATTGTAAAATCAAGACTTATTTTTGAATAGGCGAAATTATCAAATAGTACAGTTCAGTTGCTAACGCTAGATAACTAGATATTCCACCCAATCTTGCTAAACAAGGCTTGGGTTGATAAAAAACTTAACTGAACTTGTGGAATTACCAAACAAGAATGATTATTATACCAATTCTGTATGAAGATGCGCTGACGCGCAAGAAATAAAAACGAACCACATAGACGCTTCTGCGGCTACTTGCAGAAGTCGCTGACGCGCCTACCCGCAGGGTAAGACGCAAAGAACACGAAGAGAAGAATTTGGCGCAGCTTCACAAAGAAACGGTATTACCTAAAGCTATTACTATTGGTGGTTATTTTTCTGTTCAAGTTTAAATATTACTTACAAGAGTGACAACATTGTGGTGGATGTTGATTTCTCTAAAATAAGTTAATACTCAATACAACTAAGTAACAGAAAAATAAAAAGTAATAGTTAGATCATTTTTGTAGCTTTTGTGGCTGGTAGAATTTATGGCTATATTTCGCTTCTCTTTCAATAATCCTACTCCTCCTTGTTAGGGTTATACCTAGTTTTAAAGTTGCTCTTTAAACAACAAACATTCACTGGAAGCTTTACACATCTTGTAGGCTTCCATTTTTTTTCAGTAATAAGTAGACCTCTTGCATAAATATTTAAAACGTCATGTTTAGCGAAGCGAAACATCTGTGAGATTCTTCATTCCACTACGTTACATACCCTAATCCAAAATCTAAAATCGGGTGACCAATGACAAGTTAAAAGCGCCAGGAGTATAAAGCTACTACCCGACGCTTAGAACATTGTGAGTTTTATTTTACTGCGAGTCTTTAAATAATTTTGACTCCTTTTAAATATCATGGTTTATATTCAGGGTCTTTATATCAGCTGACCCCGTTTGAACAATTCTTAGTTTTGCAGAAAATTTTAATTTTTTTGATTTCCTCATATTTTTTTTATTTTTTATCTATTTGTGTTTCTGGTTATGTACTAATGTTAAGTTTTAAAATTTAAGTACTGATACTTTCATATACATAATTTTTGCTAAGGATACACGATACTAAGCGTGTTTACGGCAAGTTGATATAGTACAAGAGTATAGATATTCTCTAGATATTCTCTACAAGAAAGGCGATCGCTTAATCTAAGTGTAACTAAAATTCTGCTAGCAATAAACGCTCAAATGCTTGCTAGCGCTAAGTTTCCGTGTATCTCATTCTTGTACATCTTGGCTGAGTTTGCAAAACAGAAATTAAACTTTGCATGGGAACTCAGCTGCAAATGTACGTGTCATCGGCTATAGTTTTGCATGTGTTTAGTAAAATGGTCTGGCTGCAATTGACACATTTCTAAACATGCGGTAAATCAGCACATCACAAACGTAATAAATAAATTATGAAACATCAGGGTTTTCCTATTCAACAAAAAAATATTCGCTCTGTTGTTGGTAAAAACCTTTGCACTACCATACGAGTGCCTGTAGCACTCACCACTTTGTTGTTACTATCTAGTAGTTCTCTGCTTTTGCCTGTTGTGGTAAATGCTGATACTACTCAAATAAACAATCAGAACACAACTCAAACAGGAAATCAAAATACAACTCAGATCAAAATTCAGAATACAACTCAAACAGGAAATCAGAACACAACTCAAACAGACATTCAAAATACAACTCAAGGAACAACAGTTCCTGTAACAGGAAACATTGTTTACGTTAATCCTACCAATGGCTCAGATGGCGCTGGTGCTGGTACATCACAAGCCCAGCCCTATAAAACTATTACCTATGCTCTGAGTCAAGCCCAACCAGGTACAACTATTCAACTAGCACCTGGTACTTATAACAAAGAAAGTGGAGAAGTCTTCCCACTTACAATTAAGCAGGGTGTGACTTTACGAGGCGATCAAACTACCAGAGGTCAAGGGGTAGTGATTGTCGGTAGTGGAAAGTATGTCAGTCCGACATTTGCTAGTCAAAATGTGACGATCAAGACTGAAAACAATAGCACAATTTCAGGAGTCACAGTTACCAATCCAGATAGTCGTGGTACTGCTGTATGGGTAGAATCAACTAATCCCACAATTACCAACAGCGTATTTACTAATAGCGTCAGAGATGGCATTTTTGTCACTGGTAAAGGCACTCCCACAATCGAAAACAACATCTTTGTCAAAAACACAGGTAACGGAATTTCTGTAGCAAAAACTGCTGCGGGAGTCATTCGGAATAACGTGTTTGAAGACACTGGTTTTGGCTTGGCAATTGGTGGTACTTCTACACCTTTAGTAGAAGGAAACCAGATTATCGGCAACCAAGACGGTATTTACATCAACGACACAGCCAAACCAATCCTGCGTAAGAATATTATTCAGGGTAATAAACGAGATGGTGTGGTAGCAACTATCAATGCTGCACCCGATCTTGGTACAAGCAACAGCCCTGGTGGTAATTTGATTCGTAGTAATACTCGCTATGATCTCAACAACGCCACCAAAACTATTAAAATCTTGGCTGTTGGTAATGATATTGATACCAAGAAAATCGCTGGTTCAGTTGAATTTGTTGCCTCTACTGTTAACGTAGCCACTGGCAATTTCAAAGATGTCACAGCTAGCTATTGGGCTAAAACCTACATCGAAGCTTTAGCAGCTAAGAATATTATTGCTGGTTTCCCTGATGGGACTTTTAAACCCAATGATCCTGTCACACGCGCTCAATTTGCTGCGATCGTCACTAAAGCCTTTGCTCAAACTCAACCGAAACGCGAAGCTACTAACTTCAACGATGTAAATAGCAAATTCTGGGCTTATGATGCCATCAGAAATGCGTATAGATTGGGTTTTGTCTCTGGTTATCCTGATCGCACCTTTAAACCACAACAACAAATTCCGCGAGTACAGGCGCTTGTCTCCTTATCCAGTGGTTTGAATTTAACTGCGAATAACCAGAATGTGCTTTCCTTCTACTCAGATGCTGCCCAAATACCTAGTTATGCTACTGGTCAAGTAGCAGCAGCAACTGCAAAAGGGTTAGTAGTAAATTATCCAAACGCTAAACAACTAAATCCCAACCGTCAAGCAACTAGGGCAGAAGTAGCTGCCTTTGTTTACCAAGCATTGGTTAACGCTGGACAAGTTCAAGCTGTTTCCTCACCTTATTTGGTGACAGTGCAGTAGAGAAATTGGGGATTGGGAATTGGGGAAGGCGGGGTCCCCTCTGGGGATAAGGGGCAATGGGGATTGGGAATTAAGGATTAGAAAACTATAACAATATCCTAAATTAACTTTCCTCTTTCACCTTTCCCCTTTCCCCTTTCCCCTACTTTCCCAGCGCCACAAAAAGACTGCTATACCAATGACTCCAAGTTGTAGTGCAAAATTGGGTAAAGCTGTCTCAAGATTGCGTCCAGCTAATACTTGAAAGAAGAAGACAAATGCACCAATAAAACCCGAAGCACCACCGGCAATGTAAATAAATTTACGTATGTTGCGATAGGGGGCTGCAATTTCTGCTTTGAGACGAGCGTATTGTTCTGGGTTAACTGATCTTTGGGATGGATGGTTTTCCGGGTCTGGTTGTACCATGAGATGAAAGATGCTATAATTATAGACTGTTTGTGCCGATGTGGCTCAGTGGTAGAGCACTCGATTCGTAATCGAGCGGTCGCGGGTTCAAATCCCGCCATCGGCTTATTTCAGTTAACAGTGAACAATTAACTGTTATCAATGTTTACTGATAACTGATAACTATTCACTGATTTAGGGCTTTGTGCAATACTTCACGATGAATTAGCGCCCTGTCTACTAGAAACTGGATTTTTTCTGATGACAATGGATCACCATTAGCGTAATGCTCAATCCAAGTTTTACTAATAACATTGGGGTCATCTGGTAAATTTGCCAAATCCCACCCCGGCATATCTAAATCTTCCATCAAACGGTTAACTTTTGGATCATAACTCAAAGCAAAACAGCGACAACCTTCGCTAGCTGCCATGATTAAACTGTGCAAACGCATTCCGATCGCCATTTCAATTCCGCGAAATACACCTTTTAAAAGTTGTGGTTCTTCTAAGCAGAGAATTTGACTAACATCCCTGAGTGCTGGTTGAATTGCTTGGGCAAGACTCAAATCTTGGGCCTTTTGGAAAGGTAGCAGCACGATAAAAGTCTGCGTAGCTTTTTGAAAATCTACCAAGGCGCGAGTTAGATGACTCAGGCGAGTTGGGGTAAGTTGGGGATGCGATCGCAATGTGACAGCAACTCTCGGTGCTGATAAATTCCATAGTCCGGGAACTGGTTTGGATTGTAACGCCCACACCGGATCGGGTGCGAGGATGTGGGGAATTTGCCAATCAGACAGTAAACTGGCCGAAGCGCGATCGCGTACACTTACTTGTGTACAACCTGCAAAAGTTTGTCGGGCTAACCAACGTGTCAGCCGACGATGTAAAGGGCCAATACCCTGCGCCCAAGCCACTGTTTTTAAGCCCATTTTTTGAGCTACGCTCATCATCGTCCCATAATAAAATGGGCTGATGGCACTAGTGGCATCTTGGATTAAACTACCGCCACCCCAAATTAAAGCATCACAAGAACGCAAACCTTTGATTAAGCTCGGAAAAGCCATGCGTTCATAAGCTTCTACGCCATAGCGATTTCGTGTTTCCTCTGGATTGCCAGAAAGAACCACTGGTGTGACATCAGATGGTAACATTTGCAGTAGCGTTGCCAACAAAGCCTCATCGCCACCATTTCCTTTCCCGTAATATCCAGACAATAACGCCCGCATCTTAGCCTTTTGAGATATGTAGATATTCAGATTATTGTATTGGTTGGCGATGAAGAATTACCCAATAGTCATTCGATTTTGGATTTTGGAGCCACTGCGTTGCAGGGTTTCTCCCCAACCCCAGCTAGAGTGTACACACAAGGGAAACAGGCAACAGTGAACCCAATACGGTTCGGATAAGACAAATCGATTGGCATCTAAACCCTGTAGAGACGTGCCATGGCACGTCTCTACATGCCCAAATCATGACGAAAAATTCTTAACCGAACCGTATTGACAGTGAACCCATCCTTAAAAGAAAAGTGAAAAGTTAATCTTACTGGCGATTCAAAAACCTATCCATGCTTCGTTCTGCTAAAGCTGCGATCGTGAGTGAAGGGTTAGCGCAGGCTGTCGAACCTGGGATGAGGGAACCATCAACAACAAATAAATTAGCATAGCCGTAAACTCTGCCGTAGTCGTTACATACAGCACCGAGAGTTGCACCGCCAAGAGGATGACCTGTACTGCTAAAGTCAGGTAATGCAGCTACTTTTGTACCATTGGCTTGATTAATTTCTCGGTAAGCATACTGATAAGCCAAGGCAATTTTTCGATTGTTATTTGACTGGCTAGGCCAGAATAAATCAGCAGACTGAGTAGAAGTATTATAGGTGAGATAACCTTCCGGCTTGGCAATACCTAAACCAAGAGGAGTAATTACACCTTCTGGCACGATGGGGAAAGGAACTTGCTCGATAATGACTGGTGCAATCGGATTATCAAGATAGTCAATGACTGCTGCTGCTGGGCCACCTTGTTTAGGGTTAGTGGGAGTATTGCAAATTATTGGACTGACGGCGTCGCAGTTAGTACCCCAAAATTTCCCTACCTGATTATTGAGGCGATTGAGAGTACGATTGTTTTGGGCGCGTAACAAAAGTTCAGTAGTGCCAATTGAACCAGCTGCTAAAAACAAATAGGTACAAATAAAGGATTTTTGGGTAATTACAGCCCCTTGTTCAGTAATTTGATTGCACACGATACGGAAACGCCCATTTGTTTCTTCTATGGAAGTTACTACATGCAAAGGTCGAATTTCAACGTAACCAGTGGCTTCTGCCATGCTGAGGTAATTACGATCTAAACTATTTTTTGCACCGCTATTGATACCGTAATAGACTTGACCTGTGATGGCGGAGGGTACTTTTTGACCTGCAATTTCCTGACGAACGATATCCCAATCAACCGCAATATCAAGCTTGCGACCTTTAAGATTAGCTTTGGCTGCTAATTCTAGGAAGGTGCGAGTAGACAAATAATAGTTTGTTTGGAGGATATCGTCTGGTATGGGGGACGGTTGGAGAATAGAACGGACTCGTGGATAATAGATGCGATCGAGTTCGTCATAATCAATATTGTTGGGAAAGACTTGGTAGAAAGTTTCTCGACTTGGCTGATAGGAAACAGCATTGTAGACAAGTGAACCACCCCCAACTCCTGCTCCTCGGTAGACGGTGATGCCATTGCCTACTTTAATATCAAGGACACCTGTGTAAATATCAATCGGAACCTTGTTGAATATAACTGTAGTTGGACTGAGCCAGGTAGAGCGACCATCTGGTTTTTGGTATGTGCAGAAAGTATCACCCGTGTTCGTGATTGGCCATCGTCGTCCCCGCTCTAGTACTATAGTTTCAATACCTGCTTCACCAAGACGCAACGAGGCAACAGCGCCACCAAAACCACTTCCAATCACAATCGCTTCAACAGATTCTTCATCACCAGAAGCAAATGTACGGAAATTAGAAACACCGATGCTTGCGGTTGCTGCTAATGTTGCTTGAAGAAAGCGACGACGATTTAGCACACGAGACATACTTTACTCCTGCACACTTGAGTTTACAATGATCGATTTATATATAATTTGAAAAACTAAAACCCCGACTTATTAGCCGGGGCGACTTTTACTACACCTCTTGCACAATCAAAAAAATATCAGTATTCAGAAGCTGAGACTTGCCAAATTGCCGAATTGAAGAGTGGGAGAAGTAACAGGGAACAGGGAAAGAAGGACAAGGGAGACGAGGGGGACAAAGGAGAATAAGCCATAACAAATGCCCAATGCCCAACTCCCGATGCCCAATGCCCATTTTCATGCTTGGCGGTGAAATTTTTTCAGTGAGTCTGCTTCCTTGCCTCCTAGCTTCTCCTTTCTTGATTACAAACGTATTGCAGCAGACCTCCACAAGCATCAAGGAGTAGTTCGATTACCTGATTGAAGCCCTCTGAACCACCATAATAGGGGTCTGGAACTTCTTTAAGAGTATGCCGAGAACAAAAGTCACACATCAAATTTACTTTGTGGTGATATTGTCCAGTTGGATCAAGAGATAAAATATCGTCATAATTTTCCCGATCCATAGCTAAGATCAAATCAAAGTCTTGAAAGTCCGACTTTTGAAACTGACGAGCACGACCACGAAGTTTGATTCCTAGTTTTTGCAGTGCCGCAGCACTCATGCGTCGATCTGGTGGGCTACCGATGTGATAGCTAGATGTGCCAGCAGAGTCACAGATAATGCGATCGCCTAGTGTTTGTGTTGCAGATTCGCTTAAGCCATTCTGCTCGATCAAGTAATTCATGATATTTTCTGCCGCAGGCGATCGGCAGATATTTCCTAGGCAGACAAACAAAAGTTTGTAAGGCATAAAAATTATATAGTCATTTGTCCTTTGTCATTAGAATAAGACAAATGACAAACGACTATTAAGTCTAGAACCCAGGAAGTTCCAACCCACTTGTCAAATCTTCCATGCGTTCCCGCATTGTTGCTGTCGATTTGTTATAAGCATCTTTCATGGCGGCAGCTACTAGATCAGAAAGTACTTCTGCACCTTCATTCAGGGCATCTGGAGAAATTTCTACCCGCTTAGGTTCTTGGTTCCCACTAACTATTACCTTCACTAAACCATTGCCAGCTTCGCCTTCAATTTCCATTTGCTCCAGTTCTTCCTGAAGGCGCTTTGCTCCTTCTTGCACCTGTTGAGCTTTCTTAAAAGCTTCAGCTAGTTCTTTCATTTTTCCTAAGCCAAAGCCAAATCCTTGTCCTTTACCTGTCATATGAGATTGTCCACCTGTATTTTGATTAACAAGTCAATTTCAACAAATTCAATTATAGATGCGGTATGTCATTTACCTATTTTTACTCGCAATCATCCTGTTGTCCAAATTTCGTCAATATTAACTACGGTGAAGGATGAAGTACTAATAATTAGATTTAGCTTATTTCGGCTCATGATTGCAAATCTAGGTAATCTGGCAAGTTAGCGATCGCGCAGCGTATTGCTTTGCGACTCAGTTCCTCCGTTGGCGAAGCCTTCCCCGAAGGGGTAGGAAGCTCGCCTGTATCCTTGCATATTAAGTATCTCTATCTTTTACGTGTTTCCTGTACTGTGGGAAGATTATTGATGGTCAAGTCAAGTAAATTCCCATTTCCGAATTGTTTTAGTTAAGAAATTAATGCTGCGTTTGAACCATCCCATGTTCAAGTTATTAAAATCTCAGTTGAAGAATACTCTCATTACACTTTCGTTGGTAACACTCTTTTTAGGAGTAAGTACAGCTGGATGGACTCCCTCCAGCAGTGCTGGACTACCAGCAGGAAACGCAATCACTGACGGCAAAGCGCTTTTGCGCTATGCGTTACCAATAGATAATCAGCCTGTGCGAGAACTGCAAGGCAGTTTGGAAGATATATCAAACCAACTAAGGGCCAATCGACGTTGGGGTGCTGTTTCCAAAGACCTCAGTAAAGCATCACGGGTTCTCAATAATCCTGGCAAAATTCTGGCTAGTGTACCAGAAGCAAACAAAACCCAAGCTGAAGCTTTGGTTTCTGAATTGAAATCAGGCCTGAGCAATCTTGAAGAAGTAACTAAAACCAAAAACAAAGAACAAGTATTAGCACAACGAGCCGATCTGTTAAACCTCGTTGGTGATTTAGAAGATTTGATGGTGCAGGGATTTCCCTTTGAAGTTCCCAAGGAATATAGCAATTTACCGCAACTCAAAGGTCGTGCCACCATCGAAATGAAAACTACAAAGGGCAATATTACTTTTGTAGTGGATGGTTACAATGCTCCTGTAACCGCTGGAAATTTGGTTGATTTAGTGCAACGGGGTTTCTATGATGGTTTACCATTCACCCGTGCAGAAGAATCTTACGTTGTCCAAACTGGTGATCCACCAGGAAAAGAAGTAGGCTTTATTGACCCCAAAACTAATAAATACCGTGCTATTCCTTTAGAAATTCTTTTTGAAGGTGACAAAGAACCAACCTACGGTATTACATCAGAACAAGCAGGACGTTACACTGATTTGCCTGTGTTGCCATTTTCTGCCTATGGTGCAGTAGCTATGGCTCGTCCTGAAGGTGACAATAATGGCGGTTCTTCGCAATTTTTCTTTTTTCTCTATGAACCAGAACTTACCCCAGCTGGACGTAATCTTTTAGATGGGCGTTACACCGTTTTTGGTTATGTCGTTGAAGGTAAAGATGTTTTACGCGAAATCAAAGCAGGTGACAAAATTGAATCGGCAAAAGTCGTCAAGGGTGCAGAAAATTTAGTAGAGCCAAAGGAAGCATAATTACAGCACTTTTCTGTGGATGTGAGTTTATATTTTCTCTAGGGTGGGTGGGCATTGCCCACCTTAAATGACTCTCAAATTATTAAAGCAAATGGCAGTTTACCAAGTTCGACTAATTAATTCTGCAACTGGCTTAGACTGTGCGATCGCAGTACCAGATGATCAATATATCCTCGATATGGCAGAAGAAGCTGGTATTCGTCTACCATCTGGATGCAAACAAGGCGAATGTTCAGCCTGCGTTGCTAAAATCATTGCTGGGGAAGTAGATCAAAGCGAGCAAAAGTTTTTGCGATCGCATGAAATAGCAGCTGGTTACACTATTACCTGTGTTGCTTATCCTTTGTCTGATTGCACTTTAGAGACTCATCAAGAACAAGTTTTGTACCAAAACTCTCTATATCTTAAATCAGATGCTCCCAAATCAAAGTAGTATCTTTGAAGAGCGAAAACATTTACTCTACTAAACTCACAAAAATATTAAATAATTCTTAAGAACAGAAGTAGTAATTTTATTTTATCGAGTTAATGCTTATTTAGCCAATCTCAACACTATATCTCTATAAAATCTGTCGTCTAAAACTAGCCTAATGGCAGAAACAGAATCTACCTTGTTAGAGAGGTTAAAGAATAATACATCGCGGAAGATGGTATCAGAACATAAAAACCTCTATTTCTGCTTTTTAGGTGAAAACGATGACCGGAAACTTATTAGCTGCTCTAGTTACAGCTTTAAGCTTATTAATTGTTGATTTAGTTGTTCCTGGTGTTAATATTGCTAACTTCCCAGCTGCTTTAATTGCAGCGCTAGCAATTGGTTTAGTCAATGGTTCTGTTAAACCAGTTCTATCTTTCTTATCGTTACCACTTAATTTATTATCATTAGGAGCATTTTCACTCGTTGTTAACGGTATCTGTTTTGCTCTCGCTGCATTTTTAGTACCTGGTTTTTCTGTACATGGACTGATAGCTTTTATTTTGGGTCCTGTTGTTCTGTCTTTATCTAGCACCTTCATCAACAGATACTTTGCTGAGAAAAATTTGGCTTTATCAAGCAGTGATGCAGCAAAATCCAAAGCTGAATTACCTTCTAGCTAACTATTAGCATAAAGTAGAACAGAAGCGATCGCGTTTCTCAAAAACAGCAAGTCCGAATCGAATTAATTCCTGGGAAGGATTTCATTAATTCAGTAAATTTCGGAAGATTATAAATAGAAACAAAGAAATTACAACTAACAGCAGTAGAAACACCATGAAATTACTTCGTTATCTCCTTGGATTCTTTCTACCCCCTCTTGGTATTTTCCTGACATATGGAGTGAGTACAACTTTAGTCATCAACATTCTTCTCACTCTTCTTGGTTGGCTTCCTGGTGCTATTCACGGTGTATGGGCAATTGCCAAGTACGAAGAAAGATTAAACACCGTATCCTAATTATTGAGAACACACTTATTGACTAAGTCATAGCAAAAACAAGATTCCCGATTTATCTAACAAATCGGGAATCTAAACTTTATGGTATTTATATGTGTATAGCTTAATAACCTGGACTTTCAACCCGCATAGGCAGATTTTGCTTGTATAATAATCACCAAAATTAAATAAAATTTAACTGTTAATTATGAAATTAAATTTATGTATTTTATTAGTATTCAATTCTGACTGATATATCAATAAGAGTATTAAAAAACATCTTAAAATCAAAATAGAGGGTGAGCATTACCCACCCTAAAATTATGAGCGTTTTATAACTTTTATTTACTTACTTTATCAACAGGTTCTTTTTCTTTTAACCAGTCAGCACCAGAGAGCAATAAATCTCTCAGAATTTGTCTGATTTGACGCTCTTTTTTAGCTATTGAGCTACCTGCTTCGCCAATTTTTTCTTCTAACTGAGCATGTTTTTGTTGCACTTGAGCCACTGCTTCTTCTGCTTGTGGGCGAGCTTGCTGGAACCAGTTTTTTGCATCTTCAAGATAACTTTTTACTTCTTCCGAACGTCCACCATAGCGTGCAGCTAAATTAGCTTTCACAATCGCTAACTGTGCTTGAAGTTGAGCATATCTTCTTCTCAATAAAGCGAATTCATCACTATTCTTAACAGTATCTATAGCAGAGTCAATTGCTGTTTTGCTTTCCGGCGACTCGACATTATGAGTATCTTTTATCTCTGCTAAAATCCCATCAACTTCTTGCTGGATTTTATTTTCTTCTTCATCTAATTGAGCTTCTAACTGTTTAACCTGTGCTTGAGTTCTAGCGATCGACTCATGTCTTTTAGTATTTACAGCCTCTAGCGCACCTTCAATTGAAGCTGTTATATTTTCTTTGTACTCGCTGCTTTTAGCTTGTAAATTTTCAACAACAGTCGAAACAGCATCTTTAACAATAGAGCGAAGTTCAGTAGATCCTTCTTGGAATTCAGAAACTACTTGAGAAACAGCCGCTTTCACAATTTCACGAATTCGCTCTGCTCTCAACTGTCCGGTTTCTTTTGCTTGTTGAAGATCAGTTCTAATTTGTTCTTTGATATTGTTATGCATTTTCTAGATACTTTAAGATTTAACTAATTTGGATAGATTTTCTTAGGAACACTATGTCACACTATGATTGTGGCGTAAGATATTTTAAAGCAGTACTTCCTTAAGATAGAAAATTACTAACTAAAGTTGTATTATATGTGTGCTAAAACTACTCTAAAATTTATACTGTTGCTCTTCACACTGTTGGTAATTAGCTTCAGCCAACCAGCATTAGCCGCAGATACAACCAACGGCGCAAAAATCTTTGATGTTCATTGCGCTGGTTGTCATATCAACGGTAGTAATATCGTCAGGCGAGGTAAACACTTAAAGCTTAAAGCACTAAAAAAATATGGTATGGATTCCATAGAAGCCATTTCTTCCCTTGTTGCTAACGGTAAAAATAATATGTCAGCCTATAAAGACCGTCTTAGTGAACAAGAAATACAAGATGTCGCCGTCTATGTTTTACAACAAGCCGAAAAAGGCTGGCGTTAAAAAGAGTTAGGAAGAGCAATAATTCCTCGCAAGATTTTATAAATCCAACCAATCCAAAATCGTTCGACTGACTTGTACTGAGCCTTGTCGAAGTAGCGCTCACGACGAAGTCTAAAATCCAAAATCGCATGACTCTACCCGCATCAAGTCGTCTGCAATTTACTCCTGACTTAAATATTTGTCAGCTCTTAAACGGAATGTGGCAGGTATCCGGCGCGCATGGACGTATTAACCCGACTGCTGCGATCCAAAGTATGTTTAAGTATATGGATGCAGGCTTTACTACTTGGGATCTTGCTGATCACTATGGACCAGCAGAAGATTTTATTGGCGAATTTCGACGTCAGCTAATTGCGAGTCGCGCTAAAGAGGCTTTGTCTAATATCCAAGCTTTTACCAAATGGGTTCCTCGTCCTGGAAAAATGACCAGAAAAATTGTTGAGGAAAACATTAATATCTCTCTCAGAAGAATGGATGTTAGTTCCTTGGATTTGATCCAATTTCATTGGTGGGAATATGGAGATCCCAATTACCTAGACGCCCTCAAGTATATGGCTGAATTACAAGCTGAGGGCAAGATCAAACATTTGGCTTTAACTAATTTTGATACGCAACACTTACAAATTATTATCGACGCAGGGATAAAAATTGTTTCTAATCAAGTGCAATTTTCTTTAGTTGACCGCCGACCACAAATTCACATGATGCGCTTTTGTCAAGAGCATGACATAAAACTTTTTACTTACGGTACTGTATGCGGCGGTTTGCTATCAGAAAAGTATTTGGGACAAGCAGAACCAGGACTTTTTCAACTTTCTACTGCCAGTCTGAGAAAATACAAAAATATGATAGATGCTTGGGGTGGTTGGAAGTTATTTCAAGAATTACTTTTTACTCTTAAGCAAATTGCTGATAAGCATCAAGTGAGTATTTCTAATGTAGCAGTACGTTATATCTTAGATCAGCCGACTGTGGGCGGTGTAATTGTTGGTGCCAAACTTGGGGTATCGGAACACATTGAAGATAACGCTAAGGTATTTACGTTTTGCCTAGACGCTGAAGATATACATAATATAGATGTCATATCTGGCAAGTCGCGAGATTTGTATCAATTCATTGGTGACTGCGGTGATGAATATCGAAAATAGAAAATTCAGAAATCAAAACATAAAAAAGACTTGAGTTTAAACTAAACTCCAGTCTTTTTGTAACAATTGTCAACCTCTATAAACTAGACCGTGAACTGCTGAATTGATGTTCTAGGGTGTCGTACTAAATAGAACATCCACCCAGTAATTACTTGCAGCATAAGAGGAAGTAGGGAAAGCAGGGTTGGCACTATAAGTATAAACGCCGTTACTCCCACTGTCGCCATCACGCAATGCATGTAGTGGTGGTTTGTCTACACTGGAGGTAAAGTAATTCTCAGTTACGGAGTACTTACCAACATTGGTGTGATAAGACATTACATAGACAGTATTGGCGTTAATTGCTACTGAATTAGCAAAGTTTGCTTGCTGCCAGCCGGAAGCTGTTTCGCTGGTAAAGGTGACTTGAGCTAACTGATTACCACTGCTATCCCACAATGTTCCCACATGGGTGCTTGTATTTTGCGGACTCTTGTAGAACCTGATCCCTTTGATATAGCCGTTGACATCAGAGCGGAACTTCACACCTAATTCGACAGGGGAATTGTCTGGGTCTGTAATAGTTGCAGGTGTGGCACTATTATCCCAGATACTAACTAATGATGATGATGTGGCACTTGTGGTAAACGACCAAGTATAGTTTGCTGCTAAAGCATTACCTGCTGAGTCTTTCACTCGTGGGTCGGTTGTACCTCCTTTGATGGTAGCCGTATAAGTGGTCGAATTTGTTAGTGGACCACTCGGTGTAAGGGTGGCTGTGTTGCTTGCTGTGTCATAGCTAACCGTGGCAGCTACAGACGTGTTATTTGCATCACGTAACTCAAAGCTAGTAGTGTTAATTGTTGTTGTGTTTATCGCCTCACTAAAAGTGGCTCTAACGGGTGTGCTTGTGATAACTCCTGTTGCATTGCTAGTTGGAGTTGTGGAAGTCACTGTTGGTGGCGTGGTGTCAGGGGCTACGCTAGTTGTAAATACTACATCTACCCAGTAGTTACTGGAGTTATAGCTGGAGTTGGGGAAAGTCGGGTTGGCGTTATAAGCATAAACTCCATTACCACCACTTTCACCATCACGTAAGGCATAAAGCGGGTAGCTATCTACGCCGGAACTGGCAAAGTATCCTTCGTTAATAGAATAGCGGCCGACATTAGTGTGGTAAGAAGCAACGTAGGTAGTGTTTGCAGTAATCGCCACTGGATTAGAAAAATTAACTTGTTGCCAACCAGAAGCGGATTCGTTGGTAAAAGTTGCCCTTGCTAGCTGCGTTCCATTACTGCTCCATAGAGTGCCGACATGGGTTCCTGTATTTTGAGGTCCTTTATAGAAGCGGATACCAGTAATAGAACCGTTCACTTGAGAGCGGAATTTCACACCTAATTCTGTCGCAGAAGTTTCGGGATCTGTAACTACGCTTGGTGTGGCACTATTATCCCAAATTGTGCTACAGGGATTATTTGTGTTACATCTAGATCCAACTGTGACAGTAACCTGTGTTTCTGATGTCTGAAGATTGCCGCTATCATCTATAGCACGGCTTTTTATAGTAACACTTCCAGCTGTTGAAGGTGTCCAACTGTAACTCCAACTTTCACGACCATTAGCTGAATGCCAAGTTGTTCCACCATCAACTGATACTTCTACACCACCGATGACACCGCCACCAAAATCACTTGCTGTACCACTGATTGTGACTGAGGTATTAGTTTGTACAGTTGTGCCATTTGTAGGTGAGGTGATTGTCGATGTCGGAACTTGGATATCCCCTGAGGCAAAGGCTTGCACCAGACCAGACTGGAGGGTAGCAGGCTGCACACCCATGTCAGCAAACAAGTTAACAGTTGCCTGCTGCATACGCACATCTGGTGTAGCACCTGATGGTACACGATCATGATTGATATCTAAACCCCAAGACCACTGTACAGTTCCGGAGCCGAATACTAAGGCATCTTTGCCAGTACTGCCTTTATATTTGTATAGCGTCAGGCTGTGAACGGCTGTACCAGATCCAAAAGTTGATCCGTAGTCTATGAGTATGGGAGCATTGTTAACTGTGGTTTTTGACATACGAAACGAGCCAGCAGGTCGAAAGCCGTTATCGATGTCTTCGTCCCATTCATAGCCTAAAGTTTGACTGGACAGTGTAGCCGTGCTTCCTGGTGAAAGATTGGCAATGCTAGTGTTACGCCAGAAGCGCATTTTTCCATCTGCTGCTGGTACTTGAATTGCGGTTGTAGCCCCATCGTTGACTGTAAAAAGAGTACCAGTCAAGGCATTTTCAGGACGACCACCGTCAGCTGGTGGACTAAAGCGGGGATCACGCCAGGTTCCCGTCCACTCTGAAGTGGGATCAATTTTTGCATTGGCGTGTGTCTCTTTATAACAGACCAGCGTGCGATAAGCTGTACCGGAGCCATCAATACTGTTTTCCCAACGAGTTTTCCAGAAGACCTCGTTACCACTAAAAAATGCTAGGTGAACACCCGCATCCCTTGCTGCTTCAACTTTCTGGCGCTGTTGCTTCGACCAATACTCGTCGTGACCTACGGATAGGAATAGCTTATGATTTTTGATCAAATCACCACGGCGATCGCTATCTACACCAGTAAAATAGGTAACATCGTAACCATTAGCCTCCAACCAACGCACCATCGGGTATTCAGCATTGAATAACCAATCCTGACCGTTATCTACAGAACGAGTATTGAAGGGACGGTTGTAGCTGACTTTGTAAGCACCTCCTTTAGGACCAGGTCCTCCGGTGTAGAGGCTTGCACCACCGTAGCTGTTGTACGCTTGCCAAGTTGTATCTGATGTCTGGAAGAGGATATCAGATGTGCTGGAGTCATCCCTGATGATGAAAACAATATGGCTGCTTCCCGTCGCTCCAGAAGTAAGTACCGCTTTCGCAAAATAAATTCCTGACGTGGCATTTGTTGGAATAGTCCATGTTCCAGACACATTCCAGTTACCGCAATCATATAGTGCAGTTGTTGCGTTTGTATTACAAGCAGGTTGATTGCGAGCGTTGGAAATCTGTTGTGAACTTGGTTGTACAGTAGCTACTTTGCGCGCACCATTCCCACCGTAGTAACCCATACGGTAGATATCGAGGCGATAGTTAGTAGCATTGCTACTAGTTTTGATCTTGAAATTGACTGTCTCACCTCGGTTGTAACTAATATCAGTGGTAAAACCCTGGATATTGGAACTTCCTGCACCACTGATATCCCATTCTGATTTGGGATTACCTGGTAGAGAGTTCTCAATGGTAATCGGGTTATCTGCGGCAAACGCACGCTGCATCGGTAGTTGAAAACCCGTATTCAGGGCGAACACCAGCAACGTCGTCAGCAACATAGTTGCAAGTATGCGAATGAACTTTTTCATTTCGTCTCCTTCGCATATTGATAAGACTTAGCTGAAAAAGCTAGCCCTACATATATCTTGTGTGGTTTGAAGAAATTAGTTATCCCTTCTATCTCAGTAGTCTGCCAATTTAATTTGGTTGGATCAACAATGACTAAAAAGCCTTTCATACACTGCTTCCATTTGCAAAAAAAGTTTAATTAGGACTGTATGTAACTGCCCCAATTTTGTTAAAAATTGTTTTTGATTAAGTACAAAAAGGCAAATCAGAAAATATGCATATTTACACCAGTATTTCTAATTTCAGATCGAAAATTTTACACTGGGTTACATATTTTTATAATTGCATCTAATTGCTAGTTAGTTTCGAAGCACCTACAAATAATCAAATATCCAGACTTGTCCCAGTCTCCTAGACTGTGACTACTTTAAAGCAGGAATTTAGGGGAATTAATCAATTATACGACTGGACATTGTGTTTTTTGGATTTCCCCTAAATCTAAGCTAAGTATTCATGAAAATTATACAATTAAACTAGTCACTTTTCACTAGAGCAAAAAGTTCTGCGATTACAAAAAATAGTAGTGCATGATCCTGTTTTCTTAAGTATGTACAACAGATAATTACTAGGAATGAATCCTAAATTTAGCAGTACGTAATATATTTAAATCAGCCAACGATGGATGGTGTAATTGTTATTATTAAACTGGGGGTATCGAAACATTGAAAATAACGGCAAGGTATTTACGTTTTGCCTAGACGCTGAAGATATACATGAATATAAATTTCATATCTAGCAAGTCACAAAATTTACATCAACTTATTGAAAACTGCCATGATGAATACCCCTAGATAGCTGAGAGCTTAATAGGCTGAGTTCTGCTTATGATCGTTGCTAACGACGCCTAAAACATTCATTCGGGATATTTTCAAACTCTCTAAAGCCCGCTTCAGTACGGAAGAGTCTGTTTTTTCCATTCTCACTATTAGTAAAATGCCATCTGTATGGGGTGCTATTAAACTAGCATCAGCTAGCCCAAGCAAAGGGGGAGCATCATAAATCACTAAATCGTAGGTATTTTGAAAATCTTCCATCAATCGCTTCATTTTTTCTGATGAGAGCAACTTTGTTGGATCAGGTGGTATTGGACCAGAAGTTAGTATAGAAAGTTGCTTCATAAATGGTGCTGGGCGGATTGCTTCTGTGATTGGCAAGTTTGTAGTAATTAAATTACTTAAACCCCAAAAGTTGCTAAGATTTGCTAGTTCATGAATCACAGGTTGGCGCAAATTAGCATCTACAAGTAAAACTCGTTGTTCCATTGCACAGGCGATCTCGGCCAAGTGGAATGCAACTGTAGATTTGCCATCTCCTGGCATAGCTGAACTAATAACTATAGATTTGATTGGGCGATCGCTACTGAGTAGTTGAATATTTGTATTCAGTACACGCAAAGCTTCTAAAAAACCTGTGCTGTAGCTAGTAGTATCTCGCAGAGCGAGCGCGCCAGATTCAGAAATGTCCTTGGGTAGGGAATCTGGTGTTGCCCTTCCCAAAATTTTTGGTAGAGAAGTATGCTGTTGGCTACCTTGTAGATGTCTCTCAAAAGGTATTGATCCCAATAAAGGCTCTTTAATCTTTTGCTTGAGAACATGAGCACTATGATAAGTACTATCCAATTTCTCCAGTAGCAAAGCCAGAGCAATTCCTAAGATTAAACCACCCAACAATCCTGATATTAAACTACGTTTAATATCTACTAACGCAGGGTTTTCTGGTAAAGTAGGTGCTTTAATTAATTCCCAGGGTAATTCTGTTTGTGCTACCTGAATTTCTAAGGTTTCGCGAGTATTGAGAAACCGATTTAAACTCTCAGTTGCAACTTGTAATTTACGTTGTAACTCAGTATACTGTCTTGTTAAAACAGGCAATTGCTTACGTCTTTCTTCAAGTTGCTGCTCTGCCTTGGCCAGTTCTTGGCTCTGCACCTCTAAAGCTTGAAGTTGTGTTGTCGCCTCCGCAAGCCTTGTACTCATAAAGCGTTCTGCTTCTTGACGTAGCAACGGTAACAGGCTTTCTCGTTTTTCTTGCAAATTTTTAATAGTAGGGTTTTCTTCCTGGAAACGAGTTGTCTGAGCAGCTATTTGAACCTCTAATGTACGCAACTGAGCAAGTAACTGTTGATACAAAGGTGCATTATTCAGTGTAGCCAATTCTCCTTCTTCTCCCTGTAAGCTCGCTAAATTGTTACGAGCTACAGCTAACTCCTGATTAATTGTTTGTCTTTGTTGAGATAGACTACTAGCTTGAGCAACTATTTGTTGTGCCTGTGTTTCTGGATCAACAAAATCATACTTTTGTCGGAATATCTGCTGTTCTTTTTGCAGCTGATCTACTCGCCTCTGCATGACTACCAGTTGCTCTTTTACAAACTTGAGACCTTGTCGCAGACTAGTTTGACGCTGTTCCAAGCTATACTTTAAATAAGTTTTAGCAATCTCATCCAGTACAGCTTTGACTTTAACCGGATTATCACTCTTATAACCAACTTCTATAATCCTGGTTTCACCGAGACGAGTAATAGTCAAAGATTTTAGTAAGTAATCATAATTAATGTCTGGATAGTCTTTTTGCAATCTCATAACAATATTTCTCATTAGTCCCGGACTTTTGAGAACCTGTATTTGACTTTCATAATCCAGACTAGGGTTTGATGAACTAGAGTTTTGCTGAGAATCCAGTTCTGGCAATTTGTTCTCATTATTAAGAGGTTCGACTAATAGCCTAAAACTGTTTTCATACACAGGCTTTTGCTTTAGGGATGAGTATACTGTAGCTGTCATCACAACAGCTAGTACTCCGGCTATGACTAGTACTCGCCGCCTTACAACATTTAAAATATCTCGTAAATTCCAATCATCTCCTTGGATGTCAGATAAAGGAAAAGGTGGAAATTGATTACTCAGTTGCTGCGGTAAGAAGTTCTGATTTCTATCAGAACTTGAGGGATGATATGACCGATTATCCATAGTTTATAAAGATTTGGTAAATCTATAGGTACTATTTGCTATATGCAGTTTGAATTAAATGCAATCCCACAGAAAGTAGCTATAGTAATGTTTATGTATAATTTTTAAGCATCACAGTATATATACTTGTCTTTGATTAAATAGCGATGATTACATAATTGTGACTAAAGTATATCATCGGTTTATAAATTCATGTGCTGCCTTACTCAAGCTTAATACCGTGCTTAATAATGTACTATGTGCAGCTTAATAGTACAGCTTGGCCAAAAGAGAATAGACAAAGATTTGTTTTACTAATACTATGCCGTCTAAATACTAAATTTTTTACGGTAGTTTTCAGCAATATAATCCTGTTTTATGAGTTTGGTAAATATTCAATCTGCATTTGGAATTGCTGTGATTTTGAGTAATACTTTATGCCTTTGCCCAATCATCGGATGATTGAGGCTGACTCCCAAACACTGAGACATGGTAATTACTGTTGATGAGAATACCAAAATAGTCGTGTCATTATGCAACACCAACTTGTCTTTTCAAAGCATTAGAAATAGAAAACTCAACGAGAGATTATATTTCATACCCAGAAACCATCATGACACTATGTTTTATAAGACTAAAGTGATAAAAGAGGACTAAATTATATGTTTTTAAATAGCAAGCAAGAAAGCATTTAATATGCTGCTAAAACTAAAAATATATTAACATTTTACCTCATATAAAAGTAAATTTAATCACACTTAGTTTATTTAGTTAGTATAGTATAGTCATTCTTTATACAATATTTTTTTGTTTATTTTCTTTGTATTAAATTTAAGTTCTTTTTGAATAGCAATTTCGAGACTGTTTTGCAAATAGGCTACTTAAATCTAAGAAAAATATGTACTTTTTATTACATGCTTTTTTTAATATAAGACTAACATATTGTCTTTAGAGTCTCAATATAAGAATAAATTTGAAACATGCTAATATACTCATGCAGATAGATGTTATGACAAACAACCAACAAACTGATGATTTTTAATTATGTAAGATATAAAACAGTGGTGTATCATCCAGAATTTACAGGTGAAGATAAGTACAAGATGCTGCTTCCTTAAAAAGCTGTATTGCCAAGGCTTTTAAGTAATATTGTATAACCGCAAGCAAATAACTTGATAACAACATTATATTAAAAAGTTGATATTCGAGTAATTTTGTTTTTACATGTTGTGTTGTTGTATAATTTTAAACCTACACATACCAATTCATGTAAGCAAACTGACATTGTTTTTCGATGCAATATAAAATTAACTAATTTGTCATTCATAGTATTAGAAAACCTCAATTAATAATTAACTGATAACTGGTTAGTATCAAATAATACAGTTAAATACTCAAAGTGTTTTTACCCTATTAGTGACTGAAAGCAATTCTGCAGCATTTCGATAAGTCTTTTGATACAAATCTTTTAATACAGGATAAAGTCGATGAAGCTAATTAGTATTTTGTTAGAGTTACAGTTTGTGTATGAAACATATCTTTAAAACACAGGAGATGTTTCCATGTTTAAAAATTAGATAATACTGATTGAGTGAGACATAGATTAGTTATCTTACAGTTTCTGTTGTAGATTCTGTGTCTGTTTGGCAAACATCTATCATGGTTTGAAATATTTTATATGGCGATATTGGTTGAGACACAATATTACTCGTCTCAGTTTTGTTTGTCTGTTTACCAAAAATGATGCAATTAATTTACTTTTTAAAGATTCCTTGAAACTTATATGAAAATACCTGTATTTAAGGCAAAATATATTACCTTAACACCTAAATAACTATAAAATAAAATTTACGGAGAAATGCTTGTATAATTTTTAGAAAATCAATTTTTCTATTTAGTTTAGATTAAGTACTCTGAAGACAGTTAACAAATTCTTTTCCGTTTATTTGTGTTGTATTCAGTACTGCGATCTTCAAATATGTTTTTATTAATTAATGTGTATTTTAGTGCCTTATTTTATTAGAAACGGCGTCTAGAAAAGTATTTGTACAGGATATAGCCAATGACACTCAGTAAATGGATTAATCAAAAATTGTTTCTATCTAACTCTATTAATTCAGATAGTTTAGATGCTAAAAGTGAGCAGTTGCTAAAAACTGGAAAAATGATCAAATTATCGGTCATGACTCAGTTTTTTCCTCCTGATTACGCTGCCACGGGACAATTGCTAGAAGAACTCACCAGACAATTGGGATATCTTGGGGTGGACATTGAAGTTTTTACAAGTCAACCAGGATATGCTTTTAAATCTTCTCATGCCCCATCAATCCAGGAGTTGGGTAAAGTACTAGTGCAGCGATCGCGTACTGCTCAACTATGGCCGGGACGAATTCGAGGTAAAGCAGTTAATGGAGTTCTATTTACTCTGCGTGCTGCACTCCATTTACTAAAAAATGGTCGTCGTTTCAACTTATTATTATTGACCACAGCACCACCATTTTTGCCAATTCTGGGTTATCTTGCTCATACCTGGTTTAGACTTCCCTATGTTTGCATACTCTATGATCTTTATCCAGATATTGCGATCGCTCTGAATGTAATCTCAAAAGATCATTGGATAGCAAAGCTGTGGCGAAAACTTAATAAGTTAGTTTGGCAAAAATCCAAAGCAATCATAGTTCTGAGTCCCGCAATGAAAATGCGAGTGGCTACTATTTGTCCACAGGTCGAAGATAAGATTTTTGTAATTCACAGTTGGGGAGATCCTGATTTAATTGTACCTATTGCCAAACAAGAAAACTGGTTTGCATGGAAGCATAACTTAGTCAATAAGTTTAGTGTGGTCTACTCAGGTAACATGGGTCGTTGTCACGATATGGATACAATCTTGGAGACTGCAAAACTACTCCAAGATGAACCAATCCAGTTTGTGTTTATCGGTAGTGGAGCCAAAAAAGAAGAAGTTATTAAGGAGGTAAATCGCTTAGGGCTGCAAAAAAATTTTGTATTTTTGCCTTATCAAGACAAAGAAGTATTACCCTACTCGCTCACAGCTGGTGACTTATCTCTAGTTAGTGTTGATGAGGGCATGGAAAGCTTGGTTGCTCCCAGTAAACTTTATCCAGCCTTGGCGACTGGGCGTCCAGTTGCAGTCATTTGTTCCGAGTATTCATATCTAAGACAAATGATTACACAAGCCAATTGTGGTGATACCTTTGAAAATGGAGATAGCCATGGTTTGGCTGAGTTTATTCGCCTGCTTAGTCAAGATCGGGAATTAGCAAAGCGTATGGGTAAGGCTGGTCGTCAGTATATGCGATCGCACTATACGTCTGAGATCATATCTCGACAATATTTAGATGTATTGCTGCGGAGTATTAATTAGGATCAATGAAACTAGGAATCAAGCGTTTATTAGTAGAATTTCTATTAGTAGATACATACTTTGTTCAAATACAAATTAGATAACCATAAATTTGTCTTGATATATTTAATATTTTGTGTTTGAGATTTGTATTTTTTACCATAATGATAAGTGCAAAATAAATCATATATTAGCCTTAATAATGTATGATGTTTAACAGTTTAAAATGGCGGTGATTGACTATGTTTTCCAGCGATAATCAAAGCTTTTAATAGTTATTAAAAGACAACAATTCGATTTTTTAGTTACATAGCTTTTTTTGCCTCATAACGAGCAAAACCAAATTTATTTAAAAACATAATAGATTGCTATTTGTTTAGGAGTTGGGCTTCGATGGTCTTTTGATCTCAGTCCCTCCAACGTAACCTTCATTTCTACTATTTGGAGGCGAATTGTAGAGAAGGTGCGCTCATTATCGGAAACGTTCAAAAGAAGAGCTAGTATTACAGATAATTATGAATAGTCGAGAAATCGCCTCTGACCAAGAATTAATAATTGAGGCTGGACGCACCGAACGTCAGTATTGGAAAGACATTTGGCGCTACCGGGAGCTATTATATTTTCTTGCTTGGCGAGATATTTTGGTGCGTTACAAACAAACTGCGATCGGCATAGCCTGGGCATTGATCCGACCATTTTTAACAATGGTTGTTTTCACCGTAGTATTTGGAAATTTAGCTAAATTGCCTTCAGAGGGAGCGCCCTATCCAATTTTAGTATTTTCTGCTATGCTTCCCTGGCAGTTTTTTGCCAATGCGTTGAGTGAAAGTAGTAATAGCTTAATTAGCAATGCCAACTTAGTTTCTAAAGTATATTTTCCCCGTCTGATAGTACCAATTAGTGCAGTAATAGTCAGCTTTGTAGATTTCATGATCTCAGGGATGATACTGTTAGGTTTAATGGCATGGTATAATTTTGTGCCAAATTTGCGTATATTAACTCTACCAGTATTTATCTTAATTGCCTTTGCAGCATCAATTGGAGTGGGTTTGTGGTTGGCAGCCTTGAATGTTGAATATCGTGATTTTCGCTACATAGTACCTTTTATTGTGCAGTTTGGCTTGTATATCTCACCTGTAGGATTTAGCAGTAGTGTTGTGCCACAGCAGTGGCGATTACTTTACTCATTAAATCCTATGGTGGGTGTGATTGATGGCTTTCGCTGGGCAATTTTAGGTGGGGAGTCACAAATTTACTTACCTGGATTTACACTGTCTGTCGGATTAGTTGCCTTGTTACTAGTAAGTGGCATTTGGTACTTCCGTAAAATGGAACGGACGTTTGCTGACGTTATTTAGGAAGGAGTAGAGCAGATGTCTGACACCATAATTCGCGTCGAAAATCTCGGTAAAAAATTTATTATTGCTCACCAACAAGATAACTCTGGCCGCTACCGTTACAAGGCTCTAAGAGATGTAATTGCGAATGGAGCAAAATCTCTGACAAAGAGACTAATTAAGCCCGACACCAAAAAAATATCTAATCCTACCCGTGAAGAATTTTGGGCATTAAAAGAAATTTCTTTTGAGATTAAGCAGGGTGAAGCCATTGGTGTGATTGGACGCAACGGAGCCGGAAAATCAACACTCTTAAAAGTTCTGAGCCGCATTACCGAACCAACGAAAGGACGCATCACTATTAAAGGGCGGGTAGCAAGCCTCTTAGAAGTAGGGACGGGATTTCACCCTGAACTTACAGGGCGGGAGAACATCTTCCTCAACGGTTCTGTTTTGGGGATGAGTAGAGTCGAGATTAAGAAGAAGTTTGATGAAATAGTTGCTTTTGCGGAAGTAGAAAAGTTTTTAGATACACCAGTCAAGCGCTATTCTTCTGGAATGTATGTACGCCTTGCTTTTTCCGTTGCTGCCCACTTAGAGCCAGAAATTTTAATTGTAGATGAAGTGTTAGCAGTGGGCGATTCCGCATTTCAAAAGAAATGCTTAGGGAAAATGGGAGATGTCGCCACCAAAGAAGGGCGCACAGTCTTGTTTGTCAGCCATAGTATGCAGGCTATTGCCCAGTTAACCAAACGTTGCATATTGCTTTCTAAAGGTAACATTCAGTTTGATGGTAATACTTCCAAAGCAGTGCAGTTATATCTTACAGGGCAAAAAGATGATTCCGAGCAAGCTGGCTATTACCAAGCTCCTACAAACAAAACAGGCAATTATGTAGCTTGGGCGAGAGTGCATACTTCCGAAGGAGAAGCAATTCAGTGCTGGGGAAAACCTATTACCTTTGAGTTTGCCTTAAATATAGAGAAACCCCATGAAAGTCTATCCTTTTCATTTCAAATAGTTAGTGCCTTGCAACAGCCAGTAGCTATTTTTTGGTTTTTCTCTGATGCACCTTTTCGTCATGAACCGGGAACTCATATTTTTCGATGTGAGATACCTAAATTGCGGCTTTACATGGGTTCATATACCTTAACAACGTGGTTTTCCGAACGACGTAGCGAAACCTTGTTAGAAAATCTCCGAGAAATTTGCCAGTTTGAAGTCAGTATGCACGAATTTGAACGACCAGATTATCCATGGCAAGCTGATGAATGTACTTACTTAGAAGATGCGGTTTGGAAAACTGGAGAAAAATATTAATCAATTAATTAAAGGGGAATGAATAATGCCAATAAATGATGATGTCAAGTTAGGGAAGAATGTGAAAATTTTTCATCCCCAACTTGTAAATCTTTACAACTGCACCGTTGGGGATGACACGAAGATTGGTACGTTTGTGGAAATCCAGAAAAATGTCACTGTAGGTAGTCGGTGTAAAATTTCCTCCCATAGTTTCCTTTGTGAAGGCGTCATCATCGAAGATGAGGTATTTATCGGTCATGGTGTGATGTTTACTAATGACCTTTTTCCCCGTGCCACAAATGAAGATGGTAGTTTAAAAACAGATGATGACTGGGATGTAGTAGAGACACGAGTCAAACGCTGTGCATCTATTGGTAGCAATGCCACCATCTTAGCAGGTGTGACAGTTGGGGAAAAAGCCATCGTTGGCGCTGGGGCAGTAGTTACTCGTGATGTTCCCAATTATGCAATTGTTGTGGGAGTACCTGCTCGTGTCATCGGTGATGTACGCGATCGCTCCCAAAATGCAGAAATGACAGCGAGTGCTTGTAGCTAATCAATCAGCACTACTACCAAGACTATAAAAGCAATGAAATATCAAAGCACCTGTAACTCCTAATTAAAAAGTTATGGGTATTGCATTTATGTATAGTCAAAAGTTCATTAACAAAAACGTATAAGACAACAATGGGTAACAACATTAATATCGGCGTCATCGGTTACGGATACTGGGGTCCGAATCTGGTCAGAAACTTTGCTGAAATTCCAGGAACACAAGTGAAAACAGTCAGCGATTTTAAACCAGAACTGCTGGCGAAAGTACAAGCAAGATACCCAAAAATAGATATTACAACAGATTGCCGTGATATATTTAACGACCCCAAAATAGACGCTGTGGCGATCGCCACACCTGTGTCTACCCACTTCGACTTGGCTTTGGCTGCATTACAGGCTGGTAAGCATGTAATGGTAGAAAAACCAATGACAGTCTCTTCAGAGCAAGCCCTGCGGTTAATTGAAGAGGCAGAAAAACGCAACTTAGTATTGATGGTGGATCACACCTTTGTCTATACGGGTGCAGTGCGTAAAATGCGGGATCTAGTAGTTACCAATGCTATTGGTGATATTTATTACTATGATTCTGTACGCGTTAACTTGGGACTCTTCCAACATGATGTCAATGTGATTTGGGATTTGGCAGTCCACGACCTCTCAATTATGAACTATGTATTGCCATCTCAACCTTATGCCGTTTCGGCCACGGGCATGAGTCATGTTCCTGGAGAACCGGAAAATATTGCCTATTTGACCTTGTTCTTTGAAGGTAACTTAATTGCTCACATTCATGTCAACTGGTTAGCACCAGTGAAAGTACGCCGCACATTGATTGGTGGTAGCCAACGCATGATTGTTTACGATGACTTAGAACCAAGCGAAAAAGTCAAAATCTACGATAAAGGCATTACACTCAATGGCAGTAATCCTGCGGAAAACGTATATCAAATGTTGATTGGTTACCGCACAGGAGATATGTGGTCACCTCATTTAGATATGACAGAAGCACTACGGACAGAAGGGTTGCACTTTATTGATTGTATTGAAAAAGGCGATCGCCCCATCACAGATGGTCAAGCAGGGCTGCAAGTAGTAAGAATTTTGGAAGCTGCTACCCAGTCTATGAAGCAGCATGGTCAATTAGTTGAACTGAATTTAGCACAGGTAGCAGTATGATTCCATTTGTAGATTTAAAAGCCCAGTACTTAAGTATTAAAGAAGAGATTGATACTGCTGTTCTCAAGGTATTGGAAAGTACTCAATTTATTTTGGGTAGTGAAGTCACAGCTTTTGAACAAGAGTTTGCCCAATATTGCAATGCCGATTACGGTATAGCCTTAAATACAGGAACCAGCGCCCTGCACTTAGCGCTATTGGCAGCTGGGATCGGCCCCGGTGACGAAGTAATTACAACACCTTTTACTTTTGTTGCAACGGTTGCGGCAATTGTGTATACCGGGGCGACACCCGTATTTGTAGATATTGACTCGGTTTCCTACACGATTGATGTCACCAAAATTGAACAAGCCATTACCGCAAAAACTAAAGCCATTTTGCCAGTACACTTGTACGGTCAACCCGCAGACATGAACCCGATCATGGAAATTGCTCGGCGTCATGGTTTGACCGTGATTGAAGATGCTGCCCAAGCTCACCGCGCTGAATACAAAGGGCAACGAGTAGGCAGTATTGGGGACATTGGCTGTTTTAGTTTTTACCCAGGTAAGAATCTGGGTGCATATGGTGAAGGTGGCGCAGTAGTCACTAATAATCCCGAATATGCCCGTATCATCAAGATGTTGCGGGACTGGGGACAAGAACAAAGATATCACCATGTTCTTAAGGGTTATAACTATCGCATGGATGGTATCCAGGGTGCAATTTTGCGAGTCAAGTTACGCTATTTAGATGTTTGGACAGAAGCACGCAGGAAACATGCAGCCTTGTATGATCAACTCTTGGCAAACTCAAGCATCACAACACCAAGGGTGATGCCCTATAGTTATCATGTTTACCACGTTTATGCCGTGCGTACTCACCACCGGGATGCACTACAACAAAAACTAAAAGAGCGGGAAATTCAGACAGGGATTCATTATCCTATTCCTGTACACTTGCAGCAGGCTTATGCAGATTTAGGATATAAAGTTGGTGACTTTCCTTGTGCTGAATTGGTAGCCAATGAAGTACTTTCCTTGCCAATGTGTGCAGAACTTTCTTCAGAGCAAATAGAATTTGTCAGTGCTGCCGTGCGTGAGAGTATTTAAATGTCTGAGCTAGTTAAAAGTAGGATTGTCAAAGCTGTACATGGTTCACAAGAATTGAAGCTAGACCCAGATTATGAACTGGGACTGGCAGAGTATTTACGCCATCAATACGGTAATCACGGATTAATCGAATTGTACGCTCGCTTTGTTATGGGTGATGGAGATTTTGATGCCTTAATGCGGCGAGTTATTTGGCGTGCAGTCGCAAGTAGATTTGGACACGGCGTACGTATTGCTAGTGGTGTAGGTTTCAAGCATTTAGAAACCTTTGAAATTGGTAATAGTGTGTTCATTGGCTCCCAAACTTACATTCAGGGAAGATTCGATGGTAAGTGTGTAATTGGGAATCAGGTTTGGATCGGTCCACAGAGTTACTTTGATGCCCGTGATTTGATTATTGAAGATTATGTAGGCTGGGGACCAGGAGCAAAAGTTTTGGGTTCGACCCATACCGCATTGCCGATTGATGTTCCAATTATCCAAACAGACTTGGAGATTAAATCGGTAAAAGTTGAAGAAGGAGCCGATATTGGCATGAATGCAGTTATTTTGCCTGGAGTGATAATCGGAAAAGGTAGTATTGTCGGTGCTGGCGCAGTTGTCACTAAGGATGTAGCACCTTATGCAATTGTAACAGGTGTCCCAGCTCGGTTTTTACGCTGGCGAGAAGGATATGAACCATCGGAAAATACAGAAAATACAAAATTGTGAAGTATTATATTGATAAAATTGTTGGGAATGCTTATTCTAACCTTGACAAAGTAAAATTTTTAGTAACTGTTAATGTTGATTTCCCAACCTCTCTAAGCCTTTAATTTCATTAAGTATTTATCTTTTTAGTTCGTTATTAGTATGCAGTTGCCCTACACACAACTGCACGCTTTTTTGTTGGCGATCGCAGGCATATCAGGGTGTAAAAGTAAATAATTATACTTTACAAAAAAGCCATGACTTTCCTCTTTACCAATCAAACCCCAAGTATTACAAATACCACTGACAGAGTTCCCTATGAATTAGGAATGAAATTCCGTAGTGCTACAGCAGGGCAAATTTCGAGTATTCGTTTCTGGAAAGCTCCAAGCGAGACAGGAACTCACACTGGCAGGATCTGGACAGCAACAGGAACTCTCCTGGCAAGTGTCACTTTTACTAACGAAACTGCTTCTGGCTGGCAGCAGCAGGCTCTCAGCACCCCAGTTAACATTCAAGCTAATTCGACCTATGTAGTCTCTGTCAACGTAAATTCCTACTATGTAGCCACTTCTAATGCACTGGGCACTTCCATAGTCAATGGCGATCTTAGCTCAGTGGCAGACGGCAATAATGGTGTGTTTAATGGAACTCCAGGAGCCTTCCCAAGCAATTCCTACCGAAATACTAATTATTTTCGCGATATAAACTTTGTGGCTATTGCTCTTCCGACTATTACCAAAGTTAGCGGAGACAATCAAACTGGTGCAACAGGGGTAACTTTGCCTAACCCTTTGGTTGTCCAAGTCAAAGACAGTTCAGGGAATCCTCAATCCGGCGTTACGGTGAACTTTGCCGTTACCGCTGGAGGGGGGTCAGTCTCGCCCGCTAGTGCAGTAACTAATGCTAGCGGTCAGGCTAGTACCACCTTAACATTAGGAGCTAGTCCTGGTGCGATAAGTCCTGTTACTAATACTGTCAGTGCCACAGCAAACGGAATAGGTAGCGTTACCTTCTCAGCAACTGCTAATCCATCAGGAAATGTACAAACAGTTCTGACGACTCAAACTCCTAGCAATCCAAATTTCACTGATAACGTTCCCTACGAATTAGGGATGAAATTCCGCAGTGCTAAAGGAGGACAAATTCTTGGCATTCGATTCTGGAAAGCCTCCAGTGAGACGGGAACTCATGTTGGCAAGATATGGACACAAACGGGAACTCTCCTGGCAAGTGTCACTTTTACTAACGAAACTACCTCTGGCTGGCAGCAGCAGGCTCTCAGCACGCCAGTTAACATTCAAGCTAACACGACCTACGTCGTCTCTGTCAACGTCAATGCCTATTATGCCATAACTTATAATGGACTGAGTAATTCTATAGCCAACGGCGATCTTAGCTCAGTAGCAGACGGCAACAATGGGCTGTACAACGTCAATCCGAATTCTTTCCCAACCAGTTCTTACCAGAATAGTAACTACTATCGCGATATCGCCTTTGTTGCTGGCAGTGCCTTGGTTAAAGTCAGTGGAGACAATCAGATTGGCGCGATAGGAACGACTCTACCCAACCCCCTAGTCGTGCGAGTCGTAAATGCTCAAAACAATCCTCAGTCAGGAGTCACGGTGAACTTTGCCGTTACCAATGGCGGAGGGTCAGTCTCACCTGCTAGTGCAGTAACTAATGCTAGCGGTGAAGCAAGTACGACCTTGACGCTGGGATCTGTTCCCAGCGGACCTGACGGGGTGATAGTAACTGCGACGGCAGTGGGCATAGGTAGTACCACCTTCTCAGCGACAGCAACTCCAGTCAATCCTAATCCCATCTATTTGGAAAACCAGAACCCTGGCACGACTAACTGGAAGGTTGTCAACCAAGCCAATGGCGAGATTGCTGGCTATGCCTCAGCAACCAGTGTCAATAAAGGGGGATCGCTAGACATTAAAGTTTCTCTTGGACAAGCTGGACAATATACCATTGACATCTACCGCTTGGGCTACTATGGTGGCACGGGAGGAAGGTTAATGGTGAGCAGTGGTTCGCTCAATGGTATAACCCAACCTGCCTGTACCTTAGATCCCAATACCCGCTTGGTCGAGTGTAACTGGACAACTTCTTATGTTTTGCAAGTAGGCAATAACTGGACTAGTGGTCTTTATGTCGCCAAGCTGACTGATCAGGCAACTAACAAGGCGGCCCATGTGTGGTTTGTTGTCCGAGATGATAGCAGCACTGCTGATATCTTATTCCAGAGCGCTGTTTCTACTGTTCTGGCTTATAGCACAACGGGGGGTTATAGCTTGTACAGCTTTAATAGCCTTGGAGGTCAAAGAGCTTACAAGGTTTCCTACGACCGACCCTTCTCCCAGGCAAGCAATCAAAACGAGGTTAATACACCCCTGCGATGGGAACACAATATGGTGCGCTGGCTGGAATCTCAAGCTTACAATGTCGCCTACACCGACAACATGCAGATTCACGCCAACGGGCAGACAGTTCTCAATCCCAATAATCACAAAGTATTCCTGTCTGTAGGTCACGATGAATACTGGTCTAAAGAGATACGCGATGCTGTCGAGGCTGGCCGCAATGCCGGAATTAATTTGGGATTTTTCTCTGCCAATACTTGCTATTGGCGAGTGAGGTTTGAAAATTCTACTTCTGCTGCTGGGCAAGTGAAGCCAGACCGAGTAATGGCGTGCTACAAACCAGATTGGGCATCAGATCCAGTTGCCCAGCAGCAGGGACCATCAGCAGCTACTAATAAATTCCGCAGCGTCCAGAACCAACGACCGGAAAACGCCTTGTTAGGAGTCATGTACGGTAGTGATACTGGAAATACTTACGGTGGTTATAATTTTGTCGTCAGCAACAGCAGTGATCCTTACTATGCAAATACGGGACTTCAGAATGGGGATCAGCTGAATCTTTTAGTGGGTTATGAATGGGATTTTACCGTTAATAATGGATCTGCTCCTGCGGGTCTTGTGACCTTGTCCAACTCAACAGTTCAGCCCGCTAGTGTATTGCCAAACTATGACGAACCGCCTGGAGAACAAGCCCTCCCTGCTAACCAGGATTTTACCAAGGCTAACTCAGTTCGCTACACAGCCAGTAGTGGAGCTAAAGTCTTTGCATCCGGAACCGTTCAGTGGGCCTGGGGACTAGACAGTAATGATGTCAGCCCGGCAAGGGAAGATATTCGAGTCAAGCAAATAACTGTCAATATTTTAGCAGACATGGGAGCTAGACCTCAAACGCCAAATGCAAACCTCATTGTTCCTTAAAGTCTCCCAACAAATATAACTATGTCACCTTTGAAACGCCGACAATTTACCCAACTGGCCGCTGCCAGTTTGACTTCCACTATTGTTGCCGATATCTCTAGTAAGGCACTTGCTCAAAATAATGGTCAAAATAACGGCAAGAGTCAGGAGGTTCTTTATGGAGTAAACCTTCCTAGTACATCCAATGCTTTAAATCGGGAAGACCAAACTCCGCCAGTGGAACTAAATACTGCTGACGTGGGGACGGGAAAGGTTGTCTCTAAAACTAATGTACCAGTTCAGGCTGTCGATAATCCATCGTCTGTACAGAAAAAATCTCGGGCATTTTTTACTGGTGACTCTGATCGAATTACAAAATTAACCGCACTCGGAGATGGGAATCTAGTAATTACTACAGTCTCTAACACAAGAAATGGTTATTTTAACCATCTCATTTATACTGTCGGAAGTGCTAAGAATCCTCAATTTAGAGCGAAAAAAGTTTTAGATTTAGAGACAGCAGATCAGACCATTGAAAGCTTGTTAAGCCTTCCCAATGATCAACTTTTGTGCATAGTTGGAACTGAAGGTACCCCACCTTTTGCGTTCAAAACGATTGATTCCAGAAACGGTAAAATTCTTTCTAACGATGAGCTGGGTCTACCTCAATTGCCGCCTGACCACCGATTTGCTAACCTATGCCAAGATCCCAAGGGAAATATTTTTGCAACCGAGACTGGTCCAGAAGGAATCCCCTTTTTAATCTTGTTCAACTTGCAGGATAAAGCCGTAGTTACTGGTAAGGTTAAAATTCAGAGACTGACCCCACTGAACTTTGAAGGAAGCCCTCTCGTCGATGATGTTAAAGATTTGAATTTCTCTTCCTCTGGACAATTATACGCCCTTGCTGCTGACAAGAGTAGGAAAAAGAATGCCTTGTTTACGGTAGACGCGAGAAGCGGCAAGATGGGACTAGTAAACGACGACTTTGCAGGTGAGAAGTTTGCATTCTCTGTGTAGATATTATTTATACTAAAAACGGCTAATAGCTGGGCTTTAGAAAAGTAGTTGAATCCTTGTCTAATAAAGTTTTTAGCTATTTCAAAAAGTAAAGCCCAAAGCCGTTTTTAGTATAGTCAAAATCTACTAGAAAAATAGACTTTTATTCAGTCGTAACTCTCTCCTTTTCCTAGTATTTATATATAATTTTTATGGAAGTATTCAAATTCTTGAACAGCAAATAATTAAACTAAAAGAAAATGCAAAATAGTCGCGTATTAATTACAGGTGGCGCAGGTTTAGTTGGCTCCCATATTGCTGATTTACTAGTTAAAGAGGGAGTTGGGGAAATTATTGTTTTGGATAATTTCACGCGCGGACGACTGGCGAACCTGGCTTGGACAAAAGAAAATGGACCTTTGGTGATTGTTGAAGGCGATATTCGAGATCAAAAACTTTTAGGGGAAGTTATGCAAGGTGTAGATTATGTCTTTCACCAAGCAGCCATCCGCATTACCCAATGTGCTGAGGAACCCCGTTTGGCGTTGGAAGTATTGGCTGATGGCACATTTAATGTTTTGGAAGCCGCAGTCAACGCCAAAGTCAAAAAAGTAGTTGCTGCTTCTTCTGCTTCTATTTATGGAATGGCAGAGGATTTCCCCACCACCGAATCTCATCACCCCTATAATAACCGTACCCTTTACGGTGCAGCGAAAGTCTTTAATGAGGGATTATTACGTAGTTTCTACGAGATGTACGGTTTAGACTATGTAGCTTTACGCTATTTCAACGTCTATGGACCGCGTATGGATATTTATGGTGTTTACACCGAAGTACTGATCCGATGGATGGATCGGATCGCCGCAGGTCAACCACCACTTATTTTTGGTGATGGTAAGCAGACTATGGACTTTGTGTATATCGAGGATATCGCTAGAGCCAATATTTTAGCGGCTAAAGCCGATGTGACAGACGAGGTATTTAATGTTGCTAGTGGTGTTGAAAGCAGTTTGAATGACCTCGCCTATAGCTTGACTAAGGTAATGGGATCGGACTTGCAGCCAGAATACGGTCCAGAACGCAAAGTCAACCCCGTACAGCGCCGACTTGCAGATGTTAGTAAAGCTCAGAGATTATTGGGTTTTGAAGCAGAAGTCTCTTTAGAAGAGGGGTTACGTCGGTTGGTGAATTGGTGGCGTTCTGAAAAGCAGACTAAGGAAACAAGTAATGTCTGAAAAAATACAAACTATTCCTATTGCTAAACCCTGGATGGGTGAAGCCGAAGCAGAGGCATCTAGGCGTGCAATTATGTCTGGGTGGGTGACACAGGGCCCAGAAGTCTCCGCCTTTGAACAAGAGTTTGCGGCTTACCTAGGAGCAAGATTTGCTTGTGCTGTCTCCAATTGCACAACAGCGCTACACCTGGCCCTGTTAGCTCTGGGAGTACAGCCAGGGGACGAAGTGATTACCGTCAGTCATTCCTATATTGCCACCGCTAACAGCATCCGCTATTGTGGAGCAATCCCAGTGTTTGTGGATATTGAGCCACAAACATATAACATTAACCCGATGTTGATTGAAGATGTGATTAGCGATCGCACTCGCGCTATTCTCATTGTCCACCAAATGGGGATGCCTTGCGACCTCAAACCCATCTTGGACATTGCCCGCAATCACAATTTACCAGTAATTGAAGATGCGGCCTGTGCGATCGCCAGTGAAATTCTTTGGGATGGAAAGTGGGAGAAAATCGGTAAACCACATGGTGATATTGCCTGTTTTTCCTTTCATCCCCGCAAAGTAATCACCACTGGTGATGGGGGAATGCTGACCACTAATAACCCAGAATGGGATAAACAATTTCGTCTCTGGCGACAACACGGAATGAGCGTTCCCGATACCGTACGTCACGGAGCAAAACAGGTAATATTTGAGTCTTATCCCATGCTTGGTTACAACTACCGGATGACTGATATCCAAGCAGCAGTTGGACGGGAACAACTCAAACGGCTTCCTGAAATTGTCGAACGTCGGCGTTATTTGGCACAACGGTATCAGGAAATATTGGCAGATGTACCAGGATTGAAATTACCGACAGAACCAGCTTGGGCAAAAAGTAACTGGCAGAGTTTTTGTGTGAGGTTGCCAGAAAAATGTGACCAAGTGCAAGTGATGCAGGTGATGTTAGATGCTGGGGTATCGACACGTCGGGGAATTATGTGCGCCCATCGAGAACCAGCTTACAGTATAGAAGCTTGGTCTTGTGGAATTGATGGTGATGCTTGTGATTGCAAACAAGGAAACTGTCAACGCTTAATTGAAAGTGAACAAGCTCAGGAGCGTGCAATTATTTTGCCACTGTTTCACCAGATGACTAAAGAAGAACAGGATCGGGTGGCTGAGGTTTTGAAAACAGCTTGTCAAGTTTAAAACTTGAAAATAAATTAACATTCATTGAAAAACTTCAAACGATTGAAGCGATCGCTTGAAGCTTTTCTATAAAAAAGAAAGTTTGCATAAGACTTGTTTAAGTATTTACAAAAAGCTTGAAGTGTTTCTTATGAAGATTAAAGCTTTGATTAGAAAAGTTTAAGTTTTTCTGGGAAATATATAAGCATTTGTTGGTTTTGCTTATACATTACAACAATTGCTTTCAATCTTTTCGGAACTTACGGACTTATTTCATAGAGATTCGGAAAAATGCTCCTAATTTTTCCCCAAGATTACGGTTATGACTTTATTTAACCATTTTTTAGAATCTAAGTGTCATTTCACTAAGGGTATGCCGAATCTATGAGCAGACGTAAGCGAAGTTCAGTAATTTTGGAAAAAGCAGACCGCCGGATTGCCGGTTTCATGTCTATTGATGAGGGGTTGGACTTAGGCAATGGTCTATCCATGCAAGAATTTACAAATTCTGTTGAGAATACTAGGGAAAAACTTAAGATTTACAACGCCATATTATCAAAGGTTGATCAGGCCTATCGTGAAGTTTTGGAGGCAGAGCAGAATCTATCAAGTCTCTCAGAGCGTATGATGAATGGCATTGCATCCAAGTTTGGCAAAGATAGCAATGAGTATGAAATGGCAGGGGGGACTAGACGTAAAGAACGACGGCGACGAGTAAGTGTAGCCCCTGTTGAATAATAGAAGATTAAAGGTATGAATAGTGCGATCGCTTTTCTTTGTGGAGAGCGATATTTTTTTTTATTATGAGGAATGAAATGCTCAGAAGATATATTGATTGCTAGTAGTGGTATTAAGGAAAATTCGATAACTTCACTAAAAGTTAACAGGTGCAAGAAAAAGCGTTTGTTTTACCACTATTCCATTAAATTACAGACTTAGAAAATAAACGGAATAGAACATTATAAAAAGATTTTGTCACGTTTTAATCTAGTTTTAAAGAATATTTGTAGAGATTAGGAAAGGGATGCAATGGAAAACAGTACAAAGCCAAGGCTTGTGTTTTTTAAATGGAGGTATAAAAGAGCACCAGACTTCATGAAGTTACATATGCAACTTCACGTTAAATGCTTATCAGAGTTCTTTGAAGTAATAGTAGTTAATGATGATTGTGATTATCAGCAAATTTGCGATCAATACCAACCAGATCTAACACTGTTTGAAAGTGGTGTTAAATATATTGCTGAACGAATAAATATTAAAAACACTTTTGCTTACCCACAAATACCTAAACTAGGTTTTCATAACGGAGACTCATGGTGTGATTGTCGTCCAGGTTTTCTTTCTGATATGGAGCATTGGGGTATAGAAACATTCTTTTCTATTTGTACTACTACAGCTGAATACACTCCAGAGATTGCCGACAATTTATTTGTCTGGCCAAATTTTATAGATGCTGACATGTATCGAGACTATAATCAACCCAAAATTATTCCATTACTTTTAACTGGAGCTACTGGTGCTGAGTATCCTTGGAGGCAACGAATCTACAAGATAATTGCTCAATATTATCCCTCACTAATTTGCCCCCATGCTGGATATGACAAGCGTTCAACCTCACGAATGATATTTGGTGAGCAGTATGCCCGCACGATAAATGCTTCTTGGTGTGTACCAACATGTGGTTCAGTAGTAAAAGAGATTGTTCGTAAACATTTTGAGATACCAGCATCTAAGTCCTGTCTCCTTACAGAAAAAAGTTCAGCCCTTGAAGCTGCGGGCTTTGTTGATATGGACAACTGTGTCTTTATTGATGAACATAATTTACTCGATAAGCTTGACTACCTATTCCACAATCTCGATGTATTGGAAAGAATTACTAATACAGGGTATCAACTTGTTCACTCTAGACACACCTTAAAACAACGAGATCAAATCTTTCAATGGTTTAATCTTTATAAAAACCTTAAGCCTAATCAAAATATTGTTCAGAGAAGTCCTTTTGAGCCACTTACCATTGTAGAAACATCTTCTGGAATTAAAAATTCACATATCATCTGCAATGGATTAAGTGTAGAGCTTCTACGTCAAGGAGATGAACAACTTTGGGTCGGTAAATACGAAGAAGCTGAAAATTTTTATCTGCGCTGCTTAAACTATACATGCATGCCTGAGCCAAAACTTAGATTAGCAATTTGCAAGCTTTACAAAGGTGATGCCGTAGCAGCACACTATTGGCTTGTTCAACTAATTAAATATACACTTGAGGAATACAAAGCATTAGATCCCGAACCAGTAGAGTGGGCTTATTTTATTATTTCCCTTCTGTGTCAAGGAAAATTAAATGAAGCTATCAATCGTGCTAAGCAATTTCCATCACTTAGTCACCCTGAACTAGATCGTATTCGTTGGGTTATCAATATTCTTAGTAATAGAGATGAATTTACTTTACCTTGCAGTGACAAATCTCGGTATCGCTATAGTATTCATCAACTGCCTAATCGTAACTTAAATGAATGGATTAATCATCTCTGTATTATGCTTAAAGAATGTCAACAAACTCAATTTTCAGAAAAATTGAGCCAGATATTCCAATCAGAACCTCAATCTTTAAATAAAGATCAAAACAATCGTTGTGACTTAACAACAGAATTATTAATTAAATATCAAAATCATTTTGTTATTAAATTATCTACAATACTATCAAGTGTTTTTCAAGGACAACATAGATTACGACCCGATTACATTATCAAGCTCAGAAGGTTGATATATTTTAAAATACTACTACCAAGTCTTAAAATATTACATGCTTTAGAAAATAAAAGTGGGTATTTTCTACCTTATAATTTATCAGTTAGAAAGAATGATGAATTATTCCATAAAATTCAAAAATTGCTAAGTGAAGAAGATGTTAAAACAGCGATATTAATTGGAGCTTCTGCAAACGAGGGAAGCACCGAGGCATTTCTAACAGGTATTCAGAAAAATCAAAACAAGCCAATAGCAATCTGTATCAACTTTTCAACACCTAAATTCGTTAAATTGCAAACACGCTATACTAATGATTTTTATGTCAAATGCTATGATATCTCATCGATTTTAGATAAAAATGTATCACATATTTTAGATTTGGTTATCAACAAAATTCAAAAATCCAACCAAATACATCATTTTGATGTTATGGTAATTGACAGTTCGGAATTAACTATCAGCGCTGAATTATCTTCAATGTGTGAAGCAAAATTTGTGATACTTGATGATATTAGTACCTTTGAAAACTACAACAATTACCAGAAGCTACTCTTAACTCCAAACTATGTCCTAGTTGCTCATAATCCTTCTCTCCGTAATGGATATGCAATTTTCAAAAAAGTAAATAATTAGCATTCTGTCATCTAAATATTAGAAAGTATGTAATGTTAACTCATACTTCTTGAGTAATACTTTATAAATATGTTCGACTCCATCAATACTAAAGTATGTCCAATATCTGTTGTGATTCCAACATATAATCGTGCAGAAATGTTGCTCACAACAATACAGAAAATCTTAGACTGTGATCCCCTACCAAATGAAATTATTGTTCACATTGATGGCAACGATGAGCAAAGTGAGCAAGCGCTTAATAAGCATTTTAGTGATGTTAAAATTTTTAAGAGTCAGGTTAATATTGGCCCTGGTGGTGGGAGAAATTTACTCATAAAAGCAGCTCAAAACGAAATTATAGCTAGCTTTGATGATGATTCTTACCCTCTTGACAAAGATTACTTTGCTCGTCTTTTACATATCTTCCAAGTGTATCCCGATACTTCTGTAGTAGCTTCAGCAATTTATTACCAAAACCAATCCATTGGATATGACACTCAATCTACACGTTGGGTTGCTACGTTTGAAGGTTGTGGTTGTGCATACAAAAAAACTGATTTTTTGAAAACTGATGGTTACATGCAATTACAATGGGCTTACGGAGCTGAAGAAGTAGATATTGCCATACAACTGCACGCCCAAGATCGAAAAATATTACAAACAGATTGGTTGAGAGTATACCATGATACCGCTCACCAACATCATAAAAATACTAAAATTAATGCTGCCAACATTGCAAATATTGCTTTACTAGCATATGTACGTTACCCATTTAGTATGTGGGGACTAGCAATTTTGCAAGTGTTTAACAGAGTAATTTATTCTATAAAAATGCAGCGATATTCAGGAATTATACTGGGACTAGTTTCAATTCCCAATCAAATTTGGTTTTATAGAAAATATCGTAAACCTCTACCAAACAAAGCTTTAGAAAAATATTTTAACCTTCGTAAAAAACCTATAATAATAGACTGGCAAGATTAAAAACTTTAGCTTATTAGAGTAAAACTTAATAACTAAATAAAAAACTATGAAATTTCATACTTTACTTCCCGTTCGAGATGAAGGGGATATTATTAAACAGTGTCTAGAACATCTTTTGACATGGGCTGATGCTATATATATCTTCGATACTGGTAGTGTGGATGACACATGGGAAATTGTGTTGGATGTTGCCTCCAAAGACAAGCGGGTAATACCCATTCGTAAACAGCCTGTTTACTTTGCTGAAACTAGGCTCCGTGGGTATATGTTTAATTTTGCCCGCCAATTTATGCAAGATGGAGATTGGTTTTTGCGAGTGGATGCGGATGAATTTCACCACATTCTGCCACCGGAATTTGTGAAAACCCGTCTACGAAAACATGAAACAATTGTGTATCACCAATACTATGATTTTCAACTCACACAATCAGAGATGGAAGCATGGGAACGTGGTGAAGAAACCCTCGCAGATCGGAAACGGCCCATTGCAGAGCGTCGTCGTTATTTCATTCCTAGTTATTACAGTGAACCTCGATTATGTCGGTATCGCAGCACGATGCAATGGCCCATTACCTGCTCTTTTCCCATTAATGCTGGCTTTTTAGCTAAAGAACGGCTACCAATTCGCCACTATCCAAATCGTGATCCAATTCAGCTAAACCGTCGGTGTACTTTGCGGGCAATAATGATGGCTGATGAAATCAACCGAAAAAACTGGACACAGCCAGAACAACATCACTGGTCACAAGCTGACTGGCGCAAATTTATTACACCTAATAATGAACCCAAGCTGCAATATTGGGAATCAGGAACAAACTTACCAGAATACAAATTTACTAACCATTTAAGACCACCCCATATCCGCTTGATACAACGTCTAGTTCATGCTTTCCTGCTACCTATTTTGGATAAAACTCGTCCATCTTTTCCCGATGATGCCCAACCCCAATCTATTCCAATAGAAATCAATCAGCTACTTATCAAGGAATTGTGTCAAATACAATAGTATTTTTTGTTGGTATTCAATTGAGGGAATTAGGTAAATACATAAAGGGATGCCGATGAACAAGAGAGTTATAAGAGAAATTGTCAGTCGAACTAGAAGAGTAATACCTAAGTCTGTACGTAAGCAGATTTCTCGTTTAGATATTGCTTTTGGAGAAGTGGAATCTGAATTATTTCCTAGCATCTATTTGTCACTTAAATATTTAAGTGAGTGGGGATATTGCCCTGAAAAAATTATTGATATCGGTGCTTACCACGGTGATTGGACTCGAATGGTAAAAAAAGTATTTCCGGCGGCAAAAGTCTTGATGGTTGAACCCCAAGAAAGTAAGAAGGAAATACTGGAATTTGTTTGTAAAAATTACAAATATGATGTTTTCTTAGAAACTGCATTACTTGGTGCTTTCGAAGACAAGGAAGTACATTTTATAGAGATGGAAACAGGTAGTTCAGTTTTTGAAGAGAATAATACTTACGCTTCCAAAAATAAAGTAACCAAAAAAACTACAACTTTGGATAAAATTGTTGAAACTAATTATGGTTGGAAAAAAATTGATTTTTTAAAGCTTGATGTTCAAGGATATGAATTAGAAGTTCTTGCTGGAGCCACAGCCTGTTTAAAAAGTTGTGATTTCGTTCTCATGGAAGCATCTCTAATTCCTGTTAATGCTGGCTGTCCATTAATTGCAGATGTAATTCGTTATATGGATGAACAAAAGTTTCGTCTTCTTGACTTTTGTTCTCAAACGCGTCGTAGAGATAAAGCTTTGTGGCAAACAGATTTACTGTTTATCAAAAGTGATTCTCCATATTTACCAATACCTGAAAATAATCCTGATAACTGGTAAAAATGCGAAACATTAGACCTATAAAGGTATATTTAGCCTGCACAGGTGTGGGTATAATCAGCCGGGGTATTGAAACATTTGCTCGTGAATGTTTTGATGGACTAAAAGGGACTGAAGGATTGCATATTGAACTATTCAAAGGTGCAGGTCCTGAAAAACCTTATGAACATAGACTATGGAATATCCCTCGGAATAGTTATGTTGCAAATTTTCTAGGTAAGTGCATCCGACGCAACAGCTATGTAGTTGAGCAACTATCTTCTTTTCTTCCATTTGTAGCTCATATTAGGAAAGGTAAACCAGATATAATATTTTACAGTGACTCTAATCTAGGTTACCAACTCTATTGGTGGCGTCGGCAAATTGGAGTACCATACAAATTATTATTTTCCAATGGCGGTCCTTGCGGACCACCGTTTTCCAGAACAGATCACGTACATCAAGTAGCGCCATTTTACCGAGATATATCTTTAAAGGCAGGAGAATCAGAGTCAAAACACTCATTGGTTCCCTACGGAATTAATGTTCCTGATGGACTACCTTTGTACGATCAGCAAGCACGCTATCAGATACGAGAAAAGCTTGGTTTACCCGCAAATCGCCAAATTGTTCTAAGTGTAGGCTGGATTAGCGCCATTCACAAGCGCATGGACTACACTGTCAAGGAAATTGCTTCCTTACCTGAGCCAAGACCATATCTGGTAATGTTGGGTCATATCGATGAAAATAGTCAGGAAATCATCGACCTAGCACGCAATCAATTGGGTGAAAATGGGTTTACAGCCCGTTCTGTACCTTACGAACAGGTCAGGGAATATTATAAAACAGCTGATTTATTCACGCTTGCATCCCTCCAGGAGGGTTTTGGGCGAGTCTACTTGGAAGCACTAATTCATGGTTTACCTTGTGTAGTGAATGACCACCCTGTGATGCGATATGTACTAAAAGAGCAAGGGACTTTTGCTGATCTTTCTCAACCAGGTTCTATGGCTCAAGCGATCGCAAATATTTTACGGCAACCACAATCACCAGAACTTATGATCCAACGACGTGAGTACGTACGGGAACGCTTTAGTTGGAAAAGTTTGGCTCCAGCTTACATGCAGATGTTTCATGACTGTCTTGCACAACAGACACAAAGTTGCTAGCAGTATTTAACGTTAATTTTATGGGTTAGGGCTATTTACCTGGGCTAATCAAGGTATTTGGAAATTTATGGAAAAATTCAGTTTTCTATTTTTATCTGCTAACAATCCTTGGACTTATGGTTTGGCCGAAGCTCTAGCTCAAAACCATCTTACCCATGTAAATGATTTTTATGACTGGAAAACTTATCGTCTTCTCCAACCTAGCTGGCCTAGTCAAACTACCCCTTCTCTACTAACTAGGTCAATGCATGTACTACCTACCGGCTATGCGGGGAAATTAGAAAGATTATTCCGATTTTACTTACAACAACTGATTCAACAATGGTGTAGGCGACTGGAAAGAGTTTCAGGTGAGTATCCTTGGGTAATAGCTTCCCATCCCTATCTTGCTCCTTGGGTACGCAAAGTACCGCAAGATAAATTAATTTACTACAACTACGATGACTATCTTTTTTCTCAACCTCACCGCAAAGAACAAGAAAAGGAATTAATTGAAAGGGCTAGTATTACTATTTGTGCTTCTCACTCTCAATTTATTACCTTGCGTAAGCTTTATCCCCATAGGGCTGACCGTATTCACCATTATCCACACGGCTTTGTAGATTCGTTCCTCAATCCTCAACCAAAAAATCTTACTGAACCCATGAGTGTGGGTTACATTGGTAACTTAACTGAGCGTGTGGATTGGAAATTAGTTTATGAGCTAGTACAAGCTTGTCCGGAAGTCAAATTTGTTTTTGTTGGTGGTTTAGACAAAGAAGAAATTGTAGACTGGCGGCTAACTCGTAAAGCAGTGCTAGCATTACCAAATGTTCAGCATATTACAGAAGTTCCGAGTGAGCAGGTAGCAAAATACTACTGGTCTTTTGCAGTAAATTGGATTCCTTACTCTATCGAAAACCGATTTAATCAAGCATCCTGTCCCACCAAAATTATGGATGGGATCGCCAGTGGTCGTCCGCTGATCAGTACAGATATACCAGAGTGTCGTTTATACCCTGAGTGGATTACCATTGTTCATTCACCAGAAGATGCGATCGCTCAAATTCATAATTATTTAGCCTTATCTAAAAGGCCAGAAGCCTACGGGAGAAGTTTGAAACAATTGGAATTTGCTCGCCAGCATACCTGGCAAGTCCGCGCTCAAACTCTTAAAGATTTGTTAACAATAAGTTAATTTAAATACGTACATTCTCTACGTAGGATAGATTTAAATGAAGCGTAGAACTTTTTTAACGTCTGTTATTTTGTGTTCTGTAACAAGTAGCTTACCTATTCTATTCGCTCTTTTATCATCAAAAAAAGCACAGGCAATACCAAACAAACATATAAAGATTGCACAAAACCAAAGTTTACCAACATATGCTGTAAACGTTAAACAATTTGGATCGCTTGTTAATGGTATTACCAATAATCCTAAGATTATTGCAAATAATACAGCAGTAATTCAAGCTGCTATTGATGCAGTTGGCAACAATGGAGGAGGAACTATCTATATTCCTCAAGGTATATACCAAGTTGCTCCTCCAAACTTAACTGCTGATATACCAGCTTCAATTGTTATAAATTACGACAATATTACGCTTATAGGTGATGGAATTGGGAAAACTATTCTTCAAAGTAGAGGTGATTGGTCTGTTATTAACGGACAAGTTGTCCGGGGTATGGGTATCCTGATTAAAGGAAGTGATGATACTACTCAACCTAGGAAAAACATTACAATCAAAAATCTGGAATTAAGTGGAGGTACAAATGGATTTACAGGAAATCGTGTTTTCCCTGCTGACCCAACTACAGGTGATGGATGGGACATTAGTCATAAAGGAATTGTTTTAGATTTTAATAAATCCTTAGACAACATCACTATTGACTCTGTTTACGTACATGATTTTAGAGGAGAATTAATTTACGCTGGTGGAATTTGGATTGGAAAAGTTACTATATCAGATAGTAAATTACACAGTTCTAATGCTTCAATGTTGAGCTTAGATGCAGAACTAACGGTAAATCACTGTGAATTTTCAAAAACGGCAAATGCTTGGGTAGAAAACGCACCACTTTCACCAAACAAATATTTTTATTTCGACAAATGTATTTTTAAAGACTCTATTGCTTCTGGTTTAGTGATAGCCCAAGGTAAGTTTCCAGAAAATCATAATACTAAAATTACTAATTCTGCTTTTTTTAACTCCCCTGCTGGTGTTTGTCCTTTTGGAGGTAGTAGTAATTTATTTATAGAAAATAATAAATTTGTAGATTGTGGAAATGCTCTATTTACTAGTGGAGAAAATCGCAATATAAAATTTTATTCTAATGAAATTATTGCTCAGGAAAAATCGGTTATATCTATAAATATTTGGGGAATTTTAAAAAATATTCACATCAAGAAGAATCGGCAAAAATCTATTTATAAAAATAATACATATACTCCATGTGTAGTTTATTTTGGTGATTTGCAAAATATAGTTATAGAAGACAACATTTTTGAAAATTGCCTTACTCCTGAACAATCAGCACATTTATCTAACGAGCGTCCTCTATTCCTAAACAATCAATATATAGATGTTCTAAGACGAGAGTCGCAAGGAACTGCTAATATATGGCAATCATCATATATTGTTGAGCCAAAATTTGAAGAAATTGTAGTTTTTAATAAAACATCAACGTCATTCGTAGAAGTAGCTATGAGTACAGATTATTATGTGGATGGGCAAGAAGTTTTAATTGTAGGTGGCGCAAATAACGAGCAAGTTAAGTTTTCACAAAACTCCAGTACTATTAGATGCCAGAGTGATAGATATCTCAGTGGTAAAGGCGAAAAACTCAAACTGAGATTTAACAAATCTAACCGAAAGTGGTATGAAGTTTCTTATTTAACAGCTACAGCGTGAGCAATGTCTGAAAAATTTTCATCTTGGCTTTGTTGTCAAATAGGGGCTCGTGAGCATTATGCTATTCCAAGGGCTTTGCAGAAAGCAGGACTACTGAATCACTTAATAACAGATGCCTGGATATTACCGAATTCTCCATTAAATTTACTTCCTAAACCTTTATTAGCTAATTTAAGAGAAAGATTTCATAGAGATTTAGAATTCGTTTCTGTTTACTCATTTAATAACTCTTTAATTAGCTTGGAGTTAAATCAAAGAATTCAAAAAAAATCTGGGTGGCTACATATAATTTCTCGAAATCATTGGTTTCAACAAAAAACTATCAGTTTACTAAGGAAAATTTATCCACAAATTAATTCTCCAGCTACTCTATTTGCATACAGTTATGCCGCTTTAGATTTGTTTTGCTATGCTAAAAAACAAGGTTGGCGTACTATTTTGGGTCAAATAGATCCAGGAATTGTTGAAGAGCAATTAGTATTAAAAGAACATGCTAGATATCCTAACTATCAATCTAGCTACCAAGCTGCACCTTCAGAATATTGGACTAACTGGCTGAAAGAATGTTCATTAGCTGACCGAATTGTAGTCAATTCATTTTGGTCAAGCCAAGCTTTACAGAAAGTTGGTATATCAGAACATAAAATTGATATTATTCCTCTTGCTTATCAAGCACCTGAAACAACAGCTAATTTTGTACGCTTTTATCCTGCAAATTTCTCCAAGGAACGCCCTTTAAAGGTTTTGTTTTTAGGTCAAATAATTTTACGTAAAGGTATAGCCGCTGTACTAGAAGCTGTCGAACTGTTGCGTGACAAACCTATAGAATTGTGGTTGGTTGGTTCTCAGGGTATTCCTCAACCCCAACAATTCCATTCAAAAATTAAGTGGATTGGTGCAGTATCTAGAAGCGCAACCTCTAAATATTACCAACAGGCAGATGTTTTTTTGTTTCCAACTCTTTCTGATGGTTTTGGACTAACACAGCTGGAAGCACAGGCTTGGAAATTACCTATTATTGCTTCTAAGTTTTGTGGTGATGTAGTAAAGGATCACTTTAACGGGTTGCTATTGCAGGAAGTAACTGGAGAAGCGATCGCCAATGCACTCCTATTCTGTTTAAATAATCCGCAACAACTCGATATGTTTTCTCGTCAATCGAGTAAACTAGACGATTTCAATCTGTCACAATTGAATCGTCGTCTTCAAGCTCTATCCTAATGCCGTTATTTGAATATCCACAATTAGCCTTTACTCAGATAGCGTTGATTGTTATCAGTGCTAGGTGGATGTTGCGACGCAATGATGAACTTCCTTTGCTGCTTAGTTTTCTGCTATTCTACGTTAGTTCATTTCGCTACTGGGCAGTAGCAAACGGTTTCAACATCTGGGTCAATCTCGAACAATTTGGCCTTGCACCTGTAACTAATCAATCTGCTACAGATGCGCTCCAGTATATAGTGTTAGGGCAGCTTTGTACTGTAGGCACCTACATGTTGCGGCAAAAGTTAAAGATACCAGTTGTTGATAGGCAGTATATCGGTTTCAGTCCGTTTCTCAATTGGTTACGTCCTAAAGTAATATTATTTGGGGTGTTCTGCTTACCATTAGTTATTGTTGCTCAAAATAGTGTGAAAGCACAACTTGCTGAAGGACGTTCTGCTGCTTTTCAAATAAGTAGTTACTTACAGCAGTTTCCATTGATACTTACAGGCATTGCAACTCTGCTACTCTGCCTATGGAAGGTAATAGGTATGCCTTTGCTGAGAGAAAAAATTGCAACAATTATTATTCTATATTGTATCACTAACTTCAGCTTCAATATTAGTGGACGTTTTCAATTCATAGGATGGCTAGCAACTGCTGGTATTATTCTCTCTTCCTCCTATAAATCCAAGACTAGATTAATCATTCTAGCTCTAGCTGCGGTTGTTGGTTTAGGTATATTTGGGGTAGCGGGAACATTAAGAGGAACTGACGAGATAGATCAACAGGCAGCTTGGCATCGTCTTTTTTCTGCGGAGGATGCCAATATGTTAGACGGTTTTGCTTTGTTAAAGGATGCATTTCCCCGCTTAGTTCCCTTTCGCTTGGGAATGGCGCATTTAGAAATTCTGATGCGTCCCATTCCGCGAGCAATTTGGCCAGAAAAACCAGTAGGTGGTGGCTATCTGGCGGAAGTTGGTTTAGTTGACCCTGAGACAGGATCTACACTTGGTTTTTCTCCTACTTTTTATGGAGATTTTTACAGTGAAGGAGGTATTTTTGGTATCTTGTTCTTCGCACCTATCTATGGTGCAATTTTGGCTGCTATTGTTCAACGAAGTGCTTGGCTTCATCCTTTTGCAGGTGTCCTTATTCGTGCCATCTTATGCTCATCAATGGTTCCTTTATTACGGGGGGGTGATCTACCAGGAATTTTTGCTTGGATTGGTATGTCGTTCTGGCCATGTTTTTTATTGCTTTGGTTGAGAAGGAAAGAATTCAAATGGTGGCCAGGGTTTTTCTATCGGAATGGTTACAATAATCCAACCATATCTACATATTCGGATTAAGAATAAATCATTGCATTCAAGCTAGATAATTTCTTACTTGTAAAGGCTTTAAAAATTTATGAAACATTGGTATGAAATCTCTAAAGATCCGAATTCTCCAAAAGTATTACAAGCTCGTCAAAGTGATTTGGTAGCAGGGAGAAATCAAACTTTAATTAATGATAGAGTTAATTATTTATGTGAATTGGCTAGAGGAAAAGATGTTCTTGACGTTGGCATTGTAGAACATACTCGAGAAGCCGTACATAGGCCGGAATGGTTACATAAATGTTTATGTGATGTAGCAAACTCATGTCTAGGAATAGATATCCTTGAAGACGAGATTAATTATCTACGTTCACTTGGATTTAATGTTATCTGTGCTGATATTACAAATAAGCCTCTAGATCAAAAATTTGATGTAATTATCTGTGGAGAAGTTTTAGAACATTTAGATGCGCCTGGGTATTTTTTGTCTAACACTGCAAAAATGCTCAAACCAAATGGTAGGATAGTTGTTTCTGTCCCAAATCCTTGGTATATAAACGTCATTCTTAAAAATTTATTTAATGGAAAACCATATGTTGATAATGCAGATCATGTATCTTGGTTTGACCCTTGTACCCTATGTGAAATAGGTCAACGTCATGGTTTGATTTTAGATAACTTTACAGGTATAGCGGTTGAAAATTTATCAAATTTACGTGCAAAACTCTTCTTTAGATTTCAACCTTTACTAATTAGATTTGGGCTAAGACCAGAAATATTTGCCAAAACAATGATTTATGAATTTGTGATAGCTGATTGATTATAGAGAAAAAGACAAAACTTTTTGCAATAAAGATTTATCTAAAAATAATAATGTCTAAGCGCCTATTACTAGTTAGTTCTAATTCTAGTGGTCGTGGTGGTGGTGAACGTTATTTAGTTTATCTCACTCAAGCTTTGCACCTGCTAGATTGCGAGGTGCATGTGCTACTATCTACCATCAATTATATGGATAGTTGGGCAAAAGACTTCAAGGCTGAGGGAGCAAGAGTACATCGTAGAAATCTATTGGGATTAAGATCTCGACCCTTAAGATTTTTACAATCCATCACTGATAAAAAACAGCAACTAGAAATTACGCAAGTTTGTAAAGAAATTGCCCCTGATGCTATTATCATTAACCAGCAATATGACGAAGACGGATTAGATTATGTAGCTGGTGCTCTAATGTCTCAAGTTGCTCCTGTAGGTGGGACTATGCATATGCCCATGACTGCAAATAAGCATCAACGTCCTTTCGGTAGATTTAGAGGTAAATTACTTAGGCAATGGTATAAAAAACATCCTTATTCTCTAAATTTTGTCTCTACAGGAAGTCAGAAAGAATTTGAAAACTACTACAGTCATCCACGTCCCACTAAACTTGTCAATTATGGCTGTCCATTTCCAAATATTACGGCTTCTCATCCACCGCTTCCTAATACTTGGATAGAACCATTACCAATCATTGGTTTTTCTGGTCAGTTTGTTTTCCAAAAAAATCTCCAATTATTGGTAGATGCATGGTTATGGACTATACAAAAAGGCATAAGGAGTCGTTTATTACTTATAGGCGACGGTTCAGAACGAAATAGTTTAGAAAAACATTTGCGTAATCATGCTCCAGAAAATACATGGCAGATCACAGGCTGGCAACAGCATCCAGAGGCATACTTATCTGTATTAGATATTTACGTCATGACCAGTCATTTTGAAGGTCTACCTCTAGCACTGCTAGAAGCGGTGGGGCGAGGAGTACCTGCTGTAGTTACCAATTTTAATGGCGCTTCGGATGTTGCTGAACGTGCCTCATGGGTGAGTATCGCTGCTGATGCTAGTCCAGAATCAGTAGGTCAAGCATTAATCAAGTCCATCAATAACCTTTCCTACCTCAAACAGCAAGCCAGAAATGGCCAACAAGATTTCCAGAAATATTTTTCTTTACAGAGAATGGCCAGTGAAACTCTAGCTGCGCTTGGTATAGCTTAGGTACTAAATCAATGCATATTGTTGTAATTTTTATCAACGTTGGCAGTTATCATGCTGCTCGGTTACGCGCTGCCTATTCTGCTTGTCAGCAAAAAGGTTGGCAGTTTACTGCTGTTCAAGTTACAGATGATACTTTAGAACATCCTTGGGGTAATTTAGAACGTGAAATTACATTTCCTCTAAAAACTCTATTACCTAAAGGTTTAATATCTTCATATGCAGAACGTGCTGCTGCCGTAATCCCTTCTTTTTTAGAAAATTTACAACCAAATATCGTTGTCATCCCTGGTTGGGGATTTCCTGTATCGCGTGCGGCCGTTTCTTGGTGTAAGCGCCACAAGGTAGCTAGTATTGTGATGAGTGAAACTAAATGGGATGATGAACCACGGCAGTGGTGGAAAGAGAAACTAAAATTTTGGTTATGTATCAGCAAGTTCGATGCGGCGCTGGTGGGAGGTGAACTGCACCGCGACTATCTCATGAAACTAGGTTTTCCACGCGATCGCATTTTCTTTGGTTACGATGCAGTTGACAATGATTATTTTGCACAACAAGCGCAAGCAGCAAAGCTTTCTCCAGCTAGTGCAAGACAGCGACAACCAAAAATTCCTACCAAACCTTATTTTATCGTTGTTACCCGCTTGCTTAAGCGTAAAAATGTTTACCGTTTGGTAGAAGCATTTGCTGCTTATCGCCAACAAATAGGAACTGAACAAGCATGGAACTTGGTAATTTGTGGTAGTGGAGAAGAAGAACCTGTTATCCGAAATCTTATCCTAGCAAAACAACTGCACGATTGTGTTCATTTGACTGGATTTATCTCTTACCAAGCAATAGGAGATTGGTACGGATTAGCTAATGCCTTCATACATCCTGCATTGCAAGAACCTTGGGGTTTAGTGTTAAACGAAGCTTGTGCTGCTGGACTACCAATCTTATGTAGTCATACTGTAGGAGCTGGTTATGAGCTTGTTCAAGATGGTAAAAATGGTTTGTTATTTGACCCTGAAAGTATACAAGATATCACTCGTGTCTTATTAACTATTCACCAGTTAAATGCCGATGAGCGGATTAATATGGGACAATTAAGTCAAAAAATTGTAGCTAATTTTAGTCCCCAAACATTTGCTGATGGTCTTATCAATACAATTCATATAGCAACAAAGAATAATAAATAAAAACTTTGTTAATTCAATTCATATCTTTAATTATATAATTTATATTCATCTAATGCAAATATTAATTTTTACACCTTATATTGGTTCTCATTATGGTGGCCTTTCTAAGGCAGTCAAAGAGATCGCAGAAGCTCTTGGTAGTCTAAAAATTAGCGTAGACTTAGTGACAACAGATGCGAATAACTTAGACAAAATCCAAGAACCACTTAATAAGTGGATATATGAAAAAAATTACAGAATCAGATATTTCTCTTGTTGGCATCGTCAAGATTTTATTGTCAGCCTGCCTTTAATTAATTGGCTAATTCAACATATTGCTGATTACGATATAGTCCATACTAATACAGTTTTTGCACCAATTGTTTCGTTTGTTCACTGGTTATGCCAACTGCGGCGCATTCCTTATATAGTGACACCTCATGGAATGCTAGAGCCTTGGGCTTTGTCATACAAAGCCTGGAAAAAGCGATTGTACTACAATTTATTTGAACAGCCAGCCCTGCAAAAAGCTAGTGCTATCCAGGTAATTGCCATTGCTGAAGCGCATAATGTCAAATCACTAGGGTTTGAGCATCTAGTTGTTGTACCTAATGGCATTCACCGTCAGGAATTTGAGAATATGCCGGACTCGGAAATTTTTTATCAACAGTTTCCGATCACACGTAATAAAACCCTGATTCTTTTTCTTGGCCGCATTGATCCTAAAAAAGGTCTAGATTTACTTGCTCCTGCGTTTGCCACAGTTCATGAAAAGTTTCCTCAGACACATTTAGTTGTAGCAGGACCAGATAATATTGGGTTTTTGAGTACAGCTCAACACTATTTTCTACAGGCAGGCTGCTCAGATGCTGTTACTTTTACGGGGATGCTAACAGGTGAATCAAAACATGCTGCTCTGGCTGCGGCTAATTTATATGTCGCTCCTTCTTACTCAGAAGGCTTCAGTATGTCTGTTTTAGAAGGTATGGCTTCAGGTTTGCCTTGTGTGATTACGACAGGCTGCAATTTTCCGGAAGCGGCAATGGCTAAAGCGGCACAGATTGTTGATATCAATACCGATGACATTGCTGATGCCTTGATTCAGTCCTTGAGTTTTCCTCAAGAGGCTAAAGCAATGGGCGATCGCGCACGTGATTTTATTTTTCAAAACTATACCTGGGATAGTGCAGCCAAAAGGCTAACACAAGTTTACCAATTAATTTTTGATAAAAAACCTTTGTCAGAAAATCTTAGCTATACTAAACCTAACTAATTATTATAGTTGACGCCTAGCAACGCACATTAATGATAATGCTGCTTCTGGTGTATCTGGATTAATTCCTGATAGTCTTTGAGCTAAACGACACTTCCAAAAGGATTTACCATAATTTCCTTGCAAGACTTCTACTCCTACAGTATGGTTATGAGGATATAACTCCACTTGAAAACCTAATGGTTTTAGTACTTGGTAGTAAAGCTTACGTGTGACACCATCACCTAGTTGATGATGCACTTCTGTAGCTATACTCCAGAATTGCTCCTCTGCTGTTGAATGTCCACCCCGTTTTAAGAGTCGATAGAATGGCAAACGTATTTGCCATAAAAGAGAACCTAAACGTCGAAAATGATAAGCACTACGTTGTGGATCGTGATCAGTAATTAAAATTCCACCAGGACGAACTAATTGTCCTGCTTGTCCTAAAACTTTTGCCATATCATCGCAGTGGTGCAAGCAAGCATTGAGCATGACTATATCAGCAAACTCAGAAACAAATGGCAGATTTTGAGCATCCGCTAGAATTGGCATGTACCCAAGTTTTTTAGCCATTTGTAAGGCTCCATAAGAAACATCTATGCCCAACAGTAACTTAGGTTCACCACAATTTTCTTTGAGTGATGCATATAAATTACCAGGTCCACAACCAATATCCACAACAATTTTGTCATGCCAAGTACCAATAACTGCTTGCCAAAGCTCTATAAATTTTTCATCTCTATGACAAGCCTCAAAATAATTTTTTGCCCATTTTGGATGCCCAAAATAATAACTGTTTGCCTGAATAGCTGGAGTAGAATTTTGAATTTTGCAAATCAGGATATCTTCTCGGGATTGATTACATTCAACCTCTTTGAGCAAATATTGGGATAGATTTTTTGTGGTTTTTTTTAACATAAAATAAAAATTGAAAAATCATACTTTCCCAAAGTATATATTAATAATATAACAATCTTTCCAGCAAAAACTGTTTATATTCGACTAAACCTTAAAAATATTACTTTTGAAAAATAAAAATGAAATTTTATGTATTATCTACTAAGTAAACAACATGAAGCTAACAAATATAAATTATCCAACTAAACATGACTATGCTGTACAGATTTGTAAGAAACTTGAACAATATAAAGATGAGTTGCACAAAGAATTTATAAAAAAAGAACAAATTAATAGCTGTTATATTGACGACCTACTAGATGAAAATTATGCCAAAGAAATTTATCAAGCATTTCCTCAGATAGAAAATTTATTACTTTTAAAAGATATTCGAGAGTACAAATATGTAGGAATGCAAATGAATAAATATCATCCAATTTTAGAAGAAATTATCTATGCATTCCAAGACTCAAGAGTAGTTTCCCTCATATCTGAAATTACTTCTATCAAAGAATTATTGCCAGATAAATATCTTTATGCTGGTGGAATAAGCTTAATGAGTAAGGATTGTTTTTTAAACCCTCATCTTGATAATTCACATGATAAAGATCGCAAAAACTATCGTGTTCTAAACTTATTGTATTATGTTACTCCTGATTGGAAACAGGAATATGGTGGTAATCTGGAGCTTTGGGAGCAAGGATTAAAGCAAAACTGTAGAACTATACACAGTAAGTTTAATCGTCTTGTGATTATGATTACTAATAAAAGCTCATTACATTCTGTAAGCAAAGTTAATCATCAAGGTCAACGTTGTTGTGTCTCTAATTACTATTTTTCTCCCAAACCTGCGGAATCAAATGAATATTTTCACGTCACCTCGTTTCGCGGACGTCCAGAACAAAGACTCAGAGATATTGTCTTACAAGGTGATGCAATCTTACGTAATGGAATACGTAAGATTTTCACACATGGAATCCGAAAGCCTCATTATTATCAAAATGTAGATAGAAAATGAATAATTAGTCCAGTTGTGAAACAAATTTTTTGCATATTCAAAAAATATTGGATTCTTGCTTTAGTGGCATTGCTCCTTAGCTCGTTGTTTGCGATTCCAGTACGTTTGACAATAGCTAAAATCCAAGTACCCCAGCCGCAAGCATTTTTGATGTTAGGTGGTGATCCAATCAGAGAAAATTTTACAGTTGAACTAGCCCTGTGGTATCCTTCTTTAAATATTTGGATTTCTTCACCACCAGAGCCTGAGAAAACGCGGAAGATTTTTATAGATGCAAATATACCTCAGAGACGGCTACATATTGATAATCGTGCGGTCGATACCGTAACTAACTTTACTTCTTTAGTTGATAACTTTAACAAACGGCACTTACAACATCTGTTTTTAATTACCTCCGACTATCACATGCCCAGAGCCAGAGCGATCGCTACTATTATTCTTGGTAGCCAAGGTATCGCTTTTACTCCAGTTTCTGTACCATCAAACCAACCGAGAGAGTCCAATCTCCGTATTCTTCGTGATGTCTGTCGCTCCTTGCTTTGGATTTTTACACGTCGTACAGGAGCCAGCCTCTAATCTGCTGTTGATCTACCATAATATGCGTTTAAATTATTACACTATCGGTACTTATAGTCCTGGCGCACCTTACTGGAAGCAAGTTGTGTGGTACTTTTTAGGATCTCCCTTAGTGGAAAGTCATTTGCTTCCATTCTCAGCCTTAAAGGTTTGGACACTGCGGCGATTTGGAGCGCAAATTGGTCAAAATGTCCGCATAAAACCAGGAGTGCGAGTGAAGTTTCCTTGGCGATTGAGTATAGGTGATCATGTCTGGTTAGGAGAAAACACTTGGATCGATAACCTCGCCCTTGTCAGCATCGAAAGTCATGTATGCTTGTCCCAAGGCGTTTACCTCTGTACTGGAAATCACGACTGGAATGATCCAGATTTTAAACTCATTACTGCCCCTATACACATTCAAGAAAGTAGTTGGATTGCAGCGAAATCAGTAATAGGCCCTGGTGTGACAGTTGGTCGGGGAGCAGTGCTAACCTTGGGTTCGGTCACTGCACACTCCTTAGAAGAGATGACAATTTACGCAGGAAATCCAGCTCAACCCGTTAAGAAAAGAAAGATGTAACTCTAACCAACGAATTGTAAGGCTAGGCAATTTCTGGCAATGATAAGGACGCAGAGGCTAAAATATTACCAGTCATTGATCATTATTCAGTGAACACTGGTAACTGTTTACTGGAAACTGATTTCGCCTCAAAGCCAGGAGTCGGTCAGCTATGAAAGCACCTCTTGATATACAATGGATACTTGCCCAGTTTCCGGCATTGACCCAAAAAATTAACAACCAACCTGTGATTTTTTTTGATGGGCCGGGAGGTACACAAGTACCAGGATCAGTAATAGATGCGATCGCCGATTATCTGGTGAGGTCAAATGCTAATGCCCACGGGCCTTTTGCCACTAGCACCCGGACAGATGCACTAATAGATTCAGCCCGAACTGCGGCGGCTGATTTTCTGGGATGTCACCCCAGCGAAGTTGTCTTCGGTGCAAACATGACTACCCTGACCTATGCATTGAGTCGGGCTATTAGTCGAGAAATTCAATCGGGTGATGAAATAATTGTGACACGTCTCGACCACGATGCGAATGTTTCTCCTTGGTCTGCATTAGCTGAACGTGGCGCAACTATCCGCTTTATTGATATTAATGTTGAAGATTGTACCCTCAACTGGAGCGATCTCGAACAGCAAATTAACGATCGCACACGTCTAGTAGCAGTTGGCTATGCTTCTAATACAGTCGGTACAATTAATGATATTGCAGCGATCGCCCGACTTGCCCATAGTGTCGGGGCGTTGGTTTTTGTCGATGCAGTCCACTACGCACCCCACGCTCCCATCAATGTGCGATCGCTCGATTGTGATTTTCTTGCTTGTTCTGCCTATAAATTTTTTGGGCCTCATGTCGGGATTCTCTACGGAAAACACGAACATTTAGCCCGTCTACAACCTTACAAAGTCCGCCCCGCTTCCGATGACACACCAGCTCGTTGGGAAACAGGTACACTAAACCACGAAGGTTTAGCAGGGATGGTGGCGGCGATTAATTATTTGGCAAAACTCGGTTGCCATGTCTCGCCTTCAGTGGAAAGTCAGTTGCTTTCTAGCCTCTTAGAAGCTGATACAGGCAAATGGGAAACATTTCGCTGTCCTCCCCGACATGCAACATCCTCATCTTACCCCAATCGGCGTGCAGCTTTAGTGACAGCAATGACAGCTATTCAACAATATGAAGCAGAACTCAGCAAACAATTGATTTCTGGGCTGTTGGAGATTCCTAGCTTAACTCTCTACGGTATTACCGAGCCAGCACGTTTTGCTTGGCGGACACCAACGGTAGCATTTCGACTGGAGGGACAATCTCCCCAAATGGTGGCAAAAATTTTAGGCGATCGCGGTATTTTTACTTGGTATGGTAATTTCTACGCCATAAACTTAACAGAAAAGCTAGGAGTAGAAGCTAGCGGTGGTTTGTTGCGAGTTGGATTAGTACATTACAACACGGTGGCAGAAATTCAGCGATTGTTGGAAGTATTACATGAGATAGCTTTGCTATCAAAATAATTTACAAGTGTGACAATCCTCAGATGAAGCAGATTAAGCGTGTCCGAGTTGTGCGTCGTGCTGACGGGTACTACGTTCAATTTTGCATTGACACTGAGCGTAGAGAGAAAAGGGAACCCACGTTTAAGACGGTTGGAATTGATGTTGGACTGAACCATTTCTACACCGACTCTGACAGAAAGACAATTCCCAACCCCCGACATCTTCGTAAAAGCGAAAAGTCTTTGAAACGACTTTCTCGTCGCATGTCTAAAACAAAAAAGGGGTCTAAGAACAGAGCTAAGTTTAGAAATAAATTGGCACGTAAACACCTCAAAGTAAGTCGCCAGCGTAAAGACTTTGCTGTAAAGACAGCAAGGTGCGTAGTCAAATCTAACGATTTGGTGGCGTATGAGGATTTGAAGGTGAGAAACATGGTTCAGAACAGACACCTTGCCAAATCTATCTCTGATGCAGCGTGGACTCAGTTCCGTCAATGGGTTGAGTATTTTGGCAAGGTATTTGGTGTGGTCACGGTTGCTGTACCACCCCACTACACAAGCCAAAATTGTTCTAACTGTGGTCGAGTTGTCAAAAAGACTCTGACTACCAGAACACATACTTGTTTGCATTGCGGACATGTCCAAGGCCGAGATCATAATGCTGCACGAAACATATTGGAAAAAGGACTAAGTACGGTGGGTCACATCGGAACTAACGCCTCTGGAGACATCGACCTCTGCTTAGGTGAGGAAACTCCTCTAAGTAAGTCGGGTCGTGGAAAGAGGAAACCTAAGAAGTGATTCTTGGAATCCACCGCCTTATAGGCGTGGGGAGAATGTCAATATACGCAACTCACATCTTTTCAGATTTTTGAGCATTTTTTGCAACTGCGGATCTCTTTTGGAAAATAGCATTGGCAAACAGGTTCGCTGACGCCTACATGTGTCGCAGAGCATACTACTTTACCCCCTTTTGTGGATTTTGCAGAGATTGGTTTCTCCAGAAAAAGCTGACTCTAGGGAGATACTTTCCTGGAAAATTTGTGTGTTAGGAGTAGTATTTTTGTCTCCCTACTATCTTTACTTGGGGATCACTACATGTGTTATTAGAGGAGTTAAAAAATACTTAAAGTTTGTTTAAGAGCGTGATCAATAAACATATTTATATCCAGCAACCACTAACAAAAATAATGTATGATTATGTAATTATCGGTGCAGGTTCAGCAGGTTGTGTTTTAGCAAATCGCCTCACTGAAGACCCAAACACAACAGTATTATTGTTAGAGGCAGGGAACCCAGATCAAAAACAAGAAATTCATATTCCTGCTAGTTTTCATAAGTTATTTAAAACAGAATATGACTGGGCTTATTACACAGAACCACAGTCTCACCTCAATAATCGTCAATTATATTGGCCTCGTGGCAAAGTCATCGGTGGAAGTAGTTCAATTAATGCCATGATTTATATTCGTGGTAATTTGCGTGACTATGATGATTGGCAGGAATTAGGTAATTTAGGTTGGAGTGCAAAAGACGTACTTCCCTACTTCATCAAAGCTGAAAATCAGAATGTCCTGAAAAATGCATATCACGGTGTAAATGGACTTCTCAACGTTACCAATCAGCGATGTATTAATACACTTTCTCACGCCTTTGTGAAAGCAGCACAGCAAGCAGGTTTTTCACTCAATCATGATTTCAATGGTGCAAAACAAGAAGGAGTAGGATTCTATCAAGTTACTCAAAAACATGGGAAACGCCACAGTGTTGCAGCTGCTTATCTAAAGCCAATATTACGACGTTCCAATCTTACTATTAAAACAAATTCCCAAGTCACAAAAATAAATTTTTCAGATAACAAAGTTGTTGGTTTAACCTACATTCATAATCAAGTAATACATGAAATCAAAATTGTCAAAGAAATTATTTTGAGTGCGGGCACGATTAATTCACCACAGTTATTAATGCTATCAGGGATTGGAGACGCAGAACAATTAAAATCTCTGGGAATTCCTGTAGTCAGTAATTTACCTGGTGTAGGCAGAAATTTACAAGATCATTTGTGTGTACCTGTTGCCTATAAATGTACACAACCTATATCTCTAGCAAATGCAGAAAACTTTAGAAATATTCTGAAGTATATACTTTTAAAAAATGGTCCTCTCACCACAAATGTTGCAGAAGCAGGAGGTTTTGTTAAAACTCATCCTGACTTAGAAATAAGTAATCTACAATTTCATTTTGCGCCTGTTTTTTTTCTAAATCATGGCTTTATACAACCAAAAGGACATGGATTTACTTTCGGTGCAACTCTTCTATATCCGCAAAGCAAAGGTAGCATTACTTTACGTTCCATTAATCCTTTAGAAGCACCGATCATTCAACCAAATTATTTAGAAAAAGCAGCTGATTTAGAAGTTTTAGTAGCTGGTGTCAAACTATCGCGTCAGTTAGCAAAAATGCCAGCCTTTGATCGCTACCGAGGTGAAGAATTAGTCCCCGGTTTGCAGGTACAGAATGATGAAGAAATACGTGCTTATATTCGAGACACTGTAGAAAGCTTGTATCATCCAGTTGGCACTTGCAAGATGGGTAATGATTCTACGGCGGTAGTTAATTCCCAACTGCAAGTACACGGAATTCAAGGAATGCGAGTAGTAGATGCATCAATTATGCCATCCATTATTGGTGGTAATACTAATGCCCCCACAATTATGATTGCTGAAAAAGCTGCTGATTTGATTAAAAATTCCTGATAGCGAGATCACAACTTTTTAAATTACACCTAAACGAGGCAAACGATGTTTGAAACCGCAGAGAATTTCCCAGGAAATTGTGTTTAATTGATTTGCCCAATCATCAGCAGAGATTTCTTGTTTACCGTCTTGACCGAGTAAAGTGACTACTTCACCTTCTTGTATATCTGGTAAGGTGCTGATATCTATCATTAGCTGATCCATCGTAATTGTACCGATTTGTTGCACTCGTTGACCACGAATTAATACCTGCATTTTGTTGGAAAGATTGCGCGGTACACCATCTGCATAACCAATTCCCACAACAGCAATACGCATTTCTTGCTTGGCGATAAATTGATGACTGTAACTCACACCAGTACCAGCAGCAATGGTTTTGACTTGAGTAACTCTCGCCCTGAGTTGCAAAACGGGTTTGAGTTCAATTTGCGATCGCAAATGTGTAGCTGGGTAAAGTCCATAGATCAACAAACCTGCACGCACCATATTGTAGTGTAATTGTCTATCGCTGAGGGTAGCGGCTGAATTTGCCAAGTGCAAGCAAGGTGGTTTGATTCCCAACGCTTTGATTTGAGCGATCGCTTCTTGAAAGCGACGATGTTGTAGTTGCATGACAGTTGGATCAGGACTATCTGCTGTTGCTAGGTGGGAATATACACTAGCTATCTTTAAAAGTGGCAAACTCCTGACTAGCTGAATGAACTCGCAGGCTTGTTGCCAATTAGTTCCCAAGCGGGACATACCCGTGTCTAATTTTATGTGTACAGGTATGGGAGAAGGATGATTGATCGCTTCTAAAATATTAGAAAAAACTAGTGCTTGTTTGGGGCTGCATAGTGTTGGTTGAAGTTCCCAATGAGCGATCGCATAAATTTGTTCTGGAGTCTGAGTTGCACCTAAAATCAAAATCGGAGCTTTAATTCCAGCTTCGCGTAATTGAATTCCTTCTGGAACTGTGGCAACACCAAGCCAACTAGCTCCTGATTGTAATGCTGTTTGGGCAACTGTGATTGCTCCGTGTCCGTAAGCATCTGCTTTCACAACTGCCATTAGCTGGGTACGTGGTGATAGGAATTGACGCAGTTGTTGAACGTTATGCGACAAAGCTACTAAATCAATTTCCACCCAAGCACGTTGTGAAAACCAAGCATAAGTGTCACATTGCCCAATTGCAACACCCTGAGATTGCTCATGACTTAACATCCTGTTTACTCCTATCACACCACTGTTCTACTTTCAGCTTATATACTTATTCATATTGCTGAAAGTCACTCTGGAATAATCACAGAAGTTTACTGCTCATCGTGTCAATAACACAAGAGCTAATAGCAGGATTAGGTTTAGTTAAACATGGTCATAATTAGCCCATATAACCAAAAATTCAGCAGTATAATTTATTCTCATTACCGAACCAGAGTATATTATGTGTTAATATATGTAAAACTAATACCTCGAACGATTATCAATGGGGAAGGTTTTAGTACTGAACGCCTCTTATGAACCGCTCAACATCACGAGCTGGCGTCGTGCTGCGGTTCTATTAATCAAGGGTAAGGCAGAGCGTGTAGAGCACAATGGCAAGTTTCTCTACTCCGGTTTTCCGCTTCCAACGGTAATCCGATTACGCCACTATGTCCGAGTTCCCTATAAAGAAATTCCTCTGACACGTCGGAACATATTGCATCGGGATGGTCACACTTGTCAATACTGTGGCTACACAGGAGATGAGCTGACATTAGATCATGTGTTACCGCGATCGCGTGGAGGAGGAGATTCTTGGGAAAACATTGTTACAGCTTGTGTCCGCTGCAATGTTAAAAAGGGTTGCCGTACCCCCCATGAAGCACATATGCTGCTACGCCATCAACCTCGCAGACCCTACAGCAGTTTGTACTTTGAGGTGACAAAGCATCTCAAAACTGGAACACACAAGGAGTGGCAAAAGTATGTTATAGGTCTTTAACAATTACCTTTGTTTAATATCAATCGGTAAAAGTTTTTTATAGCTTTTGCTGTTCACCAAGTGTGGACGAGGTTGGTTTTCTTGGCTTGTTATCGGCTATTTACCTCTTTACAAGCTGGCGTAGGAGTTTGTAAAGTTTTATTGCCGATTTTTAACCAACCTCGTCATCATAACATATTTTGCTGTTTTAGCAAGTAGTTCAATTTTTGAATTTGCCAGAATATAGTAGATACAGCAAATTCATTTATAGATAAAGCATACTTCGGTTATTCACCAAATAGATGTAGAAAAAATAGACCCATATATACATTCTCAAGTTCATTGATTTTTGCGAAGATCGAGATAGTGTGGCTAAACCAGTGATTTGCTGGTTGTAGTCTTGATTGTTGAACTTAATACCACGCCACACTGTACAAACTATCTACTATGCAGTTTCATTCTTCCCTTACTCAGTTTGAGAGATTGCCATTGACGACAGATCCAACTCCAGAAGCGAATCCGGATGAGGTAGACATAGACAAAGAGTCTTTGGATGCTTCACTCATCAGGCAGTCAGCTGGAACGATAACATCAACAGAAGGAGGCAATTCTCTAGGTCAGCGTGCCAATTCTGTGACACTACAGAAATCAGAAGAATTGCGTCAGCTGATGCTTGCACACTGTCATGATCGCCAGTTAATAATTCTGCAAGATTTTCCAGATCCAGACGCTCTTTCTTCTGCTTGGGCTTACCTGTTAATCGCTCAACAGTATGATATTAAATGCGAGATAGTCTATGCTGGCACTCTCAGCCATCAGGAAAATATAGCGCTTGTGAAGCTAACTGGTTTACCAGCAATTCGATGTTCGCTGCCTAACCTTAAAACCAAAGATTTGTCTTCTTACCAAGGTTATGTCTTAATTGATAACCAAGGAACCACCTCTGGATTAGTGCCAGTGGTGCAACAGGCAGGAATTCCACTGATGGCAGTCATTGACCATCACAATTTACAAGGAGACCTCAAATCAGAATTTGTTGATATTCGTCCTGCGGTCAGAGCCACAGCAACAATTTTTACTCAGTATTTGCAAGCAGGGTTACTGCCATTAGATAGCAGTATCAACCAGCATGTCAAATGTGCCACTGCCTTGATGCATGGTTTGCGTTCAGATACCAACCTGCTGATGCAAGCCAAAGAAGAAGATTTCATGGCAGCAGGCTATCTGAGCAGATTTTACGATGCTCAGCTACTTAACGCCATACTGCAAGCTAACCGTTCTAAACGGGTAATGGATGTGATTGAGCGATCGCTCAAAAACCGTATTGTTCAAAACAACTTTTCCATTGCTGGAGTCGGTTACTTGCGCTACGACGACAGAGACGCCATTCCCCAAGCCGCGGATTTTCTCGTCACCGAAGAAAACGTCCACACTGCCCTAGTTTACGGTATTGTTCACGATGAAGACGAAGAATTAGAAGTGGTTGTAGGCTCCTTGAGAACCACTAAACTTACCCTAGATCCTGATGAGTTTATCAAAGAAGCTTTTGGACAAGATAGCAGTGGTCGATTTTTTGGCGGTGGACGCACCAGTGCAGGTGGTTTTGAAATTCCTATGGGTTTCTTATCAGGCAGTAACGAGAATTCTGCTTATGCAAAAATGAAGTGGGAAGTTTTCGATACCCAAATTAAGCAAAAGCTGCTGAGATTAGTTAACCCCAAAGATAACCCAATTCAATCAGAATAAGTTATTTGTCACTTGTCATTGGTAAAGGTTTAGTGTGTGTTTTCTTTTCGTAACTTGCGTTATGTTTCTTTCGTCTGACTTGATTTAATTTTGCTGGAGATTAATTTCTTGAAATGATTGAGAAGATTCTTCTAATTGCAAATTACCAGGTAAAGCTGGCTTGCCGATGACATTCTCCCACACCATAATCTTTGATTTGGTGTGGGCTTCCCAATATTGCGATTGGGATTTCCTGCTTCTTGGGGTTCGCTAAATTCCTGCGGTACTGGAGTTTTTAACCAAGGTGGAAGTAAGCGCACAGCATAATCATTGATATCAAATTCAGCCGGAACGTCAAATAAAGTTTGCAAGTCTTGCACAGAAAAAAATTGACTGTACCGCCAGCAAATGCTTTAGGAGCGATCGCAATACAACTTCCCAACACTAAAGCTAAGGCAACTACAATGTGACGAATCATTCCCAGCAATAACTTTTGCTGTAAAGTGCTTGATTAAGCATTAAAAACTAAAATAATGGAACTATACTTAATTCGTCATGGCATTGCTGAAGCAGCAACCAACGACATCAGAGACGAAGAAAGACAACTCACAAAAGAGGGGCTGCAAAAAACAGAAAAAGTTGCTCGACGCTTAAAAAAGTTGGGTTTGAATTTTGATTTAATAGTAACTAGTCCTTTAGTGAGAGCAAAACAAACAGCAGATATACTTATGGCAGCTGGATTGAGTTCGCAGATGGAAGAATGTACTCATCTAGTCCCTGATGGTCATATCTATAGTTGGGTTGTAAACTGGTTAGAGCCAAAGAATTTTGCACCAAATACCCAATTGGCTTTGGTTGGACATGAACCGTGTTTGAGCAATTGGGCAGAAATTATTGTTTGGGGGGAAGTCAAAGAACGTTTGGTGCTGAAAAAAGCAGGTATGATCGGTGTAAAGGTACCAGAAACAGGCTCTGTTTTGGGTCGTGGTCAGATGTTTTGGTTGACGCCACCCAAATACTTGCTCTAACAGTTTTTCCACAATTCCGTAAAGAATTTGTGCGACCAGGAATACTGTTATAGCAATAATTATTTCTGGTAAGTTAGCCTGGTCAAATCTTTAAAAATCAGATGGTGTTGCCATGATGGTGTGCGAATACAGGCCTGGTTTGGAAGGCATTCCTGCTGCCCAATCAAGTATTAGCTTTGTTGATGGGCAAAAGGGATTACTAGAATATCGTGGCATCCGGATTGAGGAACTAGCAGAAAAAAGTACATTTCTGGAAACTGCTTATCTTTTGATCTGGGGTGAGTTACCAACAGCAGAAGAATTAGCAGCATTTGAGGATGAAGTTCGCCATCATCGGCGGATTAAATATCGCATTCGTGACATGATGAAATCCTTTCCAGAAAGTGGTCACCCTATGGATGCCCTACAAGCCTCTGCTGCTGCTTTAGGCTTGTTTTATTCACGTCGTGATTTGGATAATCCTGTTTATATCCGAGATGCAGTAGTTCGCTTGCTAGCAACTATTCCCACAATGATAGCAGCGTTCCAGTTGATGCGAAAAGGAAACGATCCAGTACGTCCTAAAGATAGTTTGGACTACGCTGCTAACTTTTTGTACATGCTCAACGAAAAAGAACCAGATCCACTAGCAGCAAGAATTTTTGACGTCTGCTTGATATTACATGCAGAGCATACAATGAACGCTTCTACATTTAGCGCTAGGGTAACAGCTTCCACCCTGACAGATCCCTATGCAGTGGTCGCTAGTGCAGTCGGAACCTTGGGAGGTCCATTACATGGCGGAGCTAACGAAGAAGTAATTCAAATGCTAGAAGAAATTGGCTCTGTAGACAACGTACGTTCTTATATAGAGGATCGGCTACAACGTAAAGCCAAAATCATGGGTTTTGGACATCGTGTCTATAAAGTCAAAGATCCACGCGCTACGATTTTGCAAAACTTAGCAGAAAAGCTGTTTGCGAAATTTGGCAACGATAAATTCTATGACATTGCCCAAGAGATGGAACGGGTAGTAGAAGAAAAATTGGGCAACAAGGGAATTTATCCTAATGTTGACTTTTATTCGGGTTTGGTGTATAGAAAACTGGGTATTCCCACAGACTTGTTCACACCAATATTTGCGATCGCCCGTGTCGCTGGTTGGTTAGCACATTGGAAAGAACAACTCGCAGAGAACCGGATCTTCCGCCCCACTCAGGTATATAACGGTCTGCACGACATTCCTTACATGCCAATTGAGAAACGGTAGGGATAAGGGATCGGGGAAAGGGGAAAGGGGAAAGGGAACAAGGGAAAGGGGACAAGGGAGCAGGGAGCTTTTAGCAGGGAGACAAAGAAGAATAACCAATGCCCCATGCTCAATCCCCGTTGGTCCTTCGCCCCTAATCCCCACTCCCTTGGGGGAGTGGGGGCCCCGAGTTCCCCAGAGGGGGCCCCACCTGCCCCTTATCCCCAAAGGGGACCCCTACCTTCCCCGATCCCTGATCCCTGATCCCCAATCCCCTCAATTCTTACCATAAGTAGAAACTCTACATCTGGCTGATCGAGGTAAAACCCATCCAACGATATACTAGGCATGGACATTGCAAAAAATCTTAAATTTTTGCCAAGTTTATGCAGTGTTTGTTGGTGAATAAATTTACAGTTATTAACAAGTGTAGATAGTTGTAAACGACCATGAATTGGTGACTTGAAGAGCAACAAAACATGAATTCAGGAATTGATCTGCAAGGAACTTTTATTCAATCTCTCACAGAGTTGGGAGTACCCGGAGACTTAGCCAAAGCAATTTGGATGCCACTGCCAATGATTTTGATGATTATTGGTGCAACAGTGGGTGTTCTAACCTGTGTTTGGCTTGAGCGGAAGATTTCAGCAGCAGCACAGCAGCGGATTGGTCCTGAATACATTGGTCCTTTGGGTTTGCTGGCTCCTGTAGCGGATGGTCTGAAGCTCGTATTCAAAGAAGATGTAGTGCCAGGCAAATCTGACCCGCTGTTATTTACCCTGGGTCCGATTATCGTTACAATCCCGGTTTTTCTGTCCTATCTCATCGTGCCATTTGGACAGAATATACTCATTACAGATATTAGCATTGGGGTTTTCTTATGGATTGCCTTGTCTAGCGTTGCCCCAATTGGCTTGTTGATGGCAGGGTACGCATCCAACAACAAATACTCCCTTTTGGGTGGACTGCGTGCAGCAGCACAATCAATTAGTTACGAAATTCCTTTGGCGCTGGCGGTACTGGCGATCGCCATGATGTCCAACAGCCTCAGCACCGTTGATATTGTTAATCAACAATCTGGCTACGGTATCTTGGGATGGAACATCTGGCGACAACCAGTCGGTTTCCTCATCTTTTGGATTGCAGCCTTAGCAGAATGTGAACGACTGCCTTTTGACCTACCAGAAGCAGAAGAAGAACTAGTGGCAGGTTATCAGACAGAGTACTCTGGCATGAAATTTGCTCTGTTCTACCTCAGTTCTTACGTCAATCTCGTACTCTCAGCACTTCTGGTATCAGTTTTATACCTGGGTGGTTGGGATTTTCCCATTCCTATCAGCACATTAGCTAGTTGGTTTGGAGTTAGTGAAGCCAATCCGGTGTTGCAAGTAGTCACCGCTTCATTGGGTATCACTATGACCGTTCTTAAAGCCTACTTCCTAGTATTTTTGGCCATTCTATTACGTTGGACTGTACCCCGTGTTCGCATTGACCAACTATTAGACTTGGGATGGAAGTTTTTATTACCAGTCGGTTTAGTAAATTTACTATTAACCGCAGCTCTGAAACTAGCTTTTCCCGTCGCCTTCGGCGGATAGAACAATTTTAGATTTTAGATTTTAGATTTTGGATTGATACTGAAATCTAAAATCCAAAATCCAAAATCCAAAATGAGAGAGACACTAAAAATGCTAAAGTTCCTCAAACAAGTTGGTGATTACGCCAAGGAAGCAGTAGAAGCTGGGCGTTACATTGGTCAGGGACTTGCTGTTACCTTTGACCACATGCGGCGACGTCCGGTCACTGTACAGTATCCTTACGAAAAATTGGTTCCCAGTGAAAGGTTTCGCGGTAGGATTCACTTTGAGTTCGATAAGTGTATTGCCTGCGAGGTCTGTGTGCGGGTTTGTCCAATTAACTTACCTGTAGTGGATTGGGAATTTGACAAAACCAGCAAAAAGAAAAAGCTCAAACACTACAGTATTGACTTTGGTGTTTGTATCTTTTGTGGTAACTGTGTGGAATATTGTCCAACAAACTGTCTATCTATGACAGAAGAGTACGAACTTTCCACTTATGATCGCCACGAGTTGAACTACGATAACGTAGCGCTGGGTCGTCTCCCCTACAAAGTCACAAATGACCCAATTGTAACTCCCCTACGTGAATTAGTTTACCTGCCCAAGGGAGTTATGGACCCCCACGATTTACCAGCAGATGCACCTCGTGCAGGTTCCCGCCCTGAAGAACTCGTGCAGCAAGAAAAGTAAATATTTAGTCATTTGTCCTTAGTCCTTAGTCCTTTGTATATACCATTGACAAACGACAAATGACCATTGACAAATGACAAATAACCAATGACCAATGACCATTGACAAAGGACAAAAAAAGTGAATCTAGCGGAAGGAGTACAAGTTGTTTCGTTTGGCGTATTGGCTGCAATGATGATTGGAGCAGCACTGGGTGTAGTGCTGTTTTCTAACGTTGTTCATTCTGCCTTTATGCTGGGCGGTGTTTTTGCCAGTATAGCTGGGTTGTACCTGTTGCTAAATGCTGATTTTGTAGCAGCAGCGCAATTGTTAATTTATGTTGGTGCGGTGAACGTGCTGATTTTATTTGCCATTATGTTGGTGAATAAGCGGCAGAATTTTGTTCCTTTCCCCACTGCTTGGGTGCGTAAAGTCCTAACAGCTGTGGTGAGTGTAGGGCTATTTGCGCTGTTGAGTACGATGGTATTAGCGACACCCTGGTCGTATTCTACTGCTACTCCTGTAGGCAACCCCATAGTTGCTATTGGTCAACATTTCTTTAGTGACTTTTTACTACCGTTTGAAGTCGCTTCTATCCTGTTATTGATGGCAATGGTAGGCGCAATTATTTTGGCACGTCGCGAATATTTGCCAGAACAGGTCGTCTCATCTGATTTGCCACAAACAGTTTTGACATTGCCAGAACGCCCCAGAGAATTGGTGTCAGCTGGTAGCGACAAGGAACAGTGAATTAATTAACAGTTAACAGTTACCAGAAAAACCATGATTATATAGCTGATAACTGATAACTGAATAACTAACAACTAAAAAACCTTAGTAGAAGTTACGAAGATTTATGCAACTCCAGTACTTTTTGTTACTAGCAGCAGCATTGTTTTGCATAGGCATTTATGGTTTGATTACCAGCCGCAACGCTGTGCGAGTATTAATGTCGATTGAATTGCTGCTGAATGCTGTCAACTTAAACTTAATGGCTTTTTCTAATTTCCTAGATCCAACAGGGATTAAGGGTCAGGTTTTTACTGTGTTTGTCATCACTGTAGCGGCAGCAGAAGCGGCGGTCGGTCTAGCGATCGTACTTGCAATCTATCGCAACCGTGATACTGTCGATATGGAGCAGTTTAATCTCCTCAAATGGTAATGCTGTGGACCTTAAAAAGGTAATTATTGCTTATAAAGCAAGAGATGCTCAAAGTAAGCGCTGGGCAGAAATTTGTGCAAAGCAACTAGAAAATCACCAATGTCATGTATTAGTGGGACCAAGCGGGGCTAAGGATAATCCTTACCCAGTATTTTTGGCTTCGGCTGGACAACCAATCGACCTGGCATTGATACTTGGTGGTGACGGTACTGTTTTAACCGGTGCCAGACATTTAGCCCCAGCTGGCGTACCCATTTTAGGAGTAAATGTGGGTGGTCATTTGGGGTTTTTAACTGAGTCAGTAGAAGAGTTTCAGGATACGGAAAAAGTTTGGGAACGGCTGTTTGAAGATCGTTATGCTATTCAACGCCGAATGATGGTGCAAGCAGCAGTGTATGAAGGCCATGGTAGTAATTTAGAACCTGTAAGTGAACGCTACTTGGCTTTGAATGAAATGTGTGTCAAACCTGCTTCTGCCGATCGCATGATAACTTCTATTTTGGAGATGGAAATTGACGGCGAGGTGGTAGATCAATATGTAGGAGATGGATTAATAGTTTCTACACCTACAGGTTCTACTGGTTATACCGTTTCTGCTGGTGGTCCAATTGTACATGATGGTATGGAAGCACTCACTGTCAGTCCCATTTGTCCGATGAGTCTTTCTAATCGTCCCTTCGTCTTACCCCCTGGTTCTGTTGTCAGTATTTGGCCATTGGGTGATTACGATTTGAGTACTAAACTATGGATGGATGGCGTGTTAGCTACTTCGATTTGGCCTGGACATCGCGTAGACGTACGAATGGCTGAGTGTCGAGCTAAGTTTATAATTTTGCGGGAGAACAACTCCTATTACCAGACGCTACGAGAAAAGTTATTGTGGGCAGGGACTAGGGTTCGTTATAACACTACTAGCCATACCAATTAGACTTATTGCACAAGTTGAGTCAATTTGGAAAATTAAGGGTTAAAGGGGTGATATTTTCCATTTCTCTTTAACCCTTAAGTTTTTCCCATCTTTTGTAAGACATTTACATTTCAAAAAACTACACATCCAGACAAACAGCATCTACTTCTATCTCTATTAACATAGCCGGGTAAATTAGAGATTTCACTTCTACCATCGTTAAAAAGACAAACCGCCAAGAATGCTAATAAATAAGAAATAAAAAAACGGCGCAGCTTCCCAAAAAAGCAGTGTTAGTTTATTTTGAACAACTTATATAAAAATTTGATTATGCGGCGTCTTGTACTTGCTCCCAAATGGTTGCAGTTTTTTATTGTTGTGCTTGTAGTATTTGGTATATTTTTTCGCTTCGTTAATCTTGATGGTAAAGTTCATTCACCAGGTGAAACTAATACTTTATTACGAATTTCTGGTTATACAAATAACGAAGTCAAACAACAACTTTTTAATGGTCGGTTAATTACAAAACAAGCTTTTACCAAATTTCAACGTCTCAATCCTGAGAAAAATTTTGGAGACACGATTAAATCATTGGCAATCGATAGCCCTTTAAATTCTCCATTTTATTACCTATTAGCAAGATTTTGGTCACAAATTTTTGGTGACTCAATCACAGCAATTAGAACTTTATCTGCTGTGATTAGTTTGTTTGTTTTTCCCTGTATTTATTGGTTATGTCGTGAATTATTTAAGGTGCCTTTATCATTACCCGGTATAGCGATCGCACTTCTGGCGATCTCTCCTATGCAAATTATGTATGCCCAGGAAGCACAAGAATATATTCTTTGGGAAGTCACTATATTATTATCTAGCGCTGCTTTACTCAGAGCTTTGCGCTTAGAATCAATACAGCAAACAGATGAAAATCGTATCTTGAATTGGGGATTTTATACATTCAGTTTAGCATTGAGTTTATATACATACTCATTAAGTATATTTTTAGTTTTTGCTCATGTTTTTTATGTAACTGCAACTGCAAAATTACGTGTTAACAAGACAAATCAAAATTTTTTAGCATCTACATTGATAGGAATTTTAATTTTTATGCCTTGGAGCTTGGTTATATTATATAACCAATTTGAAGTTAAGAAATATTCTCATGCCACTAATCAAGCTTTATCTTTACCTAATAGAGTCATAGTTTTTTTAAAAAATACAAATCATTTTTTTGTTGATTTAAATTTTAATGATAATAATATTTTTTATTTCTTAGCATTCACACCATTAATTTTTACTTTAGTTGGATATGCAATTTATTGGCTTTGGCGTACAAATCACCAAAAAGTTTGGTTGTTTGTGTTCAGCTTAATGACTATAGGTACAATACCTCTGTTAATTTCGGGTTTACAGCTATATCTAATACCATATTATTTAGCTATACAAATAGCTGTAGCTTATTTACTAGCAACACAGCTATATAATGGCAGAATTTCACGACAGAGAAATTGGCAAAGTATATTAGTTGTGTTAATAATGCTTGCACTATTTTCTGATACTTTCTATTCTCATAGCAATACTTCATTGATTAAATTTAGTAGCAACGATTATATAAATATAGCTAAAATTCTGAATCAGAATTCTCGTTCGATATTAATTATCAGTAATCAAAAAAATAGTTATGAAGATATATTTCCTCTGAGTTATCTGATTGGTCCAAAAGTTAGATTTTTATTATTCAATGAAAGTAATATTCTGAAAATACCTAAAAATTTAAATAATGTATTTTTCTTAAATTATTCTGATAAATTTCGCCAATCAATTGCAAAAGAATATCGTTCTAAGACTAATATGATTTATCAAGGTCAATATTCTTCATTATGGAAACTATCTAAATGATTCAGGTAAATCTGTTTTGAGTTCACAATTAAACTGATATTTTAATTATGAAACTAGAAGTTGAAATATTTACGGTTAACAAGCGGTTTCCTTTGACTATCAGTCGTGGTACAACGGCACAGACGACCAATGTCTGGGTTAAGATTTCCGATGATGGCATTGAGGGATGGGGAGAGGCTTCACCGTTTAGTGTAGGTACTTATCCGCAATCAACGGAGATTATTAAAAATACTTTGCAACAACTTGCTCCTGCTTTGCAAGCATATAGCCCTTTACAAAAACAGCAAGTTGAACAGATTTTCACAACAGCCAAAGTTCCTTCAGCAGCTAGGGCGGCGTTGGACGTGGCGATGCACGACTGGTTGGGAAAGCGTGTCGGATTACCACTATGGCAAATATGGGGACTTGACAGAAATGCGATCGCACCCACTTCGGTAACTATTGGGATTAATTCACCAGCAGCTGCCAAAGCTAGGGTACGGGATTGGTTAGAATTTCTGGATGTTCGGGTTTTCAAAATCAAGTTGGGTAGTCCAGAAGGGATTGACGCAGATCAAAAAATGTTCATGGCTATACGAGAAGAAGCACCAACACAGGAATTATATGTTGATGCTAACGGTGGTTGGAATTTAGAGGATGCAATCTACATGTGTAGTTGGCTGGCAGATTTGGGTGTAAAGTATGTAGAACAGCCACTGGCAAAAGGTCAGGAGAAAAATTTGGCTGAACTAAAGATGCGATCGCCTTTACCTATCTTTGTTGATGAAAGTTGTTTCACCAGTACTGATATCCCGCAATTGGCTAAGATTGTCGATGGTATCAATATCAAACTGATGAAATCCGGGGGGTTAACTGAGGCGATGCGGATGGTAAATACAGCCCGCGCCCATGGCTTACAAGTAATGTTCGGTTGCTATTCTGACAGTGCGCTTCTCAACACAGCAGCTGCACAACTAGCACCATTGGCTGACTATTTAGATTTAGATAGTCATCTGAATTTAATTGATGACCCCTTTACAGGGGCATTTGTACAAGCAGGAAAAATTATACCAAACGACTTACCAGGCTTGGGGGTACAACGCAGTGCGTCTGCCGCTTAATCAAAGAATAGCTATCTTATTACATGAGGGAATCAAGGGAACTCGTGGTAAAACAGGGTTATCACTTTTACGCTACAGTGAAGCTCCGATTGTAGTAGTGATCGATCGCGAATCTCCAGGAGAATCTTTAACAGAGTTAACAGGTATTCGTCGTGAAGTGCCAATAGTTGCATCAGTAGCCGCAGCACTTGAGTATAAACCGCAAGTCTTAGTCATAGGCATTGCACCTCTGGGTGGCGTTTTACCAGATAATTACTGGCATGATGTCAAAGATGCCTTGGCTGCTGGAATGTCGCTGGTAAACGGTTTGCACGCGCCACTATCAACCATACCAGATTTAAAAGCACTCCTCCAGCCTGGACAAATGATTTGGGATGTGCGGAAAGAACCACCAAATTTGGGTGTGGCTAGTGCTCTTGCCCGTACTCTTCCTTGTCGGCGAGTATTGACAGTGGGAACCGATATGGCAGTCGGCAAAATGTCAACTAGTTTAGAATTACACTGGGCATCAAAATTGCGAGGTTGGCGTTCTAAGTTTCTGCCTACAGGGCAAACTGGTTTGATGTTAGAAGGAGATGGGATAGCATTAGATGCGGTACGTGTAGACTTTGCTGCTGGGGCAGTCGAACAAATGGTCATGCGCTATGGTAAAAAATATGACATTTTGTACATTGAGGGACAAGGTTCTCTACTGCATCCCAGTTCTACAGCCACATTACCCTTAATACGTGGTTCCCAACCAACCCAGATGATCTTAGTCCATCGCGCAGGACAAAAAGAAGTTGCCGATGGTGTACCAATTCCCCCTTTAATAGATGTAGTCAAACTTTATGAAACAGTGGCCAGTGCAGGTGGTGCTTTTGCAAAAGTACCAGTTGTAGCTATTGCTTTAAATACTCGTCACTTAAACGAAGCCGAAGCAAAAGTAGCGATCGCTCAAACAGAAGCAGAAACCGGACTAGCTTGTACAGATCCGATTCGTTTTGGTGCTGACAAGTTGTTAGATGCAGTCATGCAATTCCCTAGAGGAGTGTGAGAAGGAAGTATCCCAAATGTTTGAGTTTATTTTTAAACGCAGAGGAACGCTAAGGTAGGCGCAGAGGATCGCAGAGTGTTAAGCAGAGCTATTCGTTTTGTGTTTTGAAAAAATTGGGATGCTCCCTGTGAGGAGAACAAATAGTAACTAACTATTGACCCTTGACCCTTGACCTACTTAAAATTTCTGGGATTGAGACGATTACCAGATTGAGTTCGGGTTTGGGTTTGAGTTTGAGTTTGGGTTCTAATTGCTACGCCTTTTTTGAGTTGGCTACCAGTGCCACCATCTTTTTGATCTAAGAAAGGTTTAAGGTTGACTGGTTCCTTAGATGTACGGCTGTTATTGGTGTTATTATTGCCACCACCAAAAATAGTTCTAGCTTGGTTATATATTTGTTCGACTTCGCTACCACCATTACTACGGCTGGTATAAGTATTGACGGCTATAGTTTGTTGCCCATTGTCAGCAGAGATCAGGTTTTGAAATACACTGTTGCGTACATTATAGGCATCGTATCCAGGGGGTACTGTCAAAACAAGTCGGCAAGCTGGGTTAGATTCGCTAGTTACGCACAGAACGTTGTATCCATTCTCGGTGGAAGTGCGGAGTTCTGTTAAGCCATCTGGACGGTAACTTTCTAAGCGTTCGGCGATGGTGGCACAGCGTTTGTATTCATCCCAACCACCGCCCAATCTTTGGGGAGTTGCCCAAGCAAAGAATCGCCCTGGTTGACTTTCGGGTTGGTACATCACTGTATACTGTCCATTATAGTTTTGACAGCTAAACCGGGCATTTGTGCTGTATGTCGTTGAAGTGCTAGTTGTGGTGTTTGAAGAACTAGTTGTAGTTGAAGTGCCATTCGCTGGTTGTGTTGGGACTACCACATCACCAACTTGTGCTGAGGCGATCGCATTACCGACAAATACAGTTAAACCCAAACCACTGGATAGAAGTAATTTAAAGACTCGTGAAGGCATAAACATACATTTACACTGGTATGAAATTAGGGAGTTGTTAGACTCAATGACGAAAAAATTTTAGTTTTGATTCAGCGATCGCCTGTCTTTTTTTTTTCTCTTTGTTTGCGTTCTTTTTCTTCTTTGAGAATTTGTTTGGCTTTGGCTTGCATTTCGAGGTGTTGGGCTACACCTTCGTAAGCATAACGATTGTAGTTGTTCTCTGTAATCAATTTTTCCAAGTATGCCACTCGCTCTTTGCTATTTGGGTGAGATGATAACCAACTAGGAGGAGAATCTTTTTGCTGTTCTTTGAGTGTAACCATCAAGTTATACACACCATCAGCCGCGTAACCATTACTAACAATCAGGCGTGTACCCAAGGTATCTGCTTGACGTTCCATGTCACGACTGTAGGTGAGTGCAAATAATTGACCAACAATACCACCAAAGGGAACATATTGAGTTAAGTTGCCAATTAAGTTACCTTGAGTAACTAGTTGGAAGCCGTGAGAAAGCAGGACGTGAGATAATTCATGACCAAGTAACCCAGCTAATTCTGCTTCGGAGTTCGTTTTGGCGATCGCACCAGCATGAACGAAAACTTTACCTCCAGGTAATGCAAAAGCATTCAGAGATTCTTCGGGAATCACAAAAAACTCGTATTTAAACTCATCACGTCCGCCGACTTTTGCTAATTTTTGCCCGACAGAATTGACATATGCTACAAGTTGTGGGTCTTTAACTAAAGGTAGTTGTTTTTTTGCTTGTTTTGCTACCGACTCACCCACAGACTTTTCACCCTGTAGCAATAATACAGTGGAGTTTAAAGCAGAAAATGGCCCGACAAGGCTACCAGTGAGGGCATACCCTAAAGCTCCAGTGATAATATTGGCGATCGTGTTACCTCTGATCTCTGAGCGAATATGAGATTTATAACGTTTGAGATTTTCTTCTGCTAGTCTATTGAATTCAGCGGCTTGGGGGTCTTTAGGATTGAGAATCGCAAATTGTCGTGCTGCTAAAGACGCTTCCATCCATTTTTTGTTACTTGCGAGAGTTGTGACTTTAGCTTTAATTAAATCTGCTTGATTTGGATAAAATGTAGCAGCTCGTTCTAAAACCTCCAGCGCTTTTTTCTTTTCACCGGAATTTTGCAGTTGTTCTGCATATGTAATGTGGCCAGGAATAAATTCGGGATTCTGCTTCACTAAAAGTTCTAGTGGAACAAAAATTCTCGTTGACAGCTTACTTGCAATCCCAGCTTGTGCTTCTCGCCAGTAGACTTTACCTCCTGGGGACAATTGGTTAACATCAGCGATCGCTGGTTTGATTTGGGGTGCATTAGATATATCCGCAAATGGTTTTTTCACCTCACGATATATTTTTTGTGCAGCTGCATAGTCTCCTGCTAAATACAGCTTGTCTGCTTCGATCAATTTTTGCCGCCGGGCAATCTCTTCTGGACTGGGTGCTGGTTCTGCTACTGTTGAGTCTGGCTTTTTGTCATCACTTGCTTCTGGTGTTGGTGGGGGTTTGGGAGTTTCAATCACAACATTAGGCTCTTTAGCAGAAGTTGGTGCCAGAGGTTGTGTCAGGATAATTAAGATAGATGTCCCAACAGATAGCATTACCCAATTAACGGCCAGGAATAATGACTTCCAACGTCGTTTCATGATCAAATCTACCTATGCAAACAGACTCTTCTTTTTAATGTATGAGGAGTTACCAAAAATCGCCCAGAGCGATCGCTTCAGAAAATCTCCTCAGAAAAATAGTTTTTTGGGAATTTTGAGTATCTGCTTTTTTCTTGTAAAGAAGCGATTCGCACACAATACTTTAACAGTACTTAATCGCAGTTGTCGGGTAAATAACTGTATATTTAAATCCATGACACGCCTGGGAAGTTACGCCCATGACAACCAGTTCTGTTGGGAGACAATGAAAAACAATACTTCACGTCGTGCAGTTTTACAAAGTTTGATTGGCAGTGCAATTGTTATCGGGTTTGATATATGTAATCGTAGTTGGGTGACATCCGCCAGTGCCGCATCTAGGTTTGAAAGTTTGCCACCTCTGGATGGAGTACTTTATACCGATAATACAAAACTTGCTGCTGCAAGTGATGACTTTGGTCATATTGTGCATCGTCAACCCATTGCCGTACTAGAACCAGGTTCAATATCCGATATTATTCGCATCATCGAATTTGTTCGTACTTACAAAATTAAGATTGCTGCACGCGGTCAAGGTCACTCTACCTACGGTCAGTCGCAAGTAGAAGCAGGCGTAGTCATTAATATGAGTACGCTGAACAAAATTCACTCTATCGGTGCAGACCAAGCTATTGTTGATGCTGGGGTAGTGTGGAGTCAGCTATTACAACAAACCTTGCCGCATTCTTTGACACCGCCTGTTCTAACTGATTACATTGAACTTTCCATTGGCGGTACTTTATCAGTAGGAGGTATTGGCGGCGCAACTCATCGTTATGGTGTACAGATTGATAATGTCTTGGAAGTTCAGGTATTAACTGGCGAAGGCAAATTGGAAACCTGTTCCAAATTTCAAAATCGCGACTTATTTGAAGCAGTGCTAGGTGGCTTGGGTCAATGTGGAATCATCGTGCAGGCAACAATTAAACTTATCGCCGCAGCTACTAATACCCGTGTGTTTCTTTTGTTTTACGATGATCTGGCTACTTTTACTCGTGACCAACGTTTACTCATCAGTGATCAAAGGTTCAACTATGTAGAAGGTCAAGTTGTAGCCAATGACAATGGTGGATGGCGCTACATGCTAGAAGCAGCTAGCTTTTACAATCCCCCTGCTACACCCAACAACAATGTACTGCTTGCAAACTTAAACTACATTCGTGGTACAGAACAAATAGAGGATAAATCTTATCTTGACTTTCTCAATCGTTTAGCTGACACAGTTGCCTTCCTTAAATCCATCGGTGTTTGGTCTTATCCTCATCCCTGGTTAAATTTATTTGTACCTGGTAGTGCAGTTGAAAGCTTTGTTGGTGAAGTCGTTTCCACCTTAACACTAGCTGATACAGGTCAAGGGCCAATTTTGCTATATCCAGTTAAAACAAACCGTTTTCACCTACCCTTGTTCCGGGTTCCCACAGAAGAGATCGTGTTTCTATTTGCTATTTTGCGAACAGCAGCACCACCAGAAGATGCTGTAGTTACACGGATGATGTCTGATAATCGCAAACTATTTGAGCAAAACCGTGACTTGGGTGGTTACAGATATTCCGTAAGTACTATTCCCTTCTCCCAAGACGATTGGCAGCAGCACTTTCGTCCGGTTTGGGGCAAGCTAGTCAGTGCAAAGCGACGTTACGATCCTGACAATTTGCTAACGCCCGGTCAAGGTATTTTTTAGCTGAAACGTCCCGAAACATGGGTGTAGGGGTGTGGGGTGTAGGGGAGAAAAAAGTGTTTGTTTCATGCATAACGTGTGGTGCGCCCCGCCCGTGAGGCGCTCTTAAAAGAAATCTGTGTATTAATTGTGTCTGAGTACTTATAATCTCCGTCGTCGAGTCTTTGAGACTCGTCGGCGAGTGTTTGAACTCCGTCGTTGAGTGTTTGATACTCGTCGTTGAGTGTTTGAACTCCGTCGTCGAGTGTTTGATACTCGTCGTCGAGTGTTTGAACTCCGTCATCGAGTGTTTGATACTCGTCGTTGAGTCTTTGAACTCCGTCAGCGAGTCTTTGATACTCGTCAGCGAGTCTTTGATACTCGTCAGCGAGTCTTTGATACTCGTCAGCGAGTCTTTGATACTCGTCAGCGAGTCTTTGAAATAGTAAATTTTAAGTAGGGGGAGTTGGGGAAATCAAAAGCCTGTGGAGAAACTTTAAAAGACTTGTGTGTACACCGTATATGGGGTTGGGGGGAAACCCTCCAAAGCAGTGGCTCCAAAATCTAAAATCGTTCGACTGACTTGTACTGAGCCTTGTCGAAGTAGCGCTCACGACGAAGTCCAAAATCTAAAATCTAAAATCGGATGACTTTTTCTTCACTCATTGGACAACCACAAGCAGTGGAATTACTGAGGCAAGCTGTAACCAACAACCGAGTTGCCCCGGCTTATTTGTTTGCTGGCCCGGATGGTGTGGGACGGAGTTTAGCCGCACGCTGCTTTATGGAGCTTTTATTTACTTATTCCCAATCCGAGAATACTGGTGTCATTCGTACTAAATTGCAAAAAGCAAATCATCCTGATGTGCTATGGGTACAGCCAACCTACCAGTATCAAGGACAGCGTTTGACAGCCACAGAAGCGGCAGAAAAAGGACTCAAGCGCAAAGCACCGCCAGTGATTCGCTTAGAACAAATTCGTGAGATTACTGAATTTCTCTCTCGTCCACCTTTGGAAGCACCAAGACATGTAGTCGTGCTGGAGCAGGCGGAAACAATGGCAGAAGCAGCCGCTAATGCTCTACTTAAAACTTTAGAAGAACCGGGACAGGCAACACTGATTTTAATTGCTCCTTCGCCAGAGTCAATCTTACCGACATTGGTGTCACGCTGCCAACGTATTCCCTTTTATCGCTTAGATACAGCCACAATGGCTGAGATATTAACACGCACGGGTCATCAGGAAATTCTCCAACATCCTGCGGTTTTGAGTATTGCTGGTGGTAGTCCTGGGGAAGCGATCGCAGCTTATCGACAACTACAAGCTATTCCCTCAGAACTACTCGAAGCTGTCAGCAAAAAACCACAAAACTATCGCCAAGCCTTAGACTTAGGTAGAAATATTGATAAAGCTCTAGATACAGAAGCTCAACTGTGGCTTGTTGATTATCTCCAACAATCTTACTGGCTCCAGTGGCATCAACCCCAGATGATCAAACTATTAGAACAAACTCGTAAATCCTTACTTTGTTATGCCCAACCGCGCCTAGTGTGGGAATGCACATTTATCAAATTGTGTCAATAATTTATTCTTGATTTTTCTTAACTCTCTTGACACTCCTACGGCTTCAAGTTGTGGGAGTGTCAAAACAAACAGTTTATTTGCTTTTTAAGACCGCTTTTGGCAATCCAATCTGCTCTGGATTTACTGGCACGCCATCCTGCATAAAATCAAATCCTTTTTTACTAACTGGCCCATGGATGAACAAAGTCCAGACTTCTTCATCATCTTTAATCCAGATACAATGAAATTTTTTTGCAGAACGAAAAATGATTGAACCAGTCCCGTACCATTTCACTGCTTTCTCTGTTTTCTCCCAATACCCACCTTTTAAAAGAATACTAATGTTGAACCAGGGATGATTGTGAAGTACTCCTTTGTACCATTCCGGACGATCCAAAATTTGGTTAAGTGTAATGTTAAACCATCTATTGCTTGGAAATAAAATAAAATGAGTGTGCTGTCGAGCTTCTTTGTGTTCTGAATCATTGAAGGCTGTGAGGCAAGGTCGAGACTCTAAATACTTGTTGAACCATCTGTGAAGCATACAAACACTCCCTTAAAAAAATATTTGTATTTTTAAGTAAACTAATTACATTTTATTTTGAAGCTTTTAAAAAAACGAGAATACATAGTGTAACTAGTTACTTTTATATGATGTTTCTAAAAACTTTTTATTTGAGCGTTCAACTTTGGATATCCATCCTTTGTATGAATTCAAAATTTCCGAATAGGGAACTGAACTTTCAAATATCAAATCAGATAAGGAAGGCACATAACGATTAGGAAATAGCTTATATAAAGTTTTCGCAACTAGTTCTCTTAGAAGAAATTCAAAAAATAATCTTTTAGCTAGAGGAAATGTATTGTTACCAAGTTCTACTAAGGCATGAGCATCTTGCTTACGCTTAAGAGTAAACTGTGTAAGAGCTTCGGCTATATCGTCAGAATACTGATCCAAAAGATTGTCAAAAATAGCTACATCTTCAAGTGAAGCATTACAACCTTGACCGATAAAAAACGAAACCGCATGGGCTGCGTCTCCCATCAGCAGTACGCTGTCACCTTGGTGATAGCGGCTACAACGAATTGTCTGCATTCTTGATATTGGCCGATTGAGAAAAGCTTCTGCTTCCTCTTCTGTCATCAACTCACCAATTTCGGAAAAATTATTTTGAAAAAACTTTAAAACATCTTCTTTAGTCGCAAGGTTTGCTACCTGATTTTTCTGGTGAGGAAAATGGATAACGCCACTGACTGTTCCGTCTTGTTGAAATAATAGTAAAATCACTGTTCCATCATTTAGCATCCAGGAATGAATATTGCCTGGTTTGAGGTTAATAGATACCTTTTCATTAGGACGAGGAAGGAAAAGTGATTTGTAGTCATTGGGAACAAATTTTTGCACACACTCAAAATCTTCTGTAGCAGAAAAATATTCTCTTACCACAGAAGCAGCGCCATCAGCACCAATTAATAGATCATAATTCACAGTAAAATCAGCTTTTGTTTCCAGGTTTATGAATCTGACTTTTTTTCCAGCAAAATCTACCTGTGTGCATTGGCAGTTAAAATAAACTTTTAACCTATTAAAGTCGTACTTTTCGGTTAATGTTTCTAACATCACAATTGCCAACTTGGTGCGGTCAAGGGTGATTAAAGGTTTATTTTTGGGCGAAAAACGTGACTTGCCGTTTTTTTGATGAAAAACTCCTCCTGTCACCGATAAACTTATAGCTTTAACCGCCTCTGCCAAACCATCAATCTTACTCAAAGCATTCATCCCTCTTTCGTTCAGAGAGATAGGGAAGGTTCTGGATGTAGAGAATGAAACAATTCTAGGGTCACTGCGACGCTCATAAATTTCGATTTGGTATTTGTTGTCGCGACGCAACAGGTAGTGAGCAAGCAGAAGTCCGGTAGGTCCAGCACCAACAATAACTACTTTGTTGACCATAATTCTAGGACTTACGCATTGGTTGAAAAACTATAATACTTATATATGCACTGCAAATTATTCCATAGACTAATACATTATTTCATTGATCCAGAGAGGGATAAAGTAAAGTATTACTTTCAAAGGTAATTTATAAAGTAAAAATAAAATTACTGTAGGGGAGCCAGTACGTTGCGGGGGTTTCCCCCGCTGTAGTACCTGGCGCTGTATTCGGTGCCTATTTTGATCTAGTTTTTTACGAATGCTTTTAGCATGTGTCTTTGGGCAGGAGAGAATAGTTGGTAAGTTCAAAGTTATTACTAGCAAGCACTTCACGTACTTGACTACTTAAGAGAGCAGCAAGTTCTGCTTCCCCTGATGTTGGTGGGCCATTCAGAGGTTCACCATTAATTGCGATCGCTGGATGACAATAAATTTCTACTACATCTGATCGAATTTGAGGTATTAAGTTAAGCAAGTATTTCTCTGTAACACAACCAGTTTGCAGTAATCCGTAAACTCGGTCTGTGAAGTTAATATCTTGAGACTTTAACAAATTTTCACCGTAGCGGCGCAGTCTACCAAATACTCCTGACCAAACTAGCTTAGTCAGCAAATTACTAAATTCTAGCCTGAGATTCAGTCCCAGTTCTTCCGATGGCAACCGAATGGCTTTGATATCAAACTCTGCTGCCAAATCAACTAGAATACGGAGTATCACTGGATGCATATGCATGTGTAAATGCCCGTCCACATGGGAAAGAGGTAAACCAGTAGAACGGAATTTTTCCAGTTGAGAACGGATTTCTTGTCGCAGTTCCTCGCGAGTTTCTCTGACAAATTGATAACGCAACCCAGCCATCAATGAACTGTTAGAAAAATTACCTTGCTCGTCAACCAAATGGGGAATTTGCTCTGGTGGTAATGCGGAGCGTCCACATACCAACACTAGATGCAAACCAACTGACAAGTTAGGATGTGTGCGTGCCAAGGAAACAGCTTCCTTGGCAGCATCAGCAGTTACCATTAGGCTGGTACTAGTTAGTACACCTTCTTCGTGAGCCTTGATAATTGCTTGATTAACGCCACAAGAAAAACCAAAATCATCACCATTGATAATGGCGAATCTCTTCTGCATAGATTCTTTTGTTGTTGTTCACTATTAAGTAGTGGCTCATTGCACACATTTTGATAGGTTTGTAGTAAGCACCAAGCGTACTTAAGTGCTTAAATATTTGAAGACTAAAGTCCTCACTACAAACTTCAGTATATTCAAGCAGTGACTTCTTCTTGCTTGGGTTGGTTTTGCAACCAAGCATATAGTCTATTTAAGGCATTAACATATGCCTGCGCCGATGCGACAATAATATCGGTATTTGCGGCATGACCAGAGAAAACTCTATCTTCATACCGCAGGCGAATAGTTACTTCTCCTATGGCGTCTATTCCAGCAGTGACTGATTGCACAGAAAATTCTATTAATTGATTAGGTACATTAACAACACGGTTAATAGCTTTATAAACTGCATCCACGGGGCCTGTACCAATCGCAGCATCAATTAATTCTTCACCTTCTGGGTTACGTAGGGTGACTGTCGCTGTGGGTTTAGCGTTGCTACCACAAGAAACTTGCACTAACTCTAACTTAAACAGGTCTGGAGCTTGTTGGATTTCATCATTAACAATAGCTTCCAAATCCCAATCTGTAATTTCTTTTTTTTTATCTGCGACTTCTTTGAATCTGACGAATGCTTTGTTTAATTCTGTTTCTGTTGCTTCATAACCTAATTCTCGCAGACGTGTGCGGAAAGCATTTCTACCAGAATGTTTACCCAAAACAATTTGATTTTCTGTCAAACCAATTAATTGGGCATCCATTATTTCATAGGTGAGCTTGTTTTTCAGCACACCATCTTGGTGAATTCCCGACTCATGAGCGAAAGCATTTGCACCAACAATTGCTTTGTTTGGCTGCACCAGCATTCCTGTTAAATTAGAAACCATGCGCGAGGTTCTATAAATCTGCTTGGTGTCAATACTTGTGAGCGGTTCTTCAGATTCTACTGGACGTCCTAAGAAGGAATTAAAATATTGTCGCCGCACATGTAACGCCATTACCAATTCTTCTAGTGCTGCGTTTCCAGCTCTTTCTCCAATACCATTAATTGTACATTCTAACTGTCTAGCGCCATTTTTGACTGCTTCTAAGAAGTTGGCTACAGCTAAACCTAAATCATTATGTCCGTGAACAGAAATAATTACTTGATCAATATTGGAAACGTTTTCTTTAATTCCTTTAATTAAGGCTCCAAATTCACTTGGGGTTGTGTAACCAACGGTATCGGGGATGTTAACTGTTGTCGCACCAGCTGCGATCGCTCTTTCTAAAACTTCATAGAGAAATTCTGGATCGGAACGTCCTGCATCTTCAGGAGAAAATTCTATATCATCAGTAAAGCTTTTGGCATAAGCAACCATTTCTTCTGCGATCGCTAATACCTCTTGTCTAGTTTTTTTCAGCTTGTATTTTAGGTGGATATCAGAAGTAGCTATAAAAGTATGAATTCTATTTTTTGCAGCTGGTTGGATGGCTTGGGCAGCTGCTTTAATATCCTCTTGTTTTGCTCTTGCCAAACTACAAATTACAGGGCCATTTTCTGTCCCCACAATTTGAGCAATTTTATTAACTGCTGCAAAATCTCCAGGACTTGCAAAGGCAAAACCAGCCTCAATTACATCTACACCTAGACGTGCTAGTTGCTTGGCAATAGTAAGTTTTTCATCAATATTTAAAGTTGCACCTGGACACTGTTCGCCATCTCTAAGAGTAGTGTCAAAAATAATAATTTTTTCTGGTTGATTTTTCATAGGTTGCTAGTTGTTTAGAATTTACTGGTGGCTTAAAATACCTTAAAACTTAATTTTTTTGCTTTTATAATTTGTAAATAGATGTCAAACTTACAATGCATCAACTTTTTCTATTTGGTCACGAATATCATTTAAATCTATATATCTGTCCGTAGCATTACGTAATTCTCTGGCTATCATACCCTCTGTTGATACAACTGTAATATGGGTATTTTTAGAACGTAATAATTCAATTGCTCTTTCAAAATCTCCATCTCCACTAAATAAAACTACTCGGTCATATTGGTCTACAGTGTTAAACATGTCTACAACTATTTCTATATCTAAATTAGCTTTTTGTGAATAACGACCAGAAGAATCATCGTAATATTCTTTGAGAACTTTAGTTCTTACTGTATATCCTAAACTAATTAGAGCATCTCTGAAACCTCGCTGATCTTGTTGATCTTTTAAACCCGTGTACCAGAATGCATTTATTAAGGTTGTGTCTGGCTGCTCATGTCTGAAATATTCTAAGACTCGCCGCGGATCAAAAAACCAGCCATTCTTTTGTTGAGCATAGAACATATTATTTCCGTCTACAAAAATAGATAGACGATTCATAGAGGAACCCATAATAAAGTTACACCTAAAAGATAGATAAAGTAGAATTTAGATTGAACAATAGATTATAGCAATTCTAAAATCATAAATTTGCCATTATCTATAAATTATAATGTCATATATAAGTTATATTTAACCCCTCTTAAAGTATAAAATTGCAGAAAACATAGTTATTAACGTTAACCGAGTGCTTAACATTTTTCACACTTGGCACTGTTAATTGCACCCTATAGCCAAAATCTACCAATAAAATTGACTTAAGTAACAGCTTATAACGACTGTATATCAATTAAGTTTACTCCTAAAATGGTGTAATCTAGGCTGAGTGCAAGGTGAGGTTGAGAATTTTTATTCGGACAGAGCAAGGACTGCACACAATACGAGATTACTTTTCTCTAAAGGCTTTAAACTGAGAATACTTCTTCGGCGAGAGCAATGATTTCACTCTTACACACAGCTAATATAGTCTGCTGGGGATCAACTTCTGTAGAAGTGTATCCTTTAGAAGGAATAGCCGCTGACTCTATAGCAGTAATATTTCTTGGTGACCCATGTCTTGCTGGAAAAATAACTCTAAAAGGCTAAGTTAAGTCAAAATTCGGGTATTGTCTAGCTAATATGTCAAATATTTTCGTATTCACTAGTAATGGAACTTTGGTAAGAAATAAAGGTTAGTTTACAAATGTATAAGATTTTCATTTAAGCTAGATTTTAAGTTTATTGTTCTAAAAGAGTGTGTAAATAAATAAAATCACAGTAAATCAATGAGCAAGAGGATATGGCAGAAGAACCTATATATACATTAACTAAAAAAGATGTCTCAGCTGCCAATCAAACCTCAAGTAAATCAACAAAAGCAACTTTAACAACATCAGTACGTCAGACAAAGCTGATGGGGCGTTTAGGTAATTTACTTGCTGGTAGTTGGGTATTTGGAGCAGCACTGCTGAGTGCTTATAGTCTTGGCTGGGTAGAATTACTCGAAAATCAAGCATATTCTGTTTTTTTTCTTCTCCGAGGCTCCGTAGTTCCAACGCAAGACATTGTAATTTTGGCAATTGATGAACAATCGATATCAGTGCCAGGACAATATTACAAAACAGATCCGCAAACCTATGCTTACTTAGAGCCACTGCAAGTTTTTCCCTATCGACGTGTAGCATATGCCCAAGTAATTGAAAAGCTAGTGCAAGCAGGAGCGCGTCATGTAGCGGTAGATTTGTTATTTGATTTACCAAGTAATAATCAAAACGATCGCAAATTGCAGGCTGTTTTGCAACGCTATGGAAGCAAGGTATCCTTAGCCGCAATTTACGAAAACACAGAAACTCATCAAGGCGTTTTTTGGCAATTAACCCAACCTCACCAGATGTTTCGTAAAGGTTCGGTGTCAATTGGATCGGTGAATTTTCCCAAAGAAGTAGATGATAAAGTACACCGTTTAGCTAGCGAGTTTCCTAAGTTATTAGAGGCGCAAGAAGGTTTTGTTTCTACAGATAAAATTCCCTCTTTTGACGAAGCGGTTTTAAGAGCAGCCCAAATTAATTATCCCCGACCAAAAGGCGATCGCATATATTTTTACGGCAGTGCTGGTACATTTGAGACGTATCCATTTTGGCACGTACTTGATCCAGAAAATTGGAACACTTATTTACAACAAGGAAAGGTATTCAAAGACAAAATAGTCCTGATTGGAGTCACATCCCAAACAGCAAAAGATTATCACTTAGTACCAGCCGCTTCTAGCTGGTTATATCCAGAACCCATGTCAGGAGTAGAAATTCATGCCAATGCGATCGCAACTTTGATGGAAGGAAAAAGCATTGCTCAAGCAATCAAAACTTCGCCTTTACGTGGGTTATTTGTATTTAGTTTAGTGGGCATATGTGCAGTAGTTATTGCTAAAAGAAAGCATGTAGTCAGAAGAATTATCTATAGTGTAATTCTGGCTATTAGTTGGGGAGGAATTAGTTATGCATTATTTATCTATGGTCAATTAATTATCCCTGTTGCCATCCCGATGATTGCGATCGCTGCAATTGGTTTATCTTATGTGGCAACGGAAGCAGCGAAGGAAGTTTTCCGAAAACATCAATTATTAGTTATTTTTAATAAATACAAATCTTCTCCCGTTGTCCAAGAAATTATCAGCCAACAAGATGATTTGCAAGACCTACTCCAAGAACTAGACATAGCGTTATCAGGGAAAATTTTGGGCGGACGTTATAAAATTGTCAAAGTACTTGGTGCAGGAGGATTCAGCGAAACCTATATAGCAGAAGATATCCAACTACCAGGTAATCCTTTATGTGTTGTCAAGCAATTAAAACCAGCTACTCATAAACCGGAACAATTGGCGGTTGCTAGACGACTATTTAATGCAGAAGCTCAAACATTACAAAAATTGGGAACATACAAGCAAATACCCCAACTTTTAGCTTATTTTGAACAAGAAGAAGAATTTTATTTAGTTCAAGAATACATTGATGGTCATGCTTTAAGTCAAGAAATGCCACCAGGTAAACAACTTGCAGAAGCCGAAGTCGTCGATATTTTGCGAGAATTATTGCAAATATTGATATTTGTCCATCAAAATGGTGTAATTCACCGAGATATCAAACCCAGCAATATTATCCGCCGAGAATCAGATAACAAGCTGATACTTATTGACTTTGGTGCTGTTAAAGAAGTAACTACACAAATTTTGGGTAGTCAAGAACAAACTGCCTTTACAATTGGCATTGGTACTAAGGGTTATGCACCTACTGAGCAATGTTTTGGACGTCCGCAATATAATAGTGACATTTATGCAATTGGCATGATTGCAATTAAAGGACTAACTGGTATCCCTCCTCACGAACTGCAAAAAGATGCTGACGGTGAGTTGCAATGGATGCACAAAGCAAATGTTAGTCCTGCGTTGGCTGAAATTATTTCTAAAATGGTGCAGGAAGACTTTCAACAGCGTTACCAATCTGCATTAGAACCAATACAAGCACTCAACACTTTAATTAGTGATGAAAACACATATACTTTACCCAACAACAACTCACTGTTGAATTCCCTTTCTTTGAAAGAATCAGACATTCTTACTACACCTTGGTTCGACGAATCCCTAGAAGATACTTTAGTACAAGAAAAAAGAGAAGAAGAAAAAGGAAAAACAGATAATACCAATTCTCCAAAAGACGGCTACAGATGATGACGCGGGGACAAGGAAGACAGGGAGATTGATCTTTTGCGAGATTATAGAGAATTGGTATAAAAGCTGACTGTGCAAATTTAGATTTTGGATTCAAGAAAAAGTTTGAGATCCAAAATAGACTTTTTGCAGAATTCGAGAAAAGCTAAAGGGGTAAAAGGAGAAGGAAACAACCATCCCTTTACCCCATTAAATTTTTCTGGTGTTTGTATAAAATCACCCTTGGTCTACTGATTTGTTGGAGGTCCCGGTGTTACTCCAGTAGATTCGACTGGGGTGGGAGGTGTTTGTTGTGGTTCTGGAGTTGTGTTGACTCCAGTAGATTCGACTGGGGTGGGAGGTGTTTGTTGTGGTTCTGGAGTTGTGTTGACTCCAGTCGATTCGACTGGGGTGGGAGGTGTTTGTTGTGGTTCTGGAGGTGTGTTGACTCCAGTCGATTCGACTGGGGTGGGAGGTGTTTGTTGTGGTTCTGGAGGTGTGTTGACTCCAGTCGATTCAACTGGTGTGGGTGGTGTCTGTTGTGGTTCTGGAGGTGTGTTGACTCCAGTTGATTCAACTGGGGTGGGTGGTGTTTGTTGTGGTTCTGGAGTTGTGTTGACTCCAGTTGATTCAACTGGGGTGGGTGGTGTTTGTTGTGGTTCTGGAGTTGTGTTAACTCCAGTTGATTCAACTGGGGTGGGTGGTGTTTGCTGTGGTTCTGGAGTTGTGTTAACTCCAGTTGATTCGACTGGGGTGGGTGGTGTTTGTTGTGGTTGTGGAGTTGTGTTGACTCCAGTCGATTCGACTGGTGTGGGTGGTGTCTGTTGTGGTTGTGGAGTTGTGTTGACTCCAGTCGATTCAACTGGTGTGGGTGGTGTCTGTTGTGGTTGTGGAGTTGTGTTTGAACCTGTCGAATTTGATGGGGTTGGAGTTGTGTTTGACCCTGTCGAATTTGATGGAGATGTAGATGTTTGTTGTTCTGGGTTATTTGAACCTGTTGAATTTGATGGGGTTGGAGTTGTATTTGACCCTGTCGAATTTGATGGGGTTGGAGTTGTGTTTGACCCTGTCGAATTTGATGGAGGTGTAGATGTTTGTGGTTCTGGGTTATTTGAACCAGTTGAATTAGAAGTAGATGAAGATGTACCTGATTTCGGTTTGTCACTTGTGTTTGGTGTGGCGGAATCAGGAACAGGTGGTGGAGTGTCTACTTTCTTTTGGTCGCTTGTGTCTGTCTGTGTGGGTGTTTTTTGGTTGTTGGAATTGTTTTGGTCGCTTGTGTTTGTCTGTGTAGGTGTTTTTTGGTTGTTGGAATTGTTTTGGTCGCTTGTGTTGGTCTGTGTGGGTGTTTTTTGATTGTTGGAATTATTGTCGGAATTATTAGTATTACTTGTTGATTGTGTACTAGTTTGTTGGTTATTACTATCCTTCTGTTGTGTCGTGTTTGTCCCGTTTTGTCCTGATGTACGAGAGGAGTTTGTAGAAGTTTTTGTGCTATCGGTATTAGTAGAAGAATCTGAAATAGTGGGGGTTAGCTTTACGAAAGATGGATTTTCTATAACTTTTTGACCAGCAACTGGTTGTTGGGAATTCAAAGCTTCGGCTGTTTCAGCTTGAACTTTAGCGATCGCCGGATCTGGATTTGATTGTTGCTGTCGAGGTAAATCCAACCCTCGTACCATATCACTAGTCTCATAAAAAGTTCTCAGGTCAAAATCGTACAACCCTTGAAATTGACCTTTAACTACAACAAGCATTTGCCCTGCTTTTAGTTCCCGACCCTGGGAAGCATCTTTATTGAAAACTTCAATCCCACTATTTGTTAATGCTGCTACGACTGTAGTATCTTTTTTCTCGTCATAGCGGACAAATAATGCTGAACCGCGAATTGCTGCTGCTGCATTTGGTGTGTTTACCCGTGTTCGTCCCTGTCCTGGCGGAATCAGTAGCAAGACAGTACCATTGGTCAAGCGAAAATTCCGTGTCTTTGGTAAGAATCGAAATATTGCTTGTTCTCCAACTCTTGCTAAAGAACCATCATTAAAACGCAACTCTGCTAGAGAAGCTCTACCAGTGGACAGCCCATCCCCTGGTATTATAGCATCTGATTTGCGTGCCCGACGCTTAGGTTGCTTGTAGGGCATGAGTTGTACTACATTACGAAGATTTTGGATCACAGCCCTGGTTAGAGGTGTTGCAGCAGTAGCCTGTTCTGGCAAAGGTAAGACCGCAGTTCCCCAGCAGCCAGCCACCAAGAATAGGAGTAATTTACGAAACATGTTTTGGAGCCTCGGTAATTTTACTAATGCCAAAGCAGTATAAAATCAGTTTTTACATTCAAATTTTGCGGTTCTTAATATTCTTCTATAGCAGGATTCTCCTATGATTTTTTGTTGAAATACATTTATCTTTTCAATATATAAAAACATATAAATTGACTATTACTAGAATTATTCAAATATTATCAGAAAATTTTTACTGCTAAGTTCACTGGAGGGTGATTATATCATTGATTTGGAAATAATGAATCAAATACAAAAATCATTTACAATGACATAAGTTGAGAAAAATATAAAATATTTATGTTACATCAGCAATTTAAAATTGACAGATAATTTGGTTACGAGACGGGTTACATTTTAAAAATCAAACCTTTCTCTTAACTGTTTACCCTTTTCCCACCTGTCAATGTTATTTGACTTAATACTAGGTAGGAACTTATAAGGAAACTTATGGGTCTAATTTTCAGAAAACAGATTTTAGTATGCAACCCAAGGGCTGGAAAATTTTTTTGATCAAGGTTTTGTTGGCCTCTAGTGGCGTCAACTGGTATTTCATTAGTGTTGATGCGGTAGGGGCTGCAAATCCAAGTTTGAGTAACTTTGAAGACAATTTAGGAGCAAAAGCGCCATTTTTGCCAGTTCATCAAATTACGAATCAATCATATCAGCAGTCACCACGAGAAAGCTTCAGTTCAAAATCAAAGCTTTTGTCGTCATTAAGCTTGATAGACAGGGTAGATGTCCCAACAGATGTAGTCCCTGAAAAAGAAGAAAATGTTCCTGTATTTTCGACTGCTACTATCTTTTCTACAGGTGAATCACTCAAATTATACTCTCAGAGTACGCAAAAATCACCTAATCTGCAACCAGAGTCTACACTAAAAAATTCTCCTGATCAGATTGATCAGCCAAGTGAACTTCCACTGTTAGAAGCACAGTCAACAGATACTCCCAAACCCTCCTCTACACAAGTAGAACAAGGTTTGGCAACACCAGAGACAGAAAGGGAACAAAGGCTACAAAGATTGATACAGCGCCTCAAGGGTAACTATTTACCACCAGAATCAAATTCGCCAGAATCAAGTTTTGATGAAGAACTCGGTAAACTGAAACTACGAGAAGTCACACCGAACCCAGAACAACCACAACTTCCATCTGTAGAACAACCATCAAATCAATTCAAACCTGTAGGCTATTTATTGGCTCGTATTGGTTATTTCTATAGCAGTAACATTTTTTCATCGGCAGTTGTTCCAATTGAAGATAGTTTAATTTATTCTGGACTCACGCTTGGATCTATTTCTTTTCCCTTGGGGAAAAAAACTTTCATCAATGGATCTGTTGATGGTTACTTAATTCGTTACTTAGATCAGTCAGAATATAACTATAATCAGGTGAGATTCAATCTGAATCTTCAACAACGATTTACACCGCAAATGTATGGTGAAATTGGTTGGAGTAATCAACAGCTTTTCTATGCTAGAGATAATAATAACTTTGATGATGGCGATCGCTTTTTGGGTGAGAATGTTCTACGGCTAGCTTTAGGACGGCGGGATATTTTATCACAAAAACTAGCACTAGATAGCTTTTATGAATTTCGTCTTAGTCTCACCGATCCCCCAAAAGATCGTGACCGAATAATTAATTTCTTCTGGCTTTCTCTCAATTACTATCTACACAAGTATCTCCAAGCTGGTGTTGACTATCAATTTAGTTTATCCAATTTTACAGAATACGAACGAGAAGACTTATATAATCGATTATTTGGTCATCTAAATTATGGAATATCTAAAAATAGTAATGTGAGTGTACAAGCTGGTTTCACATTAGGTAACTCTACCGAGAGCAATATAGATTTTGATGGTTGGTTTTTGGGTATTAACTATAATTTAGAATTGGGTCGATTTTGAAAATTGTCAATGGTCAATTGTCAAGAGTTTAAGATGTTGTCAATTGACCATTGACCATTGACTAATAACTAATCCAATCACTCCAACTACCTGCGTAAAGTTTACCCGTGTGAATCCCTGCTAATTCTAAAGAGAGTAAATTTACACAAGCAGTGACGCCAGAACCACAATAAACTATAATTTCCTCTGCTTGTTTTAGCTCTAACCAACGCTGAATTTGTTCTTGTGTTGGAAGTAAATAACCTTTGCTGTCGGTAACTTCTAACCAAGGATAGTTAACTGCGCCAGGAATATGACCAGCTATTTTATCAATGGGTTCACGAATACCAAGGTAGCGATCGCTTTCTCGTGAATCTACTAAAGCTACTCCAGGTAAATCTTTACGATTGATTACCATTTGACGATCCACTATCATCTGTGTTTGCAACGCATAGGCAAAATCACTTTTTTGCTCAGATTGAGGGATGATATCTGTAACAGGGTAGTTAGCTTTTTGCCATTCGCTAAAACCACCATCTAGAACCACCACTTGATCATGACCAAGATAGCGCAATAACCACCATAATCGAGACGCAAAAGCAAGGCGAGAATCATCGTAAGCTACAACTAGAGTTTTTTGGAAATTGACTCCGATGCTTGATAATTTGTCAGCTAATTGATCAGGATTAGGTAAAGGATGTCTTCCTCCATGTTCTTCTACAGGACTAGAAAGATCGCTATTGAGGTCTAGGTAGTAAGCACCTTGAATATGGCTGGTTTGGTACTGCTGTTTTCCCAGTTGTGGATCGGCTAGAGAAAAGCGACAATCCACTATTACGACTTGTGGATCTGCAAGATGTTCGAGTAACCATTCACGAGAAACGATTATTTTGGTCATTGGGGATCGGGGATTGGGGATCGGGGATAAGGGGGACAATAGCAAATACTTAACAACGACCAATAACGAATAACCAACAACTAACTGCTCATTAAAACAATGTCAGAATTAGATAAATTTACACCCGAACTGACGGCAGATGGTTCTTTCACTTTCTTTTCTCAAGAGTTTGGTGAGTCTTTTCATAGCCATTATGGAGCCAAGCAAGAGAGTTTTTTAAAGTTTGTTGAACCTACTCAACTGGCTGTAAAAGCCAAGTGTAAACCGATGTTGCGGCTGTTGGATGTTTGTTATGGATTAGGATACAACACAGCTGCCGCTTTGCAAACAATTTGGTCTGTTAATCCTGATTGTGATGTGGAAGTAATTGGTTTAGAAATAAATACCTTTGTACCCCAAACTGCGATCGCTCATCAATTATACGAAAACTGGAATTATGAGTATATTAATATACTTAGCAATCTAGCTTATGAACAAAAAGTACAAACAAATCATCTCAAAGCCAGCTTACTCATAGGTGATGCTAGAAACACTATTCAGCAAGTGTATGCCTCTGGTTTTCAAGCTGATGCAATTTTTCTTGACCCTTTTTCACCACCTCAATGTCCGCAGTTGTGGACTATCGAATTTATGCAATGGCTGGCTTTGTGTTTACAAAATGATGGGATCTTAGCTACATATTCTTGTGCTGCGGCTGTACGTACAGCACTTTTAGCCGCTGGACTACAAATAGGTTCGACTCCACCAGTCGGGAGGCGATCGCCTGGCACTGTTGCAGCCTATCAAGAGGACAGAGCGACAGGGGAAGATGGCGATACGGTGAATCAAGAGGACGCGGTGACATGGGGACGCGGTGACGCGGAGAATTTATCAACAACACTCTCCGTCTCCCCGCGTCCCTCACTCTCTACGTCTCTAAAGGCGTCTTCGCGTCCCCCACTCTCCCCCTCTTTACCGCCTCTCTCACAAGCAGAAATAGAACATTTACAGACTCGCGCTGCTATTCCTTATCGTGATTCTCAATTAACAGACTCTACCGAAATTATACTTAGGCGGCGACAACAAGAACAACAAGCTTCTTCGCTTGAACCAACATCTCGTTGGCGAAAACGTTGGCAATCAGAGAGCAGCAAAGCTTGTGTTAAATAGAATACAATCATCTTAACTATAACTATGGGAAAAAATAAATCTTAGCTGATGTGTAATAAATTTTACTTCTTCAGTATATACTTCTATAATACTCAATAAAATTTGTAAGTTTTGTGACTTCAATCACTGAAACCCTAAGTAATTAGTCACTGCTTGTTCGTGCCTCCCATAGTTTCATAATTCCCATTACCTCAGTAACTGAATATACTCGAAGCTAAAACTATGATTAGAATTGTTTAAATTTGAAATAAAAGTCAAGGACAATGGATGAAAAAATTGCTTCTACCATGTCAATAAATATCTGTAAAAAACCTGATTTAACATTTGCACGAGTTGTGATGCTGAAATTACAAGCAGGAATTGTTGACAGCAACATTTCATACTTTATGAAATAAAAGAAAAATCAACAAATATTCTTGCAATGACAAAGAATAAATTTTTTGCTTTACTTAAGCAAGTATATGAGAATACAAGCTTAAAGACACTCAAGAACTACACTGGTTTTTGAATACTCATTTTGTTAACTAATTTTGAAAATTGGAGTGCCTTTGTGAATCAATGGACATCCAAGGTTGCAGCCTCTACTGAAGAAATAGTTAGTGATTTAAACCTCCTAAATAATGTGAATAATATAGGTTATGATTATGCTGTAGCATTACCAAATGCAGAAAATTATTCTTGGGAGTTATCTGAACAAAACCTCAGCATTGAACAGACAGAAGCCTTATCCTCTTGTTGTAGCAAAACTTGTGTTAATGTCAGTTACGAGGCACTGGAATCTAAAATACAACCAGACAAAAGGTCTAAAGTGAATGGTTTTGATTCAGATACCCCAAAAGTCTTAGTCGTAGATGACCATGCAGCCAGTCGCATGACTGCTGTTGCCTTGTTAGCAATGGAAGGCTATGAAGTAATTGAAGCAGATAGTGGTTCTAGCGCTTTTGATTTGGTAATTCAAAACCAACCAGATTTAATTTTGCTAGATGTAATGATGCCGGGTATTGATGGGTTTGAGGTATGCCAATTACTCAAGCAGGATGAGAATACACGACTCATACCAATCATTTTTGTCACAGCTTTAAATGATCGGCGATCGCGTATTCGGGGTATAGAAGTCGGCGCAGATGATTTCTTGAGTAAGCCTTTTGACCGTGTAGAATTAGCAGCGCGTGTTAAGTCATTGGTGAAACAGAAGCGTCTGAATGAAGATTTAGACCATGCTGAACAAGTTTTATTTTCTATAGCTAGGTCAATTGAAAGTCGCGATCCCAATACTGGGGATCATTGTGAACGACTAGTCAAATTAGGAAAAGCTTTTGGCGAATACTTGAATCTCTCACGCAATCAAATGCGATATTTGATGTGGGGTGGTTATCTTCACGATATTGGTAAGGTAGGGATTCCTGACTGTGTGCTACTTAAAAAGGGAAAACTCACCGCCGAAGAATGGGAGATAATGAGGCAACACGTTTTAATTGGTGAAAAAATCTGTCAGCCTTTACGCAGTATGCAAGGCGTTATTCCTATCATTCGCCATCACCACGAACGTTGGGACGGATCAGGTTATCCAGATGGACTCAAGGGCGAAAAAATTCCCTACCTAGCACAAGTATTTCAGCTCATTGATATTTATGATGCCTTGACTAGCGAACGACCTTATAAAGTTGCTTTTTCTTCAGAAGAAGCACTTGCTGTCATGCAAGAAGAAACAGCCAAGGGGTGGCGCAATCCTCAGCTCATGCAGCAGTTTGCAGAATTTATTCGCAGTTATCAACAATAGTAGTTAGTTGTTAGTGGTATGATTTGAGGCTGAATCTTAAAGTACCAAGCTCAATCAACGCAATTCACTTGGCTGATAGCTAATTATGGTAGTTGTAGCAATTTTAGCGGCAGGACGTGGGACACGGATGAAATCCAACCTTCCCAAAGTTTTACATTCTTTGGGCGGGCGATCGCTTGTTGAGAGAGTAATCGAAACTGTCCAACCGCTTTCCCCTTCACGACAGATGGTGATTGTAGGGTATCAGGCTGAAGAAGTCAAAGCAGCGATGCTGTCAATTCCCGATCTAGAGTTTGTAGAACAGAATGTGCAGCTAGGAACAGGTCATGCGATTCAGCAATTGCTTCCTTACTTAGAGGGATATCGCGGCGATGTACTGATACTTAACGGTGATGTACCTTTATTACGCACCGAAACTCTGCAAAATCTCCTACGAACACACCAAGAAAAACAAAATGCAGTCACTATTTTAACTGCGTACCTGAACAATCCCAAAGGCTATGGGCGCGTTTTTTGTGACGGTGACAATATTGTGCAGAAAATTGTTGAAGAAAAAGATTGTACTCCAGCCCAAAGACAAAATAACTGTATCAATGCGGGCGTCTACTGTTTTCGTTGGGAAAATTTGGCTAAAGTATTGCCGCACTTACAAGCTAATAATGCTCAAAAAGAATATTATCTTACTGATGCCGTTACTCAAGTTGCTCCAGTAATGGCAGTAAATGTAGAAGATTACCAAGAGATTTTAGGCATTAATGACCGCCTACAATTAGCTTCTGCCTACGAAATTTTGCAAAGGCGCATTAAGGAAAAATGGATGGTCGCAGGTGTTACGATTATTGACCCTGCCAGCACCACAATTGACGATACCGTAGAGTTACAACCAGATGTAATTATTGAACCACAAACTCACTTACGGGGAAATACGGTAATTCAGACGGGCTGCCGTATTGGCCCTGGTAGTTTAATTGAAAATAGTCACATCAGTAAAAATGTCACTGTCCTGTATTCAGTGGTGAGAGATAGTACTGTCCAAGCTGATAGCCGCATCGGCCCTTATGCCCATCTACGCGGACACGCAGAAGTTGGTGCTAAATGTCGGGTTGGTAATTTTGTGGAATTAAAAAATACCAAACTAGGTGAACAGACTAATGTTGCTCACCTATCTTATTTAGGTGATACCACAACCGGAAATCAAGTCAATATTGGGGCAGGAACTATTACTGCTAATTATGACGGGGTGAACAAACATCCAACAAAAATAGGCGATCACACTGGCACAGGTTCAAATACTGTCTTAGTTGCACCAATCACTCTTGGAGATGATGTTTACGTAGCAGCAGGTTCCACAATCACGGAAGATGTCCCTGATGATTGCTTAGTAATTGCCCGTGAGCGCCAAGTGGTAAAACCAGGTTGGGTGTCAAAAAAACGTTCAGCCCAAAACCAGCAATCAAAAAACCCAATTGGTAATGGGTAATTGGTAATTGGGATATTACTATGCCCAATCCCCAATCCCCGATCCCCGATCCCCAATGCCTAATTCTCAATGCAGCCAACTTCTGTACTTTCAGGAAGTTCGAGGGTATCGCCTATTTTTTCGCCGTCGTGAAAAGCAGCCAGTAGAGCTTGGCTAGTTTTTCCCCAAGCGATCGCCCCAGTCGCATCTAGAGCGATCGCTCCAAAATCCCGCTTATTCTCATAGGCTTCTGCAAATGAGCGTTTCATGGCTTCTTTTAGGGACATACCATCCGTAACACGCACCACTATCTTTGCTGCTAGACACTCATCAATGATGTCTTCTCCAATACCAGTGCAACTAACACCAGCATATTTGGTTGCATAATTACCAGCAGGCATAGCAGAATCACTGACGCGCCCAATCCTTTCAAACCCTTTGCCACCAGTAGAAGTACCAACGACTATTTGACCACTGGTATCTAAAGCGACAACACCAATTGTGCCACGGCGAGCGCTGCTGGTTTCCACTAGTTCTGGTTCTGCAACGACCCCAGCCATTGTCCTTTTAAAATTTTGCTGGCGTTCTTGAATCCACTCTTGCAAGCGCAAATCAGTTAAAGCATTATAGCTAGGAATTTGTAATTCCCGCGCCAACTCTGCTGCACCATAATCAGACAACACTCGATCTGGAGAACTTTGTAAAGCTTTTGCCAAATCTATAGGATTTTTCACCCGTGAAACATTGATTACACCACTAAAGCTTTGAGTTGTACCATCCATCAAAGCAGCACTCATGCGGATTTGACCATCTGATTGCAGTACTGAACCAGTACCCGCATTAAAACGGGGATCATCTTCTAACAATTGACACCCACGCACTACTGCCTCTTTCGCAGTTGCACCAGACAGTAAAAGAGAATACACTTCTTCTATAACTTTATGAAGTGAATGACGTACTGCTTCTACTCCACCTTTTCCATGTAAAGAACTACCAGCCCCCCCATGAATAATTAACTTAGGTTGCACCTGTGTCTTCATCCCCTTTGATTTGTGTAATTTGAATTTAAGTATTTTTACAATTCATTATTTTGCTCTTCAGCCGTAGAACGGCGACGACGACAGCGTTCTGAACAGTATTTCACCTCATCCCAACAATCTGCCCATTTTTTGCGCCAAGTAAACGGACGCTGACATACCGGACAAATTTTTGTAGGCAAGTCAGATTTAGAACGGCTACGTCCCATATTTCTACTGTGCTAGTTAAGAATCGATTCCACTTGAGATGGAAATCAATTATAGCTGTTTGTTACAGATGTAGATGACTTTTAAAATCCGGAATGCGGAATTTAAAATTGCAAATTCATCAATTCTGAAATAGGCTAGTTCTACCCTTCGTTGAGTAATGAAATTTTTTTAACCCTGATTTTTAATGACTCAATCAAAGCAATTATTCGGTCTTGTTTCTGTATATAAAATTACTGTATAACCAGTTGTATTTTTCTCTCCATATATAGTAATAAGGGATTGGGCATTGAGCATGGGAAAGAGACTTGTGAAAAGTTCTTAATTTTGACTTTTGACTTTTGACTTTTGACTTGTTTTGTCTCCCTTGTCCCCTAATTACTACGTGCTAACGGTAATAGTAAGCGGCTAACTATGCGACTATCTGATAATTGATAAAAATTCAATTCCCCGCCTAGTTGCTGTATGAATTTTTGGCAGATTAGTAAATGTAAACCGGGTAGTTGCTCAAGCCTGGAGGAAGCAAGTATATCTTTGGGTGTATCTGGATGCAGTTCTATTAGCAACTGTGATTCAATTTCACCATTATCTGTAATTGATACTTCGAGAAAATCTTCATCTAAGCGACGGCACCAAATGTCTATTCTGCCAAGTTTTGTGGAGCGGTGACAGGCACAAACTAGTAACTCATGGAGAATTAATTCTATTTTTACTATGTCACTAGCGATCGCCAACGAAGAGTGAGGCAAAAGCGAATAATTTTTGGTTGAATCTTCACCTTCGTTTTCTCCCAAACCATGTACACCTACCCATAGTCTTTGTTGTTTGAGTAAATGATCAACTCGTTCGAGCGATCGCTTGAGTAAACTTGCTACAGGTACACTTTCCCAATTCATCTGCATCTGCCATAGTTCTAGTTTCAACAAATCTGTCATTGTGGCTGTACTATAATCTAATTGCCGTACTAATTGCTGGTAGCGCATGTGAGTTAGTTCGTTAGTAGGAATACCCAAATCAGCCATTTGCCGAAGTAATTGGGTCATGTTTTTTTGAATATCTTCTAAACGCCGATGCTTATACCAATTAAGTTGTCTTAATTCTCCTGTCCGAGACTCTAACATTTGAGTGATTTGCAGCCATCGCCGTGACCAAGCTAGTTGACAAACTAGAGTTTTCATAGTGTCTGTAATTTCTTCAGACCATTGACGCTGCCAATGATCAGCAATGATAATCACACCTGTAGGTTGATAATCAGCAGTGGTGCGTAATGCAATCACTAAAATTTGACCAATACCAGCACCATTTAACCAATTTTTAGTTTCAGTAGGTAAATCGTTAGCTGTGATGGCTAAAATATCATCTGTAATTAATGCCCACTGAATCAAAGCTTCAGTTTGAAGTGGAATTGGTGTGTTGATCGCAATCTGAAATTGAGAGTTGGCAATAAATCCAGGTATAATTTTTGCCGTATGATCTCCCGGTTGCCAAGATAGTAATATTGCTAGTGAGCAATTGAGAATTGCAGCGATTTGTTCGAGGGCTGCACGTTCTAAATTTAGGATAGTTTGGGTTTTGGAATCTTGGGATTGTTCGATAATCCTCAAAGATTGCTGAAAGCTTTGCAAAATTTTCTGCTGTTGCTCAGTTTTTTGATGCAACTGCCATTGGCGGATAGTAACACCAAGCTGTTGAGCTACAACTTGTACTAATTCTTTTTCTAATGATGTCCAATTATGATGCTTTTCTGTAGTAATTGCCAGCAAAACTTCGGGTTCTTGTCCAAAATTACAATTACAAATCACAAGCGATCGCACACCATTTTCTAATAAATACGGATGCCAATTAAAAAACCGTAAATCTGTTTCCCAATTCTCAACCGCTACCGCCTCTGTGGAACGTAACAAAAGCTGCCAATCTAAATCTTTTAAAGCTTCTAAATTAGATACTAGAGGACGGCAATTATGAGTTTGATGTTGGTAAAAAATTTGATAACTATTTTGGTCAAAGTCGTAATGCAATAGTAAAAAGCGGTTTGAAAGCAAGCGTTGCAAAACTTTTTCTGCACAAATATCTAAAATTTCTTGAATGTCATAATTACTATAAATAGCTTTAGCAATTTGACCAGTTAGGTAAGCATCATTTTGAATTTGTGTAATAGTGCTTTCTATCTCCTCTAAAGGAGCAACCAGAGAAGTTAAGCCAGCAGCATTTTTGGTGAAGTTTTTTTCTGCTTCTGTCCAAATTCGTGCTTCAGTACTTTCCACAGTCAAAAAGCCCAACAAATCTTTTTGCCAAATAATTGGAGCTGCTAAAAAACTGCGTACTCCAAAACGTTTTAACAACTTCACGGTGAAATTGCTTTTTAATGAACTGCGTCCTTCGCCAATCCAAACTATTTCATTTACTGACAAAGCAATATAAAAATCACTTAGTTCGTGTACTGTAATTTTTGCTGTTCCTTCCTCATGATTTTGCTGAAAATTTCGACTAGTATTTTTATTACTCAATCGCCGCCAAAAGAAATGGCCTTCCCTGTCAAACCAGTAAATATTTGTATGCTTAGGTAGAACAAATGCATGAGTAGCTTCTATAACTGCTTCTAATCTTTGCTCTAACTGATTTAAAGCTTGCAGATTTTGCAGTAATTTTAGTAATGGTTCATCAAGGCGCTTAGTTTGCTTGTGCTGCAAATCAATTTCTCTTTCATAAAGTTTAGACCCCAATTCTCCTAAAAGCATCATCAGTCTAGCTCTAGCTTCTCCACCCAGCAAGTAACCCCAACGTTCAGAACCGAGTAAAACTAAACCAAAACAGAAGTGTTTATAGCAAATAGGAATTACTATTGTTCCTTGAATATTGAATTTTTGAGCTAAAGATTGCCATTCTTCAATCCGCGTCTCAGTTCGTAAATCAGCTACACCCAAAGGGCGCTGTTCAATTACTACTTGCTCTAACAAATCCCCTGGATTGAGAACTACACGTTGTTTTAAGCAACTGGTGTTACTACCAGGGACAACGCCACCTTGACCAAACAATATATGATTAAGGCGATCATACAGAGCAATCCAAATCAGACTGTATTTAAACTGCTCTTGTAGATAGGAAATTGTAGTTGCAATCAGAGCATCAATATCATCCTCTTCCCTGAGACTCTGCACAACTCGTCCCAAGGAAATGATTGGTTCTTCGGCGGCTGTAAATTTTTGTTGCTGCCTCATCTGATTACCGTTAAATATAGCTTGCTAATATATAAGATGCCCAGATTAGAGTTGCAAACAACAACCTATAACCATACTTAAAAATCAAGCAAAATTTGGATATTTATCAAGCTTTAATTCGTCCGTTGTTTTTCGATCTGCTCGATGTAGATCCGGAGTGGCTGCACTATTCAACAATTCGTAGTCTTAGCTGGCTAGCAAACAATGGCGATCGCCCTCCTGCTAGTTTAATCGTCAAACGCTTACAAAATTCCTTGTCTGTTACTGATCAACGTCTCGAACAAACTCTGTTTAAGCTCAATTTCCCCAACCCCGTAGGTTTGGCTGCTGGGTTTGACAAAGATGGCGTTGCTACTAGTACTTGGTCGAGTTTTGGTTTTGGTTTTGCAGAAATCGGAACTGTAACTTTTGTTGCTCAACCGGGTAATCCTCGTCCCCGCTTATTTCGCTTACCCTTAGATAAAGCTGCCTTAAATCGGATGGGCTTTAATAACAGTGGGGCTGCTGCGATGGCGGCGCGGTTAGCAGAACGTAAACAGCTGTTCGCTCCAACCATACCTATAGGGATAAATTTGGGCAAATCTAAGGTGACGCCATTAGAAGCAGCTGCCCAAGATTATCTCAATAGTTTTCGCCTACTCCAAGAATTGGGAGATTACTTTGTAGTGAATGTGTCTTCTCCTAATACACCAGGTTTGCGATCGCTCCAAGATGCAACGATGCTGAGTTCGATTTTGGCAGCATTACAAACAGAAAATTATGCACACAAGCCTGTTTTTGTCAAGATAGCGCCGGATTTAGAGTGGGAAGCGATCGCTGACATTATTTCCCTAGCTCAAACTTATCAATTGGCGGGAATCATTGCTACTAACACCACCATTCGCCGTGATGGGCTTAAAACGCAGGTGATTGCCAAAACAGGCAAATCACCACAAGAAGAAGCGGGTGGAATTAGTGGTGCGCCAGTGCGCGATCGCTCCACAGAGATTATTCGATTTATTTGGCAACAAACTCAAGGGAAAATACCGATCATCGGCGTTGGTGGTATTTTTACCTCAGAAGACGCCTGGGAGAAAATTACTGCTGGTGCTTCCCTTATCCAAGTCTATACAGGCTGGATATATTCTGGCCCATTGATGATACGTAGTATTCTCGAAGGGCTGCTTGCTAAGTTAGAACAAACAGGATTAAAATCCATCTCCCAAGCAGTTGGTTTACAAGCAAAAGGCAGATTCAGTAATCAGTGATCAGTGATCAGTGGAAGTTGTTAATTGATGAATGGTAACTGTTTATTGTAGACTGCGGCAAGGCGCTACGCGTCTACACTGATTTCATCCTTCATCCTTTAGCGATTTTGTTCTTCTAAAGGGAAAAACTCCTTAGTTTTTGGTGAAAAACTCCAAGCGATACCATCTGGATCTTTGCTACGACTCCACTCAGGAAAGTTTGGGTCATCTCTTCTTTTGTATACTGTGCTGGAATACACATTGAGACGCTTCGCTAATTCCGATTGAATTAGAGAACCGAAAACTAATTGTTGTTCTAAAGGTTGCTTAACTTCTTCCTGATGTGTGTGTTGTAGAGTTTCAGTTTCTGGTTCTAGTTGCTGTGGTTGTGAAGGTGGTGGTGCCAATAAAGATTCCATCATTTTATTATCCTTTGGATGAGGAAGTTCTTTTACTGGTTCGCTACTATCAAAGATACTACCCAGAGTACCAGCAGTGATAAAGTAATACACCTTACCACCCTCTGTAGAGTTAATAACGCTGCCTGCAAATTCTGCTACTTTTGTATCCAAATAACGTTTTGCCGTTTCTCCAGAAAAATTCCCTTTAATTGCCAAGTCCATTGGGGTAATTTTGCCTTGATTTTCCCGAATTAACTGGTTAAACATCGGGTTCACTTGCAAACACCATTTTTGCCACTGATAGCGCTGCCAGATATTGATAGCTAACGCCAAAAATATTAACGCCAGCCAAATTCGCCAGGTTGCAACTAGGAAAATTATTAAAAACGAGATTGGCAAAAGCAGAACTAGGTATCCTTTGCCATAGTCTTCTATTTTGTTTTCACTCATGCCCATTTTTGCCAAATGTCTTTTAGGGAAATAATATTATCTTGGCAAAAATTGGGACAAAAGTTTGTAGTTTTTGTGTATTTGCCAAAAAATTTCCGGCAAAAGTGATGTTTTTGATCAGGGAAAGGGGATTGGGGAGCGGGGATCAGGGGACAAGGGAGACTTGTCAGTTATCAGTTATCAGTTATCAGTTATCAAATTAAATTGTTAACTGATTCATGCCCAATGACCAATGACCAATGACAAATGACTATTGAGTATTAAAATTCAATTCCCGGTTGAGCTTTTACACCTTGATCACGGAAGGGATGCTTTACCAATGTCATTTCTGTGACTAAATCAGCACGTTCGATCAAGTCTAGGGGTGCGCCTCTGCCTGTAAGAATAACGTGATTATCGTCTGGTTTTTGTGCTAAACCAAGCAAAATTTCTTCTACACGCAAATATCCAAGTTTAATGGCAATATTGATTTCATCTAGTAGCACCAGCTTAAATTCTGGGTTGCGGATGTATTCTAATCCTTTTTGCCAAGCTGCTTGTGCTTTTTCAAGATCGCGATCGCGATCTTGGGTTTCCCAGGTAAAGCCTTCACCCATAGCGTGAAATTCTAATTGGTCTGGCCAAAGGCTGAAAACCTTTTTTTCTGAGGGTTCCCAAGCACCTTTGATAAATTGGACGATCGCCACTTTGTATCCATGACCGAGCGATCGCAGTATCATTCCCAAGGCTGCGGTAGTTTTTCCTTTACCATTGCCAGTGTGAACTATTATTAAGCCTTTGTCTGGTATTGCTTTTGCTATGCGTTGGTCTTGCACCTGCTTGCGTCGCTGCATTTTTTGGCGATACTGTTCATCAGTCAGAGTTGAGGATGACGCTTCCTCTGTTAAGCGTTTAGCCTCTGTGTCTAAATTCAAGTCAGCAGAGTTGTCGGTATTCATCTATCTATATATTTTTTGGAAATAATATATTAAGTCAATGTTAGGTCTGATAGTCAGTATTTAAGTCATTACATCACATGAATCCGAATGCTACAGCCGCCCGATATGATCAAATTGCCCAATGGTGGCAAACTGAACATCAAAATTCGTTATACGGGATCGCACAATTGGAGCGGGCAATCAAATTTACTTCTAAGAGGCACTCAGCTATTGACATAGGGTGTGGAAGCAGTGGGCGTTTTATTAACGTTTTATCCAAGCATGGATTTCAGGCTGAAGGACTTGATATTTCCACACAAATGATAAATTTAGCCAAGCAGCTCCATCCAGAAATCACCTTTTACACCGAAGACATCTGCTGTTGGATTCCTACCAAACTTTATAGTCTAATTTCTGCTTGGGACAGCATTTTTCATCTGCCGCTAAATATGCAAGAGTTTGTTATGAAAAAGCTATGCGATGCTCTTGAACCTAACGGAGTACTCCTGTTTACATGTGGTGGCGGACATACAAACAGCGAGATTTCAGGGGAATTTCAAGGTCAGGACTTTGAGTACAGCACTTTGGGGGTAGATGCTTTACTGCGGATTCTTAGCGAGCATTACTGCACATGCCGCCATCTTGAATATGACCAATACCCTGAAAATCATGTTTATATTATTGCTCAAAAGACCCAACCGATAATTACAGAGGACATGTAAGCGATCGCTCACAATATTCTTATCTTGGTTAAATTGCTGATTTTTACGCTTGGTTATCACTTGCTATGCCAAATGATCCATCACCTATGACGATCCCTACTTAAAATCTTGTTTCATATTGAATTTCTGCACGACTTTCATCAGTTAAATTTGTCGAACCTCTGATGACTAGTTGATCGCTGAGTTCATAAAGCAAGTTGTAACGGAAGGATTCATTGCCATAAAAAACTCGTGATACTGAAAAAGAAATATCGTTAGAAATACCAATTGCTGCTTCTGCTGCTAAACTCAATACTGAACTTTCTCCACTTGCAGTAGGTTGGATCGTGGGAAAAATCTGGAATTCTCTTAAACCGATCGCTTCAGCAAGTTGACTAATTCTGCCTTGAAAGTTTGCAAATATCTCAGAGTTAGTTAGAGTCGCAATACCAATACTGGTTGCATCAGGTTGACCAAAGACATTGATAAAAGAACCTCCCAATAAAGCAACAATCTCTGCTTCTGTCCGACTAGGCTCACTAGTTAGTTGTAAATTTTCAGATAATTTACTGGCTGGGCCTTGGACACTGGCTTGGATGCGAACGGTGTTGAAAGTACCCAAGGCGTTGGGAGAAGAATCATTGATTTCGCTAGATGTGGGTGTGGTTGGTAATCGGCTCCTGTTATATTGCGGAACTAGTGTGACTAGTCGCACATTCAAAATAGGGTCTAATCCCTGTTTAGGCGTGAAAGTGGCGGTTTGGTCATAACCACGCGCTAAGGTAAATCGAGTCACAAATAAATTGACTTGACCTTGTTTAAGATTTATCACTCCTTGAGGACGGGGATTAGCTAAAGTTCCGTTGAGGGTAATATCTCCCTTGGTGACAAAGCTGAATAGTGGTTCTTGTGTGACGCGCACATCGTTATCGAGGATGACGCGGAAATCTGCAAATTCTATAGGTATGTTAATAGGTGTTGAACTAGGAGAAACTGAAGAATTGACTGTTTCTTGTGGCTGGCTTGAGGGAGTGTTTGTAATTGTAAGAGCAGGTTTTTCTAAAAGTATCTCGCTATTTGTTACAGAATTATTTGCGGGTGTTGCACCTGTGGTTCGAGTAGTTTCAGCATTCTGTTTTAAGGATATCTGACCATTTTGTAGTCGCACATTTCCACCCAGTCGGGGAGTTTTTGCTGTGCCTCTAATTACCACATTTCCACTTACTCCCCCTGCATACAATTGTGGTAGATTCAGGTTGAGATTTTCTAAGACGACAGTCAGAGGATTAGTTTCTGCTTCCTGTAGGGCGTTTTGAGTGGCAAAAATAGGTAGAATCCCTGCTGCTGTTAGTTGTCCCCGGCTATATTTTCCTTGTAGACCTTCAACATTGAAGCGATCGCCTACAAATCTGATTGTCCCTGTGACATCTGTCAATGGTTGGGAGAGGTTAGGTGATTTCAAGGTCGCATTTCTCACTGTCACAATACCAGTAGGGTTGGGCTGCTGCAACGTACCACCAATTTGAATATCTACATTTCCCTCACCCCCCACCCAACTAACTTGGTTGGTCAAGGCATTTAAGATTGCTAAACCTTCATTTTTGACATTTGCATTGATGTTAATTTGATTACTATCTGGTTTGACTGTGGCGAAAGGCAAGCTTAAGGGAATGCTACCTACAATATTTACTGGTTCTGTACCTGTTCCGGTGACGGAGATATTGCTACCAAAATTTAAGCGAGCATTATTGTAATTAAAACTTACTTGTGCTGTCTGAATAGATTGCTGATTAACACTTCCATCCACCAGCGCTATTTCCCCAATCCCAGTAGGATTTTTCAAACTACCCGCCAGAGTCACAAGTCCATTTAAGTTTCCTGTAACTTCTACAGGTAGATTTGGTATAAAAGGCTTGATGAGTGCTACTGGGAATGCTTCGATTCGTGCTTGTCCAGATAGTTGTTCTTGACTCAACTGTCCACTAAAAGCAAGGAGTGACCCATCTAAATTTACCCGTAGGGGCTGTAACCTGACAACACCATCTGTAAAAGTCCCATTGGCAACAACTTCATTGATTTTGTAATTACCCCAGACCCAATTGGAACCTGTCAGATTAAAGCTGGTATTCAATCCTGATTGCAAAGTACCTGTAACCCGAATTTGTCCGTTAATTGGGCCGCTTAATTCTGCTAAGGTTGGTACTCGTGCCTGTTGCTGTTGCTGTTGCTGTTTTTGTTGTGCTACTAAGGCTGAGATTTTTTCATACAACTCTAATTTTTCTGCCAAAGATGCATTCGGTTGACCAACAGGAACAGTAGTCAGTGCTTCTGCACCAGCTAAATTTGGAGATTGCAAACCAGTGCTAATGTCTGAAAAATCATAGATATTCAACGCCGATAAGATATTCTCGATTCTGGCTTGGTCAAAGCTGAGTTGAAAATCTAATGGTTGATTACCTGTTGTTGGGAGTTTACCACTGAGTAAGTAACGACTTGTACCTTGCCGCAATTCGCCTTCTGATAAACTGAAAACACCATCAGCAAAACCAATTTGACCACTAAATTGATCAGCGGTAAGCCTACCAATTTTAGGCTGAGTTATATTCACATTCCCCGCAACGGTAGACTCGGGTAAATTAACGACAAAGTTACCCGAAGCATTTCCAGCCACAGGACCAAAATTTCTCGCACCGCTAGGAATAAAATCTTGTACTACAGATAAAGGAAAGTCTCGCAGATTGACTAGGAGATTGTCTCCTTGACTTCTACCAGTGGCAACAGTACCATCACGCCGAACTAAAAATGAAGTGGGACGATAGTTAGCGTCAAGGTTCAAAGCAATTTGGTCTTGTCTACCTCGCAGTTGCAGTTGGGTTCCTTGTTGTGGTTGATAACTAATCTGACCAGTTAATACTGGATCAAATGCCAGTTCATTAACCTTAAAGTTCTCTAATTGGATATTACCAGAGGCAACGGGAGTACTGGGAGTGCCTTTGACAGTGCCATCGAAATCAAGTGTACCTGCGATCGCTATATTTCCGGGTAAATTAAAAGGCAGGGTTTGCAAGTTATAGTTCTGCGCCAATACATCCAAGTTGAAGTTTTGGATTTGTGGTGTAGTTGTGTCTGCAAATGCGATCGCCACTGTCCCCGCAGCCCTTAAACCTGGTGCAGTTGCCTGTACAATTCGTAATTGTTCACCGTTCCATTGAAATTGGGCAGTTAGTGGTTGTTGAAGTTGGGCTAAACCTTGAGACAAGCGCACTTGTCCATTGGCTTGAATGGCGGATGGCCCAAATGATGCTACAGTTCCCGTTAAACCGACTCGACCACTAAGTTGACCACGTAAATTCTGGGATAAACTATTAAGTTGAATTTGGTCAGCATTGGCAACTGCTTGCCAGCGACCATTATTGAGGCGAATATTATTTAGATTTAATGTTCCTGATGCTACATTTACATTAGCTTGTCCCGCAGCTTGAATATCTGCAAGTTGGAAAGAATTAGTTGTTCCCGATAGGCGTAAGTTAGCACTAGTGATTTGACCCTGTATATTTTGGGCAACACGACTTAGTGGAATTCGGGAAGCATTTGCTACTGCTTGCCACTTACCACTATTAAGTTGAATATCCCTGAGATTAACAGTACTTTCAGCTAAATTTAATCTCGCCTGACCTGTGGCTTGAATATTAGCAAGCTCAAAAGAATCAGTGGTTCCAGCTAGATTAAATTTACCGTTAATAACTCCCTGGCGATACTGGGGCGGCACTTGAGCAAAATTACTAAGTTGAATACTATTAGCATCAACCACACCTTGCCAGCGTTTTTGTACAAGCTGTCCTCTAGCTGTAATTGTACCTCCCGCAATTTTGGCAACAGCATCTTGGAGCCTAATCACTCCAGAGTTGTTGCTGTCGATCGCAACTTCTAATTTAGTGGGATAGGTAGCAGCAGGTGCTTGTACTTGGACTACTGTTTGCAAGTTACTAGGAACACCAGATATTTGCGTATTTACAGCTAGATGACCAATTTGAATTTGAGGTGAGGCTTCATAGGTTTTAGCGATCGCATCTCCTGGTAAATTCTGCCCTTGCAAGTTAAAAGCTACTTTATTTTGATTTTCTAAAGCAACTCGACCACTACCAGTAATCCTACCCCCAACATTGGGAGTAGCTTGGATGTCAGTAAGAACTAGCTCATTGGGAGTTATCCGTAAGTTAGTGCTAATTTGATTAAAAATGAGGCGGTCAATTTGAGCAGTTTTGACTGTACTAATATTGCCAGTAGCGATGGGTTTTTGTAGTGAACCCTGCACTTTAATATTTGCTTGCACTGTACCAGCTACAGGTACAGGTAATTGTGCATTCAAAGAGTCTAAAGCATTCTTGAGGTTAACTGGCTTCACCTGTGCTGTGAGGTTATACCCAGTTTGAGTATTGATTGTCCCTTGAGCTTGCACTGGTACACTACCATAGAGCGCAGTCAGATTTTCGAGAGCAATCTGTTGATTTTGAAAGTTTAGTTGACCTGTGGTCTGAGAAATTTTTGTGGGAATGTTCGCAACTTGTGCAGTGATTTGATTTAATCCCACGTTTCCAAACAGAGCAATTTCTGGCTGATTAGGTTGTAACTGAACTGTTAAGTCACTATCTACGCGACCAGCTTGGATATCTACTGGCGTCTCCACTAATCGAGAAAGATCAGATGCTAATAAATTAGCAGCATTAATTTTCAGGTTAATTTTCCCTGTACTGGGGCGTGTGTTACCAACAAGTTGTAAATCGCCCCCATTTACGGGTGTAGTGTTGACTTTAAAGGTAATTAGTTGATTTCGTTCTAATAAGCGAGCCGAGCCGTTGACTTGATTAAATCCTACAGCCGCTTTCGGTTTTTTCCCTTGAGAAAATGGTTGTAGAGTTACATCACCACCTTGAAGCTGAATTCCTTCCAATTCTGTTTGAATAAAACCAGCCTGTTCTTCAAGACTAGGCTTAATTGTTGTTGTCACCCAGCGACCTTGTTGATCCTGTGCAATATAAATATCAGGCTGGACTAACGTTACATTTAGCTTTAAAGTCCGGTTTCGGATTAATTGCCAAGGATCAAATTGTACTTGGATTGCCTTAGCCTTAAGATTATCTGGATCAGTTGTGGTTGCAGGAACCGATGATGAGCCAAAGCGCAAGCTATTCCAAGAAAAATCTGCCACCTTTCCCACTTGCACAGGTCGTCCAAGTAATTGCTCGAGATTAGTTTCTACTAATGGTGCTAACTTTTTGTTGATAAACGTCCAAGCCCACCAAGCACCCCCTGCAATTCCAACTAGCAAAATCACACCAAGAGTTATACCAGTACGACTTAACAGCAAGAACCAGAAGCGTCTGTTGAAATTAGACGGAGGTTGATTATCTGGATTAGGAGAGCCTGTCATTTTTATTTAAAAAATACTGCTGGGGATGACCCTAAAACATAAGTAGTACAAAAACGCAGAAAGCACAAGGAGCATGGGGCTTAAGTCATCCTACTAACTAGCTTTTTACAGTTACATCAAACATCTATCAAAAGCAGGGAAAGTCTAATCAGGATGTCAATGAGAACTAGTCCTTTGTGGAGATAACCTCCTTTCACATTCATGCTTTTCACGATTTAGCTTTGATTTTTTTCTAATTTTTGTTATATTTGTTTACATAAATTTACAAAAGAGTAAAGCAAATATGCAAAAGTGTTGGCATTATGGACGCTAATGATATTCTTGAACGCTACGCTGCGGGTAACAGACATTTTTTGCAAGCTCACTTGCAACGCGTTAACTTGAAAGAAATTTGCTTAGTTGGAATTAACTTGGGTCAGGGTAACTTGAGTGGAGCGAATCTATCAGGAGCTTGTTTGCGGGGAGCGAATTTAAATGAAGCAAATCTGGTAGAAGCAACTTTATGGAGAACTGATTTAAGGGAAGCCTTGTTAATTTGGGCTGATTTGAGCAAAGCCTGTCTGATTCGCTCAAACCTCGCAAAAGCAGATTTACACAAGTCTGTATTAGTTAGGGCAGACCTGCGGCTAGCTGATTTACGCTATGCTGACCTCAGTAATGTAAATCTGGAAGGTGCGGATCTGCGCTACGCTGACCTAACAGGTGCAAATTTGGCGGGTGCAAATTTGAGTAAGACAAATCTTACTGGTGCAAATTTGAGTAAGGCAGACCTGTATAAAGCGAATATGACTAAAGCTCTTTTGTCAAGAACAGATTTGCGTTATGCGGATATCAGTTGTACCAACATGGATGATATTGATCTGTGTGATGTAAATTTGAGTGGCGCTTGTTTGTCTGAATCATTACTTTTATACACTTTTAATTAACGCTTTAAGTTCTTACTCAAAGCAATGCTGGTCTAGTTTATTGGTAGACTAAAATTGATGTGAAATCACTAAGTATATCCGTTAATAATAAATTAGTAGTTTAAAGGCAGTATCTACAGAGTTTTGGTATTCTGAAGTCAGGATGGCGATCGCTACACATATAGCCATCAAAACTTAAGCTTCTCGTCAAAGCAAAATTGCAAAGACTGTGGTGTAATCCACCAGATAAGCACATATGGTAGAAAATTGTCTAGCTGTAACTTCACTTCTAGTCGTCACAGCAAGTATTATTATGACTTCAAGAGACATCCTCTAAAAACTGACCATTGACCATTGTACAGACGCGATGTTCCTCGCGTCTCTACCATTGACTACTGACCATTGACCATTGACTAACATGCACGTTCTTTCTATTCCCACCTGGATCATTCACGTTTCTAGCGTTATCGAATGGATTGTTGCCATTTGGTTAATCTGGCAATACGGTGAAGTAACTGGCAATCGTGCTTGGTGGACATTATCTTTGGGTATGTTACCAGCTTTAGTAAGTGCAATGTGTGCTTGCACTTGGCACTATTTTGAGAATGCAGAATCACTACAATGGTTAGTCACACTACAAGCTACCATGACTTTAGTTGGTAATATTACGCTTTGGGCGGCTGCTGTGTGGATTTGGCGCAATGCTAAATCTAGCGAAGTAGTCACTGAAGCCACTTCTACAGAAAGTATTGAATTAAAGCAATGATTTCAAAAGAAGCCCTATTTATCCTGTCACTGTTTCCCTACTTGGGTTTCTTGTGGTTTATTAGCAGAGTCAAGCAGATGCCACGTTTGGCATTATATGGTTTTTACTGCACCCTCGTGTTTGTCGGTGTGACTATCCCCGCAGGAATTTATGCTCAACTGCACTACAATCAATCTTTGGCAAATGTTGATTGGTTGCATGGAAGTGCAGAATCTTTTTTAACCCTTGCTAATATTTTGATTGTTTTGGGTTTTCGCCAAGCAGTGATCAAAGCTAGGAAGCACTAGGAGAAGGGAGACAAGGGGGACGCACCAGACGCAAAGACGCACCAGACGCGGGGACGCGGAGAATAACCAACAACAAACTAATTTGAGGGTAATCATGGAAGTTATTCCAGCGATAGATTTACTAGAAGGTCGTTGTGTGCGACTTTATCAGGGAGATTACGATCGCTCACAAGTTTTCAGCGAAAATCCTGTCGATGTTGCTAAACAATGGGTAGAACAAGGCGCAACTAGGTTACATTTGGTTGATTTGGATGGCGCGAAAGTCGGTAAGTTAGTAAACTTAGATGCTATAGAAGCGATCGCTCAAGCTGTGTCTGTACCCATTGAAGTCGGTGGAGGCTTACGGACACGAGAAAGCGTACAGCAGTTATTTAATTTGGGCGTACAATGGGCAATTTTGGGAACCGTGGCTGTAGAACAACCGCAGCTTGTGCAACAACTTTGTCAAGAATTTCCCGAAAAAATAATTATCGGCATAGATGCTCGTAATGGCAAGGTAGCAACTCGTGGTTGGTTAGAAACATCAGAAGTACTTGCCACGCAACTTGCTGTACAAATGCAAGAATTAGGAGCAGCTGCGGTAATTTACACAGACATCCATCGTGATGGTACTCTCACAGGGCCGAATTTAGACGCTTTACGTGAACTAGCTGCTGCAATCAGTATTCCTGTAATTGCTTCTGGTGGGGTTAGTTCCATTACAGATTTGCTGAGTCTGTTGGCGTTAGAACCTCAGGGTGTAACAGGTGTAATTGTTGGTCGTGCCTTGTACACTGGTGATATCTCTGTCTCGGAAGCCGTTCGAGCAGTTGGTTCTGGACGTATTCAGGATATCCCTCCCGATTTCGGTTTTTCGGCATTTGCCTAATACTTATTTTCAACTTAATATTTTGTAACTGACTATCAGGTCGGTTATTTTTTTTATTTTCCGGATTCCAAATTTTCTACGGTGTAGTTCATTTTGTAGACAGTTAAAAAGTTACCTAATTATCATGAGTCGCCAAAAACCTCCTGTCACAAATAAACCTAGAACCGAATCTGGAAGCAATAAACCTAAAGCCCAAACCAATCAATCCAAACCAAAAGCAGCTTGATTATATCTAGATAAATTAAATGCTTAGGTGAAGCAGATTCCTTGTTGCTTTACTGAGAAATGATTTGCTTTTTCATTACAAATTTTTATTTTTACTTTGAGTTTTTCAATTTTCATAATGGGTTTCCTCTCTTGTAGAGACGCTTACTGTGCGTCTCTATTTTCATATTGAGATAACTTTGTCATTTAAATAAGTTATTCAATTGAGATTTGATTTTAAATATTTTCCGGAAGTGAAATTAACAGTTGTGTTGTTAATTTTAGGAACTAAACTTAAGGGTAAAAATTATGGCTAGGAAAAAACCAAATCGACCTCAACCACCCGTTAAGGACAGACCGAAAAGAACAGAGCGTAGCGTTACTCCTAAAACTAATACTAACAAAGAAAGCAAAGGATAAGTAAATTTTTCTTCTTATTAAATAAATACTTAATTGCAAACGTGTATGATAATCAAAAGTAACGCACCTATATACTATATAAATGATGCGTTACAGAACTTTAAATGACACAACTTATTTTTTCTTTACTTGATTTTTAGCTTGTTCTAAAGCTATTTCTTTGATTGCTTGATAATAATTCATACTTGCAGATCCTGCAATCGCTTTCACTGCTAAGTCTTTAACTTGCTTTAAGGCTGATTCTAGTTGTTTAGACAGATTTTGAATACGTGTTTCCTGATTAATAATTGTTTGTTCTAAAGATTGTAACCTTTGTTCATAAAAACGCTTTTGTCCTTCGACTTCTTTAGCAAATAAATCTGCTTTGATTTTAGCCTGATAATGAGCTATGCCTTTACCTTCTTCTGTGGCTTTTTTGATGGCTGCTTCTTTTTCTTGAGGAAATGCTTCTAGGCCTTTCCAAGTCATAAAATGCCCAGCCGTCGCTTTCGCCCTTAATGCGAAAGCGCCTAAATTCTTGGGTTTGACCAAAATATATTTAATACGGCTGGGCATTTTATTTTTTGGAGATCCCTTAGCAGCAACTATGCTCATACTTAAACTCCAGTTAGTGTAAAATATTTTTGGTAACAAGCAAGACTGTGACTTACCCCATACTTTTTCGAGAGTAGCCTTGAAAAAGTCAGTGACTGGAATTAGTGCTGTGAGTTTGAGTGTGGCTGGATGAATGATGTAGTTTACGATCTTGGTAGTGGAGACGGACGTATTCCGATCACCGCCGCCCAGAAATACGGTCTTCGTCGTGCTGTAGGTGTGGAAATCAATCCCGAACTTGTGCTGGAAAGCAAAGCTAATGCCCAAAATGCAGGAGTTAGCGATCGCGTTACATTCCAGCAAAAAGATTTATTCCAAACTAATTTTGATGGTGCAACCTAACTGTCTCATAACATTCCCGCCTCTGATTGGGGTGGGTTTTTAATATTCTAATTTGCACTAATTAATTAAAGGCAAACTTGACAAAGATCATCAGTGATCTGTGAAATATTATGTTTCGGTTTTCATACAAAAAGTTAATATCAATCAATAACTAGTAATAAGCTTTTATAAAATCATCCTATATATTTGTTGTCTATATGGTTTATAATAAATTAAGATAATTGTTATATTAATCACAAAAAAATAGTTCATCATCAAACAAGCGTAAAACCACGGTTGTCTGATAATTGTATTGATACAGCCACGATTACGGGACTTCGGAAGCATCAATGTATACTAGTGAATCAACTAAGTATTCTCCAACGACAGACATCGGTCAAAGAAGTCGTATTTTACTTGTCGAAGATGAAGAACTAATTCGAGAAATGATCGTCCTCGCTTTGGAAGAGGAAGGTTATGGAGTTGTAACAGCTACGGATGGACGTTCAGCTGTAGAACAATTAAAAAATTTTGAAATCAATTTAGGCGAACCGACTTTTGATTTGGTGATCCTAGATTTGATGCTGCCTCAAATAAATGGTTTAGATGTCTGCCGCTTATTGCGTTATCAAGGCAATCCAGTACCAATTCTCATGCTCAGTGCCAAAGGAAGCGAGACTGACCGTGTATTAGGTCTGGAAGTGGGAGCCGATGACTACCTGACAAAGCCTTTCAGTATGCGCGAATTAGTGGCTCGGTGTCGCGCTTTGCTGCGTCGTCAGCGTTTGAGCAGCTTACCACAATTACCAGCACTTAATTATAAAGAAATTACTTTGTATCCGCAAGAGTGCCGTGTCCTAGTTCGTGGTCAAGAGGTAAGTCTGTCACCAAAAGAATTCCGCTTGTTAGAACTGTTCATGAGTTATGCTCGTAGAGTATGGTCACGAGAACAGTTACTAGATCAAGTTTGGGGACCAGATTTTGTCGGAGATAGTAAAACTGTAGATGTTCACATCCGTTGGTTGCGGGAAAAATTAGAGCAAGATCCGAGCCGTCCTGAATATATTGTGACTGTACGTGGTTTTGGTTATAGATTTGGATAAGTTGTTAGTATAATCTGTGCGAAAGCAACTAACAACTTGTAATGTTAGTATTTAGTTTTCTTTTTGGATTGACAATTGGACTAGGGGTTTGGATTTGCCAATTGGTGCAACTGCGCCGCACGATAGGAAAAATACCACCCTCATTAAAGTCGCAAACTAGTGATATTGCCCTACCGCTAATTCCCCGCTTGCGTCACGATATTGCTGAGTTGAAGCAGCAGCAGTTATATTTGCAACAAATTATATATAATTATCAAGAACTGTTAGAGTCAGCACCTGTAGGATACTTGCAGGTAGATGAAGAAAATCAACTGTTGTGGTGTAACCAGCAAGCACGAGAGATGTTGTATTTGCAAAGGTGGCAGCCGGGACAGGTACGATTGTTACTAGAGTTAGTACGGTCTTATGAACTAGACCAGTTAATTGAACAAACTCGCGATCGCCAGCAATCTCAGATGAAAGAATGGGTATTTCACCCCTCTTGTGAAAGTGCGGCAGCAATGCTAGAACAGAAATCTGTGATGTTGCGAGCTAGTAGCTTGCCATTATCTAAGGGAGAAGTTGGCGTATTCTTGGAAAATCGCCAAATACTGCTGGAAATTAACCAAGCACGTGATCGTGCTTTCTCTGATCTCGCTCACGAACTGAGAACCCCATTAACTTCTATCCGTTTAGTAGTAGAAACTTTGCAAGGCCGCATTGAACCGCCTCTAGATCGCTGGGTAAATCGCCTGATGCAGGAAGTTGACCGACTGATCTCTTTGGTGCAAAGCTGGTTAGAACTTACCCAACTAGAAACTGATCCTACCCTCAAACTCAATCGAGAATCCACAGAAGTGCGATCGCTCATTAGCAAAGTCTGGGAAACTCTTGAACCCCTAGCAGCACGTTATCAAGTCCAACTTGTCTATCAAGGGCCAGAAAATATTTGGCTTCAAGCAGATGCTTCCCGTCTTTACCAAGTTTTCCTCAACTTGCTGGATAATAGCATCAAGTACAGTCCTGTTGGTGGTAGTATTGCTGTTGAAATAAAAATCTCATCTGTAGACAATAATCGTAGTGGTCAACCAAACGCACTAGCTAATCTAGAAGTTAATATTATTGACTCTGGAGTGGGTTTTGCCGAGGCGGATTTACCCCATGTTTTTGAACGATTCTACCGGGGAGATCAAGCACGAACTCGTGATCAAACAGTTGAAAGTAGTTCTACAACAATAGTGGGTAGCGGTTTAGGTTTGGCGATCGTTCGTCAAATCATTCTGGCTCACGGTGGTTCAATCAAAGCCATGAACCATCCCAGTACAGGTGGTGCGTGGATACAGTTTGTATTACCTGAAGTCATGGCAAATTCTCAAAACCAAGACTATATTTAAAAATATCTTCATGTTTGGGAATGCAAGCGTGAAAGCAATTATATATGATCCTAACTCTGGAACGACCCAGATCACACGAGAAATCAGACGCTTAGAGCGCGATATCTTACGCATGGGAGCTTTGGTGGAACAATCGTTTCGTCTAAGTCACCAAGCCTTATTCGCCCGTGATTTAAAAGCAGCTGAGGAACTTCCCCACATAGATAAGCAGATTGATCGCTTTTACAAACAAATAGAATCAGACTGTGCAGAAATAATGACGCTGCAAGCTCCTGTTGCTCAAGATTTGCGTTGTTTGAGTGCTTTTATGCAACTGGTACGTGATCTAGAACGGATTGGAGATTATGCTAAGGATTTAGCTGAAATTGCAGTCAAAATCTTTTCCTATCCGCCCCATGCTTCTCTACCAGAAATTGCCATGATGTCGCACCATGCTCAAGCAATGTTGGCAACTAGCTTGGTGGCTTTGGCTGACTTAGATGAAGTCGGTGGACGCAGTATCAAACAACTAGATGACGCTGTAGATAGCGCCTACGAACATCTCTATCAAACCTTAGCTTATCAAAGAGATGTCCCAGGTGTAGTTGAGCCAATTCTGTTGTTGGTACTAGTAATACGCCATCTAGAACGTATGGCAGACCATGCAACTAATATTGGTCAACGAGTAGCATATATTGTTACAGGTCAGCGCCATTAGTAAACAAGATAGATAGGTAAGCCGCACAGTTAATATCAATGAACAGGCTGTATTTACACAGAAACCAGTTAAAAATTGATAGTTTTCTATTTTTCCAGGAAATTTGCGTTTTTATGAAATAGATATATCAAATTGATCTTGATTTAAAGTGATATTTATGCGATTTGCATGTCACACACTGATATAGCCTATGGTAATCTTCTCGAATGCCTATGGATAGTTCTGTTAGTGTGAATCGGCTTGTCTACACCCATCTCAATATAATTAAATTAGTTGAATCCAAGCCAAACGCATGAATTCTTCAACCTTAACTTGTGGAATTTATGTGTATCAGTAGCAAATATATCTTCAAAAAGCCACCCGAAATCAAAAACGTCAAATAAATGTCCAAGTAGGGATTACTGGCTTCATCGTTCACAAACCGGAGAACACTGAATCTATGGCAAGAATAGAAACCCGCACTGAACCAATGGTGCTGAACATGGGGCCTCATCACCCCTCAATGCATGGAGTTCTGCGGTTAATTGTCACTCTAGATGGCGAAGACGTTGTTGATTGTGAGCCGGTAATTGGCTATCTACACCGGGGGATGGAAAAAATTGCGGAAAACCGCACTAATCTCCAATATGTCCCTTACGTAAGTCGCTGGGACTATGCGGCGGGTATGTTTAATGAAGCCGTCACAGTCAACGCTCCCGAAAAATTAGCAGGGATTACCGTCCCCAAACGCGCCAGCTACATCCGCGTCATTATGCTGGAGTTAAACCGCATCGCCAACCATTTACTGTGGTTTGGCCCCTTCCTTGCTGACGTGGGCGCTCAAACTCCCTTTTTCTACCAATTTCGTGAACGGGAAATGATTTACGACCTGTGGGAAGCTGCTACAGGTTATCGCATGGTTAACAACAACTACTTCCGTATTGGGGGAGTAGCGGTTGATTTACCCTACGGTTGGGTAGACAAGTGTGAAGACTTCTGCGACTACTTAATACCTAAAATAGATGAGTACGAGCGCTTAGTTACTAACAACCCTATTTTCCGTCGCCGTGTAGAAGGCGTTGGGACTATCACCCGCGAAGAAGCAATTAACTGGGGACTTTCTGGCCCAATGTTACGTGCATCTGGCGTCAAGTGGGATTTGCGGAAAGTAGACCACTATGAATGTTACGATGACTTCGACTGGGAAGTACAGTGGGAAACTGCCGGAGATTGTTTAGCCCGTTACCTGGTACGGATGCGGGAAATGCGTGAATCCGTGAAAATTCTTCGTCAAGCCCTCAAAGGACTTCCAGGCGGCCCATACGAAAACCTCGAAGCCAAGCGGATGCAAGCGGGTAAAAAATCTGAGTGGGATGATTTTGATTATCAATACATTGCTAAGAAAGTTGCTCCTACTTTTAAGATTCCCAAAGGCGAAATTTACAGCCGCGTTGAAAGTGGTAAAGGTGAATTGGGAATTTATTTGATTGGCGATGATAACGTCTTTCCTTGGCGGTGGAAAATTCGCCCAGCAGATTATAACAACCTACAAATTCTCCCTCATTTACTGCGGGGTGTGAAGGTAGCAGATATTGTGGTAATTCTGGGCAGTATCGATGTAATTATGGGTTCAGTAGACCGCTAGTTAATTGTAGGGTGGGTAATGCCCACTCTACTAAACTCAAGCAGGTTCAGCCAGGTGGACGCTAGTACGATAAACCATGTGAACAAAACCACGTTGATCACAAAAGTTTTGATATACTTCCCTTAAACCAGAAATCAGTTGTTCATAGGCTTGTCCTTGACGCGGAACATAGGAAGCACTAGTTGCACGACCAATAAATCCTGTTAAATCTAATTCGTGTTGATAAACAAAATTAGATTCACGAATATTAACAAAATTTTTTGTCATTAATAACGGTTCCAGCGTCTGCATCCGTGACTCGGCGGGATGATGATTCGATGCTTCACGTACCAAGCGATTGTATTCCCTAGTCAAAGCATCTTCCTCTTCACGGTTATTCCACACCAAGGCCAACCGTCCTGATGGTTTGAGAATACGGCGGAACTCCGATAAACTTGGCTCTGGGTTAAACCAGTGAAAAGCCTGAAAACAGGTAACTAAATCAACAGATGCATCGCTGAGATTAGTGGTTTCTGCTGTTCCATTCCAAAATTCGACCAAAGGATGAGGTGCTGCTGCTTCTCTCATCGCCGCGTTTGGTTCAATAGCAATTACATTAACACCGCGATCGCCTAATAAACGTGAAGAAATTCCTGTTCCCGCACCAATATCTGCGGCGACAAGTTGAGAGGGTGAGGCTAAATTTTCTAGGATTTTATCAATTGCTGCGGCTGGGTAACTTGGTCGAGACTTGACATAATCTTCAACTCTATCGGAGAAGCGAGTCAAAGGGTTGAAAGTGTGTAAGGGTGTGGATTCAGGGTGGGTTGTCATTGACAAGTGTAGAGGATACGAAAATAGATTTGGAGTGCGATCGCTCTATTTAAATCTACTATTTATGAAAGGGAGGATTTCACTATATCAGCCCTCATAACCTGAATTTTACTAAAAATACTCTTTTTGCCAGCCTGCATAAAATCATGGAAAGAATAGTTAACGTAGTCTATTTATGGGTAGATTAGCTATTTTGACATCTTTCATTTTCATGTTTTTTCTTCGCCTTCTTTGTATCTTTGTGTTTCAAACAAAAAAGTTGTTCATAAAAAAACAGCCACCTCCACAAGGGAAGCAGCTGTTTTTTAATTTAGGTAACTACAGAATCTTAGTAATCGAAGTCGCCGCCCATACCAGCGCCAGCACCAGCAGGTGCGTTATCTTTAGGCTCAGGCTTGTCAACAACGATACATTCGGTTGTCAACACCATACCAGCGATGGAAGCTGCGTTTTGGAGTGCAGAACGGGTCACTTTCGCAGGGTCAACGATACCAGCAGCCAACAGGTCAACAAACTCATTGGTAGCTGCGTTAAAGCCAACGTTGAATTCTTTCTCTTTAACCCGTTCAGCGATGACAGCACCATTCTGACCAGCGTTTTCCGCAATGCGTTTCAGAGGAGCAGCCAAAGCGCGAGCAACAATCAGCGCACCAGTCAACTCTTCATCTTTGAGATTACCATTTGCCCACTCTTCCAACTGAGGGCTGAGGTGAGCCAGAGTTGTTCCACCACCAGGAACGATACCTTCTTCTACCGCAGCTTTGGTAGCGTTGATAGCGTCTTCTAAACGTAGCTTCTTGTCCTTCATTTCAGTTTCGGTAGCAGCGCCAACTTTCACAACTGCTACACCACCGGACAACTTAGCCAAACGCTCTTGTAATTTTTCTTTATCGTAGGAAGATTCGGTTTCGTCCATTTGACGACGAATTTGTTCGCAACGAGCTTTCACAGCTTGCTCGTTACCTTCAGCGACGATGGTGGTGTTGTCTTTGGTGATGGTGATGCGGCGAGCTTTACCCAGAGCATCCAACTTGGTGCTTTCTAGCTTCAGACCAGCATCTTCGGTAATCAACTGACCACCGGTGAGGATGGCGATATCTTCCAGCATAGCTTTGCGGCGATCGCCAAAACCAGGAGCCTTCACAGCAGCTACGTTGAGTACACCACGCAGGCGGTTAACAACCAAGGTTGCCAAAGCTTCTTTTTCGATGTCTTCGGCGATAATGATCAAAGGACGACCAGCGCGAGCTACTTGCTCAAGTACAGGTACGAGGTCTTGTACCAAAGCAATTTTCTTGTCGGTGAGCAACAAGAAAGGCTCATCGAAAACTGCTTCCATCCGCTCAGGATCTGTGGCAAAGTAGGGAGAGATATAGCCTTTGTCAAAGCGCATCCCTTCGGTGATTTCCAATTCGGTGGTCATAGATTTCCCTTCTTCTAGGGAAATTACGCCTTCCTTACCAACTTTGTCCATAGCTTCGGCAATCATCTGACCGACTTCTTCGTCGTTACCAGCAGAGATTGCACCAACTTGAGCGATCGCCTTAGAATCTTCAACAGGACGAGCGTGTTCTTTAATTTTTTCTACTAAGAAGTTGGTAGCTTTATCAATACCGCGCTTCAACAGAATGGCGTTTGCACCAGCTGCAACGTTACGCAAGCCTTCCTTAACCATTGCGTGAGCCAAAACGGTAGCAGTGGTGGTTCCATCACCAGCAGCATCGTTAGTTTTAGAAGCAGCTTGGCGAATCAAAGAAACGCCAGTGTTTTCTACGTGGTCTTCTAATTCAATTTCTTTCGCAATGGTCACACCGTCATTGATGATTTGGGGTGCGCCAAATTTTTTCTCTAGTACTACGTTACGACCTTTGGGACCGAGGGTAACAGCCACAGCCTCAGCCAGGATATCCATACCCCTTTCTAGGGCGCGACGAGCGTTTTCGTTGTAGATAATGCGCTTTGCCATAATTTCCTAGTAGTCCTTTGTCATTCGTTATTTGTCATTCGTTATTTGTCTTTTGTCATTTGTCATTTGTAATAAATTAATGACTAATGACCAATGACCAATCACTAAGAAACAATCGCTAAAATGTCTTTTTCAGAAAGTAGTACGTATTCGTCGGTTCCTAGCTTGATATCGGTACCAGCATATTTGGAGTAGAGAACTTTATCCCCTACTTTCACATCCAATGCTTGACGGGAACCATCATCTTTAATTTTGCCGTCACCAACCGCAACAACTTCGCCAACTTGGGGCTTTTCTTTGGCGGTGTCGGGTAAATACAAACCACCGGCGGTTTTTTCTTCAGAGGCGCTCACTTTTACAAATACGCGATCGCCCAAAGGTTTTACAGTAGAAACGCTTAGAGATACAGCTGCCATACGAATTTCTCCAGAGTTAGCACTCTCAACTCCTGAGTGCTAATTTAGCGAACGACTGTATGCAATGGCAATATTTTGGGTTGTACGGGTTCCCGAACTTTTGGGAATAGGGATCGCAGATCAAGGACACAGGAAGTATTTTTGCTCAAATCTCCGTGTCTCCACTCTCCGCATCACCCCATCTTTTCCAATCTCCAACTCTCATATCAAGTAAAAATACTCATTTATTTTAGTATTTCAGGGTTTTTTATATAAGTAACGAATAGTTATATATAGTCAACTTTATTTGCAAAGCTTGGAATTTGTTATAGAACAGAAATCAGAAAGCGTGAGATGGGTAACAAGATAGTGATCCAGTTCAGCCATAAAATACAGAAAGCAACTCTATCACCTGAAAATAAAGCCCTAAATAAATCTATAGAAACTTTAGGACTAACAAAAATTCAGCGACATGTTTTTATCTGTGTTGGTCAAACATTGCCTAAATGTTGTTCTAAGCAAGCCAGTTTAGAAGCATGGGAATACTGAAAAAAGCGGCTGAAGAAGCTGGGATTGGATGTTGCTCAACAAAATCGTCCTGGTTGCATATTCCGAACCAAAGCTAATTGCTTGCGAGTTTGTTGCTCTGGGCCGATAATGGTGGTTTACCCGGATGGTGTCTGGTATCGCCAAGCAACCCCGGAAGTCATCGAGCGGATTATCCAGGAACATTTAATTAGAAATAAGGTTGTGGAAGAATATGCTTTTTTAGTTCATCCCCTATCAGAAACCTCCGTGGTTGCTGAGGAGAAGCTGAATCGAAGCTTAACATCTGAGGGATATAGTGAAGCGGTCAATTACAAAAGTGCGGGTTAAGTGTTTACTAGGAGCATCTTGGAACTAGTGAAGTTTGATAATCTATGAGGATTATTATTCTATTGAAGTTTTTTTGTCCGCTCCTTTAAAACCGATATATAATAACGCATTATAAATACTACTGCTCTACGTATCCTTACTGGACTTTTGCCACTGATTAAGTAGTTTCAAGGAAAATAAGTTTCTATTTTGAGATATTTACTCAACAAAGGCAAGTTAAGTGGGGAAAAAGCACAACATCACAATCATCCACCAAAAAGGATCGCTATACAAGGCCCCTATGGATCTACGCGCGACAAGTGCCACTGCTATGAAAGAACCCAGCATGAAAGATTACAAACGACTTCTACTCATTGATGATGACCCTAACCTCATCTTGCTGGTGAAGGATTACTTAGAATTCCGGGGATATGAAGTCATCACCGCAGAAAACGGTCGAGAAGCTTTGGAAATTTTAGAGCAGGATGTTCCAGATATGATCATCTGCGACGTGATGATGCCCGAAATGGACGGATATACCTTTGTTGAACAAGTCCGACAAAACGAACGCACTAGTTGGATTCCTGTTCTATTTCTATCAGCAAAGGGACAAAGCGCAGACCGGGTTAAAGGACTAAATAAAGGTGCTGATGTATACATGGTCAAGCCCTTTGAACCAGAAGAGTTGGTGGCGCAGGTAGAATCGTCTCTTAAACAAACCATTCGTTGGAAAGAACATCAAGCCAAAGGAGGAGACAACGGTTCGCGTATTCAAGTTCCCTTTGATGTACAGCTAACCCCAACAGAACTGAAAGTTGTTCAGTTTGTTGCTAGGGGTTTAGCTAACCGCGAAATTGCTGAAGAACTAAATGTTAGTCAGCGTACAGTTGAAAGCCATGTGTCCAATATGTTGGGCAAAACCAATCTCCACAATCGTACTGAATTAGCACGGTGGGCGATTGAAAATCAAATGGCATAGAGCAAGCTCTAATTTATAAGTGTTGAGTTATGAGTTGATTTGTTACAATTTCAAACTCATAACTCAATATTTTTTGTTATCAAAAATCTATTATTTGTGAGCCGAATCCTAATTACAACGTTGGGAACTTTGGGAGATCTTCATCCCATGATTGCTGTTGCACTTGAATTGCGGCAACGCGGTCATGATATTGTGTTTGTGACGCACCAAGTCTATCAATTTAAAATCGAAGCCTTGGGATTTGAGTTTCATTCCATGCGCCCCGATTTCACAGCAATGAATGATCCGCAAGAAATGGCACGGATGATGGAAGTCTAAATATTTCAAAATTTAACTTCAATATGGTGCAGTATATTTAGCGTGTTAAGGCTAAAATGTTGCGTTAATAAACCGCACCAGGCGCAGAGAACACAGATAAAATCTGATATCTATTCCACTATTTTAGCCTTGACATGCTACTACAAAAATCCTAATCTTTAGCTCCAAACTAATAACTAAAATTCTGCACTCTCTGGTGTGCGTGGAAAAGGAATCACATCACGAATATTCCCCATCCCGGTCATAAATTGCACTAGTCTTTCAAAACCTAATCCAAAACCAGCGTGGGGAACAGTACCATAACGACGTAAATCTAAATACCACCACAAATCTTCTAGTTTCATTCCTTGCGCGAGTACCCGCCTTTCTAACACTTCTAAACGTTCTTCCCGTTGGGAACCACCGACAATTTCACCAATTTTTGGTGCGAGAATATCCATTGCAGCGACGGTTTTTTCATCATCGTTTAAGCGCATATAAAAGGCTTTGATTTGGGCTGGATAATCAGTCACAATCACTGGTTTTTTGAATAATTGTTCACAAAGATAACGTTCGTGTTCTGATTGTAAATCTAAACCCCAACTAACAGGATAATCAAACTGCACATCGGCTTTTTCTAAAAGTTTGATGGCTTCTGTATAGGTGATACGTTCAAATTGATTGTTGATAATGTTATCTGCGATCGCTAACACAGTATTATCAATGCGCTGGTTAAAAAACTCCATGTCTTCTGGGCATTTTTCCAGCACATATTTAAAAATATATTTGAGAAATTCCTCAGCTAAATCCATATCCCCATGAATATCACAAAAAGCCATTTCTGGCTCAACCATCCAAAATTCTGCTAGGTGACGGGAAGTGTTGGAATTTTCAGCACGGAAAGTAGGGCCAAAAGTGTAGACATTACTAAAAGCCATCGCCATGATTTCAGCTTCTAATTGACCGCTAACTGTTAAGTATGTTGGTTTAGAAAAGAAGTCTTTAGTATAATCTACAGTCTGATTTTCTGTGCGGGGAATATTTTTTAAATCTAAACTAGTGACACTAAAAAGTTCTCCTGCACCTTCGCAGTCACTTGCGGTAATAATGGGAGTATGTACCCACATAAAACCGCGTTCTTGAAAGAATTGGTGAATGGCGGTAGCACAAGCATTGCGGACACGGAAAACTGCACCAAAGGAATTGGTACGCGATCGCAAATGTCCAATTGTTCGTAAAAACTCAAAGGAATGGCGTTTCTTTTGCAGAGGATAAGTTTCGGGATCAGCTTCTCCATAAACTTTGACGCTATCTGCTTTTAATTCTACACGCTGTCCTTTCGCAGGAGAAGCAACTAACACTCCAGCCACTTCCACTGAAGCACCTGTATTTAATTTTTTTAAGATATTTTCATAATCTGGCAGATCTTGATTAATTACCACTTGTAAGTTAGCCAGAGATGAACCATCATTTACTTCTATAAAAGCAAAACCTTTTAATTCACGTTTAGTACGCACCCAGCCTTTAACTTCTAGTGAATCATCAGGCTGACCATTTCGTAATATTTCTACAATTCTTTGATTTGGCATGTTTGTATCCGAGCATAAAATCTAGAGTTGGACATTTTTAGAATTGTAGACTTTAAATTTTAATTTAAAAGATTTAGTTCTTAAAGAAATCTCCAATTCCTATCCAGCACAAGACTTTAATATCCAACCTATGATAACGCCTAATCCACCAAAGCGTATCGCTTGCCAAAAAGGCTCTCTAAAACTGCTCCAAGAAAACAGCTGACTCTCTAAGCACACTTCTAAAACTTCTAACTGCTGTTGAATTTGCCGTAACTCAGCTTCTATCTCTGGTGTCGGGTTTTTATCTTGACTGAGTTTGTAAAGTTTATATTGTAATTGTTTTTGTTGACGGCGATCGCGTAGCACCTGCTGGTGACGTTCTTTTAAAGCCACAAGCGCTCGCTCGACTTCTAACAGTTCTTGTTCAAAATCAAGTTCTTGATTATCCCCTTGTGGTGGTTCTGACGGTTTTTGAGGCTGCTTCATTAAAGTAGTAGAGTAAAGGTAAATGCGACAATACCTTGGAGTGTATGTCTCAATCTACACAGCCGCTTAAAAACAGTCAACTGAATGAATTTACTACTGTAGAATTAGCTCAAGCTCTCATGGAGAGATTGAGTATTTCTCCTAATGATTGGCATCGCCTCAAGTCTAACCGTAACGCTCGTGCTAGTGAACAATTAGCAGCGGCTCTTGTCTTCCTTCTTAAGGAAGAACCACAAGAAGCTTTAACAAGGTTAGAACAAGCGACAGGTTGGTTAGATCGCTCTATTTCTGCACCACCGTGTCCTACACATGGAAAAGGGTAATAGGTAATGGGTAATGGGTAATTGGTAATGGGAAAACCCATTACTAATTACCCATTATTTATTCTCTAATTTCGCAATAACGGTATACGCGGCCGAGCTTGCTCTAATTGCTTACAAAGTCTTAACTCAGTACCTTTGGTGTTCCACTCTACTTCGTCAAAAACAAGATGCAAAATAGATAAACCACGACCGTTTTCTGACTCATCTGGTGGTAGATACTCTGTTGGATCTATATCACAATTACAAGAAGGAGTAAAACCTCCCCCTTGGTCTGAGATGATCCACCAATATTTATTATCTATTAAGGAAAAACGTACTACTACCTTTTTACTAGGATCTAGATTATTGCCATGTTTAGCCGCATTCACTAGAGCTTCTTGGAGTCCTAGTCGTAGTTCGGCTTGCATGGGCGTGGGAATTTCTGCCAAAAGTAAATCTAATATTGGGCAGAGGTATAGAGTTGAGGCAAAACTAATAGTACCCCAACTACGTCCTACTGGACGAAGTGAAATGGTGATCACAAGAGAAACCCCGCAGCTTCAGAGTTAGCTAGACATCAGTTTGCTGTCACAGGCACCCTGATAATTTGTGAGGTGGTCGTGTTGCCTTCAAACCTAACGTCTTTGGAACTAAATTTTGAAAATGCTAGGGAGCATTGGCTCTCCTAATGATTTTGGGCTGTCTCACATAATACGGCTTAAGTAAACCTGCCCAAGCAGTTAGCAATTCAAAAAGTGCTGTGCATACGTAAAAGAGTATATTTGTACTCTTTTATCTGCCGAACTTTAGTTTAGACGACCCAATTCATATTTGAGAATAGCCCATGCGGCTTCTATATTTTTGCACAATTAGAACTATATTTTTAGCTTAATTCAAGTTTAGCATTTTTACTATCCGCCAGACTACAAAATTCCCGTTTGAGTTTTTTAAAAGATTTAATATATGTTTAATGCAACTGAAATGATGCGATGTATAGATATTTGTGAATGGATTCATTGCACCTGTGCAACATAGCTATCGCACTAGAAAGGCTGCTGTTTCTACATGGGCGGTTTGAGGGAAAAAATCTGCTGGTTGTACACGTGTAAGAGTATACACACCATTTTCGCAAAATAATTTCAAATCACGCGCGAGGGTTGCTACTTTACAACTGACATAAACGATACGTTCTGGTTGAAATTCTAGTAAAGTTTCAACAACTTGGCGATCGCATCCTTTTCGCGGTGGATCTAGTAAAACAATATTCGGTTTAATTTCCAGTTGCGGCAGTAATTTTTCGACCGCACCTGTCATAAAAGTGACATTATTAATTTGATTATATTTAGCATTATCAATAGCCTGTTCTACCGCCTCTGGCTGTATTTCCAACCCAATTGCTTGACGAACTTGTTTTGCTAAGGGCAAAGTTAACGTACCAATACCACAATATGTATCCAGTAGCACCTCAGTTCCTTGTAAGTGTAGTTCTGATTGAATAATCTGTAACAAGTTTTCTGCCGTCTCCGTAGAAACCTGGAAAAACGTATCTGGACGTACACGAAATTCTAAACCAGCAAATTCTTCTCGCAGGTAAGCAAGACCAGAAATACAACGAGTTTCAGAGCCGAAAATAGTATTTGTACGTTTTGGGTTATAGTTTAAACAAACTCCTACTAGGGTAGGATAGCGCTTTAACCATTCTTGTGCCTGATCTTTGATACCTGGTAAATTCCAATCTTTTACTACTAAAGTCAATAATATTTCTCCCGTCCGACGACCAATGCGTAAACCAAGATGACGGATTATTCCTTTGTGGTGTTGTTCGTTATAAATTGGCCAATTTTGCTTTTGAATATCTTGTTTAATTTCTGCCAATAAAGAATTTAATCGTGAATCTTGTACTGGACATTGATTTAAATTAATCAATTGATGGCTACCTTTTTGGTAATAACCTGTTTGGATATTTCCAGTTGCAGATACACCCATAGGATAGGTAGCTTTATTGCGATAACCCAGAGCAGAAGCAGCTCTTAAAACCCTATCTACAGGTGGTTCCACAAAACCGCCAATACGTTCTAAGGCTTGAATAACTTGATTGCGTTTTGCTTCTAGCTGATATTCATAATCTATATGTTGCCACTGGCAACCACCACATTTATCAGCCACAATGCAGCTTGGTCGAATCCGGTAAGTAGAGGGTTGTAATATTTGTTGCAGCTTGGCGTGAGCATGTGTAGATTTGACGTGTACTAGACGGACAAGAGCGCGATCACCTGGTACAGTATCTGGTACAAACACCACCCGTTCATGCGATCGTCCCACGCCATCGCCCGTATCAGTTGTGTCTGTTATGTTAACTTCTATTAATTCACCTTGTTTCCAAGAAGTAATGGTCATTTGATTTTAGATTTTGGATTTTAGATTTTGGATTTTAGACTTCGTCGTGAGGGCTCAGTCGCACGATTTTGGATTGACTCTACTTATGGTATCTGGGGTGGTGGTTAGTTATTAAGCATCCCGCTTTTTCCCCTTGTCTTCCTTGTCCTGAATCCCCGATTCCCGATTCCCAATCGCCAATCCCCCTTCACTTGTGGATACAAGACTCGTTAAACTAGCAAATAATAAATCTCGTGATTCAATATCATGACTGTAGTAAGCCAAGTTATTTTCAAAGCTGACGACGAACTGCGTTATCCTAGCAGTGGCGAACTTAAAAGCATCAAAGATTTTTTGCAAACTGGCGAACAGCGAGTACGTATTGTTAGTACCCTAGCTGAAAATGAAAAAAAGATAGTTCAGGAAGCTACCAAACAGCTTTGGCAAAAGCGTCCTGATTTTATCTCGCCAGGAGGTAATGCTTACGGAGAACGCCAGCGTGCTTTATGTATCCGTGACTTCGGCTGGTATTTACGCCTAATTACTTATGGCATACTTGCTGGCGACAAAGAACCAATTGAAACGATTGGTTTGATTGGTGTGCGAGAAATGTACAATTCCTTGGGTGTTCCTGTACCTGGAATGGTAGAAGCCATCAACTGTCTGAAAAAAGCCTCCCTTGATTTACTGAATGCAGACGATTCATTGGAAGCAGCACCTTACTTTGATTACATCATCCAAGCGATGTCCTAATTCAAAGTGAGTACTCACGCTGTCTCAAGGTCTAATTCCACCTTAGTTGATCTAAGTGGAAGATAGCATCTGCATATTGATCATCATTTCTTAATACCATCATACTCCCCACACTTGCTAGTGGCTCTGGCAAAATTTCTGTCAAGTTACCAACAAGTTGTGGGGATATTTTATTTGTCTAAGTTGGTGGTTGGTCATTGTTTGTTGTGGGGAACAATCAATTACTAACCAATAGTTCACAAACAAAAAGCCAACAGTCTTTAAGAAGACTGTTGGCAATTAGTGTGTTCCCTATTAATGACTCGGCTAGAGTTCAGTTGTCATTTATTCTCTCTGTTTGGCAATAGCAGGAATAGGATCTTAATCATGAACGCTTGTGATTGTCATCACTAATTTGTATAAGTCAATTGGTATATGGCACAACTTCTTACCATCAAAGCCGAAAATAAGTTTTGTATCATGATTTGTATAATGATGGTAATGAGGCTGCTTATTGCATGATGAGATAGTAAAAATCTTGCTAATATAAGCAGTACTTAGTGCTTCTGTTATGTTCTGAATTTAGGATAAGTATCCGGAATATTTTTCATTGAGAGGAAACCTCAGAGTTAAATTTGGGAGATTCGCTCAATTTATAGTAGCGGGGTTATCTGGGTAATTGGTAATTGTCAATTGATAATTAGAATAACTGGAAGCTTTTTCTCATTACCGATTACTGATTACCCAGTTTACACAACAAAATTAGAGTTCAAGTTTGACTGGTTTGTGAATGTAGTAAGTATATATATTATGAAATAGTCTTGCTTTTTGCTATCCGTGAAAATACTGAAGTGTGAATTACTGGTATAAATTAAGCATCCCCCTAGAGAGGGATGGTGAATTCCGCAAAATTAGTTAACGAGAAGATCAAGATCAATAGCAAATTGACGCAGATTTGAGCATCTGTTAAAGATTTGCCTATTCCTCGTCCCCCATTACTCGTTCTCCATTCCCTATTTTCAATTGATTACAGGAATGGGACAGAAAATCGATACAATAATCATCTGTCCCCTTGGTGCATACTTCCATGACCACCGCTTGCGAACCTCCCTTTTCTCCTGAAGAAATTGCATCTGAAGGTCTTAAACTTGAAGAATACCAAGAAATAGTCCGACGACTAGGGCGTCACCCCAACAAAGCTGAACTAGGTATGTTTGGGGTCATGTGGTCGGAGCATTGTTGTTATAAAAATTCTCGCCCTTTACTGAAACAATTTCCTACCACAGGCGATCGCATTCTAGTTGGTCCTGGTGAAAATGCCGGAGTTGTAGACTTAGGTGATGGACTACGACTGGCTTTTAAAATAGAATCTCACAACCATCCCAGCGCAGTTGAACCCTTTCAAGGTGCCGCTACTGGTGTTGGAGGGATTCTACGTGATATATTTACAATGGGCGCGCGTCCCATAGCCATTTTAAATTCCCTCCGTTTTGGTTCTCTAGAAGACCCCAAAACACAAAGGCTGTTTAGCGGCGTTATTGCAGGAATTGCTCATTATGGTAATAGTGTGGGAGTACCCACCGTTGGCGGCGAAGTTTACTTTGACCCTGCTTACTCTGGCAATCCCTTAGTCAACGTTATGGCTCTGGGATTAATGGAAACGTCCGAAATTGTCAAATCTGGGGCATCTGGCATTGGCAATCCTGTATTATATGTCGGTTCCACCACCGGACGCGATGGTATGGGGGGCGCAAGTTTTGCTAGTGCTGAACTCAGTGATGCATCAATGGATGATCGCCCGGCGGTGCAAGTCGGTGATCCGTTTTTGGAAAAGTCTTTAATTGAAGCTTGTCTGGAAGCTTTTAAGACAGGTATAGTTGTTGCTGCCCAAGATATGGGTGCTGCTGGGATCACCTGTTCAACCTCAGAAATGGCAGCCAAAGGTGGTGTAGGGATTGAATTTGATTTAGATAAAGTACCCGTGCGCGAACTCGGAATGGTTCCCTATGAATATCTGCTTTCCGAATCTCAAGAGAGAATGCTATTTGTAGCCCAAAAAGGACGGGAACAAGAGTTAATTGATATTTTCCATCGTTGGGGACTTCATGCGGTTGTTGCTGGTACGGTCATTGCCGAACCAGTTGTGCGGATTCTATTTCAAGGTAAAATCGCTGCCGAAATTCCTGCGACAGCTTTAGCAGAAAATACACCTTTGTATGAGAGGGAATTACTCGCAGAACTACCGAAATATGTGCGTCAAGCCTGGGAATGGACACCAGATACTTTACCTGCATGTACAACTGGTGGCATAGAAATTAAAGCAAAACTGCATAGTTGGAATGATATTTTGTTGCTTTTGCTAGATACTCCCACAATTGCTTCTAAAAGCTGGGTCTATCGCCAGTATGATCATCAAGTCCAGAACAATACAGTAATGTTTCCTGGTGGTGCGGATGCTGCAGTGATTCGTTTGCGTCCACTAGAGAAAGAGGACACGGGGACACGGCGACGCGGCGACGCGGGGAATACAGATGAAATACTCTCCGCGTCACCGCGTCTGGTTGTCTCCGCGTTTTCTGAAACCGCGTCTTCTTCCCAACGCGCTGTTGCGGCGACAGTCGATTGTAATCCCCGCTACGTTTATCTTGATCCTTACGAAGGGGCAAAAGCGGTAGTCGCAGAAGCAGCACGCAATCTCAGCTGTGTGGGTGCAGAACCTCTAGCGGTGACAGATAACCTCAATTTTGGTAGTCCGGAAAAACCAATTGGTTATTGGCAATTAGCAGAAGCTTGTCGTGGCTTGGCTGAAGGTTGTCGGGAATTAGCAACCCCGGTAACTGGGGGTAATGTTTCGTTGTACAATGAAACTCTTGATTCTCAAGGTAATCCCCAGCCTATTTATCCTACTCCGGTTGTGGGTATGGTGGGATTAATTCCCGATCTCACTAAAATTTGTGGTCAAGCTTGGCAGACACCAGGCGATGTGATTTATTTGTTAGGTGGATTATCTTCTGATTTAACTTTAGGTGGCTCAGAATACTTAGCCAGTATTCATGGTACTGTTGCAGGGAAACCGCCAAGAGTGGATTTTGACTGGGAAAGACGGGTACAAAAAGCTTGTCGCGAGGGAATTCGCCAAGGTTGGGTACGTTCAGCTCATGATTGTGCTGAAGGTGGTTTGGTAATTGCTCTTGCAGAAAGTTGTATCACAGGTAAATTGGGTGCAGAAATTAGCTTCAAGTTACCTGCAAATGATATGCAGCGTCTAGACGAAGTATTGTTTGGTGAAGGTGGTGGACGGATCGTAGTTTCTGTAGCACCAGAACAACAAGAAAATTGGGAATCTTACTTACAGCAAAACCTGGAGCAAAACTGGCACAAACTAGGTAAAGTTGGGAATTCCGAAATCGGGTTGCGGGTTTTAACCTCTGATGGTCAAGCTTTAATCAACGCTAGGATTGAGGAGATGGGCGATCGCTACTCAAAGGCGATCGCAAAACGTTTAGCCATTTACACCAATACCCAAGAACGTTAAATAATCTAAAGATGAAGCGAATTTCATACTTTGGACAGTTTACATTTCGCACCTGGTAGCTTCCGCGAAAATAATAATTACGCTACTGTTTTAATAGATGGTTAACCATTTATTAATATTTTTGCATCCATCTATTTACATAATCCTAGTGACTTGACACCCTCATCAGGAGCAAAGCTAGCATGATTCCCACCCATCCCATCACTGCGGATGACCAGCCTCTACCAATTCATAATCAAATGATTCATCAGGACACTCGATCAGACAAGCCAGAAGAAGCTTGTGGTGTTTTCGGCATCTATGCACCAGAAGAAGATGTCGCCAAACTCACCTATTTTGGATTATACGCTCTTCAACACCGGGGACAAGAATCTGCGGGCATTGCTACTTTTGATGGTGAACAAGTACATCTGCACAAAGACATGGGTTTAGTATCTCAGGTCTTCAACGAAGTAATTTTAAGCAATTTGCCTGGTCAGATGGGCGTTGGTCACACTCGTTATTCCACTACAGGTTCGAGCCGAAAAGTAAATGCCCAGCCTGCTGTGGTCGATACTCGGTTAGGTAAAGTTGCCTTAGCACATAATGGCAATTTAGTCAATACCATTCAGTTACGTGAGCAGTTGCTAGAGAATAACTGTAACTTGGTGACAACAACTGATTCCGAAATGATTGCTTTTGCGATCGCTCAAGAAATAGATGCAGGTCAAAATTGGCTAGAGGGCAGCATTCAAGCTTTTAATCGCCTGAGTGGAGCTTTTAGTCTTGTAATTGGTACACCTGCTGGTTTAATGGGTGTTCGTGATCCGAATGGTATTCGCCCTTTAGTAATTGGTACTTTGAAAAGCGATCCAGTGCGTTATGTGCTTGCTTCTGAAACTTGCGGTTTAGATATCATTGGTGCTGAATATTTACGGGATGTGGAACCAGGTGAATTAGTCTGGATTACAGAAGAAGGTTTGGCTTCCTATCACTGGAGTTCGCAGCAGCAACGCAAGTTGTGTATCTTTGAAATGATTTACTTTGCTCGTCCTGATAGTGTCATGCACAATGAAAGCTTGTACACTTACCGGATGCGGTTAGGGCGACAATTAGCAACAGAGTCACTTGTTGACGCAGATATTGTCATTGGTGTTCCTGACTCTGGGATTCCTGCTGCCATTGGTTTTTCTCAAGCCTCTGGTATTGCTTATGCCGAAGGACTGATTAAAAATCGCTACGTCGGACGCACATTTATTCAGCCTACCCAAACCATGCGCGAATCCGGCATCCGTATGAAACTTAACCCACTCAAAGATGTACTCAATGGTAAACGAGTCATCATTGTCGATGACTCGATTGTCCGGGGAACTACTAGCCGCAAACTCGTCAAAACTTTACGTGAAGCTGGGGCTACAGAAGTACATATGCGAATTTCTTCACCACCAGTTACTCACCCTTGCTTCTACGGCATTGATACCGATAGCCAAGATCAACTAATTGCAGCCACAAAATCAGTAGCAGAAATTACCAAACAATTAGAAGTAGATAGCCTAGCCTATCTCAGTTGGGAAGGAATGCTGATAGCAACGGGAGAAGATCCACAAAGCTTTTGTTCTGCCTGTTTCACAGGAGATTACCCTGTTGGCATACCAGAATCACTCAAAGCTTCTAAGTTAATGTTAGAGAAAGTGGTGATGTAATAAATTACGGTAAAAAATCTTTAAAGCACCTCAAATTTTGAGGTGCTTTTTGATTAAGTGGCTTGCCGTCAGACATTGCCACGTCATTCCTTTCGTTATCCACAGGGGTTTCGTCAGAATCCGGTAGTTCTTCGGCAGAGGGTCAATAACTCGGCAAATTATACTCTAACATGGCTGTTTTTTCCCCAAGCTCATAAAAATTATAGCGATTCCCAGGTTACTACTTGCCTATAACAGTCAAAATCCAACTTTTTTGAAGACGCTATCTTTTGCCTGCTAACAACTCCAGGCATTATAGAAGTTGAAGTATTAAAAGAGCAACTTTAAAATGACTATTTACTTTTACAAAGCTTACGAGCCTTATGGCTGTTTTTCTAACTTTTCTCCCCACGAGATTAAAATTGAGGGTATTTATTGGCGGACAGTAGAGCATTATTATCAAGCTCAAAAATTTGTGGGAACACCAGACGCAGTCATTATACCGGTCATTCATGGGGTTGAGACGCCTGAAGAAGCAGCAGCATTAGGGCGATGTTGTACCCGCAAGGTGCGTTTAGATTGGGAAATAGTTAAGACTAACATCATGCGAGAAGCTGTACTCAAAAAGTTTCTCACCCATGCTGATATTAGAGAAGTTCTACTCACTACAGGCGATCAATTACTGGTAGAAAATTCTCCCAAGGATTATTTTTGGGGTTGCGGTGCAGATCACACAGGTGAAAACCATCTCGGTAAAATTCTCATGAGTGTACGAGAAGAAATTCGTAAGTTACCGTCGCTTTCAGTGATTGCCGAGTAAGGTCTGTTATTTTCTGAAAAAATTTTTAATTACTGTAAAAGGGGGAATTTTGTTATTCCCCACGTATATAATTTTACAAAAATTATCAAGTTATTTGGATCTTCAGATGACTTACTAAGAGTAGATTTGAAACGCAGAGGGACGCGAAGGTAAGCGCAGAGGGGCGCAGAGTCCAAGATAAAAATTTTACGTGTGAACTTATAGGGAGTATTGAAACTGTATCACAATCACCGAGAGAGATTCGGTTCAACAACTGAAGGAAAACTCTCAAAATTACGTCGCACCCAATCCATACCAACTTCGTTGTTCAGCTTGATGTACTGTGGTGTATTGGTGTAGAGTTTGCCCAAAATATCAGCGTCTTGTTCAATAACAATATCGATTAGCTTTAGAAGATTTCGCTTAATTAGATGAGCGATGGGAGAATGGGCTTTCATATACATGAGAACAAATACCCGCGAGTGGTTTACTGACTCTGGAATGTAGAAATGACATTCTTTGAGAGCAAGAATAGAATTCTCACCATGTAACATTCCCATAAATGGGAAAAAGTTTTCCAAATGTGCTTCAAGTACCTTGGGCATGGCTATTAAACCAGGATTCTTGAGAATACCCCAGAAAGTAGGTTGCTTCCTTGGCTGTACAAGGTAAGCGTGGGAGTGAAATCCCTCATCAATGAATTGCTTTACTTGTACTTGTTCAATTTCAAACAACTCACGATGAGTACCATTTTGATGGTTGTAGTCGTGCATATTCAAAAGCAAGGTGAGCAGATCGGTTGTGATAGTGCGATCGCCTGTGAATCCGATAAACTCATACTCGGCTGCAATCTCATTCATGATGGGTGGAATGGAAATTTTCGGCTCATAACCGCCATAAGTCCAGATGAAGTCTTCCTGGATAATTAATTCCAGAGGTGTTAGCAAAGGCTTTGTTTGCTTGTCTGAACCTGGTAAAACTGTACAACCAGTTCCATCAAACTCTAGAGCATGAAATGGACAAGCAACTTTGCTGCTACCATTGGACTGTTTCACACACCATCCTTCGGAAAGCATCGCCCCCATGTGGGGACAAGCGTTTGGTAAGCAATTGATTTTGCCTTTGCTATCTTGCCAAAGTACATAATCGTTGCTAAACAGAGAAACTTTCATAGGCTTGTTTGGCTTCAGCATGGAACGATGTGCCAACAGCCAAGGTGAGCCTTGCAACTTATGCATAAATATCTGAAATTAACTTACTAATTAATTAGTAAGTATAGTAATTAGTTAAAATCTCGTCAATGAAGCGTAACTTAGGATGTCCATAACTTGAATAAATCTCCCTGCTACTATAAGGAAGTCAAGAACTAGGTTATGAAACTGTGCTTCGGTCGGTGAAAAAAGTTACCAAATCACTTCGGCAGGTGCGAGATGCAGAGTTGACGCAACAGCAAATTTTGGATGCGGCAGAACTAGAATTTGCGCGGCATGGTTTGAAAGGCGCTCGGATGGGTGCGATCGCCGAACGTGCCAATGTGACAACTGCTACGCTTCATTACTACTTTGAGAACAAAGAAGGTTTGTATAAAGCAGTGTTGCAGCGTCCAATTGATGAAGTTCAGGCAATGGTCAGTCAACTCAATCTTGATGATTTACCACCTGAAGATGCTTTGGTGCAAATCATTCGTTTAGCGATCGCTTATGAAGCCACGAACCCGTATCGCCAAATGCTTTGGTTTCAAGAAGCTAGCCAAAATCAAGGCTTATATTTCCAGCAGAGTAATGTCCAAAGCTTACACGAACCTTTGATCAAGGTTCTGGAACGCGGTATGTCAACAGGATGTTTTCGTCCCCTCGATCCATACTTAACGCTAACCCACATCCTCAGCGTTTGTTTTTTTTACTTCACAGTTCATGAAAACTGGAAACACTTAACTCCAGAAATTGATCGCCTCAGTCCAGAAATGATAGAAAAGCACACCGAGGCAGCGATCGCATTTATCTTGGCAGCCGTGAAGAAACTAGAAGTATAAAAATATAGGGATGTAGGGGTGTAGAAAAACCTAGAAACTATTAATTTACCAAACCTTCAAAGCAAGCCAACTTCACATCAAAGATGACAATAGGTGAGACTTGTCCTGCATTTGTGTAGTATTTTTGGTGAAAGCCCGTCTTTATACTTTCATCCAATGAAACAGTTTTTCTGCCAATTATTTAATTGGAAAAAACATATCCAATGGCTGATTCTGCCAATGGTGATGATTCTAGTATCTGCATCTTTTGCTACACCTGCCTTTGCAACGGGTGTATATGAAATGCCAAACTTTGCACCCAATACTTGGGTTATAGACCAAGGTGAAGTCATTAGTCGTATCAATGAAGGCACGATTAGTAGTGCTTCAGAAGATTTGGCCAAGAACACCGGAAACGAAGTAAGATTTGTTACGGTACGTCGTTTAGATTATGGTGAAACACCGGAAAGCTTTACAAAAGCTTTGTTTGAAAAATGGTTTCCGACAGCAGAAGCCCAAGCCAATCAAACTTTATTAATGATTGATACCGTTACCAACGGTGCTGCAATTATTAGTGGCGATCGCGTCAAGTCTTTATTGACAGACGAAATTGCCAAAAGTGTCGCAGATGAAACCCTGATGGCGCCTTTGCGATCAGGTGATAAATATAATCAAGCATTTTTAGATGCAAGCGATCGCCTAGTCACTGTACTTTCTGGTGAACCCGATCCCGGTCCACCCCAAGTAGTGGAAAAAGTACAGGTAGAAGGTACCTTTGGGAAAACAGAAGCAGCCGAAAAAGGTAATGCGATCGCCTGGGTTGTGGGACTTTTAATTGCTGCAACTGTCATCCCAATGGCGACTTACTACATCTATCTGGCTGTTCAACCATCTTCTTCTGATGGTAATGGTTAATGCTTAATGGTTAGTGGTTAGTTGTTAGTCGTGATTCGCTACTATCTACTAACTACTAACTCTCTCAAGGTGTGATGTACTTTTCTTTGTGTCTTAGTGTCTTAGTGGTTAAAAAATCAACTTTTGAAACACCATAGACGCGCTAGCAGCTACTTGCAGAAGTCGCTTACGCGCCTACCCGGAGGGTAGACACCAAGACACGAAGGTGAAAAGACCAAAAATCGGTATTTTTGTGAAGATTTTTACCCACCTTGAAAGGGCTGCTACTAACTATTAACAACTAATCTTGAACATACTCTTGCCCTGTCACCAAAGCAATCTCAGCACGAACAAATTCTCGACCTAAATAAGCTGCATGGTCTAGCTGAGTCACGGGACAGGGCTTTGTTTTTTCAAATATTTCTACAGATAATTCTTTTGCTGTCCTACCTGTAAATACTGTTGTGTGAGTTCGTGCTACTTTTCCGCGTGCAGGAATTACTTTTCCTGTTTCTGGATCTACTGCTAAACCATGCTCATCAATTACATTTGTAAAATGCTTGGCACAAATCAGCCCTGTTTCTTGCTCTAAGTAAATAATGAAATATCCACCGGGATCAAGATCAATATGACGCTGAGAAAGCTTATTATCTATTTGCGCTATATCTTCTAACTTCAAACCCATACTTACCGTAAAACGTAAACTTGATTCAGGAATTTTTCATCCTTCCTCAAGTTTAATTCTTATCTACCTCGAAATATTCTTGTGAAAGCTATTTTAAAATCTCAATTATTTTTTTGAGAAAATGGTAGTTCAGCATTAATGGTCTCAATTTCTTGCTGTTCGAGTTCATTTACTTCATCAATATAAGAACACAAAATTTTTCGCAAACGATTATTGTAAAAACGATGTAAGCTGTGATTAGGCTGTGCAGGAAAACCACGACGTTTTTTATGGCGTCCACCTGCACCGGGATCAAAGATTTGGATACCGTTAGCGATCGCCCATTCAATCGGGGCATAATAACAAGCATCAAAATGTAAACAATCTATTTCTTGAAAACTACCCCAGTAGCGTCCATACATTCTATCGTCCTTGAATAAACAAAAAGACATTCCCATTGGTTGCTGCTGATTTTGTTCGTTATATGCGGCGAAAAATAAAACGCGATCGCGATAATTCTCGTGTAACTGCTCAAAAAATCGCTTTGTTAAATATTTGCTACCCCACCAGCCAAATTTATCGCAAGTATCTGCATAAAATTCATACATTAACCCAAACAAAGACTTGGGAATTTCTTCGCCAGTCAAGGGTTGTAATCGTAAACCAGCTTTTTCTACTGCTTTGCGTTCGCGCTTAATATTACGACGCTGATTAGCATTAAATACTGCCAAATAATCATCAAAAGTTTGAAAGCCAAGATTTTCCCAAATATAGCTGTGGTGCAGCCAAGCAGTAAAACCGCAGCGTTCCAAAACAGGACGCCATTGGGGATCTACATACAGAAAATGACAACCAGAGATATGGTGTTTTGAGCAAAAAGTATCAATTTCATGCACCATAGTTGCTGTGATCTCATCTTCATCTTCTCCAGGCGCTATTAAAAATCGATAGCCTTCCGCAGGAGTAAACGGTGTCATTCCCAACATTTTGGGATAATATTCCACACCAATACGTTGCGCCAAATCAGCCCATTGATGATCAAACACAAATTCACCATAACTATGTCCTTTCAAGTAAAGTGGTGCAACAGCAACCAGCGTCCTATCTCGCCACAAAGTTAGGTGATTGGGTAGCCAACCTGTTTTAGCTGTAGCACTACCTGAATTTTCCAAATTGTTCAGCCAATTCCACTCTAAAAACGGGGTTGTCAGTGGTAGTGCTAAAGCATCCCAGGCTGATTGGGGAATTTCGGAAATTTTGTTAATCCAAGCAACAGAGTAGCGAGGTTTTAATTGTTCCACCATCGCGGGCTTCCGATACAAAAGTTAATAATCATTTTACCTATTATGGTGGGGGATCGGGGGGACAAGGGGGACAAATAACAATTGACCATTGACTAATGACTAATCATTAACAATTCGATAATGAAGAAAAACTTCTTGGTCTACCCTATTAACTTCTATAAGTTGTAAACGAGGAGCTAGTTGTGGTAGAAATCCTTTACCTTCAACTGGTGTCGGCGCAGCAACACCACCTAAAATCAAGGGACAAACAGTCAGCCAAAGTTCATCGATTAAATCTAATTCCAGCATTGAGGCGACTAGTTTACCACCACCTAATATTGCTAATTGTGCTATTCCCAATTTTGATAGATGCTCCAGAGCTGCCGCAACATCAATTTTTCCCTCTTCTGTTTCAAAGACCATAATCTGCTCAAATTCAGGTCGTTTCTGCCAAAAAAGCGCACCTGTGCTTGTGGTGAGTAACCAACGTTGAATAGGCTGTTGAAAAAAGCGAATTTCCGGATTTAGGTTAGCTGAGTGTGTAGTTACAATATGTACTGGTTGAAGGGGCTTGCCCCCTTGTATCCGATTTTGCAGCAATTGTGGACTTGTTACGGTTAGTGTCGTACCGTAGGCGCGCAGAGTACCAGCACCAAATAAAACTGCATCAGCAGCAGCAATTCTGTTTTCCAGATGTGCTTTATCACTCTTAGAGCCAAAACGAGCAGGCGATCGCGTAACATCAGCTATTTTGCCATCTGCACTCATGGCTAAAACCACCGTAGTATAAGGTCGATGTTGCACCATTGTTTTGATTTGTATATTTTGTCTATATTTTGACTTGGGATTCTCAAAAAAATAATGCTGGCAAACTCCTGTTTACAAGTAATCTCACAACTTTATTTGCATCTCATCAAAGTTGCAATTAGAACTAGTTGCTTTCAGGGTTTGTATAATATATATTTTTTTGCTATCCAGCTATCTAATGGTTTAAAATTTTTGGCATCAACCAATATTTATCGTTTAAAAATATTAGTTAATCTAATTGCATTTGGTTGCTGTTGTGGTTTGCAAATGCCAAGTGAGAATGCCGATGGCTAACCAGCGTCAATCCTCCTTTCGGCGGATTTTAGTATCAAAGATTTTGCTTCTATCTGTTCCTGTTTTATTGATAGGTGAAATAGTTGCCTATCAAAAAGCACGTTATAGCCTTTTAGAAACTGCTCGTCAAAATTTAACAGCAAGTGCTGTTCTCAAAGGAGAAAAAATTGCAGATGCGATCGCTGCTTTAAAAGCTAATTTACTCACAGCTACTCAAACACAGGTAATTCAATCAGGTACACTTACCCAAAAAGAAGAGTTTATCAATCAACTAGCACAACAGCAAGCACGGCAAATCGAATGCATACAATTAGTAGATTCTAATAGCGATCAAATAAGTGCAAGTACGTGTGGTGAGGAACCTCTTAATCAATCCAATCCTGATTTTTCTAGTAACCGATTAGAAGTCAAAGTATTATTACCATCAAATTTCAACACAACTGGTAATAGAGATGAACAAAGTAAACTGAAATTATTACTATCAGCGCCAGTCTATGATCGGGTTGGTCAATGGCGCTATAACTTAGTTTTCAAATCAGCATTGTTACGCGAAAAAATTAAGAATAAACCAGGTTTACTAACAGGCTCTACAGTTGTTATTGCTGAAAACGGCATAATTTTAGCACATCCAATCGCCAGTCGAATTGGTAGTAATATTGCCCAGCACATAGATGCTTCACGTCTGCAAATGATAGTGAGAAATGCTATTGCTGGTAAGCAAGATACTCTGCATCTATTTTTTGATAAACAGGGAGAAGAATTACTTGCTGGCTACACTGCTATTGACAGTCCAATCATCCAAGGAAAACAACAAAAATGGGTGATTTTAGCAGTTACTGGTTTAGATAATGCTTTGTATGATTTAGGGCAAATCAAACTAATTTTGGTTGTTTTGACAGTTGGCTTAATTGCTGCCAGTGTATTGGCATCTTTGTATTTAGCTCGTTGTCTAGCACTTCCGGTTGAAGAATTGCGTGACTATGCTCTCAATCTCCACAGTTACCACAGCACAGTACCAGTCCCACACAATTTAAAAATCAGGGAATTCAATCAACTAGCGCAAGCCCTAGATCAAATGCTAGAACGCCTCAAAGCTTGGGCGGAAGAAGTAGAAATAGCTTGGAAAGAAGCGAAAAACGCCAACCAAAGTAAAAGCCAATTTTTAGCAGCAACTTCCCATGAATTGAGAAATCCATTACACATTATTATTAACTGTATTCGCCTAGTTCGAGATGACTTGTGCGATAACCGAGAAGAAGAGCTAGAGTTCCTCAAGCGTGCTGATGAAACGGCTATTCACCTACTAGGTATCATTAATGAATTGCTTGATATTTCCAAAATAGAAGCTGGTAAACTTTCTGTATCTTTAGAACCAGTTGATCTTCAAAAATTACTCAAAGAGGTCATTAATTTGCAATCTGTGAATATTCAACAAAAAGGATTGCAGTTAAACATTCCTCAACAGATGAGTGAGTTAATTTTGGTGAATGCTGATCCAGCCAAATTAAAGCAGGTACTAATTAATATTATCGGTAATGCCACTAAATTTACTGATGAAGGTAGCATCACAATCACAACAGAAATCCAACAAATTGATAGTAAATCCCAGGTAATTGTTAGTGTTCAAGACACAGGTGTGGGGATTGATCCAACCCAACAACAGAAGCTATTTCGTCCATTTGTCATGGTGGATGATGGTAGTACACGCAAATTTGGCGGTACTGGACTGGGACTAGCTATTTCACGGAACTTAATTGAACTAATGGGAGGTAGGATCACCCTTGAAAGTAGAGGTATCAATCAAGGTACAACAGTGAGCATTATTTTACCTTTGATAGATACCCGCCAAGAGACAACAGAAAATGAGGACAATGGGAAAGTCGGAGAATTAAACTCTGTTAACCAAAAACCAGAACTCAGTACTGATTTGTGTTCAGTACAACAGGTTTGCCACCCTGGTTAAGCGATTGTGTCAGAGCAGCGAGAATATTTACTAACTGTGTCCCCACCCAACCAGATGAAACTGGACAAGGACTATTATTGTGGACACAGCTAACAAAGCGATCGCACACTCGTTTTAATGGTTCATTTTTTTCAATTTGCAGCACTTGTTGGCTTTGATTTATAGGAATATAACTATTCCCTTGCACTTCTAACTCCCCATGCAACAGCGTTAAAGGTGATATAGCTGACATTTCATCAAAAATCAAACTACCTCGACTACCCACAACCACTAAACGTCGCTGCTTATCAGTATTGAGCCAACACAAATGAATATAAGCTTGAAAACCATTAGCGTAAGTTAGTGTCACCCAAACTAGATCAGCTAAACCTGATGAAGTGAAAGAAGACGCGGTTTCAGAAGACGCGGAGAGGAGCCAGTGCGTTGCGGGGGTTCCCCCTGTTGTAGCACCTGGCGTTGGGAGACGCGGTGACGCGGAGAGTGAGAGAGGTGGTGACGCGGAAAGTATTTCATCTGTATTCCCCGTGTCCCCATATCTCCGTATCCCCGTGTCCTCCGTGTCCCCATGTCCCCCTTGTAGCCACACCCTACCCGAAGCCTGTACACTTACTGGTTGTTGACCTAACCAAGCATTGAATATTGCAATATCGTGAATAGCTAAATCCCATAATGCATCAACATCTTGGCGAACTGGTCCCAAATGAGTACGACAAGCATAACCGTAGCGCAAATTTCCTAATTCTCCTGCTTGAACAACAGTTTGCCCTCGTTCCACTGCTGGATGAAATAGATAAGTATGATCAACCATAAGTTGCCGTTGCTGTTTTTCAGCTAGCTGGCAAAGTTTATGGCATTCTGTTGGATCTAAAGTTAAAGGTTTTTCTGCTAAAACATGGTATCCCCAATTTAAGGCGTCAGTAATTAAGGAATAATGTGTGCTGGCAGGGGTAGCAATAACTACTGCATCTAAATCTATGATTTGTTTAATTTCTGACCACTCAGTTGTAAAGAAGACATGATTATTTGTAGTGTTATTAGAAAAATATTGGCGTTTTATCTTTGCTAAACACTCTGGATTTGGATCTACCACGGCTGCAACTATAACTTGGGGATGCTCCAGAAAATTCCGCAGCAAATGTACACCCCAACGCCCCACTCCAACGACAGCGATTTTAATTTGATTAGTCATTAGTCATTAGAGACGCGATTAATCGCGTCTGTACAAGAGTCAAGAGTTGAGACGCGATATTATTCATGTCTCAACTCAATCGTCTGTAGAATTTGTAACAGTTGTCACTGTTAAATACCCTGAACTCATAACTTTTGTCTATGAACTAATTCAGTGTTCTTCCTGTGTACTTAAAGTTAAATAAGCAACTTTTGCTGCGGCTTGTTCGGCAGCTTTAATCGAACGTCCTTTACCTTCACCAAGTTTTTGTCCGTGTAGCCACACTTGAGCGATGAAACGTTCTTGATTATTATGAGGCTGACTAATTTCTACAACTCGGTATTCTGGTAAAACCTTAAAATGCGCTTGAGTCCATTCTTGGAGAGCAGCTTTATAGTTGAGTCTGGCTGGATCAAGGCGGATTTCTGCTGCTAGTTCTTTGAAGTGAGGGTCTAGCCAAGGACGAATTAAATCAAGATTGTTAGTACTAAGGTAAAGCGCTCCTAGAACTGCTTCAAAGGCATCTGCTAATCTCGACTGTTGACCAACTTTATCAGCAGTGGCACTGCCAGCCACAAGTAAATATAGTTCAAAACCGTAAGAGCGTGCTAACTGGGCTAAAATGCGATCGCTCACTAATACCGAACGAATTGCCGCAAAATCTCCTACCGGACAATTTGGATAATTTTCCCATAACACAATTGCTGCCACCAACCGCACTACAGCATCACCAACAAATTCCAAATGTTCATAATTTGCTGAGTCAGATACGGTAGGATGAGTCAGTGCTAGGTCCAACAGATCCCATTTAATTGGTCCTTCTACTGCCAAACCTAATTTTCTGACTAGACTTTCAAGTTGTCGTTGTCGGCGTGGATAAGCGAGGGTCATCCGATTTTAGATTTTAGATTTTGGATTTCGTCGTGAGCGCTCAGTCGAACGATTTTGGATTCATCAGGCACAGGTATCATAGTACGTCCCAGATTGAGTGCTGTTACACCTGTGGAATCTACAACCTTATACTCTCGAAAAAGTATAGGTCAATCATTATTAGTCGCGTTTTTGTACAATTGACGTACAACTTTAGTGTATACGGTCTTTAAAATATATAGCTTTATTTGACTTCATATAGGTTCATTATCTCTGTATATTGGGAAAATTTCACGATAAATAACCCCTGTAGATCGAGGGGCATAATTACTTATTGACTACTACTATGTTTTATAATCAGTTTCTACCTAGCTAGTAATCGTTGACACTGCTCAAGCATGAGTTTTACACTCCACAAATCTAGAAGCTTCTGTTGATATCTTCTAGAAGATTCATCTGCTAACCATTCGTTGTTTTTAGTAGCACGTATCAACAAAAAAAAGAATGGAATGTAGCTTGTAATTGCTATCATTCCATCTTGGGAAAGAGTTGGTAGTAAGCCGGGTTCTGTTCTCTTAAATCAAGAGGGCGGTTATCTATCTGGGACGACTGTTACCAGACGCCTCTAGCGGCTCTTTCTGTGGAACTGGTAAAAGACCAACCATAGTTCCATTCGCCTTGCTTCCAACCGGGGTTTACCGAGCCAACACCTCTCGATGTTGCTGGTGCGCTCTTACCACACCTTTGCACCCTTACTAATTTTGTCCTTTGTTATTTGTCATTAGTCCTTTGTTTTTTACAAATGACTAATTACTATTGACAAATGACTAATTAGCGGTATTTTTCTGTGGCACTATCCTCGCGATCGCTCGCACTGGGCGTTACCCAGCAAGTTTGGTCTTTCGGAAGCCCGGACTTTCCTCAAACTAGCCACACATTGACTAATCTGCAACCGCCTACGCCTACTCTTTCCCAATATTTAGTTTAATCTTGATTGACTGTCTTCTGTTATTTCTAGGGTTGAATTCCCAATTATTTAAGAAATTAACGCCTTTTATTCCAAGGCATTGCGTAATACCAAGGCAATTTTTTGATTGTAAAAGGACAATCGACAATACACATGGTAGGTTTATTCTCACCTGGAACTAAACCAACCCGCAATTCGGAGATTCTCAATACTAGCTGCAAGGAAAATTGTAATTCTTGTTTTCTATCTATAAAAGCTTGAAATAATTTTCTTTGGGCTTTCACAGGACTTTTTTCTAGCGCACTGATATTAATCAAAGGTGTATTAACTTGATATGTTTTTGTTAACTCATCCAACTTAAAAACATCTTCAGCGGCCACTGCTGCTGAAAGAGTTTTGGTAGGAGCAATTAAGCTAGGACTTTGCGGTACAGCAAGATCACGTGTCAAATCTGGTGATTTGCGAATTACTCGCCGCGATTGTTTGCTATATTCAACTACTAAAGAGCAGTTGTCCCAGTCTACATATAAAGCTAGGTTTTGTGATTTATTCTCAATACTTACAGATAATTCCTTCAATTCATCAATAAAATATGAAGGGTTAAGTTTAAAGGATATGCCGATATCATCTTGGAGATTTTTGTCTTTGAGTTGATCATCGACATTTTTTTTTTCATAAATAAATTTAATTTTGTCGTCGATGGACTCAATCATCTTCGTAAAGGTATAAGCTACGCCAATAACATACAGCGTTAAAAAAATTAAATTCCCCTCATTTCTAGCTACCATATATATAAGCTCCTGTAAAAATTTTCATGTGGACAATTTGTTAACTATTAACTGTTAACTGAATTCAACGGTCTAACCTCGAACTATTTTCTAGCCAACCCCTGCGCCAGAAAATGTATAGTAAGATAATGGCTATTAATGCCATGACTGTTAAACAAACTGGATACCCCCAATACCAGTTCAACTCAGGCATATTATATGGTGATTTTTCTGTATTAAAGTTCATTCCATAAACGCCAGCAATAAAAGTTAGAGGAATAAAAATAGCTGAAATCACAGTTAGCAGTTTCATGATTTCATTCATTCTATTACTGACTGCCGAAAGGTAAACGTCCATTAAGCCTGATGCAAGTTCTCGATAGGTTTCTACCATATCTATTACTTGCACCGCATGATCATAGCAGTCTCGTAGGTAAATACGAACTTCATGATTGATAATTTCACTATCGTCTTGAATCAGCCTATGAAGTGCATTGCGTTGGGGCCAGATAGCACGACGTAGTTGTAATAATTCTCGTTTAACTTTATAGATTTTCCTTAATGTTTTTGGTGTAGGTTGAGCGATGACTTCATCCTCTAAATCTTCAATACGTTCACCATATTTTTCCAATACAGGAAAAAAGCCATCAATAATTGCATCTAAAAGAGCATAGGTTAAATAATCTGGTCCATTTTTGCAGATAATACCCTTATTTTTAAAAATGCGCGATCGCACTGGTTCAAAGCAATCGCGTTTTGGTTCTTCTTGAACTGTCAACAAATAATGTTTTCCTAATACAAAACTCACCTGTTCACTATGGAAACCATGAGATTTTTTTTTAGGCATAACCATACGCGCAATGATTACTAATTGGTCTTCGTAATCTTCTACTTTTGGGCGTTCTGGTACATTAACAATATCTTCTAAAACCAAGGGATGTAACTCAAAAACCTGCCCCAATCTTTGTAAGATATCTTCACTACCTAAACCACGCACATCTACCCAAGTTACTGAATTAGTATCTAGATAAGCAGCACATTCTTCTGGTGTTTCAACTTCTTTAGTAATTGCTTCAGTTGAACTATAGTCAATTAATACAATCTTTGATGGTGGCGCATCTGCATCCACAATAATAGTGCCTGGTAAAGTCCCAGGATAATGATAAAAATCTTCATGATCTGGTTCAGTTACTATTGAATTTGAGTGCTGCTTTTTTTTAGCCATATTCTTTTACCTAAATAGTCAATAGTCAAGGTAAATAGTTATTGAGCATTGCTACTAAACACTGTACAGGCGCACAGTCATGCAATACGGTTCGGATAAGACAAATCGATTAGACATCTAATACCCTGTAGAGACGTGCCATGGCACGTTTCTACATCCCAAAGCATGACGAAAAATTCTTAACCGAACCGTATTGCACAGTCATGGACTCGTACTAACCACTAAGATTACTTAGATTAAAACAAAAATAAAAAAACAGTTTGCCTTGGTAAGACAAACTGCTTCAAAATCTGTAGATACAGACAGTATGAGACTACATCATACCCATACCGCCCATACCGCCCATACCACCCATACCACCCATACCGCCCATATCGGGAGCGCCACCTGCGGGTTTCTTCTCAGGTTTTTCAGCAACAACAGCTTCGGTGGTTAAAACCATAGAAGCAATAGAAGCTGCGTTTTGCAAGGCGTAACGCACAACTTTAGCAGGATCGAGAATACCTGCGGCAATCATGTCTTGAAATTCACCAGTAGCAGCATTGTAGCCAACGTTGAATTCTGTAGTACGAACTTTTTCAACAATGACAGCACCTTCAGCACCAGCGTTGTCTGCTATTTGGCGTAGGGGTGCGTCTAGCGATCGCTCAACAATATCAGCACCAATTTTTTCTTCGTCGTTGAGGCTGTTTTTAATTTCGGCGACTTTTGTAGCTAGGTGAATCAACATCGTACCACCACCAGGGACTATACCCTCTTCCACAGCGGCTTTGGTGGCATTCAGAGCATCTTCAATCCGCAGTTTACGATCTTTTAGTTCAGTTTCTGTGGCTGCACCGACTTTAATTACAGCTACACCACCAGCTAGCTTGGCGATGCGTTCTTGGAGCTTTTCCCTGTCATAATCCGAATCAGTCTCTTCCAACTGCTTACGAATTTGACCAATACGCTTCTGCACGTCGCCTGAGTGTTCGCTACCAGCAACGATGGTTGTGTTGTCTTTGTCAATGGCAATTTTTTGGGCAGTTCCCAGCATTTCCAAAGAAACAATATCTAAGCTTAAACCGATTTCTTCGGAAATTAACTGTCCACCAGTGAGGATAGCAATATCTTGCAACATTGCTTTGCGGCGATCGCCAAATCCAGGTGCTTTAATAGCAGCTGCTGACAGCACACCCCGCGCCTTGTTGACTACCAAAGTTGCCAAAGCTTCGCCTTCTACATCTTCAGCAATAATCAACAGGGGTTGACCCAAACGGGCAACTTTTTCTAAAACAGGTACTAAGTCTTGAATATTGCTGATTTTTTTATCGGTGATCAGAATACGGGCATTTTCAAATTCCACCGTCATCCGCTCATTGTCGGTGATAAAGTAGGGGGAAATGTAACCCCGGTCAATCTGCATACCCTCAACTACTTCTAATTCAGTCGTTAGGGATTTAGATTCTTCCACGGTAATTACACCATCTTTGGTGACTTTTTCCATGGCTTCGGCAATCATGGCACCGATTTCTTCGTCATTACCTGCGGAAACAGTTGCGACTTGAGCGATCGCACTTCCTTCTACTGGCTTGGCGACTGTGGCAATTTCCTTTACCAACTTTTCAACGGTTTTTTCAATACCATGTCTTGTTGCAACTGGATTTGCTCCAGCGGCTACATTTTTTAAGCCTTCGCGGATCATCGCTTGCGCTAACACCGTTGCTGTAGTTGTACCATCGCCAGCAACTTCTTTAGTTTTAGAAGCAACTTCCTGGATGAGTTTTGCACCTGTGTTTTCGAGGGGATCTTCTAGTTCAATTTCTTTGGCAACAGTGATCCCATCATTTACAATTTGGGGTGTACCAAACTTTTTTTCTAAAAGAACGTTGCGACCCTTTGGCCCCAGGGTAATTTTCACTGCATCAGCAAGAGTATTGATGCCCTTTTCTAAGGCACGTCGGGAATCTTCATCAAATGCAATAATTTTGGCCATATTTTTGAGTTTGGTTTAATTTGTGAGTTCTTCCATTAGACAATTTAGCACTCACAAAGCAAGAGTGCTAAGTCAATAAGCAATAAACTGTTGAGTTTATTAATCTTTAACTAGGCTATAGGAGGATATAGGTTGATGGATGTAGGGGAATCCACCCATAAAAATCCAAATTTCCTCCTATTGCCTCAATAAATCCTACTGAAAGCAAAATAAGACACATCCATATATCCTCATATTTGTAGTGAGAAAAAAAAATGATTGTTATACACTTGATGCTGATGTTGGATACTGGCATTAATGGCGGAAGCGATAGATGAATATATACAGCTTCCTTGAGGCGCTTGGTATTGCTGAACCTAGCGGTTCCGGCTGGTTAGCAGTAGTGTTTACATTTCTCTTAGCGTGGGTTGTGACGTGGCGTTTAATTCCTGCGGTACGTAAATTTGCCTTGCGAGTTGGTTGGGCGGATCAACCCAATGCACGGCGTTTGAACCGAGAACCTTTGCCCAATGCAGGGGGTCTGGCGATCTACGCAGGAGTACTAGCGGCTTTGATTTTAGCAAGCCTGTTAAGACCAATTGAACTTCAAGGTGTACTAGCTCAGGTTTTAACCATTCTTTTGGGAGGTTCGATATTAGTCCTGGTAGGCTTTATCGACGACCAATTCGGTTTACCTCCCTCAGTTCGCCTGTTAGTACAAATTTTAACGGCGCTACTGCTAGTTGGGAATGGTATTAGCATTCAAGTTACTTTTGGTACTCCCATTGACTCGCTACTCTCAACATTACTAACGGTGTTTTGGGTGGTAGCAATTACGAATGCTATCAACTTGATGGATGGTATGGATGGTTTGGCAGGAGGTGTTAGCTTTATTACTGCTATGAGTTTACTAGCAGTTTCAGCACAGTTTCCTAACTGGGCAGCAGCGACACTAGTTTTAGCAGCCTTAGCAGGAGCAGCGCTAGGTTTTTTACGCCATAACTTTCATCCGTCGCACATCATTATGGGTGATGCCGGAGCATACTTTTTCGGCTATGTACTAGCCGCAACTGCTATTGTAGGCGATCTACAAGCCACTACAATCTTTTCTTTAGTACCGCCTGTTTTGTTTTTGCTTTTACCAGTGCTAGACACTACCCAAGTATTTGTGCGACGACTCTTGGCAGGTAAAAACCCCCTCAGTACTCCCGGAAAAGACCACTTGCATCATCGCTTGCTAGCTTGGGGATTATCTCAGCGCCATGCAGCTCTGACCCTCTGGTCAATTGCTTTAGTTTGTAACTGGCTGGCGATGACAATACGAGGCATGAGCTTGGTAGTTATATTTGCCACTACTCTCAGTATTATCACCCTGTTAGGTTTTACTGTTTGGCAGAGGATAAAGGCAAAATGAAAAGGACGCGGAGACAATCAAACACGGTGACGCGGAGAAAATTTTCCCAGTGTCTCCCTCTCTCCGTGTCCCCGTGTCTATGTTTAAGCCATCACCATTCCACCATCTACGTTCAATACTTGTCCTGTAATGTAGCCAGCTGCGGGATCAGCAGCTAGGAAACGTACCATCCCAGCAACTTCTTCTGGCTGACCATAACGACCCAGAGGAATATATTTGAGAATACCTTCAGCATCAAGATCGCTGGTCATGTCCGTGGTGATAAAGCCAGGGGCAACGGCGTTAACTGTGATACCACGAGATGCCAATTCTTTAGCAACTGTTTTGGTAAAGCCAATCACACCTGCTTTGGCAGCGCTGTAGTTAGCTTGTCCGGGGTTGCCCATGAGTCCGGCAACAGAGGTAATGTTGATGATCCGCCCTGAACGCTGTTTTAACATTATTTTACTGACGGCACGAGTGCATAAAAATACACCTGTTAAATTGAGATCAATTACTGCTTGCCAATCTTCCGGTTTCATTCTAAGTAAAAGTGTGTCACGTGTGATACCCGCGTTATTAACTAAGATATCAATACGATTGAACTTTTCGATCGCAGCTTTTATTAGATCATCAACTTGATCTTCCTTACTCACATCAGCCGCAAGCGCGATCGCACTTCCACCCGCTTGAATAATTTCGGACACTAACTCGTCAGCCGCTTGACTAGAACTGGCATAGTTGACAACAACACTAGCACCCACTTTCGCCAATTCCCGTGCGATCGCTCTTCCAATTCCCCGTGAAGCACCCGTAATAATCGCTACTTTCCCTTGTAAACTTTGTAAATTTTCTGGCAAAAGTTCCATTGTTTTTCCTGTTATGTACATTAAGATATTGCGCTAACTATCTTAATGGGGATTGGCGATCGGGGATCGGGAATGGGGCATTAGGCATTGGGCATTGGAAAGAATTTTGGATTTTGGATTTGCGATTTTGGATTTTAGATTGAAATCCAAAATCGTTCGACTGACTTGTACTGAGCCTTGTCGAAGTAGCGCTCACGACGAAGTCTAAAATCTAAAATTTCTTGTCCCCCTTGTCCTCCTTTTCCCTGCTCCCCAATATTGCAAACATGCTTTACAATCATCTGGGCAGCTAGGAACTACTATTAAAATCAAACAATAAAAAACTGGTGCGTATCACATGTCTACAAAAAAGCAATTCAATAGCTTTGAAGAGATGCTATCTGGTTCTGATGTACCTGTATTAGTAGACTTTTATGCTGACTGGTGTGGACCTTGCCAAATGATGGCTCCGATTTTAGAGCAAGTTAATGCCCAACTCCAAGGCCAAATCAGAATCGTCAAAATTGACACTGAGAAATACCAACAATTAGCTACTCAGTATAGAATTGAGGCTCTACCAACTCTAGTACTGTTTAAGCAGGGTCAGCCAGTAGACCGAATTGAGGGTGTTTTACAAGCGCCGCAACTAGTACAGCGTCTGAGAAGTTTAATGTAAGGTAGTTAGTAATTATGAATTAAGTAGGGACGTACTCTGCGATAAACTACGCAGAGTGCGTTTATTTCTAGTATTTTTTAGCTTAAGCAGCAGAAGCCTGACGCCATAATATCTGATTTGGCGTTGAGATGAATGCGAGTGAGTTGAGGCAGGCTACCTGACCAATGCGAAGCGAGGGAGGGTAGGACTGCGGAAACGAACAATCTCTCAGGCATCAAGACGAATAATCTTGATTTTCGATGTACCGGTTCAACGCTGAAACCGTAACCCCTCCACAGGACGCAATGAAGTAAGATCCATTCCATAAAACATCCTTGTAATAAAACTCATCAACTCTGCTTTCAAACTCAGACCGTAACCTACGACTGGTTACGGTTTTGATGCTATTGACTAGTTTACTCAGTTCAACCCCTGGATGGTACTGAAACAGGAGGTGAACGTGATTTTCCTCACCGTTGAACTCAATTACCTTGCACTCCCACTTTTCTAGTAAGTCTTCAAAAATCTCATGCAAGCGGTCTAACATCTCTTTGGTGAACAGCTTACGGCGGGACTTTGTGGTCAGCACCAAATGAGCTTTTAAGTCAGACACAGAACGCCCCCTAGAAACAAAATCTTTTTTCATGCGGAATCAGTTGCAGCGTTCACTATCTCGCAAAAAGAAAGGATCAAATCGCCGCAAGAAAGCGATTAAACGAGTCGGTAAGGCACATTTGAAAGTCAGCAACAAACGGAAAGACTTTCACTACAAAACCGCTCTTAAGCTTTTACAGCAAGGAAAGCACGTTGCACATGAAAAGCTCAATATTAAAGGTCTAGCCAAGTCTCGATTGACAAAATCAGTGAATGATGCTGGATGGGGTCAATTCCTACAAATTCTTTCAATCAAGGCTGAAAGAGCCGGATTGCTTGCAATTGCTGTACTCCCTGGCGGCACATCTCAAAACTGCTCTGGATGCGGTCACAAGGTCAACAAAGAGCTATCCGACCGATGGCATTCTTGCCATCATTGCGGGTGTTCTCTAGACCGTGACCACAACGCAGCAATAAATATCAAACACAGAGCGGTAGGGCATTCCGTTCTTAAAGCTCAGGCTACGCCCGATGCAATAGCAGGGGTCACTGAGAAGCCTACACTGTATGCGTCAGCATCAGTGTAGGAGTATGTCACTTTGTTACTAAATTAGAACGCCAAGAATTTGTCACCACCTCAGTACTCTTGGTACGTCCATCTGGAGATGTGTAATTTTTTCTGGTTGTAGTACTACCAGAGTTTTGATCACCTTCATCTGAATCTTCGCCAATAGCCAATAGTCCAAGAACTGCAAAAGGTTCAATGGAAAAGACATTATATCCACCTGATACTTTTTCGCTCTGATCGTGGCTGAGTTCTTCAAAACACAAACCAATATTTTCCAACTCAGAAATGTTGAAGTTAAATTGATGGCACATAACACGACTCCTGAATTTAAAGTCAAAAGTTAACAGTCAAAAGTCAATACTTGCTCTTTGACTTTGAGTAAACTACTCAATTTCTCCTCTACTTTAAGTAGTTCTTTGTCAAGTTTGAATCAAGGGTTTGTAGTAAGCACTTTAGTACTAAAGAATAAGGACTGTACTAGTTTGCATAACCCATAGAGTAGTTCTGATTACGAACTTTCTTGTAGATCAAATTAAACTTGACAGAGTAGTAGGGACTAAAAATCAAAAAATTAACTACATCGTATAGACAAAAATCAAAATTTTAATTTCTACCCCTAATTAAAATTTAATGTCAGTGTCGTATCTATTTCCAGGTAAATTGCGTAATTTAATTTACCTATATCTGAAGAGAAAATTTCATTTTTCAGCAAAGTGTAATTGCTTAGTAATTAGTAGAGGTATGCTGCTGTGTTAACTTAAGAAAATTTTATGTGTCGTGGAATTTTTGGGAATTAGTATCACATGCGCCAGACCAGAATTTTTTTGTCGTAATCACCACTAGCAAGTAATTTTCCATCAGGGCTAAAGGCGATCGCACTTACCCAATCGCTGTGTCCCTCAAATTTATTTATTAACTTTCTTGTAGTTACATCCTATACTTGGATTACGCTTTGTTTCCTCGCACTAGCACTCCATAAGCGAACCACGCCATCGCATCGTTATCTGAACCGCCACTAACTAAAATTTTGCTTTTGGAATCTAGTGTTTGCAATTTTGTCAAAAAATTTACTATAACTATTATTCATATATTTCTAGATTAGAACTACGGGCGATCGCCTGATACCTACTTTCTTTTGTAAGTCAGGAAAAAGTACTCCACAAGAGTCAAAACCAGAAATTTGGCCATCCTCAGTGAATTTTCTAATCTTAAATATAAAAATTAAAACAGCAACCCTACTGGGGTGGTTTTTTCTTAGCAATAGTTAGCATTGGTAAAGTCGGACTAGAAGAACGCGAAGGTAAGTAATGTTGTACCACAGGCTCTTCAGCAGGTAGAGGGCGACGCTGTTGACGTAGCCACAATTTTAATAAAAGCGTTACTCCTGCTGTTCCTAAACCAAAAGCGAATAAAGACCACTCATCATCAAAACCACCGATTAGCGCGTCTACCACTCCCATCGTAATCAATACGCTGATTAGTGGTTCTTTTCGGTAAGCTGACTTTAAAAAACGAGGTAATACAGCATTTACAGCATTCATCACAGCTTGGTTGATTTCAGTTCACCTTTTGCGTAAATTTACTGAGAATTTTTCACCTGCATTTAGCGCCCTAAACTAGAGCCTACATTTACATCATAATATGATATTTTTTTAAATAAACCAGAGTACTTCCATAGACTACTTTTGGGCGGTTTTCCGAACAGCTATAGTACTGATAAATACAAATAGATCCCCGGCTTTTTTGAGAAGTTGGGGATCTTATTTATCAATTTCACTGACTTACAAGCGGTACACTCGTGCTTTTTCGTGATTTACTTGAGACCGAGCCAGGATAACACACCCTTATCGGTGAAGTATTCAATCAACACCATCAGGATAAAACCGATCATTGCAGCTCGACCATTCAAGCGTTCGGCATATTCACTAAATCCAAATTTAGGCTCTTCCAGCTTAGGGGTTACGCTTGGTTGTGGTTGTGTCATCATTTGAAAAACCTCTTTGTTGGGAAATGTTAAGTTACTACACTTTTGTGGTATTGCACATTAAGCGATATCACTCAACAAATGTTTTACATTTTTTTACTATTCTTAATATATTTTAGGAATACTCAGGAAATCGTCAAGCCCATATAGGGAATTAGGAAAGACAAGGGGAGCCACTGCGTTGCGGAGCCAGTACGTTGGACGGGTTCCCCGGCTCCCGCAGGGTAGCACCTGGCGTCGGGTTAAGAGCGTTGTAGCACGTGGTGTGGACAAGGGAGAATTTTTTTGGTAGATTTTCCGCGTCACCTACTCTCACTTGTCACTGCGTCTTCTCCGAATTCCCGATCCCCAAATTAGTAAATGTTAAATTGGTGATATCAGGGCAAACTCAGGTGAATTCGTATTTTTGGATTCAACATACTAATGACAAGACTGACAAACTAAAGCTACACAAAAATTAATTAGGGGCAGTGAATGGATATAGGTGTTCCCAAAGAAACTAAAGACCAGGAGTTTCGAGTTGGGTTGAGTCCCTCTAGTGTCAGGGTACTAAAAGAAAGTGGTCACAATATATTTGTAGAAACTCAAGCAGGCGCAGGTGCGGGATTTACGGATGATGACTACAGAAATTCAGGTGCAGAAATCGTCCCAACACCTGAAGCTGCTTGGAATCAGGAGTTAGTGGTAAAAGTTAAAGAACCACTAGCAAAAGAGTATAAGTTTTTACAAAAAGAGCAGGTTTTATTTACTTATCTGCACTTAGCAGCGGGTCGGAATTTAACCGAGAATTTAATGAATAGTGGCGTTTGTGCGATCGCCTACGAAACAGTCGAACAACCAGGCGCCAACAAATTGCCCTTGCTAACACCGATGAGCGTCATCGCTGGTCGTTTGTCGGTGCAGTTCGGAGCCAGATTTCTCGAACGTCAGCAAGGCGGTAGAGGTGTTCTGTTAGGTGGAGTCCCTGGAGTCAAACCCGGTCGGGTAGTGATTCTCGGTGGTGGTGTAGTTGGTACAGAAGCAGCCAGAATAGCAGTTGGTATGGGAGCTAGCGTTCAAATTCTGGATGTGAATGTCGAACGACTCAGCTACTTAGAAACTCTATTTGGCTCACGAGTAGAGCTACTTTACAGTAACTCAGCCTACATTGAAGCAGCAGTTCGCGAAGCTGACCTATTAGTTGGCGCAGTTTTGATACCTGGACGGAGACCACCAATCCTTGTATCTCGCGAACTAGTCAAACAAATGCAACCAGGTTCAGTGATTGTAGATGTAGCAGTTGACCAAGGTGGCTGTGTAGAAACTATGCGGGCAACATCTCACACTAACCCGGTTTACGTCGAGGAGGGTGTGTTGCACTATGGTGTCCCTAACATGCCAGGGGCAGTTCCTTGGACGGCAACTCAGGCACTTAATAACAGTACTTTACCATACGTCGTGCAATTAGCAAATCAGGGAGTTGAGGCACTAAAAAATAACCCTGCATTAGCCAAAGGTGTCAATGTGCAGAATCACCGCTTGATACATCCCGCCGTGCAAGAGGTTTTTCCTGACTTGGTGTAGAGGATTAAAGAGAAGGGGATACGGAGACAAGGGGACACGAGGACACGGGGACACGAGAGACAAGGGGGACAAAGGAGACCAGGGACACGGGGACACGGGGACACGGGGAATATTTTTGATTGATTCACCGCGTCTCCTACTCTCAGCGTCACCGCGTCACCGCGTTTGTGCCCCATGCCCAATCCCTGATCCCCAATCCCTATTTCACCTTAATTGGGGTCAGGGCTACACCTTTGTAGTAATACCCTAAAATTTGCAGGTGATTGGCTCCCTGTAAAGCCAAATTGTAAGCGCCCCATTGACTCATGCCAATAGCATGACCAAAACCTAGTCCTTGGAGTGTGAAACCACCGTTACCATTGGAGACGTTAAAGCGTGTACTTTTTAGTTTTAAAGCTGTACGCACTTCTTCGCCTCTTAGCACCTTTTCGCCTTTGTCGCCGACTATTTTCAGGGTTTTCACACTGTTAAAAGGCGATCGCTGTTCAATTATTATTTGCTTGGTGTTACCTATTTCTGGAAATTTGCTGCTAATTTCCGTAGGGCTAAAAGTTCTCATCCAGTAGCATTCGCGGATATTTTGGTCAAAGTCGGGAACAGCACGTAGGTATGGTTCTTTGCTTGACCAAACATCTTCGACGTTTTCGGTGTGTCCACCCGAACAAGCATGAAAAACTGAGAGGATAAGTTGGTTCTTGTAAGTTAGTACTTGTCCGGCGGTACCATCAACAGCCGCATAAGTAGGGCGAGATTCGCTGATCACACCTTTATAAATCTGCCAACGATCTGGGCTTGCACCCAAGTCGTAAATTGGATTATTGCGCTGTCTTGATCGCTCATAAAGAGCATAGGTACGAGCTGCGATCGCTTGGGCTTTGAGGGCTTCTAAAGGCCAACGGCTATCCATTTCGCCACCCAAAACACTGTAGAGATATTCTTCTAAATCTACCCAGTTGACAGCAGTCACACCTTTATCTGTGGGGACAACTAAAGTTCTGCCTCGATACCAGCGATCGCCGATATAAACAAATCCCCCCTTACCTGATGGTTCAATCCAAAATAAACCAGAGCGCCACTTATCTAAGGCGACTCCACCAGGAACCGCTTGGGCATAATACGCATTCATTGCTGGTAGTTGTCCCAGAGTACGCCCGCTACTATCCTTGACAACCGCAGTTGTAGAACTGCCAACTTTAACCTGGTTGACATCCCGTTCAATTGCTACTCGCAGGATTACAGACGCTTGAGCGGGTAGACATAATGCAATCCACAAAAGCACACCCAGCCACCAATGACGTCCTTTGATTTGGGAAAACAAAGAGGCTAATAAAAGTTGGAATTTCATGCCGTTGATCATTTAGTTACAGTTTATATTTATCAGACGCTCACTTTTACAGTAGTTTCCCGGAGATAGGATTTGCTCTCCAGATGGAATAAATTGCTTGCATTGCATGAACTTAAGTGGCGATCGCGTAGCGGCTCCTTTGGAGCATCGCTTTAGGGGCGTCACCAATACATTACTTTTGGATTACGCATCACTGTTCAGCTTTTGCTTTCCTTGGGCTTGATTTTGTCATAATCCATAATAATCAAATGAATCTTTGGTGAGCTACTAAAAAAGTGGCCCTGAGTTTCAGGGCCACTTTTATCTTCCCAGCTTATAACTTGATGAAGATTTAATGGGATTTCTCAGTAATCGGAACCCATTCAGTGTGGAAAGTACCTGGCTTGTCAATGCGCTCATAGGTATGTGCGCCGAAGTAGTCGCGTTGAGCTTGAGTGAGGTTTTGGGGCAAGCGATCGCGACGATAGCTATCGAAGTAATCTAAAGATGCACTAAATGCTGGTACGGGAATTCCCAATTTAGCAGCAGTTGCTAATACTTCCCGCCAAGCAGCCTGTCTATCGAGAATTGTTTGCTTAAATTCTGGCGCTAATAACAGGTTAGGTAATGCTGGATCTTCGTTAAAAGCCTTCTTAATCTTGTTCAGGAATCCAGCACGAATAATACAGCCACCTTTCCAAATTCGCGCTAATTCACTCAGCTTCAAATTCCAGTTGTATGTTTGTGAAGCTTTGGATAGCAACGCCATCCCTTGAGCGTAAGAACAGATTTTTGAGCAATACAGGGCATCACGCACCATGTTGATAAAATCTTTGGTGGCGCCGTTATATTTACCAGAAGGGCCTGTAAGTACCTTAGATGCTGCTACACGCTCTTGTTTGTATGAAGAAATAATCCGAGCGTTTACTGCTGCGGTGATTGTCGGTATGGAAACTCCCAACTCTAACGCTGTCTGTACAGTCCAGCGTCCAGTACCTTTTTGTCCAGCCGAGTCTACAATCAATTCGACCAAAGGCAAATTTGTATCTGGGTCGATGTAGGGGAAAATGTTGGAGGTGATCTCAATCAAAAACGAATTGAGTTCGTCAGTGGTGTTCCACTCTGTAAATACTTCGTGCAGTTGATTGTGATCCAATCCACCAGCATTTTTTAGCAAATCGTAGGCTTCAGCAATTAGCTGCATATCGCCATACTCAATGCCGTTGTGTACCATTTTCACGTAATGGCCAGAACCACCAGGGCCAATATAGGTAACACAAGGGCCATCATCAACTTGAGCGGCAATTTTATTGAAGATCGGCGATAGATACTGGTAAGAGCTTTCAGTACCTCCTGGCATTAAAGAGGGACCATTCAGCGCCCCTTCTTCACCACCACTTACACCCATACCGATGTACCGGAATCCAGCAGGTTCCAGTTCTTGAGTACGTCTGTCTGTATCTTCAAACCAAGAGTTACCACCGTCGATAATGATGTCGCCTTCATCAAGCAAAGGTTTGAGCTGGGCAATCACTGCATCCACAGGTTTGCCAGCCTGTACCATAATTAGGATTCTTCTGGGACGTTCTAGAGAAGCGACAAACTCTTCCAGGGTAAAAGCAGCTTTAGCGTTTCTGCCCTGGGCGCGTTCTGCCATGAATTTATCGGTTTTTTCGCGTGAGCGATTGTAAACAGCAATTGGGAAGCCATTACGCTCAACGTTGAGAGCAATATTTTCCCCCATGACGGCCAAGCCAATCACACCAAAGCTTTGTAGGGTCATAGATTTTTTGGCTAACTCTTCGTGATCTTTTATCTTTAAGGGTAGTCCGAGATTTTCGCTTCTTTCCTAAAGAAGACATTAAAAGTTCAGCGACAGAGTATAAATGCACAAAGTACACAGATAAGTAATTTCAATTTGTATCGAAATCGACAATTATCTTGCAAAATTAGTTAATGGTTAATTGTTGCTTCTTTCCAATTTCCAATCCCCAATCCCCAATCCCCAATCCCCGATCCCCAATCATGACGTAGTTTAAGGAGAAACACGAAATGCTGGCAAATGTCCTAGCACTTACAGTCGGTCTTGGTAGTATAGCCATTTATTTAGCGGCTTTCTTTTTCCCAGAAATTCATCGTAAAAATGATTTTATCTGGAGTGGTATAGGACTGTTTTACGCATTAATGTTATGGGTGTTTGCGCCACGCATTACTGGGGGTCTGTTACTAGGTCATATTGCCAGTGTGGCGCTTTTGGTTTGGTTTGGTTGGCAAACACTTTCATTACGTCGTCAGTTAGCACCTTCTGCACAACAAACTCCTGTACCTAGTACGGAAGCGGTACAAAATACTATTCAGGAACAGGTTAATAAATTATCGCTTCCCCAACGTTTAGGGCAGATACAAAGTAGTATCGCTGGTATTTTCTCTGGTGCAAAAAGTCGTGTGCAACAGACTGTGAGCAAAAAGACACCAGAAACTCCTCAACCATCAGAAAATTCACTGCTTGAAATTGTTGATAATCGTACTACTACAGATGAAGCAGGCACAACTGTAGAACAACCTACAGATACATCTGTGACTAGTGTTACTGAAGCCACAACCGAGACTGTAGCAGAAGCAATTCCACCTCATCCCCCATCACCTGAATTGGTAGAAGCTGCGAAAGAAGCTGCTATAAAAGCAGAGGAAGTGGCAGAAAAATTAGAAAATATTCCTGTTGAAGAAATTGCTCCTGATGCCGAACTTGCGCCACCAGCAGAAGCACCACCTGAGCAAATACCGCCGAGCGATCGCCCTAGTTAATATAGTAAAAACTCAGAAAGCTGAAGGCATAGACTTTTCAGCTTTCTCTTTTTTAAATGTAAACTGGACAAAACTTTAGTCACAATTAATCTGACTTAATCAAATGTATCTATTTAGTTGAGTCACGAGTATTTCCTTGATCGGGGTTCATAATTTTCTCGATCGATTCTTTATGCTGACATGTATCATAAAGTGGGCAATTACAGGTTTTCGGTTTCGATGATGACTTTGAGCGTGGCGTAATGAGCAGCACGAAACCAATAATTAGCGCGACCACGATAATTAATTCCATAATCGCAACAAGTTAGTATGTGAGTGGATTAATTTCTAGTGTAGCGAAAAAATACCTAAGAATAATTGCTGTGAAATTCGTAATACTCAATATTAGTAAGTAAAGTTAGATAAATCATTTTTTGCACAGTGAAAATACGCATAATGTAAAATTAAATGCAAGTCGAAGAGACTGCTCTTGCGATCGCAACTAGCAACATAGACCAATACTATTTTTACAATGTCGTACTGTATCAACCCCCGTTGTCCAAATCCTCTTGATCCTGAGAATGCAAACAATTCAACTTGTCGCCACTGTGGCTCAGAAATACTACTACAAGGACGTTATACAGTTGTTGAAAAACTAGGAAAAGGTGGTTTTGGTACTACTTTTGAAGTGGATGATGGTGGTACGCGCAAAGTATTAAAAATTCTCACAGATGAGAACCCAAAAGCTATTGAGCTTTTTCAACAGGAAGCACAGGTTTTAAAGCAGTTGCGAAGTCCTGGTATTCCGAAAGTAGATGCTGATGGTTATTTTACAGTTCTACCTAACAACAGTTCTACACCATTGCATTGTCTGGTAATGGAAAAAATAGAGGGTGTTGATTTAGAAAAATGGATGAAATCTCGCCATTGTCAACCCATTTCTCAAATTCAAGCTTTTGATTGGCTTAAACAACTAGTTAATATCTTATCTATAATACATGACCAACAGTATTTTCACAGAGATATTAAGCCTCAGAATATCATGCTGCGATCGAATGGGCAGCTAGTTTTGATTGATTTTGGAGCAGTGCGGCAAGTAACTACAACTATCTTAGATAGAGTTTGTCATACCAGAATTGTTTCTAAAGGCTATTCTCCACCAGAACAACAAAATGGTTATTCTGTACAGCAATCTGACTTTTTTGCTTTAGGACGCACTTTTGTTTTTCTACTTACAGGTAAAGAACCTCAAGATTTAGATATCTATAATCCTTTAACTAATCAGTTAGACTGGCGTCCTCATGCATTGCAGATTTCGCCGATATTTGCAGATTTAATCGACTATTTAATGGCTGCTACAGCTAGTAATCGTCCTGAGAATACACAAGTAATTTGGCAATTTCTGGAGAAAATTGAGCAAGATGTTAGCCAGACACACATATTGCCACAAAGAACATTACTTCAAAAATTTCCAAGTTCAGCTTTATCTTTTGCTACTACGGTTTTTTCTCATTCTGGTCATCAAAAACATAAAGCTTGGAAAATTATCATTGGCTCAGGAGTAAGTTTATTTGCTGCTGCAACTGTGATTCTTAACCCATTCAGTACCACGAACTCAGTTACGACAACAAAAAAAGCAGATTCTCTAAAAACTCCGATTGCTAATTCCTCAACAGTTCCTCTCGCTAGTCAAAAAGAGCAACAAATTAATACTCAAATAACGAAAGCAAGAAATATTAACCTATCTTCTGCTTCTGTTTCAATTCCTAAAAACACAACAAATACGCAATCGAAACCAGATAAATTACAGAGTAATCAACATCGTATTCAAGAACACATTGCTCTTAGAAAAAATCAATCATCAATTGATACTCAAAAAGATAATATATCAGATATAAAGTCAGATGGAGCAGACAGAGCGAGAAAAGATATCAAAAATAGTCTTTCAAAAACACAACCAAGAAGACTTTCGTTATTTAAGAATCAACGAAAAAAAAGTAAAAATTTTGTAACCAAGAAATCGAAATGGCAAAAAGAAAATTCAGGAAAAATCAAAAAACAACAAAAAACAATAAAAATATTATCTGCTTCGGCAACAAAGAATAAAAGACTAAGTAATAAATTGCGGTACGACAACAAAGTTAAAATCAAAAATCATCTACAGAATAAAAAACACTAAATCATGAATTCAACTAAATTTTTATGGCTAAAAATAATTTATAATTGATTTATTAGAATGCATCTTGATTACTTATGCACGCAAATAAATAAAGTGTATAATAACACTAAATTAGACGTATTGTACTTAGTTAGGGTGAATCTTATCTTTCGTTAGTTTATGGTTAGTGAGGAATGCTCATTCCATAAAATCAATTCGACATTAGCCGTTCTGGGCATGTGGATTCTATAATTGTTGGAAAATCATTTGCTGCTAATTCAGGCATGAAACTGTGACAGAAACTGGAAGTTATAAAGATACTGTAAACCTACCCAAAACTAAATTTGATATGCGGGCAAACGCTAGCAAGCGTGAACCCGAAATTCAAAAATTTTGGGAAGAAAATAAAGTCTACGATCGCCTATCCCAAACTAATCCCGGCGAATTATTTATACTGCATGATGGGCCTCCCTATGCAAACGGCTCTCTGCATATTGGTCATGCTTTAAATAAAATTCTCAAAGATATTATTAATCGTTACCAACTATTACGTGGTCGTAAAGTTCGTTATGTACCCGGTTGGGACTGTCACGGTTTGCCGATTGAGTTAAAAGTTTTACAAAATATGAAAGCTGCCGAGCGGCAAAACTTGACTCCTTTACAACTACGACAAAAAGCGAAAGAATTTGCCCTCAATGCTGTCAATGAACAGCGCAATAGTTTCAAACGCTACGGAGTTTGGGGCGATTGGGAACATCCATATTTAACTTTGACACCAGAATACGAAGCCGCACAAATCGGTGTATTCGGACAAATGGTGTTAAAAGGTTACATTTATCGTGGTTTGAAGCCAGTACACTGGAGTCCTAGTTCTAAAACTGCTTTGGCAGAAGCAGAGTTAGAATATCCAGAGGGTCACACTTCCCGCAGTATCTACGCTGCTTTTCCGGTGACGAGTTTATCGGCAGCGAGTAAGTCTAAGTTATCAGAATTTTTACCAGAATTAGGTGTAGCAATTTGGACAACAACACCTTGGACAATTCCTGCGAACTTAGCTGTGGCATTGAATCCGGAACTAAACTACGCAGTTGTAGAAGTTACCTCACTGCAAGAAAGTTTAGGATTTAAATACTTAATAGTTGCTGCGGATTTGGTAGAACGCCTATCTGGCATACTGGAAACTCAGTTGACAGTAAAAACCACAGTTAGAGGGAAAGATTTAGAACATTCTACTTACCGTCATTCTTTATATGACCGTGAAAGCCCGATTGTGATTGGTGGCGATTATGTTACCACAGAGTCTGGTACTGGCTTAGTCCATACTGCCCCCGGTCACGGTCAAGAAGACTACATTGTCGGTCAGCGTTATGGTCTACCTGTCTTAGCACCAGTTGATGACAATGGTAACTTTACCGCAGAAGCAGGACAGTTTGCTGGTTTGAATGTGCTTGGTGATGGGAATCAGGCGGTAATTGATGCTTTGAGCGCTGCTGGTTCTTTGTTGAAAGAGGAACCGTATCTGCATAAATACCCCTACGACTGGCGGACAAAGAAACCAACTATTTTCCGCGCCACAGAACAGTGGTTTGCTTCAGTAGAAGGATTCCGCGAAGAAGCACTCAAAGCGATCGCGTCAGCAAAATGGATTCCCGCTCAAGGTGAAAATAGAATCACACCGATGGTTGCAGATCGTTCCGACTGGTGTATCTCCCGTCAGCGTAGTTGGGGTGTACCAATTCCAGTGTTCTACGATGAAGCCAACGGTGAACCACTGCTGAATGAGGAAACCATCGCCCACGTACAAGCCATTATTGCTGAAAAAGGTTCTGATGCTTGGTGGGAATTACCAGTTGAGGAATTGCTCCCAGAACCATATCGCAATAACGGCCGCACTTACCGTAAAGGTACAGATACGATGGACGTGTGGTTTGATTCTGGCTCATCTTGGGCAGCTGTACTCAAGCAGCGTCCAGAATTACGGTATCCTGCGGATGTATATTTAGAAGGTTCAGATCAGCATCGGGGTTGGTTCCAGTCGAGTTTGCTTACCAGTGTCGCGGTTAACAACTGTGCGCCATACAAAACCGTATTAACTCATGGCTTTACCCTCGACGAACAGGGACGGAAAATGAGTAAGTCTCTGGGAAATGTCGTTGATCCAAATATGGTGATTGAGGGAGGTAAAGACCAGAAAAAAGACCCTGCTTACGGTGCTGATGTGTTGCGATTGTGGGTGTCGTCAGTAGATTACACTTCTGATCAGCGTCTGGGTAGCAATATTATCAAACAACTAGTTGATATCCGTAACAAAATTCGTAATACTGCGAAAAATTTACTGGGTAATTTACACGATTTTGACCCAGAAAAAGATGCTGTACCCTATGATCAATTACCGCAGCTAGATAAATACATGCTGCACCGGATGACAGAAGTTTTCCAAGAAGTCACAGAAGCTTTTGATAGCTTCCAATTCTTCCGGTTTTTCCAAACAGTACAAAACTTCTGCGTGGTAGATTTATCCAATTTTTATATGGATATCGCCAAAGATCGGTTGTACATCAGCAATGCTAATGCTTTGCGCCGTCGCAGTTGTCAGACAGTGTATTGGTATGCACTGGAAAATTTAGCGAGAGCGATCGCACCTGTACTATCTCACTTAGCTGAGGATATCTGGCAATATCTTCCCTACAAAACTCCTTACAAATCAGTATTTGAATCTGGTTGGGTGGAGTTGCAGCAAAACTGGCATAATCCAGAAATAGCAGCTTTTTGGCAACAATTACGTGATATTCGCCTTGATGTCAATAAGGTATTGGAACAAGCTAGGGTGGAAAAAATGATTGGTTCCTCCCTGGAAGCGAAAATTTTGCTCTACATCAGTGATGCACAATTATTGAGTGCAATCAAATCACTAGAGACTGGTAACAGCAACGGTGTAGATGAACTTCGCTACTTGTTTATTACCTCCCTAGTAAATTTGGCAGATACACCAGAAAAACTGCAAGGCTCAAAGTACAACTTGCAGGCTGATAAGTGGAGAATTGGTGTACTAGAAGCAGAAGGAGAAAAATGCGATCGCTGCTGGAATTACTCTACTCATGTGGGAGAAAATGCTGAACATCCGTTAATTTGTGAACGGTGCGTTGCTGCATTAGCGGGAGAGTTTTAACAGCATCCTTGTCAAGGTGTAAACCTCGAAGATGAGTTTTTCTTGGTGTCTTAGTGTCTTTAGTGTTTCAAAAATCATTTTTTCACCACAAAGACACAAAGACACTAAGTACAGCTTTGCGTAAAATCGTAGCGAATTGAGGGTTGAAATTTAAACGCAAAGGGACGCGGAGGTAAGCGCAGAGGAACGCGGAGAATTCGCTACGAATTAATGAAATGTTGTACTAAGTTTTAGTCTCGGCATGAGAACATGTTTGGAATGATCGGTTATCGCTGTATGTTATTCAAGATTGACTAAGACGTAAAATCGCTACATTAGAAGGTGGAAAAAGAAAATCACAATTAACCCATATAGAGCGGGTGTTCACGTAAAACCATGAGTGTAAATGCCATTATTACAGATAATCCTTTATTAAAAGGTTCTGGTTTGCCTGACTTTGCAAACATTAAACCAGAACATGTGGTGCCAGCGTTTAATCAGTTACTGGCAGAATTAGAACAAGAACTAACCAACTTGGAAGCTGATGTTCAGCCCAGTTGGAGTGGTTTAGTAGAACCTTTAGAAAAAATCACAGAACGTCTGAGTTGGAGTTGGGGTGTTGTCAACCATTTAATGGGTGTGAAAAATAGCCCCCAACTGCGGGAAGCTTTTGAAACTGTGCAGCCTCATGTAGTGCAGTTTTCTAATAAGCTGGGTCAAAGTCAACCAATTTACAATGCTTTTAAAGCCCTTGGTACAAGTGATGCTTGGGATGGTTTTGACTCAGCCCAACAACGCATTGTCCAAGCTGCGATTCGTGATGCAGAACTTTCTGGAGTGGGTTTACAAGGTGAAGCACGCGATCGCTTTAATAATATCCAAATGGAGTTAGCGGAACTTTCTACTAAGTTCTCTAATCATGTTTTGGATGCAACTAAAGCTTTTAGCTTGACGTTGACAAAGAAAGAAGAAGTAGACGGCTTACCGCCTAGTTTACTAAGTTTAGCCGCCCAAGCAGCACGAGATGCAGGATCAGAAAACGCTACTCCCGAAAATGGCCCTTGGCGCATCACCTTGGATTTTCCCAGTTACTATCCTTTTATGCAGTACAGCACTCGCCGAGATTTGCGGGAGGTGCTTTACAAAGCTTATGTCAGCCGTGCTGCTGGGGGAGAGTTGGATAATAACCCGATTATTGAACGTATCTTACAGTTGCGTCAAGAATTGGCAGAGTTACTGGGCTACAAGACTTACGCGGAAGTTAGTTTAGCTAGTAAAATGGCTCCGAATGTCGAAGCTGTAGAAAAGCTGTTAGAGGAACTGCGCGGCGCTAGCTATGATGCTGCTGTCAAGGAATTAGAAGAATTAAAAGCTTTTGCTGCAAGTAAGGGAGTCGCTGAAGCCAATGACTTGAAACATTGGGATATTGCTTTTTGGGCTGAACGTCAGCGAGAAGAAAAATTTGCTTTTACAGCGGAAGAGTTGCGTCCTTATTTTCCCCTTCCCCAAGTGTTGGATGGTTTATTTGGGTTGGTGAAAAGACTATTTGGTGTGAGTGTAACTCCTGCTGATGGTCAAGCACCAGTTTGGCACGAGGATGTGCGCTATTTCCAAATTGCTGATGAAACGGGTAAGGCGATCGCTTATTTCTATTTAGATCCCTACAGTCGTCCTGCGGAAAAGCGCGGTGGTGCTTGGATGGATATCTGTATTAATCGGGGTAAAGTTAGCGAAAATGGTGTAAGCAAGACTCGCTTACCTGTGGCGTATTTGGTGTGTAATCAGACACCGCCTGTTGATGGTAAGCCCAGCCTCATGACTTTCTCGGAAGTAGAGACTTTATTCCACGAATTCGGTCACGGTTTACACCACATGCTGACGAAGGTCGATTATACTTCCGCAGCAGGTATTAATAATGTCGAATGGGATGCCGTGGAATTACCTAGCCAGTTTATGGAAAACTGGTGCTATGACAAAGCTACTTTATTTGGCATGGCTAGGCATTACGAAACAGGCGAACTTTTGCCAGAACATTATTATCAAAAGCTCTTAGCAGCCAAAAATTACATGAGTGGTAGCGCGACGCTGCGGCAACTCCACTTTAGCCTGTTGGATATTGAATTACATCATCGTTACCATTCTGGTGGTGGTGAAACTCCCAAAGATGTACGCGATCGCATTGCCAAAACCACTACTGTCATACCCCCATTACCAGAAGATGCTTTTTTGTGTGCTTTTAGTCACATTTTTGCAGGAGGATATGCCGCAGGCTATTACAGCTATAAATGGGCAGAAGTACTGAGTGCAGATGCTTTTGCTGCTTTTGAAGAAGTTGGTTTAGAAAACGAGCAAGCAGTAAAAACCACAGGTAAACGCTACCGTGAGACAGTTTTAGCACTCGGTGGTAGTCAGCATCCCATGGAAGTGTTTAAATCTTTCCGGGGTCGTGAACCTAGTACAGAAGCATTGCTGAGGCACAATGGTTTAATAGCTGCTTAGTTTGTAGTGAGCGCTTTAGCGCTCATTATAAAACCGCAGGATTACTTATAAATTAGGGATATAAGGGTGTAAGGGTTACAATCAGTGTTGGCTCTGTACCCTTTTGTTTCCAGGGTAGAGTGTACTAAAAACATGATTCTTCTTTTCCCCAATACCTTACACCCTACACCCCTACACCCCTTCTTGGTCAAGATAAACTATAGAGCAGGAACGAGGATAAGTTAACAACGTCTGAGTATGGGTGGATACGGTCTTTAGTGAGACAGTTGTAGATTTTTAACTTGAATGTATCGCCCAAATTATCTCAAAGTCAGCCTGTCTTTGCTTTTAAATTTACTTCTGTGTGGTTTACCTTTGGTAGTTTTCACACAGACAATTGCTAAACCACAAACTCCAAGTAAACCAAATCAGGTCAACAACCGCAAGCAGCAAAGTGGTAGCGTCCAAGTCAAGGTTCCAACCAAAAGTCTTCCTGGACGTCGGGAAAATGGTAGTACACGTAGAGGTGGCTGTCTTTTTGGCGATCAACCACTTTTAGTCTTATTATTACCATCAACAAATCTAGGATTAACAACTGCTGCGTATCCCCAGTTTTTCTGGTACACACCTGAAAATACAGCTCAAACCACGCTATTTTCTCTCTACACAGTAGATGAAAAATTGCGTCCACGTACTTTGGTGTATCAAACGAATTTTAAACCTAGCAGTAAAGCTGCGATCGCGAGTTTGACTTTACCTAATAATGATCAGGTTCCGCCTTTAGCAATTAATCAAATCTATCAGTGGTCTGTTTCGATAGTTTGCGATCTGCAAGACCCTTCTCCCCGCTCTGTAATTAGTGTACACGGTTGGGTGCAGCGAGTTGCTATCAATAATAATGTAGCTAACAAGTTAAAGCGATCGAGTTCCAGAGAACGTCTTTCTGTCTACGCTGAACAAGGTTTATGGTTTGATTTACTCTCAACAGTAGTGGAGTTACGCGCTTGTAATCCATCAGATACTAGACTTTCTGATACTTGGACAAGTTTACTACAACAAATAGAGTTAGATTACTTGGTTAACCAGCCTTTGCGTCAACAATGTCCCCGACGCTAAGGCACTTGCAATTTTAAGGGACAAGGGGGACAAATAACAATTGACAATTGACCAATGACAAATTAGCTTTATTTTTGCCAACTTACTTACAGCAGTACAATAACTTGATTAATAGAAACAATACCAGTCTGATACCATTTTGGATTTTAGATTTTGGATTTTGGATTGAGAAACTCTTTGTGCATAAGAGTTCTATGAATCTATCTGTCGCATTCTTTTTTTAAATTGGTCTGAGAATTTAATTAAGGAAATTCTATACCACAGATAAGTAATACTTGTTTATAATTCTTTCCCTGATTAACAGAAAAATATCTAACAGTACAATTAAATTTTGTCAATTATAAATATCCAGTTTATTAAGTAATTTATTGAAAATAAAATTTTTGAAATCATCCCCGTATTAAAAATTTGTTATTTTTGAGTTTAACTACTGTATAACCGAAAAATTTGCATCTGTATCTTGCTACCACTCTGTAAATATTCTTATACAAAGACTTCGGTTTTACTAACCATTTTCAGATAAATTGGTTTACTGAATAGCTTTTTGCTTATCTTTGCAATACTTAACTAGAGATTAATTAAAAAGCGTAAACATAGATTAAAAGTGATAAAATTCATAACCATTCATTAAGTTAATCGTGCAGAATTATAGAGTAAGCTAAATTATTAAAGCCTAGTTGAAAAGCTCAGTCACTAGGTATAAAGAGTAAGAACATTTAGTCAAGAGTCTGGTGTCGAAGATATTAATTGTTTGATGTTAATTGTTAATTATTGATTGCGATTAACAATTAAACATTGACTATTGACAATTGATCATTGACTAAGTGATTTAGCAGGCGGTGAAAGTTAAAGTTGAGCCAATTACTAGAGAGCAAACAACTAACAGCTACGGAAGACGAAAATGATACAAAACATTTTGATTGCTGTCTCTGGATTGGGACATGCGGAAGAGATGCTTAAAACTTTGAAAGAACTGCCATCAATTCAACAGGCAAAAGTTACAGTATTGCACGTTGTTCCACCACAACGCACCGCCGATTCGATGACAGCGAAGTGGGAAGAAGGTGGCAAAATCTTGGCTAATGCGATTCAGTCTCTTGCTTTGAATCCGACTCAAGTTTCTTCCATTTTGCGACAAGGTGAACCTAAAGATGTAGTTTGCCAAGTAGCAGATGAAATTGATGCAGACTTGATTATTATGGGTTCTCGTGGGCTGAAGCGTCTGCAATCGATTTTAGCAAACTCCGTCAGTCAATACGTCTTTCAATTGTCTTCTCGCCCGATGTTGCTAGTCAAAGATGACATTTATGTCAAAAACATTAAGCGCATTATGGTGGCAATGGACAATTCTGATGCGTCAAAACGCTGCCTAGATTTGGCTCTATTCTTGATTCGAGATATCAAGGGTGGCGAACTAATCTTGACACATGTGATCACAGACTTAGGTGGAGGTGAACATACTGCCACAACCCAGGTTACAGCTGATCAACACCCTGTTTTAGCTGCTGCTGCTGCGGAAGCAAAGAAACTGGGTGTGCAACCTCGTTGTGTGCTAAGTATGGGTAAACCTGGCGAAAAAATTTGTCGTTTAGCAGAAGAACTGAACGTAGACTTATTGTTAATGGGTTCTCCGGATCGCCGTCCTTCTATTGCCAAGAGTTTTGTTGATTTAGACAGACTTTTAGGTTCTTCTTTGTCTGATTACGTGAGAATTAATGCGACTTGTCCAGTGTTATTAGCGCGAACATCTGCTGCTTAAATCAGTTATCAGTGATCAGCTACGAGTTGATCACTGTGAGCCGTAAAAAACCCTTACATTTTTATTGCAAGGGTTTTTATTTTATAAAAAAATACACAAAGTATTAACTTAACTATCTTTTCTACCTTCGCGGCTAGCTGTTTGGATGTAAAGAATGATTAAAAAAACAGCAGGAACCAGCACAAATAGAATGCTGGCTACAAACCCCAGGTCATTAACCTGCATAGTAAGAAAGCCTCTCTTAGATTCCAGTCAACACTTTTAGGATACCATCATCATGGCTTGGGTGAGTTATTTCTCCTTGGTCATTTGTGATTTATTATTTGTTCTTTGTCATACCAATGACCAATGACTTTTGACTATACTAAGGCTTTGTTACCACACTGACTGGGCCATTAACTAGTGTTTGACAAGCAAGTCGGTAATTAGCAGGCTTTTTCTTTAAGAAACGGTTTTCTACTTCTGTAGGAGGTGATAAATTTTCCTGTCCTTCGATAATCTCTACAATACAGGTGCCACATTGACCATAGCCACCACAATTCATCATTTTTCCCCAAACTTTATAAATGTCTATGCTGTTTTCTAAAGCTTTTAGTCGTAAATTAGCGCCATCAGCAGCAATAACTTCTTTATCCTCTTTCACGAATTTGATGTTACCCATAGTTCAAACCTCGTTGACTGTTTGCCTGAATTAAGAGCTTATATTAATTTATTTTAAAATATAACAAAATATTAAAAAATATAAAGTTTTTAAAACAAGAGTGTAGCAAAAAATAAGACAGGTGAAATGCCTGTCTCGATAAAATTATGTAAATAACTTTTAAAAAAACTTATCTAAAACCCACGGCTGCTTGCCAAACAAAAGCTAGCAGCAAGAAGAACAAAGGAATGAGCGGAAGAACGTCTACTAAAGGATCGAAGATTTGGAATGCTTCGGGTAGTTTAGCTAATAAAATTGCTGCTTCCATTTTTGTTTAAATCCACCTTATCCAACACAGCTTTCACAATTGACAAACATCTTAACACGCATTGGTCATTGGTTAATAGTTAGTACTTCTACATCACTCCATGACTCCTCTTTTGAGCCACTTACTAAATTCTGTGGTAAAGGTGTTGTTCAATATCGCTTCTCGTATTTTTTGGGTAAAGCGAACTAGTTCGGTAATATTGTGAATACTCAATAATGTATATGCCAAAATTTCTTGCGATCGCACTAAATGAGAGATGTAGGCACGGGTAAAATTTTGACAGGTATAACAAGGGCAAGTTTCATCTAATGGTGTAAAATCTTCACGAAATTTAGCATTCTTTAAATTCCAGCGATCGCCTAGTACCATAGCCGTACCATGTCTCGCCCAACGTGTAGGAATCACACAATCAAATAAATCTACACCAGAGGCGATCGCAATTACCATTTCTTGATAAGTACCTACACCCATCAAATAACGGGGCTTGTGATAAGGTAGCAAGGGTGCTGTAACCTGCACAACTTGATGAATTAATTCTGGTTCCTCGCCCACACTCACGCCACCAATGGCATAACCTGGTAAATCCAGCTTCTGCAAAGCTTCCGCCGCCTGACAGCGCAAATCTAAATACACTCCACCCTGAACAATCCCAAACAATGCTTGTTCTTCATGGCGTTGATGTGCTTCTATACACCGTAAAAGCCATCGGTAAGTGCGCTCTGTTGCTGCTTCCACCTCTTGGCGATTAGCTGTAGCAGGCGGACACTCATCAAAGGCCATAATCACATCCGCCCCTAGCGTATTTTGAATCTCGATGGATTTTTCGGGTGTGAATTTGATAATTTGACCATCGTGGGGTGAGCGAAATGTCACGCCTTCTTCGGATATTTTCCGCATTTCGCTCAGACTGAAGACTTGAAAGCCTCCAGAATCTGTGAGCATTGGCCCATTCCACCCCATAAACTTGTGCAGTCCTCCACCTCCTGACACAATTGCTTCTCCTGGTTGCAGGTGCAGGTGATAGGTATTAGATAACACCATTTGCGCCCCTGTTTCCTTGAGTTGAGCAGGGGTAAGGGTTTTGACAGTCGCCAAAGTCCCCACTGGCATAAAACGAGGGGTTTCAACTACTCCATGTGGTGTATGAAACACCCCAACTCGTGCTTTGGTTTGGCTACATTGAGCCAGACATTGAAAAGAGAAGTTTTTAGTCAAGAGTCAAACGATTTTGGATTTTGGATTTTGGATGTTGGATTGATCCCACAAATAAACTTGGGGGCAAAGTCAATGGTTAAGAGTCAATGGTAAATCATCATAACTTATTCTCCCTTGTCCTCCTTGTCCACGCCACGTGCTACAACGCTCTTAACCCGACGCCAGGTGCTACCCTGTGGTAACGCTTTCAGCGAACAAGCCGGGGAACCCGTCCAACGTAATGGCTCCACAACGCAGTGGCTCTCCTTGTCCCCAATCCCCGATCCTAAAATAGATCAGAGGGATCATCGTCAATTTCTGCATCCCATCTGGCTGAGAGTACTTGTTCCATCATTGCCTCTATGGCGCTGACATTTAAACAACGCTCATCTCGCTCTTGCATAGGAGTAGAAAGAGGAATCAAGCGCAGACGACTTCCTTCTTGTACTAAGTCAAAGTAAGTTTCATTTTGTGGTGATTGTTTTAATTCTAGGTAATCAAAACTACAAAGATTGAGATAAAGGGCGTGGTTAGCAACCAGAGTCGATCGTTGGGGATTGGCAAATACTTCCATCACATTCCCTTCACCGTCGCTCTTGCACTCACCATCTTGGGTGTAGAGATAGCGAACACGACCTAAATCTGTGAGTAATCGTCGCATATCGAGCTTGTTGACAACCACACCTGTGTTGATAATGCATGGAGCTGGTATCTTACTTTCGGGTAGATGGTGACTCATAATCCAATGACTTCTGGAGTGTAGATAAAAACTACCAGGACTTACGCAAACCATAGCCGAAACTCTGATTTTCAGAGTATGGCAATTTATGAATTGCCATTACAGCGTGTAGTTTTGTGTCAAGTCCTAACTACATAGCTAAACAGTCGATCTTGTCGCTTGGTTGACCCCTGCTATTTAATATTTATCTAATAAATTGATCAACTTTGTATAGCGATCGCCTAATTAGCTGCAATAAATTATTTTTTGTTGACATAATGCCGAAAACGTGGATTTTAATAATCTTAATAAATATACTTACTCCTACCAAAATAGAAGGTTAAAAGGTTAGCTAGAAAAGAAAAATCTGTGAACATTCGTTTTTTATGTATCACTTGATATGAGTATCTGAAATTAAAAAAGCTGAATGTATATTTTTTTGTATTGTTTGTTTGATTAGTGCTAATGTATCCAGTTCATAATGGCTAGTTTATTTCTATCCTTTCTTCAAGCAAGCATTTATACATTTAGTATAGATTTTACTGTGATCAGCATAACAAAATTTTTGCTGAAGTTACTCTTACTGGTCAATCTTATTTAAATTTTTAAAGATCAATTTCAGGGTTGTGCCGGAATTTTGAGCGTCATTATTACTCGTCATTTGAACTATGATTCATGATTTATGACTAAAAATAACAACTAGCGTAACTACTATGACCAACAAGTGTCAGTGGTGGAAACAACTACTACTTGGTATTGGATCATCCGTAATATTTTATACGGCGATCCCTTTGCCATACATGTATACTTTTGATTTCCAAGGAGTAGCCCGTTTTGCTCCTGTAATTGGACTGATGATTGGAGGGATTTTAGGGTTATTTGATACTCTGCTAATTTATCTGGGTGTACCAGCGCTAACCGATAGTGCTTTAGTTGTATGCAGTTGGATTGCGATTACTGGAGGGCTACACTTAGATGGAGCAATGGATAGCGCTGATGGATTAGCTGTGGGTGATCCTCAGCGTAGACTAGAAGTTATGGCGGATAGCGCCACAGGTGCATTTGGAGCAATGGCCGCGATCGCTTTGTTATTACTTAAAACAGCTGCACTGACAGAGATAGAACAAAACCGTTGGTTAATCCTCATGACAGCTGCTGGGTGGGGACGTTGGGGACAAGTCATGGCGATCGCTCGTTATCCTTACCTGAAACCAACTGGTAAGGGAGCCTTTCATAAACAAGCTATTCGTTCATACAAAGATTGGCTACCAACGCTAGTTTTATTGATAGTTGTGAGTAGTGGACAAATTTTCCTTAACCGTGATCAAATCTTTTTTGCTATGGCAATGATAGTTAGTGGAAGTGCGATCGCAATCATGACTGGAGCCTGGTTTAATCACAAACTAGGCGGACATACTGGCGATACTTATGGTGCTGTCGTCGAATGGACTGAAGCCCTATTTTTGTGTGTAATGACCACACTGAAAACCTGATTGCGATAACCAATCTTTTTCACACAAACGCTGTTTTCTCTAGCCCTTTAAACCCCCATACCTTCACACCTCTCCCGACGAGTCTTGCTCAGACCGCCAATTCCCAACTTGACGGTCTGTAGAAATTTCTTAAAGAAATTCTATTTTCTTTGTGCAAAAATTGCGATTAAAGTACGGGAAGAGAGCAATGAGCGCTTCAAATTTTCCCAAAAACCGCTTTTTTGTGAATCCTCTTGAGCAACTTTCATCATGTGATTGAATGAAGTAGTCATCGCTTGTGATTGTTCTACGGTTTGATGGGCAAGATCATTAGCTGATAACATATGTAGAGTTGCATTATTAGAATTTTGTGCTTGATTAGCAGCAGCCTGAGCTATTTTCTCCACTAGCTTAGTCACTTGAACACTCACACTAGCAATACGATAGAGTTTTTGCTGAGTTGCCTCTAGCGATTGTGCTCCAGCCAATACCTGTTCGCTTCCAGTTTCCATTGTCTCAACCATTTGATTAGTTCCTGTGAGCATGGAAGTAATTAGGGGTTGAATTTCTTCTACAATAACTTTCACTAAAAGTTTTGTTTGTGCATCTACTTCCTCAGTATTACTCATCACATATTCTTGCTCATCATTTTCTACTTTTCTTTGGCTATTCATCTGTTTCGCTACATCACAAACAAAGTAGGTTAAATCAGAGAGCTTTTTGCAGTACTCACTCATCTGCCTAACCTTGTTCATACCATCTGTAACTGCTTGCTGAAGAACAGAAAGTTTGTGTATTGTATCCCTTATTGTTTCCTGTCCTTCTTGTAGTATCTGATTGTTTCGCTGCACTTGGTATTCTGCTTGTTCGGCAGTGAGTTCCATATTTTTAGCAACACTAGCAACCTCTTGAATTTGGTTAAGGGCAACAGCAAGAGATTCTGATATATGATGAGCTTTAGTTGAAAAAGCTTTAAAACTGATTTCGCTGCCCTTGAGCAGTTCAGTCAATAGCTGTTGGAACTCTTCTTGTTGAGACTGCTGCTGAGATATATTTTCAATAGTTTGATAAGCAAGAGCATTTTCTTCTAAGAGTTTGGCATTATCAAGAGCAAAGCCAACTTGCATGGCAATCTGTGAGAACCACCTGATTTCATGTTGTTGCCATTGACGTGGTTGAGAACATTGGTGCGCGACCAACAAACCGAGCAATTTGCCCTCATTAAGAACTGGTGCAACCAAATTCGCCTTTACTCCCAGCTTTTCTAGTTGCTCTATGTAACAAGGTGTGAGATTTGCATCGTAGATATTATCGCTAGCTCTGACACGACCATCTTGATACTGTTCGATGTACCTGGCTTCAAAACAGGGGTCTTTGATTGTTCTTCCTATAGCTTTTACCCAGCCAGCAGCAACAGATTCAGCGATGATCACTCCCATAGACTCTGTATTGAGTCCGTAAATCACGACGCGATCGCAACCCAGTACTCTTCGCACTTCTTCGGTTGCAGTTTCCAGAATATCTTCTTCTTTCAAAGAAGCGCGAATGTATCTTACTGTGTCAGTAAAGTACTTTGTCCATTCTGCTTCGATATCTGCTTGTTGGCGGAAATGACTCACTTGTGTTGAGAATGTGGCATTATCAAGGGCAAAGCCAACTTGCATGGCAATCTGTGAGAACCACCTGATTTCATGTTGTTGCCATTGACGTGGTTGAGAACATTGGTGCGCGACCAACAAACCGAGCAGTTTACCTTCGTTGAGAACTGGTGCAACCAAATTCGCCTTTACTCCCAGCTTTTCTAGTTGCTCTATGTAACAAGGTGTGAGATTTGCATCGTAGATATTCTCGATAGCTCTGACACGACCATTTTGGTACTTTTCTATGTATCTAGCTTCAAAACAGGGATCTTGGATGGTCATTCCTATAGCTTTTACCCAACCAGCAGCGACAGATTCAGCAATAACTATCCCCTGCGAGTATTTGTCTACGCTATAAACAACTACTCGATCACAGGCAAGTACTCGCCGCACTTCTTCCACGCTGGTTTTGAGGATATTTTCTTTTGTTAAAGAGTTTTGAATATGTCCAACAGCATCCGTAAAATACTGCGTCCATTGGGCTTCAATAGAGAGCTGTTCCTTAAACAGTCCTTGGCTGTCTGGAAACTCTTGATTAAAAATATTTTCATTATTTTGAGGCATTTTTGGCTAATTCCATATCATTCAAAACAAGACAATGGAGATGCAAAGCTTCTAGCCTACTTAAGATATCAGTCTTAGTAGGATTAAAGGTAGATGCCCATTAGTACCCAGATTTATTGCAAGTATTTCAAAAACTCTGCCAAAGAGTATAATACTCTATGGCTTCTGATCTAATATTTATCTTTGAAGCTTTAAGTAATAAGAATTAACACCAATCACGATATAAATTTCGTAAAATATGAGACTTCCCATCTCTGACACCAACTGTATTTGTATCAGAGTTTTTATGACATGATATTAACCATCTGCAAACCTACACATACAGAAATGGAAGAGAGAGGGTAAAGTTGGACGCAAGTTCCAGGTTGGCATTCTTATAGTTAAATACGGAAGCCCCTAGTTGTAGTGAAGCGAAACTAGAGGTAGTTCACATCATTTAACTGGCTGCAATCGCGTTACCTTAAGTTTAAAAGTCCCGACTCCAGTTTCGCCGAAAGAGCGGACGCGAACGATGTAAGTTCCGGGTTCTACAATGCGGGTAAACAACAAAGAATTACTGCTACCATCAGGACCATCATCATTTTCTGCGACTGTCGTACCGTCTGGTCCCAGCAGAGTGACAATACTATCAAAGTTTTCCGAACTGAGATCAACCGCTAGGTTATCACCCTTTTTCAAACTCACCATATAGTCACGGGCAAATCCACCCTGACCTGTGGGAATATCTTTTTCCGATAGTGTATCAGAAACTTCATAACTGCCAGGTAGAGGAATTGGATTGTACAACTTGTTAAGTTGAGCAAAAGTTGCTGTTGAACTCATACCAACTGCCAGTAAAGAGGCAGGAATGAAAGCAATTTTTTTTAAACTTACGATAAAAGCCTGAGTTATCATCCCCAAACGTTTTCCCACAAATTAAGCGCGATTGGCCTAATTATAGTTGTCTCTAGCACAGCTTGCCCACGTATGATTCAGTTATCAGTTATCAGTTCTCAGTTATCAAGCTTTAAATGATTTAGCAGTGGTTGCAACTGCGACTAAACCATAAACAGAGATACCGCTTTGATGGAGTGTTTGGATCGCAGACCTGGCAGTTGCGCCTGTGGTATAAATATCATCTACTAATAGTACTGGGAATTTCGATGATGCACGCAAGTCTTGCCCTAATCTAAAGGCTTCTGTTAAGTTTTCTTGTCGCTGTGAGGCAGACAAGCTAAATTGTGCGTCAGTTGCTTTAATTCTTTCTAAACCATGTTTTTTTAATCGTAATCCGGTGACTTCACAAAAGCTTTGAGCGATGAGTGTAGCTTGGTTATATCCGCGTTGTTTGAGCTTTTTGGCGTGAAGTGGAATCGGAACAACTACTAAATTACGATCGCACCCCTGATGTGATAACCATGCTTCTGCTAATAATTGTCCCAACGGACGAGCAATTTCCGGGTGATTTTCGTATTTCATTGTAGCGATCGCTCGTTTGAGGATACCACCATATGCACCCCAAGCAAATATCGGTAGACAATGAGTGTTGGGGTTATGACATTTTTGCAGTTGGCAAATACAGTTTGGACATAATTCTTGAGAAGTGGAACGCTCACACAAAGGACAATGAGATTGGAGAAAGAGGTTGAGTAGGTTTTTCCAATTAATCATTTGTCATTTGCGATTAGTCATTAGTCATTGGTCATTTGTAACAAATATTTCTCTGATTTGGTAGGGTGAGGATTGCTCACCCTGGATGTAATTTTAAATTGGTTTTGTGATTTTTCTCAGTGTTTGGACGATGGCTTGAGCATCTTTATCAACAAAAACATCTTGCTCGCCGTTACTCCAAGTCAAGATGCAGGTATATTGTAATTTATTGTGAATCGGTATATTACGAAAGCGAATCTGGCGAATGTAAGTTAAATTGATTAAACCTCTTGTAGCTGTTTGACAAAGAACGAGTTGTGGCATCATGGAATAGTCCTGAATGTATGTTTGGGGACAGAGAGGGCGAGAGTACTTGCAGGTGCGATCGCCCTTCTCTTATTAATATTTAATCCCACTTAATAACACGTGTCAATAGGTTATATTAAAAAAATAATACACTGGGAGTCATCTTATCCAATGGGACTAACAAATAGAATTCAAGAATTTGGTAAAGAAAAAGGTATTCCTAGCGCCAACAAATTTTGGCAAATCACTGGACTGCCAAGAGCAACTGCATTTAGGCTTTGGAGAGATAGAAATATTTATCCCGATAGAGGAAGCGTTGAAGTGATTTGTAAGCAATTAAACGCCCAACCGGGTGATTTTTTGAATTACGTAGACGAGCCTGATGAGACTTGATTAGTTATTAGTTATCAGTTATCAGTTATCAGTTATCAGTTATCAGTTAACTGTGTTGGGTGCATCTTTTAAATAGAAGGAAGTTCGTAGTAAGTACCAAGCGTGCTTAAATGAGGACTAAAGTCCTTACTACAAACTTATCAAATAACTATTGAGCATTGACCATTGATTGAATTTGATTCAAATCAATACTAAATTTAGTGGCGATCGCATCAATTACTTTTTGTTCTGCGGGTTTAATCTCACCATCTACTTTGGCAATTCTGTAAGCCTGAACTAAGAGTGGTATGGTAAAATCTCGGTTAAGTTGATTAAGCAGTTCTTGCAATGGCTGGGGTGATTTGATGTTTTTGCCTATTGCTTCCAAAGAAGTTGGACTGAGATTTAAAGCTTGTAATTCTGGCAAAATTTCTTCCCAAGTCTTGTCGGGATGTCTGGCGAGGATCATGTGAACTAAGATTTGATCCATCACTGTTTGTTGAGCGATCGCAGTTTCTAAATAATTTTCGCTTTCTTGCTTGAGTTCTGCTAAGGTTTCTTCAGAAGTTAGAGACTTGGATTCATCTAGCTTGGCTTCATAAAATCGACAAGCCGCGTATCCTAAAGAATAAACCATAGTCGCGTTTGAGCTAGCACCAATCACCGCTCCCGCAAAAGGTACATTTCGCAACAAACCTAAACCTGCTGTTCTCAACAAACGACCACCACCAAAAGCTAAACCGAAAATTGCCAAAACTTCACCTCTACGGCTTTGATCTTTTAAATCTAACCCATAGGCAGCAGCAATCTGATAAATCATTTCTGACTGCAACTGGGTGGTAGCCGCTAAATCTACTGCCAATAGCGCTGCTGCAAATCCTGGTAATATACTACTTGCAAACCCTATTCCACCTGCTTTCGCTGCTTTTTCTACCATGATCCGGTGAGCAATTTGGCTAGGTGATTCATGGGGATGTTCTTGCTGAAGCTTTTTCACCGTAGCTGCGGATTTTTCTATATCAACATTGTCACTCGCACCCACTAACCAATTCAGATTTAACACGCCAGCGACTTTACGGATGAGTGAATTCTCACCCAGGCGTTCTGTTACATGTCCTGCTGTATGAGTTGCTTTCTCAATCAGATGGCGTGCTTGCTTGGCTGCTGCTTCCCCTACTTCGGCTGCTGTTTCTGCAACTGCTTTCCCGGCTTCGATCGCAGTGCTACCAGCTACTGTTCCTACTCCCACAGCCGTTCCAGCTGCACAGCCTAATGTTTCGGCAAAGGATTCTAATAAAGAATGCTTATCTTCTTTGATATCAGTAGCAGGTATATTATCTGTTTTTTTATCTTTTATATCTTTTTGAGATTTATCTGCCATTGCTTGGCACCTTCAATTATATTCCTTCTATTTAGGTTTTAGCGGAGGTGCGATCGCCTTGACATCTTTCTGAGAGGATAAGTCGGTGGTTAAAAATAAAGACTAAAGTCCACCCTTTGGGAAGCCACTCTTACGAGCGTCTACACTACGAACGTAGTTTCTGTTTTTTGATCAAGTTACATTCTGCCAAACTGGAATTTCAATACAAAATTCGGTTCCTTCCCCTTGTTTGGAAGTGCAACATAACACGCCTTTGTGATTTTCAACTACAATTTGATAGCTAATAGATAATCCTAAACCAGAACCACGACCGGCAGGTTTAGTGGTAAAGAAGGGATCAAATACTTGTGCTTTGATTTGTTCACTCATCCCAGGGCCATTATCAGCTATTCGTACTCGTACATTATTAACAGCAAGTTCTGTGGAAATACGAATTTCTGATTTAGTCAAAAGTCCCGAATTTCTGGCTCTGGAATGTTGACTATATGCTCTTGATTCTTCTAAAGCATCAATGGCATTATTTAGGATATTAAAAAAGACTTGATTGAGTTTATCTGGATAGCATTCAACTTTGGGTAATTCACCATACTCTTTAATAATTTGAATTGGAGAATTACGATTTTGAGAATTGATTCGGTGTTGTAAAATTAATAGAGTACTGTCGATGCCTTCGTGCAAATTTACAGATTTCATCTCAGCTTCGTCAAGGCGTGAGAAGTTTCTTAAAGAGAGAACTATATCACTAATACGTTTAGCACCGACTTGCATAGATTCTAAAAGTTTGGGCAAATCTGTTACCAAAAAATCGAAATCTATTTCTTGCGATCGCTTGAAAATTTCTGCTCCTGGGTGAGGACAGTATTCTTGATACAAGCGCAACATATCAAGTAGGTCAGATGTATATTGATTGGCATATACTAAATTACCAGCAATAAAACTGATTGGATTATTAATTTCATGGGCAATACCAGCAACAATTTGTCCCAACGAAGACATTTTTTCAGTCTGAACAAGTTGAGTTTGAGCTTTTTTCAAATTTTCTAAAGATACTTGTAAAGCACACTGAGCAGCAGAACGTTCAGCAATTTCTACTAATAATTGATGATTGGCATCTTTTAAAGCCTTGGTTCGCTTGTCTATCTGAATTTCTAATTCATCCTTAGCCTGAGATAATGATTTTTCTGCCAATGCTCTTTCTTGATGGAGAGCGATCGCTGCGGCGGCGGCTGCTAATAAATCCACTTCCCAGGAATCCCAAGAACTACGTTCTTGGCAATTATCAAAACCAATAAAGCCCCAGAATTTATTGTTTACGATCAGTGGCAAAACCAGAATCGAGAGAATATGATGCTCAGTAAGTATATTTTGTTCTGGCTCTGGAAATTCTGTAGCTATGCCTGCAACAATATCACCCCTTGCTAACAATTCAATCCAACGGGGAAAAACCTCTAGCAAGGGTAAATTTTGTAAGGTTAGATTGTTGATTTCTTTGGTACACCAGACGCCACGCTGACGAGCAAAGAATTTTTTTGTATGATCTTGGAAGTTCTCGAACAGATAAACACGACTAGCACCAGAAGCTTGTCCCAGTGGTTCTAAAATGTGTGTATAGCAATTGCCATCAGTATCATCAGCTAGCAATCGCCGTTGTACTTCTACTAGTATTGCTAAATAACGTTCTCGCTTGGCTAAAGCAACTTCAGTCTGTTTGCGTTCTGTGATGTCTACTAACAAGCCATCCCAGGTAATGTCACCATTTGCTAATTTTTCTGGACGAGAAGCACCAGACAGTGATTTCAACTTCCCACTAGGATTAATAAAACGTCCTTCCCACACCCAAGGTTCTAAGGTTGTGGCTGAGATGGCCATCGACTCATGTAAACTGTGGTGATCGTCAGGATGAACTTGTGATAATAGCAGTTGTGCATTTTGTTGTATCTGTTCTGGCTCTAATTCAAACATTTCCCGACAATAGGAACTAACGTAGGGAATATTCACTGAACCGTCGGGATGTAGGACAAACTGATAGATTACCCCTGGTATATGAGTTGTAAGTTTGTGGAATCTAGCTTCGCTTTGTCGTAGCGCCTCTTGTGCTTTTTGACGCTGGTTTGCTTCCATCGCCAAGGTAACTAAGTCAGCGATACAACCCCCAAAATTTTGTTCTTCAATAGTCCAATGGCGTACACCCTGAGTAAATTCATGGCAGACTACGCCAATCATTTTTCCTTCTAACCAAATGGGTGCATCTAACATAGATGTGACGCCAACCGCAGGTAAGTATGTTGTCCTAAATTCACAGGTACGGGGATCAGTATAGGCATCATTAGCAGCAATAGTACGCTCTGTTTCTAATCCTTGAAAGTATGCTGGATAGTTAACTGCTGCTAATTCTGCGCCACTACTGTGACGATTTGGTGTTTGTTCGTAGAGGTTGAGACATTCTATTTTGGAGCGATCGCCATTGTAAAGCCAGACACTGACACGTTCTACTCCCAAGGTGGTAGCAGCAGCTTCTGTAATTTCAGCTAAAGCATGATTTAAATCACCTAATGCCATAGTTTTACTCTTAGCCAGTGCCAATAAAACTTGATTTTGTTGTTCCAAGCGAGTTTGAGTGTGACGCAGGCTAACTTCACTGCTTTGTCGTTCAGTGATATGACTGAAAGTACAAATTGTTTGGTTTGTATTGTCTTGCAGTTGAGTATTTACCAACAACCAAATGTAACTACCATTTTGAGGATGAGCAATACCTAAAACCAGATTTTCTTGTCTTGAAAGCAATAGTTTTGGGTTAGCAAATACTGTTCCGTCTGCTTGCAAAACTTTCCAAGTAGCACCAAAAGCAGTAATCCCCAAAAGTTCTTGTTCTGTACGATGTAGCAGTTGACAACCTAGTACATTGCAAAATAGAATTTCTGCATTTGTACCCAACACCATTAACCCGACCGGTATTTGCTGGAGTAAGTCAGAAGAGAGAATTGATGAAGACACAGGAAGAACAAAACGTGTAGACACGAGGCATTAAATAGGGATTTATAATTATACTTTTGTTCAAAGATTTATATAAATAAGGATATAAGAGCAATATAGAAATACGCCTATTTGTATAGTTTTTACTGATGAGATGACGATATTAAGTATTTTAATTCTTAAAATAAAAAATTGTTACAATTAATAAGCGAAATAATACTGATATAGCAATTATTCAAAAATTTTAAAGTTGCCCATCAACACGCAGTGGCTGCTCGTCAAACAATTTTGGATTTTAGACTTCGTCGTGAGCGCTACTTCGACAAGGCTCAGTACAAGTCAGTCGAACGATTTTGGATTACCCTGCGGGTGGAAAGGGAGTTTTCCCCACGGTCATTGGTTATTAGCCATTAAGTTATTACAAACTACAAATGACAAATAACAAATTATGAACAAATTTAAAGAGCGAGCTGATAATTCAGCTCGCTCTTGTAACTTGTTATAAGTGAAACAGTATAAATTACTTAAGCAAACTTTCCTTCTTGCGAGACTTCGTAGGAAGCCAAGTTGATGCCACATTTTTTATTCCCTTCAATGAGCTATCCCTAATCTATGCCGCAGTTTCCATCCAGTCGTAGATTTGTTCTAACTGTTCGAGAGTTATCAACCCATACTGCCAAAGAACCATCGGCAAAGGTCCGGGATCTTGCTTGATATGGCGGAGCGCAACATTGATAGAAGCCGCAGAAATTGCCAAATCTTCTTGTAAAAAACGAATTAGTTGTGTGTAGTTAGATGGTAGCATTTTGTAGTTCACCCCCTTACGTTGTTTATGCTTCTCCCTCAAACTACTGTTATCCAGTAGTTCATCGGAATTGTAACAAGGCTTTTATTCAGTCACCGAGCTAACACAATCAACCGATAAACGATGCTTGTGTCTCTTGTGTTTTTGAAGAAAAGCACTGTTGAAGTTATTAATTGTAGCGCTACTTTCACCTGGGAAATATCGAGTAGCTAACCTAGATAAATCAGGTTTATCCTTTTTACCTCAGTTGTTTAGCTAAATACACCTGTAGTGAGAAGTATTCCTTAGCTAAATAATCGCTTATTGGCGAATCTTTACACGTACGCCAAAAGATAGATTTTAGTTACAGAAAGCCAAAACCTAGACCCCAGCTTGAACACGTCAGGGCCTGTCTATTTGACACTGTATTAAATATTAACTTTACTAGTAACTTTTTTACCAGGTACTTAATTATTTTTTTATCAAAAATTTCTTATATTTGATTGTATAAGCGTTTTAGCATCATGGTTGAATTTGTGATCACCGTAATTTACCTGAATTCAAGTAAGCAATTTTAACAATATCTCCTTTTTTTAATCCTAGTTCACTAGTTCGTCCAGACCGCAGTTCAATGACTTGATCTACTTGGGTTTTAGGACCATAGGTAGGGCAGGGATCAGCAGTACAAGGTGGTACAGAGGCTGCGATCGCCTGTACAACTCCTTTGCGGAGAAAAACCATATCTAGAGGTACAGGTACATTTTTCATCCAAAAACTGACTGCGATCGGCGTGGAAAATTGAAACAACATTCCTCGATTTGGGCTTAAAGCGGGTCGATACATTAACCCCATTGCTTGTTGTTCTGGGGTTTGTGCTACTTCCAAATCTATTTTGGTGCCATTGGGAACAACAGCCTGAGCAGAAATAGGTAGCTGCTGACCCTTGCTTGTATCAAGTGATAATTGCTCAGTTTTCACTGGTTGAATTTGAGAACTAGGTGTATCAGTGGAAGATTTTGCTGGTGTAGGAGATGAACAGCCTATTAACAGCACACCCAATAGGATAGAAAACATTATTTTGGTCATTTGTCAATTGTCATTTGTCAATTGTCATTTATTTAGTGGTTAGGGGTTATGTAAACAGTTAACAGTTAAGTTATGGAATTTGATAACTGATAACTGATAACTGATAACTGAACTTATCTAAGATTCTCTCAACACATAACCGACACCGCGCACTGTTTGAATGAGGCGCTTTTGTCCTTCGTCTTCTATTTTTAAACGTAGGTAACGAATATATACTTCTATCACATTTGATTCACCCATGAAGTCATAACCCCAAACATTTTCCAAAATCTGTTCGCGGGTTAGGACTTCGCGAGGATGTTCCATCAGATATTTTAGTAATTCAAATTCTTTCATGGTCAAGTCGATCGCTCGTCCGTTATAAATAGCACGACGGGTGGCGAGGTCTAAAACCAAATCAGCAAAACGTAACTGTTCTGTAGTGTCTACATCAGGCTTTAAGTAGAGGCGAATTAAGTTTAAAAAATCTTCCGAACGGTAAGGCTTAAGAAAATAATCATCAGCTCCTGCTTCTAGGCAAGCTATACGATCATCAACCGTATCCCGTGCCATTAAGACTAGAACAGGCGATCGCACTCCAGTAGTTCTCAGATTTTTACACAAAGACAGCCCAGACTCTCCTGCTAGCATCCGGTCAATCACTACTAAAGCTGGTTGGCGATCACGGCTTTGTTGCAAACCGTTCACCCCATCATGAGCCACAACAGAATCATAGCCAGATTCTTTTAAATCAAAAGCGATCTGATGAGCCAAACTCTCGTCGCTTTCAATCACCAAAACACAGGGGTTGTGAGCAAGCGTCATATGGATTTTGGATTTTGGATTTTAGATTTTGGATTACTCGCGTCTATAGATTTTGGATTCGTACAAATGTCCTAACGAACGCTTGTACACCAGTTATAAGCGTAATTCACAAGTTTACTAGTGATAGATATTATCCTGAGTTGACAAGTTATCTCAAATGTTTTAACACGTCAAAGTATAGCTTTAGCAATAAAAAACTCTATACGCAGAAAATTTAATCTCTTGTTTAGGATTTGGGGTAATGGGTAATGGGTAATGGGGATTGGGCATTGGGGATCGGGGATCGGGGATCAGGCATTGGGGATCGGGCATGGGGAGAAATTTCTCTGTTATCTGCCTTGTCCCCTTGTCCCCCGATCCCCCGATTACGGCAATTCTACTGAGGTTGGTTTGGCAATATGTGGCAGACCCCAACCCAGTTTTTCCCTGAGAACTCGGAAGAATTCTGGTGGTTGCAGGCGAATAAATCTAGCACAGTATTGCGATCGCTCTACATTTACGCGATCGTCTGGCAAAACATAACACCCACCATTACCATCAACTACCATTACCAATCGAGGAGTATTGACTGGATAAATGTTGACTGGTTCTGTATCAGGAAATACCAATGCCCTTGATGCCAAAGAATGGGGACAAATAGGCACTAGCTGTAATGCTGGTACACCTGGGATTACAACCGGACCACCAGCACTCAATGAATAAGCCGTAGAACCTGTTGGAGTAGAAATAATCACACCGTCAGCAGCAATATCAACTGGTGCGTGACGGCCCACTGCAATTTCAAAATGGCACATCGAGGTTAATGGTTCTCGATGTAATACCATTTCATTCAAACAGAGGGCTTCCCACTGGATTGAATCTCCCCGAAACACTTTGACAGTGAGCATTGCTCGCTCTTCAACTTCATACTTACCTGTTATTAGTTGATCTACTGCTTGAGGCAGTTGATTGAGGTAAGTTTCCGTCAAAAATCCCATGTGACCTGTATTTACAGTGAGCATGGGAATACCACATGAAGCAACTAAACGGGATGCTGCCAAGACTGTGCCATCTCCGCCTAGCACAACAGTGAATTTTGTTTCTGGGTCGAAACCAGGAGGTGTCAAACCCTCAATAGGTGTGTGACATATAGGACTTTCTGGGGTAGAGTAGCCCAACATGCCACCGATGCCAGTTGTGATGCAGACATCCCAACCGTGGGCAGTGAACTTTTCTTTAAGTTCAATAGCGACGCGACCCGCTATCGGCTTAACGTCGTTGTATATAATGCCTACTTTCGGCACACTCAAATATCCAATCTTTAGGAGCTGCTCTTTATTATGTTAATCGTGACATACTTTGGTCAATTTAGTCATTAGTCCTTTGTTAATAGCTATTGACCCTTGACCCTTGACTATTGACTATTAACTTTTTTAAAAGGAGTCTTTTTGTCTTTTTTCTTTTTATTTTTCTCGTAATCTAGCTCTTTAAGTTTCTTCATAATGCGATTAAAGTACTCTTGCAAGTAGCTTTCTAGGGTTGTGGTGTCTTTGGAATCAAAACCAAAAACTTGGTATGTTTCATCCATCGAAGCATTGAGAGGTTTACCACTTGCTAGTACTTCTGTAAATGCTAGTCTGTCTCCTACATTCCATCCCCACTGGAAGAAGCGGAGTATTTTGCGGACAGTACGCAGTAAATTAATTGGCATCCGTGTGACTCTAGCTTCTCTGCCTGATAAGCGTTCGCACAAGCTAATTATTTCTTCTGCACTCCAAGCACGAGTACCCACAACTGGGAAAGCCCGCTTTTCGGTTTCTGGTACACTCAATGCCCGAACTGCAAATTTAGCTATATCCTGAGTGTCCATGTAGGCTATAGGCGAAGATTTACCTGTTACCCAAACCGGCTGATTTTCTAAAATGGGGATTCCATATTGACCAATCAAACCCTGCATAAAGCCGGCTAGTTGCAAGGTAGTATACTTTAAGCCCGATTCTGCTAAATAAATTTCTGTACACCGCTTAATTTCCATCAGTGGAACTTCTGGGTATTTGTCAGCATCCAGGATGGAAAAGAATATAAAACGCTCTATGCCTGCTGCTAAACACGCTTGAATTAAGGATACCTTGCCTTCCCAGTCCACTTGTTTAATACTTAATGAATCGGTAGGACGAGATGTAGCCGCATCAATTACGGCAGTAACACCTTCTAATGCAGCTTTTAATGTCTGGGGGTAGCACAGGTCTCCAGGTACAAGTTCCGCACCCCACTCTTTGAGAAATGCGGCTTTCTTAGCACTCCGGACAAGACAACGTACTTTATACCCCTCATCGATGGCACGACGAGCCACTTGTCTTCCCAAGGTGCCAGTGGCACCGACAATTAATAATGTCATGAGGGTTTTTTACGAAACTTAAAGTTTTATGAATAAAATCTTAACAGAATTAGATGAACAAACAAAAGTTTACATTCTTTTTAACATGGTGACAGGAGCGAGAGACTACAGCAAAGCCTCTCGATCTAGAAAAAATTTCAACTCAAAGAATTACTCTTCTTCTGCACCTTGGACTTTTAGCAACAAAGCACCTAAAGCCCAGCCTACAAAAATTAAGCCAAAGGATAGTAGAGCTGCATTGAACATTTCGCCGCCCATTTGTTGTAGTTCTCCTTTTTTACAAATTATTGAATTAAGTTAAGTCTACCAGAGCCTTTTGGAACTGCTGTTAGGATTAAACTAATATGAAGTATTGTGACACAGGTTCTCAGATTAACCTATAAAGATAAGCAGAGTGAATAGTATATATCTTGCTTGCTTTGGTGATTGTTTGTGTAGACAGCCACAAAGCAAGTGCTGCTATTTGTTATACTTCATTTTCCTTGGTTGGGTGACACTTAACATTATCGCATTGAGGCGGTTTTAATTAAGGAAAGTTACAAGCTGTGTTAAGAAAATCACTTATATGTCTCAGTCCGAGCAAAAAAACCTTATATCACCATTACAACATCGCCCACGCCTAGCGCTAACCTTGGGAGATCCAAGCGGAATAGGAGCAGAAGTGATATTAAAAGCTTTGGCAGATCCAGAACTGAGCAAAAATTTTGATGTGACGGTTGTGGGTAGCCAAGATTTACTTTTGGAAAACTATACCAGAGTTCTTGTCAGTGGGAATTTAGTACCTCTAGCGAATCCAGAAAATCTATCAATTCTGGATGTACCGTTAGAAGAAGAAATAAAACGCGAAATTGTGATGGGGACAGGTAATGCAGCCAGTGGTGCAGCTAGTTTCGCGTCTATGGAATGTGCGATCGCCTGCACTCAAAAAGGTGAATTTGATGCGATCGTGACTGCTCCGATTGCCAAATCTGCTTGGAAAGCAGCAGGATATGATTATCCAGGGCAAACAGAACTTTTAGCTGAAAAATCAGGTACAGATAAATTTGGCATGTTGTTCGTAGCGCGATCGCCCCATACTAGTTGGACACTACGGTGTTTACTTGCGACTACACATATACCTTTATGTCAAGTACCGGAAGCATTAACATTAGACTTACTGACAAAAAAACTCGATTTGCTGGTGGAATGTTTAGAGAAAGATTTTGGTCTTGATAGTGGCAAAATTGCGATCGCGGGTTTAAATCCCCACAGTGGTGAACAGGGACAACTCGGACATGAAGAACTAGATAAAATTATTCCCTGGCTAGATAAAGAACGGCAAAAACGCCCCCAATGGCAATTAGATGGCCCAATTCCGCCCGATACAATGTGGGTTGAGCCGGGTAAAGCTTGGTACGGTGGCGTTGACTTAAGCAAAGCAGCAGATGCTTATCTGGCACTCTACCACGACCAAGGTTTAATTCCAGTCAAATTAATGGCATTTGACCGAGCCGTCAATACATCTATCGGTCTACCTTTTATTCGTACCTCACCAGATCACGGTACAGCATTTGATATTGCAGGTAAGGGAATTGCTGATGCAACTAGTATGAAAGCAGCGATCAACTTAGCAGGCGAATTAGTAAGGGTAAGGAGACAAAACAATTAAAAATTAAAATATTGAGAAGGGGGACAAGGAGACATGGGGGTCAATCTAAAATCCAAAATCCAAAATCCAAAATTGTTTGACTATTGACTATTGACCCTTGACCCTTGACTATTATCTGTGGTGTTTTTAACAATCACAATCAACGATGAATAATAACAAACTTCGTAACATACTCATTGGAGCTGGAATTGCTACTGTTGGTGCTATTGGGACTAAAGCCGCAGTAGATTATTTCCGCAATCGTGGGAAGGAAGAAGTTGTTGATGAGAGTCAAGGCGATGCTGTAGCGACGTCTCCCCAAGAAGTTGCTTATGCAACTGTAGAAACTAACTCTGTGCAAGATTTTCTAGATAAAAGTTTTGGTGAAGCAGGGCGTTATGTCCCAAATCGGCCACCCAAAATATTTGATTATGAAAACAATCAATATATGGTCATTTGGGCATACGACAATAAGCAACAAAAAAATCAAATGTTGGCTTTTCTCTACACTGATCAAGGTCGGAAGATGATCGCCAGTGTTGGGTATACCAATGAGAAAACTGACTACAATCTTACTTTAGACAGCACACCTTTTGCTGTGGAAGTGAATAATCAAAAATTACGTTCTGGAAAATCTGAAACTGGTGGAACGAGCGATGTTGATTTTGTATTGGCTTAAAATTTTCTGAATTTATTTTTTTGTCAAGGTGGTTGAAAAGCCACCTTTTTTATGAATTTTTTATGGTGTTGCTTCGTCAAAGATATGCCCATAAACCGCCTGAGTTTTTAGCAGCTTCAGCAAGCAGTCGGTCAGCTATCCAAAATTCTACTCCTTCAGATTCAGCAAGAGTATTTACTATAGTGCATATAAGTAAGCTTTATTGCTTCTATATATTTATATCTAAATTTAAATTTATTAAATTATTTTATCGAATTTATTTTTCAATTTCAAGTGAAGTTTTTTAATTCCAACCACTAGTTGAATGGTTGGAATTATAGGCTAACGCCTAAATTAAATGAAAGAATAAAAAGAGTTTTTCCCCTCTAATCGGAGATTATTTTTTTTTATCCTTCGGAAGGGGAGAAGGGTGTAGTTAATAACTTATTAAGGATTGAACTAAGTATGCCAGAATTCTTGATTAACCTTCATGAAGTTCCAGGCTTTCCTTTGGGAAGAATTTTTATACCTAATTCTTTTACTAATAAACCTGAATTTATTCATTGGTATAAGTCTGTTATAATTCATCGTGAAAAGCCTTATTTTACTGGAAAAGTAATTTACTTTATTGCACCTTATGCTGAATACCAAAGGCTTGCATCTCAATACCCACATCACCAATATGCTGCTTATACTCATTATCTTCTCACACAAGCTTCTACATTCTTTAGAGGACTGAAACCTCCCTACCTTCCGGATAGTGAGTATTTTGAGTAATCGCAATTATCACTCATTTTTGTACTTCTGTAACTTACGCTCCCATTTGAAAAAAAAACTTCTCTCATTCACCTCGTCATTCGCTTCATTTTCATCAATGAGGTTTTGATTTTTCTCTTTCAATTCCCGCATATATTGCCTCAGTATACCTCCGACAGCAATGGCTCTGGTTTTATGCAACTGACGGGTTAATTCCAAAAACCATTCTTTATCAGCTATTAAATCCGATTCTTTCACCTGATATTTGAGAATTTCTGGAATAAGTACTTTTGGATCGTGATGTTTTGCGATCGCGCTAACATGAACAACAGGCTGATAATCAACACGCAAGCACTGCTGCCATAATTCTACCCACTTGGCATGAGATATATAGGCATGACTGAAATAAGAAGGTGACACCATTGCTAAAATATGTAAATGTGGGTGCGCTGATACGTCATCTCGACCTTTGGTAACTTCAACTGATTTCACCCATCCTTTCACACGCCATACCTTTAATTCAGTCAAGCGCTTAAAGGCTTTGTTCATTCCATCTAAAGTTAGCCGTAGCTCTTCTATATGGCAGTTTTTGATTGTCAACGTAATAAATAGCCAGCGATACTTGGGGTAGTTAGCGACAACTTCAGGCAAAATTTTATAAGCTTTTGCTTTCCACATCAAACTTCGTCGCCACTGACAAACTGGACAGTGACGAACGCGACAAAATCGCGCATCTAATAGTTTTAGCTGGGGAATATCATCTGATAGTTCTGATTCTAATTTAAACTCCAGCATTTCGGAACACATTTTTATCCGCCAAGCATATCTATTGAAGCAACCTTCACCTGCACTGGCATAATAATTGGAAATTTTATCAGCATTGGTTCGATGCTTTTCCCAAATTTTTCCTATTGGAGAGACATCAGATAAATCAAGTGTATTTTTACTGTGTTTGTACTCATTTTGCAGCGATTCATTAACAGTAATCACGTTCCTATTTGAGGTTTGAGCAGACATGAAATACCTAAATTATTTTCTGTCTTATGGACACCTCAAACTAACACTAGGTTTTACATGTGCATAGCAGTAAATTTACGTAAAAATTTATTTATATTATATGTTATTGATTGAATGCTGAGTTGGTCAGAGTAACCTGTCAGCAATAAGGTAATCAAGTAAAATTAGTAATTTCTGAGCCAAATATTCACTTTGTTGGTATGGGAAATTTACCAATCGGTATTTCTATCTTAAACTCAGAACCTTGCCCAATAGCTGAATTTACATTCAAATTACCTTCGTACTTTTCAACTATAATTTGACGAGCGATCGCTAATCCCAATCCTGTACCTTTCCCGATATATTTAGTAGTAAGTCATTATTATTTTCGCTCAACTGCATCTCTGGTAATTTTATATGCTTCCACAAAAGTTCGGTAGGATTCTTGAGAAATTTGTTCGGCAATCAAATCACTTGCTACTTGTTCGAGAATGTTGTCTAATTCTTTTTGTAGCAAATCTTTGCTGATGGTTTTATCTTGTAATAATCCTACAACTGCCTTGATATACTCCGCAGAAATTTCTCTTTGCTTTTGCTCAATTTCTTGATAGAAAATTTCTTTTTCTCTTTCTATTGCTTCTCTTGTAGTTTTATAAGCTTCATTGAAAGTACGAAATGATTCTTGAGAAATTCTTTCGCCGATTAAAGCCTCAGCAGCATTTTTAAAAGTATTATCAAGTTGTTTTTGTCTGTCTTCGAGCTTACCTATACCTTTATCCATAAGTTTGATAGCCGTATTAATATAGTCATCGGCTTTATCTTTTTTACTACGTTCTACCCATAATTTAAGTTGTCGAAACCAGGAAGCTACAAGGAGAAAAATAGTTAAAATTAAGGCTAAAAAATCTGCATTCTCTTGGACAAAAGATGGTTTGTCTCGTTCGTAAAAAGCGATCGCACCTGGATGAATTGGTATACCTGTACCATCATTATCCCTGGGACGTTTAATGCTAGCAACTAAAGGTTTGACTTCGGCATGACTTTCCGCGATCGCATCTGCTATTTCTTGACGATTTTCAAATATAATTCGCGTAATTTCTCTAATTACATTGTCATCAATTTTTTCGCTAGCTACCAATAACCGATCTATAGCGACTGTGTCTAATTCAGTCAAAGGCATCGGTGGATTACCTCTGTATGCTCCTTGGGGAATTTTCGCATTTTCAAAAGCAGGATACTTGATTTTCATTGCTTGTGCTTGAGGAATTGCTAACAAGCGCCCATCTTGATCTTGAACAAGCTGGGCAATACCAAGATTACCTAAAGCGCGCACACGAAACAGCGCATCTGCTCTTTTCGATTTAAAGTCTTCTTCTGCTTGCCGATCATCGTAATAATTACTTTTTAAACCTGAAATAATCACATCTGGTTTATCTTGTTTTACTAAACCATAATGGTCTGCAATTTTCAAAAAAGATTTATATTGTCCACCTTTAGCAGGTAAAGCAATAGTTTTACCTCGCAATTGTTCAAAGTTCTTAATATTTGGATCTCTAACAACTAACTGAAACAAATCTTGATACAACACTGCAATAGCCCGTGGAGAAGCTTGAATCTGAGAAGTTTCTGAATGAGATTGACGACTTTCAATCAGATCCATTTCTTGCCCAATAACATCTGCTTGAGCCGTCACTAATTCCGCTTTTCCTGTCTGTAACATTTCTAGATTTTCTGTCGTACCCCCTGTTGCAATTACTTTAATGTTAATGTTGGATTTTTTTTGTACGACCTTTTGAATAGCTTCGCTAATAATATAGCTTTCTCCTTCTGGATCTCCCGCAGCAAGGATAAGTTGTGGTGAAGTGAGGCGGACAATTATATTCCCGATAATAAATAAGACTAAACCAACACTGGCAAAACCAAGACTAATAAATACTAATTTTGATTGAGGATCAAGATTTTCAAAAAAACTGAGAAATCCCAAACTCCAAGGTTTTTTAGATGTAGGCATACATGTAAAATTTTATTTAGTAAAGCAATTAATAATAAAATATTTTAATGTATTATATTTGACTAAGATTAAATTTTGGTTAAACATCAAAAATGATCTACAAAATGGCAAATAAATTTTGAAATAAAGCAATATACCTCCAGGTAGATAGAGAGAAATTCCTCAGCTTCATTCTCAAGAAAGAGAAGTTTTAGTAGCTTTTTTGGGTACATTTTGGTCAGTCACTTTAATTCTGCACTCATCTCTGGGAGATTCAAATCTGGGGGACGCCCTGTATGCTCATGTCTTGGCGTTCTCAGGTTTTGTGAGTGTGCTTAGTCTAAATAAATGAGGAAAAATTATGGATAACAAACTTGTAGAAAATATAATTCCTTCACAACCCCCAATTGATGCACAGTCTGATGTGCATGTATTGAAATCTCGTTTAGAGTGGGGAGAGCCTGCGTTAACAATTCTAGATGTACGCGATCGCCAAACTCACAACCAAGGTCATATCACAGGTGCGATGCCAATGCCATTAAATGAATTGGTAGATCGTGCAACAGCAACTATCGCCAAAAGTCGTGATATCTATGTTTATGGTGCCAATGAAGAAGAAACAGCCCAAGCCGCACAGTCGTTGAGAAGTGCTGGCTTTGAACATGTATCCGAACTTAAAGGCGGTTTGGCTGCATGGAAAGCAATTGGTGGTCCAACTGAAGGTGTTGTAGAAGCACAAATTCCTCCTAGTGCTGGTGCATACAATGTAGTGGATCGCTTGAAAGAACACACAGAACAAGCAGAAAAAGAAGTATAAGTTTTTGTCATTAGTTATTGGTCATTGGTGATTGGTTGGGATGGGTTGCTTGGTTTAAATTCTTACCTCTTTTGGTAAAAACAATGACCAAAAATTCCGAGCAGGGTACAAGCCCCCAGATTTATCTGTGGAATAAATCGAAAATCCAAAATCTTCAAGCTCTCGGATTTATCCGTAGGGTCAATCCAAAATCGTTCGACTGACTTGTACTGAGCCTTGTCGAAGTAGCGCTCACGACGAAGTCCAAAATCTAAAATCCAAAATCGGATGACCAATGACCAAAACTTAATGTTCAAATATATCCTTGAATTGCAACAAATCTAGGGAAACTATAGTCGGCAAAAACTGAAAGCATTCTTGAGCTATCTGCAAACGTTCTTCTCGTTCAAGCATTGCGATTAATTTCTGCTGAACTTTGAGTAAGTAGCGGACATCGTTAGCAGCGTAGCTAAGTTGAGCTTCCGTGAGTCGATCAGCGTTTCCCCAATCGGAACTTTGAGAGCTTTTATCTAGTTCTACTTGTTCTAGTTCTTGCACCACATCTTTCAAGCCATGACGTGGTGTATAAGTACGCACTAATTTACTAGCTATTTTGGTACAGAAAACTGGATTGACGTGAATCCCCAAATGGTAACGTAAGGTAGCAACATCAAAACGGGCAAAGTGAAACACTTTAACAATATTCGCCGCTTCCAGTAATTTTTTTAAGTTAGGGGCTTCAGTTTGTCCTTTAGCTATACGGATCGCTGTTACTTGACCTTGGCTATTACATAATTGTACTAAGCACAAGCGATCGCGTTGCGGTATTAATCCCATTGTTTCTGTATCAACAGCGATCGCATCAGCTTGTAAATACTGGGATAGAGAAGTGTCGCTAAGATCGCGATCGCAAACTTGAAAATCTTGTAATTCCATGTAATCGTCACAAAAATAAAGCAGTGTCTACTAGAAAATAATCCCATCAGACACTACATTATTGTAGTTGTTTGTTAGTGGTTGGTGATTAATCAAAATTACCCATTACCCATCACCGATTACCAATGAAAATTTGTGTCAAATAAACTTCACCTTTACTATTGGTAGCCACACCAATTCCGGTTAAATTGTAATTGCCTTTTATGTTGACTAGATGCTCAGGACTTTTGATCCAGCCACTGACAGCTTCTGCTGCTGGATCACTATATCCTAAATTATAAGCAACATTTTCGGCAGCGCTTATGTAGCGAATAGGAATAGCATTAACTCGTCGTTCAAATCCTTGATGACTAAAGGGGACTTTACCTCTAGCCATATTTTGACTATGAATTCTTGCTTGTTTAGAGATTTTTGCATTTAAAGTTAGTTTTTTCAGACCCAGAGAAGCTCGATATCGATTAATTCGCTCAAAAACCAATTTTTCCAAATCAGTTGTTTTGAAAGTAGCAACAGACGCAATCTGAGGTGATGGAGTCAGTAACGTCTGATTGGCGAACAAATTTTTTGTTGACGTATGACCTAGTGAAGTGGTTGTTAACCCACCAGCAAGGACAAGCATACTTAAAGCAGTGCCAAAAGCAGATTGTCGGATCATGAAGGATTACTTAAGTAGTTTACTTGATTGATGAGACATGCACCCTGGATTTTTGTTTCTTGAGATACTCGTATAGTTTTCAGCATTCAAGAACTTTCCAAATGTTTGCCTATCCCGATTTTGGCGTTAATTACAGTTAATTACAATCCTATAAATGTGAAGTAATTTCAAATAAAAAATGAAAAGTTCAAAAAGTTAAATAAATACCTAATTTTATTCCAGTATTTGCACTTAATTAGATTTACTGTTTTTTCTATATCCTTATACATTTATAACTTCACATCTTTTTTAATAAAAATTAAATAACTATTAAATCGTCTCAATTCCTACTCTTGAAAGCGGGGAAAATTGTTATTTTCCTGAACGAATAAAGCTTTGAATAGCTGGATTCCATTATTGAGCTAAATTGATGAGTCGAATTAATGGATTTGTTGGACGTCGCCATTTCTTAAAACTCGCAGGTGCAGGAAGTATTGGTATGGTGGCCAGTGTTACTGGTTGTGAACTATCAGCCAATGTACAGCAAGCGATCGCACCCCAAACAACTCTCGCTGATGCTGTAACAGCCAATCGCATTCCAGTTAGTGGTGAAAAAATAAATCTTAATTTAACCACCAAGACACCAAGTCTATAGGTTAGGGGGTTAGGTTTCCAGATGAGATGACAAGTCAGTTCATAAATGCCTCAAACCAAGCACAATAGTAAAAGTCTGTTGCTTGGCAATGTGAGAATTGGTATCAAAAAATGCGATTAATTTTATACAGTAAGCCGGGATGCCATTTATGTGAGGGTTTGCAGGAAAAGTTAGAAAAAATTGTAGAGATGCAAAATTTTCGATCTCTACAGCTAGAAATTCGGGACATTACCACTGATGACGATTGGTTTAAAGCTTACCAATATGAGGTTCCTGTCTTGTTTGTAGTCAATCAAGCAAATAGCTCCCAGGATGAATATCCCGCAAACACAGAAGAGAAAATCCAACTTATACCCCGTCCTTCTCCCCGTGCGACAGTACAACAGTTGGAAAATTTACTCCGGAAGTATCTATAAGTATTTGTAGAAAAAGGAAAATAGTGCAGAATAAAGCGCAAGCTATCGGTTATGGTTAGCCCTAACCCTAGTAGTCCACCACATCAACTTTGCTGGGTTTGTAGTGAGGACTTTAGTCCTCAAATATTTAAGCACTAAAGTACTTACTACAAACCTATCAAAACTAATGCGATAGAACACTAGCCTATAGTTCCTTTTTTGAAGAGGTTCACAATATGATACTGCGGGAGTTAATAGCCAGTGTAGAAGGGATTGTGCATTTACCTGAACATCCAGCAATGGATAGTGAAGTGACAGGATTAACAACAAATTCCCATGCTACCAGATCAGGAGATTTATTTATTGGTATGCCTGGAACACGGGTTGATGGCGGGGATTTTTGGCAAAGTGCTACAGCAGCAGGTGCTGTAGCGGCGATCATATCTCCTAGCGCCGCACACAAACATCCTCCCACCCCAGACGCTTGTGTGATTACCGCCACAGACATGACAAAAGCCTGCGCCCAATTAGCTAAAGTTTTTTATGATTATCCAGGACAAAAACTCAAGCTTGTCGGCGTCACAGGTACAAATGGTAAAACCACAACCACCCATTTGATTGAATATTTCCTTCACAAAGCCAATAAACCTACAGCTTTAATGGGTACTTTATATACTCGTTGGCCAGGGTTCACCCAAACGGCTGTTCATACCACACCGTTTGCAGTTGAACTGCAACAGCAGCTAGCAGCAGCCATAGCTGCTGGTAACGAGTATGGCGTGATGGAAGTTAGTTCTCACGCTTTGGCACAAGGACGGGTAATGGGTTGCCAATTTGAAGTCGGGGTGTTTAGTAATCTGACTCAAGATCATCTCGACTTTCACCGCGACATGGAAGATTACTTCGCGGCCAAAGCTTTGCTATTTAATTCTGATTATCTCAAAGGGCGGGCAATCATTAATGCCGATGATGCCTACGGACAGCAATTAATTACATCTTTAGATGCAAATAAAGTTTGGAGTTATAGTGTCAGCAATTCCACTGCTGATTTATGGATGAGTGATTTAAGTTACGAACCAAATGGTGTTAGTGGTAAACTGCACACACCAAAAGGTGATGTTGCTTTTCGTTCACCCCTAGTTGGTCAATATAATCTGGAAAATCTTCTGGCAGCAGTCGGAGCAGTTTTACACTTAGGTTTAGATTTAGAATTGGTAGTATCTGTAATACCAGAGTTTCCGGGTGTTCCCGGACGCATGGAAAGAGTACAGGTGAATCCACAACAGGACATTAGTGTGATTGTAGATTATGCTCACACTCCTGATAGTTTAGAGAACTTGCTCAAAGCTGCGCGTCCGTTTATTCCTGGTAAGATGATTTGTGTGTTTGGTTGCGGAGGAGATAGGGATAGAACTAAGCGCCCCAAAATGGGTAAAATAGCCGCCGAACTAGCTGACGTAGCAGTAGTGACATCTGATAATCCCCGTACTGAAGATCCAGAGCGGATTTTGCAGGACATTTTAACAGGAATACCGGAAACAATTCAGCCAATTGTAATTTGCGATCGCGCTACTGCCATTCGGAGTGCAATTTTAGAAGCAGAACCTGGAGATGGTGTCCTGCTAGCTGGTAAAGGTCACGAAGATTACCAAATTCTCGGAACCGAAAAAATCCACTTTGATGACAGAGAACACGCACGCGACGCCTTAGAAGAAAAGCTCAGAGCTAAAGCTTAGAGATTGGGGATTGGGGAGAAGAAGGAGGACAAGGGAGCAGGGAGCAGGGAGCAGGGAGCAGGGAGAATAACCAATGCCCCATGCCCCATGCCCCATGCCCAATGACAAATGACAAATAACAAATGACAAATAACAAATGAATGTTTCTCTGGTTCAGGAACTATCAATATTTCAACTGGCTTTGGGTGGACAAACACCTCCTCCTGTTTCGTCGGTGACTGCTGCTACTCTGCTATCACTATTGAAGTCACAAATAGATTTATTAATAGAACAGCAGATTCCGGCAACTTTATGGGTAAAATTGCCACCCGGAAAAATTTGGCATTGGGAAATTCAGCGCTATAAACAGCAGTTTGATAATTATGGAGTTGTTTATAATTGCCAAATTGAGAATGTGGGAAATACTTTGCTTGATAGAGAAACTCAGAGAAACACTTCTTCTATAATTTCACCATCCCAAACCTATGAAAAATCTCCCAAGGCTCATTTAAACCCCAGTTCAAAAATAGATCGAGAGTATTTTTTAATAATATTATCAGCCAACTTTTGCTGCTTCACAGTCGCTAAAAGAGTAATTAAAAATAAGAGAAAATTGTTGACTATAACTACTATTGAGCCACAAATAATTCAGCAGGTATTAGATGGTATAAGACAGACAATAATAGTAGAAAAATATGCGATCGCACCAGATGATTTAATTTGTACTAGTACGCCTGAACCAGGATTGATGAGTCAATTGTTGACAAAACAACTGCAACGACAAGATGAAATTAATCGTCAAATTATTTCTCAGCGCATAGCTAAGATAGAACAGCAAAAACAAGCACTACACCATAGTTTGCAACTCAAAGACGAATTCTTAAGTAATGTTTGTCATGAACTGCGTACACCTCTGACGCACATGAAGACAGCTTTAAGTCTATTAAATTCGGCTAGTCTGAAAAACCCCCAACGCCAGCGCTATTCGCAAATGCTCAATACTCAATGCGATCGCCAAAATTCGCTAATTCATGGCGTCTTGGAACTGGTGCAGATTGAGCATAATTTGGAAGCAATGCACTTAGAAACAGTACACCTTGCAGACATTGTACCTGGAGTAGTTAGTACCTATCAGCCCCTAGCACAAGAAAAAGGGATTATGTTAGCCTACACCGTACCGACAGACCTCCCTGCTGTTTGGTGTGTAAGTGGAGGAGTTAGGCAAATTGTCATTCATCTGCTTTCCAATGGCATTAAATATACTTCCAAAGGAGGCCAAGTTTGGGTACGGGGACGTCTCCAAGGCAATTATGTTCAATTAGAATTCCGTGATAGCGGTATCGGTATTGGCGAAAGCGAAATTCCCAAAATTTTTGACCGTTTTTACCGCGTGCGTCCACTACCAATAGAAGATCCTGGTGGTGCAGGCTTGGGTCTGACAATTGTACAACAACTATTACACGGATGTGGTGGCTCTATTTCTGTTAAAAGCAAACCTGCTGAAGGTTCCACTTTTACAGTCCAGTTAGCTGCTGTCCTTGACAAAAACTCGTAGAAATTAGCGACTAGGAGACACGGAGACATGGGGAAACAAGGGACATGGGAGACAACAGAGACAAGGGAAGGGGGACATGGGGGAACAAGAGAGACAGGGAGACACGGGGACACGGGGAATTCAGATATCTCCGCGTCCCCGCGTCTGTCACTCTCCGCGTCTTCTTCCCCCGCGTCTTCTAATCCCCGATCCCTATCCCCTATATAAACTTATGTCTTCTGCCAAAAAACTGCGAAATCTGCTTGAGAGTCCAGGTATTATTGTTATTCCTGGCGTTTATGACTGTCTCGGAGCCAAGTTAGTCGAAAAACTCGGCTTTAATGTTGTTGCAACTAGTGGTTTTGGTATTGCTGCATCTACTTTAGGATTACCGGACTACGGTTTTCTGACTGCGACCGAAATGCTTTATAGTGTAGGGCGAATTGCCAAGAGTGTGAGTATTCCTCTGATTGCAGATATGGATACTGGCTATGGTAATGTCTTGAATGTGATTCGCACAGTCCAAGATGCGGTACAGTTGGGACTAGCAGGAATAATTTTAGAAGATCAAGAGTGGCCAAAAAAGTGTGGTCACTTTGAAGGTAAACGAGTTATTTCCATGAGCGAACACGTTGGAAAAATTCAAGCAGCTATCCACGCACGAGGCGATCGCAACTTGGTTATCATAGCTCGTACTGATGCTCGCGCTCCTTTGGGGTTAGAAGAAGCTATACGACGTGGTCGTGCTTACATTGAAGCTGGGGCTGATGTATTATTCGTAGAAGCACCTCAATCTGTTGAGGAATTGCAAACCATAGCTGCTCATTTTGGTGATGTACCTTTAGTAGCAAATATCGTTGAAGGTGGTAAAACTCCCTCACTTTCTGCTTCCGAGTTAGAAAAATTAGGCTTTAAGATAGTGTTTTTTCCACTTACAGGCTTGCTAGCAGTGACACAGGTAATGACAGCTTGTTTGCGTCAATTGAAAGAACAGGGAACCACAGCTAATTTTCATGAGTTGGTTGACTTCAAAGATTTTCAAGAACTCATGGGTGTTCCCAAGTATTTGCAACTTGAGCAGCAGTTTGGTAAAGAGAGTCAGGAGTAGGGGAGTGTGGGGAGTAAACAACTAACAACCAACAAATAACAATATCCACAGATGCATGTGTGGTGCGATCGCGCTAGTTTGGTTACTAGTTGATTTAAGAAACACTTTTTAATGAATCAAAGTTTAACTGTTGTTCCTCATCAAGAACATAGCACCACAGAAAATCCTATTGTTAAGCAACAACAGGTATCTATCAAGCAACTAATCATCCTGAGTTTAGAGTTACTTCTGGCTATACCTTTTGGTTTAGCTCTATCTCATTTTAATTTTGGTGGTATTGCTTGGATTTTTGGCGGAATAATTTCTGGTGCGCTGGTATTCCAAACATGTCGGGTTTTTTATAACTATTCGCCTAAACCTAACCGCGCTGCTAGACAGGTAGGAATGATGTTGGTGGGTATAACTATTGGTGCTTCTAATGCCCATGCTAATTTAGCCAATATTACTCCTGGTGTTCCAGTTTTTGTATTCCTCACCCTGTTTCTCATGATCTGTGGAGGTTGCATTGGCTACATTTATTCTCGTTTGAGCAAAACTAACCTTTTGACATCAATGCTGGCTACAGTTCCTGGCGGTGTCGGGGTGATGTCAGCTATTGCAGCAGATTACAACAAAAATGTCACTTTGGTAGCCTTAGTACAAGCGCTACGAGTCACAAGTGTAGTTTTCCTTATTCCCTTAATAGCCAGAGTCACAAATCATACTTCTAATCAACCACAGATATCCCCTACTAATCAGCCATATTCTCTAGAGCTACTTTTGTTAGTATTGTTCATCAGTACATTAGCAGTTTATATAGCTAAATTCTTGAAAGTTCCTGCTGCTCCTTTTTTCGCTTCGTTATTAGTGGGAATAACATTTAATCCGATTCTCAATTACCTACCTTTGGGAAGTGATATCTACTTTACTCCACCCCTGTTGATCAAGTTACTAGGACAAATGCTGTTAGGAATTACTATTGGCGAGTATTGGGGCGAAAAACCGACTTTCCAAAAACGAACCATAGGATATGCTTTGATCTCAGTCGCAATGACTCTTGCTGCTGGGGTAGCTGCGACTTTGCTGGCGATGCAATTAACCTCTTGGGACTGGTTAACTTGTCTTTTGGTGACAGCACCTGGAGGAGCTGCGGAAATTATTTTAGTTGCTTTAACACTAGATCATAATGTCGAAATTGTGACAGCAGGTCATGTTATACGACTAATTGCTATTAATAGTTTCCTCCCAATTTGGCTATTTCTGTTTCGTTATTTTGAAAATAAAGAAGATAGAAGGGAAACGGTATAAAATGGCGTAAATCTGGAAGATAAAAATTTCTTGGTGTCTTAGTGTCTTAGTGTGGAAAAATTGACTTTTAATCCACTAAAACACTAAGATAAAAATTCCTAAAATTGGGGAAATTTTTTGAGGATAAACCGGATTTCTGTACGATGTTCAAAAGCCCGCTCCGTTACCCTGGTGGCAAATCAAAAGCAATAAATACAATTGCTAAATACTTACCAGATAGTTTCTCTGAATTCCGTGAACCTTTTGTGGGGGGTGGTTCTGTATTTATCTACTTAAAACAAAAGTTTCCAGAGCGAAAATTTTGGATTAACGATTTAAATCCTGAATTATACTCTTTTTGGAAAATTGCTCAATCAAATTTACCTCAGTTAGTTAATGAAGTGCGTCGAATAAAAGATAAATATACAGACGGGAGATTATTATTTAAAGAATTGACCAGTATAGAAGATACAAAGACTTTAACTGAACTTGATAGAGCAGTGCGTTTTTTTGTCCTCAATAGAATTACTTTTTCTGGCACTGTGGAATCAGGTGGATTTTCACAAGAAGCTTTTCATAAAAGATTTACAGATTCTTCCATAGAACGTTTAGAAAAATTAGAAAATATTTTAACGGATGATATAAAAATTACGAATTTAGATTACAGTCAACTGTTAACTATAGAAGCAGAAGACGTATTTTTATTTTTAGATCCTCCTTATTTGATTGCGACAAAATCAAAACTCTATGGTCGAGAAGGTAATTTACATATTCATTTTGATCATCAACGATTTGCTGAGATAGTAAAAATATGTCCTCATAACTGGTTGATAACTTATGATAATTCTCCCCAAATTCGAGATAATTTTAAATCAATGAATATCTGTGAATGGGAATTACAGTATGGGATGAATAACTATAAACAGAGTGGAGCAGCCAAAGGAAAAGAATTAATTATTACTAATTATCAACCCAAAGAAAAAAGAGAGAATAAATTAACTGTATTGAGTTCTAATGGATAACTGATACATGGTACAAATATTTGGCTGGTATTTGAGAAAAGGAATCTTTAATTGAGGTTATAGCGTTGCTGCACACCCTGCGGAAAGCCGCAGAAGCGTCGACAACATGATAAAGCGAAGCAATGCCTTAAAATTTACTTTGAGCTTGGATGTTGGAGTGTAAAGCTTGACGGTGCGAGTTCCAAACCCGAAGTTTCTTGTTCCAACCAGGAAGTTTCTCGTTCAAAGCCTACCAAACAGCCATGCACCCGGCGATCGCGTAGCGTGCCGTAGGTATTCGCCATCCCAACCAACATCCATCCATAGGTAGCGATCGCGGGTGCTTAATATTCTCGTCTATGCAGTCCCAAAAAAGGAGCCAGAACCACTCCAGCGACAAAACCACCAATGTGCGCCCAATAAGCAATTCCCCCGGTTTCTACACTCATATTGGCTGCTGCTTGTAGACTTGCAAAACCAGAAATCAAGTTCTGAATAAAGTAAAGTCCAATCAGAAATAAGGCTGGAATTCTCACAGTTGTAATAAAAATACCTAAAAATATTAATGTGACAACTCTTGAGTGGGGAAAGGCAATAATATAGCCTCCTAGAATTCCAAAAATTGCACCACTTGCTCCCAATGAAGGAATCACAGAATTCATACTGATAAACCACTGGCATAAGGCAGCAAAAGCACCACAAATCAAATAATAAATTAAATACTTAAAATGCCCCAGTTTCTCTTCGATATTATTACCAAAAACAAACAGGAATAGCATATTTGAAATTAAATGCCACCAACCACCATGGAGAAATTGAGATGTAAATAATGTTGTCCATTCGCCAGCGAAGTTGGTAGTTAATTGTTCAGGGATAACTGCATATAACTGCAAAAACTGATTTAATTGTTTATCTGATAGTTGAAGTTCATGCAGAAAAATTAGAACGTTCATCCCAATCAACCCATAGGTGATGTATGGGGTAGTTCGCGTTGGATTTTCGTCGTACAAAGGAAACACAGGTGTTGTTCCTAATAATCTATTTAATTGCAATATAGCTTGTGTAATGACTTAATGAATAATCATAATTAAGATGCAAGTGATAAAAATGACATGCTATGCTTTTATAGACCGAGTATTTAACTATATTTTCTTTTTTCAATTTTTATTTGCCGAGCTAAGTAAATGCTAATAACAATAAAATAAGCTGTTTATTTTATCACTACATTTTAAGTATTTATATGTAGAAAGGTGATTTTTTCTCTTAACTTTCGGTAAACACTAAACCATTGGTTAAATAACCTGTCAAATGAATACAAAGACTACTCAAAACATAGCTGACATAATTGATCTGCATCTTCCTCTTGCAGAAAAAACTGTCCAACAAGATTCAAAACAGACAAATTTAGATTCTCTAAGCATAGCGTTGTTCGAGCAGAACTTTATACAACTGTGGCAAGAACTTACACATAGTTTTGAGAAACTGCTTCAGGAATTAGGTAAAAAGCGGCAAAATGTAGATACTGACTTAAAAAAACAAGTAGAAGCTACTTTGCAAATTTGTCGAACTGATACGGGAATTCCTTGTATATCAGAGATAGAAAGCCGTGTTGAGATTGAGAATAGCTATGAAATTGTCTACGAACAATACTTGAATGAAGTTCGCGCCCATTTCTTGCAAAATTTATTATCTCTAGATCATGAACTGGGGCGATCGCTTGAGCGAGTAAAATCTCAAATAGCAGAGATATTGATTAACAAGACAAATTTAGGAAAACTCACAGCCAGCAAAAGTTCTGAATTTATCCAAGTATTAGCAACAATCATACCAGATCAACTGATTTCAAGTATACCAAGTCAGCTAAAAATAGCATTTCAAATGCTGGCTGAGTGTAAACTGAGCTATCGAGAATTTATACTTTATCGCATTCGTCCCCATATAGATGGATTAACTCCGAAACAACCCGAAACTCCTCAGTTGACTAATTCGCCTTCTGCTGAACAAATATTTCTCAATCTCAAGATAGCTCATGCCCAAAGTCTTCGTAAATGTGAAATGGCTTTAAAACAGTTGCTGAGTGAACCTAATGAACTTGCTTTTGCGATCGCAGAAGAGTTTGTTGATCGCACAATTCGTACACCAGATGTGGAGCATGAATGGCAAGTTTTATTACAAAAAGTACAACCAAATTGGGATGATTTTTTCAGTAACCCAGAACAAATTCAACGCCAGTGGATTCATCCTACACAACAAACTACAGATACAAATATAGTAGTAAGCGAAGTAGATACAATCTTCACACTGATGGATTTTTAATTTAAACTTGCAAGCCATACATTTATTTGCACGCTTGCTAAAATTCAAAAAAGATTATTTGGGGTAGACATTGCTACCCCAGAGAAAATTATTAATTTGATAGTTCAGCAGAACAGCCTAAATAATTTTCATCTGTTATAAAATATACTAACAACGAAATATCATTTATATTTCCTGCTAACGATTAAATTGTTGACGACGTGAGGCTTTATTTACACGCATTTCTTGTAGTTTTTGTCTTTGTTCAGGAGTCAAAACCGCGTCAATTTGAGATTTTTGAGACTCCATGATTTGTCGCATTTGAGCTTTCTGATCTTCCGTAAGATTGAGGGAAGCTTTTAAATTGCGTCTTTCTTGACGATTTGCTTGACGATCTTTCTTTGCATTTGCAAGTTGTTCCCGTTGTTGTGGGGTAAGAATTGCATCCATTTTAGCCTTTGTATTCCGGCGAATTTCTGCAATTTGGGTTTTTTGTGTATTTGTTAGTCCTAAATTTTGGAATGGGCCTTTACCTTGAGGAACTTGTGCAACTTCAAAAGAAGATGAGGTTGTTTGTGCTTGGACTGCAAAGGGGATAGCAGTTAAACTCAGAGCAACAGCAGCAGCAATCAGTGATAATTTTTTGAGTTTCATCTGTGACCTTTAGCGTTTTCTGTGTTTATTTGTCTCTATCTTAAGAATTTATATTTAACAGTCACATGAGGAGAAAGTCACATATAGCCCATGACTTAAGTCATGTTTGTGACGTGACCAAGAATATAATGTAAACTCACAGATATCTGTCTACAATTAGTTTTAGAGTGATACTAAAAACCAATAATATATAAAAATCTCTCTGGTCTTTTTCCTTAAAAATATTTTCAATATAGGTATATTTTTGTGAATCAACCAATTAAAGTTAGCAATCATCCTTTTCGGTTTTTACTGTATTTGGAGTGGATATTATTAGTTGTTTCTGCTTCCGCTATTCTCATACCTTCTCATTCTCAACGTTTCAATAATCAGTCTAAAGAGTTAACTATTTTGAGTTTACTTATTTTTGGCTTAATGGGCTTGAGATTGCCTACCAAAAATAGAATTGTGAAGGTAATTTACACAATTATAGAAATAATTTTAATTTTAGTTATCTCCTTTTACAATACTAAGCCATATGGAAGGATTTTCCCTTTTTTATACTTAGTTTTAGTAATTCGTAGCTGTTTTATTTTTCAAATTCAAGGTCGTTTATTTATTACAACTTTATCTTTGATATTATTTATTTTTTCTATATCACAAAGAAAACCCCCTCGTCCGCCAATACAAATATCACCTGCTCTCCAAGAGGGATTGTTATTTTATAATTTTGTTGTTGCTCTATTATTTGGATTAGCTTTAGTTTTTGTATTAATGTTGATGAATACTATTTTATCTGAAAGGGAAAGTCGAGAAAAACTAGCAATTGCTAATCAAAAACTACGTCAATATGCTTTGCAAATTGAAAATCAAGCTACTTTGGAAGAACGCAATCGGATTGCGAGAGAGATTCATGATTCTTTAGGACATTCTTTGACAGCATTAAATTTACAATTAGAAACTGCTTTGAAATTGTGGCAATCTAATCCAGAAAAAGCTCAAACATTTTTAGCAAGGGCAAAAGAATTAGGTTCAAAAGCATTACAAGATGTCCGACAATCAGTTTCTACAATGCGTTCTCATCCCTTACAAGAACAATCATTAGAACAGGGAATCGCTAATCTTGCAGAAAGTATGCAGCGTATGACTGGAATCTCGCCTATTCTCAAAATTAATTTATCTCATCCCATTTCTTCGGAAATGACTAACCCGATTTATCGAATTATTCAAGAATCATTTACCAATATTTGTAAATACGCTGAAGCTACAGAAGTAAAACTAGAATTAAGAACGACAGATACAGATTTATATTTAATAGTTCAAGATAATGGGAAAGGTTTTGATTTAAGGCAAAACACAACAGGATTTGGACAGCAAAGTATGCGCGATCGCACTTTAGCACTAGGTGGAAAATATCATATTAACAGTAGTCCTGGTTCTGGTTGCCAAATTAGAGTTGAAATTCCCTTACCGAGGTATAGCTAATGATCAAAGTCTTGTTGGTAGATGATCAAAATTTAATTCGTCAAGGATTAAAGGCTTTATTAGAACTAGAACCTGATTTAGAAATTGTTGGAGAAGCCGAAAACGGCGAAAGTGCAATTCATTTGATTGAAGAATTATATCCAGATGTGATTTTAATGGATATTAGAATGCCGATTATGGATGGAGTTGCAGCAACGCGAGAAATCCACAAGCGTTTTCCCAATATACAGATTTTAGTATTAACGACTTTTGATAATGATGAATATGTAACAGCCGCATTACAAAATGGCGCTATGGGTTATTTACTCAAAGATACTCCTTCCGAAGAATTAGCTGTTGCAATTCGTGCTGTTTATAAAGGATATACCCAATTAGGGCCAGGAATAGTCAAAAAACTTTTAACTCAATTCCCGCCAGTTGTACCTAATAACTCGCCATCTCCACCTCCAAGTTTAACTGAATTGACTCCTAGAGAAAAAGAGGTTTTGCGCTTAATTGCAACTGGTGCGACTAATAAAGAAATTGCCCAAAAACTTTACATTTCTGAAGGGACAGTTAAAAATCACGTCACTAATATTTTAAATCGCTTAAATTTACGCGATCGCACTCAAGCAGCGATCTTCGCCAACTCATTTTTATCTTATTTAAACTAGGATGATGAGATAATTATTTTGCCCGCCTCAATTTCTCTTGATTCAAAATGATAAGAGGTTTTTTAACAGCAGTAATTGCTTCTGGGCGAAATTTAAATGAGGAGTTTTGCAAAACTTTGAGAGCTGTTTCTAAACTGGAGACAGTTATATCTAATTCTTTTGTAGATAATTGATTCAGATTTTCTTGCCAACTTGAAGTAATATCACCTAAAGCATAAGCTGCACTGTGGCGAACAGTTTCATCTGTGTCTTGCAAACGTTTAACTAAAGTTGGTATTGCTGGTGTCGCAGCTTTTCCAATACTACCTAAAGCAGAAATCACATTTACCCGCATCCAATTATCCTGATCATCTAATTTTTTCATGAGAGCCGGTACAGCAGCTGCCGCATCTTTGCCCATAGCGCGTAAAATGTGGACTGCACCGTAACGTTCTTGTTGATTCTTGCTGTCTAAACCAACTACTATGTAAGGAATATAGGCTTTTCTGTCAATTTTGGCGATCGCTTGTACTGCATGAGAACGAACAGCTGCATCTTTGTCATCTATTGCACGCATCAAAGCCGGTATGGCTTGGGCAGCATTTGCACCGATTTTACCGATAATTACTAATGCACTAGTACGAACTTGGGGATCACTATCTTCTAAGGCTGTAATTAGAGCAGGAACAGCAGGTTTACCCACCTTTGCTAAATAATCGATAGCAGCAGAACGATGTTGAGGATGTTTTAAGCGTTGAATATGGTAGTTAATTTGTGTCGCAGTTTGTGATTGTGCAGAAGTTGCGTTAATGATTACTAAAGGCGATGAAAGACAAATGCAAGCGATCGCGATTTGGGAAACTATGACATTTAAGCGCTGTTTGTGAGTATATCTAGTCACAAGCATGATTTTGACAATTTATTTGTTAAATGAAACAGACAAAGCCTTGAAAAATTTAGTTCCAGTTTTAAATAAAAAAAGAATAGAGAAGAAATCTTTTTCCCATCTTGTACAAAAATTATGCTTATAAACTAAATATTAAGTTGGGTGATTTCGGAACTTCTCAAGTATTTTTAATTACAAATCATATTGAAGTCTGCGCCTAACACATCCTACAATAATTATATTGTTAATTGATAAATTACTTCTTAGCTATGATTTTTTTATGTACTATTTAAATAACTCTACACATTCTTCTCTCAAAACACCTTTTTTCACTTTAATTTTTCTAAAACTTTTAGCAATAATCTCTTCGCAAGATATTTCAATTTGTGATTGATTGACTAATATTAAATCTTGAATCGAAGCACCATAAATAATTTCTGAGACACCAGCCCAAACGCAAGCTGCTGCACACATTGGGCATGGTTCACCTGTTGTGTATATGCTATAACCTTCTAAAGCACAATTTTGAAGTTTTGCTGTTAAACTACGAATGACATTTATTTCTGCATGAGCAGATGGATCGTTATCTCGCTTCACAGTGTTGTAACCAACGGCAACTACTTCTCCTTCTTTTGCAATTACTGCTCCATAAGGTGCATCTGCTTTTTTTGCTTCTGCTATGGCTAAACGCATCAAATCTTCTGGAGTCATATAATTAAGATATGATTTATGTGTTTGAAATGTTATCTCTTCAGTATATATCAATATAATTATAGTTGTGAAGATGATTTTTTATACGAACCACAACCACAAATGATACAAAATAGACGAACAATATAGAGAAGTTTAGGTGAGAAAATAAAAGAGTTTTTATGTTATTGACAAAAGAAAAAACTGCTTTTTATTTAGCAGATTTGGAAACACCAGTAGGTAAAGTTATTAATTTATCTATTGCTGGGCTAGTTTTGTTATCATCAGGATTCTTTGTGGCGGAAACTTATAATATACCTGATGTTCTTAGAATACATTTAAATATTTTAGATAATATTATTTTATTTGTTTTTGCTTTAGAATATTTTCTGCGTTTATGGAGTGCTGAAAATAAAGTTAAGTATGTTTTAAGTTTTTATGCAATTATTGATTTAATAGCCATTTTACCGTCTTTTTTGGGTGCTATTGATATTAGCTTTTTACGTTTATTACGCTGGCTCAGAATTTTAAGGTTAATTCGGTTTATCGATCAAAAATATTTATTTGGTATCAGTAGTGAAGATGGTGTTATTTTTGCCAGGATATTATTTACTCTATTTGCAATTATATTTGTGTATTCTGGCTTAATTTATCAAGTCGAGCATCCTGTAAACTCGAAAGTATTTACTACTTTTTTGGATGCTTTTTATTTTTCAGTTGTGACAATGACAACTGTGGGTTTTGGCGATGTAACTCCTATTTCGGAGTTCGGACGTTTGCTGACAGTTTTAATGATCCTAACAGGTATTGCGCTGATTCCCTGGCAAGTAGGTGATTTAATTAAACGCTTAGTCAAAACTGCGAATCAGATAGAAACTGTTTGTTCTGGATGCAGTTTAGCTTTTCATGATGCTGATGCGGTATTTTGCAAAAATTGTGGTACCAAATTAGATAAATCATCACAATCTCAAGTCAAATGAGCAATTTTTTATTGTTTATAGTAAGCGCTATTCACGGAGAAGCGCTTACTAAGAGCTAATTTCTAGGTTTGACTTTTTTTACTTAGTTGTTGTAGTCATTATTAACTATAAATTCCCAATTATAGTGTTTTAAAGCCTTTTGCTGCTTTCTTTTGTCCTTTAGTTTTCGGTTTAGATTTGTGGACTTCTCCTAAAGCTTCTTGGAATAAATTATGTAGATGTAGTGGTACGCTAGCAATTTCTGGTAATTCTGGTTCTAGAGGTTTATGATATTCTTGTAACAGTGTATTTAAGTCATTTTGTAAGTTAAAGTCTGAACGTTGTAGGACTGTTTGCAATATTTTCTCTAATGAATTTGGATACTCTGCCGCAAGGCGATACCAGATAAAAGCATTAATATTTTTGCTTTCTAAATAATGGCGAATTAGTTTTTCAGAACCTTCAATACTTTGCCAATCTTCTACTGCCAAAATAGTTTTCATTTTGGTATATGTGGGTAAAAACATCTGTCCCCAACGAGGATGAGAAAGTGCTGTTACTTCTTCTGCTTTTTTGAGATCAGCAGGTAATTCCACTTTTGATGTTACCATTTTGGCTGTAGTAGTTTTGTTGTTCAACAATTGTGATACTACTTTCGAGTCAGCACCCATGTCTTCGGCTGCGGCTTTGATTTCTTCTTCGTCAACCCCTGCTTCTTCGGCAATTTCTGCAAGTGATTTTGAGGAATCTATTCCGGCTGCGGCTAAACTTTTCTCGGTAGTAATTTCTTGGAGTTCTGCTATTTTTTTATTGAGTTGGTATCCTGGCATTGTGATTTCATCACTACCAAAAAACTCAAGAAATTGCTGATGATATGTTAACACTGACTGCCAAGCTTCTTCTAATAAATCAGGTGCATCACTGTAAAGATAATTTTTGTAATTTTCTTTAAAATTACCAATTGCTACTGCTAGTTTCGGTTTACCCAATTTACCCATTTGTGTATAGGGGCCAGAAAATGTCCAGTAGGATTCTGTCACAGGAGAAATGCGAGTGAGTAGAATTTCTCCTTCTTTTAACCGTGACATTTCCTGTTGAGTTTTGGGGTTGTTGAATTTAACAATGTAGTTTTTGGCTGTTAGCCAGTTCATTAACTCAAAGCCACCGTCTAATATTTTGGCGATCGCAAATAAGCCCATAAAACTACGATGCCAATTATTCAGCAATTGACGATCGCTTGGTGACAATTCTGGATGAGTTTGTATAAACAAGTCTATTGGTGATTTTTCCCCTACTTTACCTTCGATAGCAAAGCTGTCTATTGTTAACTCTTGTTGAATTGTATCACCAGATCCACGCCGCAACTGCGTTGCTGCATAAGTTTCCAGTGCTTCGGCTAGTTCATCGTCTGCATCCAAGATAAAATCAATCAACGCTTGCTTCAGTTGGTGCGATCGCTCTAAAAGTGCATCCACAGTTTCATCTCTCGGTTTTAACTTTTCGTAGATTATAGGTTGCCGAAAGCCCGATGGATCTAACTATTGGCTTAATTTCTAAAATTGCGATGCGACTTGGTAGAAATTACCTTTTATTTACAAATATTGTAATTTTTTTGCTTGAATTTTCACATTAGATTACGTATTATCGCTTAACTATGTATGAGTTGTTTGACTAAGAGTCAGTACAAAAAGAGGAAAATATGAAACGATATCTGTATTTGGGATTGGCTAAACAATTTGTACTGATGGTGACTCCGATAGTAGCTAGTTCTGTTTTAGCAAGCTCACCTAGTCAGGCCGCTAGTCTAGCTTTTGCTCAAGAAGAGTTGAATTTTACCAACTTTAGTCAAAGTTTTGGCATCATTGACAGACAAAATCAAGCTAATACCAATGCCTCTACTTTTAGTGATGATGCAACAGTATTAACTATCAATCAACAAGTACAAACAGATTTCACATTTACTCCACCACAAGCTTATAGTCAAGTGGGTTTGAGTTTTGCTAGTGGACAAGGTACAAGTTACTTCGGAACAGCAGATACTTTTGGGGGAATCGTCGGTAATTTTGACATAGATGCTGGTAACTCGTTTTCTTTTGATTTCACAGCTTATTTAAATTTGGGAACATCAATAGATGATTCCTCACAAGAAAATGCTAAAGCGATTGGAGATATTTCATTTTTATTATTTGATACAAGTTATATTGAGCCAACAAATATCTCCGATTTTGTAGCGAATGTGTTATCTGGGAAAGAAAGTATTAACACAAACCCTTTAGATTATTTTTCACTCAATGGTAATATTAACACCGCTGGTAATAATGATTTTCTGACATATCAAAATAGTCACAATGTTAGCTTGTTAAATGAATTAGATGCATCTAACTTTGGTGGAAATCAAGAAACAGCTGGCGCTTTGATTAGTGGATCTTATCAACGCTCTTTTGAGAACAAAACAAATCTGACTTTAGTCGCAGTCAGAAAAAGCCAAGTCAAAGTAGCAGCACCTGAACCTTCAACTTATTTGGGTTCAATACTATTTTTTGGGTTAGGTGCAATTGCTCTGAAAGCGAAACGTAAGTTAAGCCAACAAAAATCAAGCTAAATAGTTGGGTTGTTATTTGTCATTTGTCATTGGTAAGAGTTTGGTGCATCTTTACTTACAATAAAAACATATGAAAACCTACGATTGGATCGTCATTGGTGCAGGTTTTACGGGTGCTGCACTAGCCTATGAACTAGTGAAAGTCGGCTTTTCGGTACTTTTGTTAGAACAAGATGCAACATTACACAATGCGACTCGTTATAGTTATGGTGGTTTAGCTTTTTGGTCTGGGACAACTCCCTTGATGCGTCAATTGTGTGATCAGGGAATTGCGCGTCATCGCATCCTTAGCACAGAGTTAGACACTGATACTGAATTTCGGGAGTTAGATTTACTGTTGACGATCGCAACCAACACTGATCCAGAAGTTGCTGCGGGCTTCTATGCTAATTGTGCTATTCCTCCCAAGTTACTGAGTGTTGACGAAGCTTTGGAGATGGAACCTTTATTAAATCAACAAGCGATCGCAGGCGCTTTAACTGTCAAACACGGTCATATTAACCCCGAAAAAACAGCACAAGCTTACATTCAAGCATTTCTGCGGGCTGGTGGTGAAATGGAAATTAGCCAAGTCCAGAACTTCACCTCAAATCATGCTTCGCAAACAATAAAAACATCTACCAAAACTTATCACAGCGCTAACATTGTCGTCTGTGCTGGTGGACTTTCTCGACAGTTGCTCAAAGCATCCGGGATTCCAATAAAGTTGTATTTTACCCATGCGGAGATGATCCAAACTCCACCGCTAGAAGTGCAATTACGTACCTTAGTAATGCCGGCTAATCTCCAACGCTTTCAATTAGAAGCAGAGTCTACCAAGGTTGATGAATTGTGGAATGAACCGGGAAATGAACTATTAGCACCAATTTTAGATGCAGGTGCAATTCAGTTTCAAGATGGAAGTATGCGCTTAGGTCAAATCAGCCGTGTCCTTAGTGATCCCTATATTGAGATAGATAGAAATACTAGTGAAAGCTGGCTGAGGCGAAGTATAGGAGAAATATTGCCAGCATTGTCTAATGTACCAGGTAATTGGCATCATTGTTTAGTGGCATTTAGTGGCGTTCGCCTTCCTGTAATCGGTTCTATTCCTGGATGCAATGGAGTGTATTTATTCTCTGGATTTAGCAACCCTCTAGTGATTGTACCGCCTTTAGCCCAACGCTTTGCTAATTATTTAACTGGCAAAAAAGACGATATTATTTCTCAATTATCCCCTGTTCGTTTTCAATCTTCGATTTAGCCAAAAGTTCTGCGGCTTCTTTAAAAAGCTCATTTTGTTCTTTTTGAATTTCAGTCAGCCTTTGAGAAATTTCTTGTAATCTTTGTTGCTTTTCTAGGTGATTAATTTGATAATTTTCTGCTGGTAAGATAGGTAATTTATTCTCATATAGATGAGAGCCTGATAGCTTTTTAATAGCTAAATTACTAATTTGACTGAATGATGAAAAACTAAATTTAATAATAACTAAAATCAACTTTAAAGGAACTTGTAATATTGATCTACTAGCTGATTCAATCAAGCGACCAATTGCTTGAATAATACTTCCAATTATAGCTAGAATAAACAACAAAATGATAATACTAATAATTGGGTAATTAGCTGCCCAACTAATAATTTGTGTTAACTGAAAAATAGAACCAGTTTGATTCAGCCAATCATTCATATTGCTTCAGAAATTCTCAATGTTCACGCTACCATACCTATATGAGCAGCGATGATATGCCAAGTTCCACTCGGAGAGATAGCCCAAACCCGCGTGTAACGAAAGTCACCATTTGCAGGACTGTGATTATAGCTACCAGATACCTGCATTCGGACTGAAACGATCGCGATCTCTCCATGGATTTGAATATGCTGTTCAGAAGGTTTCAACTCATGTATCTGAAACAAACCAGATTCGTGAGCAGCGAGATCATCTTGTTTTCCTAATAATTCTCCAAGATGACTAGTGATGATAATTTCCGGGGCTAGTAGTTCATTCAAAACGCTGACATCAGAAGCAAGCATGGCCTCTCTGAGTCGTTCTTCGACGTTGATAATTTGAGTTTCAATTGTTTCAGCCATGATGTTTGTTTATAGAGTTTTTTTATAAAGATGGTAATGTTTCACCTAATACAGGTACACCGAAACTTCCTGGTGGAATTTGCTTGTTTTTCATGTGTAAATTGTAGATAATTTCAGATAACAACTGATAGCCAGAAGTAAAATTTTGATTGATTTATAAAGTAGTGTAGCGTAGCAAAAGTAGAGACGTATAGCTGGGTTGCCCCTAACCATGTATTTTTATATCAAAAAAGTTGGAAGTATGACATGCGATCGCTACAAGTCATTGATAGAGTGATAAATACAGGCTTGATCATGGATAGGTAAAGATGATGACTCTGCAAGAATTCAAGCAATTAATCGAAAAACAGCAAAAATGTCCTGATTCACTGCCAAAAGCTCTCCAAGCATTGTGGTTTGATTATAAAGGTCATTGGGATAGCGCCCATGAAATAGTTCAAAATGCCAATGATCTCGATAGTGCTTGGGTTCATGCGTATTTACACAGAAAAGAGGGTGATTTGAGTAATGCGCGTTACTGGTACAAACGTAGTGGGAAGCCAGAATTTCACGCAGAACTCGATCAAGAATGGGAGCAAATAGTTTCTGATTTGCTGATAAAGGTGAAAGAATTATGGATGCCGATGAACTAATACGGCGTTACGCTGCCGGAGAAAGGGATTTTACTGCTGTTAATTTAGCAGGAGCTAAGTTGATCGGAGCATATTTGGTTGGCATCAATTTGTATGCAGCAGACTTGAGTGGCGCTAACCTGGCTAAAGCCAAATTATGGGGTTCTAATTTAGGTGGCACAAACCTAGCCAAAGCCAATTTAACCAGAGCTAACCTCAGTTGTGCAAAGTTGATAGAAGCAAATCTGCGTGGAGCTAAACTACACTATACCAAGCTGTTTGGAGCGAATTTAACAGGAGCTTGCTACGACGATAGTACTCGATTTTCCTATGGCTTTGATCCACAAAGTAGAAACATGCGAAAGATTTGACATCTTGTACAAACTACCTCTTACGGATGAGGGATCATTTCTCAGCATATATTAACTTTTGTAAATATAAAGTTTATTTTGCTCGATTTTGGGAAAAAGCCATGAAAGCAAGCAAAGGCATTTTCAAAAAAGCTTTGGTGAGTGTAGTTGGTGTGGGTAGCCTCTTTGCCTTGTCTGCCTGTGGTCAACCGAATGCAGAAAATACTACTCCAACCGTTGGAGAAGCACCTACAACAAATACCTCACCTGTTGCTGATGTGACTCCAACAACTACTGCAACAGAAACCCCTGCTGGTACAACCGCAAACAAAAATTTTGCAGAACTTGCTCAAGCAGCAGCCAGCCAAGGATCTTTTAAAACCTTAACCCAAGCATATAAAGCCGCAGGTTTAGAAGATCAATTGACTGCACAAGGACCTTACACAGTTTTTGCACCGACTGATGCAGCTTTCAAGGCTTTACCACCAGGTACTTTAGAAAATCTCCTCAAGCCAGAAAACAAACAACAGTTAGTGAAACTTCTTAGTTATCACGTTATACCCGGACAAGTTACCTCTAGTCAATTGACATCTGGAGATGTCAAAACAGTTGAAGGTACTCCTGTGACAATTGACGTTAATAGTACTACTAAAACAGTATCCGTCAACGGTGCTAAAGTTACTCAAGCCGATATTTTGGCTAGTAATGGTGTTGTTCACGTAGTTGACAAGGTAATTCTACCTCCAGGTTTGCAAGCAAGTCCTACCTCTAGTCCTACAGCACAGTAGTATAGTTTGTAGTAAGGACTTTAATCCTTAAATTTTCATTTTCAAGCACTAAAGTGCTTACTACAAACCAAGCAAAAAACCGGGGAACATAATTGTTACCCGGTTCAGTCTAATTAGTATGAGAATCCTCAGCTTAGGGACACAGCATTAATGTGTCCCTATTTACTTATGTGGCAAAATTACAGAGCTACAGTTTTCTTGATTGCAGCAGCGAGTTCGCCTTTTGCATACTTAGCAGCAAACTCTTCCAAAGAAACCTGCTTGATCTTGCTAGCATTACCAGCAGTTTCAAATTGTTGGTAACGTTCTGCACACACTTTTTGCATGTACTTAATAGAAGGCTTAAGGAAGTGACGGGGGTCAAATTCTTTGGTATTACCTGCCAATGCTTCCCGAACCGCAGCAGTAATAGCCAAACGGTTGTCGGTATCGATATTTACCTTACGTACGCCGCTCTTAATGCCTTTTTGAATTTCTTCTACAGGTACACCGTAGGTTTCGGGGATTGTACCACCGTACTGGTTAATCAAAGCAATCAAATCTTCGGGTACGGAGGAGGAACCGTGCATTACCAAGTGGGTATTGGGCAAACGGCGGTGAATTTCTTCGATGCGGCTGATTGCCAAAATTTCGCCAGTTGGCTTGCGGGTGAACTTGTAAGCACCGTGGCTAGTACCAATAGCAACAGCCAAAGCGTCTACTTGGGTTTGCTCAACAAAATCAACAGCTTGGTCGGGGTCGGTTAAAAGTTGGGAATGATCGAGTTTACCCTCGAAACCGTGACCATCTTCAGCTTCGCCCATACCAGTTTCTAGAGAACCCAAGCAACCGAGTTCGCCTTCAACGCTGACACCCAAAGCATGAGCTACTTCCACCACTTGACGGGTGACTTTAACGTTGTACTCATAGCTAGCTGGGGTTTTAGCATCAGCTTCCAGAGAACCATCCATCATCACGCTGGTAAAGCCGTTCTTGATTGCTGAGTAGCAAGTAGCTGGTTCGTTACCATGATCTTGGTGCATGGCAATGGGAAGATGGGGGTAGGTTTCCACTGCTGCCAAAATCAAATGACGCAGGAAGTTTTCACCTGCGTATTTACGAGCGCCACGAGAAGCTTGCAAAATCACGGGGCTATCTGTTTCATGAGCAGCTTGCATAATTGCTTGAATCTGCTCCATGTTGTTCACGTTAAAAGCTGGAATACCGTAATTGTTTTCAGCCGCGTGATCCAACAGCAGCCGCATTGGCACGAGCGCCATAGATAGTCCTCCTAATTGTGTTGTCAGCTAGTCGGTTTGGAATATTGCGTAAATATATATTACGCCAATCTTAAGAAATTATTGTGATCCTATAGGAAATTATAACTAGTCATGGGTGTCTATGCTGAAAAAGTTTGCAGTATCTGTGGATAAATATCCTCTACAGTTGTTCGATGTTACTGTACAATCAGTTACCCGATGCCTTGGGGTTTTGGTAACACTGTATTCCAAATGATCCAATAAGGAACTTCCAGATGAAAAAATATCTCACTAGGTGGGATTGAGGATTGCAGACAAGGGGGAGATACAGGACAACAGAGAGAATAAACATCAATGATGCGTGATGCTTTATTTTCAAGACGGCTAACTTATGGGAAAACCCCACAACCTGTGGATCTTATACCCTTCACCCCTACACTCACTTTACTTATAAATATAGTTAAAGCTCCTAAGTCAAATAGACTTTAGGAGCTTTGATTTTTATTCACCGCGACGCCGTTTTACCTAAGTTTTTGACCTGGAGTAAACCAGGTGGGTACCATGTCTTTCGTTTAAAGTTTCCGGGTACAAGCCCGGTTTACTGCCACGAAAAATGCTTGGTTCCCTTACTTTTACAAGTCATAGATCACAAAACTTGTTGGCAGTCACCAACGTCGCAGTGCTATGAATTGATTATAGCTTTTAAAGATGATTTTGTGTATGCCAAATTAGATTTTTTTGCTCGTTTAATTGGCGTACCAAATATTTTCTATAGTGCGGGCGATCGCCATCGCTTGCTCTTGATTTTGATGATCTAACAAAACTGTGACGTGTCCTAACTTTCGCCCTGGACGAGATTCTGTTTTTCCGTACCAGTGGACATAACTTTGAGGAATTTGTTTTATTTTTTGACGTTTAGTAATATAATCATTCGTTGAGCTTTCGTAGCCCAACAAATTTACCATAATAGCACATGGGCAAGTAAGTTTAGGATTACCTAAAGGTAAACCAGAAACTGCTCTTAAATGTTGTTCAAACTGGGAAGTTTCACAGGCGTCAAGAGAAAAATGTCCCGAATTGTGAGTGCGGGGTGCTATCTCATTTACTAGCACTTTGTCATCTGCATTCAGGAATAATTCAATTCCAAAAACTCCTACTGCTTCCAGGCTATTCAGGAGTGTATCGGACATATTCTCAATCTCTTTTTGCACGTGCGATGGAATGTCTGCTGGTGCAATCACCCGCCGACATACTTGTTCTTCTTGTTGGGTTTCTACAATTGGGTAAATCACTACTTCACCGCTAACAGAACGGGCTGCTATGACTGCCAGTTCTCGCTGAAACGGGATAAAATCTTCTAATATAAAAGATAAATTATTTGCAGATTCTAATTTTTCCTGAAGAGTTTGGATATCTTTAATAATAAAAGTACCTTGACCATCATAACCGTGACGACGAGCTTTTAAAACAATTGGAAATTTTAATTTACTTATAAGTGAAAAAACATGAAGATTTTCACTTTCTATTCCTAATTCTTGACTTTCAACGGCTAACTGTTTAGCTCCTGTTTCTGCGTCTTGTTTCCAGTTTCCTTTGATATCAAAGAATTGAGGAACTGGTAAACCTAAATCGCGTAAATAACAGCGTTGGTGATATTTATCTAGAAGGGGAACTAATGCTTGTAGGGGCGGGCGAAAACAAACCCCTTGTTCTGCTAAGACTGATAAAGCTTGAAGATTAACAAACTCGTTTTCAAAAGTAATGATATCGCATTTAGTCGCTAAAACTTCTGTAGCTGCGGCATCATCTACTGGGGCGAAAATAGTGTCGTTAGCGATCGCCACAGCAGGATCATTAGGGCTAGGGGTTTGTACCACTAATTCCACGCCCAACTTCTTTGCTGCACCGCCCATCATCCAGGCGAGTTGTCCACCACCGATTACACCAATACGCACCATCTTACCCCAAACTATCACGAAAGTTTACCCTGTCTTAGGATCATAGCGCGATCAGGATCAGCGATCGCCTGGGATTAAGATACATCACATTAAACGTATTGAATGATAACTCTCTTTCATATCATTTGTAACGAAGTGAAAGTGGGGTGGATGTTACCATATTTAAATTTTTTCTTACTCAAAGCAAAACTGCGGTCGCTAACTCTCATCTACCAGTCCTAACCAAAAAATTCTTAAACTACTCGCTTTCATTCTCTTACTCTTGAGTTGTCAACTCAACAATTTCTCTCTAATAGCTAACAAATCCCACAGCTAGCTCCCCGCTTGCAAAGCAAAAGACATGGCAAAGGAATGAAGACTATCTTCTGTTAACCAGGATTTAATTTTTATACGCTTGTAGCAAAATAATTAACTTAAACATAAAAAAATAAGTCAAATTATCGTAAACAATTGTAAAAATCATGTCTTTAAGACTAGAAACATGATTTTTATCTAGTTAAACTAACAAAAAGAGTGGTGTGGTACTACTAATTAAAAAAAGGCGTGGTTCTCTAGTCTAGATGATCCCTGTTCAACTAACTCTGAAAAATTTCCTCAGTTACCGTGATGCAACTTTGGATTTTCGCGGTTTGCATACGGCGTGTATTTGTGGGGCTAATGGCGCTGGTAAATCTTCTTTGTTGGAAGCGATCACCTGGGCAATTTGGGGGGAAAGCAGAGCCAATACTGAAGATGATGTTGTCCACACTGGTGAAAAAGAAGTTCAAGTAGATTTCATTTTTAGAACCAGCCAACAGCAAACCTATCGAGTAATTCGTACTCGCGCTCGTGGTGGTAGTAGTGTTTTGGAATTTCAAATCGAAACACCAAAAGGGTTTAGCTCACTGAGTGGCAAAGGAGTCAGGGCAACTCAAGATGAGATTTTGCAGCATATTAAGCTAGATTACGATACTTTTATTAATTCTGCTTACCTGCGTCAAGGTCGAGCAGATGAATTCATGCTCAAGCGTCCGAGCGAACGCAAGGAAATATTAGCGGAATTATTAAAGCTCAATCAATATGATGAATTAGAAGAACGCGCAAAAGATTTATCGCGCCAGTTTAAAGCCAAAGCCGAAGAGTTAGAACGCTCTTTGGAATCAATGAAAATTCAACTTAAAGAACGAGAAGCGATCGCAACTCAACGAGTCACCTTAGAAAACGAACACAATCAACTCCAGCAAGTACAAGGTTTTGAAAATATCAAATTACAAAGTTTGCAAGTTGTCCAGCACCAACGCCAGAGTTGGGAAGAACAACTAAATTTTGTGAGACAGCAATATCAGAACTTAACTCAAGATTGCGATCGCCTCGAACACGAACAGGAACGAATTGCGACTCAACTATCCACATTAGAAGAATTATTAGCTCAAGAAACCGAAATCACAGCCGGATACAGCCGCTACCAAAATCTGCAAGCTCAAGAAGAAGCCACAAATACCAAATTTGCAGAATACACCCGCGCTCAAACTACCCGTCAACAAAAACAACAGCAGCTTACCAGACAAATTAACGAAATAGAACGGCAACTGCAACAAGCGCAAGCGCAATTAGAAGCATTATCTCAGCAAGAGGCAGAAATTCAACATACTCTCAACAAATCGGCTGAAGTCGAAGCAGCATTAGCTAAATTGGCAACGGCGCGTCAACGTCTAGCTCAATTGGATGAATTGCAACTACAAGTTTCTCCCTTGCTGCAACAAAGAGCAACTTTACAAAGTCAAATCCTCCGGGTACAAGCAGGATTGGTAGCGCGATTAGAACAACTAGAAACCACAGAAAATCAATTACAATCTCAGCAACGACGCCAACCGCAACTGCAACAAGCGGTGATGGAAGTAGCAATCCAGATTGAAGAATTGGAGAAAAAGCGAGTCTATCTGCAACGAGTTCAGGAAAAAGGACAAGAACGGCGGAATTTTATTGAACGGTTGCAAGCTCATCAACGGGATTATGAAAGATTATTGGGAGAACTAGAGCAAAAAATCCAAATGCTGCAAACTCCCAACGCCATTTGTCCTTTGTGCGAAAGGAGTTTAGATGAGCATCACTGGAATCGAGTTGTAGATAAAACCAAATCTGAGTATAAAGATACAGAAGGACAATTGTGGGTAGTCCGAGAACAGATGGCTGTCTCAGACAGAGAAATTCAGGTACTTAGACAGGAATATCGAGATATATCTCAACAATTGTCTCCCTATGACACACTACGAGAACAAAGAGGACAATTAGCAGCTAAGTTACAGGCGACAAGCGATGTTGAGCAACAATTACAAGATATTGCAGCTCAAAAACAACAACTAGAGCGATCGCTCCAACTAGGCGAATATGCACCCAACAAACAAGCCGAACTCCAAGAATTAGAAAATTATCTGCAACAACTCAACTATAATGAGCAAGACCATGCTCTGGCTCGCAGTGAAGTAGAACGCTGGCGTTGGGCAGAAATTAAACAAGGACAAATTAGAGACGCCACCAAACGCCAAGCCCAAATAGAAGCGAAAAAACCAGAACTACAAACACAAATTGCCCATTTGCAAGCAAGAATCAAGCAAGAAGCTATTGATTCGGAGTGTGCTAGAGAAATCATCGCCTTAGATCATTTTATTGCCGAACTTGGTTATGATACTGAACAGCATAATAATCTCCGTGTTGCTGTACGCAAAGCCCAAGGTTGGCAATTTAGGCACCAACAACTACAAGCAGCACAGCAGCAGTATCCGCAATTAAAAACTAGAGCGCAAGAATTAGAAGTAGCTTTACAAGCAAGATGGGTAGAACGGCAAAGACTCAAAAGCCAAATTGAAAGTATTATTAGTCAACTTGAGGAAACAAGCAATCCTCTAGCTCAAATTCAAGCCCTAGAGCAACAGTTAGCAATTCGGCGACGCCAACTTGATGAACAAATCACCCAGTTAGGGCGTTTAGAGCAAATGGCGCACCAGCTCGATATCCTACAAACTCAATACGAGCAACAGCAGCAAGAACAGCAACAAGCCAAAGAACAATACCGTATTTACCACGAACTTGCTCAAGCTTTTGGTAAAAATGGTATCCAAACACTGATGATTGAAAACGTCCTGCCGCAACTAGAAGCAGAGACAAATCAGCTACTTTCCCGCCTGAGCGCGAATCAATTGCATGTACAATTTGTGACACAAAAAGCTGGGCGTAACGGTAAAGCTACGAAGAAAAATAGCAAGTTAATTGATACTTTAGATATTTTAATTGCCGATGCTAGGGGTACAAGAGCCTATGAAACTTACTCTGGTGGAGAAGCGTTTAGAATTAACTTTGCGATTCGTCTAGCTTTGGCAAAATTACTTGCACAACGGGCTGGCGCTGCTTTGCAAATGCTGATTGTCGATGAAGGCTTTGGTACACAGGATGCAGAAGGATGCGATCGCCTGATTGCAGCGATTAATGCGATCGCCCCGGATTTTGCTTGTATTCTCACAGTAACGCATATGCCACACCTGAAGGAAGCTTTTCAAGCCCGGATTGAGGTGAATAAGAGTCAGCAAGGTTCACAGTTGCGTTTGATGGTTTAACTTTAATGTGAGTTCGCCTGGTAATCGTTTAGAAAAACTAGTTGGTGACAGGAAAGGGCAGTACAGTATTCGTATTAACGATCAATGGCGAATCTGCTTTGTTTGGACGTATGAGAACAATGCTTCGGAAGTTGAGATAGTAGATTACCACTGATGCAAGTCAATAATTATGAATAACACCCGTCTGTCAAATATTCATCCTGGGGAAATCCTACAACTTGAATTTTTAGAGCCACTAGAGATCACACCTTATCGATTAAGCAAAGATATAGGTGTAACTCAGACACGAATTAGCGAAATTTTATCTGGAAAGCGCAGTATTACAGCAGATACAGCGTTGCGTTTATCTCGCTATTTTGGCAACAGCGCTCAGTTTTGGTTGAATTTACAAACCCAATACGATATACGTCAAGCTCTTGAAGAAAATGCAGAAGTTTACAATCAAATACCTAAACTTCCGTTCAATGATGTAGCCTGAGTTTGTCAACGCCTGAATTGAATTCGATCTTGATGATCCTGAAAGTGAAGTAGAAGCTATCTTAAGAGAAAAATCCCTTGCAGTATTGGGATGTGATCCCTTGATTGCGGCGATTAATGCGATCGCTCTTTGTAGGTAAGAAATCAAATACACAAAAGAGAAAAGTTAAAATCTAGGTATCACTGCTTGTTGGAGTGCTTTCTATGTCCTTGCAAGAGGTAACTTGTCGGTGAGCGATCGCCTTGAACTTGTTCGCGTCATTATCGAATCAATACAAGAAACTCCAAACCTAAATCCCAATCGAACAAGAGCAATCAGACAAATGAAGGGGTCACTAAAAACTGACAAACTTGCACCAACCGATGAAGAAGTAGAAGCAATGTTAGAATAACATCGGCTGGAGAAGTATTTTTAGTGATAATTCTAATTGATAGTAGTATTTTTCTAAATTATCTAACCTCGAAAGTGCGATCGCCTTCCTCAAATGTCAGTAATTCTCGAATCAACCTAGCGGCTGCTTTTTGTAACAACTGACCAGCTATTTGCTGTCCTAAACGCTGTACACCGGGGTTAAGCGCAATTTGCACAACTTGGGGTGCAAGCTGGGTTGGATCAAAGCCACGGGTTTCGCGGAGAATATTTAATATTCGTTTAATATGCTCCAGAGTTTGTTGTTGTTCGTCTGTAGCTGCGGGAGTTTCGTTGATAGTTGTCACACCAACCCTTTCCCGTAGTAGATAGGTGAAGTTATGCAGAACATTTTTACTCAAAGCTTCTGCACTTTTAATTAACTCATCAATCAGGCGATCGCGAATAAAACTACCACGTTCGGAACTCAGAAAATCAACTCCCTGATTCAACACCAAATTCAAATCATAATCTTGGTTGTTACGAGCATTGCGTAACAAGTTTTCTAAGCGGTTCCAGCGAAAACGATTTTCTTTAAATAATAAGTCTTGGAGGGATGCTCTTAATTCTGGTGAAGGATCGGTGAGTAATCGTTTAGCAACATAAGGATAAGCTTCACTCAATACCTTAAAGTTGGGATCGATATGAATAGCAATCCCTTCCAGTGTCACCAAAGAACGAATGATTAAAGCGTAATAGGGAGGAACGCGGAAAGGATACTCATACATCAAAGCCGAAAGTTCATCGGTGATACTTTTGATGTTTAATTCCGCAACGCTAGCACCTTGAGCATCAGCAAATACTCGCGCAAATGCAGGAATAATCGGTGTTAAATCTGTTTCTGGTGAGAGAAAATCTAGCTTCACATAGTCTTTGGCTAAACCTTCAAAGTCGCGGTTAACGACGTGGACAATCGCTTCAATTAAGCCATAACGCTGGGGTGGCTGAATTTCGCTCATCATCCCAAAGTCTAGATACGCTAATTTCCCATCACGGGTGGCTAGCAAATTACCAGGATGAGGATCGGCGTGGAAAAATCCATGTTCTAGTAACTGTCGTAATGAACACTGTACCCCTACCTCAATTAAATAGCGGGCGTCTATACCTTTGGCGTTAATTTCTTCTGTATTAGTTAATTTCGTACCTTCAATCCACTCCATCGTCAACACACGACGATTGGTGTATTCCCAGTAAATTTTCGGTACATAAACGTCTTTTAAATGACCATATAACTGATAAAAGCGCTCGGCATTTTCTCCTTCGTGAATATAATCCATCTCTTCAAAGATGCGATCGCCCAATTCATCGAGGATACCCACCAAGTCACTGCGGATACGTTTAAATTGTTTCTGCGCCCATCCTGCTAATCTGCGGAGGATATATAAGTCAATAGTAATGCGTTCGCGCAAGTCGGGACGTTGGACTTTAACGGCGACTTCTTCACCTGTGTTGAGCTTACCTTTATAAACTTGTCCTAAAGAAGCAGCTGCGATCGGTTCTGGCGAAAGTTCAGTGTAAATTTCGTGAGGTGGTGCGCCTAGTTCTTCTTGGATAAACTGGTAGGCTATTTCATTCGCAAAAGCAGGTAATTTGTCTTGTAACTGTGTTAGTTCCTCTAAAAACATTGGAGGAACCAAATCTGGTCGAGTAGATAAAGCTTGCCCAATTTTAATGTAAGCAGGCCCCAGTTTCGTCAGCATTTCTCGCAACTGAATTGCCCGACGCCGATCATTTTTGACGACAATTCCCCGTTTACTATCCCACCATATACCCAAAGCAAATCTGATTGCTGGCGTTAGTACTGTAATGATGCGTTGTAAAACTTGTAGAGGACGACTTCCATAATATGTGGCTATCCTCTGAGGATTGTATTGTAAAGCCTCAGATTCTATTGTTGAAATCACCAGCGCCTTACTTGTTTGGTCTTGCTCCGGTACTGGTAAACTCACAATCGCCGTTTTTGTACCATCTTCTGAAACTACTTCATAATCTATTTGCAGGGAAGTAGGGGAAACAGTTTTCGCATTCATGAACTTACCACCGCATCGGAGTGAACTTGTTAAGTATTGTAACAATTTGTCAAAAAGTTGGGTATTGAGAATTGGGAATTGGGGTTTGGGGAATACTTTTGATAGATTCTTCCCTTCTACCAGTCTACGCATCTTTGAGTCCTCCCGAATCCTGATCCCCGATCCCTTATTAAGTGGGCCAACATTCTAGAAATCAAACTAAACTAGTTTTGGTATCCATAAAAGATTTAGCTTGTACAGAGGTAGTGAATATTGCAAGGTGCAAAAACATAATCTTTAGTATCTTTCAAGTAAAAATGATCTGGCGTCTACCCTGACGGATAATTTGACCGATAATTTTTTGATGATACAGAGCAAGCAGATTCCACGTATTGGAGTCCTACAAAATCAAAATCTAAAATCCAAAATCCAAAGACCAATAATTTTTTAATGCTAAAAGCTCTCAGGCTTATCAGTATAATCAATCCAAAACCGAAAATTTAAAACCAAAATCCAAAATCGAATGACTCAATGTTATCTCTATTGCGAATAGAAAATTTTGCCCTGATTGACCAATTAGAACTAGAATTTGGCGCTGGATTAAATGTATTGACAGGCGAAACCGGCGCAGGAAAGTCGATTATCTTGGATGCGATTGATGCAGTATTGGGCGGAAAAGTTTCTAGTCGCGTGATTCGCACTGGTACAAATCGGGCAATGGTAGAAGCAACTTTTACTTCTAATTCTGCTTTAATAGCTTGGTTAACTGAACAAGAAATAGAATTAATTGAAGAAAATTATATATTTATTAGTCGGGAAATTACAGCTACTTCAGGTAAAATACGGAGTAAATCGCGCGTCAATGGAGTGTTGGTGAATCAGCAGTTGATGTCAGAACTGCGCGATCGCCTAGTGGAAATAACTGCTCAAGGTCAAACAGTTTTATTCGGGCAATCTGCCCAAATTCGCGACTGGTTAGATGCCTATGGTGGTGAATCTATTTTGCAACAACGTCAAGAAGTTGCCACTACTTTTAGTGCCTACCAACAAGCCCACCAAGCTTTAGAAAAACGCCGGACATCAGAACGGGAACGCTTACAACAACTGGATTTATTAACTTACCAAGTCAAGGAACTAGGAGAAGTTAACCTCAGTGAACCCGATGAACTCGAACAACTCCAACAAGAACAGCAACGCCTAAATCATGTTGTCGAACTCCAGCAGATGAGTTATAAAGTCTACCAAGCTTTATACCAAAACGATGGAGAAGCCCCAACCGCTACAGATTTACTGGGAGACAGCGAAGTGACGTTAACCGACATGGTTGAATACGACTCCCAGATGCAACCACTGTTGGATATGGTGAGGGATGCTCAAGCCACAGTGACGGAGGTATCCAGGCAAATTAATGCTTATGGGGAAAGTTTAGAGGCAGATCCGCAGCGCTTGGAAGAGGTGGAAGCCAGAATTCGTGAATTAAAGCAAGTTTGTCGCAAGTACGGGCCGACACTTACGGAAGCGATCGCCTATTACCAACGCATCCAAGCCGAGTTAGCCGAACTCAATGATAGTGAACAATCAATAGAAAGTTTAGAAATTCAACAAGCTGAGTGTTTAGCAAAACTGACACAAGCCTGTCAACAATTAACACAATTACGTCGTACCGCCGCAGCCAAATTAGAAGCCAAACTGATCAAGGAACTAAAACCTTTGGCGATGGAAAAGGTGCAGTTTCAAGTAGAAATTGCACCTATTCCTCCCACGATCATGGGTGCAGACAAAATCACATTTATGTTTAGCCCCAACCCAGGAGAACCACTACAACCTCTATCAGAAACAGCCTCTGGTGGAGAAATGAGTAGATTTCTGCTGGCGCTGAAAGCTTGTTTTTCCCAAGCACAGACGACGGGAACAATGGTATTTGATGAAATTGATGTTGGTGTATCGGGAAGAGTAGCGCAGGCGATCGCCGAAAAATTACACCAGTTGAGCCAGTTTCACCAAGTATTATGTGTGACACACCAACCTTTAGTTGCTGCCATGGCAGATCGGCATTTTCGCGTCGATAAGCAGGTAGTCAATCAAATTAAAGGTAAGAAAGAACACAATGGTTCCAGTGAAGAACGTACAGTTGTACGTATTACTAGCTTGGATAACTTGAACAAACGTCGGGAAGAACTAGCTCAGTTAGCAGGTGGTAAATCAGCCCAAGAAGCGATCGCTTTTGCAGAATCTTTACTAACGCAGGCTGCAAATCACCGTCAAAAAAAGGGTTTAAGGGTGTAAGGCTATAAGGGTTCAAAGTCAACAGTCTACCCCTACACCCTTGCAACCTTACACCCCTAATCGAAGAATCAACCCAGTTAAAAGTAAGCACAATATCCCTGCTAATCCGGCTAGGGGTTTTTTGTTCATACCTGTTACCCAGTCTGAGATTCTGTCGGTGTAATTAATCAGTTGGGCTGTATCTATACAGGCGATCGCCCATATCCAACCGGCGTGTAGTCCCCAAGCTAAACCCAAGTTACCGCGATCAGCAAACCGCGCCAATACTAATACCATCCCCATCAGCCATAGTCCAGGAAGTTGAGGTTTTGTTTCTTGTTGTTCCCAAACTAAGTGTAATACAGCAAATACCAGGCTAGATACTATTGCTGCTAGCCAAATTGGATAATTTTGCTCTAATTCTGTAAATAAAAATCCCCGAAAAACTAATTCTTCAATACCACCTACAAATAAAGCTATCAATAAAATAGGTAGCAAAATTGATGGCAATTGCTTGATATTGGCATATTCAAATTTACACCATCCTAGCCAAAATTGACATGTAAAAACCACTGCTAAACTCAATATACCTAGACTAAAACCAAGGGCGATGGAATTAAGTATAGAAATATTGGCTATCAAGCCGTAATCTGAGATCGGTGTTTTTGTCAACCAAGTGATAAGCCAAAAAATAAAAGGTATTAATAAATAAAGTGACAATAATAAAGGTAATTTTTGCTCTGATTTTAAAGGTTGGTTGGGTTTCCAATTGAGGAACACAGATAACAAAGCTGCGATGGGGAACCAAGATCCACCCCAAGCAATAAAAAAAGCCATCACTACAATCAAACTTGGTGCATTTTCCAAAAATGATTGCAAATTATAGAGTGATGACTTTAAGGAGGCTATCAAAATTGGATAAAAAAACACGACAGACTTCTCGCAATCCTAAATTTATCACTTGTGGAGAGAAAAGCTTTCATGATTTCGAGCAATTTGTAACCAAGAGTAGCGATGCGATCGCCTTTTCTTTACCCTTAGTACTACTTGCGTTTTTGCTTTTCTCTCTACTTCATCAAGCTTTAACTAAATTCGGTAACTTTTGCAAGAGGTCTAATCATTGATTTTTATCTCAAAAAAATTAAACGCTAGCAAACTTTTTCTGGCTTGCCAAGGTAAAAAGTTATTAAGTGTTCACTGTTCACTTTATCCCTAAAATTAGGAAAATTTACTCTTCTTCTTCAATGTCATCTTCCTCTACATCAATGTCTTCATCTGACTGGAGTTCTTTTTTGTCACTATCTACTTGAATGAGGTGAATGTGCTTGTATCCTAGCTTAATTTCAAATTCATCACCTGGCTTTAAGCCCATTGCTTTGGTGTATGTTGCACCGATGACAATTTGACCATTTTGATGAACACTAACTCGATATGTCGGTTCACGACCACGACCATCTTTTGGTGCTTCTGGACTTAAAGGAATTCCCCTAGCGGATAGCAAAGCATCATAAAAATCAGTCAGATTTACACGAACCTGATTATTTTTCGTAACAGTATAATAGCCACACTGTTTTGCTCTTTCTCGACGTGGTAGATTGGAAAGCTCTTTGACTTTTGCAAGCAGTGCTTTTCCGGTTAATGGTGCGGTTGCAGTTTCAGTCATTACGCTCAAAATTTCCTTACTCTCTCCAAACTATTCAAAGGTGTAGTTCTCTGTTTCAGCATTTGACTTTTGGTGATTTTCACTAAAGTTGCTGACAAACCCAGAAAATGTCAAATTCCTACTTTTAACCAACCAAGATCATCTTTCTATGGTTGCCCATAATTTCTTAGAGTCCCAGTTGCCGCAGGTATTTATTTCGGTAATTTTACGGCACATTTAACCATCATTTGCCATCGAAAACGAAATATTTTCTTTGCTGATGCTATGGCGACGGTGTAATTTTAAGCCATCTTTACAAACGAGTCGAGTTCCACTACTTAATCAGCCGTAGACTCAAGAATTAGCAAGAATTTCCTTATGTTACCTCAAGCTTAGAACAGCATAGTATTGTCATAAGGTTGTTGAGCATACACTCTTTGATCCTGCCAATAGAGATAAATCAATTTCATCTCTGAGCATCACGAATAAACAAAGCAGTATCAGCCGCACTTAATCGGCTATTTAGACTGGTTTTGTTACTTCGTAATTTTATATTAAATACTAACATGCGATCATAATAGCAAAATAATTGTTTAAGTTTGAATTAAACTTATTGCTAGACTTTAAATCTTATATCGTTGATCTTGGGAATGCAAAAAGCGGTGAGGATTTTCCTCCCGCTTTATTGGCGTTGTGAGTATTGATGTATGAATTTTATAAAAATTCATCTAATATAGACAAGGAGTTTTGACCAGAGAGTTAGATAATCTAGTTTGTTGATTGAGACCAGATAAAATCTTTCAGAGTACTATGCTGCTTATTAATTACCTCACCATGTTCATCAGCAGCTATAACAATTCTATATAACCAAAAAAACAGCACCTTGCGACTAAAGGAGGACTTTGTACAGCTGTTTATTAGACTTCTTGTAGAAGTGCGCTTAAAAGGGTAAAGGAAAATAAAAAACGCTTTCACCTTTTAGCCTTCGCCTTGACCAACTCTTGCAAAAGTTATTTTTGTAAGAGTTTGATTGATTTATGTTAACGTCAACATAAAGTCATATTCTATAGGTAATAGGGTGTAGCAGTTGACAAAACTGTCTATAATCCCATAAAAAACTTCTATAACTAGGATTTTTCTGCTGCTCCTGGAACTATATAATGAGTAAGAATTCAATGATCAGCATGTTAAGAGCTAGCTTTAAAATAGGAGTAGTTAGAGCATAGCTTGTTGGATCAACCTCGTTTCGTTAGAGATAAAAGTTAAGAACTATAAGGTAAAAGGCTCAAGATTAAATAGTAAAGGGATTTGATTTATTCATTCTTACCCCCCTTTTGCTTTCTACTGTTTCCTGCTGTAGACACATATTGGTGTAGTCCATACCCTTTCTTGACTTTTGTAAAAGTCTCTCTTTTATGTAAATGTGATCATTTCAGGATTTAGGTTGGTAAGATATGGAAGTAATTTTTAAGGTAATTCGACAGCAAGATAATTCTTCTGCTAACGTACAAACTTACTCTTTACAGGTAGAACCAGGTAATACAATCCTTGATTGCCTCAATCGAATTAAGTGGGAACAAGACGGAACTTTAGCATTTCGCAAAAATTGTCGCAATACAATTTGTGGTAGCTGTGCTATGCGAATTAACGGACGCTCTGCTCTTGCTTGTAAAGAAAATGTTGGCAGTGAAATTTCTAGATTGCAAGAGTTAGCAGTACACACAAGTCAGGCAAATGCTATTCCAGAAATTACAATCGCTCCACTTGGCAATATGCCTGTAATTAAAGATTTAGTAGTAGATATGAGCGATTTTTGGAATAACCTAGAGGCGATCGCACCCTATGTGAGTACAGCTAGCAGACAAGTACCAGAAAGAGAGTTTTTACAAACACCAGAAGAGCGATCGCGCCTTGATCAAACAGGCAATTGTATTATGTGTGGAGCTTGCTTTTCTGAATGCAATGGCTTTGAAGTCAATTCTAAATTCGTTGGCCCCCACGCCCTTGCCAAAGCTTATCGAATGGTAGCCGATAACCGCGATACTGAAACAGAAAACCGCTTAGAAAAATACAACGAAGACACCAAAGGTGTTTGGGGTTGTACACGTTGCTTTTACTGCAACAGTGTATGTCCTATGGATGTTGCTCCATTAGATCAAATCACCAAGATTAAACAAGAAATTCTCACCCACAAACAAAAAAGCGACAGCCGTTCAATTCGCCATCGCAAAGTATTAGTAGAGTTAGTCAAAGCAGGTGGTTGGATTGACGAGAGAAAGTTTAGTTTACAAGTAGTTGGTAATTATTTTCGGGATTTGAGAGGATTGCTTGGTATTGCACCCCTGGGTTTACGGATGCTTGCTAAGGGTAAATTTCCCTTTTCCTTTGAACCCTCCCAAGGAACTCAACAGGTGCGATCGCTGATTGAGGCGATACAACAACTAGAAGAGACTGGTGAGTAGGAAGAGGACGCGGGGACACGGGGACGCGGGGACATGAGGACATGGGGACACGGTGATATTATTAACAATTTCTCCGCGTCACCGCGTCTCAAATTATCCCCGCGTCTTCTCCCGATCCCTTCTACCTTGGATCTTGAGGTATATTTAAAGGCTGGCCAGAACGGTCATAGACTAAAATATCCCACTGTCCATTGTTACTATACTCAAAGGCAATTCTAGTACCATCGGCACTGATTGTTGGGTTGCGGACTTCTGCTTGCAAATTAGCAGTCAAATTGCGCGATTGTCTTGTTTCTCTGTCATATAAAAAGATGGCTTTTCTACCTTGACGAGAAGCTGCAAAAACAACACTACGACCATCATCAGAAACACTAGGATGAGAGGCGATCGCATCAAAAGCATTTAAACCAGGTACATCAATCAAATTGCGAGTTAGCATATCAAACATATATACATCTTGGCTACCCCGCCGATCAGAAGTGTAAACAATATATCTGCCAGAAATTTGTGGAGTTAATTCTGAAGCAGGACTATTGAGACTTCTACCACCAGGATCGAAAGGGTAACTCAAAAGCCGGGGATAGCCAACACAGCCAGTTAATAAAGTTGTTAATGTAACTATAGGAATAAATATATATTTGGTCATTTGTCATTTGTCATTTGCTGATTATTTCCAATCCCAACGCCCAATGCCCATACCCTCTACGGTAGAGGAGCCACAGCCGCACCATTAGGAATATCCAACTCAATTTCTGGTCCTCTATCCAGTACTTCCACATCCCACTGACCACGGCTAGCTGTCTCAAAAACTACATAACGTCCATCCGGGCTAATATTGGGATTTCTCACCCAACCCCTATAGGTGGGGGTGAGGATTTGCGATTGTTGGGTAGCGCGATCATAAAGTGCTACAACAGGCCTACCCTGATCGCTGGTAATGTAGGCTATATAGCGTCCGTTATAGCTGAGACTGGGACTTTCAACTATTGTCCCTGGTCGATTTAAGCGCGATGTAGGTAAAAAAGTTTGCTGCTGTAAGTCGTATAGCAATATCTGATGAGTGCCATTACGGGTTGATACAAAGGCCAAAATGCGACCATTCCCACTCAAGGTCGGTTGCTCTTCAGTGTAGCGACTATTGAGAGAGGTCGAGCCAATGGGAATATTGTTGGGACTACAGGCTACAAGCAAACCTGTTAAACCAAAAATCAGACTCCAAACACAATTTCGTTGGAGCCAAAATCCAGGTGTAAATTTTTTCACCTTAACTATTTTTCGTGATCTTTTTTGCAACCTCCACCTTAGTTTATAAGAGGAGAGTATCAATTAAACATCATCGAAATCCACTGAATTATCTGATTCACCTTCTGAACGATTCATCGGCTTGTATTCTACATAATCAGTAGAGATGACATCATCATCTTGACGCTCAGGTCGAGATTCTGTGTTGGTGGGCGGACGGCGTCTTCTGGGTGGTTTAGGTGTGCTATCTGTAACATCATCACCACGATTTTCAGGTCTGAATGAAGCATTGGTTCCACGCCGAGAAGGTCTTCTTTCTCTGGTTGTTGGGGTATCCCAATCATCAACTGTTTTAGAAGAGGTAGTACCCCAGTCATCGTCTGGGCGATCGCTAGTCCGACTAGTTGGACGCGAACTACTACGCCGACGGTTTGTTCTGTCGCTTGCTTCTGATCTCTCACTATTACTGCGACGTTCTACACGACGGGGTTCATCTTCATAGTAATCGCCGTAATCGCCACGGGATGAACGGTTCTCTCTGCTACCTGGAATCCGGGGACGCGGACGTTCATCTTCATACTCTTCATCGTAAGGTAGGGAATCTAATTCTGCGTCCACTTCAGCTTTGTAGGGAGATTTTTTCCGATACTGATACCGACTACTAACTTCTCGCTCATCATCCACTATGGGAGTGTTACGTTTAGCTTGCTGAGTTGCAATACCCCGCAGCCGAATACTTTCCACCGCAAAAAATACTGTTGAGCCTACCAAAAGTAGCTGACCAAATTGTAGAATCGGGTCTAGACGCCATCCTTGGAAAATCAGAATAAAGCCGCAGAGCAAGCCTACAGCAGCAAAAAAGATATCTTGATCCCGCGAGAGTTCTGGACGTACTGTGCGGAGAAAATACAAAGCAGCCCCAGCGATCGCCAGGAAAATTCCTAGAAGACTGGCTGAGTTCGCCCCAAAATTGACTTGAGCCAGAACACTGGCTGAGTTCAGCCAAAAAGTTACCATTGTTGTTTTCCTAATATCAAATCTATGTTAGCGAGTTGGTATTTAAATCTCTACTTTAACAAGTCACTAAATATATTGTAGAGACGCGATATTAAAGGCTGCGCCGTGCTGTTTACAACCGTACGCTTTGCCAATCGCGTCTCTACAAATTACCCAAAGCTAAAAAGCTACTGGTTTTGAGAATCAAACTAAATCCCGTAGGTAATTATTAAGAACGTTGGATTTTATCTTTTTGGCTAATAAAAATCAATCCCACTGTAATAGGGACAACGACAATTACACTACCCCAAAGCAGGCTCCAAAGAAAATTTGCTAAAGAAGGCGTCATACTTTTCAACCTTTTTTTACAGACTTTACCTTAATTTTAATAGTCTATTACACCCTTGGGTTAATAGGACATAGACTAGCTTGGAAATAGGGATCGGGGATTCTCCTGACGGAGACGCTACGCGTAGACGCGCAAGCGGCTTCTCACAGAGTATGGGGATCAGGGATTGGGGGTTGGGGAAGAGATTTTCATGGATTCGTTGTCTTACTTATCACATAAAATTTACGTAAAAATTTCTCTTTTCCCTGTACCCTATACCCCTACTACTGTATCAATTTTATTTTGAGGCATAGTTTTCCCTTCTGCCTCTTACCTTATTTCTTGAGAGTTCGCTTTCCTTCACCCATAACTTTAAATTTCACCTAACCATTTAATATGTGCGGATGGGTGATAGCATTTAGCTAAAATAATAATTAAGCTTTACAAAGCTTCAAATTTTATAAGTTCCGCCTGGTTTTTTGTTTATTGCAGAGGGTGAGAAGCTCGTACCATGACTGGTGTTAACCTTACAGCTTGGATTCTCGGTCTAGGACTGGGATTAATGACACTTTTGTTTATTTTTCGCATAGTTCTAACTTGGTATCCCCAAATAGACCTAAATCGTTTGCCTTTTAATTTAGTAGCTTGGCCAACGGAGCCATTTTTGATACCAATGCGGAAGTTAGTTCCACCCATTGGTGGGGTAGACATTACACCAATTATTTGGGTTGGTATCTTTAGTTTTATTAGAGAAATTCTTCTTGGTCAGCAAGGACTGCTGATTATGATGTCTCGGTAAATATTGGTGGTTAGAAATCAGTTAACAGTTAACAGTTGACACTTAACAGTTAAGAGTAAATGTATGTAACTTGATAACTGATAACTGATAACTGAATTACCTTCTAGCCTTGCATATCTTGTATAAAACTGGTGTAAACATTACCCTGCAAGAATTGTGGGTTTTCCATAATTTTTTGATGAAAACCGATAGTAGTTGGTAGTCCTGTGATTGCACACTCTTGCAGCGCTCGTTTCATCCGGTTAATGGCTGTAGGACGGTCTTGTCCCCAGACAATTAGTTTACCGATTAGGGAATCATAATAAGGCGGAATTTGATAGTCGGTGTAGACGTGAGAATCTATGCGGACACCAGGGCCTCCGGGTGGGAGATAGCCACTGATTTTACCAGGGGCAGGACGAAAATCGTGGTCAGGATCTTCGGCATTGATCCGACATTCGATCGCATGACCCCGTAAAACCACTTGATCTTGGGTAAGTTTTAGTCTTTCCCCTTGAGCGACACGGATCTGTTCAACAAGCAAGTCTACCCCTGTAATCATTTCTGTAACAGGATGTTCCACTTGAATACGGGTATTCATTTCCATAAAGTAAAATTCACCGGATCTATCTAAGAGAAATTCGATAGTTCCGGCGCCAGTATAATTAATAAATTGGGCTGCTTTCACCGCTGCTTGCCCCATTTTTTCCCGTAGTTCTGTGTCAAGAGCAGGACTAGGCGCTTCTTCCAGTAATTTTTGATTGCGACGTTGAATAGAGCAATCCCGTTCACCCAAATGGATCACGTTTCCGTAATTATCCGCCAAAATTTGAAATTCTATGTGGCGCGGACGCTCAATAAATTTTTCTAAATAAACCCCAGAATTACCAAATGCGGCTCCTGCTTCGCCTTGGGCTGCTTGAAAAGATTTGATAAATTCGCTTTCTGAGCGTACTAAACGCATACCTCGACCACCACCACCAGCTGTGGCCTTAATCATCACGGGGTAGCCGATTTTTCGAGCGATCGCCAATCCTTCTTTGTCTGACTCTATCAAACCATCGCTACCTGGTACTGTTGGAACTCCTGCTTTTTGCATGGTTTCTTTGGCTGTGGATTTATCTCCCATCAACCGAATTGCTTCAGGAGAAGGGCCAATAAAAGCAATATGATGATCTGCACAAATTTCTGCAAACCGGGCATTTTCTGCCAAAAAACCATAGCCAGGATGAATAGCGCTAGCATTCCGTGTCAAGGCTGCGGCAATAATGTTAGGAATATTTAGATAACTTTTACTACTAGCAGCTTCGCCAATACAAACAGCCTCATCAGCTAGTTGGACATGGAGCGCATTCCGATCAACAGTAGAGTGTACCGCCACAGTTGCTATTCCCATTTCCTCACAAGCCCGGAGAATGCGAAGCGCGATTTCTCCCCGATTAGCAATTAATATTTTGTCAAACTTCATCTTTTAGTGTCGATATAAGTTAAGTAAATTGACTAAAGAAGTCACCAAGTGTAAAGGATAGGTGTTGAAAATTCAGCCCTTGGTTGACATTTTCTCCCGGCTAGTTTAAAAAAACGCTTTCGCCTGATTTCAAATTATGACAGGAGTTAACAGTTATCAGTTATCTGTTATCTATCTCATTTATTGAGTTTAAGTCTCTCAGCATAAGCCTGATAACTGTTCACTGTACCTGCACGGAAACCCCTCGGACGTTTACACCCTCACCCTATAAGGCTTTGTCACACGAGTACTTTCCCTTGAAATGCTATATTTCCGCCAGTCTAATAGGTCAAGGGTCAAAATTTTGTACATACAGAGTCTTAAATTTGTGAAAAATTTAATTATGACTCCACTATAATGATTTTGTTGTGCTATATTTAATCCTTAGTGTAAGCTTGCGGATGTGGCGGAATTGGTATACGCGCACGTTTGAGGGGCGTGTGGCTTTGCCTTGCGAGTTCGAGTCTCGCCATCCGCATATTTTTTAACTTAAAAATCTAGCCTGCGACTCAAGCGCAGGCTAATATTAAAACCCACTTAACGTAAGTGGGTTTTAAAGTCTATGAGGACGCGCAGAAGAAGACGCAGGAAGTGACAGACGCGGTGACACGGTGAATCTATCAAAAATACTCCCCCTTGTCACCGTGTCACCGTGTTCCCCATGTCTCCTGTGTCCTAATTATTAATTTCCCCCTGGCCCAGCAGTCACAATTACAAGATTTTCTGGATGAATCAAATCCTTTATGACCTGCTGTATTTGAGCCATGCTTACTGCGTCAATTTGCTGAGGAAATTCTTTGATTTCTGCTAAGGAAAGCCCATAGACGGAATTTTTCAAGATTAAATCCGCTACGTCACTGGGATTTGCTAAATCTACAGGGTAACTGTTGGTAATTGAGCGTTTTGCTGTGTTTAATTCCGCTTCAGTTATACCTTGTTCTCGCACCTGCTTAAGTAAAGCGATGGTGCTGGCGATCGCTTTTTGGGTATCATTGGGAGCGGTCTGCATTTGAATTAAAAATGGCCCTGGTTGAATACCAGCAGCAAAAGCGCTGTAAATACCGTAGGTTAAACCTTGGCGATCGCGTACTTCTGTACCCAAGCGGCTAGATAAAGTATCGCCACCTAAAATTTGATTCAGTACCAAAGCAGCATAAAAACGAGGATCTTTACGGGAAATACCGTTATAACCAAGATAAGTCACAGCCTCCGCTTTACCAGGAATCACTGGGTTAACGCGTTTTGTAGATTGTGGTAACGATACTGGTGGTAGACTAATATTGACTGGTTTACCTTGGGCTTGCCATTTACTGAAAGCTTGATTCAGCAAAGTTTTGACCCTAGCTGGATCAAAATCTCCAACTAAAGCGATCGTTGTGGTATCTGGTCGGTAGTGTTCCTTATAGAATTTCACCAAATCTTGACGAGAAATACTCTTCAAGCTTTTATCTGTGGGGAAACTATAAAAAGGATGGTTCTCTGGATAAATTGCTTGTTGGAACACCCGTCTTCCTAGTCCACGGGGATCATCTAGCTGAATTTTCAGACTTGTCAACGCTCTGTCTCGACTCAATTCCAACTGATCACTAGGGAAGTTAGCATTTTGCACAACATCTGCCAAGGTTTGAATCATAATTGGTAGATTGGCAGACAATCCATTCCCATTAATACTGACTCCCTCACGGCTAGCATTGAAATTTAAGCTAACTCCTCGATCTTCTAACTTTTGAGCAATGGTGAGAGCATTTTGTGTCTGTGTCCCATTCATCAAATTAGCTGCAACCAGATTTGCAAGTCCGGCTTGAGAGTTAGTATCAAATTCACTACCTGCGTCAATATTTCCACTTAAATTGACAGTGGGAACACTGCGATCGCGCAACAACAAAACTCGTAAGCCATTGTTGAGGGTAAATTCCTCTGGTAGAGGTTGATTTTGAGAAGTCGTGTTTGATGTCGCTGGAGGTAAATATTTAGCCAGTTCTGCTGGATCTACAGGTTTACCAGGACTGAAGTTTTCTACCGTCCGACCAGAACCGCTACTGGAAGTTCCTGGTTTACCATCTGGTTGGGTGGGTTCAAAAAAGCCAATAGTTTGTTTAGCAGGATTGAGGTAAGTTTTCGCAACTCGCTGCACATCTTGGGGCGTAACTTTGGCGATCGCCTCTAAATACCGTTCTATGTAGCGGTAATCTCCGGCAACAGTTTGGTACAATCCCAATAGACTGGCTTGACTGGTAATATCTTGGTTATTAAGTATAAAAGAAGTCTTTAGCAGTGTTTTAGCTCGATTTAATTCTGCTGTAGTGACTGGTTGCTGTTGTATTTTGGTCAGAGAAGTTTGCAATACCTGGTTAATTTTCGGTAATTGCTGACCTGGAGCAGCTGTCAGACTAATGTCGTACCAACCTGGTTCAATTAATTCTACCGGACTAGCACTAATTGAACTAGCTAGACCAGATTCTACCAAAGCTTGATAAAGCCGAGAACTACGTCCCCCTGTGAGAACTGCATCCATGACATCAATTGCAGCCACATCTGGATGATGAACATTTGGTAACGGATAAACAACTTGCACAAGTGCTGCACTTCCTGGTTCTTTTAAGACAATAGGAGATTTTTGACTCGCAGAAGAAGACACGGGGAGTTTTTCTGGATTCACCGGGTTTTTGTGTGCCTGTATCCCGGTGTTCTGATTTCCTCTTTTCGGCAATTTACCAAAAGTTTTTTGTATAGCTTTTAAAGTCGGTTCAGTCGCAAAATCACCTGTAATTACCAAGGTAGCGTTTTCAGGACTGTAATAAGTTTGGTAATAATTTTGCACCTGCTCGACCGTAAATTTCTCGACATCGGCTTTTGTTCCTCCTACAGGTAAGCCATAGGGACGGTTCGGAAATGCAGATCGCATGACAGCGCGGTTGAGCCGATAACTAGGAGAATTTTCGTATCCTTGTAACTCAGAAATGACCACACGCTTTTCACTGGTTAATTGTTCAGCTCCGATTAAAGAGTTTTTCATGCGATCGGCTTCTAGAGTCAGCAGTGCTTCTAGTTTGTCTTGCTCTACCGTACCAAAATAAGCAGTTTCATCGTAGGTGGTAAAAGCGTTAAACTGACTACCCAAAGCACTAAACAACCGCCCAAATTGCACTGGACGATCTTTAGTACCTTTGAACATTAGATGTTCTAATTGGTGGGAAATGCCATTTTCCCCTGCTTTTTCGTTGCGTGAACCAACCTTATACCAAACCTGCACACTGACTACAGGTGCAGTATGAACTTCCTTTGTTAGTACTGTTAAGCCATTATCTAGAACGGTTTTACGCACCCCTTGTGTGAGAGACATTTCAGGGGCTGGTGTGACAGCATAACTGAAGTTATTAGTAATGAATACTCCACTCAGACTAAAGCTGAGGAACAAGCCAAGAAGAATATACGCAAGCCGTTTACTGAACAAACGCATGTTAAGTTACAGAAAAATATTTACTGAAGTCAGCAAAGTTTAAGTTGACTTTAAATTAGGCTAACAAATCAGCAAAAAAGCGTGGTGACAATTGTATGAAAAAGTTGCGATGCCAAAGGCAAGGGCTATACCCTACGCTCTTGTTAGTAGGTAAATAAGCTTTAAAAAACATAAAATTATAGAGACGCAAAATTTTGCGTCTCTATGAATTTAAAACCCACTCAGGTGATTTCCGAAGTCTATAGGTAGTCAGCTTTAGCTTTATTTGTTCTTGTGGCTTTGCTTTCCAGCTTTTACATGTTGTTCATGGCTACCACCTTGAGTCCCTTTTCCTTCTTCCTCCTCGTTATCGTCGTTATCTTCGTTATCGTCGTTTTTATTGCGATCGCTTCTGTGAGAGTGCTTACCACCTTCTCGACCAATCTCTGCCATAAATTCTCGGTCTTGGCTTGTAGTTTCTCCTCCTTTACGACCAGCTTCTCTAGCTTCTTCAGATGTAAATTCGTGTGCTGTTCCTTTTTCGTGAGCAGCTTTTCCGCCTTTACTAGCAATTTCACGCTGCTTATCTTCATCCATGGATGCAAATCCACGTTTGCTTGTATCTGACATAAAAATTCTCCGTTTTTCTTCGCTTCTATTCTTTTCAAAAAGGCAGTTTTAAAGAATCCAAAGAGTCTGCCAATCAATAGCTCTTGATTCTGTGTCTAATTTACAAATTCAAAATTATCTCATCCTCTTTCCAATAGAGTATTTTGTTGCTCTAAAAACATGTTTATAATTGCAAAAAATAATTCTATAGTTAGAGTAATAAATTAAAAAAAATCTTCTATTTTGCGAAGAAAATATTTATAGATAAAGAAAAACTTAAATAATTCTTGATTTCATTTTAACCCTAATCACATCTATCATTAGGGAGAGAAATTACCTTGATATTTGCATACAAAAGCAATCTCATCTATAGCGCTCCTAAATAATTTGTGAAAAACAAGATCCCCGACTTTTTGAAAAAGTTGGGGATCTTTACTATAGCTTTATTTGTGCCGACTAACTTAATTACTGTTGTGTAGCTGAACGTCCTTGCTTACCCAACTTTATTAAGACAAAATAGCTTAGATAAACTACATAAATTATCAAACCAATAATACCAAGAAATCCGAGAAAGCCAGCACTAGTTTTCGGATGGAACCATTCTTTGAATACTAAGGGTGCTTCAAACCAGACATGACAATTGGGATTATTGCTAATATTTTCAGAAAAAGCACAACCCAAAAAAGGTATAAAGGCAAGTGAACCGATAATACAATAAATTGTTGTTGCCCAGCGCCAAGAAGTAAAAGTCAGCTTTAACGGCCCATTAGATTGATACTCAATTTCATCATTAAGATCCACCCAGAACCACAGGGAAATCGGTATTAAGATACGAGCCAAAAATCCAGAGATAAAACTGACTGGATATTGAGCAATCATTAAATAAATGGTAAGAGCCAAAAGACTAGATACTCGCCAGTAAATAACTAACAAGCGTTGTATTCCCTCAGCTTTTTGCACAAACGCCCAAATCAGCAGAATCAGGGGAATAATGACTGTAAATAATACAGCTAGTCTGTAATCCATCCAAACAAAAGGGCGAAACCAAATTTCTTTTCCCATAGGATTTCCACAAGTGATAAATAATTTTACTTAGAGAATGTACAGCTAATAGTTAACCAATAATTTTATAAATAATAGCTGATAGCTTAATTAAAAAACTAAGGTTATAATCTAAATGCTACACCTTCATGCTCTGAATGTGAGCTAATATCCACCTTATTCTTAGAGGCGATTCATCGCGTCTCTACAATCGCTAACTTAACTTATCGATAAAAAGTAATTTTGGGAAAATATATGCGATCAATAATTCCGCCGCTAACTTCGCCCATGAGAGTCATGGAAGAAGAATGCACGGCGGAACTATTTTTCAATTTTTTCTCAGAAAACCTCAGTCTTTAATGTTTTCCCTGGAAATAGGAAAATATTAGTTGCCCCTATTGTGTACACACCTGTTTTTTCAGATAAGACACAAGGAACTTATAAGATTGTGCGAGAAAAAACTGAAAGTGCAAAAGATTAGTGAATAGATATTTTTGAATTTTTTGGTCAATATTTTCAGAGCAACTCGCTGAACAGATTGTTAGTCCTCATAAATACGACACTCATCAGCTTCGGGGTTATCATCACAGTATTTCTCAAAAGCAGTTTTTTGCTTAGATTGCTTTTGGTGAGAAGCTTCTGCTTGTAATTCTTCTACTGCATCCCAAGCAGCAGCACATTCAGCGGAATTGCTACCGGAAAGATCGCAGACAGCGCGAGCTTCTTTAACTTCTTCTTCGATTCTGTTGTGGATGTCTGTCATAGTTCTAATTTGCTGTGTATTATTAATACCAGTATAGAAAAAGTACGGAACGAGCATTTTTTGCACTATTCCACACTATTCTAGCCATATAGCTACCACTTTAGTACTGCTGATTGTGACTTTATCAGAAAGTACAGCAATTAACAGGACTGACTGTCTTATAGTCTATTTATTTTAATATTTTACCAAGCATACACCTAGAAGATCATACAATTATCTTTAGATAGATGTAATGGTAATAGTAATTCTAAGTTTATAAATTTAATTAAAAGCTAAATTCACCTGATTTTGGGATGCAATTTCATGTTTTCCAAGATAAAAAATAAAAAACTACTAGCCGGATTGTAGAAAAGCGTAAAATTCATGGCAGACCAAATGCAGTGGGCAAACGCCCTGTCAACCCGTCCCTCTTTAGAAGCAGCTGTCGCAGATGTGGTACAACGCACAACTTCTTCCTTATCAGCACCTGCGGATTTAGGGCTGGTATTCATTTCGTCTGCTTTTACAAGTGAGTATTCGCGACTGTTACCTCTTTTAGCAGAACAACTTTCAGTCCCTGTGTTGATTGGCTGTAGTGGTGGTGGTGTCATTGGCACTAGTTTAGCTGGACACACCCAAGAATTGGAAGCAGAACCAGCCTTAAGCCTGAGTTTAGCTCATCTGCCTGGAGTGAATGTCAAAGCTTTTCATGTTGTTGCCGAACAATTACCCGATTTGGATGGACCACCAAATTCTTGGATTGATTTGATTGGTGTACCATCTTCACCAACATCTCATTTTATTTTGCTGTCTGCTTCTTTCTCTTCTGGAATCAACGATTTATTACAGGGATTGGATTATGCGTATCCAGGCTCTAGGAAAGTTGGAGGTCAAGCAAGTAGTGGTATAATGGGTGGTCGGATAGCACTTTTTTGTAATGGTCGTTTGTATCAAGAAGGAACGGTTGGGGTCGCGTTAAGTGGCAATATTGTTTTAGAAACAATAGTGGCTCAAGGATGTCGGCCTATTGGGCAGCCATACCAAGTTACAAAAGGCGATCGCAACATCATTTTAGAATTAGACGAACAAGCACCACTTTCCATACTGCGAGATTTAATTGCGAGTTTAAGCGAAGAAGACCGAACACTGGCGCAAAACTCTTTATTTGTCGGTCTAGCAATGGATGAATTTAAGACTTGTTTGCAACAAGGAGACTTTTTAATTCGCGAGATTTTGGGGGTAGATCCTTCAGGAGGAGCGATCGCGATCGGTGATTACGTTCGTCCTGGGCAGCGTCTACAATTCCATCTGCGAGACGCTGAAGCCTCGGCAGAGGATTTAGAATTTCTCCTAGAACATTATCAAAAAGAACAACAATCTCAGCCTGCTGCTGCTAGTGCATTAATGTTTTCCTGTTTAGGACGAGGCGAAGGATTATATGGCAAACCCGATTTTGATTCCCAGCTATTTCAGCGTTACTTGAATAATATTCCCTTGGGGGGCTTTTTCTGCGCTGGCGAAATCGGCCCTGTTGGTGATACAACGTTTTTACATGGTTATACTTCTGTGTTTGGGATTTGCCGATCTTTAGAGAATAGGTGATCGGGGATCGGGGATCAGGGATCAGGGATCAGGGATCGGGGATCGGGGACAAGGGGAACATATCAATTCAAAATTCAAAATACCTTCGGTAGGCGCATAGCGACTTCTGGAAGTAGCCGCTCCGCGTCTACAGAATTCACGCATTAAGAACTTGTTGCCCAATACCCCATGCCCAATTCCCAATGACCAATGACAAATGACTAATCCCTAACCAACAAAGTACTGTGATTATCAATGAGTGTAGGTGTGCCACAAGTGGCGATCGCGCCATATTTTTCAAAATAATGCCCTACCTCTGGTGGAAAGTGGGAACCGTCAAATAATGTGTCTCCATTGGCAACATTAGCCCAAAAGTCTCGCAGACTGGGAGCTAATTCTTGAGCCTGCTCTAATGGGAGGCTCAAAGGAGGCAAGGTCAAAAATTTCATTAGAAAAGGAAAACTGCGATCGCCCATCCATTTGCGTGAACTGTGTTGCAAATTTGGGAAATTGGGGACTGACTCGACTCGATACGACAACATCTGTAACCATTGCCTGCCGTAGCGATCATGACGGAACTCTAATACTCTGTAAGGATGGGGATAGCTGACTAAAGAACCAGTGGTAATGTCGTATATACCCTGAGAGTATGCTACATCCTGAACATGCAAATGTCCTGTAAATACTAACCTAACTCCGTAGCGTCGCAACAGGGATAATAAATCCTTAGCATTTTCTAACATATAGCGATTTGCCATTGGATGGCGTGATTGATTAGGCAAGTGTTCCACAACGTTGTGGTGTATCATCACCAGTACTAATTCATCACCAGTTGCAGCTAGCACTTCTTCTAACCATCGCAGTTGTTCAAGATCCAAACGTCCTATTTGCTCTTCCTGGTTATTGAACAAGTTAGAATTTAGACCAATGAGTCTGACTCCTGGCAATACTTCACAGGTATAGTAAGGTTGTTTAGGATCTGTGTAACCAAATTTACGATAATAATAAGGGAAATCCGCAAATGCAATTGATTGCTCATTAGCCTTCAAAACAGGAACATCGTGATTACCAGGAACAACGTAAGCAGGAAAAGGTAAATTTGCCAAGCGTTGTGCTAACCAAGCATGGTTCTCTGGTTCACCGTGCTGGGTTAAATCTCCAGGTATTAAAATAAAATCTAAATCTAACTGTGTGAGATGTTCTAATACACTTTCAAATCCTGAAACACTGACTTCCACCAAATGAAAACGACTGGGATGATTCCAGATGGTGTGGGGAAGGGCAATATGCAAGTCGCTGACTATGGCAAAGCGAAAATTGGGAATCATTGAAGTAAAGACTATTGTAAAAACAACGTTTAAAAATCCTTTTAAAATAGAGTATAACCTCTGCTTCTGAGACTTGCGTAGCAATGATCTCACTTAATATTTGTACATATTTAAAATTTGTTATTTGTTAGGTTGTTGTTTGTAAAAAATAATGATAATTAACTGAATAAAGTCAATTATTTATAAAAGCCTGGATGAATAAGAGGATTTCAAGCTCATGCATCATCAAAAAGGAACAATGTATGTGAAAATAAGAAATAATAATGGTTCACATAACAGAATCTTTATGCAAATCAAAACTAAATAAAAACACAAATAGTATTATTAAAAACTACAACAACCAACAAATAATAAGGAGATTTATTTTTGGTACGCGTTCGAGTCCGTCAGCACGTCAATCCACTGGCACAAAAGTATCAAAACCCAGCTAATCCTTTAGACTGGGGAAAAGTCTATTTCCAGCCAAATCAACCACTTCATTTAGATATTGGCTGTGCCAGAGGACGATTTTTATTACAATTAGCGCAGATAGAACCAACTTGGAATTTTCTGGGTTTAGAAATTCGTGAACCTTTGGTGGATGAAGCCAATAGACTGCGGGATGAGTTAGAACTGCAAAATCTACACTATTTATTTTGTAATGTAAATAATTCTTTGCGATCGCTTTTATCAACTCTCCCCACAGGAAGCTTACAGCGTGTCAGTATTCAATTTCCTGATCCTTGGTTTAAAAATCGTCATGCGAAACGGCGGGTAGTGCAACCGGAACTAGTTGCAGAACTATCAGATTATTTAATTCCAGGAGGAATGGTATTTTTACAATCAGATGTAGAATTTGTCGCGATCGAAATGTGCGATCGCTTTGCAGCCCATCCTAGTTTTCAAAGACAAGGTGTGGGAGAATGGTTAGCACAAAATCCCCTCCCAGTCTCTACAGAAAGAGAAATAGCAACCCAGAAAAAGGGCGAACCTGTATATCGTGCTGTGTTTACAACCATCAAAGCAGAAAGCCCATAAGGGACAGTCGCTACTTCCCTAATTTATTAGGAATTCCTTCACAACCACCAGGAATTGTATTTCTGGTGTTTTCGCCACCCCAAGCACAGCAGTAGTATCGATTAGCTTCAGATAAGCGCTGGACTTCACTCAAGTCTACATTTTCCACTACAGCGCCTGTGTATTCCCCAGTTTTGTAGTTTGGTGGTTTGTGACGACTACGAGGTGATGCAGTTTCTACGGAACCATAAAATAAACAAGTACCGTTGAGGTCTGCTTTACTGAGGTCGGCTTCATATAAAATGCAGCGAGAGAGATTAGCTTTAACTAAATCACACTCATGGAGATTAGCATGGACTAGATTTGCTTCGCTTAAATCAGTCCAGCGCAGATCAGTACCAGACAAATCTGCACCTGCTAGCATTACTCCTAAATCAATCACACGTACACCGTGAAGCCGATCTTCACAGTAACCGCCTGTACCATCAAGAATAGCTCGACCAAGCAAGCGATCGCGTTTTAGAGGTGTGAGTAACTTAGAACGAGACAGAAATCGCAGAATTTTCGCTTTCCCACTGCCGTCCACACTACTAAGAATAGCCGCAGTGCGTCCTTCTGCTAGTAATCTTTCTTGAGGCCAGTCTTCTAATAATCCTTCTTCATCTAATACTAAATCGGAAATACCTTGAAAATAGGAATCTATGGTCTGCTGCTGAGTAATGATATTTTGCTGGACGGTAAGCAAGTTTTGCTGAATAGTTAGGTCTTTAGAAATAATGTACTGTCGCCAAGCAATGTAAACAGCGATGATCGCAATCAGAATTTGTCCCAATGCACCAAACCATTCCGCCAGTGTTCCGGATGCTTCCCAGTTGATTTTGCGTCCGACAGCAACTAGGTAATTACTCAAACCACTGTATTTTACCAAGCCAGCGATCGCGACTATAATCCCCAAAAAACCAACTACTAAAGCTTGTTCTTGGGCTGAAAACCACTCTTTTTGCAGTTCTTGCAACCAAGGCCAAATTACAGCTAAAGATAATAATAAAGTGATAACGGTTCCTAAAATACCAAGAATCTGGCTATTAATGGCAAGTCCGACAATAGTGATGGCGATCGCCACTACTATTAACAGTAAAGCTCTTGGTTTAACGCTAATAGTCTGAGTAGTCAGTGGTTTGACTGTGGAACGCGCTTTTAGTAAGACTGCTGTATTTTGAGGAGACTGTAGTGAGGAAATAGCAGCTAAAGCTTGCTGGGTAGTCAGATCATTTGGAATCAGTTCTCCATTAGATGAGTTGTCAAAATCATCTGGTTGCAAGTTTTGTTCTGGTATTTGTTCTGGATTTGGGGGTTGGGATGAGTTGGAATCAATCGACATGATTATATTTTGACACCAGTATTCTCAGTTCAACAGCTGTCTTAGTTAAATTATCATTACTACTTATTTGAGGACTAAAGTCCTTACTAAGAACTAGATTCCAGTAATTTTACATTACTTCACATAGCTTGTTTTTTTCAAATCGTTCTACTTAGTGGTTACTTAAGATTTACTTTATAATTTCAAATTAAATTGAAATTCTTCTAAATCAAAACTTAGGTAAATAAATGATTTGTTCAGCTAATGCCATGTTTAAAGGTTTGCTTGACTTGGAATGAAAAAAATAGACAAGATTGTATAAAGTTAGGATTTAATAACTGTACAAATTAACTCTCTTATGTATTAACATCCTCTAAATCGGCGTCAAAAAGTAGCCTATAAATGTAGCTAGAAGCCTTTAAAGGTGAAAAACTCTATTTTTAATTTTTTGTCAATACGTAAGTCCGAAAAATTTCCAGTATACAAAAGTATTAAGCATAAATCAGGTTATTGACACTACGCTAATCCAAAAATCATATTTTATATTTAAATTTGTCTCAAAAAAATAATAAAAAATTTATGGTATGTTATATCTGTGGTTGTTTTGGGGTCGTTATACATAGACCGTAAAAACCAATTTTTAACTATTTTGATCAAAATCAAGTAAGAGGGTGTAGACATGCCTTTACGATCTTGTAAACAAAAAACTGTTGATCTATTAAGTAGTGAGATTTCTAAAAGATGGTTTGTTGGCGTTGCTTTGTAGCCTCTGGTTTCATAACTTTATCCATATTAGGCTGTAGCGATTTGGCAAATTCAGTAGGAAAAAATAGTAAACAAATTGTCCAAGAAACTAATGTAGCTCAGTTGCTTTCTGAAGCAAAAACAAATCAAAAAGCAGAAGTTTTTTTTCAGCAAGGTAATACTTTCTTAAACTCCCAGCGCTACAAGGATGCGATCGCAGCTTTTGATCAAGCTATTACCATAAAACCTAGATTTGCTGAAGCTTGGATTAATCGAGGAAATGCCTTAACAATATTACAGCGTCACGAAGAAGCACTAGAATCTTATAATCAAGCGATCGCCATTCAACCTGATAGAGATGAGGCATGGTACAACAAAGGTAACACCCTCAATACACTGCAACGCTATCAAGAAGCATTAGTATCCTATGATCGAGCGATCGCAATTAAGTCAAACAAATATGAGGCTTGGATAAATAGAGGAATCGCCCTCACAAAATTGCATCGCTACCAAGAAGCAGTAGCATCTTATGATCGAGCGATCACCATCAAACCTGACAAAGATTTAGCTTACTACAATAAGGCATGTGCTTACGCTTTACAAAACAATGCGGAACTAGCAGTTGAAAACTTACAAAAAGCGATGAAGCTTGTTCCTGGTAAGTATGAAAAGTTAGCAAAAACCGACTCTGATTTTAACAAGGTGCGTAGCAATAGCCGCTTTCAAGATTTATTACACTAACCATGATTAAACTTTAATAAACCACCGTCGTTGATACATGAAATAGGCAACTGCCAACCATAATAAAACAGTTGCGATCGCCAAAAATAGTGAACCATTGTATGCACCAGCCCAAGATGCAAACAAGTTTTGATAAATCCAATCGTAGGTGCTAGGAGCATTTTCTCCTGTACCAACAGTAGTTTTTACTAATATCTTAATTAACAACACAGAAGCTACGAAAATAGATATGGGATTAAGTCCCATCATTTTAAAAGGTTTTCCCCAACGCCGTATCTGCCTGACATCGATTAATTCATAACAAAAGCTAAGTAACAATAATGCCCAGCCTGTAGAGAAAACCACGTAAGAACTTGTCCACAATTTTTTATTAATCGGAAATGCTAAATCCCAAATTCCAGCGATAACCAAGCAACTCAAACCAAATAAAACTAAATCCATGCTGGTTTGAGAATGAATCTCTTTTTTTCTACGTATCCACTCTCCAGTAAAATAACCAGCCAGAACACTAACAATAGCGGGAATAGTGCTGAAAAGTCCTTCTGGATCTCCTAGAAAGTTGTAATTATCGCCTTTATAAAGATGTACCTTGGGAATGATCAAACGATCAATATAAGCGCCTAAATTACCGTCTCGCGTTAACACGCCAGCACCATAACCAGGTACAGGTACATACATTATTGCTAACCAATAACCAAAAAGTAATAATCCCGCCAAGATCCATTGAGCTTTACGTGGTAGATTGAGAACTACCAGGCTAGCTAATAAGTAAGTTAAGCTGATGCGTTGCAATACCCCCATGATGCGGATGCTATTGAAATCAAAAGTCCAAACACCCTGATTCCAAAAGCCATTGAGAAATAATCCTAAAGCAAAAAGGATACCAGCACGGCGAATGATACGCCAGTAAAGCGAAGGTAGAGTTGCAGAAGTACTTTCTGCATTTAATTTGCTATCGGTGTACTTCGCAAAAGAAAAACTCATGGCGACACCGACAATGAAGAGAAAAAAGGGAAATACTAAATCAGTTGGTGTACAACCGTTCCATTCAGCATGGAGTAACGGTGAGTAGACATTAGGTTCAGCGATACTAGCCATGTTGACAAGGATCATACCAGCGATCGTTATGCCACGAAAAACATCAAGAGAAGTTAGGCGCATAGATATAATTTTTTGAATGACCTATAACTTACTTCTCTCGATGCCGATAATCAAGAGGTCTCACCAATAACAAATTACAAATGGCAATTTTCACCAGTAATTTTCAGTATCCCCATCAACTTAACGTAACGCGAAAGTCCCTACCCTGCTTCGCTTTATCTAAACCACAATGTACACAACCCTAACTAGAGTCTACCATAATCATAAGTACTGACTTAGAGCAAGCAAGAGCAGCTGCGAAAGCTAGCGGTAAACCAATTCTATCTCTGCGGTTACTGGGTAATTTGGATACGGATCTCAGTTGTGCTAACAGTCGATTTTTTCGAGTCGCACTATATCCGAATGCAAAAATATCTCAAAAATTAAGAAAGGATTTTATCTTACAATGGCAATCAGTGCGTCCTGTGCCGAAGGTCTGGTAAACAACTTTGAAACTGCGATCGCTCTCGATACAGTCAGAAACGAAGTATATGCTACACAGACAAATTCATCAATGGTTTGTACAGGGTAATCAAACCAGTAATTTATACGCATTGAATGAAAAAGTTTACGCCGAACTGTTTTTAACTCCCAGTTCCGATCCTTGATTAGGACTGGCACCTAATGACGTTTATAGTGCAATTGATAATGATGGTGTGAAGTGACAGTTATCACGTGAAATCATAAAACAATTTTGGGAGTTGTGTCAAAATCCTGATGAATTGCCTATCCTGGAAGCATATGGCAAGGAAAGTGGCATGACCAGTCAGACAACTAATTTAAAAACATTGAAAATCGCTGTAGTTGGAGATGTTCACGATCAATGGGAAGTGGAGGATGGTAATGCACTCAAGCATCTTGGTGTTGACTTAGTGCTGTTTGTCGGAGACTTTGGTAACGAGTCGGTAGAAGTGGTAAGAGCGATCGCATCCCTTGATATTCCCAAGGCAGCAGTGATGGGAAACCACGATGCATGGTACACTGCCACAGAATGGGGACGGAAAAAGTGTCCCTACGACCGTTCTAAGGAAGATTGGGTGCAGGAACAGCTAGATTTATTAGGTGCAGCCCATGTTGGTTATGGGAAACTGGATATTCCTGCTTTTAACTTGACAGTAGTGGGGGGACGTCCTTTTACTTGGGGTGGACCAGAGTGGCGATTTGCTGACATCTGCAAAGAACGGTATGGTGTAAAGAATCTGGATGAGTCCGCCGTCCGGATTTTTGCCGCAGTCAAAAAGGCTGCTTATGAGACGATTATTTTTGTGGGTCATAATGGCCCTTCTGGGTTAGGCGATCGCCCCGAAGACCCCTGTGGTAAAGATTGGCACCCTATCGGCGGTGATTTTGGTGATCCAGATTTAGCTGAAGCGATATCTCTGACTCTCACTGCTGGTAAAATCGTTCCCTTGGTGACATTTGGTCATATGCACCAGACGTTACGACACACCAAAAAAGTGTTGCGAAAGCGTGTGTTTAGAAGTCCAGAAGGAACAGTTTACTTAAATGCGGCGAGTGTACCGAGAATCGTGGATAGTGATGGTCAAAAATTGCGGAATTTCTCGATTGTGCTGCTGGAAGATGGAGTAGTTTCCCAAGCTTCTAGTATCTGGGTTAGTAATGACTACAAAGTGGCTGAAGAAATTTTGTATGAAAAATCCTGTTCAGTAGTGCAAACTGTATGAATTTGAGTTATATTTATTAACTGGTCAGCTTTTTTTAGCTGACAGCTGACGAATGCACTTCGGCAGCTTTTTTTGGAGAGGTGGCAGAGTGGTCGAATGCGCTCGACTTGAAATCGAGTGATGTGAAAGCATCCGTGGGTTCGAATCCCACCCTCTCCGTTGAGGAATTAAAAATTAAAGAAATTAAGAATTGGGTTGGTGGCGTTGCTCAGGATTTTTGCAAGAGATTATAATAGCGCCCAAGATTCTTGCCAGTTTTTCGGCTTTGCTTTGGAGTTGGTTAATCCTTAACAATTCTTGAGCAAAAGCTCGCTCTACTCCAAGTTTGTCATCAAGAAACTGGCACAATTTGACTATGCGAATTGAGAAAGTAAAAGTGCGATCGCAAATATTTTTCACAAGTTATATTTAAAACATGTAATTATAAATTACTCAGTAATTGTTTAATAATTTCCTGATTCATAGTTATACATTTTTATTGAAATTCAATTTATTTTTATTGGTAAAAATAGCGAATCTTCTATTTGTTCTCTGACTTCACGGCTAACGTAACAATCACTCTTTAGACAATCATTCAATAATAAATTAGCATCATAGTAATTACATATTAATTCTACTTGTTTTTCATTTAATTCTTCTTGGTAACAAATATTTCTATATTTTATAACTAAAATCCTCAGCTTATTCAACCATTTCTTTATAGTTTTGTCTTGTCGTTCCATTCTCTTTTCTATATTATCAGGGAAAGGAATTTGCTCTTTTAGATTTTGAAGTGAGTTCTGAAATTCAGCTTCTAAGTTCAAATTAAGACAAAGAGCATAACTCAGACATTCCTGATAATCAGAGTCTGTAATTTCAAGAGCATCAGTGAGTGCATCATCAAAATCAATCTCTGGATCAATATTAGGAATAAAACCAAACGCTTCAGCAAATTCACCACAAGAATCTAGAAGTGAGTAACTAAAAAATAGAGCGTGTTCTAAGTAAAAGGCTCTTACTACTGCTTTTTTATGATTATATTTGGCTGATAAAGCTTTTTTATGGATTACTTGCAAAAGGTACTGTAACTTATCATCACAGGCTACAATGGAGTCAATTTTTGACTTCATCAAAAGTAAGAAATCATCTGCCTTCCGCATCATTCCGGCAGCAAGCAAAAATACTTCCCGCCAACGTATTTCTGTAATATGCTCTACCAAGCTTTCCAAGGCAGAGTTAGCAACTATTTCTCTTGCAGCGAAATACTCATGAAATGTTAAGTGAGAAAAAGAATAAATACCCTTTGCTCGTTCCACTAATAGTCCATGTTGTGCTTCAATAGACTTTAAAACAGCCTCACTATCGAGTTTCAACACCTTCGGATCTATGTCCGCATCACGTAAGTTACGGATAAAATCAGCAATGTATACTTCGGTCGTTTTTTGTTTAAAGAAATAGTCTTTTTGCTCAAAAGTAGTTAAGGCTATTTGGCTCAATAAGTCTTCCTTGCGCTGCAAAGATAGATTTTTATAGACTTGCTCCCTTTCAATGTTGCGTTTGGCATCCCATTTTTTCAGCAATACATCTAATCCTTCTTTATAAAGTTCAGAACGGTTTGCTGGGAAATCTCCACTATCTCCAAATACCAAACACAGTAGTGTCAATAGTAAAGGACTACTAGCTAGTTCTTGGATTGGTTCGTTCTCCTTTAGTTTTTGAATGAATCTTTCACCTTTAACTGGATCAGTTAATTGGAACCAGTTTTGAGCAAAAATGGCTATTTGTTTTTCGTCAAAATCTGCCATTTCCACTTCTGTGAAGCTTTCAAAAGTATATTCTTTAGCAGCAATACGACAGGTAATAACAAACTGATTGGTATGGAACAGATCAGAAAATTCCCGAATTTGTCGTAAGACACGCTTGGTGTCTTCCTCTCGTACTTCATCCAAGCCATCCAATAGTATTAATACCTTACCCTGTCTCAATAGTTTCTCTACTGTTACGCTAGTATGAGTTAAACCACAGCTTGATAATTGTTGAGCAATAAATTCCAAAATATCTAGTTTTTTATTTGCTTCTGCAAAATCTTTTAAGGTGATTAACAAGGGAATTCTGTTTGCTTGAAACTTCTCCTCAATACACTGCATTGCTAGATATTTTAAAAAAGTGGTTTTTCCTGCTCCTGGTTTACCTAATACCATTAGCTTACTGTGACGCTGCACAGCCTCTAATCCCGATACTCGCTCCTGTTTTACCCGGCTAAGTCCAATCCGCTCAAAGTTATCATGATCACAGCTTTGCATTAGTTCCGTGACTTTTAGTCGTCTTCGTCCTGTTATTTCCTCCAGAATATTGACATTCGTGTAAATACCTTGTTTTCCTGTTAACTTAATTGGCTTAGGCATATCTAATACCCGCATGGTTCCGCACTTTTCTTTAATGTAGGGTTTGGCTTGTTTGCGGATTTCTTGCACTAAGGTATCAATTGAATCGTCTACATCATCTGTAATTGAATGACCAGAGGGTTCTTGCTGTGAATATCTTTTGCTCAAATACTCCCGTAAGCGACTTTCTTTAACAGGGCCATTACCAGTGATGCAAAATTTTTTGTAAATACCTGTGAGGCAAGTGCTGAGGTTGCTTTCAGAGATGTTTAATTCTTGAGTTACGTAGACTCGACTTTTACCACGAGCAAATATTTCCAGAAAGACTTCCTTTTCTCTATTTGATAATTCAGTGTATTGATCCAGTTGTTTGAGAAAGTCCTCTGGTATAGACATTTACTACTCCCACAAATACCTATAAGCCAGTGTAGCCAAAGTTTTTATCAAAATGTGGAGTTAACTCAGTGTAAGTCAGGCTAAGTCAAGGCAAGTCAGATAAATAGCTACAAAAGAAAATTGCGACATTGAACTCAGTCAAGCTACTGAGGAAATCGCAATGCTAGAAACACTAATACCTCTGGTTGTAAACAAGTCAGTTGAGGTTGTTGTTGGAATACTGTTGGAAAAGATTTGTAAGTTGGTGGTGAGTGATGCCAATATCAAAAGTGCCAACAATTTTCTGAAAATGCAGATTCTCGTACTGTATCTTGATTGGGTTTTACAAAAAACACCATTGAAATATCTACCAAAGGAATTAGAAGAGAATGATTGAGACATCGGTGGGTAGTAGAGGTGACAAAGCGATCGCACTCACAAACAAAACGCGATCGCTCCTCTTTCCCCACCTCAACCCAGGCTTGTAGTATCGTGCTACTATTGCTTGTAAACCTTACTGGGAGGTCAAGCAATGACTAGACTAAACACGATGCTAGATTTACCTGATGACTTATATACAGAATTAGAACAATTAGCAAAGGCAAAAAAAACTCAGTAGACGAGCAAATCGTCACAATATTAGAGAAAGCCTTGCCAATACTACAAGCTGAAGAACAGCGACGGCAAAAATTTCTACAACTCCTAGAGGAAAGCCGTCGTCGTGAACAACTTCCACAGAATGTTGCTAATTTTACTCATTTGATGTTGAACGTCTACCCGACGTCCTGTATAGTCGCCACATTTCCAAACTCAATATACAAGTCATCAACCAGACTATACCCGCCGCATAGCCAGCTATGACATCAGTCGGCCAGTGTACGCCTAAATAAAGCCGACTAAAACCAATTGCTATAATCAAAATAATGGTGAATGTAAAAATCCATGCTCGCCAACGAGGATATCGCTTTGCGATCAGATAGCCAATGAAACCATAAATTACTAATGAAATCATCGCATGACCGCTAGGAAAGCTGTATTGACCGACGTCAACGATACGGTTCCACAGTTGCGGACGCGCTCTACCAAATAGCACTTTTAGTAAATAATTTAAGCCGATCGCACCAACTGCGGCAATACCCAAAGTAGTTGCTTGCGAACGATGGCGATAATACAGTAATCTGATTGCTATTCCCAAACAAATCAGCAGCAAAAATACTGGTTCACCTAAAAAAGTGATACCCAGCATCATGCGATCGCCGATGGGTGTATGCATCTGCCGTATTGCTAGTAAAATGCTTTGGTCGAACCTTTGAGTTTCTTTTTCTAGAACTTCTTCGGCGATTTGAGCAAATACCCACAAAGCTAGGGCTGAAAGTAACAGCCCCATTAACCGAATGCTAAATATTAAGGAAAAAATCCGCGATCGCATCTAATACTCAGTTTTGTTGTATGGTAACGTTTCCTACTCTTCTACTACTTCAACTAAGTCTTCAATCATCACATCCAATGCACGCGCCATTTTCAAAATTGAGGTAAAATCTACCATTGCTAGCCCTGGCGATCGCGCGTAGGCTCTAACTGAACTATAGGCTACTCCCGAATAGTCAGAGACATCCTTGAGCGTCCAACCTTTTTCATCTGCAAATTGCCTAATCCGTAGCCTAATCAGCCCCATTTTTTATCTTGACAAACGATGAGATTATATCGTTTAATTATTACACTTTAAATTAAAAAACGATCTCCCCCCGGCGTAGGAAACTGAAGGGCGATCGCTTTTCCATTAAATTAAATCTCTTCTTTAAACGGATACACCATCCGTCACAAGTTATCCGCCAAGGGATTTGGATGTATCCATCTCAAAAGGATTTGTCTATTATGTTATCATTACCCACACCAAAAGCAATTGTTATCCGTGAGTCAAAAATTGTCCACAAGTCGTTAACCATCAACCCATTAGCCAGATTTGTCACCGAAGAAGCTGTTTGCTTGATGTTGAATATTCAGCTAGAGAATATTTATGTTGTAGAATGCTGGCGCTACATGGTTTACGTTCATGGCAAGGGTGTGAGTAAGTTTGTGAGTTATGCAGATTTTCCGCCAATTCTGGGAGTTCGACCACCAACCCAAGCAGAAACAGCCAAATGGCGCAGGCGTTGGCGAAAGAATTTAAACCCTGAATATAGAAAGCAAGCACCCAAATGGTGGGCAAAGTTTTTTGCAGGTGAAGCTTCGCAAGCCTCTTCAGAGCCTACGTTGAAAAGTTGGAGCAATTTAGTAGAGTCAATTCAATTTGCATTTAATGAAGAAAGTTTGCAGACACTACGAAAAAATTTGTTTAGTAGTTAGTGGAATGAAGGAGACAGGGGGAGATAGGGACACCGGGAGGCGGAGAATATTTTTGATAGATTCACCGCGTCTCCTACTCTGGGCGTCACCGCGTCTCTTCCCAATGCCCAATGCCCGTTCCCTGTTCTCTGACCTGCACGAATGTATTTAATTTTGCCTAACCACTTATTCAGTAATCTTTTTCCTGGCTCTTTCTGCACGTGCTTCGGCACTGGCCATGACTTCATCCATGTTTTCTAGCATTTCTCCAGGGAAGTTTTCTAAGACTCTGGTGGAAAGAGCAACCCGATTTTTTCCTTCATCTAAGTCAATAATTACAGCTTTGATTGACTGACCAACTTGGAATACTTTTTCCAGATTGTCAATAAATTTCTGAGTGATCTGCTTAATGTGAAGTAAAGCGCTAACGCCATCTATATCTACGAATACACCAAAGGGTCTGATACCACTAATTTTTCCTTCTACTAACTGACCTAATTCAAAGGTACTAAAGTTAGCAGAACGAGTTGCCAAACGCTGGGAAAGTATAAGTTTTTTATTATTGCGATCGATTTCTAAAAAACTAACAGTCAGGGTTTGTCCTTTGAGGGATTCTAAATTATCACGTTCGAGCAGGTGCGATCGCGGAATAAATCCCCTTAGTCCTAGAATATCAACAGTAACACCGCCTTTATTGACATTGAATACCCGGACTTCCACTGTCTGGGAATTATCACGCATGTGGGCTAGTCGTTCCCAAATATGTTTAATTTCTAATTGTCGGCGCGAAAGTGTGACTTGGCCTTCTGCGTCTTGATCGCGAATGATTAAAAATTCTAATTCCTCATTGAGTGGCAGCACCTCAGACAAATCTGTTACATTTCTCAAAGCAGCCTCTTCACGGGGAATAAAGGCAGACGATTTACCGCCAATATCTACATAAGCGCCATCTGGATCTAACTGGAAGACTTTGCCATGTACTACCTGTCCTTTTTGAAACTGGTAATCGTGTTTTTCCAGTGCTTTAGCAAAATCGTCCATTGAAAAAGATGAATTGGCTTTTTGAGAAAGTTTAGTTTCAGAATTCATGACTTGTGCAGACAAATTGTTAATTAGTCAATAGTAGAGACGCGATTATACTCTTACGAGAAGCCGCTCTTACGAGCGTCTACGCGTCTGTACAATAGTCAATAGTCCAGAGTCCATAGACATGGGGTGTCCCCGCGTCACCGCGTTTTCCACTCTCCGCGTCTCTTCAACATTGACCCTCAACTCTTGACTATTGTTGTAGCTGCTGTGCAAACAGTTGTTTTACCTGTTCCCAAGCATCAGCCGCAGCTATTGGATTATAGCTGGCACGTTGGTCACAGAAAAATCCGTGATCAGCTCCATCGTAGCGAAACACGCGATGGGGAATTTTATATTTTTCTAACTCTGCTTCAATGTGATTTACCTGTTCAGCAGGAATACTGGCGTCTTCCATGCCAAAGAAAGCGTAGAGAGTGCCTGGAATATCTTTGGTACGAGTGATAGTAGCGTCGCCGCCTCCTGGGGTAGCGTTAACAATACGTGCGCCGTAGAAGGAAGCAGTAGCTTTGATATCTGGGAGAGTAGCAGCAAGATAGGCAACATGGCCGCCAAAGCAGAAACCTACACAACCGAAACCATCTTGTTTTACTTGTGGTAGAGTTTTGAGGTAGTCGATCGCCGTCTGAATATCGCTGAGTAATTCTGATGCTTGGCTTTGTTCCCAAGCGTAGACTCTACCTACTTCTATATCTGCTAGTGTGTAACCTGTTTCAAAACCAGGAGCGACACGTTCAAACAGTGCAGGGGCGATCGCCACATAACCTTCACGAGCAATACGTTCTGTAACATCGCGGATATGCGAGTTCACTCCAAAAATTTCTTGCAAGACTATAACTCCAGGATAAGAGCCTGGTTCTTGAGGCTGGGCTATGTAAGCAGCTATCTCGAAATCAGCTTGCGAAAGGTTAACTTTTGCGGTGTCAATTGCTCGTGCCATAATAATTTTTACCAATACTGTGTATTATTTAGATATATCTATAGATATAGCTATATAAGTATCTCTAAACTATCCCAAATCAAATTATTAACTACTGGCAATGAATCTACTATAAATTTCGCTCGAATAATTTGAATCTATAAATAGAATGTTTAACAAGTAAAATTTGTAGCTGGTTACAGAATGCTGCTAATGCAGCATGGTAAAAATTACTATGCAATAACACAGGGTAAAACAAGCTGTATAAACTTTGTAGCTTTCTACCTTCTTGTACCAGCACCTTTGGAGGCTTGGTGATGATTCAGTTCCGTATTCAGCCAGACAGTGAAATTCCTGCATCAAATCAGCTGTTTAATCAAATCAGATTTGCGATCGCGTCTCGGCAATATCCCCCTGGGTACAAGTTACCGAGTACACGGGCGCTGGCTATGCAAACCGGGCTACACCGTAATACCATTAGCAAGGTTTATCGCCAACTTGAAGATGACGGACTAGTAGAAAGTCTTGCTGGTTCAGGTATTTACGTCCGCGCCCAAGGTCATGAAGGTGGTAGCAAACTGCAATCACCAATTCTCAAAGAAAATCCCCAAGCATACAAGGTTGTCCAACAAGCACTTGATGAGTTGCTGTCTCATGGCTGTTCACTCAACCAAGCACGAGAAATATTTCTCGCAGAAATAGACTGGCGCTTGCGTTGTAGTGCGCGGGTGTTAGTAGCGGTTCCCGCTGGTGATATTGGTGCTGGAGAATTAATGGTGTATGAATTAGAACAAAGCCTTAAAATACCAGTACAGTTAGTAACAATGGAAGAATTACCAGCTGTACTTGAGAAAACCTCCTCTGCTACAGTTGTTACCAGCCGGTATTTTATCGGCGAAGTAGAAGTAATTGCTGCTCCCAAAGCAGTACGAGTGATTCCTTTAGATATCCAAGACTACGCTAACGAGTTCAACCTGTTTAAAAACCTACCAAAAGACAGCTGTCTTGGTATAGTCAGCCTAAGTTCTGGTTGGCTGCGAAGTGCAGAAGTTATTCTTCATGGTTTGCGGGGGGATGAAATACTTGTGATGACTTCACAACCAAAAGATACTTATAAAGTTCAGGCGATGGTGAAGCGGGCGCAGGTGGTTTTTTGCACAGATAAAGCAAGTTTTTCCACCGTCCAAACAAGCTTACATAATGTTGCTGAAGACATTATCCGTCCACCTAAATTGATTTGTGGTGAAAATTATATTGGTACTACATCGATTAATTTGCTCAAAAGAGAATTGGGATTAAGTTAATTAGTGGTTAGTGGTTAGTGGTTGATAGCAAATAACCATAGTCTTAACCATTAACCATTGACAAAAATTCTTGCACCTTTTTTAAGTAAGTTGGTGCATCTTCCAACATCGGGAAATGGGCTGTCTTGGGAATAATCACATGTTCAACAGCTTGATTCAGTTTTGCTGCTTGACGCCCCATCTCAGCAGGAATTATTTTGTCATATTCTCCTGACACTAGGAGCGTCGGTACAGTTATCTTACTAAATTCCTGCGGCATTAATTCAGCAGCAGCTTTACTTACAGAAGTAAAAATTGTGCCTAAAGCTGTATCATAATCAGCAACGAGAAAATCTTGTAAAAAAGCCCGCCTTTCTAGTGCTGGTATGGGGCGATGCAAAAATCGCGCTATGAACATCCTGTCTACCAACGGTATTTTTCCCAACCATCGAGGACGGAATTTGACAACGTAGCCACCGAATTTATGAAAGGCTGTGAATGCTTTTTCATCGTACTCAAAAATACCACTACAAGTAAGAATTGCTTTTTCCACTCGTTCTGGATAGCGGTTGAGAAACAGAGTACCGATGGAAGCGCCCATAGAATGAGCATGGAGATAAGCGCGTTGAATCTGTAACGAATCTAACAACGCTGCTAAATCATGCGCGTATTCTTCTAATTCGTAAGTTAATTCTGTAACTGCTTGTGATTCTTCTGACGGCGAATCGGACTCAACAACGGCTTCACTAGCTTTAGTGACAGCAGTCGGCTTACCACGGGAACGCCCGAACCCGCGTAAATCATAAAGCAGACAATCGAATTGTTCAAGTAAAGCTGCGGCAGTACTTTGCCAGTATCGACCAGAACCAGCCCAACCATGTACAAAAACCATCACTGGTTTAGGTTGAGAAATAGTGGATGGTTCTCGTATCCACTCATAATAATGCTCTACGCCACGGATATTAATGTAAGTCATCTCCACGAGGAGGTGGTGAGGAGTAGGGGGAAGTGGGGAGATTGGGAGATGAAGAGGGTTAGAATATTCTGTCCCTGTGTCACCTTGTCGCCGTGTCCCCTGACTTTTAGTTTATGCTGATTCTGGCTTGGGTAGGGAAGAAGGATGTACTAATAGTTCAGCAGTGGAACGCTTCTCTACCATTTCCCGTGTGACAGTACAGCGAGTCACATCCTTACGAGATGGTAACTCATACATGACATCAAGCATTAGTTCTTCAACAATACCCCGCAGCGCCCTTGCACCAGTTTTGCGGCGGTAGGCTTCTTGAGCGATCGCTCGCAAAGCTTCTGCTTTAAAGTCCAGCTGAACGTTGTCCATTTTCAGTAGTTTCTGGTACTGCTTGACTAAGGCACTACGTGGTTGAGTCAAGATTGCCATCAACGCTTCTTCGTCTAGTGGATCTACCACTGCTACCATTGGCACACGTCCAATAAATTCTGGAATCATGCCAAATTTAACTAGGTCATCCGGTTCTAAATGTCGCAGAGTATCTGCTGCACGCTTTTCTTTCGTTTGACCTTCTCCCGGTTGCACAAAACCTATTGACTTTTTACCAGTTCTTTGCTCTACAACCTTCTCTAAGCCAACAAAAGCACCGCCGCAGATGAACAAAATATTACTGGTATCAATCTGGATGCAGTCTTGATAGGGGTGCTTGCGTCCACCTTGGGGAGGTACGTTAGCAACTGTTCCTTCCAGCATTTTCAGCAAAGCTTGCTGTACACCTTCGCCAGAGACATCCCGTGTAATCGATGGGTTTTCACTCTTACGAGCAATTTTATCGATTTCGTCGATATAGATAATTCCTCGTTGCGCTTCTTCGACATCCAAATCTGCTACTTGCAGCAGTCGCAACAAAATATTTTCTACATCTTCGCCTACATACCCAGCTTCTGTCAGGGTAGTCGCGTCAGCAACAGCAAACGGCACATCCAAAATTTTGGCTAGAGTCTGAGCGAGCAGAGTTTTGCCACAACCAGTAGGGCCAATCAACAGAATATTGGACTTCTGTAGCTCAACAGGATCATCAGTTGTACCTTTGCCATTGTTTTTAGACTGAATGATCGCCAGTCGCTTATAGTGATTGTAAACGGCTACTGATAGTACTTTTTTGGCTTCGTCTTGCCCGATCACATGTTCGTCTAGATAATTTTTAATCTCTCGTGGTTTGGGGATTTGATTGAACGAGAGATTGGAGGAGCGGACACGGCGCTTTTGAGGATCTTCTGACTTTTGTGTTGGTTGAGACGCCGCGCTATTTGTGTCGAGCAACTCCTCGTCTAGGATTTCATTACACAAGTCAACGCATTCATCGCAGATATAGACTCCCGGTCCAGCGATTAATTTACGCACCTGCTCCTGAGACTTACCACAAAACGAACATTTTAAATGGGAGTCGTACTTAGACATACCAGCCTCTTATTTCAGAATGGTGACGTTTTCCCCTGCTGCGGGAAGATTTTGCCTGGTGATGACCTGATCGATCAATCCATAATTTTTGGCCTCTTCAGCCGACATGAAAAAGTCCCGTTCAGTATCGGCTTCTATTCTTTCTAATGGTTGACCAGTATGGTGTGAGAGTAACTGATTCAACTTTGCTTTAATGTAAAGAATTTCCCTGGCTTGAATTTCTATGTCAATTGCTTGACCTTGAGCACCACCAAGAGGTTGATGAATCATAATCCGCGAATCAGGTAAAGACATACGTTTACCCGCAGTTCCGGCTGCTAGTAAAAATGCTCCCATGCTTGCGGCTAATCCAAAACAAATGGTCACAACATCAGGACGAATTTGCTGGATTGTATCATATATTGCCATGCCCGCATATACCGAGCCGCCAGGAGAATTAATGTATAGCTGAATATCTTTTTCAGAATCTTCAGCGTCTAGGAACAACAACTGAGCAACAATCGAGTTAGCGATCGCATCGTCTATTGGCGTTCCCAAAAAAATAATTCGTTCTCGCAGTAGGCGGGAGTAGATATCAAAGGCTCGTTCTCCCATGCCAGATTGCTCTACCACCATCGGTACGATGTTACTCGGACCGTTTTGGGCGCGAATTTCAAATGGACTCAAACTGCTGATTGGGTAATTTCCCGACTGCGATACAAGCATACAGACAAATGTTTGACTTTAAATGTAACAGTAACAGTGGGTAAGACAGCATATGCTGCCTGTGATGAGCGAATGGTTTTTTATTTTAGGTATGTGTTAACCATTATGCCTCATATAATTTCTTCTCGTGTGAATACAGCATAAATCTAAGGGATAAGAGATCGGGGTAGGGCATAAGGGATAGGGGGTATGGGATAAGGGATAGGGGTTGATTGTTGAATTTTGTTAACCATCCCTGATCTTAATTTCTGCTCCCCGATCCCTTATCCCTTATCCCTAAATTTATTCTGCTTCTGTCGAGGTTTCCTCTGTAACTGCTGTGGCTTCAGCATCTATGGTGATTTGTTCTTCACTGTCGTCTATTTTGGCTGTTTCTTCTGTTGGAGATTCTTCTGCACTCAAAGAACCTTCAGGCACAAGTTCAACTTTTGCATGTTCTAGCAGCCAGTCAATAGTTTTTTCATTCAGCAGTTCGTCTTTGACATATTCTTTCAGTCTGTCTGGATCATAATCTTGCCCAGATAACTGTTCTGAGAGTTCTTCGATTCTAGTGGCGACCTCTTCATCGGTAACTCCAATAGACTCGCGTTTGCCGATTTCTTCAAGGGCTAGGGTGCGTTGGAGACGTTCGATCGCTTCATCACGAGAACGCTGGCGTAATTGCGGAATGATATCGGCGGTAAAAAACTTTTTGACATCTAATCCTTGTTGCGCTAGCCGCATGGCTGTTTGTGTGAGCATGTTATCGACTTCCCGCTCAATCATTGTTTCTGGCAAGTCAATTTCTACATGCTTAAGCAGTTCATTCAATAAGGCTTCCTGCTTATTACTTTTGGTTTTTTGTTCGGCTTCTTTTTGGAATTTCTCTTCCAAGTCAGCCCGTAATTCAGCCAAAGTCTCGTGTTCGCTGACGTCCTTAGCGAAGTCATCATTCAACTCTGGCAGTTCTTTTTCTTTAATTTCTTTGAGAGTGACGGTGAAAATCGCTGGTTTTCCGGCTAAATCTTCATTGGCATAAGGGTCGGGAAAAGTCGCAGAAATTTCTTTGGTTTCTGTGGGGTTCATTCCCACTATCCCTGTGACAAAACCAGGAATAAATTTATCTTCCTGTAACTCTACCTGAAAATCATTTGCTTCACCGCCAGGTATCGGTTCTGGTTCGGCTGCTTCGTCATCACCTTCAGCTTTGGCGATCACGCCTTTAAAGTCAACTACGGCAATATCACCCAGTTGTGCTGGGCGTCCTTCTACAGGAATCAATGTTGCCATTTGTTGGCGTTCATTTTCCAGAACTTGATCTACTTTTTCGGGATCGTACTTGATTTCTTCTGCTTTGATTTCCAAATCAGTGTATTGAGTCAAGTTGACTTCTGGTGGCACATCAACAGCAGCCGAAAAAATCAAGGGTTTACCAGGTTCATAATTATTAATCAAGTCATCAAATGATGAACGTAATTGTGGTTGCCCGATCGCCTTGATATCTTCTTGTTTAACAGCTTCTGTAATGCCATCTTGAATAAGTTCTTCTAGCGCTGCTGCCTTGATTCGAGTTGTACCCAGGCGCTGTAGCAGTATCTGCCGTGGCACCTTGCCTTTACGAAACCCAGGAATGTTGGCAGAACGGCTGAGGTTTTGGATAACTTGTTCGTAGGTTTGCTTGGTTTTTTCTGGTGTAATCTCTATTTCCAGACCGATTTGACTGGAGGGGAGTTTTTCCTGGGTAACTTTCATGCTTTGTCTCTATTTGCTTTCTGCTAATATTTTTTTACTTCTTGCTTCTACACACAGACGTCACACTTCTCGTATGATGGGTTGTTCCTTATTCGGAGCAAATTAACCCACAAGGCTTTGTCAGCTTGAAATTGAACCTGTGTTGATGAACAGAGATCCAGTTTACTGCTAATGCGAAAGCTCTTGACACTTTAGCGCAAATTAGTTTAATCCGACAGAAGCATCACGCCTGAACTGATAGCGCAGTGGGAAGTTCCATCCGCGATCAATTAGGACTATCACTCTTTTAAGAGTATGTATCTATGGTCCATATACTAAAAGCCAATAAAAGCTAATACTTGTAATCAACCAAGAGTTTTAACCAACATAACTAGCAGCATGGTATTCTGGTTCTCAATTCAGTTTTTGTTAGTGGACTGCGTACACCAGAAAATATGAAAAAGGGGGTTGGATATTGGAAATTAGTGATTTGATGAGAGTAAATTACTCCTGAACTCATTTTCCATCCCCGCAAGTCGTGTAAGCATCTATCTCAAAGCAGCATGATCGCTTGACTGTACTAGCTAAACAGTTGGTTTTTGATTTGCCACTGGGACTGGCTTTGTTTTTGATTTAGTTAAGTGGGTATCATTGACAGCATAAAATACCAAGCAGTTAGAATGACTTCCAATCGATTTTTTCAATAAAAATGAATCATAATCAAATGACTATCACTAAAACGACAGTTTGCTGTATAATATCCAATTCATATAGAAAAGTGTTGTAAAATTAATAGTTATTAATTGTTGTAAATCAGAATACAACTTTTGTAACAGTAAAAAATAAATGTATTAAATTAAAAAATAAAAGATTAAATAAAGGTAAAGCATTAAAATCTGTAAGCTTATTAAGAGTCCGTTGTGTAATTTATATATGCGTAAATTGTAAATTGAAAATTGATTCAAATAAAATTGCCAGAAGAAACCTTAAGGAGGAAGCTAGTTTGTCTAATTCCTATTGTGTAGCTATTTTGGGCGCGACAGGTGCTGTCGGCAAGGAGTTATTGGAATTATTAGAAAGTCGTAATTTTCCAGTTTCAAAATTAAAATTATTGGCATCAGAGCGTAGTGCAGGGCAAAAACTAGCGTTCAAAGGAGAAAATTTATTAGTAGAGCCGGTCAGCGATCGCGCCTTTGAAAATGTTGATATCGTCTTAGCAAGCGCGGGAGGTTCAACCTCAAAAACTTGGGCGCCGATAGCCACAGAAAAAGGTGCTGTCGTCATAGATAATTCCAGCGCCTTTCGCATGAAGGAGGAAGTACCTTTAGTTGTTCCAGAGGTAAATCCCCAAGCAGCAGCAAATCACAAAGGTATTATTGCGAACCCCAACTGCACCACAATTTTAATGACAGTAGCAGTGTGGCCTCTGCATAAAATCAAACCCATCAAACGCATTGTTGCAGCTACATATCAATCTGCCAGTGGTGCGGGTGCAAAAGCAATGGCAGAAGTCCAAACTCAGACTAGTGCGATTTTAGAAGGCAAACAACCAACTGCGGAAGTATTTCCTTATCCTTTGGCTTTTAATTTATTCCCGCATAACTCCCCCTTAAACGATTGGGGATACTGCGAAGAAGAAATGAAAATGGTCAACGAAACGCGGAAAATTTTTGCAGATCAAAATATCAGAATTACTGCTACTTGTGTACGGGTTCCCGTACTCCGCGCTCACTCAGAAGCGCTTAATCTAGAATTTGAAACTCCGTTTAACCCAGATGAAGCCAGAGAAATTTTAAGTAAATCTCCTGGTGTGAAATTGGTAGAAGATTGGCAGAAAAATTACTTTCCCATGCCATTTGAAGCCACAGGTCGTGATGAAGTTTTAGTGGGTAGAATTCGTCAGGATATTTCCCATCCTTGCGGTTTAGAACTGTGGTTATGTGGTGATCAAATCCGCAAAGGTGCAGCCTTGAATGCTGTACAAATTGCGGAATTGTTAGTAGAAAAAAGTTTACTCAAACCAACTCCTTCATTGGTTAATGGGTAATTGGTAATCGGTAATTGGTAATCGGTAAATATCTGCCAAACAACAACCAACAACCAACAACCAAGAGTTTACCCTTGAAAGTAATTTGCAAATAGGTTATTACAATAAAGAACCACCAAAACACAAAAAACAAAAAATCAGGAGTAGAAAAGGGTGGTAGATTTCGGTAGAGTTTTAACCGCAATGATTACGCCGTTTAAGGAAGACGGTAGCGTCAGCTATGATGTAGCAGCAAGACTAGCAGATCATCTAGCAAATAACGGTACTGATACAGTGGTGGTGTGTGGCACGACTGGAGAATCTCCGGCTTTAAGTTGGGAGGAAGAATATCAGCTATTCTCCGTTGTGTTGGAAGCAGTAGCAGGAAAAGCACTGGTGATGGCGGGATGTGGTTCCAATTCCACCAAAGAAGCGATCGCTGCTACTCAAAAAGCAGCTAGAATAGGAGTACACGGTGCTTTACAAGTTGTTCCGTATTACAATAAACCACCGCAAGAGGGACTTTACCAACACTTTCAAGCCATAGCACAAGCTTCTGGTGACCTACCTATTTTGTTATATAACGTACCGGGTCGTACTGGTCAAAACCTCAGTGCTGAAACAGTTGCTCGATTAGCTCAAATCGATAACATTATTGGTATCAAAGAAGCAAGCGGGAACTTAGATCAAGTGAGTGAAATTCGTCGCTTGACACCAAAAGAATTCCAGATTTACTCTGGAGATGATTCTTTAACCTTGCCATTATTAGCAGTCGGGGCTAAAGGTGTAGTTAGTGTTGCTTCTCATCTTGTAGGCAACGAGCTACAACATATGATTCATGCCTTTAATTCGGGTCAAAATCAAGTCGCTATCGACATTCATCTGCGGCTTTTTCCTATATTTAAAGCTTTGTTTGTAACCACAAATCCCATTCCAGTCAAAAAAGCATTACAACTTCAAGGCTGGGAAGTTGGTTCAACGCGTCCGCCTTTGTGCGAAGCTGATGCAAAAGTTACTCAAACCTTGGAATTTGTGATGAAAGAACTTAGTCTACTCTAAATCAAAGTGAAATCTTATCTCATCTAATTTCACACCCTAAAGATACGTTGAAAAGAATCAAATAAAAATTATCAGTAATTTTGGCAATGTAGCAAGTACAAAGCCTATGCTACGAAAGAAAAATTACAAATAATGCCTTTGGTGTAAAGTTAGTTTTATCAAATATATCGAAACAATAAAAAAGCTCATAAAAACAGGATTACAAGAAAGCAGAAGGCATTTATGTTGCAGGAAAAATTTATATTTCATAACAATTTTAATTTTTTTCGCTGAATACTGAAATTTCTTTCTGTCACACAGAACTACCTTATAGCTGAATTTTTAAGAGACAAATAAGTAGATGAATGTAAATAGAATAAGACGCGAGTTACGAACAGTGAACACGCACCAAATCCTTACCAATGACATTGAAGTTTTAGCGGCTTTTTGTAGAGTCGGACAAATGACGACCTTAAACAGTTAACCTTAATTTGCGCGGATCTACTTATTTTTAACTGTCTTAAAAGAGCGATAAATCCTTATATTTTAACGATCAAAGAACAATCTCAGGAGAAAATGACTAAAAACGAAACTAATTCCGCCCTCAAAATTATTCCCTTGGGTGGCTTACATGAAATTGGCAAAAACACTTGTGTTTTTGAGTATGAAGATGAAATCATCCTTTTAGATGCAGGGTTAGCGTTTCCCACAGATGGAATGCATGGAGTCAATATTGTTCTGCCAGACATGACTTATGTGCGCGAAAATCGCCATAAAATAAAAGGCATGATTGTTACCCACGGTCATGAAGACCATATTGGGGGTATTGCCTTTCATTTGAAGCAATTTGAAATTCCTGTGATCTATGGCCCTCGCCTAGCGATGGCAATGCTAGAGGGTAAATTAGAGGAAGCAGGAGTGCGCGATCGCACAGAATTAAGAAGTGTCCTTCCCCGTGATGTCGTACGAATTGGCAAACATTTTTTTGTCGAATATATTCGCAACACCCACTCCATTGCTGACAGTTTCACAGTCGCCATCCATACCCCCCTCGGTGTCCTGATTCACACAGGAGACTTTAAATTTGACCATACACCCGTAGATGGTGAACGTTTTGATATTCAACGTTTAGCCGAACATGGGGAAAAAGGCGTCCTTTGTTTGATGAGTGATTCGACTAACTCTGAAGTCCCCGGATTTACGCCTTCAGAACGCTCAGTTTATCCCAATCTGGATCGAGTTTTTTCCCAAGCCCCAGGGCGACTATTTGTGACGACTTTTGCTTCCAGCGTCCACCGCATCAATATGATTTTGCAGTTAGCGCAGAAACATAACCGTGTGGTCACAGTTGTGGGACGTTCGATGCTAAATTTGATTGCCCATGCTCGCAATCTTGGGTATATCAAGTGTAATGATGATTTATTCCAGCCGTTGAATGCCATCCGCAATCTTCCAGATGAAAGCGTACTGATTTTGACAACTGGTTCCCAAGGTGAGCCGATGTCAGCCATGACACGCATTGCCAGAAAAGAACATCCTCATATTAAAATTCGCCAAGGAGACACAGTAGTCTTTTCCGCTAACCCGATTCCTGGTAATACGATCGCCGTTGTTAATGTCATCGATAAATTGATGATGCAAGGCGCAAACGTCATCTATGGTCGGGATAAAGGAATTCACGTTTCCGGTCACGGCTGTCAAGAAGACCAAAAACTCATGCTGGCCTTAACTCGTCCTAAGTTCTTCTTACCTGTACACGGTGAACATCGGATGTTAGTTAAACACTCAGAAACCGCCCGGAATGCGGGTGTTCCAGCCGAGAACATGGTGATTATCCAGAATGGCGACATCGTAGAGTTGACAGAAGAATCAATTCGTGTTGCCGGAAAAGTTCCATCCGGCTTGGAACTAGTAGATACTTCTAGTTCTGGTATGGTTAGCGCCAAAGTCTTGCAAGAACGGCAGAAAATGGCAGAAGAAGGTATTGTTACTATTGCCGCAGCAATTGATTGGACTGGTAAACTGATGGCAAAACCAGAAATTCACCTGCGGGGTGTAGTCACAAGTATCGAGCGATCGCTTCTGCAAAAATGGGTACAACAGCGAATTGAAGAAATCCTCAGCGTCCGTTGGTCAGAATTTGCCCAAGGATTTGAAACTGACAAACCAGAAGTAGATTGGGGTGGATTGCAAGAAGTCTTAGAACGAGAACTAGCGCGTTCCATTCGTCGCGAATTGCAATGTCAACCATCACTGACATTATTGATGCAAATTCCTGATGAACCACCCGTCAAAGTTGCTGATGGTAGAAGACGACGGACTCGTACAGCTGCTCAGGTAGCATCGTAGAGAATTGAGAATCGCGTTAATTAGGGAACAGGGAATAAGAAAATCTGTTCCCTGTTTTCTGTTACCACCCCTAAGCGGCTTGGTCATAAATAGTAATATTATTAGCTAATAAATATTACTAGTTATTGACCTGTTTTTAGTATGAAATATAAACCTTATATCTGGTTAATTTTTGTATTTACCAGTGCATTAAGTGTTGTTATTCCTGGTAAAACACAGCAAAATAATTCATCAAATATTCTTTTTCAAACATCGACAATTAATGCACTAATGGCAGGTGTATATGATGGAGATACTAACTTTAAAGAATTAAAAGCACACGGTAATTTTGGTTTAGGAACATTAAATAATCTTGATGGAGAAATGATTGGATTAGATGGCAAGTTCTATCAAATAAAATCTGATGGAATTGCATATCCTATTTCTGATGTGATGAAAACTCCTTTTGCTGCGGTCACTTTTTTCCAATCAGATAAATTAATTAATTTGGCGGGAAAAGTTAATTATGAACAGATGCAATTATTTTTAGATCGCCAATTACCCTCAAAAAATTATCCTTATGCGATTCGCATTCAAGGTACTTTCCCGTACCTCAAAGTTAGAAGCGTGCCGAAGCAAACCCCACCTTATCGCCCTTTAGTAGAGGTGGTGAAAAATCAATCTATTTTTGAGTTCAAGAATATTAAGGGTACTTTAATTGGCTTTCGTACACCTAGTTATATGCAAGGAGTGAATGTTACTGGATATCATCTGCATTTTATAACCGAAAATCGCAAAACTGGCGGACATCTTTTAGATGGAGAATTTCATAACCTGCAAGTAGAAATTGATCAGATGTCAGATGTAAGGGTTGATTTGCCTAAAAATTATCAATTTAACCAAGCTAATTTAGAAGGTGATAAAACAAGTGAAGTTAACAAAGTTGAGCAGTAAGTAAATTTAACAATGTAGCAATTGCCAGCACTTAACAGCACTATCTTACGGTTCCAAACTGTTGCGAACACGCTCAATAAATTCAGGGTAATTTTCTAAGTCTTCTAGAGACTGTAAGGGTGGCATTTCAACCCAACTAGCCTCAGCATGTAACTTGTCCACATAAGCATAAAAAGCCTCTTGATCATCCCGATGAGCCAAAACATAAGCGTGTAATTCCTTCCGGCTCATTGTCTGAAAGTTAGGGTTGCTCATTGTACATATCTTCATCTGCCATTGGGATATATCTCAATGATATTCTCCTCACCTGCTAAGAAGAAGTCTAGTGAATCCACACCAAAACCAACAGCAAAGTCAACACCGTCACTGGTACACCAAAGCGTAAATGCTCCCAAAAAGTTAGCTTGTAACCCAACTCCGCCGCCGCTTCTACGACAATCAAATTGGCGACTGAACCAAATAAAGTCAAATTACCTGCTAAAGTTGATGCTGCTGCGAGCAATAGCCAAGACTGGGTATCATCTTTAGGAATCAGAGGATGCAACAGCAGTACCGCCGGCACATTAGAAATTAAGTTCGACAAAATAGCTGTCACTCCCAACAAACCAGCAGCAGAGTTAAGTGCATAGGTAAAAGGTTGCAGCAAATTCAGTTTTTGAGTGGCTTTACTCAAAATAAATAGTCCAGAGAACATCACCAGTAAGTTCCAATCGACTTTGTTAAGAACCCGCTGGGGTTTGACTCTCCTCGTGATCAGTAATAAGCTAGCAGCAACTAAAGCCGACTCTGCTAAAGGTAAACCAACAGCAAAAGCTATTAACAATCCGGTGGTTATTATTAAGGTTTTGTAAAACAAAGGTTTAAAGAGGCGCTTTTTCTTTGTGGGTAAGTGTTCGCAAGGCACAATCGAGCGTACATTTGGGTAAAGTAAACACAGTAGAATTACTTGAATTGCTAACCCTGTTACAGCAATTGGAGTCATCGCTCCCATAAAATCTAGATAATGGATGCCTGAAAAGGAGCCAATCAAGATGTTTTGAGGATTACCGCTCAAAGTGGCGACTGAACCAATATTAGTTGCGCCTGCGATCGCCAGCAAATAGGGTATGGGATTCAATCTCAAAGCTTGAGTTAGGCTCAAGGTGAGTGGTGTAAAAATTAGCGCCAATGTATCATTCAAAAAAAAAGCCGAAAGAATACCACTACCAAAAGTTAAGGCGATCAAGATTCCCAAAGGACTGCGAGTGAAACGTAAAAGCAGTGACAATGCTTGAGGGAAAAATCCTGCGTAGGCTAAGTTAGCGTTCACCACCATCATGCTCAATAAAAACACAATCGTAGTGGGATCAATTGCTTGCCAAGCCTCCTCCAAACTTAGTACACCCAAAGCAATTAAAAAGGCTGAACCCACTAAGGCGATCGCAGCCCGATTCATGCGTAAACCAGGTAGGTAGCCCAATGCTAACCCCAGATAGGTCAATCCTAAAAAAATATAAGTGGCAAATTTATAGATATGTGGTAACATCTTTGACTGGTAATCCTAATTCCTGACTCTGAATTAGGAATGCGAAATTATTAAAGTCAGGGGCAAAGAAGCGAAAAGCAGCGACCAAAAGACTTGTACCTATATTAACTCCGGGTGCAAGTAATTTTAAGTTGCTCACAAATAAAGCTATTCCTGGGTGCGAAGTATTTAAATTTACCAAAAGCCTTGGAAAAATGTTTTATGAATTTTCTGCAAAAAAAGTTCGTAGATGTTACATTAGAATCTGTCTAAAGAGAGATGACTTTATTAAAATTTTAACTATGTCAAGTTATTAAGAAAATAATACAATCACACTTCCGATCCTGGGAAAATTGCGATTAACTTGACGTAGTTAAAAAGAAAGTTCTGCTCAAAGTGGCCACTCAAATACTAGACAGTATCTCTGTTGAAACAAGAATTTTCCGGGAAACACGATTATTACATTGTATAACTTCATCGAAGTGGTGAAGACCCTCAAAGAAAAAGAGGAATAGATCATGAAGGTATTCAACAATACCACAAAAAAGATTTTTTTCGCTAGCTGGGTATCGCTAAATCCAACGGAAGCCAGTCATACCAGTCCTATCCAGCTAAACCACGCAGTTTCCAAGCCTCATTTTGATTTTCTCAAGCCTCTACGCCGGTGGCTAGACCACGTTAAAGTTAGCGATCGCCAATTAGCACATCGCTTATGTCATCTCATTCCTGCTCAGTGTCCATTTGAGCGTGATATTAAGTTATTTGGTAGAACCTTATTTCACATACCACCCATGTGCAAGCTCAACCCTCTATACGAAGAAGTCGTGAGCTTGCGTTTCCGGGCGCTGTGTTATCTAGCCGATGAATGCGGCGAAGATGTTTCTCAGTATTGTTGAGAGCATGGGGATCGGGGATCGGGAGAAGATACAATGACGCGGTGACGCGATGAATTGGAGCCGCTGTGAATTCTATTCAAAATATTTTCCTTTGTCCTCCTTGTCCCCTTTTTCCTCCCAATCCCCGATCCCCAATCCCCGATCCCTTACTTCTGCAATTTGCCATTTTGCCATTTTTGGATGGCTTGTTGAGCTTTGTTATAGGCTGATGTTCCTTCTGGAATGAGAACAGCTGTTCCAATTGCTAATTTAGTTTCTCCCCTAGAGGCGCGGCGTTTAGCCAGTTCCAAAATAGTTTCGCTCCACTTATTTATAGATTTTCGGGCTTGATCTGAACCTGGTTCACCTGGTGAAACTTTTTTAGCAACTTCGATCGCACGGTTATAAGTAGAAGCTTGTCCTGGCTGAATTAAACCATTAGCAGCATCCAAAAGGGTTTGATTGGCAACATATTGCTTGGCTTGTTGGCGCCACTGTTTAATTACTGCTTGTGCTAGCGGATAATTTGGCTGATCTTGGGCAATTAATTCAGCAGCAGCTACGGCTTTGGCATACTTTCTCTGTTTAGCGCGATTTTTGGCTAAATCTAAGATCATGCCATTCCAAATTTGAATATTTGTTTGTGCTTGTTCGTAACGTGAATCGCCGGGTTTGATTTTTTTGGCTTTAGCGATCGCCAAGCTGAGATCGCTGGCTTGATTTGGTTCGAGTGACATTTTTTCTAAGTCTGACAGCGCTTGCTTACGCTTGGCTAACTCAGAGGTAGGAACAGTCAATGCTGCTACTTGATTGTTTTGTAGTTGATTGTTTTGTAGTTGATTGCTTTGTACTTGATTGTTTTGTAGAGAGACTGGAACACTTGGTAAAGTCTTGATAATCTTGCTACTCCCGGTGCTATCTGGTAATACAGGCAAAATTTCTGTTTCACTGTCATCATTGTTAGTCTTGGTTGTAGTTGTAGTTGGAGAAATCTCTACAGTTCTAAAACCTGCTTGATTGCGAAGAAAAACCACTACAAGCAAGCCAATAACCATGATTGTACTTGCACCCCACCACAGCAGCGGTTTCCAAATAGAGGTGCTGGCTGTAGCTGTCTGTTTTGCTTGTGAGTAGTTTGTCGGTGGTGAGTTGGAATTCTCTTTCTCACTACTGTAAAGGTTGGTTTGAGAACCATATCCGCCTCCATTCCAAGCGATCGCATTTGTTGCTAATTGATGGGAATGCGAATGCAGCGAAGATGATGGCAGGGAAGCGGCTAAGATTTGTTGAGAGTTGATCGCGCTGGTATTATTGACGCGATGATTTGTTTGTGATCCTGGTAAAATTCCTTGCTTTTTGGAGGGAATGATAGTAACAGGATTTTGCGTTGGACGCCAATAGTGTTGACATAGTTCTGGAGTCCGCAGACTCAAGTATCTTTCGAGATCCTCCAAGGTGTTACCATTGCCAGAGCGCAAAGCTTCTAACACTGCTGCTGTAAAGAATCCATGACCGAGTTCGGTACTTTCGTGAGAAAATTGTTCTGGTTGGCAAGAAATAATAGTGGGTATTTGTAATTCTTGCGCTAGTTCAATTGCCTCTTGACCAATGAGAGTATTTGCCTGAGTTGCATAAGCACGGTTAATATCAAGCAGTACTACTGTATCAAGCCCAGCATTTTGCAGACTTTGCATCAATGTTCGCAACTCTATGCCAGTTTCTTCAATCTGAGCAGAGTTGCCTTCAATAGGCATCAGGTAATCTTGTCCATTGTGATTGATGCCATAGCCACTAAAGAAAAACCACAGTCTGTCTTGGGGTTGCCAACATGCCGCTGCTAAATCTTCTAATAAAAGCAGGATATTTTCCTTGGTAGGATAAGTAGACCTATCACCCAGAGGCGGTGAAGTGTCTGTCATCAGTAGACACTGTTGTTGTAAAAAACCTGCTTCTACTACCAAAAAATCTTTTAATGCCTCGGCATCTGCTTGAGCACACCCTAACGGTTGAAAGAATTGATATTGATTTACGCCAATAGCGATCGCCCAGTTATTTGCCATCGCACTTTCTGCTGGTTATTTTTTGCTTACTTAAAATCGCGGTTGGCTTTGCTGAATAAACAAAGCTAACCTATTGTTTTATCGTTTGAGTTACCGAAAGGTTTCGGAATTGTGAATTAGGAATTTGGAGTTTAGCACCTTCTCCCATAAGAGTTTTAGTTCTAGGGAGTTGGAAGTTCCAATTCCAAATTCCTAATTTCAAGTTTGGATGGATCTCCATTGAGAGATAAAATCAAACATCATTTTTGTTACTTACTTATACGGAAAAATACTGAACTTGTAATCACACAAAAATTTCATAGTGAGGAGTATACAGGTCATGAGGGGTTACAGTCATCAGCCATCATGCAGAATTCTCTTTGAAAATAGGATTTTTTTTCAAAGACTTATTCAACTTATGCCATTAATTGCCAAGAGAATCCGGATAGCCCAAGCAGTAGTTTTGCTGGGTACTGCAACTCCTATTTGGCTAGCAACGAGCGCGATCGCACCCCAGATTGTGCGAGCTTACACCGCCAGAGTAGACTTATCTATTGATCGCTTACCAGAAGAAAACTACGAAACCCTACTGCAAAGAGCAGAAGCAGCAGCAAGAGCGGCGGCTCAACGTAGCTTTGACCAAGATATTTTAGTAACAGATGTATCCATATTTATCTCCGTACAAAACAACGGAGCGATCGCACCAGTTTTAGAATTAGCAGTGACTCGTCCCCAGTGGCGTAATCGTCCCGATCCCCGACGTTGGGCAAAATATTTTAAAGCCGCGCGATCGCTTCTATATTTTGGCGAGAATTCCACAAACCCCACTGCGACTACTAATCAAACTGCGAAGTAGGGGATCGGGAATCGGGGACGTGGGGACAAGAGGGAAAATCACTAATGACGAATGACAAGTGACAAATGACGAATGACTATTGACCATTGACCATTGACCATTGACCATTGACCATTGACCATTGACCATTGACCATTGACCATTGACCATTGACCAACTACCAAAAATGCGTTGATGGCTTAAAATAATAAGGTTGTCAAAAATTGCGTTATCCGCTAATATGGCTGTTCCAAAGAAGAAAACATCTAAATCCAAACGTGACAAGCGTCGAGCTACCTGGAGACGTAAAGCTGGTCTAGAAGCACAAAAAGCTCTCTCCCTTGGTAAGTCGATTTTGACTGGACGTTCTACTTTTGTTTATCCATCTGCTGAAGAAGAGGAAGAAGAGGAATCATAGTTCCACAGTCAATAGTCAAAAGTCCATTTTAATTGACTATTGACTATTGAACGCCAGGTGCTACAACGCTCTTAACCCGCAAGGAAGGGCGCAGTGGCTCCCCTTAACTTCATTACCTATGACCGATTACCAAGTACTTATATAAAAACTAAAGTGTCTTCAGAAGACCTATTTTTCTGGTGACTATGGTAAGAAAGTTTTTTCAAAAACCGACACAGGAAGAAAGCGATCGCGTTCCACCTGGTCAATATTTGACTAAGGGTTTTCCTGTCTTAACTTATGGTGCTACTCCTCAAGTCAGCACAGATGAATGGGAATTTCGCGTATGGGGTTTGGTGACACCCAAAACTTTTACTTGGTCAGACTTCATGGCGTTACCCCAGCATGAATTTACTGCTGATTTCCACTGTGTAACCCGTTGGTCTAAACTCGATGTCAAGTGGACTGGAATCAAAGTGACAGACTTCATGAAGCAAATTGAAGTTGATCCGAAAGCAGTCCATGTGATGGAACATTGCTACGGTGGTTATACTACCAATATTTCTCTGGAAGATTTTCTCAAAGAAGAAAATTTCTTCGGATTTAAGTTATTCGGCGAACCGTTACCCGCAGAACACGGAGGACCAATGCGATTGGTCGTTCCTCATCTTTATGCTTGGAAAAGTGCAAAGTGGATCAATGGTTTAGAGTTTCTCCGACGTGAAGAAATGGGTTTCTGGGAACGCAATGGCTATCATCACCGAGGCGAACCTTGGGCAGAAGAGCGTTATAGTAGTTTGTGAATGTGAAAGGGGAAAGGAAGTTTTTATTTTTCCTTTCTCTGTTTTAATCTAATAGTTTTAATATCCAAGTATTCGTTTTAAAAAAGATAATTTACCCTTTGTATAGGGAGCGTATCGCCATTTTAAATCTAGCCAAAAGGGATTGGATAATACGCTTTTATAGTGAGAAAAGGTATCAAAACTAAATTTACCGTGATAACTGCCGATACCACTATCACCTACACCACCAAACGGTAAAGATGAGACACCGATATGCATAACTGTTTCATTCAGACAAACTGCACCAGATGAAGTTGTCTGTAAAACTCTTTGTTGGAGATTTTTATTGTTAGAAAATAGGTATAAAGCTAAAGGTTTGGGCTGAGAATTGATGAGAGCGATCGCTTCTGATATATCTGTGTATTCGATGATTGATAAAACAGGACCGAAAATCTCCTCTTGCATTATCGGTTCTGCCAAGGAAATAATCTCAACTAATGTGGGAGCAATATAAAGTTGTTCTCGGTTTGTTTCTCCACCAAAAATAATTTTACTGCTATTTAAAAGATTTGTGATTCGGTCAAATTGTTTTTGATTAATAATTCTGCCATAGTCAGAACTAATAGCAGGTTTATCACTATAAAATTCTTGAATACATTTTTTAATTTCAGCTAATAATTTTTCTTTAATCTTGGTATTTACTAATAAATAATCTGGTGCTAAACAAGTTTGTCCATTATTAATAAATTTTCCCCAAGTAATACGTTTAGCAGTATGTTGAAGATGAATATCTGTATCAACAATACAAGGATTTTTACCACCCAATTCTAAGGTAACAGGTGTCAGATGTTTGGCTGCGGCTGCCATAACAATTTTTGCCACAGCAGTACCACCAGTGAAAAATATGTGATCAAACTTTTCCGCCAATAATTTTTGAGTTGTTTCCACACCTCCTTCTATCACTTTGATATATTCTGGTGGAAAATATTTACTAATCAGCTTGGCAATCACACTAGATGTATTGGGAGCGATTTCTGATGGTTTGATAATAGTACAATTTCCCGCAGCGATCGCTCCAATTAACGGTGTGATAACTAACTGAAAAGGATAGTTCCAAGTACCAATAATTAAAACGACTCCTAATGGTTCTGGATAAATTTTTGCGGAAGCAGGAAGTAATTGCCAGGGAACTTTTGTTTGTTGAGGTTTTATCCAATTCTTCAGATTTTTGATACAATATTCTATTTCTTTGAATACTAATAATATTTCCGAAGAAAAAGCTTCAAATTCTGGTTTATTTAAATCTGACTTTAAAGCTTCACAAATTGCTGTTTCGTTTTCTTTGATTAATTGCTGTAAAAGTTTCAGTTGAGAAATCCGAAAAGATAATTTTTGAGTTTCGCCTGTTTGAAAAAAATCTCGCTGCTGATTAATGATATCAATCACTGATCCTTCACAAATCATTTTATCTCTCTAACAAATATACTGATAACTGTTCACTGTTAACTGTTCACTGTTAAAGGCAACTTCACAGTAAATATACTACCTTTTCCAACCTCGGAACTTACTTCGATACCGCCTTTGTGTGCTTCCACAATTCGCCGAGAAAGATACAGTCCCAAACCACTACCAGAACGCTTATGACTTCCTTGGCGAAATCGTTCAAATAAAGTTGCTTGTTCTTCAACAGGAATACCAGAACCTGTATCTACTATTTTGATAGTTATATTGTCACCATCCGTGGTAAATGGTACAAGAGTGATGGTAACAGAACCTTGATCAGTGAATTTAATCGCATTACCGATCAAGTTGGTGAAGAGACGATGTAATTCTAAGCGATCGCCAATAACTTTACTTTTGCTAGACTCTTCATCAAAATCTAAATTAAGTGTTAGTTGCTTTGCTTCGGCTAAAGGAGTTAGTTCACCTGCAACTTCTCTGAGTAATTGTCCCAAATCAATTGGTTGAAACGCTAGAGTTTTACGACCCGCCTCAAAACGGTACACTTCTAGTAAAGTATTCACCATCGCCAGTAGATTGGTGTTGCTACGTCCCATAATCGTGATCACTTCCTGCATTGGTGCTGATAAACTTCCTAAAGCACCTTCCGAAAGTAGTGTGAGCATTCGTTCTGCTGCAACTAGAGGTGTGCGTAAATCGTGGGTGAGACGAGAGACAAAATCTTCTCTTTGACGGGCGATTTCATCTCGTTCATCAATACTATGCTTCAACCTCAGAAGCGATCGCACTCTTGCTAACAACTCATCCACTGTCACAGGTTTACGGATAAAGTCATCAGCACCCAAATCTAAACCTTGGGCGACATTGGGTGAATCATGAGCTGTGATCAGTAAAATCGGGATAAACGGTAAACTCTTATTTTCTCTGAGCCGCTTAGTTACTTCATAACCATCCATCCCTGGCATCATCAGATCCAATAATATTAAATCGAAAGTAGCCTCAGCAATTTTCGCCAATGCAGAAATCCCATTTTCTGCTGTGCTAACTGTATAGCCTTCTTCTTCCAATATGGTTTTGATCAAAAATACGTTATCAGGTGAATCATCGACTACCAGTATTTTATCTGAGTAAGAACCTTGTGTAATCATTGACATCTAAAAACTTCAGTAATAGTTAATTTATATTTGATTTTATTAGTATTAATGATATCTAAATTTTTATAAAATGGTTGTTAGCTAATCAATTGTTACTTTTATTTCTTGCCTCGAAAAATATTCTGTTCAAAAAAAAATTAAAAATCACAAATTTTTTTGGTTTTTTCTGATAAAACCTGGTAAAAATCAAGTCAAAAATCTCAATAAATCCTAATTACTGTCTTTTATCAAGCAATAGCTCATCACTATCTCTCATCACATAAAATATATTTATTTTATGCCTATTTAAATTCAAAAAAGGATATAGGGGTGTAGCAGTCTAAAAATATTCATCTTTTCATCTACATCTACATCCCTTTAACCTTTTCCTTTAATCGTTTTCCCAATTTAATAGGGTGGATAACCAAAATCATCCTCATCAGGATAAATGTAGGAATTAGAAACCCCTGCCGCTACCATCTTCGGTGGTTCTGCTTTAATAGGTTCTTTGCCAAACTCCTTATATTCTTCGTAATTTCTGATAATTATCTCCGATTCTGGAGAATCGGAAGCTATGAGATATTGCGTCAAAGTTGAAACTGTCGGATGTTTATAGTCCACCGTAGAAGCAACCAAAACCGTATTTGGTTCAATACCTCTTTCTTCTGAATCAATAATTGGGCAAAAAATACCGTGAGCGTGAAATAATGGTCCTTTTGGTGTTAAAGGTAGCTTACGGTAAGCAGCATAAGTTCTTTCCAATTCTGCGAGAAATCCACCTGTAATTCTACCTTGCTGGTATTCGCAATAAGCTTTACTAAAACTTGCTCCGGCTGCGCCATTCAATGTAAGTTGTAGTGGTAATTCATGCAAAAATTGTTTATTTTCTCCAACTACAAAAATTAAATAGCGTGTAAAAGTTTTAAATTTAAGTTTATCTGCTAAAAAAGCGTCATAATTATCTCTTAGTGTACCTAGTTTGACACCAGTTTCTCGGTCTTTGACAGACAATGGCCCGCGTCGCACTACTACTAAGCGTGGGGTAGTAGTGATATATACTGTTTCAGAACCGGAGCTAAATTCATGTTCCATTTGTTGCCAATTGTCATCCGGCTTAAACCCCACAGCATTGGCATTATCCAGCTTGATGGCTAAACCATAAGGCTGGATATGATCTTGGCCATATCGAGGATTAATCATCTGACACCAAGGGATGACTTGAGAAGGCGGTGCATTAAACTTATCGTCCTCAAAGTCGAATTTTCCAGATGTTTTCATTGTCTTTGTTTTGAGCATTTGTGAGTGTCTTGCAGATCCAGTTTAAGAAATTTGTAGAGTATTGGTGTTGATAGTAGCTTTGTTAACTCAGACACAATAAGTCTTATAGTTAGCTAGGACAGTAAATATGCAAAAATTAGGCGATCGCACCCAGGCAAGGAAGTTAAATAATGATACCTTGTGTATCTGTCTTATACACATTCGACAAACAGATTTTAACAACAGCTTTAGACAACGAGAATAACAGCCTCGTAAACGTTACTAATCCCCAAAACTCTGCGTCCCTCTGCGTTGACTCTGTGTTCCTCTGCGTTGGAATTACAGAGATTGTAGAGAATGCAACCGTAGTATTAACTCAATTATTCGCTACCCACTCCAAACACAACTGCCGGAAATGCTCACCTCGAACTTCAAAATTAGGATACTGATCAAAACTTGCACATGCTGGTGACAGCAAAACTACAGATGCTTGATGTTGTTTAGCTAATTCTGCTGATCTGCTAACAGCTTTATCCATCGTTTCCACAATTTCGTAACTGGTATATCCCACTTCTTGTAAACGTTGAGCAAAAGTATTAGCAGCATCACCAATTAATAAAACTACGGCAGCTTTGGTTTTAATTTTTGCTATCCAGGCAGTATCATCACCTGCTTTGGCTTCACCACCAGCGATTAAGATCACAGAACTTGACACCGATGCTAATCCAACCTCGGCAGCGTCGTAATTAGTAGCCTTACTATCATTGATAAAATCTATACCTTCCCAAGTACAAATATATTCTAGGCGATGGGGAACACCAGGAAATTCACTAATGGCACGAGAAATAGCATCTTGATCAATTCCAGCCAAGCGCGCCGCCGCCACAGCCATGAGGAGATTTTGCTGATTGTGTTCTCCTACCATCCGCAACGCAGATACTTCCACAATTGCTGCATCTTCTCCAGAACCATCATGATGCGTCTGGAAAACCCAGCCATCTTGAATGTAAAAGCCTTTTTCACCAATCAGGAAATCTTTACCTTGCACACTTGTCCAATAGGCATCAGGCCAATCACTTAAACCAACTTTACGCAAGTATGCATCATCACCATTGAAAATTTGAAGCTCACTCTGACGCAACAAACTAGCTTTGATGTTGTAATAATTATCTAATGTTTTATGGCGACTGAGGTGATCGGGAGTAAAAGTAGTCCAGATACCGATACGTGGTTTCAAGGTCGAAGAAGATTCTATTTGGTAACTGCTAATCTCTGCAATCACCCAATCAAGATGATTTTGGATTTTGGATTTTGGATTTTGGATTGGGGTTTGTTCTTCTTCTCCGGCTTGCGAGAGGGCAACTTCACAAGCAGCATAGCCAATGTTACCGCAAGCCGGAGCATTTAACCCTGCTGTTTGAAAAATGCTCGCAATTAGAGAAGTAGTAGTAGTTTTACCGTTAGTACCAGTAATCGCCACCCAAGGTACAGATGTTAAATATCGCCATGCTAGTTCCATCTCGCCGACGGTTTCTATACCCAAATCCCGTGCTTGGACTAGTACGGGGATATCCCAAGGAACACCGGGACTCACAACTATTAGCTGGGGTAAATCTGGTTGAGTTAAGTCCAGAGAATACCCTAGTTCAACAGTGATTTGTTCGGCAAGGAGTTCTTGTTGTTGCGTACGGAGGTTAGAGGAGGTGTTGCGATCGCTTAACACCACCTCCCAACCATCCCGCCTCAACAATCTCGCCGCCGCAACACCGGACTTTCCTAATCCAATTACATGGGCTTTGGGCATAGACTGTAGCAGAATTCCCTGGTTAAGCACACCTTATCCTAACGTTTCTTGGCACAATTTACACAATATTTTTATAGACTTTAGCTACAAATTTTTCACAACTGCGCCAAAATCTGCTAACACGCGCGCGTGGTTACGCAGCAAACCCAGCAAATTTAATCGATTGCGCTTAATATTGGGATCTGGATCTATCACCAAAACACTTTCTGGCCCATCAAAAAAGTTACTCACGGTGGGAGCAATTTTTTCCAATCCTGCTACCAACAGTTGGTAATTACGCGAATTTTGTGCGGCTTGAGTTTGGGGAACTAATTCTACTAAGGCATGGTAAAGTGCAGTTTCACAGGACTTTTGGAATAGTTCTGGCTGAACTACAGTCGTCGGATCAAGCTGCTTGGTATCTAAATCACCTTGCGCTGCTAAACGGGTAGAACGGTTGACGGTTTCGTAGATTTTGTCTAAAGTGCCATCTTTGCGGATTTTTTGCAAAAATAAGGCGCGATCGCGTACATCTAATAAATCTTGTAATGCTCTTTGGGTATATTCTGGGTCATTTTCGCCCAACACAGCATTCACCAAGTCATAATCTATTTGTTTTTCTTCTTGCAACAGCGTACGAATACGTTGTAAGAAAAAGTCTTGCAAAGTTGCAACTAATTCTTGTTTATTCTTGTTATGTTTGGCAACAAAATCTGTAGCGATTTGCTCCAATAATTGTTGTAAATTAATCCCTAAATCTGCTGCCCATGTGATGTTTACAACTGCATTTGCAGCACGTCGTAAAGCAAATGGATCAGAAGAACCTGTGGGAATCATTCCTAAACCAAAGATACCGACTAAAGTATCTAATCTATCTGCCAAACCCACAACTTGACCTGTAATTGTTTGTGGCAAAATATCATCTGCACCACGAGGTAAATAATGCTCAAAAATTGCTGTCGCTACCGCTTCTCCTTCTTCACTTGCTAAAGCATATTTTTGTCCCATGATTCCCTGCAACTCAGGGAATTCATAGACCATTTGGCTGACTAAATCAGCTTTGCATAATAAAGCAGCACGGTGGGCATTATGACTTTGCTCTGGATTTAATTGCAATTGTTCGGCGATTTGTGCAGCAATTTGAGAAACTCGTCCGACTTTATCTAACAACGAACCCAAGTCTTCTTGAAAAGTAACTTTTGCTAATTGGGGTAAAAAACTATCTAATGGATTTTTTAAGTCAGCATCATAGAAGAATTTCCCATCAGCTAAACGAGCGCGAATCACTCTGGCATTACCAACAGCAATAATATTTGATTTTGACGGATCACCATTGGAAATAGTGATAAAATAGGGCAGTAATTTTTGCTGATTGCTATCTTTAAATACAGGGAAATAACGCTGGTGATGCACCATGACAGTAGTAATTACTTCTGTAGGCAAATTCAAAAACTCGCTTTCAAATTCACCAATTACTGCTGAAGGATATTCAACTAAGTTTGTGACTTCTTCTAACAAATCTGGGTAAATTTCTACAGAACCATTTAACTTATTCGCAGATTTTTTGACTTCCTCAACGATAATATTTGTTCGTTCCTCGACATTCACAATCACCGAAGCTAGACGCATTACAGCTACATAATCAGTAGCTTGGGGTATTGTAACTGGTTGGGGATGTAAAACTCGATGAGCTTGAGAGATGCGATCGCTTTTGATCGTCTCAGAACCATTCACCAATTCTATCGGTAGTACAGCATCATCTAACAAACTCACCAACCAACGAATCGGACGAGAAAACCGCAAATCCCCATCACCCCAGCGCATCAACCGCTTACCTTCTAAACCCAAAATCCATTGAGGGACAAGTTCTGTTAAAATTTCCGCTAGCCGACGACCAGGAATCAGCTTGCGTACAAACACAAAATCGCCTTTATCTGTGCTACGAATTTCCAAAGCATCAAGTTCCACACCTTGCTTTTTAGCAAAACCTTGTGCTGCTGGGGTAGGTTTTCCGTCTTTAAAAGCAGTTTGTGCAGGCGGCCCCTTTATTTCTTCTTCCCTGTCGGCTTGCTGGGATGGTAAACCTTTAATCAATACTGCTAAACGTCGCGGAGTACCGTAAATTTCTACAGATTCACTGTTGAGACTATTTTCTCGGAGACTTTGAGGAATCAGCGATTTCCACTGGGCGATCGCACTACTTAAAAAGCTTGCAGGTAATTCTTCTGTACCAACTTCTAATAAAAATGCTTTTTTGCTTGTATTTTCAATAATTTGAGAATTCATAAACCTGTTACTACACAAATGATATACAAATTTAAGTCTAGTTCAGCAGACAAAGTTAGCTTATCTAGATTTGACGCTCTCCTTACTTATAGTAAAGAGATTCACAACGAGGCAGTGTGGCGCCACAGTAGTAGACTATACCAGAAGCTTGTAACGCATTTGCCTGATACCAATTCTCTATGTTAAGTAGCTTTAAGAGGAAATAGGGGGAATTCCCCATTGGCGACTTGCACCAAGTTGCTTTGCATCTACATTAAGTTTTTGTAGACAATTTCAGTATCAACAAATATTTTTGTAGTCTTTATTTAATTAAAAAGTAAAAAAATATATGCTATTTCTAATTGAAAGAATTATCGAATATCAAAATTTTAATCTTTACTGTGTCTGATAAAAGACTCAAATTCACGATAACAGATGTTAAGATCACTTATTTGCTTGCTGTGGAGACAAGATCCCCTACTTCTTAAGAAGTCCGGGATCTGGGCTTTGAGATTCTTAATTTTAGCAACCAAACTCATCATGTTAATCACTCAATATAGTAATTAAAAGCACTAGATAATTACAAGAATATTTTACGTAAAATAGAAAGTTGTATTTTGTACATTTACTTACTGATAAGCATGTAGCTTCATGAAAAGATTAGCTAAATTTATTCAAATCTTTCAAAAGAAAAATCGCTAGGCATCTCGCTAAAGACCTAAAGTTTTGTTAAGATGCAAATGCTGGTAAATAAAAAAGCGAAAATCAGCCATGAAGCTGTGAAGAAACAAATAGTACTAGCACAACAGAGTTAAAGAGAGCAAAGCTATGACCACCTACATTTTCTTTGATGAAGCGCTCCACATGCTTGTAAATGCCTTTTTGATATCGGTAGGTCTGCTGATTGCAGGTTCTGGTATTGGTTTGGCAGTAATTGAAACAATAGAAAAAACAGGCGATCGCCAAGTATCTACCAGGCAGTTCCGCTAATTGCAAGCAAAAAATGTAACTTATTGTCGAAAACCATTGAGCGCTGTGTTCACTAGATAATAATCCTGGGAACACTAAGGTCAAGAGTCTCATAGAGTTTCATTTTTCACCTAAATTGTGAGAAATACTCAGTAATTATACAGAGACTAAGACCAGAGCAAAGGATCAAACTACAATGGGTTTATTCGACAAAATGTCCGGCGCACAGAGCCAAGTTCAAGATGCATTGACTCCAGTAGAAGCATTTGCAGCTATTACTTTGGCAGCAACAGCCTCAGACGGTTATCTTTCTGAAGAGGAGGCGCGTGCTATCTCATGTACTCTGTCTCGCATGAAACTTTTCAGAAGTTATTCTAATGATGTCATTATCAGAATGTTTGACAAACTTCTGGGAATTTTGAAGGGCGAGGGTATTGACTTTTTATTTAATGCTGCTAAGAATTCTCTACCAAATGATTTGCGGGAAGCGGCTTTTGCAGTAGCCACCGACCTAGTATTAACTGATGGGGTCGTTTCTCAGGAAGAGCGAGACTTTTTGAATGATTTATACCAAGCTTTAGGTATTTCCAGTGAGATAGCTACAGAAATAGTGCAAGTGATGTTGATCAAAAATAGGGGATAGTTTCAGGTACTTCAGCGATACATCTAACATCACTATCTTAATGAAGAATAGGGGACGCTCTTTATCTTTTCCAGCTGATTCAAAAATCTGCCTTTGCGATCGCTGAGAATATTTCTGCGCGATCGCTCAAAATAATTATATTTATCTACACTTCGACTGGATGCTGTCCGTAGAATGGAAGTGCTTCTGACCAATGAAGGTGTTTTCCTGCTTGCCATTCCCAATAAGCTAGCTGCAAAATGCTTGTCACTGTTGCAGCTAATTCTGATTTTGCTTCAACTAGCTGATAATCACTATTCCAGGTTGCTAACTTTTTCTGCCATGCTTCTGGTGTGAATACAGTATCTGGTAATAAGGCTTGTAGTCCCAAGCCATTAGGTGCAAGTTGATAAATAGCAGCAAAAATTTGACCCCTTTGTGCCGGCATTTGTACAGCAATCACACTTTTGTTTGCTTGTGACAGAGCTACTGCTGCTAATGTGGAGATAGCAAATACAGGAATTTCTAACTGTTGCCCTAAAGTCCTAGCAGCAACCACCCCAATCCGAGTGCCAGTAAAACCACCTGGTCCCTTAGCTACAGCAATAAAGCCCAAGTCTACCCAAGTTTGGGGTTTAATAAATTCGATTAAGTATTGATGCATAAGACTGGATAATTCACGTTCCAAATTCCAGACAGCAGAACGCGCATCTCCAGCAAAGTTACTAATTGCCAAACCCAATTCAGGGGTTGTAGTGTGAAACGCTAATCCGTATTGTTTGGGGTCGAGATGTTCCAATTCAGTAAACAAAGCAAATAACTTGATTTATTTTACCAGGGCTGAAGCGTAGAGACGTGCCTTAGCAAAGCCATGCGCGACAGCACTATTGTCACGTCTCTACAACTAACTAAATCAACAACAAATACTATTCCTCTTCAGAAACATCATCCATATCTTCATCTTCGTCCTCGTTTGTTTTGCTAACAGAGTTAGCGGAAACAACAGCTCCTTTTTCTAGTTTTTCTCTTACTAGCTGCTTAATTTGTTCAGCAAATTCGGTTTTTTCTTCTAAGTACTTAATGGCGTTATCTCGACCTTGGGAAATATTGTCGCCATTGTAGCTATACCATGCTCCCTTACGGTTGATGACACCAGTTTCTTCTGCCAAATCCACAAGACAACCCAAGGTAGAAATACCTCTACCAAAAATGATGTCAAATTCTGCAATTCTAAAAGGTGGCGCGACTTTATTTTTAGCAACTTTGACTTTAACGCGATTACCAAATTCCTCGGTTCCTTTTTTCAAGGTTTGAATCCGGCGGATATCTAAGCGTACCGAAGCATAATATTTCAGTGCATTACCACCAGTTGTAGTTTCTGGGTTTCCGTAGCTGATACCAATTTTTTGTCGTAACTGGTTGAGGAAAATGACTGTGCAGCCAGATTTACCAATATTACCAGTGATTTTACGGAGAGCTTGGCTCATCAATCTTGCCTGAAGACCAACGTGAGCATCGCCCATGTCGCCTTCGATTTCTGCGCGAGGAACTAGAGCTGCTACCGAGTCAATGACGACTATGTCTACTGCTGCTGAACGAACAAGTTGATCAACAATTTCTAATGCTGATTCTCCTGTATCTGGTTGGGAAACCAATAAGTTTTCTGTATCTACACCTAAAGCTGCGGCGTAGGTAGGATCTAGGGCATGTTCAGCATCAACATAGGCAGCAATCCCACCATTTTTTTGCACTTCTGCAACGGCGTGTAGTGCTAATGTTGTTTTACCAGAACTTTCTGGCCCATATATTTCAATCACTCGACCTTTCGGTAAACCGCCGCCTAAGGCCAAATCTAAAGTCAGCGCCCCACTAGAGATGGTTTCTACCCGCATCCGGGTGGCGTCGCCCAAGCGCATGATTGTTCCTTTACCAAAAGTACGCTCAATCTGGTTGAGTACCATGTTGAGCGCTTTTTGCTTGCCAGCATTGTCAGTGTTAACAGCCATTCCTACCTCTATATATATCGATTTAGGGAGTGTTGCTTGGGAAGTTTTATAGAACAGATATACTATTTTGACATTTTTCTGTGGCTAATCGCTACATAGTGCGAACTACTCTATTTTGGTTATTATGCAGTATGTATTAGTTATGCGCCTCGTCAAGCGCTACTATAGGCATATTTTTACGTTTATTTACAAGACAACCAAAAAATAAATTATCCAAAATCCAAAATCCAAAATCCAAAATCCAAAATCGAATGAGTGCTGATTTTACTGAGGTTGTGATTCCTGATACAGCTGTTACCGTTGCTGGTTTAACTGATTACATTCGCTTGCTACTAGAACAAGATGAGCAATTGCGGCAAGTTTGGGTAATTGGAGAAGTTTCTAGTGCTAACAATCATCGTAGTGGTTTATTTTTTACACTGCAAGATCCCGATCATGGAGCTGCAATCAAATGTGTGGTGTGGAATGGGCAATTACCTAAACTGATGCAAATACCGACTGTGGGTGAGCAGTTAATTATTCTGGGCAGTATCCGAGTATACCCAGGGCGGGGGGAATATCAGCTTTCTGTTTGGCAAGCTTTACCAGCTGGTGTGGGTTTGCAGGCGTTGCGTTATCAACAACTGCGAAACCGCTTGGAAGCAGAAGGATTATTCGATCCACAAAGGAAGCGATCGCTTCCAATTCATCCTCAAACTATTGCTGTTGTCACTTCACCGACTGCTGCTGCTTGGGGTGATATCCAAAAGACTCTCAAACACAGATATCCAGGTTTACATGTTTTATTTTCTCCTGCCACAGTCCAGGGTGAGCAAGCACCAGAGTCTATTGTCAAAGCAATTGAACGGGTTGAACGTGATGGACGGGCTGAGGTGTTAATTTTATCACGGGGAGGGGGTGCGGTTGAGGAATTGGCTTGTTTTAATGATGAGCGAGTGGTACGAGCAGTCGCTAATTGTGTTATTCCTGTGATTACAGGGATTGGACATCAAAGGGATGAGTCTTTGGTGGATTTAGTTGCAGATGAGAATGTGCATACTCCGACTGCTGCGGCTGAAAGAGTTGTTCCGGCTCTAGCCGATCTATATAATCAGCATCAACAGCGAGTTGTCAGTTTAGAGCAGGTTGTGCAGGAAAAGTTAACAACAACTGAAAATCAACTGCAAGGATTGGGGGAACGTTTGCGGCGTTTGCGCTTGGATAAGCAAGTACACCAACAGATGCGGATGCTGGTTTGGCAACGTCAGAAATTAGTGCAAATCACATCTGGTAAACTACAACAAGCAACTCAGCATTTGGAGATGTTACGACAGAAGTTGACAACTCTTGACCCAAAAGCTGTACTACAGCGTGGTTACGCGGTGGTGAGACAAGAAAATGGAATGATTGTTCGCAATGCAACAGATTTAGTTATGGGGCAAGAGTTGGTGATACAGTTGGGACGGGGTGAGGTTAAAGTTAGGGTGACGGAAGTGGGGGACAAGGGGGGAAGAAGCACTTTGAGTAAAAAACTTGAGTAATTTATTTTTTGGGAGTTTCCTAATTAAGGCGCAGAGGACGCGGAGATTTGCATGGTTAAGCGCAGTAGTTCTTCTAATTCTAAGTCTGTAGAAATAGAAGTTTGGAATTATGAGGCGAAGGTTGCTGAGATTGAGGGTATTATCGCTCGGATTGAGTCGGGTGAGTTGGATTTGGCTGATGTGTTTGAGCAGTTTGCTAAGGCTGTTGAGTATTTAGGTGAGTGCGAAAGCTTTTTACAACAGCGACAACAGCAAGTAGATTTGTTGATTGAAACTTTGAATGATAAATAGTTAGCGATCGCATTAGTTTGTTTTCAATCAACTGTTTGTATATAAGGGAGTAACTATCGATACTGGCTGTTCTGCTTCACTGATGGGAGCCGGTTTCATTTCACCGCGAAAGTCGATAATTTGTACGAGGAGTAGGTAGGTGATCGCTAAAATAATGGAAAAGACACCTGTAATAATTGCGACAACTTTTGAACTATTCATCTGTATTCCTAGATGCGAGATGAGAACGAGAATTAGCCATCATGAACTAATGACAAATGATAAATGACGATCTTTACGAGTTAGCTTTCTTCGTGCCGATCTAGTTAATTATGATATTACACTGAATTTTTCTTTTGTGTTAATCAAAAATTGATTAAGTGACTTGATCAGTCTTTTGATAGACAACAGTAATAAGAATATTCTTTCTGTGTGTCGAAATCCCAAAAAATTTTGCATTAAATTATATGTTATGTGTTTACTTTTATGCTTGAAATCGGGAGATAAAATTAAAGTTTTTTCCAGAAATCGCGGGTACATTGAATAGTCAAATTTCAATGATTCTCGTGCCAATTCAAAGTAAGATAAAGCTAACGCATAACGATATTTTAGGCTCAATTTATTTGACTGCAATAGTCTATTTTGTGCTTTTTGTAGTACTAAATTTTGGCATTCTACCCAACGAGATTTACTAACAGTAGAAACTGTCACATTGCCGTATCTTCTATAAACTGCATAGCAACCTGGTTGATATACTACTTTCGCACCACTCATAACAACTGATAAAAAGAAATCTCGATCTTGTGCAGCTAATAAGTTTTCATCCCACCCATTGCTATTTTCGACTGCGCTTCTTCTGTAAAGTAATGAGGCGACAGCAGTCCACCAATTTGAGAGTAAAGATTCCAGGATGTCAGCTTGTGCTTGGGCTATTTGTATGGGCGTTAAAAAACTTGTTCCATCTGCATAATGATGTTTATATCTCCAATCACCATAAACAACATCGGCTCCTGTTGTTTCTAAAAAATTGACTTGTCTGGCAATTTTTTCGGGTAAGATATAGTCGTCTGCATCTAGGTACTGAATATATTCTCCTTTTGATAAATTAAATCCATAATTTCTGACATGGTTTCCACCTTGATGGGGTAAGCTTTTCCAAATAATTCTATTGCCATAGGTTTTGATAATTTCTAAAGAATTATCAGTTGAACCATCATTTATCACTAGAATTTCGAGATTGGGGTAGGTCTGTTGTAGACAGCTATCAATTGCTTCTTTTAACCATTTTTCTGCATTAAAACAAGGAATGATGACTGAGACAAGTTTTGACATTTTTATTTGACTGTGTGTTGTAAAATGATCATAAATAGATTATTAATACCATATAAATCAAGGTATTTTTCGGAGTCATGAGATATTATTAGTATTTTTAATCTAAAAATACTTAAAATTAACGAAGTAAAAATTATCCAAACAAAGTTTCACTGTTTGAAATTTTAAGCGCAATTATTTTAAAGTGCCAAATTAAACTTTTTTTGAATTTTAGATTTTTGCTTGAAAGACTTTGCTAGAACATCGATTCAATTCATCCTCAGCAAAGCACTGTTTTGGCAAGTATCTATGGCTGCTGCGGTTTCTTTTTGCATTGTATCTTTGCGATTTCGGAAAAGAGAATGATTCTGCAATTGGTTGCAAGCTTTTTTCAGCCAATCTTGTTGATATCCAGCTTGCCAGGCTCGCATCGTCTGATCTGCGTTACCACTAATGATCGATTTACCATCATGGCTAAATCTGATCGCACTAATCCAACTCCTATGTTCGCGAAACTGTCTACCCATGGGATTGCCATCTTTATCCCACAATCGCACGGTATTATCCCAGCTACCTGTAGCGATGAAATTACCATCAGGGCTGAAAGCGCTCGCATAACTAGCAACTTGGATAAATAGCAATACGGTTCAGTTAAGGATTTTGCGTAGTTAGAGCTAAAAATCTTGCGATTGCGAACATCGCCAGGTATTTTTCAAAAATTGGAATGCTCTCCTTAACTCATAACTTCATCAAAAAAACATATAAAGTCTAATTTAGTAAGCTGTCCTACTCTACCCTGCGGGAACGCCTGACAGCGAACGAGAAGCCGCTTACGCGTCTATGTGGTAGCCTTGTACAGATTATGTACAGACGCGATTAATCGCGTCTGTACAACGCTATTGGTTTACAACTTTCCATTGTCGGGGTTGATAAAACAAAGATTGATTGGTAATCGTATTTGCTTTGACTGTAAATCTAAAAGATTCAACTGCATCAAAGGAGTAAGCGCCTTCTTTGATAAAAACTTTGGCATTGTATACACCAGGATTCAAACAACAAAAAGGCATACACATTTGTAATTCATTTTTACCTGGTAGAACCTTTAAATAATTATTGTCGCTAGCTGCTGTTAGATATAAGATTCTACCGTTTTCTCCACCAATATCTGTAATTGTGACACAGAGATTAGCGTTAGTTACTTTGCGATGTGCTTTGCATTCTACACACAGAGAAGCAGATGCACCACTTATAGGTGTTTCTACAATATTTCCTTGATCATCTTTAAAATATACAGAAGTAATATCTATACCTGTACTTTCACTCTCAGATTTTTCTGGCAAAACCAAGTAACCTGTAGATTTTTCTGTTCCAGCTAGACACAAGTCTTCCTCATATTTACGAACAACAGTATCTATATCGCCAGCAGAAATCAATTTACCTTTTGATATATAAACTGCCGAAGTACAGACATTTAAAATAGCCGGGGGATTATGAGAAACTAAGATAAAAGCAGTGCCATTTTCTCGAAGTTTAGCCAGTTTGCGGTGGCATTTCATTCTAAACTTGATATCACCAACAGCTAAGACTTCATCAATTAGTAAAATATCTGGTTCGATATGCACAGCACAAGCAAATCCTAGTCGTGCAGCCATCCCAGAACTATAAGTTTGGACAGGTGCGTCAATGGCATCAGCAATTTCAGCAAAGTCTATGACATCCTGAAATCTTTCTTCTATTTCTTTAGTAGATAGACCCAAGATTGACATATTCGCATAAATATTTTCTCGCCCTGTCAAAATCGGATTAAACCCTGCTCCCAAAGCAATTAATGGTGCAATTCTACCTCTAACTTTGACTCTGCCAGTATCAGGTTTAATCAAGCCACTAATAATCCGTAAAATTGTACTTTTTCCAGCTCCATTTGACCCGATTAATGCTAGCGCTTCTCCCCGACGGAGTTGAAAGCTAACATCCTTGAGCGCCCAAAATTCTTTTGGTCTTAAGAAATCACTTTTTCGATTTACACCAAACAATTCTGTGGTGATATCTTGAACACCATATAACAAAGATTTTTTTAAGTTTCTACAAAATTTTTTAGAAACATTTTCGACTGAAATTACTACCTCAGCATTATCTTGAGGATGGGTAGAAAAATTTTGTTCGATTAAATTTGTCATAATTATGAACTAACTCTTTCTACTACGAAAGGCATAGCTAGACGAAATGTAATCCAAGTGAGTAGTAAACCGACAAAAGTAATTCCACTAACTACCCAAAATCCTAAAGGTTCCGATACTATGCCTGTGGTTGCTAACTCTCTAGTTGTAACTAATAAAGGAGTAACAGGGTTGAGCTTGACTAAAAATCTAAATATTCCACTACTAGGAATTTCATAGACTACTGGAGTTAAAAACAGCCAAAAACCTGTGATTAAAGTGAGTCCTTTAGACACATCTTCATATAAGATTCCGAAAGGAGCTAATAAAATACCGATGAATGTTCCGAGTAAAACTAAGTGAATTAATGCGACTGGCGTTAAAATCACTGTCCAACTTACAGAAACACGAAAAAATATAAATAAGGCAATTATCAAAATTACTTTAATGGCAAAGTTAAAAAACACTTCGCCTAGCTTTGCCAAAATCAGTGCTTCGCGGGGAAAATTAACTCTGGCCAACATCGGTTTCGCAACTGTAACTGCTTGTATAGGGCCATTTAATGCTTCCACAAATGTTTGCCACAAAGCAGTGCTAAACATGACATAAGCAGGATAGGGTATATCTGTTTTCCCGACATTAATGACTTGGGCATTATTGGCAAGCGTAAAGCTGATTGCCATGACAATTGGGGGTAAAAAGGCCCAGACTATTCCTAAAAATGATTGACGATACTGGGCGCTGATATCGCGGATCATTAGTCGCCAAGCGAGTTCACGAGAAGCGAGTAAGTCTCGCCACATCTGTTGTAATAATCGGAGGGGATGTTTCAGGCTACTTTCTGGTGTATGAATAACCTCATGTAGCTGAGATTTTGAGCGCGTTTTGTGCTTCAAAGTTTTCACCCTACTACACTGCATATATATATTTCCCTTCACAGGTAAGTGTTTTCCACTACCTTATGACTGAGGTATTCTCAGTCATGAGAGTGTAATCGGGAAAATTTGTATTTTTATCTACATGAACAATAAAAAAAGATTATCGCGATCGCAGTTTTCTGGCAATGATCTGCGGCACATACAGAGGGTCATATGAAGATTTGATGAGCATTGCTCGTAGCGTGCCAAAATATTTATTGCCTGGATTACAAGGATACATCGCTAGTTGAGGAGCAGCTTGAGAAATCAGATCAAGTTGATATTTGGCATTGAGGCGACGGTTTTCGGGGATACTAAGCATTAACGCGTAGGTGCGAGCAGCGTTGATAATGGGAATTCTCTGGATATTACTAAGGTCATACAACTGTTCTTTGGAACTTTGCCAACCGGCGAGGCGTTGTTCAATGTAAAATCTGTCTCGCCAATCCATGTGTTCTTGGGGAGTTTGTTTTACCCATTCTAACCATTCACAAATACCTGCGATCGCACTTGAGTTTAATGGTTCGTTATAGGTGCGGGCTATTTGTCGAGTGCAGATTTCGATGTCATCTATGTTATCAGGAAAGCATTTGCGCCACATGGCTTTACCCACTTCAAAGCACCAACCACCGACAGAAATTCCGTCTAAAGAATCTCGCACACTTTGCAGAAAAGGTAAAGCGTCGCCTTCTGAAACGTGTCCGGCGGTGTGTTCGGCGACGAGTTCCTTACGGTTGGCTTTGCTGTTGCGTCCTTTTAAAAAGATGTGCTGATATCCGAGTTTGTCTGCTAATGTGGCTGGTAGGATGCGATCGGCTACTGACATCCTGGCAGCAATGCGAGTGAAGGGTGCAATGTTGACATTACCACAAGATGCCATTGCTAGTACCAAGCGTGAATCAACACCAGCGGAAAGTCCTAGCCAAACTCTGTTCTCTAGTTGATAAAGTCGTCGCAATGCTGTAATCATGCTTTGGCTTAAAAGATCCAAAGCCTCTTTATAGTCAAGTTCTGGATTGATGGGAGGCAGCAAAGGTCGCGGATGAATGCTACCATCTTTGAGATGAATGACTTGACTGGGTAAAAGACGACTTATTTCCCCAAACCCAGAAAATGGTGGTGTAAACCAAGATACTCCCTGTTGATAACATAACTGTCGGCAATCAGGCTTTGGTAAAAGTATATCGTTAAGTAAAGCTGGACTACTCGATATCCAAGGTTGACCGTCGCGGGTGCTTCCATAAAAGCAACCGAGAAGCCCAGAAGCATCCATGTGTACCTGACCCTTACCAATCAAGACCCAACGACCAGCCCAACTGGTGTAGAGTTTGGGTATATCTTCACTAGCTGTCCGGGAAATCTCTGTTATTGGTTCTGATTGGGACTCTAGCGTTTCCACAGCCACTCCCAGAATTACCCAAGAAACTCCGTCAGCATCCTTTGTCCAAGTGGCACGAAGTTCGGGACAATAGGAAATCCAACTAGAGGCGTCTAACTGGCAACAATGCCAGTCTTCATAGACAGGGAAAACTTCTGGTCCAATGATAAACTGTCGGCGATGCGGCCGCATTAATAGGGATTTAGTAGGAGGCACAGATTCTTTACTCATGGAGGTTGTGTCCTTGTTTTTTCAGGTCACACCCTGATTAACTTTGTGATGACAGCGTTGTAGATGTTGGTGGAGGTGGGGGCGGAATTTGATTTTTTTGTCCTTGCAAGTATCTCCTTGCATAGCGAGAGGTCAGATAATGGTTTAACGCCTTGTCTATTTCTCGGAAAATTTTCCCTACTACACGAGAACCAAATTTTCCTAAAGGAATTTTACGGACGAGGGGATTAACAATTGTCATATCTCGCCGCCATCCTAAGCGTTTGTATTTGTTTTGGAAATACTCATCTTCAGTGAGGTTCCACTTATCACGTAAACGTTTCAAGCTAGCTAGTTCCCAAGCATCACTCCACCGCAGCATATAAAAGTGTAAGTCTGTCCATTTTAAGGGCGGGCCTGGTACGTAGGTGACTAAAGATTCGGGTTCCAAGTAAACTGTACCACCAGCCTCGCTGACCAAAATACACAAATCGACGTGTTCTTTCGTGTTCAGCAATCCTTCATCTAGAAGACCAATTCTATCAAAGATTTCTCTACGTACAAGCATACAGTGAAACTCTGCCAATCCGGTTGGTTGCCGTTGCAGTTGGGGGCGCACATCAGCTACTTTTCGTCCCTGCTTATAAATCTTCTCAATCATCCGCCGTCTGGTAGTCTCACCTTTAGTTTCGACTTTGACTCCAGATTCCCCACCTGCACAATGCACTTCTGTGTGTAGCGGTAGGTATTGACAGACGAGGGGACTAACGATAGTTGCGTTGGTGGCTTCTGCACAGTCTACCAATGCTTGCAACCAGCCAGGTGTCACGGCGACATCGTTATCCATAAACACAACATATTTACTGTTGACTTGGCGTAAACCGATGTTTCTCGCGTGGTTGGGAGAAAGATAGTGATCAGTGCGGATTAATTGAAACTGCTTCTCGGCTGCTTTTGCTTGCAGATAATTTTTGATGTCAGCAGGGGAACCACCATCTACATAAATTAACTTAAAAGGATAATCTGTATTTTCGTAAATACTTTCTAAGGATTCACGACTATAGCTAAAACGTTCACGGGGAACAACAACAATCGTGACCTCTGGTTCTAAAAATAAAGATTTATTCATTACTATGCTCTTTATTTAAACACGGAATAAAACAAGCCAATGTAAATGTTCAAAATTCTTTTGACTAGTAGCCCATATCACCTTTTTTCCATTGATTGAGGAGTAACCGGAGATCGTTGCAGATCATTCATGATAACTTGTTGATAGATTTCGACTAGTTCATCATTGAGGTGATTTATATCGTAATGTTTTTCTACATAAGTACGACCAGCTTTACCCATTTTTTCCCATAATTCTGGATGCTCAATTAAGTAAGTTAATTTATCTGCGATCGCGTCTGCATTTCGTTCTGGAACTAAGAAACCAGAAATCCCATCTTGCACTAGTTCCGGAATCCCCCCGTGTCGAGTTGCAATCACTGGTAAACCCATAGCCATTGCTTCTTTGAGGGTATTGACAGGTGCATCCTGATTTCCATCTTTAGCTGTGACACTAGGAGCTATAAAAATATGAATATTATCGATTATTTGAATAATTTCTTGTTGATTTTTCCAACCTAAAAGCTTAACTTGTTCTGCAACACCCAGTTCGATAATTAATTGCTGCAAATGTTCTTTTAACGCTCCATCGCCGATAATATTATATTCCAAGTTGGGATAGGTTTTTAAAACTTTAGCAACCGCCCGAATACCATACTCTATTCCTTTTTTTTCTACCAACCGACCAGTTGTGGCAATAGATATTGCCCCATCTTCTAGAGGCTGGCGTGTCCGAAAACTAAACCGACTACAATCTATTCCCGAACCGTGAACAATAATCTTTTTTTCATTACAGCCTAATTTAATGGCTCGTTGGCGGAAATACTCACAATTTGCCAGGAAAAAATCCCCTTTAATAAACAATTGTTTGTATACATTTTCTCCATACTCTTTTACATACCAGCTGATATCATAGCCCCGAAAAGTGGTAATTAACTTGCCTTGAATCGCACCGATTTCACGATAAATCATTCCCTCGTTGCCTTGGATACCAAATTGAGAGTGAATGATATCATATGATTCGGTATTTAATAAAGGGATAATAGAGTATAATATCCTCAAAGACGCTGCCAGCTCATGATATTTAAAAATGTTGAGCGATCGCAGTATGACTAATGGAGCTTTATAAAAATTTGTAATAATCAACCACAGTGCTTTGAGTAGCCGCCAGAGTTTATTTTGAGGAAGATTAGGAGCATAAAAAGTATTTTTTAGCAAGTCATATTTTTCTACATCTGGATGATATTTAGCAGTATCATCAGGTCTATAACCATAAATATGAACTTCGTGTCCTCGGCAAATTAAACCTGTAATCTGATTCAAAATAAATGTTTCCGATATAACTGGAAATTTGTTGACTATGAAAGCTATTTTCATACGTTCATGCCACTAATCGCTAGCTGTTTATTAACAGCTATACTATCTGGTTGTGCTGTAAATATATATTTTTAAACCTAATGGTTTTTTGTTGTAAAGAGATATTACCAAAAACATCTTTACTATTTTTTCATAAAAAAGCAAAATAGTTAAATTTTTTTTGAAATGAAAAAATATCATATTCTTGAAATACTCAGATGTGGTAACTGGAATATTCAAAATATTTGTGAAAAAGTCACCTGATTTTAGATTTTAGATTGACAATCAAAGATGATTGGTCAAATCGCTAATCGCCGATTTCCATACCATTGGCTCAAATTATCCTCAATCGCCTCAAGAATCGCGATCGCCTCAGTGATTTATTTTGGGCGTTGCTGAATAAGGGGATGATTTAGGCTGACACGGAGACGGGGAGATGCGATGACACGGTGATTATTTTTTATGCAAATTCCAAAATCATCCCGCAATTATGCAACGCCTGATTTTGCATCGGTGACTATAGAGGGATTTTTGGATTTCCATCGCTGGTCATTTTATATTTTAAATCTGTCAGGCAGCCAAGGGGTAAAGCTAATTTGGAGGGATTTTTCTAGATTTTGAAGTCACCCGAAGCTAGTGAAGTCGCTACGATCAAGATCAGTGACTTTGCTGGGATGAAGTTCTATGTCTTTAACTGAGGAAATTCTTTCGCAATTACCGGGTGATGTTTTAGGGGGGTTGCGTCGTAGCGATCACATTTTAACATCCCTGAGAGAAGGTAAAGCCCCAGTACCGACAGCGGTTAAAGAAAATCAGCAACAATTGGGTGCTGTCGATTGGGATGTGTTGATTTGTGGTGGCACTTTAGGAATTTTAATTGGTTGCGCCTTAGCTGTGCAAGGGTTCCGGGTGGCATTGCTCGAACGGGGGATATTGCGGGGAAGAGATCAAGAATGGAATATTTCTCGCCAAGAATTAGAAGCTTTTTTAAAACTATCTTTATTAACAAACGCAGAATTAGAACAAGCGATCGCCACAGAATACAATCCAGCTAGGGTCGGATTTGATAACGGTGTAGAGATTTGGGTAGAAAACGTCTTAAATATTGGTGTAGATCCAGTGTATTTACTGGAAACATTAAAACAGCGATTTCTGGCTGTAGGCGGAAAATTATTTGAAAACACGCCTTTTGAAGAAGCAGTGATTCATCCAGATGGAGTCATAGTTAACAATCAATACAAAGCCAGATTGTTAATTGACGCCATGGGACATTTTTCTCCAATTATCCAACAAGCACGACAAGGACGCAAACCAGATGCGGTGTGTTTGGTGGTTGGGAGTTGCGCCCAAGGTTTTCCAGAAAATCACACTGGCGATTTAATCTTATCTTTCACACCGATTCAAAAACAGTGCCAATATTTTTGGGAAGCTTTCCCCGCCAGGGATGGTAGAACAACTTACATGTTTACCTATATAGATGCAGATCCACGACATATAGGATTAGAAGCTTTGTTTGAAGACTATCTGCGCTTAATGCCAAAATATCAAAATGTGGAATTGTCACAGTTAAAATTTCAAAGAGCGCTATTTGGCTTTTTTCCCTCCTATCGTCAAAGTCCCCTACATACACCCTGGAGTCGCATCCTCCCAGTCGGAGACAGCAGTGGAAATCAATCACCTTTAAGTTTTGGTGGTTTTGGGGCGATGGTGCGTCATTTGCAGAGATTAACCCAAGGTATTGACGAAGCACTGCAAACTGATCAATTATCTGCCAACGCATTAGCACTATTGCAACCATATCAACCCAGTTTGAGTGTGACTTGGTTATTTCAAAAGGCTATGAGTGTGGGTGTCAATCAAAAAATTGCGCCGGAACAAATCAACGAATTACTATCAGCTGTATTTCGACAAATGCAAGAATCAGGGGATATGGTTTTAAAACCATTTTTACAAGATGTAGTCCAGTTTCCAGCCTTAACACAAACCTTGTTAAAAACAAATTTTGCCTATCCTGGGATTGTGGTAAAAATTATTCCCCATGTTGGTTTATTAGCTTTGTTAGATTGGCTGGTACATTACGGAAATTTGGGTTTATATTCTGCGTTGTTTTGGCTAAGTCAAAGTTTTGAACCGTGGGAGAAATATTTACCCAACACTTCTAAATATTACTGGCATCGCTGGGTTGATGCTTGGAAGTATGGTTCTGGTGGTGATTATGAGAAGGGGGAATAGAGGATTGGGGATTGAGTAATAGTTTTGTAGTTATGGCTTCAGCCTAAAGCACCGCCCCTGAATACGTTTCGGATAAGACAGATCACGGTTGAAACGAGAAATTTTCAGGTTGAAACGAGAAATTTCCAGGTTGAAACAAGAAACTTCTGGGTTGGAACGAGAAATTTCTGGGCTGAAACGAGAAATTTCCAGGTTGGAACGAGAAATTTCTAGGTTGAAACGAGAAATTTCTAGGTTGAAACGAGAAATTTCTAGGTTGAAACGACAACATTCTCACTTGAAACAAGAAATTCCGAATTTAGAACTTGAAACTTGACGTAAAACAAGTCCCCCAATACGGTTCGGTTAAGGATTTCTCGTCATAATTTAGGCATGTAGAGACGTGCCATGGCACGTCTCTACAGGGTTCAAAGGTGAATCGATTTGTCTTATCCGAACCGTATTGGGGTGGAGGTGGTAATTTTACTGATAAATTTAAAATATCATCTGAAATACTGCAATTTGACTTTGTAGCTTATTCTATTCCCATACAAGTGCGTTTTATCCTTTTTTACTAAGTTTGCATTTATGACACTGGAGATATCTAGTCAAATGTTGACATGGGGTGTGAGAGTTTTTGGCATAGCTGCACTGACTACATTTACTACAACAGCTATCCTCAATCAACCAAGCTACGCTGAAGGGACAACTTTTCGCTGCGCTATAAAAAACGGTGTACCCACAACCTTTGTTCACACGCAAAATGGAAATACACTACCGATGATTCGTTGGGTTTCCCAGTATTTCAGCGGTAAAGGGTTGACACCCCAGCAACGCTGTCAGCAGGTATCTTACAGATTTCAAAGAAGTTATGACAACGGTACGCTGAGATATATCAAGGCAGGTATACTCAACAAACAACCTGTTGTATGCGCCACTACTGAAAAAAACGCCGCTTGTACAGATACGACTTTATTATTCACTCTCCAACCAGGTAGTAATCCTGATGTTACTTTACGGCAAATAATGGATCGCCGTGCTTTGGCTGCTGGAAAAGCTGTAGATCAAAATGGGGGTAATACAAGTAACGACCCAGTGAATATTGATGTGGAAGCGTATCTGTATTTCGGAAAATAAATAATGAGATTTTATTATCAACTTGCACCAGCACTAATAGGGGTAACAATCGCCCTTGTGCAAACCCAAGCTGCTTTAGCACTATCTTCCACTGAAGTTAATAAAATAGCTAAACAAATCACCGTATTAATCCAAAGTAAAAAACCAAAGTATGGTTCCGGGGTGATTATCAAACACTCTGGCAATACTTACACTGTCCTCACGGCTGCTCATGTGGTGGAAGTCAAAGATAATTACGAGATTATTACCCCTGATGGTAAAAGTTATGCACTTAACTACAGCAGTGTCAAGCTGTTTCCAAATGATGTAGACCTAGCTGTGGTGGAATTTACTAGCAGTGAAAATTACACTGTGGCAAAGATTGGTAACTCTGACAGCAGCACAGAAGGGACAACTGCTTATGTAGCTGGATTCCCTGCACCGACATTTGCGATTAATCAGTCAATTTATACTTTCAGCGATGGAAAGATTACTGCTAATGCCTCGAAACCATTGCGTAAAGGTTATGCTTTGGTCTACAGCGATAATACGTCCGAGGGGATGAGTGGTGGTGCAGTCTTGAATGAAAAAGGTGAACTAATTGGAGTTCACGGTAGAGCAGATTTAGATACCAAAGAAATCAAAACAGGCTTTAATTTAGGCATTCCCATTAATACATTTTTGCGACTGTCAGCAAAAGTTGGGGTAGATGTGGGAGTTTCTGCTCCTAATACTCAAGTAGCTACAGCACCCAAAGCTGATAACTTCTTTATTCAGGCTGGGGATAAGTATGACAAGGGAGACTATAAAGGGGCTATAGCTGATTTAACAGAAGCAATTCGTCTCAATCCCAACTTAGCCAATGCCTACAAAAACCGGGGTATAGCCCGCGCCCGATTGGGAGACAAGCAAGGGGCGATCGCTGATTTCAACTCTGTCCTCACAATTAATCCTAACGATGCCATTACCTATGACCTTCGGGGTATAGCCCGCGTCCTATTGGGAGACAATAAAGGGGCAATCTCTGATTTTAACACTGCCCTCAAAATTAATCCTAACGATGCCAAAACCTATGACCTTCGGGGTGATGCCCGCAGCCGATTGGGAGACAATAAAGGGGCGATCGCTGATTTCAACTCTGCCCTCAAAATTAATCCTAATGATGCCTTTGCCTACTTCCAACGGGGTGATGCCCGCAGCCGATTGGGAGACAATAAAGGGGCGATCGCTGATTTCAACTCTGCCATCAAAATTAATCCCAATGATGCCAATGCCTATGGTCGTCGGGGTATAGCCCGTGCTGAATTGGGAGACAAGCAAGGAGCTATAGCTGATTTCAACTCTGCTCTCAAAATTAATCCCAATGATGCCAGAGCCTACTTTGGACGGGGTATAGCCCGCGCCCAATTGGGAGACAAGCCTGGAGCAATTGCAGATTGGCAGAAAGCTGCTGAACTATTTCAACAACAGGGAAATACACAGTTGTACCAACAAGCGCTGAAGTTAATTAGAAATCTTCAGCAGTAAACAGGTGGAAGGGGAAAGAAACATTAGGGAGGTGGTGCGTAGACACGCAGTGGCTTATCGTCAGATATCGCTTTTTGTTCTTCTCTAGAATAGTGCGATCTGGTTTGGAAGGGAGTATCGCAAATGTTCAAACCCGCCTGCGATTGAAATCGCAGTCTCATAGCTAAACTCTGCTGAAGCAGACTGTTTGATTTGTTTGAGTGCGATTAGATCACGCTTGAAACAAGAAATTTCTAGGTTGAAACGAGAAACTTCTAGGTTGGAACGAGAAATTTCTCACTTGAAACGAGAAATTTCCAGGTTGGAACGAGAAATTTCTCACTTGAAACGACAACATTCTCACCTGAAACAAGAAATTCCGAGTTCAGAACTTGAAACTGGACGGAAAACAAGATCCCCGACTTTTTGAAAGATACAGCTGGCGAATAGGGGGTAAGACCCCTCAAGAGAAAACAGATTGAGAAAAACTTCACGTGGGATAGGCTAGCTCAAAAAGTGCAGTACTCTACCTGTCTCTTGATCACAAGTCTCGACGTCAGCCTCCTTACGAATTTAGGTAGTATTATCATTTGATAGGTCTTGTTGAGAATACCTGACCTATCTTTTTTACCCCAAAACTGTCATACTCCTCTACTGACTTTGCTTCACCCGCTTTGTCACCCCGTCAGCTGGTTACGTCAATTTCGATCACGAGATCCGGCAGATGATCTTGTCTGCAATCAGCGTGTAGTTTTGCATAAGCCCCATAAATAAAAAAAGGGTGGATTTCACCCACCCTTGCTAAAGATTATTCAAAAATTATCCTGTTGCAAATTAACCCAACAATTCTTTTGCTTTTGCGACTACATTATCAACGGTGTAGCCGAATTTCTCCATGATTGTACCACCAGGTGCAGAAACACCAAAGCGATCAACGCTAATCATGGCGCCTTCGTCACCCAGGTAACGGCACCAACCGAAGCTAGAAGCAGCTTCAACAGCTAAACGTTTTTTAATTGCTTTGGGCAGCACTGACTCGCGGTAGGATTCGTTTTGAGCGTCGAACAGTTCCCAAGAAGGCATGGAAACGACACGAACTTTCTTACCTTCAGCACGGAGTTTAGTAGCAGCATCAACGCACAAAGGTACTTCACTACCTGTACCAATAAGGATGATGTCGGGCGTTCCTTCGCTATCAGAAAGAATGTAAGCGCCTTTAGTGACACCTTCAATGCTGCTTCCTTCTAATTGAGGCAGGTTTTGCCGCGATAATGCTAGCAAGGTGGGGCGTTTTTGGTTGGCATTTTCAATGGCAACTTTGTAAGCACCAGAGGTTTCGTTACCGTCGGCGGGACGAATCACTGTCAGATTGGGAATCACCCGCAGGGAAGCAATGGTTTCTACTGGTTGGTGGGTAGGGCCATCTTCACCTAAACCGATGGAGTCGTGAGTCATAACGTAGATGACTCCAGCTTGTGACAATGCCGAAAGGCGAATTGCAGCTCGCATGTAGTCGGCAAACACTAAGAAGGTAGCGCAGTAAGGAATTAACCCGGAACCGTGTAAAGCAATACCATTACAAATCGAACCCATGCCATGTTCGCGTACACCGAAACGGAGGTTACGATTTTGGTACTGTCCTTTTTGGAAGTCACCTGCTCCCTTGAGTTCGGTAAGATTGGAGTGGGTGAGGTCAGCAGAACCACCGATCATTTCTGGTAGTACAGGTGCTAGGGCATTGAGGGTCATTTCGGAAGTTTTGCGAGTGGCGATCGCTTTACTTCCTGGTTCGTAGGTGGGTAGTGCTTTTTCCCAGCCTTCTGGCAATTTGCCACTGATTTGCCGCTCAAACTCAGCCGCTTCTTGGGGGTATTTGGCTTTGTAATCAGCAAAAACTTTATTCCAATCGCTTTCGTACTCAGCGCCCCGTTCTACAGCCTTGCGGAAGTGCTTGAGGGCATCTTCTGGAATGTCAAATGGTTCGTGTTCCCAACCCAAGTTATTACGAGTAGCTGTTACTTCGTCACCACCAAGAGCAGCACCGTGAACGCCTGCGGTGTTCGCTTTGTTGGGAGAACCGTAACCAATAGTAGTACGAACTTTAATCAAAGATGGCTTGTCGGTGACGGCTTTGGCAGCTGCGATCGCTTTGTCAATAGCTTCTAAATTGGTGTCGCCATCGCTGACAACTTGCACATGCCAGCCGTATGCTTCAAAACGCTTGCCTACATCTTCAGTGAAGGAAATGTCGGTAGAACCGTCAATAGAGATGTGGTTATCATCGTACAAGGCAATGAGTTTACCCAAGCCCAAGTGTCCTGCTAAAGAACAGGCTTCACCAGATACACCTTCCATGTTGCAACCATCACCCAGAATCACATAAGTATAGTGGTCAACAATTTTGGCGTCGGATTTATTGAACTTCGCGGCGAGATGAGCTTCTGCCATCGCTAAACCGACCGCATTGGCAATTCCTTGTCCTAAAGGTCCAGTAGTTACTTCTACACCTGGTGTTTCAAAATTTTCTGGATGACCAGGCGTTTTTGAACCCCACTGACGAAATTGTTTGATATCCTCTAGCTGAACGCTATCATAACCAGTCAAGTGGAGTAGGGCATACTGCAACATGCAGCCGTGACCAGCAGACAAGACAAAGCGATCGCGGTTGAACCAATAGGGATTTTTGGGGTTAAACCGCATAAACCGATCCCACAGCACAAATGCCATTGGTGCAGCGCCCATTGGCAGTCCTGGGTGACCAGACTTGGCTTTTTCTACGGCATCAATTGCCAAAAAGCGGATCGAGTTGATACAAAGTTCTTCAAGGGTTTGGGTTGCAACAGCCATAATTAAGATTGTTTTTAACGACGGGTTAGCACTCTTTAAGCTTCTTTCGCCTGCTGGGGATCAAAATTCCCCACGATAGTATCATCATCCCATTGGTGCTTGTTGACAAACAAGCCGTAGAATTGAGGATTTTTTATTTTGGATTTTAGGATTATTCTAGGAAGGATCAGCTTCAATATTCAGTTGTGAAAGGGACGGAATGATTTGCTCAGGGTGTCAGAGACAATACGTTCTTTATGGGGAAGGGGGAAAGGGGACACGGGGACACGGAGAATATTTTTGATGGATTCTCCGTGTCTGAATCCTCTTTGCGTCACCGCGTCTCTTCCCGATCCCCAATCCCCGATCCCCTATTTCCTTTTTTCCTAAACAAATTTTTTAAATGCTAGCGTCACATTATGACCACCAAAACCGAAAGAATTGGATAGTGCTACCTCAACGCGCGCAGAGCGACTAACGTTTGCTATGTAGTCCAAATCGCATTCTGGGTCTGGGTTTTCCAGATTGATTGTAGGTGGGAGTCGGTCGTTGGCGATCGCTAGTACTGTTGCTACAGCTTCAATACCACCAGAACCACCCAATAAGTGACCTGTCATGGATTTAGTAGAACTAATTGCTACTTTGTAAGCATGATCACCCAAAGCTCGTTTCATCGCTGCGGTTTCAGTGGAATCGTTAGCCGGGGTGCTAGTACCATGAGCATTGATGTAACTCACCATTTCGGGAGTTATTCCTGAATCTTTGAGTGCCAACTGTATGGCTCTGGCAGCTCCTTCACCGCCAGGTACGGGAGATGTGATATGGTAAGCGTCACAAGTCATACCGTAACCGACGATTTCGGCATAAATCCTCGCACCACGACTGATGGCGTGTTGCATTTCTTCCAGAATTAAGATTCCTGAACCTTCGCCCATGACAAATCCATCACGGTCTTTATCAAAAGGACGGCTGGCGTGAGTAGGATCATCATTACGAAACGAAAGTGCTTTACAGGCGGCAAAACCAGCAAAAGATAGAGGTGTAATAGCTGCTTCTGCTCCTCCGCAAATCATTGCCTGGGCATATCCACTTTGAATGAGGCGAAAAGCGTCTCCAATGGAGTTAGAACCAGCAGCACAGGCTGTTACGGAGCAAGAATTAGGCCCTTTGGCACCAGTGTGAATTGCTGTTAATCCCGCAGCCATATTGGCAATCATCATGGGAATCATGAACGGGCTACAGCGATCTGGACCACGGTTTAGGTAAATCGTTTGCTGCTCTTCCATTACCTTGAGACCACCAATACCTGAACCAATGATTACACCTACTTGTTCAGCATTAAGGTCGTTAATAACTAACCGCGCATCCGCTAGAGCCTGTTTGGCCGCTGAAACAGCAAATTGAGAAAATCTATCCATGCGCTTGGCTTCTTTACGATCCATGTAATCATGCGGATCGTAATTTTTTACTTCGCCAGCAATACGGCAAGCATGGTGCGAAGCATCAAACAAAGTAATTTCGCCAATGCCATTACGCCCGCTTACCAATCCTTCCCAATATTCGGCTGGTGTATTACCTATCGGTGTAATCGCGCCAACACCAGTGACAACAACGCGTTTACGTATCAAATCTGTCATGACTAAGTTACAAGTGGCTCTCCGGTAGGACAAAACAGGGATTGGGCATAGGGCATTAGGACTTGCAAATCGGGCATTGAGAATTGAGAGTTGGGAATTGGGCTTTATGTAATTTTTACCATGCACAATGCCCTTATGCATCATGCCCTATACCCTATGCCCTATGCCCTAAACTCTCTATGCGGATGCAGCAACTTTGTCGTTAATGTAATCCAATGCTTCTTGAACTGTGGTGATTTTTTCGGCAGCTTCATCAGGAATTTCGATATCAAATTCTTCTTCTAAAGCCATTACTAACTCAACAGTATCGAGGGAATCAGCGTTTAGATCATTGGCAAAATTAGCTTGTGGTGTAACCTTTTCGGGTTCAACACCCAGTTGCTCGATGACGATTTCTTTAACTTTTTCAAAAATGTCCGCTTGGCTCATAGATTTAATTCCTCAACCGGTTGCTATAGTCCGCTCTTTATGATTTACATGGTTTTGAGCATATACATCTTAATCCGAAAGGGCGATCGCATACACCCTTTAAACAATTCTGTTTTGCAATTCTTACTAAAATTCTTTCAGAATCACGCCTCAGCACCAACAGTCTTGCAACCAAAACTAACAGGTGATGATCAAAGCGATAATAAAACAGTTATTGTCGAGGGATGATACCTCATTACTTACAATTTCTATGCTATCCCATACATTGAAATACGCTTACTACCCAGGTTGTGTTGCTCAAGGAGCCTGTCGGGAACTGCATCAATCCACAGTTGCTTTGAGTAAAGCATTGGGAATTGAACTTATTGAACTCAAAAAAGCTGCTTGCTGCGGTTCTGGAACTTTTAAGGAAGATTCTCAACTTTTGGAAGACACTGTCAATGCTCGAAATATCTCTTTGGCAGAAGAATTAAATTTACCTTTGCTGACTCATTGCAGTACTTGTCAAGGCGTAATTGGCCATGTTGATGAACAACTCAAAGAATGTCAGAAAACTAATCCGGCTTATGTTGGACAAGTTAACAGTTTGCTCCAAAAAGAAGGCTGTTCACCTTATCGGGGAACCACAGAAGTCAAACATTTGCTTTATGCTCTCGCCAAAGATTATGGCTTAGAGGAAATCCAACAACGAGTTAGCCGTAAATTAACGGGACTTAAATGTGCTGCTTTTTACGGTTGCTATCTTTTGCGCGCCCAAAAATTTATGGCTTATGATGACCCTTTCCAGCCAGAAACAATGGAAAATTTGTTTCGAGCAGTAGGGGCTACACCGATTTATTACAGAGGTCGTACACAATGTTGTGGTTGGCCTCTTGCCAGTTATGCTACCACCGAGTCCTTCAAAATGGCTGGCAAGCATATTCAAGAAGCCATAGAAGCAGGTGCTGATTGTATGGTGACACCGTGTCCTTTGTGTCACCTCAACCTAGATTCTCGTCAACCAGAAGTAGAAAAGGTGATCGGACACAAACTGAGTTTGCCAGTTCTACACCTACCACAGTTAGTTGCCTTAGCTATCGGTATTAGTCCGAAAGAACTGGGTTTGGAAAGACACATAGTTTCTACTCAGCCAGTCTTGCAGAAGTTAGGGGTGTGAGGGTGTAAAAGGTATAGGGGTGTAAGGGGTGATAGGGATAACTAATGACAATTGACAATTGACGACCAATCAATTTTGAAAAAATGGTTTTTCCATTGGTGTCACCGTGACTTCTGGAGTAGAAGGTATATTTATTGATTGTGATGTTGGTTTTTGGGTAGGTGTGGGGGTAAAAATAGGTGCTGATGTCGTCTCCGGAGATGGTGTTTCAAAAGTGGGTATTGGCGAATTTGTAAAAGATGGCATGTTAAATTTAGAACTAGGTGTTGGTGTAAAATTTGTGTTTGGTTCAGTTTCTACTGATGGTGTTGATTCTGGACTAGCAGTGGATGTGGGTAAAGATGTTGGTGCTGGTGTAGATATAGGTTTACTTGACTGCTGAGGCTTGTCGAATTTTGGTTGTGGGAATGTCGGTCTCAGTACTGGATCTATTGTGGGCTGAGTTGGCTTTAAAGGTGACAGTGTGGGGATTTCTGAAGCTGCGGGTTCAGTAATGGGCGATGGTGTAAATGTGACTTTGGATTTGGGCTGTGCTAATGGTTCAGGTGCTGCTTGAGGTAATTTAATCTCAGGTTGATCAGGTGAAGATGCTAAATGACTCGTGTAAAACCAAGCGAAGAATCCACCGGAAGTCAAAATTCCGGTAGTAATAACCCCTTTTGGTGAGAGTAAAAAGTTTTGTCGCAAAGGCTGAGATGAAGGTGCAGCTTGTCTTTCTACTATGTTCATCCGAGTTAGTGGTGACACTGAGGAAGACGGCAGAGGGTGGACATCTTTTTGTTTAATATTCTCTGCAACTCGGTTATTAATAACAGGCTGATTACTGTTTTTTGTCGAATCAACTTTTGATTGTTGAACAGATTGAGGAGCTTTTTTCGTGCTGTGATTTTTAGAGTTGGGGTTATGCTCGATTTTCGGCTGGATGGAAGTTTCACCACTACCATTGTGTAGATGTTGAGGTTGGGAAACTGATAAAGATGAGGGAAGCAAATTAAAATTTTGGCGAGTGAGTGCTAATCCTGTGAAATCACTCAAAGATTCTCGTAATTCTAAGGCTCTGGTAAAGTATCTAAATGCTACCGTGTTTTCTTCTAAACATAGGGCGCGAGTACCAAGTTGGTGTAAAGCCCAGGCTTCAGAGTCTTTGTCTCGTTCAGCTTGAGATGCTTGCAGTCCACGTTGTAGCACATGTTCCCACAAACCCCAGCGCTTACTTAAAGCCAGCAAACCTTCTACTGCTTTTGCTAAGTGTAAAACTATTTGCCAACGGCTAGCTCGAACTGACACTTCTAAAATTTGGACGATCGCATCAATTTTGGTCAGTAAAGTTTGTGGTTGCTGCTGATACAACTGTGTCCAATCGATAAAGTAAGCGATCGCGTTTTCTAAAGGTGTTCCTAATTTCCAGGCTGGCGGTAATATTTCTCTGATTGTTTTGCTGATGCGATACCGAAAATCTTTCAGTTGAATCAGATAACGCTGTTGCAAGTTTTCTAAAATTTCAGAGGCGTTTGGTTGTTTTGTAATCGCTGCGATCTCTTCCTCTGACAATCCCACTTCACCCATGACTGTGAAAATTTCTAATACTTCTCTATGGGATTGTGGTAACAACTCGATAATTTGTTGAATTAGATAGATGCTAGCTTGAGAATTTGGTAGTTGACTCACAATTTCAGCTAGTGATCGCTTTTCAATTAATGCGTAAGCGATCGCTAATTGCAAATGCATCGGGTTTCCCTTGAGGATAATACACAGGGATCTAGCAGCAGGTAATTCCTCCACGCTTAGAGAACGCCCCATTTTTGTTTCAACAAAAACTAAGGCATCCTGAATAGACAATCCAGAAAGTTCAGTAGAGTATGCTTGTTGGCGCAGACGTTGTTTTGCAGAAGCAACCAGAAAAGTGCAGTTACTAACAGCATTTCTTAACTGTCGCACTTCATCTTGAATAAGTTGAGCGCCGTCATCTAGTAGGACTAGTGCGTGTTTCTCCTGAATTTTTTGCCGGATTTCGTCATCTGTGGGTTTATAAGGGATATCACTTTCATAGAAAGCTTCCCAAATTGATTGCAGTAAATCACTGACATAGGGGTGATGGGCAGATAGATTAATCACACCATCGCTAAACACAGAATCAGCTTCTAGTTCTGATGCTAAATAATGCAATAAAAAACTTTTGCCAAAACCCGGCTGGCTATAAAATTCTACTGCTTGTCCAGATTTTAAAGCTGTGATCGCTTCATTGATTGGTTTTTCACGCTCTAAAAGTTTTTCACTCGGAGGCTGACGTGTCAACTCTGGCGTAGACAGTTCTCGTAAACTCGGTTGTTCTTGTGTGATTCCTGATTCGGCGATCGCACCTTGGCTAGAACCTATTTTGAGAGTGTACTGACCAACAACCAATGTATGATTGGTATCTGTCCGTATATTTGCTATTAAATTGCTGTGCGGCATAGATTTTTTTTCAATCATTAAATCGATTTTTACTCTATTTACCGCGATCTTGCTAGTTACGTAGATAAAGATATTACATTATCTAAGTTTATGCGAAAATCTTTCTCTGTTTTTATACTGACTATGAAAATAAGAATGTCGCAAAAATTACTTAATTTTGATTTGGCGGACACGGAGATATTATTAACATTTCTCCGCGTCACTCCTTCACCGCGTCACCGCGTAGCGTCTCCTTTAGGAGAATCCCCAATCCCCCATTCCCGTTCCCTAAAGTTCAAGAGTCAGCAAATGCAGGACGATGCTCAATCCAAGGTTTTGCAGTTTCTATTTGAGCGGCTAAACTGATGAGAGTGGCTTCAGCAGCGGGTTTGCCAATTAGCTGTACACTCATAGGTAAACCATTGGCATCAAAACCAACGGGAAGTGCGATCGCAGGTAAGCCAGTTGCATTAGCTGGTGGACAAGGAGCAATCCAATTTACAATATTTTGAAATGTTTCTTCCGGGCTGAGGTGCGCCCATTCTCCCACACGAATAGGTGAATGTAAATATACTGGTAAAACTAATATATCTACAGTGTCAAAGAAAGCAACGATTTGCCTTGACACCATTTGCATTTGATATACTGCTAGCAGGTACTCACCAGCAGAAGCACTACGTGCTAGTAACCAACGATTCATCGGTTGCAAAGCTTCTGGGGGAAGACCTGATGTCGCTACACTAGTTTGCCAGACGATCTGAAATGGTTCTACTAAACCGCTAAAATCTGGGCTTTTTTCTTCAACTGTGTGACCAAGTTCTGCTAGTAATTTTACTGTTTGCAGCACGCCTTGCTGACAATTGGCGTCGGCTGTACCAATGGGCGGAATCGCTGTACCATAGGCAATACGTAGCTTGCCAATTCTTTCTTTACTAGCAACGAGAAAAGATGGTTCAGGATCGCTTAACCAATAGGGATCGCCTGTGACGTAGCCAGACATGACATCTAGAAGAGCTGCTGCATCAGCAACAGTACGAGCAATTGGGCCGTTAGTAGCAATCCCATTAAGGCGATCGCCTACAGGTGCATTAGTTATTCGTCCTCTGGCTGGCTTGATTCCCACCAATCCACAACAAGCCACGGGGCCGCGAATCGAACCACCACCATCAGAGCCTTGAGCGATCGCACATAACCCAGCTGCAACTGCTGCGGCTGCACCACCACTAGAGCCACCGGGAGTGTATTCTAAATTCCAAGGATTTCTGGCTGGCGGAAAACCCGTAGGTTCTGTGTAAGGAAAAGAACCAAGTTCTGAGGTGGCAGTTTTACCAAGCAGAATAAAACCAGCTTGCTTAATCCGCGTGACAACACCATCATCAAAATCAAAAATATTGTTGATTAACGCCGGATTTCCAAAGCTACAAGGAACACCTGCCACTGGATTGAGGTCTTTGATCGAAATTGGCACACCAAAAAACGGTGGTAATTCGTTGCTATTTACCAACATTTCTGTCTTAGCTTTCGCGTCAGCGATCGCTTGTTCTGCTGTCACCGTAAAATAACTTCCGAGTTGGGGATTCAGGCGTTGAATCCGTTCTAGATATATCTGCACCAACTCTAATGGCGACACTTCCCGATGTCGGATTAACCGTGCTTGTTCCAGGGCTGGGGTAAAGGCTAAGTCTATTGTGTTCATTAGAAACTAAGGACTAGGGTTAAAGATTAGGTAAAAAGGTACCTTATGCATCCTGATGTATGGATTTCATGACAACTACATCAAAAATACGTATGTCATGTTTTTGAAATAAGTTTTTAGCTTATAGCACAAATCTATTTAGATCGTAAAAAGTACGCCTGGAACTTTAGTTCCAGGCTAATAGCAAAAGTCATCTCAAGATGACTGACCGAAGTTGAGCTTTTCCCAAAAAAGTAATTTTGTGTACTTTTTTAAGTTAGTGCGATCGCTTTCTTTCCTTGCTAGTTTATGATCTGAATCTAGATCGCTTCTGTTAGTTGATTGTTCAAGGTTTCAAGATCAATTTTGTAGTGTTGAAACAGGTCGCTCAGAATAGTTTTATCTGTTTCCGCTAGGCGGACTAAACCCCACAATAGATGTTCAGTCCCTATAGATTTCTTGCCCTGAAGCCGAACGACTTGCAATGCAAGCTCTAGAATGAACTTACTCTGTGGGCTAAATTGTGGATTCTCGCGAGATTCAAAAGAATGTTCATTGGTTTCTATGTCCAGTGTCGCGCCATTTGCTCGAAGTAAACGAGCAGAGGTTGTAGTTGGATCAGCTAACAAGCCAGCAAACAGATGTTCTGGCTCGACTTGTGATTTTTGGGAATGCGTCAAGTGTGACTTAACAAAGATTGTTTAGGTAATGCTAAGTTAGAGCGATCACTCATTCTTCACTTCTGTTTAAAGACGGGTATTTACGCCCAAAATCATCCGGTTTACCTCACTAACTCTTCAACAGAGAATCGCCATCATAGATTTATAAATCAAAAGTTCAGAATTAAGAGCGATCAGGGTAGATTAAAAATGGCTATCATTCGTTGGCAAACTTTCCCAGAAATTGATGCTTTCAACCGTCAAATGGATCGAATTTTTGATGATATGTTGAGAGTTAAACGTCAGCCAGAAATGACTTGGAAACCAGCAGTTGAACTCCAAAATACTAATAATAACCTGATTTTGCGAGTCCAAATTCCTGGTGTAGAAGCAAAAGATTTGGATATTCAAGTAACAAAAGAAGCAGTTGCTATTACTGGTGAACACCGTTACGAAAACAAAGCCGGAAATAATGGTCAAATTCGTTCAGAATTCCGCTATGGAAAATTCCAACGCGTGATTCCTCTACCAGTAGCAATTCAGAATGATCAAGTGCAAGCAGAGTACAAAAACGGTATACTGACGCTGACATTACCTAAAGTTACAGAAGCGCGTCAGAAAGTAGTGAAAATCAATTTAGAAAATAACACTACTGAGCCAGTTGCAAAAGTAGCGCCAACTGAAGAATTCCAAGCAGCTTAATTAGTAATTGAGTAAATCAAAAGTTGACCTCATTAGTTGGTTTGTGTGATGGAGATTAACCGCTTTCGTTTTCTAGGAATTAAATTCTAGACCGCAAAAGCGGTTTTTTTAATCGTGATTTGTTATTTGTTATTTATTCGATATAACATTACTAAATCATTCATGAGAGACAAGATCCCCGACTTCTTTAAGAAGTCGGGGATCTGAGTTTTGCGATGATCACAAATCATAAATAAATGCTATGTAGAATAAAGTAGAGATTTCCAAATTTTCACCAAAAATTTCTCAGAGCGTACAATTCCCCAGAAAAATTCTGTGGTATCAATCCAAAATCTCAAATCCAAAATCTCAAATCGGATGACTGTGTTATCTTCTGCTTTACCAACAATTAACATTCTCAAACAATCCACCAGTTCTGCTTGGGTAGAACAGGCGATATCTAATTTAGATATTATCCTCCTCGATCATGCTCAATGCGAACGCAAAGCGGCTGGTGTAGCGTTGAACTTGATGTTTCGCTATCCTTCTAATGCTAAGATGGTGCGGGAACTTACCAAAATTGCCCGCGAAGAACTCGAACACTTCGAGCAAGTAAATCAATGGTTAGAAGATAAAAATATACCCATGCGCCCCCTGACACCTCCTCCCTATGGCGCAGGTTTAAAAGCCCAAATTCGCCCCAAGGAACCTGATCGCTTTTTAGATTCTTTGTTAGTCAGTGGTTTAATTGAAGCTCGTAGTCACGAACGTTTAGGTTTATTAGCTACTCATTGTCCTGAAGCGAAATTAGCCAAATTTTATCATGGTTTGATGGCATCCGAAGCACGTCATTTTGGTACTTATTGGGTGCTAGCTGATACCTATTTTGACCGTGAAATTGTCAGCCAAAGATTAGATGAATTAGCAATTATTGAGAGTGAATTGCTAGTGAATTTACATCCCGAACCGAGGATTCATAGTTAAGATCGGGGATGCGGGGATGCAAAGACGCAAAAACGCAAAGAATGAAGCTTGACTATTGACCATTGTACAGACGCGAAGAACATCGCGTCTCTAATGACTAATGACTAATGACTATTACCAAGATTTTTTGATTCGGAATTGGAAAGAAGGCGATCGCATTTCTGCTTCAGAGGTTATCCGATCAGTGTTAACAGAATATGGGCTTACTTGGGAACCAGATGGTGCGGATCGAGATGTGTTGCAAGTCGAAGAATATTACTTCGCTACTGGTGGAGAGTTTTGGGTAATTGAATACCAAAATCAAGTTGTGGGTACGGGTGCATACTACCCCATTCATCGGGGCGAAAAATCTGTAGAAATCCGCAAAATGTATCTTTTGCCAAGTGCTAGGGGTCTGGGATTAGGGAAATATTTGTTACAAAAACTCGAAGGAGCGATCGCCAGGCGTGGTTTTCAGCAAATTTGGATTGAAACCGCTAGCATTTTAGCAGAAGCAGTTAAATTGTATGAAAGCAATGGTTACAAAGCTGCAACAGGTGTAGAGACAACACGGTGTGATCGGGTTTATGTAAAACTGCTAGCATAACGAAAAATTCTATCCATTGCAGTATTACCAACCAACAACTGTCAACAATCCATAAAACACAAATTTTACGCAATACTGGTACAAGAACTTTTACACAAAATAAACAAATGGAAATTATACCTAGTAGTACCTCGCTTATAGAGTGGACTGGAGATGGTCTGGCAGTAGGATTATTTGAAGATGGTACGGAGTTAACTGGCGAACTGGCGACTTTAGATGAGAAATTTGCTGGGTATATAAAAGAACTAATTGCCGAAGAAGAATTTAAGGGGAAAGTCGGTAGCACTGCTGTCACAAGATTAGCTAGTGGTAGTCCTGTTCGTAAAGTTATTTTGGTGGGTTTGGGAAAACCAGATACAGTCAAATTGGATACTTGGCGTCGTGCTGCTGCTGCGATCGCTCGCCAAGCCAAAAAGCAAAAATGTAAAACTCTGGGTATAAGTTTGCCTGTTTGGAATAACGATCCTGCCCAAACAGCTCAAGCCTTGGCTGAAGGTGTGCAGTTAGCACTATATCAAGATAATCGCTTTAAGTCAGAACCAGAGGATAAAGGGCCACAAGTAGAGATAGTAGAATTACTGAGACTGAGTGGACAAGAGGCTGCGATCGCTCGTGCCAATCAAATCAGTTCTGGAGTAATTTTAGCTAGACAATTGGTAGCGGCTCCTGCTAACGAAGTCACACCAATTACAATGGCAGAAACCGCAATGGCGATCGCTTCCGAAACAGGAATGCACGTAGAAATTTTGGAACAGGAAGATTGTGAAAAGTTGGGTATGGGTGCGTTTTTGGGAGTCGCAAAGGCTTCTGATTTACCACCAAAATTTATTCACCTGACTTACAAGCCAGATGGGACACCGAAACGCAAATTAGCAATTATCGGTAAAGGCCTAACCTTTGATTCTGGCGGACTCAACATCAAAGGCGCAGGTAGCGGTATCGAAACCATGAAAATTGATATGGGCGGTGCAGCAGCCACTCTTGGTGCAGCCAAAGCAATTGGTCAACTCAAGCCAAATGTGGAGGTTCATTTTATCTCCGCCGTTACCGAGAACATGATTAGTGGTCATGCCATGCACCCTGGTGATATTCTCAAAGCATCTAACGGTAAAACAATTGAAGTAAATAACACTGATGCTGAAGGACGTTTAACTTTAGCGGATGCTTTGGTATTTGCTGACAAACTCGGAGTTGATGCGATCGTTGATTTAGCCACCCTCACCGGTGCTTGTATAATTGCCCTTGGTGATGATATTGCTGGTTTATTTACACCTGATGATACTTTAGCCCAAGAATTAGAAACAGCAGCCCAGGATGCAGGGGAGAAAATTTGGCGGCTGCCAATGGAAGAGAAGTATTTTGAAGGACTAAAATCTGGTATTGCGGACATGAAAAACACAGGACCTCGTCCTGGTGGTTCCATTACTGCTGCTTTATTTTTAAAACAATTTGTCAAAGATACTACGGCTTGGGCGCATCTGGATGTAGCTGGGCCTGTTTGGACTGACAAAGAAAACGGTTATAACGGGACTGGTGCAACTGGCTTTGGTGTTCGCACTCTTGTAAATTGGGTGTTGAGTTATTCGTAAATTCAACTATTCTTATCAGTCGGTACAAATGTAGAGACGTGCCATAGCATGTCTCTACTGGTTATGGTCGTCATTTGTTATTGTCACTTCAATTCTGGGTGCGCTCTATCTTTTAATGAAGGCGCACCCATACTATTAATAACAGCAATCATTTGATAAAGACGCCCCAAATCTCTTTGATTGAAATAAAGAACTAAACGGGGTAGTTCCAAAGTTTCATCTTGTCCTTCTTGAGGTAAAGCTTGGCTTTTTTCAATTCGTCCTGTTACCAGAATGTCAGTAAAATTAGCATTTAATTGCTCGACTTCCGCATCTGATAAATTTGTTCTGAGGCGAATTACTAAGCGATCGCCTACATAACGACTAGAATGATAAACCTGGTAAAAGCGGGTAATAGCATTACAAGCTACCACCAAATCATCTGTGACCGTATATAAACTTGGATCTTCGGGACTTACCAAACCATTTTGCACCAATTGTTTATCAATATATTCGCTCCAAGCTCGCCAGTAATCTCCACCAGGACGATCAATTAAGACTACCGGTACTGGGCCAAACTTACCTGTTTGGCTGAGAGTCATACACTCAAAAGCTTCATCTTGAGTCCCAAATCCACCAGGAAATAAAGCAACAGCATCACTTTCTTTTAAAAGAAATAACTTACGAGTAAAGAAATATTTAAAATGAATCAGCTTTGGATCACCCTCAATAATTGGGTTTGCTTGCTGTTCAAAGGGTAGTTGAATATTTAGACCAAAAGAATTTTCTCGTCCAGCACCTTCGTGACCGGCTTGCATAATCCCACCACCACCACCGGTCATAACCATGAATCCCAGTTGAGTAACATAGCGGGCAAAGTCAACAGCCATGTGATATTCTGGGCTTTCTGGTGATAGGCGAGCCGAGCCAAATATGGTCACTTTTCGGACATGTCGGTAATTATGAAAGAGCTCGAAACCACGCTCCATATCTATTAAAGCAGCCGACAAAATTTTCCAATCCAGGCGATCGATTTCACTCTCAGCCAGACGCACTATGGTAGATAGCGCCTGCTGAATATATTGTCGATTCTTCAACGTTGGTAAGCGCTCAAATAATTCGGCGATATCGGTTTGGAGAGACTCTAATATGTCAAACGACGCAGATGAGGTCATGAGAACTGTAGCCAATGCGGCACTATATTTTACCTGAATTTGCTCCAATATGACATTTCTCTGGAAAACCCTTTTGTGTAAATAAAAAAGCACCTCCAGTTATAAAAACTAAGGCGCTACTACTTCCTTGCCAATCAAAAATTACTTTGCGAACATAATCTAGTGCAGCGTGGCAAAAGTGAACACAACAGTAAAAATAAGCTAAAACATTGCTATCAAAGCTTTACAGCTTTGTTTTTTTACCTTTTGCACTAGTTTTTTCTACTGGGGAAGGAACAAACAAAGGGTGAAAAATGAATCACAGATGACTTTTTTAGGGTAGGCTTTATTGCTATTGTGTGTTTAGTAGTTAAACACAGTGCAAACTACATAGTTGGAAAAATATTAGACTTAGGAAACCAAGGTCAGTATTCCTTTATTTTTACTGGCAAATATTTAGGGTGTTTTTGGAGTGAAAAACACTCCAAAAGTATTTGCAGTAACTGAAATTTTAAAGATATTTTTCCAAAGTATTAGCTAATGTAGTCTTTGGTACAGCGCCTACTACCATATCAACTTTTTGTCCACCCTTAAAAATCATCAATGTGGGAATGCTGCGGATACCGTACTGACTAGCAACATTAGGATTCTCATCGGTATTGACCTTAACTACCTTGAGTTGACCTTCATATTGAGCTGCTATTTCATCTACAACTGGGGCTACCATCCGGCAAGGACCGCACCAGGGTGCCCAAAAGTCAACCAAAACAGGAACTTCGCTGTCTAATACTTCCTGCTTAAAAGTGGAGTCGGTAACTTGTGCGGCTGCTGACATGGCTACAAACCTTTGCCTATATATTTTTGATCGTGCTGAAATTCTACCATAGCAAAAAGCACTGCTTGGAGTGAGACAGATAGATTTGTATATGATATCTTTTGCAAAAGTTATTCTTTCAATAAATTGGGGAAAGGTTAAAGGGTTTTTATTTTCCTTTACCCGTTACTGTGTAACCTTATCTCTGCTTTTGGCAAAAAGTATATGGTTTTAGCTTTTTTTTTATAAACAAAAGGAACCGCCCGAACAGTAGTCCGGGCGGAGTGTGGTGTGAGGAGTGAACGGAAACATGCGTCTCCGCTATTTCTATTGTAGGCGACATATGTGATTTTTCCAGGAAATGTTTTAGAGTCTGGAAAAATTTTTTTATAGTCGTTGGTAGTTGGTAGTTGATGGTTGGTAGTTGGTAGTTGGTAGTTAATGGTTGATTATTTTTTTATAGTTACTATCTACACTCCCGATACTCTCTCTACTACAACTAACCTATTTTATTTACCCATACCTAGTTGTTGAGCTTTTTGGTATACTTTACCCTCAGTTAACAAGGAAGGAGCAATCACAACTTCGACTTGCTGCATTTCTTTGATGTTTTTGGCTCCTAGTGTTCCCATACTAGTTTTTAAGGCTCCCAAAAGATTATGAGTACCATCATCTAGCTGGGCTGGGCCAACAAGAATTTGTTCTAAAGTACCAGTTGTACCTACGCGAATGCGTGTCCCACGAGGTAATACAGGGCTAGGAGTTGCCATACCCCAATGATAGCCTCGTCCTGGTGCTTCAGCAGCCCTGGCAAAAGGAGAACCGATCATGACTCCATCAGCACCACAAGCAATGCACTTACAGATGTCACCACCAGTGATTAAACCACCATCAGCAATTACTGGAATATATTTACCTGTTTGTTGATAATATTCATCACGGGCGGCTGCACAGTCTGCGATCGCAGTTGCTTGTGGTACACCCACTCCCAAGACGCCACGGGAAGTACAAGCAGCACCGGGACCAATACCGACAAGCACCGCAGCAGCTCCTGCTTTCATTAAGTCCAGTGTGACTTCATAAGTCACACAGTTACCTAAAATCACAGGTATGGGCATTTCTTGGCAAAATTGAGCCAAGTCAAGAGGTACTATAGACTCTGGCGACAGATGTGATGTAGAAACAACTGTTGCTTGTACAAAAAATAAATCTGCCCCTGCTTTTGCAACTACTGCACCATATTTACTTGCTCCTGCGGGAGTCGCACTAACTGCGGCTATACCGCCTTGTTGTTTAATTTCTCTAATTCTTTGTTCAATTAATTCTGGTTTAATGGATTCAGCATAAAGTTCTTGCATCAAGGGAACAAATTCTTCTTTGCCCACCGAAGCTATTTTGTCCAAAATCGGTTCTGGGTCAGCATAACGAGTTTGAATTCCTTCTAAATTCAACACACCCAATGCTCCTAAATTTGACAGAAGCACGGCCATGCGAACGTCTACTACACCATCCATGGCGCTGGCAATAATTGGGATTTCTCGCTCAATATTACCAATACGCCATTTGGTGTTTGCTAAACTCGGATCTAGCGTCCTGTTGCCAGGTGCTAAAGCTATTTCATCTATTCCGTAAGCCCTACGAGCTGTTTTCCCCCGCCCAATTTGAGTTTCCACGCTGTTAATGTTCCCAAATCTGTTTAAGCTAGGGTATCAAATTGTGAGAATATTTGCAGCGGTTTTTTTTAAATTAACCACGCAAGTTACAAAAAACGCCAACAATAATCAAGGTAAACAACAAGGCTGAAGTAAGCAGTTTTTGCATCTTTTTTTACTTCAGTTTGGTGTTAATTAATGAGGGCAAAGGTATGTAAAGATATGATGGTGTGAGGATATAAGGATGTAAAGGTGTAAGGGTGTGGGAGTGTAACAAAAAACAAGAATTTTTCTTCAATTCATATCTTTGAAAATAAGCGGAAATTTTTACCCAGCAGCCACAGAATCCTTTGATACTCCTATATCCTTACTCCTCAAAAGGCCTTTTTTTGATCAATACGGAAATCTCAACCTTTGAGAGTAACCCATGGAGGGATTTGTATTGCTAGGATAAATTTCAGATTATTCAAATCATATATTCATCAAATTATAGAAATTAGACACTCAGATGAGCAATCACACAACTACGGGATGAAAATATGACCAATCATTCCGAGCAGGGTACAAGAAAGCGGATAAATCCTGGGAACCGATCGGAAATCCACGCATCCAAAATTCCCAAGAAAGCGGACCCATCCGTGGGGACGGCACGGGTGGCGACGCAGGTTCGCCACCCGTGCCTCGTCAATCCAAAATCCAAAATCGTTCGACTGAGCGCTCACGACGAAGTCTAAAATCCAAAATCGGATGACTCCTCCTACCCCCTTACACCCTCACACCCATTTTCAAGCTAGATATATAAAGCCTTGATTCAATCTGAAACTCTAGAACTACTCGAATGGCATCGCCTCTGCCAGCATCTATCAACCTTTGCGGCTACGAAACTTGGGGCGATCGCAGCGCGTGATTTGACGCCACCTGACTCTCAAGTTGAGAGTGAGTATTTGTTGACGCAAACCAAAGAAGTTTATGAACTCGAAAGTCGGCTCACTACAGGACTTTCGTTTGAAGGCATTCAAGATATTGGTGATTGTCTCGAAAGAGCAGAACTGCAAGGAGTTCTAGCAGGTGATGAACTGCTGGCTATTGCTACCACGCTGGCGGGAAGTAGAAATCTACGTCGTGTCATCGATAACCAGCCAGATTTACCTATTCTCATCGAATTAGTTGCTGATTTAAGAACTTATCCAGAACTAGAACAGGAAATTCATCGTTGTATTGATGAACGAGGACAAGTCAGCGATCGCGCTAGCCAAAAACTTGCTGACATTCGTACAGATTTGCGTAAATTACGTAATCAAATTACCCAAAAATTACAAAATATTATCCAAGTAAAGTCAAATGCCGTTCAGGAACAGCTAATTACTCAACGCGGCGATCGCTATGTCATTCCTGTGAAAGCGCCCCAAAAAGATGCAATTCCTGGTATAGTTCACGACACATCTGCTAGCGGGGCAACGCTATATATAGAGCCAAATTCCATTGTTCCCTTGGGTAATCAACTGCGGCAGTTAGTGAGAAGAGAGCAGGCCGAAGAAGAAGCTATTCGTCGTGCTTTAACTGAACAAGTGGCAGAAGTAAAATCTGATTTAGAAGAATTACTCGCGATCGCCACTACTTTAGATTTAGCAACTGCTAAAGCGCGCTATAGTTTCTGGCTACAAGCCAACCCACCCCGTTTTATCAATCGCCAAGAAAATGAGTACATCACCCTACGGCAATTACGTCATCCGTTGTTAGTGTGGCAACAACAACACGAACAAGGATCAGCAGTAATACCTGTAGATTTACTGGTTCAACCAGAAATTAAAGTAGTAACGATTACTGGACCAAATACAGGTGGTAAAACAGTCACTTTAAAAACCTTGGGTTTAGCAGCCTTAATGGCAAAGGTTGGTTTATTTGTTCCTGCCCGTGAACCAGTAGAATTACCTTGGTTTGACAAGGTATTAGCAGATATTGGCGACGAACAATCTCTACAACAGAATTTATCTACTTTTTCTGGGCATATTCGTCGCATTAGTCGGATTTTGGAAGCATTGAGAAATGAAGAAGATGCGGAGAAAATGAGAGGGGGAGACGCGGAGAATCAAAATGTCTCCGCGTCAGAGCCTCCCCGTGTCCCTGTGTCCTCCCTCATCCTCCTCGATGAAGTTGGTGCAGGTACAGATCCTGCTGAAGGTAGTGCCTTAGCGATCGCCTTGTTACGTTATCTGGCAGATCATGCACAATTAACGATGGCAACAACTCACTTTGGCGAACTCAAAGCCTTGAAATACCAAGATGAACGCTTTGAAAATGCCTCAGTAGAGTTTGATGAAGCTACCCTTTCGCCTACTTATCGTTTATTGTGGGGAATTCCTGGACGTTCTAATGCTTTGGCAATTGCTCGCCGCTTGGGGTTAAAAGCAGAAGTTGTGGAACAGGCGAAAACAAATCTAGGAGGCTCAACAGACGAAGTTAACCAAGTAATTGCCGGATTAGAAGCGCAACGTCGTCGCCAAGAAACCAAAGCAGCACAAGCACAAGATTTATTGCAGCAAGCAGAGCGTTTATACAAAGAAGTCTCCGCAAAAGCCGCAAATTTACAGGAAAGAGAACAAGCTTTGCGTGCTTCTCAAGAAGTCGCAGTTCAGCAAGCGATCGCTCAAGCGAGAAGCGAAATCGCTCAAGTAATTCGCCGCTTGCAGCAAGGTACACCCACTGCCCAAGATGCCCAACAAGCCACAAAATCTTTGCATCAAATCGCCGAAAAATTTATACCCCAACCACCACCAAAACCGAAACAAGGATACATTCCTAAAGAAGGCGATCGCATCCGTATTCCCAAATTAGGACAAACAGCAGAAGTCTTAACTGCACCCGATGACGATGGTGAGTTAACTGTCCGGTTTGGGATTATGAAAATGACAGTCAAACTCGAAGATGTGGAATCTCTGGATGGTAAAAAAGCTGAACCAGTTGCTAAACCAGACGCGGAGATGCGAAGAAGGAAAGACGCGGAGAATGTCTCCGTGTCCCCGCGTCACCATGTCCCTTTATCTTCTCCCCAACCAGCCCCAGCAATTCGCACATCTAAAAATACAGTAGATATACGCGGGCGTAGGGTTGCAGATGCGGAACTTATTTTAGACAAAGCAATTTCGGAAGCAACAGGGCCGATCTGGATTATTCACGGACACGGCACTGGTAAACTGCGCCAAGGAGTTCACGCCTTTTTGCAACAACACCCCAGAGTTAGTCGTTACGAAGCAGCAGAACAATCAGATGGCGGTACTGGTGTAACTGTTGCGTATGTAGACTGAAATGCTTGAGACAGTGATTGTATAAATTTAGTTCAGATACTCTGTAGAGATGCAACAATTGCGTCTCTAATTTTTATCACACAGTTTAGAATCTTAATTGTTTAAGTAAAGATTGATGAAAAATTAAACAAGTAACAGCAAAAACAAAAGTATGCTAATTCTTTAAACCAAAATTATTTCCAATAATCATCAAAAATTCTTATTGTTGTGTAAACAAAAGAATAAACTTTCTCAGAAACGGCTTGTTGAAATATGGCTGATAATGTGTTTTTTGGTTGTTAAGTACAGTAGTCAGATAAACAATTAACCATTAATCAGGAGAAAATATCTATCTAAAGGAAGATTTATTTATTTTGCATAAAGCATCATTTTAAGCAAAAAGTATAGTTAATCCAAGGTTGGTGCAATTAGCAGACAAGACGCAATAAATAGTGCTTGTACTTTTTATAAAATCGGTTTTCGTCATAGAGTAAGACAAAGACCGCAGCTGTTTACCCAACCATCTCACGTTATGGAAAATGCCCAGCAGCTTGCTGTAGGCTGATTTCTGTTCATAGCTTTAGGAAACTAATCTTCTTTCGTAAAAGTCTGGTTTCAAAATGGGTAACAGCAACAGCCCCTACCAGCCCGATCATCTATGCTAAAAGTTATGCACTCTGCCGCCAATTTACCCACTCCTACCCCCCAGTGGGAGGATTTAATTAAGCTTCCAGCCCCAAATACAACTCAATGGGAAAACATTAAAACCCAATTAGATTTGGTGCTGTTGGCATTAGAAACATTGACTGGCATTGGCTCCGAGGCCATGCTTTCAGCGGCTATTAACCTGAATTTAGAGTCAAGAGTGCCAGACCGTGTAGCGCTGTGGCGGCTACGCCAGTCTAACCCGCTACGCAAAGGTCAAGGAGGGCGAAAAAAGCTCGATGTTGAAGAAGCGCGAGCACTTGTTCTCATTATTTGTTATCTTGCCAAGCAGCATCAAGAATTGATTCGGCGTGCTGTTGGCTTGTTAGAACAGATGGCGGAAAACAACCGCGAACCTCATCAAGCTGCTTTGTTAGGAGATTATATTGATGCTTTCTGCAACACTTACCAAGAACGGATGGAGGAGGACTCGACAATCTCCACGGATGAACTTACCCACCTGGCTTTAAAACTGCTGATAGATTTACTTTTTTATAGCGGACCCGGTGGACATCGCCGCCTCTGGCTAGCACTTATCGACCGTTCAACTAAATTTTGAAAATATCCTGCTTGCAGTTCTTGCCATGCCTCTAACAAATTCTGTCATCCGTCGGTACACACCACCCACTTGCACGCTAGAAGTGTTGGCACAAAGCTCATCTCTATCTCGTTGGGTGGGAAAATCTGTTCTGAAGGATCTACGCTTTGAGTTAAGCTTTGACGATCCACGACTAAGCGAAGAACAGAAGATCGTTATTCGGGGCGATCGCGACCAACTAGAAGCTTTGTGTACAGTAGTAACAAACTATGTGCAGGAATTCCTGCAAATGTCCCCTGAAAGTTTTTGGGCAAACTTTTCAGATTTAGAGGACTCAACCAAAGCATCAGATCAAGATCAAGCAGATCAATTACAATCACAAGAACAATTACAACCCTCCGTCTCTACTCAAACATTAAATTCTTTTAATAATCAGCTACCAGAAACCGAAATACACATCAAACCAAACAGCCGTTTAACCCATAATTTGTTTCTCGGTTCTTTAGGATACCAAGCATCTCAGCCTGTTGTGCAACTGAATGTGCTACAGTTGTTTGATTTGGCAACAGCTTTAGATCAATACTCTGATGATTTGCTTGCCCTACCTAGTCTCTATCAAAACAGATCGCGTTTTGCTATTCCTGGTTGGGTGCCTGCCGTCGCAGTATTAGTGTTAGCTATTGGTCTAGTACCATTTACTTACCAATATGCTATTCAGAGTAAGCAAAAACCCAGTACTAGCAAAGATAAACTTGCCTTAGAACCATCTCCCCTACCAGAACTGGCAACACCTACACCTGCACTCACCCCTACCGATCAACTACCTGCCCTACCCTTTGGTTCTAAGAATTTATCTGTACCTGGTTCAACGTTACAACCACTAAACCAAACTTCTCCTCAAACCCAGGGGTTTCCAAATACGCCCTTAATATCTAATCGACCTTCTCAAGCTGTTTCCCCTTCAGTTTCTACAACATCTCCTACAGCCACCTTCTCCTCGCCTTCTCCAGGGAAAAGCGTATTCACCACACCCCCAATAGCAAAACTTCCCGCGCCACTGACATTAACACAACCGCAGCAAGTTAATATTCAACCCAAACCCAATTCCTCACAACCCAATAGCACCACCCTGACTGCAAAAAATGGAGTTGTTGCCCAAAATGGGGAACTTTCATTAAATTCACCCACTACAGCCACAAACTTACCTTCTACTCTTCCTATTGTTCCACCACCGATTGCTACCGCACCCAATAGGCGTAGTAGTAGTCAACAAAATCAATCATCAACAACTACCTCCTCGGTTGATACAGAAGATACTTCCGCATTAATCCAGAGATTGCGCCAAGAGCGTAATTCCAACAAAATTGCTACAGGAAACAGCAACACTGTATTCGACGCAACTCCTCAATTGTCAGAAGCTAAACAATTTTTAACAAAGCGCTGGCAGCCACCTTCTGGCTTGAACCAAACACTAGAGTATAGTTTGATGGTGGGTGTTGATGGCACTATAGAACGTATCCTTCCTTTAGGAAAAGCTTCAAGAATATATATTGATCGCACAGGAATGCCTTTAATTGGTGAACGTTTTATTTCTCCCAATCGTAATGGACAATCTGTGATCATTAGAGCCGTTTACAGTCCTGATGGCAAAGTACAAACTTTTGCAGAAAGAGATTAATTGATCTTGTTGCTTGTGTGCCAGTTGCCAAAGTGCGACAAATAAAATAGAGGTAAAAGGGTAAAGAGAAAAGGTTAAATGATTAAGATACTGCCCTTTCTCTTTGCCTTTTAATCTTTAAGTATTAACAACAATTGAGTCCAGTTATTAAACTGTCTTTTGAATTTATTTCCATCACAATATCTATCAATACAATAACGATCAATTCGTATTGTCTCAGATAGAGAATATGCATACACCAGCACCACAACAAAAAGAGAGTACAGCTTGGATTTTTCAAACATGGGCTGCTTTTTTACTTTCTCTTTCCATGACTACTGTCGGTATTGTCAACTTACCCGTGGATAACTGGGTGAAAGGTTTTATGGGTATGGGTATGGCTTTTTCAATAGGTTCTACTTTCTCTTTAGCAAAAACTATGAGAGATTTACATGAATCTAGAAAGCTGACAGCTAGGATAGATGAAGCCAAGGTAGAAAGATTGCTTTCTCACCACGATAATTTGATGAAGTGAGCGATCGCTCTATAGCTCACAGGTTAATAAGCAAAACTTAAACCAAAAGGTGGTATAAATCAATTTGAATATTAGGTGCAGTATAGTTTGTAGTGAGGACTTTAGTCCTCAAAATACAGGACTAAAGCCATTACTTAACCTACACACCTACAGCTAAAAATTTATCCTGCAACTTTGACTGCTGTCATACTTTTCAGTTTGCTTAAACAGTCTTTCACAAAACCTTTTAATTTTAGTTCTGTGTGATGTTGCCATTCAAAGAAAGGAGCAAAACCTAAAGACAATGCAAAAATTCGCAGCTGCAACATCGGCGAATCACCCAACTGTTTTAACAAGCTAACAAGTTCTGCTCTTTCCTCTTGATTAAAAATAGGCAGAAAACAATAGGCTGAGTGTATAATTGCCATCTTGCGTCTCTGCTTATCTAACACTTTCGTATCCCAGCCCCGCCGTTGAAAAGCAGGTAAAAAACTCTCTTCAAAAATCCGAATATATCCTCTTAACTGCAAATGTTTACGCTTGGAACGTGTTTTCTTCACATCAGTCCAAACTCGATATTTTGCTAATATTTCATCTGCATAAACATTTCCATAGCCAGCATCAGCAATTCTTACAGATAAATCATAATCTTCAACATATTCAGGTCCATTTTCGTAATATCTTAATTCTTGTAGTGCCTTGGTTCTAAACATGATGATGTTCGCCGCTACTCTATAACCAGTAACTGCTGCAATTAGTGCGTCATCTGAATTTTGAAACTCTTTTTTTCTGACAACTCGTCCTATGGAATGATGATTTCCATACTCATCCATTTCCTGAATAGCAGTATGAGCATAACCAGCTTCTGGATATTTTTGTAGTAGCGCAACTAATTTCTCCACATAATTTGGCATTAAAGCATCATCTGAATCTAGACGTACGATAAACTCAGTTTTTGGCTGACTCATTAACCAAGAATTATTACCAGCAATACCCATGTTTTTAGGTTGCTGATAATAATGTACTTGCGGAAACTGCTGACACAACTGTTCCATCACTTGGGGTGTTTCGTCAGTACTGTGATCGTCAGAAACCCATACTTCTACGTTTGGATAAGTTTGGTGACAAGCACTAGTTACAGACTCAATCAAGTATTGGGCTTGATTATAAGTAGGAATACATATGGCAACTGAGGGAATATTTGGCATTGAATTCATATCAAGTTTAGTCATACAAATGGAAATGGTTTTTGTGTCGTGTTACTTCCAAAAGTGGTAACATCATTAAGCAATTAGCAACTACGTTTAATATCCTAATTGCAGAGATAAAATCTGTTGTGTCACAATAATACTTTGGGTTCAAAGTGTTCTTACTTCACCCTTGTGACAGAAACTTAACTGTAATCTAAACCTTCGTTCTTGCAATTAAATAAATGACACTTATCCAAAGCGACTTTAAATGTTACTCAAGTCACTTTTACTGAATAAATGTTTCAAAGAATTGTAGAAAGTAAGGCTTTACCCTCAATTTTTGGCAAACTCTTGACTTTTCTATTCAGTGATATGTGGATCAAGTGTAGACACACTTATTCATTCAGATTAACTAAACTATTGGCGAAAAATTATGGTTAACCTAGTACATTTGCAGTACTGAAAGGTAAATATAGAATAAATTTCTATGTTGCCGTGTAGAATCTTTCTCCAGCAAGATTAAAGAGAATAAAATTCTTATCACTTTCTACAACTATAGACATAAGCATTTAAAGTCATTTACTCAGGGTGGAGTCAAACCACCAGGAATCCTCACAGCATGGACACTCTGAAGCACTAGCTCATATTCCATGAAAAGGATACCCCCTAGCAATACTTGCTGGATGTGAGCCAGGAAGATTGAATTTGTTGAACCTAGCTTAAACATAAGAGCGTCCTCTGAGTTTTCATTTCAGAGTTGTGCTAGCACTTGCACATACCCACTGTTTCACAATTTATATTCTTTAGTGAAGCATTAATTAAAGATGTTAAGGCAACAAAACCTCAAACAGCACTATAAATCAAGCAAGCTCACAAAAAAATCATATTTTTACATAAAATATTTATCAAAAAATCATGAAGTACAAAATCAAAAAACTAAAAATGTGAATAGTTTTATTTAAAAAATAAAAAGGCTGGATATCCAGCCATCTCCTTTATGATTATTTCGCAACTAGTTTTATTTAATAACGGGATTTTTTTGATTTTAATTTTTGCTTTTTGCGTCGTCGCTCAGAAGCTGCAACTGCACCTTCTACAGGGTAACCTACTACAGGTATGACTTGATACTTACGTTCTTCTTCCAAACGTTTGATTTCGGTGTAATCAACCCAATGGATACAATCAACTGGGCAAGTATCTATTGCCTCTTGAATTATTTCCTCTGAATCACCATCTTGACGCATGACACGCGATCGCCCATAATCTGGTTCTATATAGAAAGTGTTACGGGCAACAAAGGCGCAGTGCTTACAGCCAATACAAGTGATTTCATCAACATACACACCCTTTTGGCGTAGCATACCCCCTAACTCTGGCTCTAAACCAGAGCGTTCTGGGGCATCCCGCAAAAAGCCGCCTAATTCTGGTTCTAGCCCAGTTCGGTTATCTTCCTGTTCTTCCGGCGACGGCAAAAAATCAGACATTACGCACTCCAGCGTTGCACTACCAGACGAATTGAACCATCTTCATTTTTTTGTTGTTCCGCAACTTGAAAGCCTGCTTTTACTGTCTCTTTCATGACTGTTTGATAAGCATAGCGCTGTGTTACTTGGCGCAGGAATCCTTCTACAGATAAATCTTGTTGCCAATATTGCAAATCAGCTACCAATTCGTATTCTTTACCATTCCATTTGAAACCAACATCGTAGCCATTTTCTTGCTCGATAGTAATCTCAGCACTATGAGTTTGACCACGGTAGCCACGCACTTGACGCGGACCTTGCTTCCAATCTATACCCAAGTCAGAGAGAGCATCTTGCAAAGACTCAAGGTTACGGATTTGGGTTTTAATTTGGCTAAAGTGTGACATGATGGTTATGAATCGACTAAACTAAATGTTTATGTTTGCAAATTTACCAACCGCTATGAGTGGTATGTGTGTTCACCACTCCAGATTGCTGCACCTTGGCGGCAAAGAATTCTGAGGTTGGTTCGTGACTAAGCACTTGTCCCAGCTGTGCTTCTATAGCCGCTGTCACTTCGGCGCAGGAATTACCTACAATACCAGTGACTTTCTCCTGTACCCGACCATCTGGATAAATGATGAATTCTAATGTCTCCATGCTTTTGGTCTAACCACAAATAGTACGCTTGGATTGTACTGCTCTAGCAAATGGCTATAAATGTAGCTATAGGGAACAGCATTTTTCCTTAGCCACAAAATTAGCTATTTGTTAACTAATGTTCCATCTCTCAAAATATATATCTCAGAAAATTTACAAAAGTTATTAATCTTATTAGTTAACACATCTATTACATGTAAGTTTCTCTTAACCTGATCGAGAAGTCAAGCTCAAAATTTAACTCTCAACAAATTTGTAAAAGACGGCGAAACCATAACTATAGCTAGCTTAGACAGTAATATCTATCAGAAAATAATGCTTTTTATTGAAAAAATCTATCATTATGATGAATTTTGCAAGATGAAAAGCGATTCTCCAAAGGAGACGCTACGCGATCGCACTTAATTTGTGCTTAAAAAACTCCTACACCCAAAACCATTGATTCCGCACTAGGTACTAATAAGCTTTGCTTTGGGCTTCTTTGTGGAGAAAATCTGTATCTAAAAAATAAAAAATCGATCTGCCAAGCCAACAACCCAGCATAATAAATCAAGATAAAATTCATCGCGGCTAGCTAAAAACTACAGTCACAAGACTTAGAACTAAGGCTGAATGCGAAAGCTAATTATTTAACTGAGCTAATTAACCATGCATACAGAACAAATAATAGGTTCTACCAATTTTGCTCAAGCGATACGTATTGGAGTACTCGGTTTTGGCGGATTGGGACAAGCTGCGGCGAAAGTCCTAGCTCCAAAACAAGAAATGATATTAGTAGCAGCAGCAGATAACAAAGGTTATGCTTACGCTACCGAGGGTTTAAATGCCGAAAAATGTATCACTACATATCAGTCTCAAGGTTCAGTAGGTTATTTAGAACCATTTGGTACATTAACCAATCACAGTATTCAGGATTTAATCGAAAGCAATCAGCCTGTAGATGGTTATTTTTTGGCTTTACCAAACTTACCCAATGACTTTATCGCCACTGTCACCAAGCAATTTATTAATTCTGGTTGGCGTGGGGTATTAGTAGATGCGATTAAACGGACCAGTGCAGTAGAACAGTTATTAACCTTGAAAGCAGAATTACAAGCCGCAGGTATTACCTACATGACAGGATGCGGCGCGACACCGGGACTATTAACAGCAGCAGCAGCGATCGCAGCCCAAAGTTATGCTGAAATTCATCGAGTAGAAATTATTTTTGGGGTGGGGATTGCTAATTGGGAAGCTTACCGCGCCACTATTCGCGAAGATATTGCTCATATGCCTGGTTACAATGTAGAAACAGCCAGGGCGATGACAGATGCAGAAGTAGAAGCACTTTTGGATAAAACTAATGGTGTCTTGACATTAGAAAATATGGAACACGCCGACGACGTAATGTTAGAGTTAGCAGGAATTTGTTCACGCGATCGCGTCACTGTTGGCGGTGTTGTCGATACCAGAAATCCCAAAAAGCCCCTCAGCACCAACGTCAAAATCACAGGGCGGACTTTTGAAGGTAAAATTTCCACCCACACCTTTACACTAGGAGATGAAACCAGCATGGCTGCAAACGTTTGTGGCCCAGCTTTCGGTTATCTCAAAGCAGGTATAAAGCTACATCAACGCGGTATCCACGGAATATTCACCGCTGCCGAAATTATGCCCCAGTTCGTAAAATAAGTTTGTAGTAAGCACTAAAGCGCTTAAATTTAGAGGGCTAAAGCCCTCACTACAAACCTTCACATTGCTGAAGCAGGCTGTTTAATTTATTTGAGTTGTATAAAGACGACTTTCGCTATGAAGCTCAAGGTATAAAGTCTCAGATACTTCAAAATATCACCTAATCATTCCCCGATCCTCAATCCCTCTTCTTCCTCATCCAAAATAAATTCAGGTGTTTGCACCACAAATGGTAAATCAGCGCCTAATATACCCCGCTTGATCCGTTCTAATGTCTCTGGAAAAACTACAAACAGAGGATATATAGTATTTGTCCCCTCACTCAAAATATGTTTGTAGCGGGGGGACATTAACCATTCATAGTCTTGATCTAGACAAATTTGTGTTTTTCGCCAGCGTCCTAAAAAATCAGAAAAATCTTCATGGGGACGATGAATAAAGACAAGAATTTCGCTACCTGTTTTGATTTTCCATTCAGGATCACACATCAAAACTGCAACATCACAGGGTAGAGAAATAGTTTTATCTGTGCTTGTTGCTTCCCCACGCAAACGCACAATTGGCAGAGGTATAGTGATAATACTTTCGTCTGGACGACGTAGACTAGGAATCATTTCTAAGTATGGACGATGTTGCTTAAGTAAAGCGATCACACCAATATGATTACTGTACTCAGCTAAACTAGTTTCATAATATGATTTTTTTAGGAACATGATTAAAATTATGAATCATAAATTATGATTTTGCGTTTTTAATTAAGGATGAAAAATTGACTGAGATATTTCATCCTTGATGCTTAATGTTTTTAACCCAACTTCTCAAACACTTTGAACATAGGCAAATACATCGATAACAAAATAGTACCAACCATTCCGCCTAAAACCAAAATCATAATTGGTTCCAAAACACTAGTAAGAGCTTTCACTGCTTGTTCTACTTCGTCTTCGTAGAAATCAGCTATTTTCATTAACATTCCATCTAATTCACCAGTTTCTTCACCAATACTGATCATTTGAATTGCCATAGGTGGAAAAACTTTCTCTTTTTGTAATGCAATGCTAATCATTCCTCCTTGTTGAATTTCCGCACGTGCTGCATCAATAGCATTAGAAACCACCTGATTACCAGAAGTATCTCGTACAATTTCTAAAGAAGTCAGAATTGGTACACCTGAACGAGTCAAAGCACCAAAAGTACGACTAAAACGAGCAACAGATGACTTTTGAATTAAGTCACCAAACAACGGCATTTTTAATGAAAGACGATCAATTGTTTCCTTCCCAACACGGGTTTTATAGTACTGTTTGTAAGCAAATGCTACCCCTACAACAATGCCAATTACAACCAAAATGCGCCAACTTCGCAAAATTTCGCTACACAACAGCATAAATTGAGTTAAAGCAGGTAATTCTGTTCCTAACTCTTGGAAAATTTTGGCAAAGATTGGGATCAGAAAAACTGTCATCCCAATAAAAATAGCACTTGCTAACACACCTACAACGACTGGATAAGCAAGCGCTGATTTAATTTGGTTTTGTAAGCGAGCTACATCTTCTAATAATTTAGCTAATCGATTTAGGACTTCGTCTAGCACACCACCAACTTCACCAGCCTGAATCATGCTGACATATAAACCATCAAAACAATCAGGATGCTTACGCATTGCATCCGAGAGATTTATTCCATTTTGAACATCACTACTAATATCCATAAGTGATTGTTTGAGTTTAGGATTACTACATTGCTCAGACAATACTCCCAAACTTCTAACTATGGCTACTCCTGCATTTACCAAAGCAGCAAATTGACGAGAAAAAACAGCTTTATCCTTAACTGAAACTTTGACTAAAGAAGTCTGAAAATTTTTCAGGCTAAAGTTTCCCAAACCTTGAGATTTTTTTAAATCTTGGACAACAAATCCTTGCTGTCTAAGCCTAGTACGTGCTTCAGCTAAGTTTTTGGCGACAAATTTTTCTGTTTTTGATTTTCCTTGTGAATCCCGAACACGAGCAACGAATGTAGGCATGAATTTCCTTTATCCGCATGAAAGTTAAGAATTTAGTTGTTATAGCAGTCTTATATGATCTGTAAAAAATATTTTTGAGGAACGTAGACGCGCTTTCTTCGGCTTGCCGCAGGCTACCACAAACTACGCAAAGTAGGCAAAGAAAGAGAGAATAAAAAATTTTTTACAAATGATTTAGGATTGCTATAGTTGGTTATTTTTTTGTTTTAGAAATACTGGAAAAATCCAGGCAATAAAAAACTATCAGCCAATAACTATATTTTTAATGTGCTTTTATAGTTCCAGCGGTAGTGACTTTTCCAGCAGCAGGTGATGCAGCAGGGCCAATCAGACGTTGCACTTCATCTGGCTTAGAAGTTTTAGACATTGCTGCTTCAAAAGAGATAGTTCCAGCTTTGTATAAATCAGCTAAAACTTTTTCCAGAGTTTGCATACCCAATTTACCACCAGTTTGAATAGCGGAGTAAACTTGAGCTGTTTTACCTTCACGAATCAAGTTAGAAATCGCCGGAGTTACTATCATTATTTCCTGTGCCATTACACGACCAAATTCACCAGGTTTAGGATTCTTTTTTGGAACTAGAGTTTGACTAAACACTGCTACTAGCGAGTTAGATAACTGTACCCTTACCTGGGTTTGTTTTTCATGGGGAAAAACGTCAATAATTCTGTCAACAGTCTGTGCTGCGGAACTAGTGTGTAAAGTACCAAATACTAAATGCCCAGTTTCAGCAGCAGAAATTGCCAAAGAAATAGTTTCTAAATCTCGCATTTCTCCTACCAAAATAATATCTGGATCTTCTCGCAAAGCAGCTTTTAAAGCATTGGCAAAACTTTTAGTATCTTCTCCTAATTGTCTTTGGTGGACAAGACTTTTGATTGGTTCATAAACAAACTCTATCGGATCTTCTACTGTCAAAATATGTTCTGCCCGTGTGCGGTTGATTAAATCAATCATCGCCGCTAGAGTTGTTGTTTTTCCAGAACCAGTAGGACCTGTAACTAGAATTAATCCTCTGGGTTTTTCCGACATTTCTTTTACTACATCGGGCAAACCTAATTTATCAAAGTTAGGTATTTTAGAACTTAATGCTCGCAAACAAGCTGCATAAGAACCGCGTTCTTTATAGACATTGACGCGGAAACGTGCTAATCCCTTAACACCATAAGAACAATCTAACTCCCAGTTTTGTTCTAATGTTTTTCGTTGGGAGTTATTGAGCATACTAAAAATTAATCTTTGACATTGGTCGCCAGATAATGCCTCTTCTCCGATGGGTGTCAGTTTACCACTGATGCGAAAATATGGTGGCAAACCAGCAGATAAATGTAGATCCGAACCACCCATTTCAATCATTTGCTCCATTAAATCTTCAATCATCATTTCCATAGTTTTTTCCTTTGTTGTTTGTTATTTGTTGCTGCTTGATTGTTAGTAGTTAAGTCTTTTCAAATGAGCAATAACCGATACTTACTTGATGGTAGAGAGCAAGCAAATTCCACACATTGGAGTCAATCCAAAATCTAAAATCCAAAATCTAAAATCGAATGACTAATCTTGAAAACGAGGTGTCAGACAATATGGACAATCCAACCATTCAGGCTGCAATCCAGCATTACAAGTCCTACAGGTAAGACTTGTTTTGCGTTTGGCTTTTAATTCCGCTTCTAAACCTGTGTCAGTAAAGGTGACTCGTTCTACTTCTTCTAGGGTGGTTGAACCTTGGCGTACTAAGTCCAAGCTGTACGCCAGTAGGGTTTTCATACCCTCTTCTACTGCTACTTCTTTGATGCGTTCTGTCGGTGCTTCTTCGTTAATGAGGGTTTGCAAATTTTCGCTGATTCGCATGACCTCATAAACGCCACAACGTCCTTTGTAACCTATACCATTACAGGTTGGACATAAATGACCTTGGGTTTTGGCTTCTTGAATTTGGTCTAGGGTCAGAGTATTAGCTTTATAAAAGCTTATTCCTACTTCCTGGGAAGCTGACAAACCATAACGAACAAGTTCTTCTACTGTAGGTGTGTAGGGAATGCGACAGTCAGCACAAACACGCCGTACCAAACGCTGTGCTAAAACGCCAATTAACGAACTAGAAATCATGAAAGGCTCAATACCCATTTCCCCTAAACGAGCGATCGCACCAGGAGCGTCATTTGTATGTAAAGTAGTTAATACCAAGTGACCTGTTAATGCTGCTTCAATCGCCGTCTTTGCTGTTTCCTTATCCCTTGTTTCACCCACCAGCAGCACATCTGGATCTTGCCGCAAAAATGCCCGTAATGCAGTCCCAAAATCTAAACCTTTTTCCCGAATCACTTGTACTTGAGTAATTCCCGGTAAGCTATACTCAATAGGGTCTTCCACAGTACTGATATTGATTCCTGGATCGTTTCTTTCTGCGAGTGCCGAATATAGCGAGGTTGTTTTACCAGAACCTGTTGGTCCAGTGACTAAAATTAACCCAAAAGGACGACTAACCATTTCTTGGACAATCTGTAACGTCTCTGGCTCAGTAATTAACTTATCCAAACCTAGTTGAGTTGCAGAGTTATCCAAAATTCGCAGTACTACTTTTTCACCGTAGCGACTAGGTAGGGTATTAACACGGAAGTCTACTTTACGTCCCTCGAACAATCGCCTAATCCGTCCGTCTTGAGGTAAGCGTCGTTCCGCAATATCTAAACTGGCGATAATCTTAAACCGCGCAGTCACAGCAGGAATAATTTTTTTTGGTAAAGGGTCGAAAGCTTCCCGTAACACCCCATCTTTACGAAAACGAATCCGGAGGTTTTCTTCTTGAGGTTCTATGTGAATATCAGATACTCTCTCATGCAATGCTTTTGCCAAGATTCTGTTAACCAGATTGATTACAGGAGCATCCTCAGCACCTTTCATCACTGCTCCCAAGTCAGCCTCTGATTCTTCTGGAGCGTCGTCTAGGTTGAGGTTGTCTAAATTTTCTAAATCTTGATTAATGTCTGTATACTTTTCTTGCTCTAAATGCTTTTGTCGAACAGCTAAATCATCCAGGTATACATTGATTAACAATTGATAGTCTTCTTGGGTAATTACCATGCGCTGCAAGGCTAAACCTTGGGGACGCAAAACCCGATTTAAGTCATCCGAAGCTTCTAGATTATCTGGATCGACCATCGCTACTAAAACAGAGGGTGGGTTTTGCTCCTCGTTTTTCGACAGTGGTACTAAGCGGTGACGACGACAAATATCAATGGGGATGAGACTATCAATCAGATGGGCTACTGTTGTGTTGCCTACTGAACTAATTTCCGGATCGAGGGATTCTACGCCGTAAAGTATTTTAAGTTCAAATAGCTGTTGTTTTTTATACTGTCTCTGTAGCTCTGGTGATAATTGCCGTCCCGATATAGATTCGAGTACTTCTGTTAAAGGAATACCAGACTTGCGGCTTTCAATCAGCGCTTGTTTCATCTGTTCGCTATTGACAAAGCCAGATTGCACAAGTTTGTTGCCGAAGGGCGAAAATTCTACTCTGGTAGACAGAGCTGTACTACGCCGTTGTGGTGACGAGTTAGTCATAAATCAGCTATAAATAGCGGGAATCTCTGGATATAGTATTCCCAAGCTCTGAACAAGAATTTACATACCCACTTAAATAAAAATATTGGCGATCGGGCATTGGGCATTGGGCATCGGGAAGAGACTTGTTAAATAATTCTCTGTTGTCTCCCTTGCTTCCCTTGTCCCCTTTCCCCGATCCCCTTTCCCCGATCCCCTTTCCCCGATCCCCTTTCCCCGATCCCCCATAAATTGAAAATTGGCAGACTACTAGCATCAGTATCTGCACTAATATGTCCAGCATTTGTCAAAATAGATGACGGTGATATCAATTCCAGAAGATATCGGCAAAAAAATGCGCCTACTATTGCCATCTCTAGCAATAGACTACTTCTTGCACTCTTGTAGGGCAAGGGTCAAGGCTCAAAGGCAGAGGTTTTTTCATTCTTCAACCTTTACTTTACTCCTTAACTTTTTCTCGATTTCTACAAGAGGTTTAATGCATGACTGCAAAGATGGCGATAAATTGTCGTATCAAGTATCTGGGATAAGTACATAATGATGGACGAATATAAACAGATAAACAACACAAGTCAGCAAGTGGGTGAACCAACAGAGGTCAAGCAAGCAATGAATAGTGACTCCTCAGTTCCAATGAATGCCAACGAACCTGGCACCGAGGCGACAGACGAAGTGACAACCGAAAATAACGTATCTGAAAACACAGTTATACCCAGCCAAGAAAATGGGGTTGCTGCTAATCAGACAACTACAGTGGATACGGCTGCATCAGCACAGGTGAATCAACAAATTGAGTCTCTCAAAGCTCAGTTAGAAGAACGTAGCAGCCAGTATATGCGAATTGCGGCAGATTTTGAGAATTACCGCAAACGCACAATTAAAGAAAAAGAGGATCTAGAAGCGCAAGCAAAACGGAATGCAATTAATGAATTGCTACCAGTAGTCGATAATTTTGAGCGGGCGCGATCGCAAATCAAACCCCAAAATGATGGGGAAATGGGAATTCACAAAAGTTATCAAGGAGTTTACAAATTACTAGTAGATAGCCTGAAACGCTTAGGTGTATCACCCATGCGTCCGGAAGGACAACCATTTGATCCCAACCTACACGAAGCAGTAATGCGCGAACCTACGGATGAATATCCTGAAGGAACAGTGTTAGAAGAGTTAGTACGCGGATATTACTTGGGCGATCGCGTGCTACGCCATGCAATGGTTAAGGTGGCTGCTCCTAAAGAAGACACACCATCTTCAGAGGAAAATCAGTCTCCTCCAGTAACATAGTTAAATTAGTCGTCCATAAAAGGTAGTTCGCAAAATATAACGCCCGAAGTTTTGTCGCCTTCCCCAGTGGAAATGCTTACGGAGGGACAGTTATCAATGGACAAACACCACTGAAACAACTGTCCTCCAAAAGCTGTTGCTTATACTTCGAGTAAACAATACTCAGTAAGAATACCGATATATATGGGAAAAGTTATTGGGATCGACTTAGGCACTACCAACAGTTGCGTCGCAGTTTTAGAAGGTGGTCAACCAATTGTCATTGCCAATTCAGAAGGTGGACGAACTACTCCAAGTATTGTGGGCTTTGGCAAAGTTGGTGAGCGTTTGGTCGGTTCACTGGCAAAGCGTCAAGCTGTAACAAATGCTGAAAATACAATTTACAGTATAAAACGCTTCATCGGTCGTCGCTGGGATGACACAGATGCAGAACGCGATCGCGTACCTTACAACTGTGTCAAAGGTCGAGATGATACTGTTGATGTTCAAATTCGTGGACGTAACTACACACCACAAGAAATTTCTGCCATGATCCTACAAAAACTTAAACAGGATGCGGAAAACTTCTTGGGTGAACCAATAACAAAAGCAGTAATTACCGTACCTGCTTATTTTACAGATGCTCAAAGACAAGCAACCAAAGATTCTGGTACGATCGCTGGACTTGAAGTACTGCGAATCATCAATGAGCCAACCGCAGCCGCTTTAGCTTTTGGTTTAGATAAGCAAGACCAAGAACAGTTAATCCTAGTCTTTGATTTAGGAGGTGGTACTTTCGATGTATCCATCCTGCAATTAGGGGATGGTGTGTTTGAGGTTAAAGCAACAAGTGGAAATAACCACTTGGGCGGAGACGATTTTGATAACTGTATCGTCCGTTGGATGATAGATACATTTTTACAACAAGAAAAAATCGATCTTTCCCAAGATAAAATGGCCCTGCAACGCTTGCGGGAAGCAGCAGAAAAAGCAAAAATTGAACTCTCAAGCATGATGAGTACTTCAATTAATTTGCCGTTTATCACTGCGGATGAAACAGGCCCAAAGCATTTAGAAATGGAACTCGCCCGTGCCAAATTTGAAGAATTGACAGGCCATTTCATAGAAGCCATCACCAAACCGATGGTGCAAGCACTTAAAGACGCAGACCTCAAACCACAAGATATTGATCGAATTATTTTGGTAGGAGGTTCTACTCGTATTCCTGCTGTCCAAAATGCCTTAATTAAATTTTTTAACGGCAAAACACCAGATCGCTCGATTAACCCAGACGAAGCAGTAGCACTCGGAGCCGCTATCCAAGCTGGGGTGCTGGGTGGTGAAGTTGATAATCTGCTTTTATTGGATGTTACACCCCTGTCACTGGGAATTGAAACTTTAGGAGAAGTATTCACCAAAATCATCGAACGTAACACCACAATTCCCACTAGTAAATCCCAAATTTTTTCCACAGCTGTTGATGGACAAACCTGTGTGGAAATACACGTCCTTCAAGGTGAACGGGCGATGGCAAAAGATAACAAAAGCTTGGGCAAATTCCTACTCACAGGAATTCCTCCTGCGCCTCGTGGTGTACCGCAAATCGAAGTTAGTTTTGAAATCGATGTCAACGGTATTATGAAAGTCTCTGCCCAAGACAAAGGTACAGGTAGAGAGCAGAGTATTCGGATTACTAATACAGGTGGCTTGAGCAGCAACGAAATTGAACGGATGCGACAAGAGGCTGAAGTGTTCGCTGAAGAAGACAGAAGACGTATAGAAATAGCAGCATTGAAGAACCAAGCGGAAAATTTGTTGTATAGTTACGAGTCAACACTCAAAGATAATGGCAATTTGATCGGCGAACAGATGAAGAGTTTAGCAGATGAAAAACTTACCCATCTCCAAGCAGCAATATCTGAATCAAGTATTTCTGTTGCAGAATTCAAACAGCGCTTAGAAGATTTCCAGCAAACTCTGTTTAGCATTGGGGCTGAAGTCTACAACCGTGTTAACGATAGTCAAACGGATGACGTTCTTTCATCTACAGAGAATTCTTCTAGTCTTGAACAATCTGAACCATTGCATAGCACGCTGACAGCGCAATCGAACTTTAATTTTGAAGATGAAAATACTCTACATGCTGATTATGAAGCCATAGAGTAAAAAATGTTGGTATTTTGTTGATGGTTGTTTGTTGTTTGTTCCAAACAGCCAAAAACTCATAACCACAACAAACTAACCACTATCCTTTTTTGCTAAATTATAGAAATAATTTGCTTTGTCATCAGACTCATGGGGGGTTTTCCACACCTATAAGTGCGGCTAGCCCCTCTAATTGATGGGCAGAGTTTTGCTCTTATACGTAGCACAATTGTAAAAGAGACAGCTTCAGGCCAAAGCTTTTGTCGTTTTTTACGGCAGTCGCGACAAGGAAACTCCAGATGCAACAAGAGCGGCACGCCGCCCAATGCACTGGCTAGGAAACCTCTAAAGGCGCAGTGGCTCTGCAATTGGCACTGCTTTACGAAGAAAGTACCTGTTGCTGGCAACTTGCTGGTGATTTATATAAAAGGTAAAAGGTAAAATTATATTATTAAGAAAATTTAACTGTTGCCTTCTGCCTTCTGTCTGCCCAAACTTCTTGGGGCGACATTCGTCTCATGATTTTTAGAGGAAGTTGCAACTCAATAGAGTTGACGCCTTAAGTCCTGTGCGTCTACGAAGTAATACCTGCATAGCTGCTTTCTACCTTTTAACTTTCACCTTTGCTATATGGCCCGCGACTACTACGAAATTCTGGGTGTCTCTCGTGACGCCGATAAAGAAGAAATCAAACACGCCTATCGCCGCCTAGCCCGGAAGTATCACCCAGATGTGAACAAGGAACCGGGAGCCGAAGAACGCTTTAAGGAAATTAACCGTGCCTATGAGATACTCTCAGAACCCGAAACTCGCGCTCGTTATGACCGCTTTGGTGAGGCTGGGGTTTCAGCAGGCGCTGGTGTAGGCTACCAAGATGTCGATATGGGCGGTTTTGCCGATATCTTTGAAAGCATCTTCAGTGGCTTTGCTGGTGGTATGGGCACTCAAACGCAAAGACGACGCAGTGGTCCAGTTAGGGGTGATGACCTACGGCTAGACCTGAAGTTAGACTTTCGAGAAGCGGTATTTGGTGGTGAAAAGGAAATTCGCATTTCGCATTTAGAGAATTGTGAAGCTTGTAATGGCTCTGGTGCCAAACCTGGTACTCGCCCCCGTACATGTTCTACTTGTAGCGGTTCGGGTCAAGTACGCCGCGTGACGAGGACACCGTTTGGCAGTTTTACTCAAGTATCGACTTGTCCCACCTGTAATGGCACAGGTTCGGTTATAGAAGACAAATGTGATGCTTGTGATGGTAAGGGTGCAAATCAAGTTACCAAGAAGCTCAAAATTACTATTCCTGCTGGGGTAGATAACGGTACACGCTTGCGGATATCTCAAGAAGGTGACGCCGGTCAACGTGGAGGCCCGCCTGGAGATTTGTACGTCTACTTGTTTGTTAATGAAGACCAAGAATTCCAGCGAGAAGGTATAAATATTCTTTCTGAAGTTAAAATTAGCTATCTGCAAGCGATTTTGGGTTCTCGTTTTGAAGTTAATACGGTAGATGGACCTGTGGAACTAACTATTCCACCTGGTACTCAACCAAATACGGTGATGAAGTTAGAAAATCGTGGTGTGCCACGTTTGGGGAACCCAGTAAGTCGGGGCGACCATATGATCACAATATTGATTGATATTCCGAACAAGATAACTCCAGAGGAACGAGAATTGTTAGAAAAGCTAGCTAAAATAAGAGGAGACCGCACTGGTAAAGGTGGTATAGAAGGTTTTCTGGGCAATTTCTTTCATCAAAGATGAGTCTATTTTCTGTTTCAAATCCTGATGCTCAACTGGACTTACGCGGCACCCCTTGCCCGATTAATTTTGTACGTACAAAACTTCGTTTAGAACAAATACAACCCGGATCTTTATTAGAAGTTTGGCTAGATCCCGGTGAGCCAATTGAGCAAGTTCCTGATAGTTTGACTATGGCAGGTTATCAGGTAGAACAAATTACAGATTGTGCTGGCTATTTTTCTTTGTTAGTACGCCGTCCCATTAGTACCTCATGATAGAGGAAGTATTACAAGATTCCTTGGGATTGTTGGGTACGGTGGTAGCCGTGCAAGCTAATTTTTATCGAGTGCAGCTAGATGTCGCTGAGACGGAGATACGAAGACACGGAGACCGGGGGAGAATCAATCTCTCGCTGTCCCCGTGTCTCCCACCCACTAAATCTCCTACTCCCCCACTTCTCCTTTGTACTCGTAGAACGCGCTTAAAAAAAATTGGGCAGCAGGTAATGGTAGGCGATCGCGTCTTAGTAGAAGAACCAGATTGGGCTGGTCAACGAGGCGCGATCGCTGATGTTTTACCCAGAAAAAATCAACTGGATCGTCCAGCGATCGCCAATGTCAATCAAATTCTTTTAGTCTTTGCTGTCGCTGATCCCCCTTTAGAACCATATCAACTCAGCCGCTTTTTAGTAAAAGCTGAATCTACAGGTTTAGATGTGGTTTTATGTCTAAATAAAAGTGATTTAATTTCAACTCAACAACAAAATCAAATTAATGAATACCTCATTAAATGGGGTTATCAACCAATTTTTATTAGTGTATATAAAAGTATAAATATTGACAAATTATCAATCCAGCTCAAAGATAAAATTACCGTCGTTGCTGGGCCTTCGGGTGTCGGAAAGTCCAGTTTCATTAATGCTTTGATTCCTAGCATCAACCTGCGAGTTGGTGAAATCTCTGGGAAACTTGCTCGTGGCCGTCATACTACTCGCCACGTAGAGTTGTTTGATTTACCTAGTGGTGGCTTGTTAGCAGATACACCGGGTTTTAATCAGCCTGACTTGGATTGTTCTCCAGAAGAATTAGCTGTTTATTTTCCAGAAGCAAGACAGAGATTAGCTGTTGCTAGGTGTCGATTTAGTGACTGTCTGCATCGAGACGAACCTGATTGTGCAGTCCGGGGGGATTGGGAACGTTATCAGCATTATTTAGAATTTTTAGAAGAAGCGATCGCCCGTCAATCTCAACTCAACCAACAAGCTGATCAAGAATCTACTATTAAAGTCAAAACAAAAGGTAAAGGTAAGCAAAAGTACGAACCGAAATTAGAAACTAAAAAATATCGCCAGAAGTCTCGGCGGACACAGTTACAAGAATTGCAAGAATTGTTTCGAGAAAGTGAAGAATAGGGATCGGGGATCAGGGATTAGGGATTAAGAATAGAGATAGATAACTACTAACGACCGATAGTTATTTGAAGATATAAGCTCCTAGATTTCATAAGTGGAGTCAATCCAAAATCCAAAATCTAAAATCTAAAATTGATTTACTTTGGTAAATTTGTTGCAGAAGATGATTTCAAAAAATGTCCATCTAGCTTGGTTGCAATATCTTTGACAGATATAGAAGGTTGTTTTTCAGTTAAATACATAATTGTGGTAAATGACCCAAAATTACTACGACGGAAGCCGATGACGTCAAAATTTACTGGTAGGTCTTGTACCTTTGCACCTAAACTAAATCCAGTAGAATTGTTAGCAAGTTGATTCGCTTCTGGGAGATTTTTGTAACCTAACAATTTAACTTGCTGATCTGATGGCAATGTTTGTTGTAGTTTTTTGAGTTCTTTCTCAAATTCTGGTTTTTGTACTTGCTGTAAAGCAGCATCGAATTGAGCTTGTTGGGTTGGATTTACTAGCATTCCCGTAAAGCCCATAACTACTTCCATTTTTTTGGGATCAATAAAGGCAAAAAAGTTATTTAATGGCAGATTTTCTTTAGCAATTAGCTGTTTAAAAGGTTCCAACTGAGTCGCGATCGCTTCTTTGAGTTCGGGTGGAATTTCTTTATATCCAGATGGCAAATCTTGAAGTGTCAGTGTAGTGATTTGTATCGGTGCTTTTTTTTCTAAGGTTGGGGAAGTTGCTTGTTTGGGTGTATCAGCAGAAGGAACTGCTTGAACTGGGATAGCCACAAAAATAGCATTAGTGAAGATGGATAAAATTAAAGCAATTTGCGTTTTCACTTGTAATAGTTTCATAGGTAAACAAAAAACACCTTAACTTTTCTACTTTAGTCTTTAACTTTTGTAAAAACTAATTGAGAAAATTTCTACCTCTTCTATATCCTGTCAGTTCCGCACAAATTCGCTGCTTTATTTAGAACAAGGCAGTCCAGTCAAAAAATTTCACTGCCAAGCATCAAAATAGGACTCCTCTTATACCCACTATAAATTTGTGCTGACGGGGCGACAAAAATAGCTAGGATACAGACATGATAAGCTTCATAGCGCTCAGACCTCGTTGATAATACTTCTGCTTATTGCGATTTAGTTTCATTAGCTCGGTCACGAACTCTGTA
>JANBVI010000026.1 GCA_024239075.1 Fischerella sp. CENA71 | reverse complement strand
TTCAGGCAATATTGTCATTAGATAGGTCTTATTGACACTCATGAGACCTATCTTTTCTTACCATAAATTGCTACATACTTTATCTCATGAGCTTTTCAGGCTATTTTGTCGCCCCGTCAGAAATTTGTGGGTAATTCCTTCAGCATAGCTGCTTTTTAGTGTCAGCCATCATAAAAGAATTGCCTAAAGCCTGTTACGATCCCCAGAAAGTCTTAAAATATTGTTAACTTATGCCAAATCTCCAACCTTCGATATATTAATACCACCGCGAAATCATTATGGCTATCGGCTACGTTGCGCTAGTACTTCATGCACATCTCCCCTTTGTGCGGCATCCAGAAAGTGACTATGTACTGGAAGAAGAATGGCTTTATGAAGCTATTACAGAAACTTATATTCCTTTACTACGAGTTTTTGAAGGTTTAAAGCGAGACGGTATAGACTTTAAAATCACTATGAGTATGACACCACCTTTGGTGTCGATGCTGCGTGATCCGTTGTTACAAGAACGCTACAACGAACACTTGGCAAAGTTGGAAGAACTTGTAGAACTAGAAATTGAGCATAATGCTCACAACGGTCATATTAAATATTTAGCCGAACACTATGCCAGTGAATTTAACTCTACACGAAAAATCTGGGAGCAATATCAAGGTGATTTAGTAACAGCTTTTAAGCAGTTCCAAGATACAAATAATCTCGAAATTATCACATGTGGTGCTACCCACGGTTATCTACCACTGATGAAAATGTATCCACAAGCTGTGTGGGCGCAGTTAAAGGTAGCGTGTGAACACTATGAGGAAACTTTTGGATGCCCGCCTAGAGGAATTTGGCTACCTGAATGTGCCTACTATGAAGGCTTAGAGCGGATGCTGGCAGATGTTGGGTTGCGCTATTTTCTGATTGATGGACATGGTATACTCTATGCTCGTCCTCGTCCCCGCTTTGGGACCTATGCCCCTATTTTTACAGAAACTGGTGTGGCTGCTTTTGGACGTGATCATGAATCCTCTCAACAGGTATGGTCTTCTGAGGTAGGTTATCCTGGTGCGCCGGAATATCGAGAGTTTTATAAAGACTTGGGTTGGGAAGCTGAATATGAATATATCAAGCCCTACATTATGCCCAATGGTCAACGAAAAAACACGGGTATTAAATATCATAAAATCACTGGTCGAGGTCTAGGTTTAGCAGATAAAGCCCTCTATGATCCCTATTGGGCAAGGGAAAAAGCTGCCGAACACGCAGCTAATTTTATGTATAACCGTGAGCAACAAGTAGGTCATCTCTACGGGATTATGCAGCGTCCGCCAATTGTAGTTTCGCCTTATGATGCGGAATTATTTGGACATTGGTGGTATGAAGGGCCATGGTTTATTGATTATTTGTTCCGCAAGTCATGGTATGACCAACAAACGTATCAAATGACTCACTTAGCAGATTATTTGCGCGCCCAACCAAATCAGCAAGTTTGTCGTCCATCTCAATCAAGCTGGGGTTTTAAGGGTTTCCACGAGTATTGGTTGAATGAGACAAATGCGTGGATTTACCCACATTTACATAAAGCTGCTGAACGTATGATTGAATTATCTAAGAAAGAAGCAGCAGATGAACTGGAATGGAAAGCACTTAATCAAGCGGCAAGAGAGTTACTTTTAGCACAATCTTCCGACTGGGCATTTATTATGCGGACAGGAACAATGGTTCCTTATGCTGTGAGAAGGACGCGATCGCATCTCATGCGGTTTAACAAACTCTACGAAGATATCAATATCGGCAAAATCGATAGCGGTTGGTTAGAAAAAGTCGAGTTTATGGACAACATATTCCCTAGTATCAATTATCGCGTCTACCGTCCGTTGTAATTCCAAAATATGACCACGAATGCACACAGATAAACACTCAATCATACTTATTTGTGTGCATTTATTTGTTTGTGTTTAACTTTGGTATCTTTGTAGCTCATCATATATTTTCCATGCCATTGGTGCCATTGCTCGATTATGATATTTTTCTGCAAGCTTAAACACTCATCCAATTAAAACTAACTATGGCACAGCAATACCGCATTACCTTACTTCCTGGCGATGGCATCGGCCCTGAAATTATGGCTGTGGCGGTAGACGTGCTGAAAGTCCTGGAAAAAAAATTTGATCTTCAGTTTGAATTCCAAGAGGCACTGATTGGTGGTGCTGCAATTGAGGCCACAGGGGAACCTCTACCAGCAGCTACTTTAGATATATGCCGTAACAGCGATGCAGTATTATTAGCGGCGATTGGTGGTTATAAGTGGGATTCTTTACCATCTCATTTGCGTCCAGAAGCAGGTTTACTTGGACTACGTGCGGGTTTGGAATTATTTGCGAATTTGCGTCCGGCAAAAATAATACCCCAGTTAATTGATGCTTCTACCTTGAAACGAGAAATTGTGGAAGGCGTTGATATTATGGTGGTGCGCGAACTCACTGGTGGAATTTATTTTGGCAAACCCAAGGGAATTTTTGACACGGAAACTGGCGAAAAGCGTGGTGTCAACACAATGGCATACACCGAGTCTGAAATAGATCGCATTGGTAGAGTCGCATTTGAAACAGCACGCAAACGCCAAGGCAAACTCTGTTCAGTAGACAAAGCCAATGTTTTAGAAGTATCACAACTGTGGCGCGATCGCATGACGAAGTTAGCAGCGCAATATCCGGATGTGGAACTCACTCATCTGTATGTAGATAATGCTGCTATGCAGTTAGTGCGCGCTCCTAAACAGTTCGATACTATTGTCACAGGGAACCTGTTTGGCGATATCCTCTCAGATGCTGCTGCGATGCTCACTGGTAGCATTGGCATGTTGCCTTCTGCTAGTTTAGGTGCTTCTGGTCTAGGAGTGTTTGAACCTGTTCATGGTTCTGCCCCTGACATTGCTGGACTTGATAAAGCTAATCCCCTAGCCCAAGTTTTGAGTACAGCCATGATGCTGCGTTACGGTTTAAACCAAGCCGCCGCCGCAGACTATCTAGAAAAAGGTGTGTTGCAAGTTTTAGCCAATGGCGCTCGAACTGGAGATATCATGTCTTCAGGTATGCAACTATTGGGTTGTCGTGCGATGGGTGAGGCTTTAATTCAAGTATTGGAAAAATAGGCGTTGCTGAATAAGGGGATGATTTAGGCTGACACGGAGACGGGGAGATGCGATGACACGGTGATTATTTTTTATGCAAATTCCAAAATCATCCCGCAATTATGCAACGCCGAAAAATAATCTGGCATAGTAGCAAACGAAAATTTTAGCAACTATTGCTGAAACTTTCGTATACACTATTAACACAAAACCTCATAACTATACTCAGTAAGTCGTGTACGCTTTACGACAAGAACAAGTAAACTATACCAAACCTAAAAACCAGTCACCTTTGATTGATCCTGCCGTCATCAGAGCAGCTGGTAAAATCTACTACACTTACTGCGAAGTACATCCTGAAATGGCTGGACAAGCAACCGGTGTAGCAATTAACCGTGATACTCATCGGGGCAAGGTGATTTTTAATGGTCAACCTGCCCTTTTGCCCGCAGAATGTTTTGTACCTTTGAATCAAATTGAATCACATATGTATTAGAGACGCGATGAATCGCGTCTGTACAATAGTCATTGGTCATTAGTCATTGGTGTTATACAAATGACATAGACGCGCAAGCGTTTACCCTTAGGGTAAGACAAAAGACAAATGACAAAGCACTGAGATTATGGATACTTTGATCCTCATCCTGGCAAATTTAATCGTATTTGCCTTGGGTATTTCTATTGGTAGTTTTATTAATGTTGTGGTTTATCGGCTTCCTGCTGGTTTATCCCTACTTTTTCCTCCTTCACGCTGTCCCCATTGCTTAACTAAACTTAAGCCATACGATAATGTACCCGTATTAGGTTGGGTATGGTTAAAAGGTTGTTGTCGTTATTGCCAAGGTAAAATTGCTCTGCGTTATCCTGTGGTAGAAGCGCTGACAGGATTGTTATTTATACTAATTTTCTGTAATTTTAATGTATCTTTGTTGACGATTAGCTATTGGATATTTTGTAGTTGGTTACTAGCATTGTCACTGATTGATTTAGATACAATGACTTTACCAAACCAACTGACTCAATCAGGATTAGTGATTGGGATAGTGTTTCAAATAGTAGTTGGTTTTTTGCCTGATGGTAGCTGGACAAGAGTAGCTAGTAACTTGATGACAGCAAGCCTGGGAATAGTACTAGGATTGTGGCTATTTGATGCGATCGCTACAGTTGGTTCAATTATTTTTGGTAAAACTGTAATGGGTGGAGGTGATGCCAAGTTAGCAGCCATGATGGGAGCCTGGTTAGGTTGGAAGTATTTACTCTTGGCTGCTTTTGTTGCTTGCTTGTTGGGAGTATCCGTAGGTGGCGGTATGATTATCTTATCGCGGCGAAGATGGGGATACAAAATGCCTTTCGGCCCGTTTCTAGCTCTTGGATCTGTAGTGACTTTGTTTGGTGGTGAGACAATTTTGTCTAGCTACTTACGGTTGTTTGTAAATGGAAGGTAAAAGGGAACAAGAAATAGGGAACAGGCAACAGGGACTTAGATAGAAGATTTGCACATATATCCTTTGCAGAAAGCTGAAAACATGAACTTACAAGGAGATAGAGAAAAAGCACCTGACAAGTGTATGTTTTTAATAAAGCAAGAGTGATGACTGTAAAAGTAACGGAGTAATCATCTATCTTTCATAAACTTCTACACCCTTATAACCTTACACCCTAAAAGCTGTATTTTTTGGGCAAAGTGTAAAAAACATACACCTATGAAAGAAAAAGCACCCTATTTCAGGACACCCCTACTTATCAACCTTCAACTGTAAACTTCATTACCCTTAATACTATTTAACTTCTGTTAAGATTAATTCTGTAATGGTAGATAACTTTCTTTACAAAATTAAGGGTGTAAAAACTAAACTAATGTAGCAATATATAGCTATTTACCACATATTAACAGTTCATTATCGGTCTGGGGGTGAAATTCTATCGCAGGGATGGTATATCCATAGCTTTATAGGTAAATTTGGGATATGAAGGATTCAAACAAAGCAAAATTTCTCCTGATACGACTGTGAAATTTACTTTGTCCAATAACTAACTGTATATTCTTCATACCTGAAAAGTTATAAACTTCTTGGCATCTAGAACAACACACTTGAACTGGTTTACTTATTTTCGTTAAGCTGACAAGCACAGATGCAAAACTTAATCTGAAATATTGCTTAAAAGACAAATTTTGTTGTGTAGTCATTAATGATTGAGTCATTAGTACAAACTAAACACAAGTGACTAATGACAAATGACAATGACTCCACTAAAAGGATTAACCTGTTTTTGACATACTCTACTGGCATAAGAAACAAATGGCAAACAACGAAGAATCACGTGGTTTAAAATCTCTGTTTGATTGGTTTGCAAACCGACGAAAATCAGGGCCTATCAGTCTAGAACGCCAAGAACGTGAAATCGCAGATGGACTATGGAACAAGTGTCCTAAATGCGGTGTATTAAGTTATGCCAAAGATTTAAAAGCAAATTTAATGGTATGCACTGAATGCGGACATCATAATCGGGTAGATAGTGATGAGCGCATCCGTCAATTGATAGATTCTAATACCTGGAGACCACTTGATGAGCATCTGCGTCCTGGTGATCCTTTGGGATTCCGCGATCGCAAAGCCTATAGCGATCGCCTCCGGGAAACACAAGAAAAACTCGGCTTAGTAGATGCTGTCAAAACAGGTTTGGGTGAAATCAACGGCTTACCAATCGCCCTTGGGGTAATGGACTTTCGCTTCATGGGTGGAAGCATGGGTTCAGTCGTAGGCGAAAAACTTACCCGCTTAATTGAACAAGCGACTCAAAGGCGGTATGCTGTAGTCATCGTCTGTACATCTGGTGGAGCCAGGATGCAAGAAGGAATGCTCTCACTTATGCAGATGGCAAAAATTTCCGCAGCTTTAGAGCGACATAAAGAAGCACGCTTGTTGTATGTGCCAATATTAACTAATCCTACCACAGGTGGAGTTACCGCCAGTTTTGCTATGTTAGGTGATATCATCATAGCAGAACCCAAAGCTACCATTGGTTTTGCAGGTCGGCGAGTGATTGAGCAAACCCTACGCGAAAAACTACCTGATGATTTCCAAACTGCTGAAGATTTACTAAAACACGGCTTTGTCGATGAAATTGTACCGCGTACCCAACTAAAAAGCACTTTAACTCAGTTAATCTCTCTACATCAGCTCCCCACTACAACGAATACTCATAATGTAGTTTTGTGGGAAAAAACTATGAGTTTAAGTTCGACGCTAGCAGAATAGTCAAGGGTCAAAGCATTTTTGTCTTTGTGTCTAAGTGGTGAAAAAATAAATTTTAATTTAACCACCCTACTCTAAGAGAAGCCGCTTTGCGTCTACGCCACCTTGCCAAGTTCCCTCCGGGACGCTACTTTGAACGTGACGGGAACCGGAGCCACTGCGTTGGACGGGTTCCCCGGCTTATAGCACGTGGCGTCCAAGACGGCAAGTGGACTCACCAAGACACAAAGACAACAAGTCGAATCGCAAAGAATCAGTCGATGAAAGCAGGTTTTTAGCCCCCGAATCCTTAACCTCTAACCTTAAGCCGAAACGGTCGAAAAAATTGGAAGGCTTGAATAAAAGACTGTCCTCGTGACTCTTGCACAAAAATGAGTGGTAAAAGTGCAACAAGCCTAAATATTGTGGAGAAAACGAACAATCCTAGTATGCCTCCACTAAAATTAATTTGTACCAGAAAACCACCAAGAATTGTACCGAAAGCGCCACACAAGCCAGCAACCGCAGCTACAGTTGCAAAATAGATCGACTGATTTCTCACTGGTGCAACTTCTAGCTGCATATTATTACCACACAAATCAATAGCCGCGCCAGTTCCTCCCAAGAAAATGTGTAATATTGGCAACCATAACCACATATCTAGGGGAGTGTAGCCAATACCCAACCACAACAACGGTGCGATCGCTACCAAAATTCCAATAAAAAATAGAACAGAACGATTGCCGATTTTATCTGCTAATCTTCCCCAGAGGATCAACATTAACATATTTGCCCCTGCTTGCAGGCTGCTGTAAACAGTTACCCAACTGACATCTAAGTTGAGGGTATCTAACATGTAAAGATTGAAAAAGGGGTTACAAAGATTAACAGCAAACATCCATACACTGAAGTAGAGCAAAAACATTAAAAAATTACTGTCCTTGCGGATAGTCTGCCAAAATTTGGGTTGAGAGATCAAGTTAATCTTTGCTATTTGCCCTTTGGTAGTTACATCTAAATTTTTTGCATTTGTAACTACAGCATTTTGTACTTGAGGATTGATGTCTAGCTTAAAGTACTGACAGACCAAACTCATCATCCCAAACAAAATACCAATAAACAGTGCTACTCCGTAACCTGGGAGAGTACCACCATACCAATGAGATACAGCTAATCCTGCTAAAGGTACGCAAATCAAATTGGTCAAGCTAGCAACACTGTTGCGTATGCCAAAATATCGCCCCCGCAACCGTCGATGGACTAGCGTGGCCATCCATGAAAGCCAAGATGCACTACCTAAACCTCCCCAAAGATGGCTGACTGAGACAATCAAGAGTGTTAGTGTAATTAACTGCTGAGAATCAATTAGTTTCTGGCTAAAGGCTGCTATACCAATTACTAAAATCAACCAAATTAGTCGAGAAGGTGCATAAATTAATAGAGAATACTGACAGCGACTGTGAAAACGTTCTGATATATAAGCACCCAGAGGTTGAATTAAATTCACCAGCATCGGGATAGAAGCAAGCAGTCCAAAAGCTACTGGACTAGCGCCCAATTCTACTAAAAAATTACTCAATAAAATGCCGCCAGTCGTAATACCAAAAATGCCTGCAAATATACCATCTATAGTTGAAGCTTTAAGGCTAGTACGAATAGCATCTTTGGAAAATTTGTCTTTATCTTTTGGTAAGATATCAGAAAAAATAGGTGTTTTTGAAATTTCAATCTCAGAAATTTCTGATATTATTGGTAAATCTGTTTCCATCTGATCATGATTCATGAACTGAGTCAATAATTAATAGTTATTAATTAATTTTTAATTGCTATGACATATTAGATATTATCTATATTTGTTTTTCAGGCGAGAAAATAGCTTTGTGTTTTTATTTTCTCTTCTCGAATTTAGAAAAACTAAAATATATGAATTTTTCGAGACATATGTTCTTAACTCAGGATGAATGTCAATTGTTAGTTATTCTACCGTGCATTTATTAATAAAATTTTAATTTTTCCAAAATTCATTCCAGAGTAAGAGAAGCTATGAGAAGAATGTTTATTATGCGGTGAACAAAAGAATTTTTGGGAAATTTTTGGTGTTCATGGTAGCGATCGCTCTTTGCGTGATTGGTTGCCAAAGATCGCCCTTGCCCCACACTACCACGGCAACCACTCCAGTCATCCTCAAACTAAGCGGCTGGGGTGCAGATCCCACTGAGCAAAAACTATTGAGACAGGTACTCAAAGACTTTGAGGCACAACATCCAGGTATCAGGGTAAAGTATGAGGTCATCGCCGATCAATATATGGATGTGATTAAAACGCGCTTGATTGGCGAAGCAGCGCCTGATGTCTTTTACTTGGATGCTTTTGAGGCTCCTTTCTTAATGAGCCAGAATGTTTTAGAGCCATTAGACGCTTATATTGACCCGGAATTTGACCTAGCTGATTTTGAGGAGACAATACTTAATAGTTTTAAGTACGACAATCATATATATGGTTTACCCAAAGACTACTCTACTTTGACTCTTTTTTATAACAAACAAGCTTTTATTGCCGCAGGCTTAACAAGTCCTCCCACAACATGGGATGAGTTGCGTACCTACTCCAAAAAGTTGACAGTAGATCAGAACCAAGACAGTCAAATTGATCAATACGGCTATGGTATCATCCCAGAGTTAGCGCGCCAAGCTTATAAAATCAAAGCCTTTGGCGGACAACTCGTAGATGCAAATGGTTATGCCATATTTGCTTCGGAAGCGGGGATCAAAGGATTACAGTTGGTAGTAGACCAGTATCAAAAAGACCATACCGCCGCTCAAAAATCTGACGTTGGAACAAACTCAGGCAATGAAATGTTTGGTCAAGGTAAAGTCGCAATGGTGATTGAAGGTAACTGGGCTATTAACTACCTGAAAGAAACTTTTCCTCAACTAGATTTTGCTACCGCAGAAATACCAATCATTAATAACAAAAAAGGCACAATGTTATTTACTGTTGCCTATGTCATGAACAAACAAACACAACACAAAACCGAAGCTTGGGAGTTGATTTCCTACCTCACAGGTAAGGAAGGTATGGAAAAGTGGACAGCAACAGGCTTTGCTTTGCCGACACGTAAATCAGTAGCTGAAAAATTGGGTTACGACAAAGATCCATTGCGATCACCCTTTGTCGCAGGAGTCAGCTATGCTATGCCTTGGCAAGCAGGTAAATACCCCGCCGCCATTATGAACAACTTTGATAACCAATTTATCAGTGCTTTACTAGGACAACAACCATTACAACAAGCAATGCAACGGGCGCAAACACAAGCAAATAAATTAATTCGAGCGATGGAATAAAATAAAATTATTCCACAAATATGCAACGCCCACACTTAACCATTAACACAACTAATCCCTAGATAGTTGCTGTTATCTTGACAATTTGTTACAAAAATACAAAGAACTTCTAGAGACATCAACCCAAATGTTCGGCGGACTTACTGGTTTAACAAATCCAAAAGGCACAGACTGGGGAGAACAGATGCTCAACACTGTTGCTACCCAAACAATTCGCCACCTGTTCACCAAAAGCGAGTCAGTAGAAGTCTTTGTCCGTTGTCACCCTTCTAGCAAGCTATTGCAAGGCAGCATCGATAGCTTCACAATGAAAGGTCGTGGCTTGGTTATCCGTAGAGATTTTGCTGCTGAAGAAATTTTTATCGAAACCGATGCGGTTGCTATTGACTTTAGCTCTGTTTTAAGTGGCAAACTAAGTCTCAAGCAACCCACCCAGGCGATCGCTCAAGTTGTATTGACAGAAGCAGGTATTAACCAAGCATTTAAAGCAGAATTAGTTACAAAGCGACTGTTGAATCAATCTCTACCTGCTTTGACTGCATTATCTGGTGGAAAGCCAGTCTCCTTTATTGACGTGCAAGTAGAACTATTGACGGAAAATCGGCTGCGAATTTTGGCAAAAGCGGATTTAGACAATGGTGAACTTGTGCCAATTAATATGACTGTAGCTGTGAGTATTGAACGACGACGGCGTATTTCTTTTACCAATCAAGGAATTGATCTCGAACAAGTACCAGAACCACAACGGGAACTCTCGCAAAACTTGAGTCTGGCGTTGGTAGAAATTCTGGATAACATGGTTGATTTGGATCGCTTTGACTTAGATGGAGTCAAAATGCGACTGAATCGATTAGAAACCGAGGGAAAACGATTAATTTTCAGTGGATATGCGGAGATTGAGCGTATACCCCGGAGTGGGTAACATGATATTGGATTTTGGATTACTCTACCCCTGCGGGAAACACTACGTGAACGAGAAGCCACACTTCCTACGTCTATAGATTTTGGATTGGAAAACTTTTCATCGCGTATACCCTGGAGTGGGTAATATAATTTTAGATTTGGATTGGACAACTTTGTTATATAGGTTTTGGGATAATTTGCTACCTAATATATTTGAATGAACAAAATATGCAAGGCTTATTTGGATATAATATTGACTCGATTCTTTGTTTTTTGACTGGAGAAGCTAATGAGTCGCGCCAAAAAGGTTGTCCTGGCATATTCTGGGGGAGTAGATACATCGGTGTGCATTCCCTACCTCAAGCATGAGTGGGGTGTAGAAGAAGTCATTGCCCTAGCAGCAGACTTGGGACAGGGAGATGAATTAGAACCAGTCCGAGAAAAAGCCCTGAAATCAGGTGCAAGTGAGTCATTAGTGGCAGATGTTAAAGAGACGTTTGTCAAAGATTATGCATTTCCTGCCATTCAAGCCAATGCTCTTTACGAAAATCGTTATCCTTTAGCAACAGCCTTAGCTCGTCCGTTGATTGCTAAAGTTTTAGTAGAAACAGCAGAAATATACGGTGCGGATGCGATCGCTCACGGCTGCACTGGTAAAGGTAACGATCAAGTGCGTTTTGATGTATCGATTGCAGCCCTCAACCCCAACCTCAAAATTCTCGCACCAGCACGGGAATGGGGTATGAGTCGTGAGGAAACCATTGCTTACGGAGAAAACTTTGGCATTCCTGCACCCGTGAAAAAGTCTTCTCCTTACAGTATTGACCGCAATTTCCTTGGTCGGAGTATCGAAGCCGGAATCCTGGAAGACCCTACAGTGGAACCACCAGAAGAAATTTATTTATTAACAAAGGCGATCGCTGACACTCCCAACGAGCCAGAATACATTGAAATAGGTTTTATCAGAGGTATTCCTACCAGCCTCAACGGTGAAACAAAAAGACCAATTGAATTAATTGAACAACTCAACCAAATTGCAGGAAATCACGGTGTTGGCCGCATCGATATGATTGAAAATCGCTTGGTAGGAATTAAATCGCGAGAAATCTATGAATCTCCCGCAATGGTAGTGTTAATTCAAGCCCATCGCGATTTAGAAAGTTTGACTCTGACGGCAGATGTTACCCATTACAAACGGGGTATTGAAGAAACTTACAGCCAAATGATTTACAACGGCTTGTGGTACAGTCCCCTGAAAGCAGCCCTAGATGCTTTTATTCAAAAAACACAAGAGCAAGTATCGGGAACAGTTCGAGTCAAGCTATTTAAGGGTAACGCTACTATTGTTGGGCGTCATTCCGAAAACTCTTTGTATACTCCTGACTTGGCAACCTATGGAGCCGATGACAAATTTGATCATAAGGCAGCCGAAGGTTTTATTTATGTTTGGGGTTTGCCGACTCGGATTTGGGCGCAGCACGGTAGGGGATAGGGTATCGGGGATTGGGAGAAGACCCGGTGACGCAGAGAGTAAGTGACGCGGAGAATCTACCAAAAATATTCTCCCTTGTCTCCCTTGTCCTCCGTGTCTTCGTGTCCCCGTGTCCTCCTAGTCTCCAGTCTCTATTCTCTGTTGCCTAGCTTCTAGCCACAGGGGAATAATGATAAAGGCTGCAAGAATTAATAGGGCAGCGATCGCAAATTTACTCACCCAAGCAACCAACTGTTCTAGAGAAACAACAGTACCAGCAAAAAATGCTAGTGTCACCATCACCCCACCCCAGGCAGTCGCCCCGATGATGTTATAAAAGCAGAATTTTCCAAAAGGCATTCCGGCTATACCAGCCATGGGTGCAGCAAAAATTCTCAATAAGGCTAAGAAACGCCCAAAGAAAACTGCTTTTGCTGCATTTTCACTAAATTGCTCTTTTATAGTCAACAGTCTGGTTTCTGAAAATCTAAACAGGCTGCCGAGTCGCACTAGCATTGGCCAGCCCCCAGTTCTACCAACCCAATAACCGCAAATACCACCAATCGCGGCTCCCGCAACAGCATCACCTAGAACTAGCCAGTAATTTAATTCATGACTACCAGCTAGGAACCCACCGACTAGAGTTACGGTTTCACCAGGAATGGGAATGCCCAAGTTCTCTAACAATATTCCGAAAAAAATTGCCCAGTATCCATAATCATGGGCAATCCTTTGGATATTTTCTAATGAGATAAATTCCAAAGACATTCAGCACCGCAGCCTTTACAAATGTTTACTTTTACTATATCTTGTCTTGTCTTCTTTTAGTGTGTCAATCGAGTCTTGGAAACACACATAAATCACACTTAAGTACTTATAAACTTCATCAAACTGATCAATTCCTTTGAGCCAGGGAGATCCCTAAATTTCATTTAGAGGATGCTTTTACTCATTATTTTAGTGGGATTGCCAGGAAAAAAATTTTTATCAATACTATACTTAGTGTCAAGTTTGACAAAATAGCCACTATTTCGGTACATTGAGTTCAATAACATCAGTACATTTACAGAAATCAAGCCAGATTTTTTATGAAAAATTTATAAATTTCCTAGATATTTATAAAAATTTTGTAAAAAGTACATGTATTACAAAAATTCTTAGAGCCTTATGCCTATATTGAGGAAGGATTAAAATAAATTATACGGCATCAATACTGAAATTATTCGTCTCAACCGTAATATTATAAAGCTACCAAATTTGTAAGGAAAGCAGTATTATTACGGTTGTAAACAAAGCAGTTTTTATGCCTGTTTTTTTGTTTTTTTGATTGATTCAATAACCTAGTAAAGATTTATGACTCTCACATCAGAACGCCAAATCATCTTGTTTAAGCCTCAAGGACGTATGGATTTAGAGGGTAGTGTGGCTTTCAGTGAAAAGGTGACTGAATTATTGCCCCAGAGTGATCAACTCTGGGTAATAGATTTAGCTGAGGTCGATTTTATGGATAGTTCTGGTTTAGTTGCCTTAGTTAATGGGTTGAAAGCTGCACGACAAAATGGTTGTCGTTTGGTACTGTGCAACGTACAAACATCTGTGAGATTAGTTTTAGAACTGACTCAACTCGATTCAGTATTTGAAATTGTTCACAATCAAGAAGAAATATTGGGTTTTGTAAACAAAAGTAATTTCTTGCTGGTACGATAAAATTCCCACTCCATACTTGAAAACTAATGGTTAAGTCAAGCAGTGGCTTTGCAGTGCTAGCTTTTGCAAGCTAGGGTGAGAAACAATTTTTTTATAAACTTTTTGGCTAAAGCTGTTGATTCTCTAAATAATTGGTGTTTTGGCTAGTAAGCACTACTGAACCACCAAAAGTAAGCATAATCCATTACCAGTTGCAACTGCCATGCCACATGCTGACATAGCCAAATTTAAGTTTAAGCATTCTGCACAGTAGAAATATTACTTGCATCAGATGCCATGGGTGGAAAATTTGGTAAATCAATCGCACTGTGAGAAGTCGTACGAGTTTTCTGAGCTAAACGATAACTCACACTTTGCAGTTCTGCTTGTAACTGACGATTTTCTCGTTGTAGCATTGCAACTTTTTCTCTAACCGGAGTCATACGCTCCTCAAACTTACGACGATAAATTTGTGGTAGTTCCTGTACTACTTGCTCTAGCATTCGACTGCGATCGCTTAGTTCTTGCACAGATTGACGCAACTGATAGATTTCAGTATCTCGATTTGAAATTTGTTCTTGATAAAAAGCGACTTGTTGTTCAACTGCTTGCAGTTGTTCTCGCAAAGCTTGAAGCTGACTTTGATAACGCTCAGACATTTCTGGCTGGGGCATAAAATTAGCATTACCCTTCACCAGTCGGAACAGTTCTTGAGACAGCTGTTGCACTAATTGATCACGAAGTTGCAATTCTTGACGCAACTTCGATACTTCTGTAGAGAGAGCTTGAATATTGGAGTTATCAGTTTGGCTCACAGTGGCAACTATCTCCGGTGAATAATCTTTCCCCTTATTAGGTATAAACGCGGTTGTACTGCTTTTGGCTCATACTTCCAAGTACTAGTTAATTTAGCATTCCCGGAGAATTCGGCAAGTAGGAAAACGAATTTTTTTTTTACTTTCTTAAAATATAAATTATTGGTTCTTAGTTGTTAGTGGGTTTTAGCAAATAAATAATTTATTAATCAATAACTACTGTAGGAGCGCAAAGCCTTGCGCCCCTACTAACCACTAACTACCTATGCTGCTTCTGTAGAAGCTTTTGGCTCTTCTACCTGTTGGTTGAGTGTTAGGTAGCGAATGACTTCCTCGCTCAGACGCATAGCGCGTTCCAACACAGCAATCATTTTCCCAGGGCCAGTGTAGTTAAGTTGGATATATATACCATCTCTTTGTCTTTGAATTTCATAAGCTAAACGGCGCTTACCTCGATTTTGACTTTGAATTTTGTCAGCACCTTGTTCCCGTAGCAAGTTCTCATACTTAGCAATAATTTGTTCTACTTGCTCATCACCTAAGTCAGGACGCAAGATGTACATTGTTTCGTAAACTGTTTGCATGGTTCTAATCTCCTTTTGGACTATGTGGCTGCTGATGTCAACAAGCAGTAACAGTAATATGTTATACAAGTAAACTAACTTTACATACAGCAACAAGGAATTACGATCTTACAAGAAATTTGCCAAAGTGTGAAATCTTAATTTGTGATATTTAGGAGTTTGACACAATTTTTGAGCGTAGCGTTTTTTAAGAGTGAAATTAAAATATGATCCAACAAGGAGGTGAATGATAACAATTTTAGATTTTGCGAAAAGTTTGTAGAGCTACCTTCTTCGGCTTCCCGCTAGGGTGCGCCATTTTCCGGGAATTAGTCATTAGTTTATAGACTTTGGACTGTAGACAATTGACTTCAGAAGCGATTTGATTAAAAACAGAGGTATTTATCAAAGTTATGGCGCAGCGCTTTGTGCGAGTTCAGAATCCAGAAGGGCAAATTTATTATGGTTTGCTACAACTTTCCATGAAAGTACAGGTGCTGGATGCTCCCCCCTGGTTACAAGGTCAACCCACGGATTTAATATTAGAACCAGATGACTACGAAATTTTGGCTCCCTGTGCGCCTTCAAAGATCGTGGCTGTCGGCAAAAATTATGCGGAACATGCGGCGGAAATGGGAACTGATGTCCCTGCTGAACCACTGATTTTTTTCAAACCGCCCACATCTGTGATTGCTTCGCTAGCAAAAATTCAGTATCCACCCCAGTCACAACGAGTAGACTATGAAGGAGAATTAGCATTGGTAATTGGCGATCGCGCTTTTAATTGCACAACCCAAGAAGCCCAAACGAAAATTTGGGGCTATACGATCGCTAATGATGTAACGGCGCGAGACTTACAAAGAAAAGATAGTCAATGGACGCGAGCAAAAGGCTTTGATACGTTTTGTCCCCTTGGTCCTTGGGTTGTCCGGGAATTAAGCCCAGGAGCCAGACTACAGACTTTCTTGAATGAAGAGCCTGCTCCTGTACAATCTGCAACTATCGACCAAATGGTTTTTCCCCCAGATTACCTTGTGTCTTATATCAGTCAGATTATGACACTATTACCGGGGGATATTATACTGACAGGTACGCCTGTGGGAGTCGGACCTCTAAAAATAGGCGATCGCGTCCGTATAGAAATTGAAGGTATTGGTCGCCTGGAAAACACAGTAGTAAGTAATTGATTGCTAGCGTGGCAATTGCATGTATACTGCATTGGAAATAGCAGGAATTTCTGCATAACGCCCTAACAGCGACTGGATTATAGAATATACAGATGCTGCCACTATCCCTAGAAAAATTGTAGTATATAGCGTTTGGATTGCAAAACCTCCAGATGGAAGCAGTCCCACAATATCAGTTAGGATACCAAACAAGAAAACTACAATGTCCAAAAGAATCGCCTGCATAGTGTTGAAACGAATAAAATGACTGATTTTTTCGTTTCGGACTACAAAAATAAATAAAGCAAAGAAAATAATCAATCCAGCATAACGGACGCCGTAGTAAATTTGCAATAACGGCACCAACGGCAGAAACAACACTTGCACAGGTGGAAACTGTGCCAGAAAAAATCTTCCATAAGCAAATACTTCAATAATAGGAAGCAAATAAGGCAAGCAAGCAAAAATCCTGTCTTGAATGGTTGTAGAACCACGCCAACTCATAACTGCGCTCTCCTAAGATGAAAATCCAATAGTCACCTGACCCTAGAATAACGCAGTTAAGTTATTTATTATTTCTCACAGATATGCTTCATTCTATGTTAGCAATGCGGAAACCCATCATACACTCGTACTGATCTGGTTGACAGTCAGTGATTTTGCTGATTATATGACCGCAGCGTAGTTGACCTTGACGCCAACGGGGTTGACCACTACTATCAGCTAGTAGACAAGATTGACAAACTTGCTGAGGGGCAAGGATCTGATCCTCCATTAAAATTACTAGCATCCAATCCCTCCTTTAACTCCTCAATAATTTCTTGTATTTCCTCTTAAGCTGGTATTTTGGATTGTGGATTGTAATTTAATCGCAGATGTATTTAATAATGTATTTAGTCTACTTAACAGAGAAATGATCTGTTCATCAATTAAACATCCATGAGTTCGCGCTTTCCAAAGTTAGTTTGAAAATATGCAGTTGATAACAAACCAAAAAAATTAGTCTAATTGGACTTTAATTTTATTGTATGTTGGATCAGATTTTTTGTAGTAAAAACTAATACATAAATTCATGAGAACCAACCAATACCAGCAATGATCCATACTTGATATGTGGGTTAGCCTAAATAAATATATTGCTTGTGGTGGTTGGTTGTTGATAATTGATTCTTGTTGGGAACAACTACTTTACGGGCGCAAGCTTTCGCGCCACTATTAACAGCTAACAACTAACTACCAACAACCCACTTGCATACAAATTTCCATTCAAGGATAGCTAAAAGTGACTCTGACCAATTCAGATTTTTTGACCTCCTCCGATCCCGCAGTTGCCAATTTAATCAATAAAGAACTAAAGCGTCAACGTGATCATTTGGAGTTGATTGCCAGTGAAAACTTTACCTCAGCAGCTGTACTGGCTGCACAGGGTTCAGTACTCACAAATAAATACGCTGAGGGTTTGCCTGGTAAACGTTATTATGGCGGTTGTGAATTTGTAGATGAAATAGAGCAAATCGCCATTGACCGTGCTAAACAATTGTTTGATGCTGCTCATGCAAACGTACAACCCCACTCTGGCGCTCAGGCGAATTTTGCTGTCTTTCTAACGCTTCTAGAACCGGGAGACAAAATCATGGGAATGGATTTATCCCATGGCGGACACCTGACTCACGGTTCACCTGTAAATGTGTCAGGAAAATGGTTTAAAGTTGTTCATTACGGTGTCAATCAACAGACAGAACAACTAGACTATGAACAAGTTCGAGAGCTGGCGCTAAGGGAGCGTCCTAAGCTCTTGATTTGTGGTTATTCTGCTTATCCCCGGATCATCGATTTTGAAAAGTTCCGCAGCATTGCTGATGAAATTGGTGCATACTTGCTCGCAGATATTGCCCATATTGCTGGTTTGGTGGTTAGCGGTTTACATCCCAACCCCATCCCTTATTGTGATGTAGTGACAACAACTACCCACAAAACCCTAAGAGGGCCAAGAGGTGGTTTAATTATGACTCGTGACCCGGAATTGGGTAAAAAACTTGATAAAGCCGTTTTCCCTGGGACTCAGGGTGGCCCATTAGAACACGTCATTGCAGGTAAAGCAGTGGCTTTGGGAGAAGCTTTGAAACCCGAATTTAAAACTTATTCCGCCCAAGTAATTGAAAATGCCCGTGCTTTAGCTACACAACTCCAAAATCGCGGTTTTAAATTAGTATCAAAGGGTACTGATAATCATGTCATGCTCGTAGACTTACGGAGTATAGGCATGACTGGAAAGCAAGCTGAACAGTATTTAAGTACTGTAAATGTTACTACTAACAAAAATACCGTTCCTTTCGATCCAGAATCACCCTTTGTAACTAGTGGTCTGAGATTGGGTTCACCAGCCATGACAACACGGGGTATGGAATTAGCAGAGTTTACAGAGATTGGTAATATTATTGCCGATCGCCTGTTAAATCCAGATTCCGAAAGTGTCGCTGCTGATTGTCGCCAACGGGTAGCAGCACTGTGCGATCGCTTCCCTTTGTACCCCCATTTGGTAATTCCTGTACCAGCTTTAGCATAAGGTTGTAGGGATTTAGGGATTTAGGGGTTTAAGGGTTTAGGGGTGTAAGAAGAAAAACAACTAATATATTTACCCTTACACCCTTACATCCTTACACCCTTAAAAAACCTACACCTATGTGTCCATCAGCATTTCAAAATCCAAAATGGCATGGACTCCTTTACATCTAAAAATACATCGCACGATCCGATCGCGTCGCCTATTTGAACGTAACCACCACTTACTAGTAGCAGTTTCCGGTGGACAAGATTCTCTGTGTTTAATCAAGTTACTGTTAGATTTACAACAAAAATGGGGATGGTGCTTAGGTATTGCCCACTGTGATCATCGCTGGCGTCCTGATTCACAAGCTAATGCCCAACACATAGAAAATTTAGCTAAAAATTGGGGTATATCATTTTACTTAGAAACTGTAGAAACGCAAGAAAGAGAGACTGTACAAACTGAAGCTGCTGCGCGTGAATGGCGGTATAAAGTTTTGAGTGCGATCGCTCAACAGCATAACTATCAATATGTAATTACAGGTCACACAGCAAGCGATCGGGCAGAAACCCTAATTTACAACTTAATTCGTGGTACTGGGGCTGATGGTTTGCAAGCTTTAACTTGGCGACGTCCACTTGTTGATGGCATCATGCTAGTACGTCCACTTTTAGAAATCACCCGCGCCGAAACCGGTCAATTTTGTGAGGATTTTCAACTACCAATCTGGGAAGATTCTACAAATCAAGATTTAAAGTACGCCCGTAACCGCATTCGCCAAGAATTATTACCATATTTGTGCCAAAACTTTAACCCAAAAGTAGAATCAGCTTTAGCTCAAACAGCAGAACTACTGCAAGCAGAAGTGGAATACTTAGAAAAAGCTGCTCAGGAGTTGCGAGAAGAAGCCATGAGCCTAGAAGAAGACGCAAAGAACAGAGCGGTGAATCTATCAACAGTACTCTCCGTGTCAGAGTCTCCCCGTGTCCCCGTGTCCTCTTTTTCTCTTCCTCTCAAACTCAACCGTCATGTATTACAAAAAGCCCCTCTTGCTCTGCAAAGACGGGTAATGCGGCAAGTATTACAACAAATACTTCCTATAAGTCCTAGTTTTGAGCAAATAGAAAAACTTACAGCCTTAATAACAGCACCCAATAAATCACAAACCGATCCATTTCCCGGTGGTGCGATCGCGAGAGTAGAAGGTGATTGGATCTGGATTAGAAACTAGACGCTAAAAGTCTATTAAAGTCTATAAACTGAGTGAATTAAAATACCTATATTAATTAATGAATCTCTAACTCCCAGTCCCTGATCTCTATGTTCCTGCTAATTCTGGTTGAGAAATTAAATTTAAGATTACTTGATGCATTTGGGTAATAGCGTCGAGTTGAGAATCACCAATTTGTTGAACTTCAGCTAAAGATTCAGAAACGCTTTGTATTTTATGTCGCAATCCATCCAAGGTATCTTGAATTGGTTGTAATGCTTGTTGATATAAATTTAGCTGACCTTGAGATTTAGCTGTTGTCATTCGTAATGATAGCAAGTTCTGCTCCATTGTTTGCAGTTCCTCACGTTTCATCGCCTGTTGTTGAGTTTGCTGTCCAATGTTTTCTTGCATTTGATGAATGCTATCTTTTAACTGTTCAATATCTTTTGCTAAATTTTGTAGTATTTCTGACTGTTGTTGTCGCTGTTTTTGGATCTGTTCGAGTATCGGATTTAAATCTAATTTTTCATCTTCCTCAACATTTGTGAGGTTTTGTCCTTGTCGCCGCATTAGTACTATTTTATGCTGTTTGAGAAGTCCTTGACGCTCAAGTAAATGACGACGTTGTCCTACCAAAGTCTCATTAAGCATTTGGTAGTGGTCTTTTTCATCAGCTAATTCTGTTTCTAATTGACTTCGTTCAGTTGGGGATGCTTGATTGATTTTTTGTTGTATTTCTTCTATAGTTTCTTGTTTATATTTTAGTTCTTGTTCTTGATCATTAACAAAACTGGAGTCTATATTTAACTTGTCTTGTAAATCCTGTACTATTTTTTCCAGTTCTTCTAGAGGCATTTTTTCTAAGTTTTCAATATCAATGTCCTCAGATAAAACTACATCACCAAAAGTTGCCGATAAAGCAGAAATTTGTTGATATAAATGTTCTTGGTATTGCAGTTGTTCTTCCAATATCCGAACATACTCTTGTTTACTATTAAGAGTAGCTGTGTTTGTTTGTAAATCAACTGTTTGTTGTTCTAGATGATTTTGAGCTTGCTGCCATTCATTTTGACGTTCAAAAAAAATGTGCGATAAATGATCAATCTCAGCCTGTTGTTCCTCAGCTAATTTCTTTTGTTGTTCTAGTTGTTCCCAATGGGGATTAAGCAGAGCTTGCTGTTGTTCCACCATTTCAAATGCCAGTTGTAGATTTTCCCGCACTATTTCTGTTGGAGCAACACTACTAGAAAGACGATCAAGCAACTCTTTTAAGGTGCGACTTTGTTCTTCATCCACCACATTTCCTTGTTGGAACTGCGCTTGATGTTCTTCTAAGCGACGCTGCTCACCCCGTAAATGCTCCCAAGCTCCTTCAAGTTCCTGGCGGTTTCGCTCGATTTCTTGTTGCAGCTTTTCAATATCCACACGGGAAGTTTCCACTTCCTGTTTTTCTGTATCTAAGCGTTGAAATTCATCCTCCATGTGTTGGAGTTGTTCTAAGCGCGTTTCCATTTCGATTTCGCGGCGGTTAAGTTCCTGCGCTTGAAATGTCAGCGACTCTTTCCATTGGTCAATTTCTTCTTCCTTCAGTTTAAATTTTTCTAGCTGACGGGAAAAATTCTGCAAAATATTTACTAGCGGACGTCCCGCTTCTTGAATTCGCTGCACTTGACGCTGAGGATTCAATTCTACGAGTATGAGCGCCCCATCATTTAGTTTATTGGCTTCTTCAGCTGTAATAATTTCTTCTGATCCAGCACTCCAACTTTGATCTGTCCGTTGACAAGCCAAAAGTTTTAACTCGGTTTTGCCACCACCACCAAGTAAACCACCTTTTTGTTTTTGTACTTCTGCTAAATACAGCACTCCTTTAATCCTTTTGATGCACTTAATAATTGTGTTTTCGGTTATACATTAGATAATTGCGTTAACCTGCCTTGTCTAACCCAAATCATAGGTAAACAAGACAGGCAAAATATATGTATAGACGGGAAATATCACGTCTGGATATTCATACAAGTAACTCGTTGTTTATCCAATATTTTGTACTGTTGTGAGTTATGATGACTACCGTGTGATCACTAACTTGACCTCAGTATGTTAGTGGTTAGTCATTTGTCATTGGTCAATTGTCAATAGTTGGTTTTTTATTTTCTCCCTTGTCCACGCCACGTGCTACAACGCTCTTAACCCGCAAGGGCGGCTCCCCTTGTCCACCTTCCCAGTCCCCAAAAAAGGAGTACCTTTTCACTAAATGCAGGGAAATTTATATGAAATAGATATTCGCAGTATCCTGCAATTAATAGAATTGGGGCAGCGTACTGGACAATTATTTGTAGAAGCTCATAGCTTTCACAAGCATCCTCAAGCTGGGAGAAATCAGAATCGCAAAAATCTGTCTTGGTTTATCTTGTTTGTAAACGGTCAGATTATTTATGCAGTTAATGGCGATCGCACTTTATCTCGCCTGAGTGATTATTTGCGTCATTATCAAGTCAAGCTACAGTTTGATGAAGAACAAAGAGTCTGTTTAGAAACATTTAATCCACCAGAATATGCCTATTTATGGACACTATTAGAGCAGAATATTATTAATCCTACTCAGGCTCGGAGTATTATTTACGGCCTAGTGCATGAGACTCTATTTGACCTGCTGAATTTACAGCAAGGTAGCTTTGTTTTTGAAGTGAGTTCTGCACTGACACCACAATTAACAACTCTAGAGGTTGCTCCTTTACTTACCAAAATCGTTAAGCAGGTGCAGCAGTGGAAGCAATTGTATCCTCATATTCAGTCCCCGGAACAATTTCCCATGCTCACTGACATAGTGAACCTACGCTCTTCACTACCAGAAGTAACTGTGAATAAGCTACAGCATTGGACAGATGGTAAAACATCTCTACGTCAATTAGCTCGTCATCTCAACCACAATATTATAACTGTTGCTCAGGCAATATATCCGTATATACAACAGGGTTGGGTACATTTAGTATACCCAGATACAAATGAACTATTGACAAATCAACAAGATAATGAATATCCCCTACAAAAGAATCACAAGCAACGCATATTATGTATTGATGATGCACTCAGCACCTGTACAAATATAGAGACTATTTTGAAAACACAAGGTTATGAAGCGATCGCCGTCACAAATCCTTTAGAAGCACTCAGTCTTGTTTTTCAATTCCAACCCGATTTAATTTTTTGTGACATTGCTATGCCACAGTTGAATGGATACGAGATTTGTGCAATGCTGCGACACTCCGAATCATTTCGGAATATACCTATTATTATGCTTACCGCCAAAGAAGGATTTTTTGATCGAATCAGAGCCACAATGGTGGGAGCTACCGATTATTTAAGCAAGCCATTTGGGCATACTGAGTTAGTAATTCTTGTGGAGAAATATTTAAACAATAGTGGATATGAAGTAATAAAACAAACATAGCACTTGTTGTTCTAGTAGAAGATAGAGTAAAAAATAATATCTACAGCATCAGTCGGCCTAAGAAACCTCATTATCTAGTAAAAGTGAAAAATAAAATTATTTTATACAGTAAATGCTTACGGGGAAAGCAGGGCGTGTTCCAGATAGGGACGTCTACATCAGGAGGTAGATAGGGGCGTTTATGAGTACAGTTCTGATCGTGGAAGACAGTATCGCACAAAGGGAGATGATCACAGACCTCCTGAAAGCGAGTGGCTTAACAGTAACTCATGCCAGTGACGGAGTAGAAGCTTTAGAAGCAATTCAAACAACTGCTCCTGATTTAGTGGTATTAGATATTGTCATGCCCCGAATGAATGGCTACGAAGTTTGCCGTCGCTTAAAATCCGATCCCAAAACCCAAAATGTCCCTGTGGTGATGTGTTCTTCTAAAGGGGAAGAATTTGATCGTTATTGGGGGATGAAACAAGGTGCAGATGCCTACATAGCCAAACCATTTCAACCAACTGAGTTGGTGGGAACAGTCAAACAACTATTGCGAGGATAAGGATGAGCAGAATATGGTCAATAAACCGGACTTTTTAGGAGGCAATGGACAAGATCACTTTCGTCCTGAATTACAAGTAGAAAGTCCTGAAGGTGAGTTACATTTGCGGTTTCTTATTCCTTCGCATCAGGAGTTTGCACTACCAGCGACTGGTATTCGGGAAGTCATCGAACTGAGTCCTGATCGAATCACCCCAATCCCTAATGCTTCTCATTTACTTTTGGGTACTCTAAATTTACGAGGTCGAGTTATCTGGGTGGCTGATTTGGGTCAATTTCTAGGGGAAGCAACAGTATTAAATACGGATCGCGCCGAAATTCCGGTGATCGCCATAGAAGAACAAGACACAATTGTCGGTTTAGCAGTAGAAGAAATTGGCGCTATGGATTGGCTAGATGCACAGCATTTGTTGACACCAACCAATGTACCGGATACAATGGCTCCTTTTTTGCGAGGAGAATGGTTATTAGATGCTCGAAACAAACAGTGTCTGCGACTACTAGATCAAACCGCAATTTTACGCAGTGCGCGTTGGGCAGGATGAAAGAGGGAGATTAAGAAATGGCAGCGAGTATAGAAGATAACGCGCAGACATACCAACAGGCTTTAACAGCCTACGCGCAACAAGACTACCAAGAAGCAGCCATCCTCATCGACGAGGTGGTGCAAAATCTACCAAATGACCCCAACACCCATTTGTTACGGGGTCACATCTACTATGTTTTACAGCAGTATCATGTGGCAAAAGTCGAATACGAAAAAGTGTTGGAACTAACTGATGATCCAGAAGTAACTGTTTTTGCGGAAACAGGACTGGAGCATATCAATCAATATCAACAGGCATTAGAGAACATTGCTGATAATAACAAATTCCAGCAATCTGCACAAGATGCTTCTATGTTTGCCGAAGAAAAATCAGCAGAACAAGAGTTAGAAATATTAGAAGATTTAGAAAATTTAGAGGATTTAAATAATCATAGCTTTGAGTTGAACGCGATCGCTAACCATGAAGAGACAGCACAGGAGATAGAAGAGCTTTCCTTAGCGGGAAACCCATTTCATACACCTGACGATAGTAGTGAATCAACTCCAGACACAGATTTTCCAGAAATTATCAGCGATAATCCTTTTACCTCCTCTCAATCAGAATTAGAGTTAAATTCACAAGCCAATATCTGGGAAAAAGCAGAATTAGAATTACCTGCTTTTTTACAGGATGATATTTCATCATCTATAGACAAAATAGAAATTAATAGCGATTTAGAACAAAATAATACAAGTACTGTTCATCATAATTTGGTGGAAAATCAGTCAAACATTAGTGACTTAGATTTTGCAAAAATCACTGTCACACCCAGTCCTACCTTAAATAGCCAAGATCAAGAACATGATTCTGCGGAGCAAACCTCACCAGAAACTAGTAATAATAGTTTGCAGAGCATGAAACAATTTTATTCAGATGATGAAACTTTTCTAGTTCAAGAACTAGAGACAGATATTGAAATCACAGAAATCAATCGTGTGGAATACAAAAGTAAATCTTTAAAAAGTAATTTTACTATTGAAGATAACCAACTAAATTTCAATTACCAGACGAAGCAAAATCACAACTTTGATGATGACAGTTTTGATCTAGAGGCATTTGAATCAGCTTTTGGTTCAGAATCATTTTCTGAAAATGAACAAGAAGATAACAGCCAACTAAATAGCAAAATTTCTCAAGGTAGCAATATTGAGTTTTTAGATGACTTTGGTGAATTTGATGATTTAGGAAATATTGAGGCAGAGTTTGATTTTGTCAACAATTCTGATTTCGCTGACTCGCAACTAAATTCTGGTTCACTCGTATCAAACAACAAAAGTTTCAGTCAACCTTTGGAAAATTCTGAGATTGCTGAAAAAGGAAATGAAAATGTGGATAACTCCACACAAAGCGATCGCGATGATGAATTGTTTAGTATCACCGGTTCCCAAGAAGCAGTCCCAGTCTTTGCTCAAACAGACGTTAACAACATCAAACCTCAAGTCAGCCTTGAACAAGGGATTCTCGCACCCCTAGAAAATGCCCCACTAGGCAAAAAGCAATGGATAGTTGCCAGCTGCGTCGGTGTAGCTTCAGCAGTAGTTGTAGCTTTAGTGAGTTTCGCCGCAACGACAGTTTCTGCACCCCAACAACGGGAGTCTGTACGCAATACTGGCTGGGCAATGGCATTAGCAGCCGGAGTTGTAAGTTTTGCGACTACTGGGATTATGGGCAATCTCACTCTCAAGCAAATCCGGCGCACGACTAAAGATTTACAAAACCAATTTGATGCCGTGCAGAAAGGTAATCTCAATGTCCAAGCCACAGTCTACTCAGAAGATGAGTTAGGCAAATTAGCTGCTGGCTTCAATGAAATGACACGAGTAATTTTTACTACAACCAATGAAGCAACACGCAAAGCCCAAGAACAGGAAGAAGCCAAAGAAAACTTGCAACGGCAAGTAATTCGTCTACTAGATGATGTAGAAGGAGCCGCGAGGGGAGACTTAACTGTCCAAGCCGAGGTGACAGCCGACGTTTTAGGAGCAGTTGCTGATGCATTTAACTTAACGATTCAAAACCTGCGAGATATTGTCCAACAGGTGAAAGTCGCAGCGCGGGAAGTCACAAAAGGTGCAACTAACTCTGAAACATTTGCCAGGGCCTTATCTAGCGATGCTTTACGCCAAGCTGAAGAGTTAGCAGTCACCCTCAATTCGGTACAGGTGATGACTGATTCTATCCAACGGGTAGCAGAAGCTGCACGGGAAGCAGAAACAGTTGCTCGTGAAGCCAGTGCGATCGCTCTCAAAGGAGGAGAAGCAGTAGAAAATACGGTAGCAGGGATTTTAGAAATTCGTGAAACTGTCGCCGAAACTACCCGTAAAGTGAAGCGGCTGGCAGAATCATCACAAGAAATTTCCAAAATTGTTGCGTTGATTTCTCAAATTGCTTCCAGAACCAATTTATTAGCTCTTAACGCCAGTATTGAAGCAGCACGAGCAGGGGAATCAGGACGAGGTTTTGCGATTGTTGCGGATGAGGTACGCCAGTTAGCTGATAAATCAGCCAAATCTCTCAAAGAAATCGAACAAATAGTCATGCAAATCCAGAGCGAAACAGGCTCAGTAATGACAGCGATGGAAGAAGGTACTCAACAGGTAATTCAAGGTACAAAATTAGCAGAAGAAGCCAAGCGATCGCTAGAAAATATTATTCAAGTAGCAAATCGCATTGATATTCTTGTGTGTTCAATTACTTCCGACACTGTCGAACAAACAGAAACTTCCCGCGCTGTAGCTCAGGTGATGCAATCAGTCGAACTCACAGCCCAAGAAACATCCCAAGAAGCTCAACGAGTTTCCGGCGCACTACAAAACTTAGTAGGCGTCTCCCGTGACTTAATCGCCTCTGTAGAAAGGTTCCGAGTAGAAACCTCAGAAACTAGATAATTAGTTATTAGTCATTAGTCGTTAGTCATTAATTTAAAACTTTTTAGCCATTGACCCTTGACTGTTGACCCTTGACCGATAATTCTTTGATGGTACAGAGCAAGCAGTTCTCACGTATTGGAATCAATCCAAAATCCAAAATCCAAAATCCAAAATCGGATGACCCTTGACTATGCTTCCAGAACAACAACAGCGCATTCTCGGTTACTTTATTGAAGAAGCCAAAGAACACCTGGCCACAATTGAGCAGGGGTTGCTGAATCTGCAAAGTACTATTAAAGACCCAGAAATGCTGAATGAAGTTTTTCGAGCGGCTCACTCGATCAAAGGAGGGGCGGCGATGCTTGGTCTGGGTAGTATTCAGCATACTGCTCATCGCTTAGAAGACTGTTTTAAAGTCTTAAAAGAGTGTCCAGTGCAGGTTGATCAAAAGCTTGAATCTTTGTTTTTGGGCGTATCTGATACCCTCAAAGCACTGCTAGAGAATTTAACCGGGTCGTTTGGTCTGACAGAAGAAACTGCCAATCATATTATGTCAGAAGCGGAACCTGTGTTTGGGTGGTTGAATGAACATTTGGATTTGTTGGTCAAACAAGGAGCTACGGGATTACCGCTTGCTGATACTGAACGTTGGCAACAGCAGCAAAATCTGGTATTGCAAGACCTCCGAGAAATGTTGCAGTTATTTAAGCAACCAGCAACACCTGAAACGCGCCAAAGTTTGCAAGACTGCTGTAACCAATTGGCCGAGCTTGGTAAACAATTGAATTGTGCATCTTGGTGTAATTTGTGTCAAGCTGCAAGTCAAGCGATCGCCAACCAAGAAAATAGCTATTTAACATTAGCAAAAATCGTGATTACAGATATCAAGCAAGCTCTAGAATTAGTTCTTGCTGGTAGAGAAGCTGAAATCAGTATTAGTCAGCAGCTAGAAGCATTACTTCCACCTCAAATAGAACTATTAGACATCACAACTGATGTTACTAAGGAAGAAGCTGATATAGAAGCAGCGCCATCAACAGCATTCGAGGAAACTTTAGTCACTACACCTGTTGAGAACGCCACTGCTGACGACAACACTACATCAACTACAGATAATATTACTGAATTAATAACTCCATCAGAGTCAATCGAATTTGCACAAGAAGATAAAATTACTAACCTTTCAGAATTATCTGAACAATTGGATAGTAATATTAGTGATTTCGTTGAATTGACCACACAAACAGAATTAATAGAATTTGCACAAGAGGATAGGATCAACAGTCTTTCAGAATTATCTGAACAAATTCATGGACGTACAGCTAATTTCGCTGACTGGAACAATGAACCTGAATCTCAGGAATTAGAATTAGAAAATACTATTGTCAGTTTATCTGAAGTATCTAATCAACTTCATCTAGATGATGAAGAAAACGAAGATTTAGATATTCAAAATTTAGAAGTTCACGGACCAGAAGTCGGATTAGCAGAGTTAAATACTCTTGCTCAATTATTTGAAAGTGAAACTCCTAACTTTAACGAAACATGGGATGTTGAAGAAGAAGTTACTGAACAAGATAGCACAAATAATCATATTGAAGTTGAAATAAACGATCCAACAGATACTATCAACGATTTAGCAGAGTTATTGTCTGTAGAAGGGAATACGAGTATTCAAGAGAGGCAAATCATCAATGATAAAGAAGAGTTAACTCTTGTACAACTTTTTGGTGATGATTTTTTAGAAGAAGAAAGTTTAGACACAAATCTGGATTCTTCATTAAAAAATACAGTGAATGAAAATATAAAATATCAGCAATTACAAAGTGAATATAATAATTTATTAGGAGAGTTGGAAAATCCAATTTCAACACAGGAAATTGATCAAGAAATTAATAAATCAATAGAAGAAAATTCGACTTTAGATAGTTTGTTTAATGAAGAACAACAAGAGTATAATCCGACTATTATTATTGATGGGTCAGAATATGATGATTTATTTGATCAGCTTAGTCCTACAACCACAGAATTTTCCTCTACTACAAACCATTTAGTTTCATCGACACAAACAGAAATATCAGGATTAGGAGAATTAGAAGTTTCTGCTGAAGAAGATGCCGCCAAAGCATTAGAAGAAATATTGTTTGCTGCTGCTGCTGATGATATTTTTAGCGATCGCCAACAACAAACACCAGAGTCAGTTAAAGATTTTGAGTTAGAAGATTTAGATTTAGGTTTTACTCAAGACTTAATCCTCTCTACTGATACTAGCGATGATTTATTTGCTGAATTAGCAGTACATGATTCTACAAGTACATCTCCTGTTGATGAAGAGTTATCTCCTCGAAATCTTCATAATATTTCACAACAACCAGAAGCTCTAGAATTCACTCCCGAATTTACTCATTTTTCCACAGAAATACAAGCTTTCGATTTACATCAACCAATTACTGAACAAGAAATCGACTGGTTAGATGCGCTCAGAATAGAAGAAGATAGCAACGAAAATCTAGAAGTTTTATTGAATGATTTGTCAGCACCAGAATCTCATGAGTTGCAAGTTGATAGTAGAAATAATCCATTTGCTTTTCAGCCTCACTCAGAAGATGATACATTATTTACAACAGATGTAGCAGACCTCAGTTTTGCTGATATGATTGCATCTCAAATACAGGCAGATTCAGAAATAGAATTTCTGGATAACTTAATTGCTGCAAATCAAGAGGTAATAGCAGAATCTTTTTCTTTTGATCTAGATTTGAGTGAGAATTTATCATTGTCAAATTTGCCAAAAGATGAATTTGAGCCAGAAAATGAACAAAACAATTTCCAATTTGAAATTCTAGATTCTGAATTAGATGTACAAGAGTATAGCTACGATAATGAGATAAAAATTACAGATTTAATAGAAGAAGAATCAGTAATTGCAGAAACAGAAACAAAAGCAGAAAGTGATGCTTTTGTAGAAGATGGATTTAATGAGTTAGATGATTTACTTGACGAAGAAGCACTACTAAAGGCTCATACTCCCACAATCCCAGATATCGAATTTGCTGCCTTAGAAGAAATGCTGACTTTGGAGGAAGATGAAGATGCAGTAGTAGCAGAGCAATCTACGCCACGATTTTCTAAAGAAGATGCAAGCAACCCGATTTTATCCCCAGAGATTGAGAATGAATTTAAAGAATTAGAAGGGATGGTAGGGGAAGCGGTAACACCTAGCACAGCCAATTTAACAGGTGGACGTAACTCTGGTTGGAATACTACTTCCAGATTTGAGCAATTAATGAAAGTCCCTGTTAAACATCTGGATGATTTGAGTAATTTAGTTGGGGAGTTGGTAGTAAACCGCAATACCCTAGAGCAGGATCAAGAACGTTTACGCCAGTCATTAGATAATCTATTGCATCAGGTACAGCATCTCTCGGATGTGGGAACAAGAATGCAGGAATTGTATGAGCGATCGCTACTAGAAGCATCTTTGTTAGCCAGTCGCAAAAATAGCAATTTCGGCACATCTGATACAGATAGGGGCTTTAGTGAACTGGAAATGGATCGTTTCACACCCTTCCATAGTTTGTCCCAAGAAATGATTGAACTGATCGTGCGGGTGCGTGAGTCTGCAAGTGATATTGATTTTGTTACTGAAGAAAGTGAACGGGTAGCACGACAATTCCGACAAGTTACCAGCCAACTTCAAGAAGGACTGACAAGAGCGCGAATGGAGCCTTTTTCCCAGGCTACCGATTTATTACCACGAGGTGTGCGCGACAACTCTATTAAGTATGGGAAGCAAGTAGAGTTGGTGGTTCAAGGTCGAGATACCTTGATTGACAAAATGATTTTGGAACATCTCAAAACACCACTGACGCATTTGCTCAACAATGCGATCGCTCACGGTATCGAAACGCCAGAAGAACGCCGTTCTCAAGGAAAACCTCCTGTAGGAAACATTACTGTTTCTGCTTTCCACCAAGGTAATCAAACTATTATTTGTGTCAGTGATGACGGTGCTGGGATTAACTCAGATGCGGTAAAAGCAAAAGCAATCAAAGTTGGTTTGATTACTCCCAGTCAAGCCAAAACTATGCCTCCGATAGAAGTTTATGATCTACTGTTCCGACCAGGTTTTAGTACCAAAGAACAAGCTGATGATTTAGCAGGTCGCGGTGTCGGTTTAGACGTAGTTCATACAAAAATCAGTGAAATTCGTGGAGGAATTTCTGTTGATTCTGCGATGGGTAAGGGTACTAGTTTTACAATTCGTTTACCACTGACACTCAGTATTTGCAAAGCGCTTTTCTGTGTTTCTGATAAAGCCAGAATTGCTTTCCCGATGGATGGTGTAGAAGATACCCTAGACGTACCTGTAAAAAATATCCAAGAGGGCGAGGCAGGTGAAAAGCTAATTCCTTGGCGGGATAGAATGCTGCCATTCAAACCTTTACAAGAACTTTTAACTTTCAATCGACTACTGAGTCGAGGTAATGTCTACGGAGGAAACCGAGACGATGATATGATTTCCGTCGTTGTAGTGCGATCGGCAAATACACTAGTCGCTTTACAGGTTGATCAAGTACTGAGTGAACAAGAAATTGTGATTAAACAATTTGAAGGACCTGCTCCCAAACCAGTTGGTGTAGCTGGTGCTACCATCTTAGGAGATGGTCGAATTATGCCGATCGCTGATGTCCTAGAAATTATTGATATCTTCCAGGGACGGACTTCTAAACAAAGTACAGTCAGTATTTTGAGTCAAATATCAACTCCAAATCAGCCAGATACATCTGTAACTAAAATTGACCCAACAGTATTGATTGTCGATGACTCAATTACAGTTAGAGAATTGCTTTCTTTAACCTTTAATAAAGCAGGCTATCGGGTAGAACAAGCACGTGATGGACAAGAAGCCTGGGATAAACTGCGTTCTGGTTTACCTTGCGATCTCGTGTTCTGTGACATTGAAATGCCTCGTTGCGATGGTCTAGAATTACTTTCTCGCATTCAAAAAGATTCAAACCTCAATCATTTACCCATAGCTATGCTCACCTCGCGAGGTGCAGACAAGCATCGACAAATGGCTATCAGCTTGGGAGCAAGTGGTTATTTCACTAAACCTTATCTGGAAGAAGCTCTACTAGAAGCAGCATCGCGGATGCTCAAAGGTGAGAAACTAGTGGCTAGCTAAGAGATTTTCAAAGATTGTACAAGCCCCCGGATTGATCCGTGGAATCAATCCAAAATCCAAAATTGTCTGACTTCTGCCAAAATGCCAAATGATGTTCAACTACTCCTGTTAATCTGACTGCTTTTTGTAGAAGGAATTAACAGCTAATTCGAGGGCATCTTATGAAGTTTGCAAGTGACGATCGCGGTAGCGGTAGGTAAGTATAAGAAAATAGATTTTGCAAAAAGTCTATAGTTAATTTTGTTAATTAAAAATAGATTTTCATAGACAGATATTTTGAGTGAAATATCAATAATCACTTTATAATTGTGAAACTTTTGAAGCGATGAAGCGATCGCAATCAGGATTTACCCTTGGAGACAGTGCAAGACCAATAGAACTACGCAGTTGTGGAGGCTACTGCCGATGAATTGGGAAGCCCGTGCTGTACCGTAGGTCAGCGTCGGGTAGTTCACTTACTCCTAGTACCGTGTGAATAAAGTTCGTAGTAAGGACTACCGTGCGGCTTTTGCGAAGCAATACAGTTTTTATTTTTAAGCACTAAAGTGCTTACTACAAAAGTGTAATTCCTAGCAATCATAAAAAAGCGCCTACCTCAGGTAAGCGCTTTTGTATTTTCCTAGAGGCGCGATTTACCACACCTCAGTTATTTAAAAAATTAACCGTTGATAGCGGGAGCAGAGATTGCAACTGGTGCAACATCTCCAGCAGCCAAGTCCAGAGGGAAGTTGTGAGCGTTACGCTCGTGCATTACTTCCATACCCAAGTTAGCCCGGTTGATGATGTCTGCCCAAGTATTGATCACGCGACCTTGTGAGTCAATTACTGATTGGTTGAAGTTGAAACCATTCAGGTTGAACGCCATGGTGCTGATTCCCAGTGCGGTGAACCAAATTCCGACTACAGGCCAAGCAGCCAAGAAGAAGTGCAAGCTGCGAGAGTTGTTGAAGGAAGCGTATTGGAAGATCAAGCGACCGAAGTAACCGTGTGCTGCAACGATGTTGTAGGTTTCTTCTTCTTGACCGAATTTGTAACCGTAGTTCTGAGATTCGGTTTCGGTTGTTTCACGAACTAAGGAAGAAGTTACCAAAGAACCGTGCATTGCACTGAACAAGCTACCACCGAATACACCTGCTACACCAAGTTGGTGGAAGGGGTGCATGAGGATGTTATGTTCTGCTTGGAACACGATCATGAAGTTGAATGTTCCAGAGATACCCAAGGGCATACCATCAGAGAAGGAACCTTGACCCAAGGGGTAGATCAAGAATACTGCTGTAGCAGATGCCAAAGGAGCAGAGTAAGCTACGCAGATCCAAGGACGCATACCTAAGCGGTAGGACAATTCCCACTGACGGCCCATGTAGCAGAAGCAGCCGATGAGGAAGTGGAAGATTACCAATTGGTAAGGACCACCGTTGTACAACCACTCATCTAAGGAAGCTGCTTCCCAGATGGGGTAGAAGTGCAAACCGATCGCGTTGGAAGAAGGTACTACTGCACCAGAGATGATGTTGTTGCCGTAAATCAAGGAACCTGCAACAGGTTCACGGATGCCATCGATGTCTACGGGAGGTGCAGCGATGAAAGCGATGATAAAGCAGGTGGTTGCAGCCAACAGAGTTGGGATCATCAATACACCAAACCAACCTACGTATAGGCGGTTTTCAGTGCTTGTTACCCACTCACAGAAACGCTCCCACGCGTTGCCGCTTGTGCGTCTTTGTAATGTTGTAGTCATTTGCTCTTATAAGTGCGATGAATGAATTTTTGGAAGAATGTATTCAGACAAACATTTAATTTTGTCTGTATTAATAAACTTTACACAAAAATTTATTTATTACAAGCGTTTATCCACTCATTTTTTATTAATTTTTATGTCTTTAGATTATTTAATATTTTGTTTTTTAAATTCATGTATTTATGTAAAGTTATAGTTCAATAAATAACTTTAACGCGCAATAGCGAAGGGAAAACAGGCAATAGTAAAGTTTACTAAGTTTTTTTAGAAATCAAATAGAAATTTGAGATTAAAAATCAAAGTAAATATATGGCAGACTTCCTTCTGGAGCGAGTATCCAGACAGCGTAGAAACAGGGAAGCACGAACAAGAGTTTAACAGGCCAATTGAACTGTAACTTTAATTGACGATTGAAGAAATAAGCTACTGTCATACAAGTAGCAATCACGCCTAAAATTATTGCTAATTGATACTGACTAATATTGAGGGCTTCTACATAAACTTTTTGAGCAAATTGGGTGTCAGCAGGATATCCCCAAAGGTGTTTAAAGACAAGAGAAGAATCTTGGAGATTTGGTAAGCGAAACCAAATCCAAGATGTAAAAACCATAAATTGGGTGAATATCCAAGCTATCAGCTTACCCAAAGGATTGTGCCAAAAATGTTCCAAAGTCTCAAAGCGATCGCTAAGGGTATCAGTTAGTCTGTGTATAACTAAAGCTATACCGTGAAACGCACCCCAGATTACAAAGCCTAATGCTGCACCATGCCAAATACCTGCTATTAGCATGACAATCATCAAATTTAAGCAGGTGCGATTTAAACTCCGACGAGAACCACCTAAAGGAAAATAAATGTAATTACGTAACCAATCTCCCAGTGTTATATGCCAGCGCCGCCAAAAATCAGCAATACTAGTGCTGAAATAGGGGAAATCAAAATTTTCTGGTAGAAACAAACCAAATAGTAAAGCAGTGCCACGGGCAATATCTACATAACCACTAAAATCTAAATACAGCTGAAAACCGTAGGCTAATATTGCTAACCATAAATCATTGCTACCAGCTCGTTGCAAGTTACCGAAACATAAATCTACATAAATTCCCAAGTGATCAGCCAGAATAGCTTTTTTGAATGTTCCTTGAGCAATTAACCAAACACCTTCTGCGAGAATCTTGCTGGTAGGAAAGTGTAATTGATGAAATTGATGAGCAAGGTGATGAAAGCGAGTAATAGGGCCAGAAATTAATTTTGCAAAGAATAATTTATAGGATGCAAATTGAATAAATTCTTTAGTAGCAGGCGCTCCCCGATAAACATCAACTAAATAGGATATACACTCAAATGTAAAAAATGAAATTCCTAAAGGTGCAATTAATTTAAAAGAATCAAATCCTAGATTTGTGTCAGGATGAAAAATAACTTTATATAAAGGTGGGATATATTTAAAACCAAACAGTAATAAAACATTTATAGTTACACCCAGTATTAATAGTTTTAAACGCTGACTATTCCAATCAGCTTGAGATAAATGGAATTCTTCATTAAAATCTTGGAGATTGTCAGAATTGGCATTAAGTGAATTATATGGATCTAGTGCTATTCCTATACGAAAATTACAATAAGTTAGTGCTAGTAAAAGCGGGATGTAATGAATCTGTAAAGAAGCATAAAAGCCAATACTAGCAATCAATAGCACCCAAGTTTTTATTTTTTTTTGTGCTAATGACCAATAAATCAAAAGCACACTTAGTAAAAATATTCCGTATAAAAGTGATATAAATTTCATTGATACAGTCAATAGTCAATTGTCAAGGATAGCTTGTGCTGCTAGGTTCTCCCTGTTGTAGCACCTGACGTTTAAATGTCAACAGTGTTATTTATTATTTCTTGTTTGTCTTTGGTAAGGGTTTGAGTGTATTTTCGTAAGTCACGTTATGGCTGTTTTCACCAACCAAGAACTAACAACTAACCTATTTGGTTGGCCAAGGAATCATAGGATCGATCGCAAGTTTTCTGGAGACTTTTTCTGCACCATAAAGATTTAGATGGCTGGGGTCAGAAAAATTTTCATTAGCTTCTGGCCAGATTAAACTCAAGTCGCGATAAATTAAATTGGAATTTTCAGCTAAATGTAACATGTATTGCTGAAATTCTTGTTCATAATTTTTGCGTACTGAATCAAGATATTCTGCACTCAATGGCATATTAACAAACACTATTGTAATTTTTTTCGATGCACAAAATTTTAATACTTCTTGTATAGCAGTGTCTTGCACTCCTACTAATTGAAAAGATTTGTAGTCATTGTCATAATTACCACTAACTTTGGGGTGCTTTTGATAGTATGTAGCTGGGTCAAAACGGATAGGTACTGATAGAAATCCATCAAAATCAACAGCTAACTCAAAAGCATCTTGTTCTACATCTGCTGATGTTTTTGGATGAATTGCGGAATTATTTTTCACTAAGGGTAAAGACTTCAGGGTTTTATTCAATAAATTCTTGATTTGATCACGCTGGTGATAGGTTGTAGAAATACTTGCTAGAGCTTGGTTTAACCATTCATCTAATGCTTGATAATTATTATCTGTATTAGTTGCGGTTTTCAAGCTTGGCTTCGGTGTTATAGATTCGGGAGTAGTTGGTGAATTATTTGAATCTTCGTTTGCTGAGGCTTTTTGCGATAGTTGTTGATAACCAGGTGATGCTGCGATCGCGTTAAAGGTAATATCCTCTCTACCATTGTTGAAAGCACGCGCACCATCAGCCCAAATGATCAATTTTGGCAGTTCTGATGCTTTTAGCACCCGACGCAAGACAAAATCTACAACTTGCGCTGTCGCTCCATTAATCCCAAAATTAAACACATCAATATTGGAGTAACCTTGATTTGCCAAAGTTTTAGAAAGTGTTGTAGGATCTACTCCTCTTAAAGCACGAGAGGAACCAATAATTAATACATCTGGTGGTTTACCACTTTTAGCAAGACGCTGTTTGTAGAGTGCTAGTTGTTCATCTAATTGGCGAACGTTGAAACTTGGCATTTGCGATCGCGCTGCCAATAAAATAGCAGTTGCAGTTGCTTTTCCCCTACTTATAGATTCATTTTCTTGCTGAGTGAATCCAGAAGCGTTAAATACTTCATTTCCAGAATTAGACGATGTATTAGTAAAAAAGACTGTTCTTTGCCACTTCTGAGTTTCATCTTCAACAGAAGATTGTTTTGGTGGAATACTAGTAATTTTTGGTGTTTCGAGAACTAAACGAGAACTGATATAACCTAAAATCCAATCTGATTGGAGAGTCAGCAAAAATCCAAGCAAACCCCAAACTAAAGCTACTCGCCAGCCGTTGTCTTCTACTTGTTGCTCTTGCGATTCTTTTTCAGCAAATAGCTGTGTTGCTAAAAGCCACCTTTTAATTCTTGCACCCCAGTCCTGAGACACTTCTGCAAAAAGACTCTGTATATCTTCGCTGGTTAAATCGGGACGTAGCACAGGCTCGTTGGCCTCAGTTGTTAAAAGCTCACCAACATAAGCAGCAGTAGCGGCAAATTCTGGAGTAGCTTCTGGTACTAAGCGTTGACGATTTATAAAATCGACGCCGTAGTTCCAGAAAGGTTCCTTGTTACCAGCACGACGCCCATAAATTCGTACGCCTGCAATTCCTACTATTTTTAACTGCTTAACAAAATCAGTAACCTTATTTGCTACTCGTTTACGTGATGGACACACAAGTGCTTCGCACATGATGTGTAGTAAATCGCCTTTACGTAACAAGAGGACACGAGTCCCACCTGTTTTGAGGCGAATATCTAAGTCAGGATTGAGCAAACGCTCAAGTAAAAAAATAATAGCAGGTTCGTCGCCAACTGAAGCTAATTCTAATGCTGATACTGCTAAATTTGGGTGTTCTGTTGCAGGTAAAGATTGCCAATCAATCCAAGCAGGTTCGTGATCAGTTGTTTTGTGTCCGTAAACTGTAGCGGCGAGAATTCCTTGGGGTGCAAGGGCTTGCAGTAAAGTCAGAATTGCACCTAAGCACTGGGCTTTATCTGGAATTTGGTTAGTTGCTTTGGGGTTAGTGGAAGTACAAAATAGATGTAGAGTCGATTCTTTGAGAGTTGCTGTGACTTTGATTGCCAGATCAGACAGCTTTGCATTTAAAATCCAGGCGATCGCCTGCACATCTCCCCAACGCCCCCATTCTTTTAACATAATTTCTGGAGGCGTCAAATCTACTCGCAACATCCAGTCAAAATCTGTTTCACCTTCAACTTGGGTGGCGATTACAGCATCTTGATAACCAGATAGTTTGAGACTACGTAACTTCTGGGCTACTGGTTCCGCAATTAGGGAAGGATCGGGAGTATAGCTAGACTGACAGTAAATCAGTAATCGGTTTTGATTGATGGGATTTTCGAGAGTTACTTGTTGCTTTTTAGCTTTGACTTCTACCCCGATTCCAAAGCTACTGAGAGTTTCGCTTAAATAGCGAGCGATCGCCTCTGGGTTGCCTTGACGTGCCAAACTCTCATTAGAAAGAATTAGCGCCCCACCCGTGTGACTGGATTTTTCTGCATCTGTAATTAAGGCTTGTTCTACCTCTTTTAAATGTCGATCCAACTGATTTAAGAAAACCTGATGACACCACTGCGGTTGATTTTCCCCCTTCTTCCGACCGTAGACGAAAACTTGGTATATTGAGGGTTGGTCGTTTTTAGTCAGAGCATCCAAGTCTGTATGCTGGAGTGCGTGCAGCAAATCCAAAAGAGTACGCCAACGTTGAGGACATTCTGGACTTTCACAAAGAATGTGTAAGTCATTTCCCCGCAACCGGACTTTCACGCCTAAACAACTGATACCTGTTGCTTGGCTTACCCACTGTATTAAGGACTTTTGACTAACTGGTAACGCTATTTTCATGGGTTCAGAGATTGAGGGAAAGGGAATCGGGGATTGGGGATTGGGGATTGAGGATTGGGGATCGAGGATTGAGGATTGAGGATCGAGGATTGAGGATCGAGGATTGAGGATCGAGGATTGAGGATTGGGGATTGGGGATTGAGGATCGAGGATTGGGGATCGAGGATCGAGGATTGGGGATCGAGGATCGAGATTGATTATTCTCCTTTGTCTTCCTGCTCCCTGCTCCCTGCTCCCTGCTCCCTGCTCCCTGATTCCCAATCCCCGATCCCTGCTCCCTGCTCCCTGCTCCCTGCTCCCTGCTCCCTGCTCCCTGATTCCCAATCCCCGATCCCTGACCCCCTATACCCTATTCCCTAATCACTTGTAAACTAGAACCATAGAATTATCCACCAACAAGTTTTAACACTTTTGTTAACTTGATTAATTGGCACAATGGCTAAAGATTAATAATTTAAGCTCATCAACTTTAGAGCTTTGTTTAATTTTGCTACCTGATATTGATTTCCTCCAAAGCATGAGAATTAACTATGCAAGCTACTAATCCACAATCTTCAGCCAATTCAGGACTTAATTTGGGTTTATTTACCATTCCCCAATCTTTGCTTTTGCAAATGGGTACAGCATCAGTCATGATGTTGCTAATAGTAGAGAAAGCCACCTCAGAAACATTACAAGCTCTTGGGGAAGCAAGTGAAGAATTATTTCGTGGCGATCGCCTTCCCATCCTTGACTTTCCAGAACAAAATCCTGAAAATTAGCGTCAAATATTATACTAGTTTTTCTCAAAATTATTGTGGCAAATTCCATGACGGTCAAGAGCAAAACCTGAAATCATAAAAAGTAACTGGCTTTACTCAAACACAAAATATGAGTTCTCTTTTATACTTTTTCGCCCAGGAAGTGAATATCTACCCCGCCTCCGATTTATTTTTGCGCCATCGACTACAAATAGTAGAAGAATTGTGGGAGTCCGTACTCCGGCAAGAATGCGGGCAAAAAATGGTAGACCTTTTGCGTCAATTACGTGATTTGTGTTCACCAGAAGGGCAAGCAACTCTTGATCAAGCCTCGTCTGTATTTAAATTAATTGAGCAGTTAAATATCAACGAAGCTATCCGGGCGGCTCGTGCTTTTGCATTGTACTTCCAGCTGATCAATATCATAGAGCAGGACTACGAACAACGGCAGCAAATGACTCGCTATGAAGCGGGAAGTGAACCAGGAACTCAGGAAATAGCAAACACAATTCCCTCTCCAAATTCTGAAGCCTCTGAAAATTGTTTCAACAGTGGAGTGGGAACAGAATTGTTAAGCAAGAGTTGGCAAGCCAATCCAAATAGGAAAAGTAAAGACACTTTCGCCACTTTATTTCCTCAGTTATACCAGCTAAACGTACCACCACAACAAATTCAACGCATAATTGCCCAATTGGATGTACAATTAGTATTCACTGCTCACCCCACAGAAATTGTTCGTCATACCATCCGTGAGAAACAGCGACGAGTGGTAAACTTGCTGCAACAACTTGATCTTGCAGAAAAACGCGTGGGAAACCCTGATTATGCTTGGGAAGTCGCAGAATTACGGGAACAACTAATCCAAGAAATTCGCCTCTGGTGGCGTACTGATGAATTACACCAGTTTAAACCTTCTGTACTGGATGAAGTAGATTATGCGCTGCACTACTTCCAAGAAGTCTTATTTGATGCAATTCCCCAACTTTACAAACGCTTCAAATATACTTTAGCTAATACTTTTCCCTGGCTAGAACCACCAAGTAAGAACTTTTGCAAGTTTGGTTCTTGGGTAGGTGCAGACAGGGATGGGAACCCGTCAGTCACTCCAGAAATTACCTGGGAGACTGCTTGTTATCAGCGCACAATCGTTTTGGAAAGATATATTCAGTCAGTAAAACGACTAATTAATTTATTGAGTGTGTCGCTGCACTGGAGTGATGTCTTGCCAGATTTACTAGAATCACTAGAAATAGACCAATCCCAGTTAAGTGAAGTTTACGACGAATTAGCACTGCGTTATCGCCAAGAACCCTATCGCTTGAAAATGTCCTATGTGGTGAAGCGACTGGAAAATACACGCGATCGCAACTTAGCTTTATACACAAGAGAAACACCTAAAACCGAAGTCCCTATTTATCGTTCGGGAGAAGAATTCTTAGCTGAACTACGTTTAATTGAACGTAACTTAGCAGAAACAGGACTCAACTGTCAGGAATTAGAAAATCTGATTTGCCAAGTAGAAATTTTTGGTTTTAACTTGACTTGTTTGGATATCCGACAAGAATCAACCCGTCATTCGGATGCTTTAAATGAGATTCTAGAATATTTTGGGATTTTAAAGTCTTCTTACAATGAACTCACCGAGGAAGAGAAAGTAACTTGGTTAGTCGGAGAATTGCAAACTCGTCGTCCATTAATTCCCGCCGAACTACCATTTTCACCAAAAACCAACGATATCATTGAAACTCTGCGGATAGTGCGATCGCTGCAACGCGAGTTTGGTCATAATATTTGCAAAACCTACATCATTAGTATGTGTCGCCAAGTCAGCGACGTCCTAGAAGTCTTACTATTCGCCAAAGAAGCAGGACTTTACGACCCTGGAACAGCAGTAGGTACGATTCAAGTAGTTCCTCTATTTGAAACTGTAGAAGATTTGCAACGCTCCCGCAGTGTCATGCAACAACTATTTGAACTACCTTTATATCGTGCCTTATTAGCTGGAGGCTACGCCGAAATCGACAAAGATACGGTGACGCGGGGACACGGTGACACAGAGAAATCTTCTGTCTCCGCGTCATCCCATCTCCCCACCTCCCCCTCTCCCCTAACTCCCAACCTCCAAGAAGTCATGTTAGGGTATTCTGACAGCAACAAAGACTCTGGCTTCTTAAGTAGCAACTGGGAGATTCACAAAGCTCAAAAATCACTACAGCAAATAGCAGAAAATCATGGCGTGAATTTGCGGATTTTCCACGGGCGCGGCGGTTCTGTTGGGCGTGGAGGTGGCCCAGCTTACGAGGCTATTTTAGCACAGCCTGGTCATAGTATCAATGGACGCATCAAAATTACTGAACAAGGGGAAGTATTAGCTTCTAAATATTCCTTGCGTGATTTAGCACTGTACAATTTGGAAACAGTTACTACTGCTGTCATTCAAGCCAGCTTGTTGAAAACAGGGTTTGATGATATTCAACCCTGGAATGAAATTATGGAAGAATTAGCAGTGCGATCGCGTACTCATTATCGTTCGCTGATTTACGAACAGCCAGATTTTATCGACTTCTTCCACCAAGTTACACCCATAGAAGAAATTAGTCTTCTTCAAATTAGTTCTCGTCCAGCCCGTCGTCCTTCTGGTAAAAAAGACTTAAGTAGTTTGCGGGCGATTCCTTGGGTATTTAGTTGGACACAAACACGGTTCTTGCTCCCTTCGTGGTACGGTGTCGGTACAGCTTTACAAGAGTTTTTAAACGAAGAACCAGAAGAAAACTTGCAATTATTACGCTATTTCTATATGAAATGGCCATTCTTCAAGATGGTGATTTCCAAAGCAGAAATGACTTTGGCAAAAGTAGACTTGCAAATGGCGCGGCGTTATGTCGAAGAATTATCTGATCCACAAGATCAACCCCGTTTCGAGAAATTATTTGAACAAATAGCAAATGAATACTATCTCACACGGGAATTAGTCCTAAAAATCACTGAACACCAACGACTTCTAGATGGTGATCCTGTCTTACAGCGATCAGTACAGTTACGCAATGGTACAATTGTACCCTTGGGATTCATTCAGGTTTCTCTCCTCAAGCGCCTACGCCAGTCTAAGAATATAGCCACATCTGGAGTGATTCACTCACGATATAGTAAAGGCGAATTGCTGCGCGGCGCACTGTTAACAATTAACGGTATTGCTGCTGGTATGAGAAATACGGGTTGATGTATCAGGATTTTGTGAAACGATAATTGGGCGCTTGCATTCTCTGATTCTCGGTTAACTTTGAGTGCGATCGCAACTTTAACTGGGAGCGTTCCAAATGATCAAAAACCCGCCTGCGATTGAAATCGCAGTCTCATAGCAAAAGTCTACTGGAAGTAGACTGATAATTAGCCTACTTCCAGTAGACTTAGCTTATGACCCGCGAGTTTACTTGCGGGTTTGTGGGTTTATGGATTTGCGAATAACTCAATTGCTTAGTCTGATAATATTTATTGAAACAAGTTCACTACTGTACAGGCGTAAAATCTTGTACCGCTACTAAAACAAATTAAAGAATGGCTAAAAACCGAATTCTAATTTGTACCTTTTTTGCTTTACTATCTGGCTTTTTGAGTGGTTATATTGGAGGTCAAATCAGCTTAAGTGTTCATAGCCAAAAATGTCAAAATCAAGCTTGGGGTTTCAAGCAGGCGTGTAGTGCTTGGGTAACACCAGGAGCAATTTGGCAAGGTAGCACAACAGGATTATGGACTGGCACAATTTTGGGGGCGTTTGTTGGTGGTTTGGTGACACGTCCCCAAAGATGAGAAGTTGGGGATCGGGGATCGGGGATTGGGGATTGGGGATCAGGGAAATTAAAGAGAAAAATAGTTGCTCCCTTGTCCCCCTCTTGTCTCCCTCGTCCCCCTCGTCTCCCTTGTCCTACCCTTCTGCTTGCTGTCTCCTGGTTTTTGGTTTTAAATCAGTCCAAGCATTAATGCTAGTATCAAAGCAGCGCCACGAGCCGTCTTTGTTTTCTTGGTAGCAAAACAAGCAGCGATCGCTAGCATTGAAGTCATCTGTTAAATAATATACCATGCCTCGAAAAGGGTAGGTTTTGCGACTCAATCGCTTGGCTACGGCTTGATTAGGACATTCCACCATAAACACAGGTTGTCCATCAAGATGAGTCAAAGAGAAGATGCACATCCGCAAAATTGCTCTTAGCCAGCTTTCTGAGTTTTCAAAATAATCATCAATAATTTTATTGGTCAGAGCTTTTTCTAGGGTACGGTCTTTTTTTTGAGGAGTATGAGGTTCAGACATTGCACCACCTATGACCAAAACAATTGTGAATTTCGGTATCGGAATTTAGAACTTAGAATTAACTTCCAAAATTCCGAATAGTCAATTTTAAATTAGATTGACTATACCTTTGGTTAGAGATTAAACCAAAAATTTTATATATACAAGCGTATACGAAAATATACGGCAATACCCTCGATATTATTATCTAGTTTTTGTTGATTCTTCTGCATCAAATCTGCTTAGGAACAGGCTTTTATAAAAATTAGGAGTCTGGAAAAAATCTCTAATACTGAGTGTCCTTATACTTGGTAAAATCCAAGTGTAACGATAAAGTGATATAGTCATGACTACCGGAAGCAACGAAGTTCAGCCCACGACTAAGGGTGCTGATGCTGTTGATGAGGCGATCACCCAAGGAATTGATTTTGATGGTACTCCCATTCCACCTGCCAAGCTGGAACTTTATCATCAAGTCATGGGATTAGAGGCAAATAGACAGCGTAGTGGTGTTAGTAATACCATGCGATCGCGCATAGTCCGGATCGGTGCCAAACATATCCCCCAAGATGAACTCGACCAAAAGCTAGTAGACGCTGGCTTTGCACCTCTTAAGGAAAAAGAAATCGCCTTTTTTTACGGTGGCAAATAAAATTAGCTTGCATTATGATAACAAGACATATATAATAAGCACGCAGGCTTTATCTAAAGCCTTTTTTTATGTGGGCGCGTAGCTCAGTGGATAGAGCCACGGATTTCTAATCCGTTGGTCGCAGGTTCGAATCCTGCCGCGCTCGTTTGAAATGAAAAAAATAATCAAAACCTAAGCTATGGTAGATTAATTTCTAACATAAAAGCTATATGTAAAATGCATCACACAAAAGACAAGGGAGATATCGCAGCTGCTAAAGCAATAGCAGATTTGGTTGATAAAGGTTATTCTGTTTTTACTCCAGTTGTATGTGAGCATTTACCGTTTGATTTAATCGCTTATAAAGATGGGCAATCCTATAGAATTCAAGCCAAATATAATAGTCAAGGTGCAGTTAAAAATAAAACCAGTTGGACAGATAAAAACGGTTGTCATGAGAAAAAATACAAAACTGAAGACTTTGATTTTTATGCCCTTTATTTGCCAGAAATAAATCAAGTAATTTATCCATCCATTAAGTTTGGTGGTTGTAAAATCAGGACAACACCACCCAAATCACCCAGCCCGTTTTACTGGTGGGAAGACTTTATAGGTTTTACAGAAGACGCACCGAAACGAAATTATAAAGAATTCGGAGTTGATTTAACAACTAGAAAAGTTAACCTAGACTCAAGAATTCACACCAGAAAAGTAGAAAGACCATCCAAAGAAGAACTGCAAAAATTAGTATGGGAAAAACCAACAACACAAATAGCCAAAGACTTCGGTGTATCTGACAAGGCGGTAGAAAAATGGTGTAAAGTTTATGGAGTTGAAAAACCACCCAGAGGTTATTGGGTTAAGAAAATTTACGAGAAAATATAAAAAATTATTAAATAATTTACCAAGCAGCAAACTCCAAGTTAGGGTAGCAAAATTGACTCTCAAATCTAGTTATAATTTCTAACCTAACAGGAGTTTACAATATGCCAATGACCCTGATTAAGGGCAACTATAGAGTTGTGAAAGCTGCTCCTGACGGTGATTCTATCCGGTTTTATCCTGATAATGTTGAAAATTGGAAGAAATTACCTACACGAATCCAAACTAACCATTCTGGCGGCGCACAGTTACGTCTGGATAGTATTGATGCTCTGGAAACACATTTTCAAACTAGGGTAGGCAGTTTGGGTACGCAGCATCAACCACTAGAATATGCTCATGCTGCTGCGAGTGAGTTGTTAAAATTTTTGGGATTTAAAAATATTATCCGTAATTCTAGAGAAATAGTTACTAAAGCAGAACCAGAACAAGTTCCTGGTTTTATTCTCACCCGCTTTGCAGATGCTTATGAATCTATCCCACTAATAAAATTCTGTGAATCCAGATGTGAATTGTGGCAAGAGAAAGAAAAGCGTTGAAGCAGGCAGCAATTCTTTCCCATCGAGCAACAAGCCTGCGATATTTTCTTTGGAACCAGGCGAAACAACGCTCTTGTTGAAAACGTGGAACGGAGATTTTGATTGGTCTACCCCGATCAGTGGCGAATGCAAAGGTATTTGGAAGACCAGCAACACGCCCAGGCACGGTAGCTGCTTTCCCAAAAGTTCGCTTAGTGCTGTTGATTGAAGCTGGAACCCATTTAATCGTTGACGCATTGATGTGTCCGTACCGAATTGGCGAGCGAAGCAGAGCAAAAAAGCTCTTACGCTCTGTACAAAAAGGAATGTTATTGATGTGGGATAGAGGTTTGCATTCTTACAAAATGGTACAAGCTACTGTCAATCAAAAATGTGATTATTTGGGGCGGATACCAAAGAATGTCAAATTCTCAGTAGAGAAAGTCTTGCCTGATGGTTCTTATCTGTCTTGGATTGCCCCGGACGGTAAATCTAAGATTAAAGGTGGCACAAAAATTCTGGTTCGCGTAATTGAGTACACGATTGATACGGATGACCAAGGGCAAACTTACCGTTTAATTACCAGTTTGACTGATATTGAGAAGTTCCCTGCTTTATTGTTAGCAACAGAATATCACCGTCGTTGGGAAGTTGAAAGTACTATTGATGAACTTAAAGTCCATCTTTTAGGGCGTAAAACTCTAATTCGTTCTCTTAATCCCCGTGAAGTTATTCAAGAAATTTATGGCTGGCTGCTCGGTCATTGGGCTGTGCGTTCGCTTATGTTTCAAGTTGCCGAATCTGCTCATATTTCCCCCTTAAGATTAAGTTTTACGGGGACACTGAACATCGTCCGTCGCGCTGTTCCTAAATTTCAGCGGCTTCAAGCAGAAGAATTTCCTTTTTTTTCACCTGGCTTGTAACAGAGATTTTGGATGAGCAGATTCCTGAACCTGAAGGTCGAAGCAATCCTCGTGTGGTCAAAAAAACTAGAGCTAAATTCCCATCGAAGAAACCAGTACATAGAGCGCAAGGAGCTAAATTACAAACACTCACTTTCTCTATACTCAATACTGCTTAGAGCTTAACCGAACCGTATTGGGGGTAGACCAATTAAAATTTCGGTACCACGTTTTCAACAAGAGCGTTGTTTCGCATGGTTTCAACGAAAATACTGCAGGCTCGTTGTTCGATGGGAAAGAATTGCAGCCTGTTTCAATGCTTTTCTTTGCCTAGCCACGATTCACATCTGGATTAACAACATTTTATTAGTGGGATAGGTTCAGAATTGATTAAAATTTAGGGTAAGACAAAACTTAATAATGTCCCCTAAAATATTTTTGTGGCTAAACTAAGTGTTATAGTAGATGGGTCAACACAACCATTATTAACTTCACACCTTGCACCAGGTTCAGAGCACACGTATTGGCGGCGATCACTAGCTCCTGTAAATGAAAGAAACACTTTCCTCACTCCCTCTAGAGTGTTTCTTTAGAGATTAAAAGTAACTACTAATCGCGTTCTGACTTTTTCAGGAAAGCCTATTAACAACCACTACTCCAATGTCCAATTCTCAAAACTTATCCAATCCTAAACAAATAGCAAAATTAGCAAAACGACTCGATTCAAAACGACAGCTACTCCTGATTAAAGAGTTGGTTAGCACATTAAACCACGATCTGCTTGAAACCATGAAGCTAGAGGCTGAGCAGGCATTGATAATCAACCAGTTAGATGGAATAGAAGATCCCGAAGAACTAGATGAGCGACCAGGTAGACATTTTGAATTAAAAAAAATTAAGCACAAATATTATGCATATCTAAGATGGCGAGAAGATGGACACCACAAATCTGAGTACTTAGGACCAATGCCCTTGCTACCTGGTCATACCTATACACTGATTCATACAAAAGACGGCAACAAGAAGACTTTAACGCCACTAGGCTTAGAAATAGAGGATGAGCGAATTTACCTAAAGGTGCAAGTCTTAAATCCCATTCGTACAATTAGAAGCTATCCCTATCCAGATTGCTTAAAGACTATATTCAACAAAAAAGAGTGGAACATTCAGAAGGTAGCCTCTCCCTCTGACCAGAAAGAACAAACACTTGACACTAGCTTCTTCTCTCCACAAGAGGCTTTGACCTCGCCGATTCAACCAAAAGTTCAGAACATGAGTAAGCCAGGAATCAAATCTGACACTCTGAAGTCAGAGAGAGCAAAATCAGTAGAGCCTGTCACTACTTGGGAATCACACTCCCAGGAAATCCAATACCTTAAATCAGAAACACGCAAAGAAGATATACTTAATTTGAAAGTACCAAACAAACTTGTTCCCCAAGTTTTAGCAACGCTAAAGCAGTGGGAAGACTTCAGCAAATCTCTCCAAAATACTCCCCACTGGACTTTAGTAAGACAAGGGAGCAAAGTAAATTTACGAACAACCAAAGAGAATGAAACCCTCATAGAGTATAACAGAACACTTGGGTCTGTTACCAGCCCTCACACTGCACCTGTCCTGATTGAACGGCTACGGCAAATTACCAATGCCGTTAGCAGTTCGCAATTAGTTAGTCAAGATACAAAAACACAAGCAATTCGGTTTAAAACTCGTCTTCAAGGAGCTCCTCAGGAAAATACTACAGAACTGCTTGCTTATCTCTTAGGACTTCCTAGTCCCAAAAAACTGTACCGCCCACTCCCGTGATTGTCATGATTGTAGGTTAAAACTGACATTTCATGATCTTCAACTCCTTAGTTATCATTACTCTGTTTTTTAAGGGACTTCCAAAGTGCGACTCGTTCTAGAGTAAATCCATAGCTCTAGGTGAGAGTGTCAAGCTAGAACCTTGAAAATCTCATAACTGATTGATGGATGTAAGTGAAAGTCTTCAGGGGGCGACAAGTGAGCTAAAGTCAGTAGACCGAAAAGTTTTGCGTTCGCTAAAAAATAGTAGTCTGTGATACCGTTTATTCAGAAATGTAGAAAAGCCGATTTTGAGAGAGCAATTATCAGTTGAACTTATAAATAACTGCCAAAACGACCAAAATCAGCCAGAGGGTAAATAAACTTCGCAGGCTACCCCATAGTTGCGGTCTACTGCTTGGCGTAAAAATTCAAGCATCTGTTTGAGCGTAAATAGATGAGAAAAAACTTGAAAGCGTACTTCTTTTTAATTCGACTGCCTTTCAGGCTCTGGGGCTCTACTAAGGGAACAACCTCGTTTGTATCAGCCTTATCTTGGAAGCTAGCATATTTTCATTCATGGCAGTGAATTTTTTTCATTGGGACTGCCTTCTGCGACATCACCAAAAGTGCGGAAGACTCTGAAATTTTTCGCTCTCTACTTTCACGTTGCACATCTCAGATTAATACTACTTGTTGTTGTAAAAAGTTTATCGTATGGGTGCTTTTGGGCAAACACCAGCATCTCATTCATTGCCTCTGTGAAATCTGCAAAGACTTTTTCTACAAGAGTAAAAGCTTTTTCACTCTGTGCCTCTGTTAATTGTATATTTTCAATAAAATGCTCTAAATGATCCATGTCAGCCTGGATATGACCCGTTTCTTTAGCATAATGAGACTCACCAAAATAAGAGTAATGTTGCTTAGTAATTTGTTGGAGTTCCTTTGCTACTTGTGCAATCTCAAATAAAGCAACATTTCCCGTTGCTTCTATTGACTCAATGATAGTCAACTTCATCAGAATATCGTCTTCAAAACTACAAATGGCAAATAGATTATAAGCCATTTGACGTACTTTCTGTGTTTCTTTACCCCAAAGAAATTTTAATATATCGGTAAAGTTTATTGAGTAGTCATATCCCATCAACTTCATATCTTGCACAAACCACACCCAGTGGCGACCATCTTCGTTGGTGTGCTGGTTAATCATTTCCTGAAGTTTGTTATTTGCTGGCTCTTTGTATAGTATGAGTCTGTTGAAGTCTTTAAAACTCATTGCAAAAGGAGCAAAAGCAGGAGCCCAAGCAAGTCTTTGCCTGGGGTCTATGCTTTTGTCCTGCAAAAACTTTATAAACGGCGTTTGAGCAAATTCTTGCTTCTTTTTTTCAATCAATGCAAGGACTTGTTTCATTGTTTAGCACCTTATATCTTAACTGCTTGAGTTGAAAAAAATTTACTGTCATCATACTGAATACAATGTAAAAATTACATTGCCTGTCAATAGCGTAGTGCTTAAGACAATCTGATTGTGAGTAGCAGTCAATAAAGAGAGCCAGGAGTATTAGATTGTGTTTTGTAAGACCGTAACTCCGAAACTTTTGAAAAATTATATAAAGATTGATTATTAAGTAATAGCACAGTATTCATGGCATAATAAATTGTTATATTATTGATTCATGTTAACGAGAATTATGACAATACAATCAATAAAATCTACATGACATTTTAAGACATTATCTGGTACGACTTACATGACTTTAATGAAAAAATATTTGTTGCTCTAAACCCAACAAATGCTGAAGCTTGCAATAAAATTATTACGACATTATTTCCAGCATAGAGCCGTGAATATATCTGTTTAATTCATCCCATCAATACACAAAGCCAAGTTTGTCTAGCTCGTAATGTTCAAAATAGAGCTTGCAAAACTTAATATTTATATATTGGCAAAAATTTATGTATTGGCGAAAAACTTAAAACTAAAGAAAGAAATGATACACTTTTGGAAAGCAACTTTAATAGCTGCTTTGGCTAAATATAATGTAACATCTGGATTATACTACTAAATTTGGCATCTGCTGGTGAATTAGATAACCGTATTTAACAGTATACTAGAATGTTAATACTAGTCAAGTGCCATTTTCAAAATATCAAATATGCTCATGCTCCTAATCAGGCTCAACACACTATTGTGGGTTCGGTTTTAACTGTCAGGATAATTATCAATGTACCCTTTCATTAGTCGCCTCAAAATAGTTTCTTTCATTCATAGCGGGTGGCAGTGCCGCCGGTGGGGCTGCTCCTAAGAAACCGTATTTGCTTTGGGCTGAGGAATGAGTTCAAAACCTAAAGCTAGAGCCTTTTTTTGTAGGTTATTGATAACTCGTTCTTGGTAACGTTGTTCATAATAATCCATGCCAAGATCTTGATAGTTACCTCCAGTTGTCCAAAGGGTTGTGTTGCAAAAACTGCTTGAGAACAAACGATCCTTCGATTTTTGGATCGGCTTATGCTGCGAAGTTACTATATCGCTTATCACGTTTGAGTTCCAAGATTGGTGTCGAGCAGGAAATATTTTTCACTTTCCCCAACCAATTGCTCTACCCAACTGCGGCGTAACTTCTCTAACATTCCATCCAATTTGCGTAAGCGACGATTAAATTGACTTTGCTCAACTAAATTTGGAAACCATTCCTTGTAATTCCCTCGGACAAAACCAAGAAACTGTGTTTCTCCAGGAAATGGTAAATAATCCATTACTAGCGCCAGTGTCATGATTTCACTATCGCTCATACTTGCTTTCACCCCTGGTTTTAACAATGTTGTCCTTTTTACTTGCTTTTGATACCAATCATCTACCACTACAAAGATTGTCGTTAATAGCACATCCATTGTCTATGCTAGTCATGGGGGAAGTCTGAAATGAATTGCTGGTAACTTTCATCTTCTTACTTCTCCCGCCTTTTTTCTAATTCACATTAGGCGTAATTCGGTTTTAGTTAAACATTTTTGGCGCAAAGCATTCATCAAAACGTAAGCTAAAGAGGAGAACCATAAACGTAATTGGTTTCCCGCAAACGTGTGGGTGCTTGTTCTATCACTAAAAAGCTCTAATTGTTGTTCCTTAAAGCGATTTTCCATCTCCCCTCGCTGACAATATTTTTGTTTATACAGTTGACTAGGAGGTACTTTATTGCTAGCTAAAGAAGTTACAACAAAACGAATTTTAGCTGCCTCCGTCCCATATTCAACCTTACAAACAACATGACGACTACGACTCCAAGATTCACGGGTTTGATAGTCTAAAGACTTGTACCAAATTGAGTTATCAATCAAATCAGACGCAAGGAAAGGAAGTTGTTCATCTGGCTTAAATACTGTTTCTAAAAATGAAACTACTGTTGATAATTTTTGCTCAAACTCAAGCAAGGCTCTATTTTGAGTTGTGGTAGTCATCTGAATTAAACGACTGTTTTGTGCCAATCCGAAAACGTAATCAACTCCAGGAAGCGACTCACACCATGTCATGATATCGTCCCTGGAATAAGCACTATCTCCACCTACTAAAATTTCGACATTCTTCCATTGTTGCCGTATTTGTTTAATCACTCTCTGCAATTCTTCTAACGCCCCAAATGCTGGGTCTACATCAGAAGGGCGAAGTTTGGCTGCTAATAAGTGTTTTCCACAAAATATATAAAGTGGAGCATAGCAGTATCCACCATAATAAGTATTGAAGAAAACTTGCTCCTGATTACCGTGTACTAAGTCATCAGTTACATCTAAATCCAAAATAATTTGTCTTGGTTCTTTGGCGTAAGATTCTAGAAGTATTTTGACTAATAGACTTTCAATTTCTTCTGAAGAATGCCTGATTTTATGATAACGACTGTCTGCTCCTTGTTCTACATCTTCAGGGCAATGTTCTAGCCTATTTAATGTACTTTTTCCTGCTAAAATTTTAGGCTGCTCCGAGGTTACTATAGCAATCCTAATTGAGTTGTGAGAAAATACGGAATCTCAGATCCCCGACTTCTCAAAGAAGTCGGGGATCTTGCCTCTCAAGAATGATTTAGGATTGCTATATTTTTTTCCTAATGCTAGAGCAAACATCTGGTCATGACGTAATTCCTCGTGATCGTTCAAGTCTTTATATCCTATGACCAACCCGTATATTCGTTGTTTAATTAAACTCTCTATTGAATGGTCAACTCGATTTGGCTGACGGTAATCTTGGAAACACTATGCAAATTTTGATGTGATTTCTAGTTTTCTGTCTATTTCCGCAATTAAGCTTAATCCTGCATCCGATATTACCGTCCCACCCTGAAAATTAACTACAATCGGGCGTGATTTTTCCCCGGAGAATTTGAATTGTTTTGGTGTACGATCATCTGAAGTCGGGGTCATGCTTTATAACTGCTGAAATGCCTATCCTATATACATTATCGCAGTTTTTGACCCCCTCTTTTTATCTCTTTGTGAGAAATCCGGGCTAACCCAAAGAGTCAATGATTATGCCTATAGTATAATGAGTCAGTATCAAGCGGAGTACCGTAATGGATTATCTTGAGAACTATAATTAAGATAAAATAGTAGTATATCAAACCCTACTAAGTAGTATAAAGGAGGCAACCCTTATTTTTATCGGGTACGGTTGTGTGAGGTACCCTTTTGGTGATTCTGAGAAGAGCAGAACATGGAAAACGCTTAACTCTCAAGTTGAGGCGTCCCTGGTTAGCCTTCCTTTGTTAAAGTTTCAATCTACATACTAAAAACTTGCTCTATGAGCGTTTTGACAAAAACTTTGAGTACCCTAGTGTAGAGTGCAACTAATGAACAACTGTAGCTTCTTACATCCAAAAAATCTTTTTGACGCCATCTAAGTTCCTAATTTTTAGGAGATCCTTGCTTTAATACCTGCTTGATACCAGCTTGACTAATTAATGAAGCTGTAGTTTAATTGACTTGACAAAGGTGCAGGGTCTTTCTGAAATGATCAGCTATTTGAGTCAAGGAAAAATTAAAACTAATATTGGCGTTCTCGTAGTCGATAATCAAAGAAGGATTGTGAGCTTAAATCGAAAATTTATAGAAATATGGCAGATTCCTAGATATATTATAGATACACGAGATGAAGACTTCGCATTGGAGTTCGTTTCTAAATATTTTGAAGAACCCAAAGTGTTTCTTAAAGAAGTGAAAAATTTCAATAAGCAGACGCACATAGAGATTTCTGATACTATTAAATTCAAGGATGGTCGGATGTTGAAGCGATATTCCCAACCTCAATGGTTAGATAAACAATATGTGGGAAGACTTTGGATGTGGCATGAGCTTGGCTCTGTCATATCCTTGAACAAGTTGACTTTAATTAGCAATCAAATCTTATAGTTCCCTGAGAATTATCAAGTCAGTCAATCACGAGAAAATCGCACAACCAAACATGAAAGTATGGTAAGTTCCCAAATGGTAGTCCAAATCGAGGTTCTGATTCAGTAGTGCAGCATATAGCCTGAAAGTCAGTCTAATCCCGATACTCATCCAAGCACAACCAAATGTCGCAACTGTGTAGAATCAGGCACGGAAAGGACGCAAGCTAGAATTTTAGCTATTTGAGTATCTTTAGAGTACCACCTACAAACAAAAAATTAATTTTCTTCCCAAGGTGTGAGGTGGATGATGCAAGTAGTTTACACACATTGTGCCGGACTGGACGTACACAAAAAAACAGTAACAGCTTGTGTGATTACCCCAAATCAAAAGGGAGGATGGAACAGAGAAGTTCGTACATTCGAGACTCATACCAACAGCTTGCTCAACATGCTCGATTGGTTATTAAGTTTTGGTTGTACCCAAGTAGCGATGGAAAGTACAGGGGAATATTGGCGACCAGTATTCAATATATATGATAATGCCGCAACCAAGTAAAATCTCGATTATTGTTGATACTGAAGCGCCAATAACAATTAACGCTCAAATTGCTGAGCAGATTAAACTACTAATCGCGATTGGAGATCTACAGCCGGGTGATGTTTTGCCTACTGTTACTCAATTAGCCAAACACCTGGGAGTCAATCACAGCACAATTGCAGCCGTCTATAACTATCTGATTGAATTTGGTTATTTGATAGCAACTAGAGGGAAAGGGACTTTTGTCGCTCACACCCAAGCTGTACAGAATATTATTACTCATAATCAATATTACAATCTGCTAGGTCAGGCCTTTAGTACTGCGGTAGTAATTGGATTATCTCCATCCGAATTTGGAGCTGCTGCTTATGCACAAGCAGTCAGACGGAATTGGCTTCAAGCACCAATTTTAAAGTTAGTATTTGTAGAATGCTTGCACAATAGTATAAATGTATATGAAGCAATTCAAGCAGAAATAAAAATTCCTTTATCATCTCTCCGTTTGGAAGACTTAAAGGCTGGTCAGCCAAAAGGCTTGAAAGAGCTATTAGCTGCTGACCTTGTAATTACAACGATGCAATATCTATGGAATGTTACTCAAATAACTGCTTCCGAACAGGAAGTGATTGGCGTTAATATTGAGCCAGACTTGCAACTCCTGACACAAATTTCATCTTTACCTCGTAAGACTTTGATGCTGCTTGTTTGTCAGGAAGAAGCTGGAAGTGAATTGATAAAACAGACGCTACAACAGGCAGGAATTTCTCACATAAACTTTCAACCCTTAGGTCTGAAGTCCCTTCAGCAAAATCCCCAACTTCTGGAGCAGGCTGATGCGGTCTGCGTTTCAAGAGGAATAGAGGACTATGTACGTCAATATAGTCCCCTACTGGAGAATGTAATGGTTTTTAATTTCAACCTCGATAAAACTAATATGTCAGTTTTAAAGGCTCGCTTAGCTGCAAAAAGTATGATCAGTGACAACAGACAATAGCCAGATCTATGGTTGTGTTGCAAATTTTTTTGAGGGCATAACAGCATTGAGCGGAGATGCGCAACGTGAAAGCTGTGCGTAGAGGCAGTAGCCTATTTTACTGAGGAGCATCTCCTCCTGAAGTTCTTTGCCTCCAGTCCCTAGATAAAAGGGTCAGGTGACCTGGTCATATCATCAGATGGCGAATCGCTACCAGGAAATTTTCCTGCCTAGCAATTCTTTTGATGGCTTCTGAAGATGAAACAGCAATGCGCGATCGCTCATAGAGTGAGAGTGCATGTTGCGACAGTACAACGGACACGAGAAAAATTTGTCATTGGTGGGTTAGATTTTGCGTTAAAGGATGAACCACATCCACCGAAACCTAAAAAATTAGATGAAAAACAAGAAGCATTCCTGATTGCAACTGCTTGTTCCAACCCGCCAACTGGAAGAGTACGTTGGACAATGCAATTATTAGCAGATCATTTAGTCAGTGTTGGGATGGTAGATTCAATTTCTGGCGAGACAGTACGTCAGACTTTAAAAAAATGAAATCAAACCGTGCTTGAAAGAACAATAAAGATGCAGCGTTTATATCCCGACTATTTAACCTAGCAAAGTTTTCTTGGCAAATATGCTTTGAATCATAATATGAGAAAAATTTTGATCCATAAATTAGAAAAGAGTTAACGAAAATTCAGGCTTTCGCACTAATCACAAATTAAAACTTTGAATCAAATTATGAGTGAGAGTTGAAATTCTGAATCATAACTAGAGAATGAGTTGAAAAAACACAATTGGACAAAACTTGCACAAAAAATCCCTGAAAAAATTGCTCTAACTTAAACTTTCAATTCAGAATATGGTTCAAATGCCCATGTTATGGTTCAAAACTTTGTTTTAGTAGATATCTGAGTAAAAATCAAATATTTCATTGTTCAAGCGATCGCTCTGTTGTTAGGCGATCGCTAACCTCAAATCGTAGCTGAATAATAATGATAATCAAGCCGAAGGCTTGATACAAAAGTCGCTCCTAACAGTCTTTTTATCGCTTATACGATAATCATTATTAGTAAAAAAACTCGAATATTAAAAGTGAACTATAAACTGGATACTCATTTGTGAAGCATATCATGAGTTAAAATCTCAATTTTTAGTTCAAATCACAGCAAACTACTAGAGCGTTGGTCAAGAAATAAGGGTTGACAAAAAAGAGGCAATATGGGTAAGCGTGAAAAACAAGCAACAAAAGCAAGCGATCACCACTTTGACCACTGTGCTCTGTGCAATCGCCTGTTTTTTTCCTCAACCTTCGTCAAATCAAAATCAGTTCTCCTCTGCATAACAGAGAAAACCTGCCCTTGTAAGGGCGAAGGTGGTGGAGGCAAGCGAGAAATTATTTCCTCACTATGGTGGTGATAATAACAACTATGGCAGTTATCGATAATTAGTCGTTTTTCAGAACTGTATTGCGTCGCTAGTTCAATAATCTTCTCAGTACGAGTGATAGTTAATTCTTGACAGTGAGGACATTCTCTAAATCGAGATGAATGGGATTTATGGGCGATGATATGCAATCCACTATCAGTTAGCTTGTGGCTGCAATTGGGACACCTCCAACCTTCAAATCTAACACTACCTAAATTTTGTGCTGTTTTTTCCGGTTTGTTGAGATACAACGCAACTGTGGTTTCGTCTACTTTTTTCATCGGCTGCTGGCAATCAGCGCATAAAAAAATGTAATTGCCCTTACTTATACGTGTACATCCTTTTGGTTTAATGAAAGTTTTACGAGAACGTCCTAGATAAACAGCACTCCCTACCACCAGTACAAATATTCCACTTGCTGCTAAAAGTCCGCATAAGATAGCGTTGTCCAAAGTTGTGTTCGCATTTCGGGAAGTTTCCTGGCTTGGAGTGATCACCTGATTTGTAGTTGTTACCTTGTTCGCAAACAATGCCCGATCAGACTTTAAAACAAGTATTAGTGTTTTTGTTTGCACCAGCGTGCCATTTTCAAAGTCTCCTTTTTTTAATCGCGGTTTGATTTGGAAGTCGATAATATTGCCCACCTTGGAATCAGGTAAAATTGTTTCCACACCATAACCAGTCTCAATTCCCACCTGGCAATCACCTACTGATATCAAAAACAATACGTTATTGTTTTGTTCTTTCTTGCCGATTCCACAAGAATTAAACACTTCTGTTGTAAATTTTTTGGGAGAAGTAGCTGGGGCAGTTTCTGGCACAGGTACTATTGCCTTTTCTGTGCTATTTTTTGCCTTCAACTGAGAAGTAATTTGATTGATTTTAGTTTCTATCTTATCGCTGAGAATTCCTACCATATAAGTTAGCCAACTATCATACTTCTCTCGGAGATTAGGGACTTCTTGGACAGTTAAAGCCAGACTAGAAAGGGGAGAAAGAAATATGGCAGAGGAAAATAAACTCACTCGAAAAATCCGTTTTGGTTTTAGTAAATTCAACTTCATTGCTTTAGCCTCTCACAAATAACAGTCCCTAAAAATTTAGGCTCAATTAGGATTCAGAGATATGATCCCTCTTTCAAGAAACACATTCGGTGATGGAAGGTTGAACAATAAGGTCAAAGCCAAGAGATTGAGCCTTTTTCCGCAGGTTGTTAAGGACTTGCTCATGGTATTTCTGCTCATAGTAGTCCATGCCCATTGGTCACAAGTTAAGGTTGTGAGGCAGTTGTCAAGGGGATTTTAAAAGGTGCTTGAAAGAAAAATTCCTTAGTGCCTCGCTGCATTTCAGGGAAGGGCGCAACTAGCAAATCATCCTGCCAGATTTAGTAATAATGATAATCAAGTACAGGGGTGGATTAAGAAGCGAGCGGCGCTCGCCTCTTAATCCTAGCTACAATTATCATTCTTATAGAGATGTATTTATGCTCAAAGATGTATTGACAAAATTCACTTACTTTTAACTTGTTCCAAATGTACTCCGTGGGATTATAGTATGTCGCTTAATAGAGTAACGAGCTATTAAGCCACCCATGCACCTTTTTGGTCTAACTTAAGACGTAATTAGAAGAAACCACTATAATTTTCTCGGCAATCGATTTGTGCGTACTGCTTGTGCATCAATCATGACGATGCAATCAGATATATCCAGCATTTCTTACAGTGCGGGAATTGCGGTGATTTCATTTGATTTAGATCTGATCTTACTCTATTTTCATCAAGTCTTATGTGCTATGCACCTTATCCAGTCTGCTTTTTAGCCTCTTTTTCACCCCTTCATCTCGATATGATTAGCTAATTATACCAATTTTATCGTATTGAAATTTGGTTTTAGTAGTTTAATTTTTTTTAACTTACTTTTTTATTGATTATTCTAATAGTCATGACTAGCTACTAATATGCTTTCTAAGCTCTAACAATTAAGTGTTTCAAAGCAATATTCACTCTTTAAGTGATCTACTGCTTCATCTAAAAATACAGATAGAGCCGACAACTATCTAATAGTTGTAAAATTTTAATGTAAAAATAAAATATCAGTATTTATACGTAGAAAATGTTTGTTTTCTATAAATTTATTGGTGTTAGACTTATTGCTTAATAATTTATTAACCTTTGATTTCCAAATATAGCCGTAGCCATATTTTCAAAGAAAGAGGGTTTATTTCTCTGATGAAGAACATCTAAAACCTTAATTTTTATGCAAATTTAACTTTGATTATATTCTATCAGTTGTTTGTGTAATTAATTCTGCTTAGTTACTTAGTAATACACATTTTAGTCTAATAAGGCGATCGCTCCTACAGTAAGTAGGGTCTGTTACGACAAAAGATATTTTTGTCGCTCCAATTTTATTAGTGAATTACTCTGCTAAACTTTTGTCACAGCAAGGTTTGCAAACAGATATTATCTCAGTGCGGGATTTGCCATTCAAGTCCAAGCAGATGCTAGCGTGCAACTCGACGTGGCGATCGCTAAGGTCATAATCGTAGTGCGCTTTGTCAAAGGGAACAGGGAAGAGGGACTACTTATTGGGAAAGCGTGATTACCTCCATCAGTTCAACAACTATTATATTTTTTTATCAACAAAATACTATATGTCTACCAATTTATCGTAGATTAATAAATCATACTACTCTTTTTGAGTCCTCTGTCCAGTGCGTCTATTTATGTCATTTCATTTTTTCAAGACTATCATCTTAAATATTTACCAGTTTGTTATCTCAGTTTTTCAACAGCGAAAAACCCGCAGTTTATCCCTATTGTTCGCTGTGGGACTTGGTATGAGCTTGGCGATTTCTGCCTGTTCTTCATCTGCCAGCAAACCGGAAGCCACAACTGCAACTACCACTAATCAAACTACTGCAAGTGGAATTACAGTGAATATTGGCTTTCAAAAAGCAGCAACAGTTCTCAATGCACTCAAGAGCAAAGGTATTTTAGAACAAGCCTTGACAGCTTCTGGTGCATCTGTAAAATGGACAGAATTTCCTGCTGGGCCACCTATGCTAGAAGCCATGAACGCGGGTAGTATTGACTTTGGCTACACAGGTGAATCACCGCCCATCTTTGCCCAAGCTGCGGGTACTCCCTTGGTATATGTTGCCTATGATCCTTGGAGTCCTAAAGCAGAAGCAATTATCGTACCGAAAAATTCACCGATTAAAATTGTTACCGAACTTAAAGGTAAAAGAGTCGCCTTCGCCAAAGGTTCAAACACAAATTATCTTGTTGTCAAAGCATTAGAAGCAGCTGGTTTGCAGTACAGCGATATTAAGCCAGCCTTTTTGACACCAGCAGATGCCCGTGCTGCTTTTGAAGGTGGTAACGTTGATGCTTGGGCAATTTGGGACCCTTACTTAGCAGCGGCCCAAGAAGCAACAGGAGCAAGGACTTTAACAGATGCGACGAATTTAGCACCGAATCGGGGTTACTATCTTGCCCGTAAAGAATTCGTCGAGAAATATCCTGAGGTGTTGAAAATCGTTTTAAACGAAGTCAGCAAAGTAGACAAATGGGCATCCAGTAATCCGACAGAAGTTGCCAAGTTCCTGGAACCACAATTAGGTATTAAAGCATCAGCATTGGAGATTGCGGAAAAACGTCGGGGGTATGGTGTATTACCTTTGACAAATGAAGTAATTACCAAGCAGCAAGAAATTGCAGATACATTTCACAAGATTAAGTTAGTTCCAAAGCAAGTTCAGATAAAAGAAATCGTTTGGAAAAGCAATTAATGAAGGCAAGAGTCAAGGGTTAATGGTCAAATAGTCATTGAGTTTTTCTTTGCGTTCGCGCGTCTGCGTATCTCCCCTCTCCCTTGTTCACGCCACGTCCTACAACGCTCTTAACCCGTAAGGGCGCAGTGGCTCCCCTTGTCCCCTGACCTCCCTGCGAAGAAGGTATAACTATGGATGTGAATACTCAATGGATAAAAACTGATGTACTTGTCATTGGTGGCGGAACAGCAGGAACGATGGCCGGGATTAAAGCCAAACAGGCAAATCCTAATGCCGAAGTGCTGATTTTAGAAAAAGCTAACATCCGTCGCAGTGGTGCGATCGCTATGGGAATGGATGGAGTGAATACCGCAGTCATTCCTGGTCATTCTACCCCAGAACAATACGTCCGTGAAGTCACCCTTGCCAACGATGGTATTCTCAACCAAAAAGCCGTCTATCAAACTGGCAATTTAGGTTACGAAGTCATCCAAGAACTAGAAAGTTGGGGTGTGAAGTTTCAAAAAGATGCCCAAGGCAACTATGACTTAAAACAAGTACACCGTGTGGGTAAATATGTTCTACCCATGCCAGAAGGCAAAGACCTCAAGCTCATTCTTACCCGCCAAGTCAAACGTCATAAAGTTAAAGTCACAAATCGCGTCATGGCAACTCGCGTGTTAGTCAAAGAAGGGCGTGCAATTGGTGCGGTGGGATTTGATGTCAGAAACGGCGACTATATCATTATTCAAGCCAAAGCTGTCATTCTATGTACAGGTGCTTGTGGCAGATTAGGACTACCTGCTTCTGGCTATCTCTACGGCACTTATGAAAATCCTACCAATGCCGGCGATGGCTACTCAATGGCTTATCATGCAGGAGCAGAACTCAGCAATATTGAATGCTTTCAAATTAATCCTTTGATCAAAGATTATAATGGTCCTGCTTGTGCCTATGTTGCTGGGCCTTTCGGCGCTCATACTGCCAACGCCGAAGGAAATCGCTTCATTAGCTGCGACTATTGGAGTGGTCAAATGATGTTGGAAATCTGGAAAGAATTAAATTCTGGTAAGGGGCCAGTCCAACTTAAAATGACCCATCTTGATGAAGATACAATTGCTGAAATTGAATCTATTCTTTGGGCGAATGAACGACCAAGCCGAGAACGTTTTCATCAAGGTAGAAATGAAGATTACCGCACCCACAGCGTTGAAATGCATATATCAGAGATTGGGTTATGTAGCGGTCATAGTGCTTCTGGTGTGTGGGTGAACGAAAAAGCTGAAACAACTGTCCTTGGTTTATATGCAGCTGGAGACATGGCCAGCGTTCCCCATAATTACATGATTGGGGCATTTGTCTTTGGTCGCCTAGCAGGAACACATGCCATAGAATATATACACAATTTAGATTTTATTGAGCCAGATACAGAGTTTTTAGAAATAGAAAAAGCACGAATTTATGCACCTTTAAATAAACAAAATGGCATTCCTCATACTCAGGTTGAATACAAGTTACGTCGCTTAGTCAATGATTATTTGCAACCACCAAAGTCAGGTAATAAAATAGAGATTGGCTTGAAACATTTTGTCCACTATCAAGAAACATTAGATTTGATGGGTGCGCGTGATCCCCATGAATTGATGCGTTGCATGGAAGTTCATTTTATTCGCGACTGTGCAGAAATGGCAGCGAGAGCATCATCATACCGTCAAGAAAGCCGTTGGGGTCTCTATCATTATCGATTAGATTATCCAGAAAAGAATGATGATGAATGGTTTTGTCACGTTAATTTAAAGAAAAATAAATCAGGAGAAATGGTTCTGTTTAAGCGTCCTGTTGATGCTTATATTGTGGAAGTAGATCCAGTCAAAGAAGTCTACAATGTAGCTGTGAGGTAAAACATTCAAAATGAATCAGAAGCAAGCCTTCACAGTGGTCGAATCATTCAACCGCTCAAAGTATGGAGATCCAAATTTGGGTGACGATCGCCTTATAATTACCTCAAATTTTGTCGCTGTTCTCGATGGTGCTACGGATGCATCAGGTGCTAGTTATAATGGTCTTTCTTCTGGGCGTTTCGTAGCAGAAATTGGTGCTAAAGCTTTGTCAAGTCTTGCTCCTGATATTAACGCAACAGAGGCTGTAGAAAAAATCACTCAAGCAGTGAAAGAATCACTATTGCAAGTTAAACCAGATAAAAATCCAAATCATACACCTTGCTTTGCCATAGTAGTCTTTTCTGCTAAACGTAGAGAAATCTGGCGGGTAGGAGATTGTCAATATTTATTAGATGGAGAAGGTTATAATCCCACCATCCAGGTAGATCAAATTACAAGTCAGTTACGCTCTTTAATCGTTCATTCCCACATTGCACAAGGTAAAACAATTGAAGATTTGCTAAAAGATGATCCCAGTCAGAATCTTTTAGTACCTGTCTACAAACTGCAATCAGTCTTGCGTAATCATCCTGAAGAAAATTTTGGTTATGGTGCTATTGATGGCACAAAAGTGCCTGAGCGATACCTTGAAATTATTAAGATTCCACAGCAAGTTAAGTCTATTGTGCTGGCTAGTGATGGTTATCCAGACTTGAGAGCAACTCTTACAGACAGCGAAACAGTTCTCACAAAAATTCTCACTCAAGACCCTTTATGCTACAACCTTTATCTCGCACAAAGAGGACTTGCACCTGGTAGAGAATCATTTGACGATCGCACTTACGTTCGCCTTGAGTTGCATGACTACTGAATTAACTACTCATCCTCAAGTCAAAATCAGGCTCGCCGAGAACAAGGATACAAAGCGAATTGCTAGTCTTTGCGAACAACTTGGATATTTTGCTACACCGCAACAGATGCAAGAACGCCTCGCTCAAATTTTACAAAATGAGACTCACGTTGTCTATGTTGCAACTTTATCAAATGATTATGTTATTGGCTGGGGACATGCTCACGCTTGTGACTTAATAGTAAATCCAAAACAGGCAATACTCTTCGGGTTAGTTGTAGACGAAGATTATCGTCACAGTGGAATTGGCCGAATTTTGATGCAATATATTGAGCAATGGGCTGCTATTGCTGGCAGTCAGGGAATTCTCATACGTTCTAATATTAAACGTAAAGAGGCTCATCGTTTTTATGAAAAAATAGGCTACATCAACATCAAACAATCATTAACATTTTATAAAGAATTGATTTCAAAAAACAAAGAATGAAATCTGATGACCAATCTTAGCGTTAACCTTAACAAAATCGCTCTACTCAGAAATTCTCGAAATTTTGGCATACCGAGTGTTATCAAGGCAGCTTCTATTTGTATTAGAGCAGGCGCACATGGCATTACAGTTCACCCACGTCCAGATGAACGCCATATTAAGCCTGAAGATGTTTATGAGTTAGCAAAAATATTAAATGTTGAGTTTAATGTAGAAGGTAATCCATCACCTCAATTCTTAGAGCTGATACGAGAGAGCAAGCCAACACAATGTACGTTAGTTCCTGATGCACCAGATGCTTTTACCTCAGATCACGGATGGGATTTGGCTACAAATGATTCTTGGCTCAGACAAATTATCCCGGAGTTAAAAGAACTTGGAATTCGAGTTAGTTTATTCCTCGATCCTGACTTAACTCAAATTGAACTTGCCAAAGAAATTGGAGCAGATCGCATTGAGTTATACACAGAACCGTATGCCACAGCTTTTCGTAATGGTGATGTGGAGTCAGTTTTTCAACAGTATCAACAAGCAGCGAAAAAGGCTCAGGAAATCGGTTTAGGAGTGAATGCAGGACACGATTTAAACCTGCAAAACTTAGGAAAATTTTGTTCAATTCCTAACATTCTTGAAGTTTCGATTGGTCATGCACTGATTGCAGATGCTTTAGAAATGGGGCTATTTACTGCTGTGAAGGAGTATTTAAGCGTTATTTCTCCTAATTAATAATCAATTATATCGATCAACAACCAATGGTTTAGTCAAAGAATATGCATTTTACAGAAACATTTACTACTGAGCGCCTGCTTGCTGAACGTCTACAATTTCAACATTTAAATGAACTTCATCGTATGCACCGAGACTCGCAAGTGATGGCAACTTTAGGTGGTATTCGTTCTGATGAAGAAACACGACTTTTTATTCTCAATAACCTGCATCATTGGCAACTTTATGGATTCGGCTTATGGGTATTTCGAGACAAAGTTAACAATCAGTTTATTGGTCGCGCTGGTCTTCGCAATACTCATATAGAAGGTAAAGATGAAGTAGAATTAGCTTATGCTTTAATGGCTAAGTTTTGGGGTAAAGGATTAGCAACAGAAATGGGTAATCAAATATTGAAAATAGGTTTTGAACTTCTGAAATTACAAGAAATAGTTTGCTTTACTCTTACGACAAATCAAGCCTCACAAAGAGTGATGGAAAAGTTGGGATTTCAATACGAACGTGAGATTATCTACGCAAATTTCCCCCATTTATTGTACCGTTTAACAGTTTAATAACAAAATTATGGAGTGGTTTTATGCCATTAATCAATCAAAGGGTAGATGTTCCAGTTATCGTCGATGAATCAAAATGTTTAGAAAAATGCACAGCCTGCATCGAAGTTTGTCCCCTCGATGTACTAGCAAAAAATCCAGAGACAGGCAAAGCTTATATGAAATATGACGAATGCTGGTTCTGTCTGCCTTGTGAAAAAGAATGTCCAACGAATGCTATTACTGTCCAGATTCCATTTTTGTTACGTTAATTATAACTATGATAAATGATTCATGAAATTATATCTCTGTTGCTTTTATTACTTGGCTTTTTGTTCATGTGGTTGGTAACTAGCGAAGAGTAAACATAAAAAAATGAATATTGAGACTGAATCTGAATTAAAGCAATGGCTAGGAATGTTGCGATCGCCAGATATTAATGATCGCTTAGTTGCTGTGAAAAGTTTACAACATCTTGGTGATGAAGAAGCGATAGATACTCTAATTCTCGCTCTTAAAGATGAAAATTTAAATGTCCAGAAAATTGCCATTAATGCTCTTGGTGAAATAGCAAATCCTATTGCTGTACCAGCTTTAATCAAATGCCTTGGTTCCAATGATGCAGAAATTCGCAGTGAAGCATTAGCAGCTTTAAATGACTTAGTTTTACCTACACATCTATCATTGTTGCTAGAAAACCTAAGTCACAATAATACTTACTTACAGTTAAATATCTTGATTCTGCTTCGGAAAATTCATGATATCCAATCTTTATCATATATTCTGCAATTTTTCAATTCAGAAAGCGCCGAGTTAAGAGAAGCTGCAATTACTACACTGCGCTATTTGAATCAAGTTGAAAAATGTCCCCCAGCTTTAGCGTTAATATCTGACCCTGATGCTAATGTACGTCGTGCAGCAGCATTAACATTAGGACATTTACAAGATACAGAAGTTATTTCAATTTTAGGTGAATTCTTAACCAAAGATGATGACTGGCAAGTCCGCCGCAATGCTGCAAAATCTCTTGCAATTCATGAAAATTATCAAGCAATTTCAGCATTAGAAATAGCTTTGAGTGATGAACATTGGCAAGTGCGGAAAGCAGCAGCCCAAGCTTTGCAAAAATTACCAGATATAAAAGTTATGCCACTATTAATTAAGGGATTAACAGATGAATATGCTGATGTCCGCAAAGAAGCCGCGATCGCACTTGGTAATTTGGGAGATGCTGATGCTATTCATGGACTTCAGCAAGCGTTAGATGATCCCGATAGAGAAGTAAGTATTCAAGCTCAACGTGCGATTCAAAAAATTCAGAAGTGATATTGTGGATGTTAGCAATTGATTATTCACAATTTTGAATATCAGTGCGATCACTTGAAGAGAAAGCTTGAATGAGAGGAATTTTGGAGAGGATGTAAACGAGAGCGAACACGTAAGTTAAACAAGTTACTCAGTAATAAAATTTAGGTTATTATATATTTCGTGATTACTAACTGAATTATTATTTCAAAATGCAGGAAAAATTGAGTTTAGAAGAGAAAAAAAAGCTTCAGAGGTTTATCAATCAGGCTGAAAGGCTATCCTTATGCAATTTTTTTGAAAATGGAAAACCTAAAATGCTATTGACTTTAGGTGACAAATCAACGAAGGCCATCCGTGACAGGTTAAGAGAATTGCTCCTTTGTCAAGGGGGTGCAAAAAAAGGGGCTAGATCCAGCTTGGTGACGGGTTTCCGCAGAGATTTGACTACTCCTAAATCTTGATTCTCTTGCCCTCTTGGTTTTGAAGAAGATTAGCCCTATCAAAAACTTATTTGATAATGATAATCAAATATTGGGGGAAGGAGGCGAGCGGCGCTCGCCTCCTTCCCCCACCCCCAGCTACGATTATCATTTTCACTAACTTTTTTTGAGTATTTTAGCTGATTGACAAAATGCACTTTTTCTTAACCTGTCACGGGTGAACGAAGGCAATAGTTCCAGAACGGCACGTGTTCATAGAAATGCTCACAATCTTACGTCCATTTATCATGAAGGGAGATATTTCTTTCGATACAATCAATAAGAAATTGGGCGAAGTAATAACATTTACCGGGGAGGATACGTCACGTTTAAAGTCAATTTATGATGAATTCAAATTTTACACGGGAAAGTATGCAAATTCAACCAAATATAAAAATCTATATAACAATTATATATCTCAACACTCTGATGGAATCTGTAATTTGGGAAATAAAACAATATTTGAGCTAATTGATTTAGTAATAAATGGATACTACTTTCATTCTGATTTGGAAAAGCAAAAAGAAATTATTGATTTTGTCAAAGAGCATAAAAATAAGTGGCTAGGTTTGTTAAGAGAAGATGAGTTATCGGAAGAAGATGTGATTGTGATTCGCGAAAGGATAAGAGAAACATTTAAGTTTAGATTTTACGAATTAATTATTGGTATAACAAATTGTGTATTTGAGTTAAAATATTTGATTGAGGAACTTTTTGGTCTTCCTCTTGATGAAGAGTTACATCAAGAATCACGCATATTGTATGACTTCCTTGATATTTAGAGATAGTTTATAAATTCAACCTTAGTTTTTTACGACTGATTACATGCATCAAGCTTTTAAATTATTGTCTAAATAATGCTTTCACTTTGGGAACAGAGTCTCAAGCTGTTTTTGTTGCCGATTTTTTAAAATAACAGCATCTGCAAAATTCCTACAAAACTGACCGCCGCAACTCTGGAAAAACCTTCGACACTTTACTCAACACATAATCACCATATGTCCCGCGAAAAGCATGAACGCTAGACTGATCCCAGCGTTCTTTGTGATCATCATTGACTACCCCGCTTAATTCAATTGGCTTCACTTCAACGTTGAAATTAGGATCAAAGAAAAACGGGAACGAAAGGCGATCGCGTCCTGACAAATTCTGAACGCGATGAGGTGTAGAACGATACAATCCTCCCGTCATCTTATCTAGCATATCGCCAATATTGCATACAAAGGAACCGGGAACAGGAGGCGCAGCAATCCAGCCTAATTTTGATTTTACCTGCAATCCGCCTAAATCATCCTGCTTGAGAATTGTCAAAATACCATAATCAGTGTGTTCACCAACTCCCCATTTATCTTCAGCATCCGATGGTGAAGCATAGGCGGGGTAGTTAAAAATACGAAATAATATGAGTGGGTCTGTTGTGTAACGATCAGCAAAGTAAGACTCTTCTAGTCCTAAACTCAGAGCAATACCAGACATAAGTATGTGTCCAAGTTGCGTCATTGCCTGCATATATTCAAGCACTGTCTCGCGAAACAGTGGAATATTAGACGGGAAAAGATTAGAACCATGCATAGGAGTATCAGCTTGCACCAGGGGGTGTTCCTCTCCCAGTTCCGCACCAAAGTAAATTCCTTCTTTTTGATCGGGTTTACCAGATGTGAGTTCGCCACCTACTGGGAAATATCCCCGCCATGCTTTCCCACCCAAAGTCATGCGGATTTTTAATTTAGTTTCTAAATCTTGCGCGAAAAATTGCCGACTGAGTTCTTCTAAACGCTGCTGTAAATTTTCATCTACGCCATGTCCAATAATATAGAAAAATCCACACTCGCGACATGCTTCCCCAATTTGAGAGGCGACTGTATAACGTTCATCAGTTCCACAAACCAAGGCGCTAATATCAATGATCGGAACCTGTGAGAAGCCTTCATTCACAACTGGCGAGATTTTCATGTTAATTATCCTCCTCGCTGTGCGCGGTATTACGCTCATCTAAAAAGAATTATGGCGCACACATTAGTTGAACAGGTGCGAGATTTGATAACAACCCTTCCATTATCTAGAAAATAAAATGCAACCAAATCCCGATTCCCGTCAGCAAGAAGTTGTTCAACTCCTCAAACAAGTCATCGAACCCACTCTCAAAAATGACATCGTGAGTTTAGGAATGGTGCGAAATTTACGTATCGTTGATGACTATGTTTATTTGCGTTTCTACATCGGTTCCCATCAGCACCAATTACAGGCGGAAATTCAATCTGTATTATCTTCTCTATCTTGGTGCAAAAAAATTTACATTCAACTCTGCACAATTGCTGGTGTCAAAACAACTTTAGCAGTTTCTAGCGGTAAAGGTGGCGTGGGCAAATCCACAACAGCCGTGAATATAGCCGCAGCTTTAAAGTTACAAGGTGCAAAAGTGGGTTTGCTGGATGCTGATGTTTACGGACCAAATGTACCGCAAATGTTGGGTTTAGGACAAGCTGATATTCAAGTTATTGAGACTCCCACAGGCGAGAAGTTTTTGCCGCTAGAAGTTCAAGGAATTAAACTCATGTCAGTGGGTTTACTGACAGAAGCAAATCGTCCTTTGGCATGGCGGGGGCCAGTGTTGCACAAAATTATCACTCAATTTCTACAAGATGTAGAATGGGGTGAATTAGATTATTTGTTGATTGATTTACCGCCGGGAACAGGTGATGCTCAAATTACAATCATCCAAGAAAGTCCTATTTGTGGGGTTATTTTGGTAACGACTCCCCAACAAGTTGCGATCGCAGATGTGCGACGTAATATTTATATGTTTCGCCAAGTAGGTGTTCCTGTCCTGGGTATTATTGAAAACATGAGCTATTTAATTTGTGGCGAATGTGGTTCACGTACACCAATTTTTGGTAGTGGTGGCGGCGAACTACTTGCAGCAGAGTTACAAGCGCCTCTCTTAGGACAAATTCCTATTGATCCCCGTATTTGTAATGGCGGTGATACTGGATACCCGATTGTAATGAGCGATCGTACTTCGCCAGCAGGTGAAGTTTTTATGCAAATTGGTGCTGCACTAAATACAACTTTTAGACAGTGCAATTAATGTCAAGTACTGCCACTCAGATACTTTTGCAAAGTAATAAGTAACTAAGCAGAATTAATTACACAAACAACTGATAGAATATAATCAAAGTTAAATTTGCATAAAAATTAAGGTTTTAGATGTTCTTCATCAGAGAAATAAACCCTCTTTCTTTGAA
>JANBVI010000025.1 GCA_024239075.1 Fischerella sp. CENA71 | reverse complement strand
GCTCAAATCAAGCGGCGTTGCCAAACTTAGTTAAGCAACGCCCCGTCAAAATCAAAAACACACAACAACACAAGAGGTAAACAGATATGTTTAATAAAGTTAAAACTTTTAGTTTAGTAGTTACTGCTCTGATTATAGCTCCTTCTGCTGCTTTTGCTCAAAATATTCAAGGTAATCAGCAAAATATTGATCAAGTTGGTGTTGCAACTGGTCGCGGTAATACAGTTGTTAACAACGCTAATCAGCAGAGCATCCAAAACTCAAACAGCGTAGGTAATGGTTATTGTAGACCTGGTGGTAATGTACAGGTTTCCAACCAAAATATCCAACAAACTGGAGTTGCTGTTGGTGAGTACAACACAGTTGTAAATAATGCCAACCAGCTTTCTGTTCAAGACGCACTGAAGATTGCTAACGGCTACTGTCGTTAAAGTTAATCGTACAAGCCTACATAAGCTTAAGTGATGAGGCGTTGTCTATTATTTCAGAGCAGTACGGCCATTATTTGATTCAAGCAACGTCAATTCAGTTAAGACCAAGGTTAGCCGAACTCCTGGTAAAGCAAAAAATCGGTTTTTTCTGATATGTGAGGTATTCACGCCATGCCTGGTAAACGTTCGATTTCTATACTTGCACTCTCTGCGCTGATGGTATTACCTGCCGGAATAGCCACAGCAGGAGACATTGATATCCAAAACGGAAATAGTAGGGTAATAATCGATTCAAATAACGGTGTCACGATTAGAAACAATACCAGACCAACAACAGGTATTTACCCCCTCCGCTTACCTAATTCTGGGGTACGTGTTCAAAAAAATGGTATCTACACTGTTCCGACTGTCAAAATCCCTCAATCCGTTAAAGTTCCTAACAACACACGGAGCTATTGTACCGGCAGAACTTGGTCACAACAAAGTGTGCAAAGCTCTGTCAACGGATCTAACCGTACCTATAGTTCTACAACCACATCTACCTGTAAATAGTTCAAGAGGTTAAAATTATCATGAATTTCAAATTTCTTTCTCTGGGTTTGTTTTCACTAACAGTAGCATCTCCTCTTTTCGTTCCGGCTTTAACTCGTCCTGCTTCGGCATTAGGCTGTGTTGCAACTGACGTCTCAGTACAAGTAGGAATTAACGGTTCCAAACAACCAGGTCAACAAAACAATAATACTGATCAACAGTTTGGAGAAGAGTGCCAAGGTAACAGTGTAACTAATGTAGGAACTCAAGTCCAAAATGGTAGTGATCCTACTCAGCAAAACCGCAATAGCACTCAAGTTGTTGGTGGTGGTGCAACCAGTAACACCCCTGGTAAAGGAGATGTTGGTGTGAAAGTTCACGTTCCAGTAAATGTATACAACCCTGCTGCTGATCCAAACTTTCTTAATGGTGTTGGTGTTCCCCAACGATAAAAGTGTTCAACAAGACACGAATTTAAATATTAACTTTTCCGAAGTCTTCTGGTGAAAGAGCTTCGGATTAATTAATGTTTTGATTAAAGTATAAACTGGGTTTTTTACGATAGGTTTGAGTTAAGTGCGATCGCTCTATTGTTAAAGATCCAGTTTTTTTGCAACTTGATTTCAACCCAAGTTTTGTACCAGCATTCAAGCAGATAGGTGATTTATATACCTGCTGTTACCCACACTCAGCCATGAAAAAGCTATTATTTCTGGCCTGCTGTTTAGCTTTGATCGCGACAATTTCCGCAGCATTAGCTCAGAATTTCGTCAGCATCCAAACCTCTTCTGTTCATGTGGACAGCAATAGTGATGATATGAGAAACTCCAGCACTTTTAATCAGCAGTCTAGCTATTCTTCTGGATACCAAACAAGTTCAGTCAATTTGAGTGCTACTGATCTTCGTCAACCCCACATTTTGCGAATTAATACTTCCGGTAGCCAATTAAATGGTGACGTTATTCTCGATGGTCAAGTTGTGAAACGGCTTAATGGTAGCCAAGCGGAAATTAATCTATCACCTTTACTATCACCTGGAGAGCATGTAGTTGAAATTTCGGGACGCTATGCTCCTGCATCATCTGGAATCACTGTAGAATTGAGTGGTCCTGGTATTACTTCCTCTCAGCAAACAAGTGGAAATGGCGTTTTAAATTACACTTTAAATTTAAGTGTGCATTAGCACTACACAGTAAATTAATATAGCAAGCCTCTTGCATAAAGGCAGAAAGCAGAAGAGAATAATGCTGATTACGTCAATATTTTGGCGTATTCTTGAGTATTTGTTTGTTTCTGTCACGCTTTGCTGAGCAAAAAAAATCTTAACAAGATGATTAAGGGCTTGCTACTGTTGGTGTCAAATAATTATTTAAAACTTATTTCTGCTTCTTTAGTGGTATTGCTTCTAGAAGCTTTAAATCTTTACCCTGCGTATTCCCAGACAGCCAATAGTAATCAGTCATCGACTGTGGGCAATGATTCATCTTTCAATCAAATATTGCAGTCGAGTCCTCAGATTCCTGTAACTAACTCTAATACTTCCTCGAATAACAATAACTCTAACACGATTAAGTATCCCAATATTTATCCTCTCAATTATGTTCCCAATGCCTACGTCAATACTGAAAATGACTTTGGCTTTAATCTTTCCGCAGGTGTGAATACTTTAGATGCTTCCAATGTGACGATTTATCTTGGTGTGATTTACCAACCAGGGCGAACCGAAGACCATAATGCGAGAATGTCTCGTTTGCGTAAAGAAACGGAGTTACTGGAAGTTCACAAAAAAACAATGGAAGCAAATCTGACGTTGTTGCAGAAACAAATCGAAGAAGCAACGATTCGATTACAGGGCTTACAGCGATCATCTCCCCAGAAGTAGTTAGGGTTGTCATTGGTCATTGGTCATTGGTCATTGGTCATTGGTCATTGGTCATTGGTAAGGGTTTCAATGATGTTTTTGTTTTACAACTGACTTAGACTTACTTCGCTAGCCAAATCTGGTTGTTTGTAGTTGACTTTCTAAGTTAGCGCGTATCCACAATTCTGCTACAGACCAAACGTAATATTTATGATGAGCTTGGGTAAAATCACTGAGTTTATGGGTAACAACTGCATCTAGTTCTTCATAAGTCACACAGCTAAGTTCAACAGCAGATTCAAAATCCTCTAAGTTTGAAGTGCGTGCTTGTTGGAGAACAGTTTGATCGACATGACAAATTTTAATTTTTTCTTTTAACCAATCGACTACTATTTCTGCTACTTTATTATCTCGTAAGCGGCTGGCATAAGTGTATATTTTTTGCCACCCAATATCTGTGATGTACATCTGAATCATGGGATGTACTTTGTCTAATAATTTACTAACTTCTTCTCCAAAACCGTTACGATTCATTAAAGCTTCTAGTATTAGGTCAGCATCAAATATAATCTTGATCACTTTCAACTCCCGATTAACCGACCAATTTAGCCTATGATGAGATTTTCATAGTGAATCCCACTTCTTAGGAACATACTTATATACACAAATGGAAGGTGTGGTATTTCCGATTTATGCAAAATTCGTCATTTGTTATTAGCCAGTTTGCTCAGATTCCCCCGACTCCGAAACTACGGTTTGAGTAACAAATAATATAGTTGTCCATTACTAACAGTGACGCCTGCGCGATAGCCTGCTTGTTTCCCTGTACCCAAAAAATAGTCCACTCTACCAGCTCCTTTAATCGCGCCTCCGGTATCTTGATCGAGAACGTAACGACTCACAATACGACGTTCTATTTTGCCATTGGTTTCTATAAAAGGAAAATCAGCACGAATTAAGGCTAAAGCAGCGGGAGGCATGAGGGATTTATCTGTAGCGATTGAACGTTCAGCAACAAGTGGTACACTAATCGAACCCGTTGCTGGCGCACCATGATTTTCTTGAAAAAATACAAAGCTAGGATCACGAGAAATATAGACGTTTAAATCTTGGGGATATTTTTGAAAATAGTCAAGAATTTTCGGCATTGTTATCCCTTCTAAGGGTAATTTGCCATCATTTGCTAGTTCGCGACCAATACTTTTGTATTCATAAGCTGTATTACCAGCGTAGCCAACTGTTGTTTGTGTACCATCAGGAAGTTGCAACCGCGCTGATCCCTGAATTTGGATGATATATGGTTCGAGGCGATCGCGAAACCAAAATAATTCCAGTCCCCGTAGTTTACCTTTTTCACTTTGTAAACCATCAGCTCCTTCTAGTTCTAACCGCGTGGGATGAGGTTTACTCCAGGATTTGAAATCGGGAGGTAAGCGATAAATTGGATAACGATATTCTGCTGTCGGAGTGCGACTAGCAGAGTAAAGCGGTTCATAATATGCAGTGAACAAAACTGTACCTTTGCTGTCTCTACCAATAGATTGGTAAAAAACAAATTCCTTGGCGATCGCTGCATTTAATTCAGCAGCAGATTTGGATGTTAATAAAAGTTGGCGGAAGCGTCTCAAACTTTTGATAACCCGTTGATGGGTAATACCAGGTACTTTATATCTTTGATAAGCAGTAGCAGCTGATTTTGTTTGCAAGTATTGCAAACTGCGATCGACAGCCATTAATAGTCCTTTTTTGTCTGGTGATTTAGCGTTTTCACCCCATATTTGTTCATCTAGACAAGACTGATCAGCCTCGCAACAAGGAAATAAAGGCCGTTGCAAGGATAACAAAGGTAGTGGTGAGGTTTGTTGTGTATCAGAATATTTTAGAGAAATTGGTAGTTCCCACTTTTTTAGTCGGCATTCTGGTGGACTGAGTTCCCTATAATTTAAAGATTGTATCGGTACAAAAAAAATTAATGGTACAACAGACAAACTAAAACACAGAGCAGCAAGTTTTTTTTGCATGGTAAATGTTAGTGGTTGAGGCGCACAACTAACTATGCGCCCATAGAGTCAGTTTCTTAGTGTCTTTGTATCTTGGTGTTTAAGATATTGTTTTTTAAACACAAAGGCACTAAGACACGAAGAATAAATATTTCTTTTCAACTCAGATAATGGTCTTTTTTTATCCAGCTTCAAGGACTATACTTTTAAGCATTAACTAAGTATGAAACACTAACTTTTTCTACTCATTCATATTACGATAAGTTGCAACCGCAGAAGGTGAAATCCGATTTAAGTAGCGGAAAATCCAGTATTTGAAGATAGTATCTAAGATCACTGGAAAGGTTGCAATAAATAAGAAGATAAAATCATGATTTGCTGGTAAACCCCAATGACGAGAGATTCCATCTAGAATCACTTCCCAACCGTGAGGAGAGTGGAATCCCACAAAAATATCTGTGAACAAAATGATGATAAATGCTTTGGCGCTGTCACTGAGACCATAAACAATATTATCAAAGAAAGATTTGAGAATAGCGATTTCTCTTTTACTCATCAGTAAAAGAAATACGAATGCAATTACAGATAAAATATCTGCAAAGACATTCTTGAGAGCATTTGCACTTTCTTGACGAAATTCTCCGGCAATTTCTTCGGCTTTTTCCCTCAATTGTGTTTCTATATTTTCTATCGGTGGACTAACATTATTAAGAAGATTTTCAAACTTAATTTTTTCTTCAAATCTTTGTAATTGTAGCAGTGCTTCTTCTTCCATTTCTTCGTTGAGGAAGACAACTGCTTGCTCAGGTTCTCTGATATGCTCAATAATCGGTCCAACCAGAAAAGCTTTTGATAGTTGATGAGTCAGGATTGGTACGATTATTAATAATAATATAAATCGAACGGAGATTATGGTTCTTTTTTGGGCTGTGCGAAAATTTTGAATAACATCCTGCTCTGCTTGTGGATCTAATTCTGCTTGGAGACGATTAATGGTATTAAATATTGAACGAGGTAATACACCTGTTGTATCTGTTTTTCCCCGTGCTTCTTTATCTACTTTTTTTCTGAGAATATCGGGTTGTCTTGGTTGAACTACTATAGATTTTGCTGGTACATCTATGGGTTTGGCAACACGATCTTGAGGGATAATTTCTTCGTCAAAGCTATTGTATTTTGCGATGACTCCATCAATAAATCTGAGCTTATCTAAAATTATTGAAGATTCAAGAGACTCGATACCTAGTTTTCTGATCGCCTTTTGATTTCGCTCATTTAAGAAATAACGACTGGCTCTAAACTCTGTTAGCCTCATTCTAATGATTTTTAATTCTTTTTTGAGGTCTGACTCAAAATAATCAATGACGCTGCTACTATATGCCATTGAATTGGAGTCAATTTTGTTACCATTAAAATGCTCATTTTCTATTTCTTTGATTTTGAGAGCAGCATCATATGCTTTATTCAAAGAGCGTTCTGGTGTCCGCAAGTACCGTTCGTATGCCGCCCACAGAAAAGAGTATATTTTTTGACCTAAACCTGAGTTATTCATCTTAGGCAATCATCCAGCCTGTTTTGGTATTTTTAACCTTAATTTAACGTACGAGGTATCTTAACAAATTCCCATGAAAACGGTTATGTTTTCTCATTCTGTTTGGATTGTTGGTATGAGTCGCAGTGGCAAAACTGCTCGGTTGGTGGAACAGTTTGCTCGCTGGATGCAAGATGAAAATCATGATCAAGAATCATTTTATACTAAAAAACCTATACTCAAAAATGGCGATCGCCTACCAAAACGGCTGTATCCTCATCGAACAGAAGGATCTGTTTTAATTTTGGCTGCTAATGACGATAATCGGCGAGAATTAGCAGATGAGATTGTCATGGCAACCACAGGGAAATATCCTGTACGCTGTAAAACTCCTTTAGGCTTTTTTCAAGATGAGGTAATTTTATTTTGGCCCTTATTGGTGCAATCTTTAAAGTTAAAGGCACAATTTCCTGTGAGATTGCGTCCAGAAACCGAACAAGAATTAGCAACTAGACTCTGGCGTCCCTACATAAACGAAGAGATTTTACGCCGTGCAGGCACCAATGAGTACCGTTTGGTACGTCGCATCTTGGACTTGTTACAATTGGCTGCTTCTAGTGGCACAGCAGTAGAAGATATTAGTAAGGTTTTAGCAGTCGCACTCGCACCAGAGGACAGTGACACCAATTTAGAACCAGAATTTTTGTCGGCTTTGCTGCTAGATTGGCGTAACTGGTGTTTGGAGAGAGGCTTACTTTCCTACGGAATTATTATAGAACTTTACAATCAATACCTGTTAACCGATCCGCATTACCAACAAAAGCTCATACAACGCTATCAGGGGATATTGGCTGATGATGTGCAAGATTACCCAGCTGTGGCGCGTCACTTATTTGAGTTGCTCTTAAATGATGGAGCAGTAGGAGCGTTTACTTATAATCCTGATGGAATTGTGCGTCTGGGTTTAGGAGCAGACCCCAATTATATGCGAGAGTTAGCAGCATACTGTCAGCAAGAAACCTTAACTGCCTCACCTGATGATAGTCTGGCTGACAGACTGACAACACCGATGGTCGAAATTATTACAGAACCAATGACGCTATTGAGCTTACCGGAAGTTGTGCAATCGATTCAAGCCACATCTCGCGCTCAATTGCTGCGACAAACAGCCGAAGTGATTGTACAGGCAATTAAACAAGGATTAGTACAACCAGAGCAAGTAGCAGTGATTGCACCCGGTTTGGATGCGATCGCTCGCTATACTCTCACAGAAATTCTTACCAAGCAAAACATTTTAGTAAAATCGCTCAACGATCAACGTCCCCTGATTGCTTCTCCGATTATCCGCGCATTACTTACCGTTTTGGCACTAGTGTATCCAGGATTAGGGCGTTTGGTAGACCGGGATGCAGTCGCAGAAATGTTGGTAGTGCTGAGTAGGGGAGATACTTCTCGTGACGGTTTTGAAGACACGGAGACAGAAGACGCGGAGAGAGGGAGACGCGGTGACGCGGAGAGTCTTTTTGATGAATTCCCCGCGTCTTCATCTTCTCCCGCATCAGTTCGTCCCCGTGTCCCCGCGTCCTCTTCTGTTCCCACCATTGATCCGGTACGCGCTGGTTTAATTGCAGACTACTGTTTTCAACCCCACCCAGAACGCCCGAATTTGTTACCTGTGACAGCCTTTGATCGGTGGGATAGACTTGGTTATGCAGCGACTACAGCCTACAACGAGATTGTCAAGTGGCTAGAGGAACAGCGATCGCAACAGGAATTACGTTTGATTCCTAATCCAATTTCTTTGTTAGATCGAGCAATTCAGCGCTTTTTGTGGGATGGTAGTAATCTCGCCTATGATCAACTAGCAGCCCTGCGGGAATTACTGGAGACTGCTCAACATTATTGGGAAATTGATACTAGATTACGGCAGATTCCCTCTGTTCGATTAGGGGGAGAACTACCACAAAATACGATTGCCGAGTTTATGCAATTACTACAGCGCGGCACAATCACCGCTAATCCTTACCCTATGCGCCCGATGGGAACAGCAGCCAAGGCTGTAACTTTAGCTACTATCTTCCAATATCGATCAAGTCGGCGTTCTCATCATTGGCATTTTTGGTTGGATGCGAGTTCACCGCTCTGGGCTAAGGGTGGTGCAGCAACTTTGTTTGGTGCGCCTTTGTTTCTCCGGGACAGATTAGGCGAACCTTGGACAGCAGAAGATGAACAATTGGCAGAAGAACAACGCCTACGCCGGATTTTGGCAGATTTGCTTTCCCGTGTGTCCGAGAGAGTTTATTTGTGTCATAGTGATTTAGCTGTGAATGGACAAGAGCAATTAGGCTCGTTGTTACCTTTGGTTCATGCTTGTGTGTCAGTGGTTTCTGATGAGGTGGGGGTGTAACCGCTCTCAATATCGTCAACTACATCGACGTGTCTGACGATAAACGAAAAGAAAACGATAACTGTTCTAACCGATAGTTAATAAAACGTTCAACAACAGACCAGGTGATAGTGAAAATCTTCCCTCTATCCTCATCTGTAATTATCGTTGGAACACCATGTCTAGCAGGAAATGCTAGTTTTCTAACAAAATCAAGATATTCTTTTTCTCCCCCAATAGCATTCCTCATGGCTAGCCATTGCTCGCCATCTTTTTCAGTACCCATGATGTCGCCGAAATATTGTTTTATGGTTTCTATAGCCCTGAAGCAGTAAAACGCACTATCGTCCAAGTACCGCATCGACATTCTCAAATCATTAAGACATCTTGCAATATAAATCCCTTCTTTCATTAGACATAGGTGACCAATTGAGTTGATTGCTTCGTTTAGCTTCTCTATATCCTTATTAAAGCTTGAATAGATATTCTCCACAGATGGTAAGTCTATGCCAAAAACCCAGCAAAAACTGCATTCTTCATCAAACACTTTAGTAATTTCAATATCGTATGCGTAACCTTTAAGAAATCCTAAAAGACTAATTACTGTCTCTATGCTCGACTTGACAAGATTTCTCAGCGAAAATATATCTTCATCATCTGAATCACATTCAACAATACACGTTATTTGATTGCACACGATACTGAACTTTAGCGTTAAACAAGAGTTTCCATCAAGCTTACCAATTTTAAATCCGACTTCTTGAACAGTTAACGCTGCTCTTTCAGGATGAATAACTCCAGAAAAATAGTAACGCTTCATAATGAGTTTTGTGCCAAGTGTTACGAGAATTAGTTGATACCTTATTGTTACGCATATCTATTCAATAGTAGGTAGATATCAAGCAAATCTCTAATGGCTTTTGCTATGAGTGCGATCGCTCTGAATGATTGGCTAAATTACCGAAATGAGAAAGTGATCAAGTATTTTGAGAACTTAATATGGCATTTTGCTTACTAAATTTGACTTAAGTCTTAGTAGTCTTTCTCGATCTGTTAAACACATGGGCTGATTGTTTGCGATTCGACTTGGTGTCTTGTAAATTAAGATTTATTTTTTCACCACCAAGACACGAAGACACAAAGAAAAGTATGACAAGGCAACCTCCAAGGCTACAATTTATAACTTTTCTTGTAAATTGTTGAATTGGTGTGATACTTTTATAATCTGAGATTATGCTTACGTAATTGCACAGCCCCATGCCTTTAGCTGTTATTAAATTCTCTAGTGAAGACTGCGGAATTTGCCACAAGATGTCGTTTTATGACAAAAAAGTGGCAGAGGAACTGGGTTTAGAATTTATTGATGTCAAAATGCAGGATACTGCTACTTACCGTAAGTATCGTCAGATTCTATTGACGCAGTATCCAGATAAATCAGAGATGGGATGGCCTACCTACATTATTTGTGATTCTCCAGAAGGAGAATATCAGATTGTGGGCGAGGTCAAAGGGGGCCATCCTAAAGGTGAATTTAGAAGCCGTCTGCAAGGAGTTTTAGGTTCTAATTCAGCAGATCAAAAGATTTAATTTCTAAGACAGGGCCAATCATGGCGATCGTCATGACATCTTCGCGGACTTCGCCTGTGACTTTGGCTTTTTGTCCGGCTTTGAGTAAGCTTTTATCAGCACCTCTAAGAATTTCGTAAGTAGTACCATCATTACTTACTAATGCCCAAGCGCCAGTACCAATATCGCGGCGTTCTACTGTTCCTGTGACTGTGATGCTCATTGGTAAAACTCCTTTGTTCTGAGAAAAAGGGGAACGGGGACAAGAAGGACACGAGAGACAAGGAGGAGAAGGGGACAAGAAGAGAATTTAGAACTAGCCCTTTCAAGGTGTGATGTACTTTTCTTGGTGTCTTAAATGGTTAAAAAATCGATTTTTGAAACACCAAGACACTAAAACACAAAGGTGACAAGCCCAAAAATTGGTAATTTTCGTGAGGATTTTTACCCACCTTGAAAAGGCTGATCCAAGAATTTTTACAAAATTCTCCGTGTCACCGCGTCTTGTTGTCTCCGTGTCTTCCAATATCCCTTGTTATGCTGATTGTTCTTCGTTTCTTACGGCTAAACGAGCTAAACCAAAACAAAGTAAGGCATTAATTATTAGGAAACTGCGAGCTAACATTCCACTTCCTAAACCCCAAACAGCCGGATCTAATACCGCACTCACTCCTAAACAAGCGGCGACACCCAAGGATGAACCGATCGCAAACCATTTCCATTGCGGATGTCCGAGGAGTAATAGTACTAACACTAGGGGAATGAGTACGCTAGCAAATAAGGGGTTTAAGGCGCTGGTTCCTTGAATAGTGTTACCGAGTTCGGGTATGGAACTACCCAACAAGCGGAAAGGCCATTGCGGTAAGTCAAAAATGTAGATTGATTTGAGGAAAAACAATCCAGAACTACCTGCAACTAAACCACTGAATAAACTCCAACCCCAGGTAAACGGGAAATAAACCCGTAAAAACCAAGCCAGTAGATAAGAGCCTAACACCATCAAAATCTTGGGTAATAATGCAACTGCACCACCATCAATCCAAAAACCGGGGTTGAAATAGCCATTATCCCGCAACCAACGGAAAAAGTCTTGGAAGCTAATTTGTCCACGTACGGCGCGTTGAACTGCGGCTTCAGCACTTAGTTGTCCTGCACCATAGTAATTTAAATTATCTTCCCCAATCACTCTGGCTGATTCTTTGAGGACTTGCAAAACTTCATTTGGTTCTTTGACACCAGCAGCTTCGATGAGTGCAGCGACACCCGCAACATGGGGAGCAGCCATACTTGTTCCTTGTAAACCTAGAAACACGCCTTCACCAGTTTCAGGATCGATAGTTTCTTGCAAAACTTTACCCGCATCACTACCACCAGGAGCAGAAATATCTACCCCAGCGCCAAAGTTAGAATAGGGAGCTTTTTCGCCATCTGGCCCCAAGGCTGAGACGCCGATGACGTGGGGATAACGGGCTGGATATGCGGCAGAATTTTGGTTTTCGTTCCCTGCTGCTGCTATAATTACGACACCTTTTTTATGGGCATATTCGATCGCATCTTTCATGAGATGGCTTTCACCACCACCACCCAAGCTCATGTTAATGACATTGGCGTTATGATCAGCAGCAAATTTAATCGCTTCGGCAATATCAGCAACAGTACCACCACCATAGGCACTGAGTACCTTTAAAGGCATGATACTAGCTTCGTAAGCAACTCCGGCTACACCATAATTGTTATTAGTAGCTTGAGCGATCGTACCAGCCACGTGAGTACCGTGTCCGTTGTCGTCTTTGGCTTCTTCTGTGTCGTTGACAAAGTCGTAGCCTTTGACAAACTTGGTTTCTTCTAAGTCACGCACTTTGGTGACGCCAGTGTCTATGACTGCGACTGTGACGCCACTACCTTTAGTTTCTCTCCACGCACCGACAACACCGATGTTGTGCAAATGCCATTGCTTGCTGTACATTGGGTCATTAGGATCGCTAGCACCAGTGCTAAACTGCTCATCTGGTACTCTGTCTTTATCTAATTTGGGAATTTTATAAATATAGTTAGGCTCAATAAATTCCGTTGCTGAGGCAATTTTAGACTTCCGCAATTCTTTGAGTCGCTTTTTATCGCCTTCGATGATATAGACATTATCCTTGGCGGAGAATTGATTGTCTAATCGGGGTGTGACATTGTATTGTTGAGCGATCGCTTGTAAATCCTGTTGCAATTCTTCTTTGGGAATATTTTCGCGAAAATCCAGCACAATCGTCTCAAATTCACCTTTTGCTGCTAGTCCCTGAAAATTTAGGAAACCAAACACCGCAGCACTCAGCCCGATGACAAACAAGCACAAAAATAAAACCTTTCTCATATCAAGTCATCACCGCTTTTTGCCAGTATGCTCATTACGATAACTTATACAGTTGCTAGGTGACTGTATTTCGCATCATAGCTACACATAAGAAAATAGTGAAAGAGGTAAAGTTAAGGGGGAATAGAAAAGGAATTTTCTTTGATTCTTGTTCCTTTAACTTTTTCTCCAAAAGTTCTTTCTTTTTGACTTTAGAGTTAAAATCCATCATGGAACACGGTCTATTGTGGCTACCTCTGTTAGCAGCATTTTTCTGGTTAGCTTGGCAAGGTTCTCAAGAATATCAAAAAATTGAAGCTTATCGAACCTGGGCAGAGCAATTTGATAAGGCGAAGTACGATATTTATGCGGTACTCGGTCAAAAAGGTAACTCAATTACTTGGGGAAAACCAACACCAAAAGGCCCGATTAAATTAGAAACATTTTCTTTGGAGCATGTTCAACAAATACACCTTTTGGTGGACGATAAAACTGTTGATATGCAGCAAATACCAGAAAAAGGTCGGACGATTGAGTTAGAATTTGTATTTCCTGAATCTGCAAATTCTGTGCGAGTTCCTTTTACAGAAATTCCTTTAGCCGCAGAATGGGGTAAATATTTGCAAAGTCAATTAAATCAGTTATCAGTTATCAATGAATAGTGATACCAATTCTTTGTGAAGCTGCATAGAATTTTCCCCCTCCCCGCTTGTGGCTATCCATCACCTGCATTTTTCTTAACATTGCTGTAAGGCAGACTCAGAGGGGATAACAGAAGTAAATAACGACAGCATGATTGACTTTGGAGACAGAAAATGTATTAAGGTATAGTGCGATCGCTTCGCGTGCCAGAGACAATCATTAACTACAAAGATGTCTTAGAAAAATCGGGGTGGAGAAGTTTCCAAGTGGCGGCGATTACACGATATCGCCGCAGCCTGCGCCAAATGTAAAAAACAGTTCTGGATATACAGAGGCGCTTTCAGTTGTTTAGACCGGGAGCGCTTTCTCTATACTTTCTATAGTAAAACATCGTATGGCATTTGTCAATAATCGTACGATGATTTATATTAAAAAGAAAATCGACAATATCTATAGGTGGATACAGTGAAAATCAGACGCTACACAGACGTTGAAGTCGAAGGACTAGGAGCAAAAATTAGACAAGCAAGAAAAGCTGATGGACGTTCAGTCGAAGTTTTAGCAGGCGAAGCTCAAATGAGCCGAGCTTACTGGCATGATATTGAAGCGGAAAGAGTGCGAGATGCTTTACCTGAAGATACTCTCAGAAAAATAGAGCGAGTGCTTAACGTTGATTTAGGCGTAAAATTTGGCGAGTAAGGAAACCAAGGAAAGGGACAAGGGAGACAAAACAATTCAAAAGTCATAGACGCAGAGCGGTGAGCCAGTACTCGACTAGGGTTTCCCGACATAAAGCACCTGGCGTACCCGGAGGGCTACTTCTGTGAAGTCGCTACGCGCCTACCGTTCAGCGAAGCTGTTCTTGAAGGGTAGGTAAGCGGCTTCCCGCAGGGTAAGTCAAAAGTCAAAATAAAGAACTTTTAATTTATTGGCCAATGCCCAATGATAAATCATATGATTACTTAACGGAGAGGGGGGGATTCGAACCCCCGTTAGGTTTCCCTAAAACGCATTTCGAGTGCGCCGCATTCAACCGCTCTGCCACCTCTCCAAAAGAGATTTATACTTGTTTATAGCGAAACTATAGCTACGCCTTTGCCATTGTAGCATCATATCATCATAATTTCAATCTGAAAAAGTGGTCAAAGGATAAAAGCTAAACTCAAAAGAATCACTCACGATACTAGCGGTTGATAGCTACCCTCATTGAATCAATATCTTGACGAACAGCGAAATGAGGTTGCGGTGCTAACGGTGGACGAAGGATACACAGGCGTACAATCAAAACTTGATGTGGGAAACCTTAGTCGAACACTAGACCATCCCAGAAAAATAGCTGGCGATATTCGTAATTACGGCTACACAAACCAATTTATTGAGCAAGATGTATGAATAATAAATCTATATATTCACTAAATGATTATCACTGACAATTTCGCATGAATAAAATTATCAGCATTTTGACTGAGAGCATAATTGCTTTTGCCGCTACTAATATTGACGATATCCTCATTTTATTGCTGTTTTTTTCCCAGATAAATACTTATTTTCGGCGTCGGCATATTTTTGTCGGTCAATATCTTGGTTTCACCTTTATTATTATTGCTAGTTTACCAGGGTTCTTTGGTGGTTTAGTGATACCACGAGCCTGGATAGGCTTATTGGGAATACTACCGATCGCAATTGGAATTAAACAATTATTCAGTCAAGAAACAGAAAGAGTAGAGATCCAAACAGTGACGAGTGATTTCACATCATCTAGAACTACTAATCCTCTGTTATCTTTTATTTCTAGTCTGATCAGTCCTCAAACCTATAAAGTTGCAGCAATCACTTTTGCTAATGGCGGTGATAATATTGGTATTTATATTCCATTGTTTGCTGGTATTAATTTTAGTAGTTTACTAATTACTCTGGCAGTCTTTTTTATTATGGTTGGCGTTTGGTGTGTCGTAGCTTATCTATTAGCTCGGCAAGTAACAATAGCTTCTATATTAAGTCGCTATGGTAGTGCTATTGTACCTTTTGTACTAATTGCTTTAGGTTTGTATATTATGTATGAAAGAGGTACGTTTACCTTATTAAGTTTGATAAAAAAATAAATATAGGACTAGTATTTGATTTTTTTAAACAAAATATTAGTCCTATCTCATGATAATAAAATGTACATTTTAAGAGTTAAGATTTAATTGAAACCAATTCTTCTAATTCTTCTAGTTCTGGTTCAACTACCATTAAATGTTGCTCTAAAATTGCCAAATTACGAATATTGGACTTATAGAAAGCATCAAATAAATCACCTACTAAAGGTACTGTACCAACGACTGCTTCTAAACCAACATTGAAAATCATTTTGGTTAGGTCTTGGCGTGGTATACCAAAGCGAGTAGCTAAATATATAATATAGGCTGAAAATGCTGTACTGATTAAATCACCAGCACCGGGAACTAGACCAATTATAGGGTCTAATCCAATGCGAAATCCGATCAAAGGAATACGTATAGATGTATCCATCAGTCGGCTAAGTTTACGAATGCGATTGAGAGTAGCAAGGCGTTTAGCAGCGTCCATAATTTACTAAATATCTACACTACTCTTAGGTTGCACTAGTTTGACTCTAATCGTCTTGTATCGCAGGGAAGAGGGAACACAGAATAGAAAATGAGGAGTGTGGAGAGTGTGGGGAGAAAAATCACTTTCTTGTCTCCCATCTCCCTCTTACCAATTTTTAATTTTTAATTTTTCATTTTTAATTGATAAGTCCTCCTTGTCTTCTCTAACCAAGCTATCTATAATCTTGTCGCTGAATTTGGCGTATACGGGCAGCATCACGCATGTTATATTCAGGGCGACAAAAACGATTTAATTGTGCTTCAAAAAATTCTCGATTTGCTTGTAAATGTTTGGGATTTGGATCATCTAATGGATATAAAAGTGCAGTTCGTAAAGCTTGAATGACAGCAGAGGTAACGTTGTACATTGATCGTTGGAAAGAAATTCCCAACTGAATCAACATATCATCTTCACCCCGACAATAATTTTTGTAATAATCTAGAAGATATTGGGGCAAGAAATGCAACATATCTTGCATTAAAAGTGTGGGTGGAATGCCCGCAGTTCCTACAGGAAAGACATCGGCATATAAAATACCGTAGTGGAAATCTTCTTGTTTTTCAGGGACTTGTCTGGCTTGAGCATTGTATGATTTTGTGCCTCTGAAGGGAGCAGTACGATAGAAAACTGCTTCTACATAAGGTAATGCGGCTTCATAAAGCCAGGTAAAACCCTTGGACTTGGGGATAATTTCGTAACATTCACCCCTGATATAAACATGGTGGTAAATGGGACGCCCGGCGATCGCAAAAATTCCATTGACTAAAAAATTCATTGCATCGGGGACACCTTTAAATCCGCCTTCGTCGTAGATGTCTGACATTTCAAAGAAAACTGGTGCCATGACTTCCCAGAACAAACCCAGGTTTGCATAATAAGACATCTGGCGACACTGTTCCAAAAACATATCTGGAAACAGTTTATAAAGTCCCAACATTAAGGGATTACCTTGGAAGTATGCCTTAATTGCGCGATCGGCATTGGCTTTATATTCTTCACTATCCAGATAAGCATCAAATTGATTTACTGGCGCATACATTTTCCGGTGCCAAAGCATTGCGCGCATACAAGCTTCGGCAAATTCCATGTTGACGCGATCGTGAAACAAATGATGAAGTAATTTTGGCATTTTGAAGGTTTCACCCTTTTCCATAAATGCCAAAAGTTCTGGATGGGCTGTTGCTTCACCCCGCCAAATTCGCAAGTCAGCATCATCACCTGCATAATGATTATGGCGCTCTAAATACTCCTGAGAAATAAAGTATTTGAAAAAGGGAAGCGGATCTAAAAATACCTGTTCAGCAATATAAAGTAGATCACGCCAATAGAAATCCATCGGTACTGCATAGGCTTTATAAATACCGATAATTTGCATGAGGTTTTCTGGCGTATCTGGTAACATTGAACCGCCAGCTTCTAAACGATGAATGATTTCTGCAAATTCATGACTAGAAGGCGGTAATTTAGTAGCTGCTCTATCTGGAGTTTGTACCATTTTTTCCTTTTTTGATAAATAGGGGATAGGAGAAATGGGGAGTGTGGGGGGTGCGGGGTATGTAGGGAGTGGGTTTCAAACAAGAACTTTCTGGTTCAAAACTGGAATTTCTGAGATTTTGAATTGGTTAACCACTATCTACTAACCATTAACCTTTATTTCACAGCTATTTGTGGTGTGGCTACTTTTTCGATGGGTGGAATCACTGCAACCATGGCTGTTGTTGTTGGTTCAGCCCAACGCACTAACCAAGTGGGTTGTAGTCCTAAGAATAAGATCAAAGCTGACAGAATCAAGGCTGGCATTTTTTCGTGCCACTGAACTCGTGGATAGTAGGCGAGGTTGTTGTCGAGTTTACCAAAACAGGTACGGTTGAGGAGGATGACGAAGTAAACGGCTGTTAAACCTGTGGCAACTACACATAATAGGGTAGAGATGGGGAAGATAGAGAAACTGCCTTGGAAAACGATAAATTCAGCAATGAATCCTGTCATCCCAGGAATACCCGCGCTAGCCATACCGCCTAAAACTAGTAAGGCGCTGATCAGAGGTAAACCGCGTACGGGACTCATTAAACCATTGAGAACATCCAACTCGCGGGTTCCCACCTTAGCTTCTACAACTCCGACTAAATGGAAGAGAATAGCGAGAATAATACCGTGACTAACCATTTGGGCAACACCACCAACTAGGGCGAGGGGTGTACTAGCAGCCGCTGCGAGGAGAATGTAACCCATGTGACCGATGGAGCTATATGCTACCATGCGCTTGATATCTTTTTGAGCGATCGCTGTTACTGCTCCATACATCGCACTGACTGCGCCCCAAATTGCCAAAGTTGGTGCGATCGTACTCCAAGCATCGGGAAACAACGCCATTCCAAACCGCAATATTCCGTAGGTTCCTAATTTTGCCAATACACCACCAAGCAGAATGGCGATCGGTGCGGAAGCTTCAACATAAGCATCTGGTAGCCAAGTATGCAAGGGAATCAAAGGAATTTTGATCCCAAAGCCGAGTATAATTCCGGCTAAGAGAACTATTTGCATTGCTGCCGATAAAGTTTGAGTAGAAATGGCATCGTAGTTAAAGCTAGTGGAACCAGTCAGCCAGACAATACCCAAGAAACTAGCCAGAATTAATGCACCGGAAACAGCTGTGTAAATCAGAAACTTAATACCAGCATATGCCCTTCTTTGCCCACCCCAAATACTAATTAGTAGGTAAAAGGGAATTAATTCTAATTCGTAGAATAGGAAGAATAGCAGTAAATTCTCTGCTAAAAATGCACCTGCTACTCCACCACTCACTAACAAAATTAGAGAGTAAAAAAGTCGGGGACGTTCTGTTTGCTGACTACTGCTATAAATTGCAATCCAAGTGAGCAAGCTATTTAAGACCAGGAGTAAGATAGAAAGTCCATCTACTCCAAGTTGATAGTTTAAACCAAGCGTTTCATTCCAAGGGAGATACTCTTGTAACTGCATCCCTGGATTGTTGATATCAAATTTGAGTAAGAGGAAAAGATTCCACAACAGTACTGTTCCAGAAGCAAACAATGCTCCTAAACGCACACGATTAGCAGAAATACTTCCAGGTAATAAGGCGATAATAGCAGCCGCAAAAATCGGGAGCCAAATTAAAACACTGAGCATAATTTGGGATAGTAAATAGATGTTTTCAGACGTTGATGCCAATCAATAATTTAGATGAGGTAAAAGCTTCTTTGTCTATAAGGTCAATTCAAAGTTTTTAGTAATGACTTTAGTCCTTTATTGAGCGAATACAGCGCTCATAGAGGACTAAAGTCCTCACTACAAACCTAGTGAATTGCTAACTGACCATGGTGACTTTACCAGTATCTAAATCATAGTATCCACCGACAATTTTGAGTTTATTTTCTTGAATTAATTGTGCAAGAACTGGCGATTTTTTCAGTTTTTCTATTTGAGCCAAAATGTTGGCTTTACAAGCATTTTCTAACTTATCTCCAGGTTGATTTTTTGACTGTTCTATACCAGGTTTAATCGCAGCTATTAAACTACCAATTTGGCCTGGAACTTGAGCGCCTTTGATTGTGGCATCTACCGCACCACATTTTTCATGACCCACGACCATGATTACTTTTGTGCCTAATACTAAGCTGCCAAATTCTAAACTGCCAATTTCTTCTGGTGTGGCAACATTACCAGCTACACGACAGACAAATAAATCTCCGAATCCTTGATCAAAAATAATTTCTGAAGGAACACGAGAATCTGCACAACTAAGAATAGAAGCAAAGGGTTTTTGACCTTTAGCGACTTCTGCTAGACGTGTATAACTTTGATGTGGGTTTTGACGTTTTCTTTCAGCAAATCGTTTATTACCTTCTAGGAGTTGTTTTAATGCTTGATCAGGAGATATATTATTCTCGGCAATTGCTTTTGGTGGAGAAAATAATTCCGAGCCAACTCCAGCTGTTAATACTCCTGTACCTACTGCTCCTGCGCCTAGCTTCAGTAAATTTCTTCTTGAAACAATACCACTCATGAAAATGCTCCTCCAACACCAAAGTTAATCAAACAAAGCAAGACTAAAACACCATGTCTAAAAATTGATTTCCCCAGTAGGGCCAGGTGACGAATATTCCTAAGACTCCGACTCCTAAAAGGACAGTGAAGGCATAAAATTGGGTTTGTCCAGAGGTACTATACTTGAGACTTTCGCCACCACCAATGGAGGCTAAACCAACCAAGTTAACAATGCCATCAACGACAAAACGATCAACAATGTCGGCGAGTTTAGAAATCAGATCAACACTCAAAACAATGCTCATCCGATAGAGTTTGGGAGTGTAAAAGTCGTAGGCAATTAAATCTTGTAAACCTTTCCAAGGTAGGCGAATTGGTTTTGGTACATTGCCCAGATAAATTGCACCACTAATACTGCAACCAAAAATGCTTGACCAAATTAAAAGAAGTGCAACATCTTTATTTAGTTCAGCCCAACTCGGTAAGAGTGATAAACTTTGCAAAATTAAAGGAAGATGTAAGGTAAAGCCCAGCAAAATCATCATTGGTAACGCCATTTGCCAGCTAACTTCGGGCGATCGCTCACTCATTGGCTTGGGTTTACCACCAAAAATCAGACAGAATTCTCTGGTTAAACTAAAAGCTGTTAAAGCATTGACTGCTATGACAATTCCAATCAGCCAAGGTTTTGTTGTCCACAGTCCATCTGCTAATTTCAACAAAGCCCAAAAGCTACCCAAGGGAGGAAAACCAATTAACCCTAAAATACCTACTACATAGGCTAATCCAGATATGGGACGACGTGACCATAGTCCACCCAACTGAGTGACATTTTGAGTAATACTGTTCCAGATCACAGCACCTGTACTCATCACCAGCAAAGCTGCACTTATAGCATGGGTAAGTACTAACAACAGTGCGGCTTCGTCTTGCTGTGTACCTACAGCGATAAATACTAAACCCAAGTAGGCACTGACAGAATAAGACAAACAGCGTTTAATATCAATTTGAGCGATCGCAATGAACGAAGCACCGACTGCTGTGATTGCACCGATACCAATCATCGCCATAGAAACTATCGGCGACAAACTAAAAACAGGTTGTAGTTTAATTAGCACCCAAGCGCCACTAGCAACCACCACCGAGTTACGCAAAATTGTACTGGGGACAGGCCCTTCCATTGCCTCATCTAACCACAGATGCAAGGGAAATTGGGCGCACTTACCCATTGGTCCAGCAATTAATGCTAAACCTACTAGTGCAATTAGTGTTGGATTTACATTAGCATTAGCATTAGCCGCCCACTCGGCTAATTCTGTATAATTCCAAGTGTGCGCTAGAGGCCAGATTCCGAGTACTCCCATTAACAGGAATAAGTCGCCTACCCGTTTAGTTAAGAACGCATCTCTCGCACCAGTGACTACTAAAGGTTGGCTAAACCACAACCCAACTAGTAAGTAGGTTCCTAGAGTCAGGACTTCCAGAATGACGTAGCTAAAGAATAAGTTGTTGCATAAAGCAAGAGCGCATAGTCCTGCTTCAAATAATCCCAACAAAGAATAGAAACGTCCCCAACCCCAGTCCATTTCCATGTAGCCAATGGCATAAATCTGTGCTAGCAAATTTAAGCCACAAACTACGATCATTGCGCCCACACTGATCGAAGATATTTCTAAATCAATGGTAAGGTTTAAACCCGCAGTATTTAACCAAGGTATAAATACCTGATAAGCAGGCTGGTTCCAAGTAGCAGGAAATGACAAAGTAGCGTGAAGAAACGCTAAAAATGTCATGATTAAATTGACATAACCTGCTGGTCTTGGCCCCGTACGCCTAATAATTCCCGGCGACCAAGGCACAGCTAAAAGCGCACCGACTAAGGCATATAAAGGTACTAACCAAACAGTCTCAAGCAGGAACTGAGTCATTAACTCACCTCTAAATTTGCAGCAAAACCAAATAGCGGCTGTAAAAACACAACCGTTACCTCCAGACAACGTCGCGATGGGAGTTTAAACAAATTTATATTTGTTTAATCTTGTTAAAAATAGATTATCCTTATAGTTCTCAAAATGGAATTATTTACCTAGACAATTCAACGATAGTTACTGTAAAAATTTCTTATATATTTTTTTTCAAATAGTTATGATTACATTAAATCTATGATACGACATATTACCTTCAAATCAAATTTTCTCCTGTGTATTTTCTTTGCGTACTCTTAGCAGACCTAATATAGATCATGGAAAAAATGTCAAGTCTCAAAGTAAAAGAAAAATACTATGGTGACGATTGATCTGAATTATACACATCAAAATTGCCAAAGCGATCGCATCCTCCTTTTGGAGGATATGGAGACAAGGAGGCGCGGAGAAGGGAAGGGAGACAAAACAATTCAAAATTCACGCATGCCTATCCTTCGGGAACAGCTTCGCTGAACGGTAGGCCCGTAGCGACAGGCGTGGAAGTAGCCCCACCAGGTGCTTTATGCCGGGAAACCCGTCCACCGCACTGGTTCACTGCTTTGCGTCTACAAAATTCACGCATTAAGAACTTTTTGACTTTTGACTTGTATGCCCCATGCCCGACCCCCGTTGCTCCTTCCCTACCTTCCCCAATACCCATTTTCATGCTTGGTGGTGATTTTTTTATCGGGATTGCTCTCTACTGTTCTTTGTAAATAAATTGAAATATTTACCAAGTAACTTAAATAACCAATATTTAACAATAGATTTTTCTCGCTTGAGCTTTTTTAGTAGTTTATGCAGAATTCGTGGTTTAATTTTTTCATATTCTGTTTTCAGAATAGTTTTGCTTTCTCTAGGCGAAATCAGAGTCTTGAAATTTTGGCTATGCTCTAAGAAGTCTCTTAGTTGCTGACATTGACTGGCGGTGAGAGTTAAAGTGATAACGGTAACGCAGACTTGAGGATCTTCCAACGCAAAAAAAAGTAGATGATAGTAGCCAGTATTCGCTAAACTTTGGACTATTTTTTGTGCTTGAGGCTCTTTTAAATCTAAAAAACAAGATAACCATCTTGTCAATTCAACTTGAGCATCAGATAAAACTGTGATCCATAACACCATTGGATATAATGTTTTTTGAAAAACAAATTCTGTAGAATTATGTTTGTGTAAAATTTTATTTATTTCTTTTTGAGATAACATTGCCCAGAAAGTAGGCACATTTCCCTGTTGTGTGAGTAGTAAATGTGGAAAACAAATTGGAGCTATTGGTTGATTGTTAGGCCAAGTCTTTTGTAAACAAATTTTTTCTGATAATGAACTTACAGGTATTAACTGTAATGATTCCTGAGTTTGAATATTTCTCTTATTCTCAACAACAAGGTTATTAGATTTACGTTGTAACTTTTCTAAGCTTAATAATATTTGGTTGACATTGGCGGGGCGATCGCTTACTTCTTTCGCCAAGCAACTCATGACTAATTTTTTGAGTTCCTTGGGTATATTCATTTGAGGTACTAACTCTTCAAACAGCGGCGGTATTTCAAAGCGATGAGCTTGATACCATTCACCGAAAGAATTATTTTTGATTTGAAATGGATGTTTACCCGTTAACATTTCAAACATTAACACTCCCAAGCTGTAGATATCAGAACGCACATCTGAGAGTTTGCATCCTTCCATATGCTCTGGAGAACAATAAGGTAAACTGCCAATGAAAGACTCAGTCGGTGTCCTACCAGAACGATCAGTTAAAAATTTAGCAATCCCAAAATCTAAAATTTTGACACACTCATCTTGATTATTTTCGATAATAAATATATTTTCGGGTTTAATATCTCGGTGAATGACTGGAAAAATCTCCCCTTTAATACTTACACCTTGATGAGCGCATTGTAAACCTAAACAAATTTGATAACAAATTCCTAAAAAATTTGAGATTTTAAAAGACTCATTTTTAAGAATTTCTTTGAGATTCTTCCCTTGTAGATACTCCATAACATAATAGGGAATTTGGTCTTTAGTCACACCATAACTAAATACTCGAACTATGTGTTTACTTTTTCGCCCAAGTTGAGCACCAATGAAAATTTCTTTAGCGAAACGTTGAGACAATTGCTGATGAGCCAAATTCATTGACAAAATCTTAACTGCTACTGATATACCACCTTTTGTAATGTCTTCTGCGAGGTAGACTCTACCCATTCCACCTTTACCGATTAAATCTCTGACGAGATAACGATTGTTGAGTAACTTACCAATATAAGCATCTAATTCTGTTTTTTTTATAGTCTTGTGATTACCTTGATTTTGCAACATAAAATAAGTGCTTTCCCAGGCTTAAATAAAATAAAAAATAATGTATCAATCTATTACGTTATTATATAAGAAAAATTTATGGTGATTGAAAGTTGCTTATTTAATATGAAACCTAAAATAAATAATTCTAAAAATTAGACAAAATCATCTCATACAAATATGTAAATACTAGTAAGACTGGTTTAACATATTTATGACATAATAAGTATGAGAAATTTCACTGAAACTCAGCAGCAGTTAACTAATTCTTGTAATCAGATAAGTGGATACACTGAATTAATGAGTCAGATTAAAGTTGTGAGTGGGTTAATTGTTGGTGTTGATTGTTCCAACAACCAACAATCAATAACCACCAACTGACAACTATGACTTACACTCTAAAGACTGTTTCGTAGACACACCCGTTTTAGAATTTACACCACTTGCTTTAGCACAGAGTTTTTTCAACTCAGGGCCATCTAAAACTGCATTAGTGAAATCCGTACCTGTAATGTCAACATTATCAAAAGTGGAATAGAGCAACATTGTGTCTGTAAAAATTGCATCACTTAAATCAGCATCCCGGAAATCAACTAGATAAGCAATGCCATTGGTAAAATCAGCGCCATGCAAATTTGCTTTTTCTAAGTATGCACTATTAAAAACAACACCCCGTAAATCAGCTTTGCTAAAATTAGCCTGATCTAACTTTACCTTGGAAAACTCTTCGCCTATTAAGGTTTGACCAGAAAAATCTGCGTTACTCATTGGTTTGTAGCCTGCAAAACGGCTGCTAGAAAATTTTGCTGCTTCTGCTGAGAGGGGAAACAACAGCAGTACTATAGCTAAGATGAAGGCAGCTAATACTCGCCAAGACTTCATAATGTTAACTTAATAAATCTCAACATTTCCACCATTCATTATTAAACATTATGGGTTGAAGATAACTTCTAAACCTGTCAAAATCCCGTCTTTTACTAGTAGTGTAGGTAAAGCCTTCTCGATTAGAAGTCGCCACCCTTTAGCCAGCGCCAATTATACCGATTCCACTCGTAAATACCCTGAATTTCATATTCAGCACCGTTATTAAAGCGAACAATGCAATTAATACAAGATCCATTGCCATTGTGAATTTCATCAACTTGAATGACAAGGCAAGGAAACCATTCCCGTGGACAAGGGCCATCGTCTTGTACCCATTCCCAAAGTGCATTGCAGACTTCAATGCGATCGCCCACTTTTAACTTTAATATATCTTCAGAAGAATATTGATTAAAATGATAAGGCTGAATGCGGTTAAGCCATTGTAAACCGTAGCGATCGCGGATAAATTGTACCTCTCCAGAGTTATTTTCACGTAGCCAGTCATTTAGTAACTGGACTTTCCATGAAAAGTCTTGTTTATCTTGTGCTTTAATATACTTTATAAAAGCTTGTAACTCTTGCGGTGTTAACTCATCTAATGGGTTAGATTGGTCTGACAATTCTAGATCAGAGTTTCCTGGAATTTGCTCTAGTACTTGCAGTAAAATCTGTTTTTGCATATCAGTGAGAGGGCAGTTAGCTATTTCACAGCGATTAAAGGCTGTTTGCAATACTGCTTCAATCTCATCTGGTTTCATAGTTAAACAACGATTAACAGGCTAGTCGTTCAATCCTATAGATTGTTAGTTTCTAAGGGCTACTGAAAGAAAATCTTTGTTTTGGAGCGTGTACGTTCGCGCAGTGTGTCGCTGTGCGACTCAAGCCCACCAGCTTCCATTTGTGGGTAAGCTTACCCCCCTGCTACAGGTGTAACAGGTACAATCATGTTTTCCTGATTTGGCTCTTCTATTACAGGTGTTGCAGGTACAATCATTTTTTCCTGATTTGGCTCTTCAGTTTCAGGTGTAGTAGGTACAATTGTCATCTGCTGATTTGGCTCTTCAGTTACGGGCGTTGCAGGTGCAATCATTTTTTCCTGCTTAGAGTCTTCAGTTACGGGTGTAGTAGGTACAATCGTCTTTTGCTGATTTGATTCTTCAGTTTCAGGTGTAGTAGGTACAATTGTCATCTGCTGATTTGGCTCTTCAGTTACGGGTGTAGCAGGTACAATCATCATTTGTTGCTTTGGCTCTTCAGTGCTGGGTGTAGCAGGTACAATCATCATTTGTTGCTTTGATTCTTCAGTTACGGGTGTAGTAGGTTGTGGATTACTCTCGATTGGAGATGGAGATGGTTGTAATTCACTTTCGGGTGTCGGAGACGTAGATGGTTGAATTTCTTCCTTAGTTGGAGTTGGAGATGGTTGTGATTCACTTTCAGGTGTTGGAGGCGTAGAGGGTTGAATTTCCTCTTCCTCCTGGGTTGGTGGGGGGGGTGTTTGGGACTCACTTTCGGTTGGAGGTGGAGGAGTAAATGGTTGAATTTCCTCCTTACTTGGAGTCGGAGATGGTTGTGATTCGCTTTCAGTTAGAGGTGGTGTGAATAGTTTAATTTCTTCCTTCAGAACAGGTGGAGATGATTTTGTGTTGTTTTTGCTTGGGGATGGAGATGGGGTTGGTGCGGTAACAGGCTGATTAGATTCACGCTGCGGTGTGAACATCGATGGTGAAATTGTCGGCGAGGTGGTAAAGAAATTTTTGCTGCGTTTATTCGCTGGTGTTGATGGTAAAGCTTGTGGCTTGTTTTTGATCGTTTCGACTCCTGGATTGGTGGTTTTGGTTGGTTGATTTTCCTGCCAAGAAAATGGTAAAAAACGCTCCCCAATAATCACTAAACTAAACCCAACCCCAATCAGACTAAATAACCCCAAAGTTCTAACTCCTTGAGTCTGGGGTTTAGGAGACGATGAACTAGATGAAGTTTTAACTTTAGCTGGCGGTATTTGCTGTATTGTTGACGGTGGTGACGATGGTGCTTGGAGTGCTTGCAAGGCTTCTGCTGCTGTTTGATATCGCTCTTTAAAGTTACAACGCACCATTTTGGTTAAAACATTCGCCAAGTCATTGCTAATATTAACCAAATTACGCCAAACCACTTCTCCATCTAAAGGATCAGTGTCTAGCTTGCGTGGTTGTATCCCTGTTAATGCTTGAATTCCTAGCATTCCCACTGCATAGACATCACTACACAGTCTTGGTTTACCATTGGCTTGTTCGTTTGGAATGTAGCCTGGTGTACCGATGACAATGGTTGAGTTTACCTCACCTTCAGTATTGGTTGCCAAACTTTTAATTTCTTTGACGGAGCCAAAATCAATCAAGACGATTTTTCCATCTTGACGACGCATGATATTTTGCAATTTTATATCTCGGTGAATCACGCCATGTTCATGGACAACCACCAATACTTCTAGTATTTCTTGTAGGAGTTTTAGTACTTGAGCTTCACTGAGCTGTTTACCAGGAATAATCTCTGTAGTTAGATCGTGTCCATCTACAAATTCCTGTACCAAGTAAAATTCCTCATTTTCTTCAAAATGAGCTAAAAGTTCTGGAATTTGCTCATGACGCTTACCTAGTCGATACAGAATCTCTGCTTCTTGGTTGAATAGCCTTTTGGCAATCTCCAAGATTTCTGGATTAGGGTTGCGAGTTTTGAGATGCTTAACAACGCATTGGGGATTACCAGGTAAATCCATGTCTTCGGCAAGAAAGGTATCACCAAATCCGCCGCTTCCCAGCTTATTAATGATTCTATAGCGATTCCGGAGAACTTTGCCGAAGAGCATCAGCTTCACCTAAACGCAATTTACATGCCCGTTATTGGGCGATAACTCTATTAATTTTTACAAAAAAAGTCTTTTTAAGAAACTTATTTAAGAAGATCTTTAAAAATTTTATTGCATGTTCTTAATGGCTAGATTTGAAGCTATTGTTACTACTATATATTGCGATAAAGTTGATTTTTAAGTATTTTTACTTGATTTAATCTGTAATTTCAGTCTTGAAAAATCGCTATTTTTGAGCATTATTTTACTATTTAGAAACAAAATCAGAGATTTAGAGTGGTTTTAGCTAAAAATAAAATATATAGTTTTATTTTTTACAAACGAAATATTTATACCGCATTAACAAACATCTATATATCAGTTTTTTTTAATATACAAATTCTCTATGATTTTAAGCTTTTTCATAACTTTAACGACATCCAAATCAAAAATGACCAAGCCCTATTCTGGGGGAAAACTGTGCCAACGGGCAGATAATAGTGCTAAAACCCTGCTCTCAAATAGGCTTTTTGGCAGAGGGAAGAATTATTGTCTATTATTTTCTACCCTCTGCCTTTCTTCGGTCAAATTAGATTAACATTAGCGATCGCCTTGATTTTGAGAGTGGAAAGGACAACCGCCAGCAGTTAATTTTTGCAGAAAAGCAGTATTATCGAAATAATGCTCTAAAGACTCGATCTTCAAGTCTTCTGTGACACGGGCAATACTGACTCCGATAATTTCAATCGTTTCACCAGTGGGAGCATAATCTTTATAACTGCCACTAAATGTACCCCAATGCCGCCATTTAAAAGTAACATTAGGTGGTCCCGATAGTACTTCCATTAGTTCCCACAAAAAGCCATTGGGAAAAGCTTGGTGGAATAACTGGAATGAAGATTCAAAAGTTTCTGATTTGGCACTATATTGCTCAGTTTCCCCGATAAAGAGGTTATAGGTTCCTTCTTTTGATACTTCTTCCGCTGTATATTGCTGTCCACCATTGCTACTCATTCTAAATTTATCAGTAACAATAGCAAGCCATTGTTTAGGGTTTGTTTTATGAGATGCTTCCATCTCAAAAGTTCTGACTAAATTTTGAGCGATCGCTTCTAAAGAACCTTCTGGATGCTGAAATTTACTTTCTTTGTGCAGAAATTGGTTTGTATAGGAATAATCTGGACGTTGTCCATCTCGCCATTCTACTCCTTCATCATTCGCAAGAACAATTTCTCTGTCTTGTACCCAAAGAGGTAGATCCGTAGATTGAGCGTTACTCATTAGTTATTTAGGGAATTACACCTTTATTAGAATAAAGTGTGACATGTAATACACAAGTTCTCAAACAAAAAATATTTACAAATATTTACAATTAAAATGAAAACTAAAATTTATTATTTGAGTATTTTTCTATACCAAAAACATTGTATTTATAATGATTGAAAAAAAAGATAGCAAAAATTCATATATAGTTCTCACAAATAGGCTATTCCAGGAGTTTTCATCATGATTGCAAATTATTTATTTGCTGATTTTTATACTTGAAATGAGTATATTTTCAAGCCATAACACGTATTTTTTTTGTATGACAAATAACAATTATTAGAACATGGCAATTTGCAAAATATTTGTCACAAATAAACACTAACAACACAAATAGAATCGGAATTTTACCATCCAAAATCTAAATATTCGTTTTGAAAAGCTGCGAACGAAGGTATCCCTTGCTGAAAGCGCAATACCCAAAATGGTATTATTTAGTCGTGGAGGCTAAAGCGGTTGCAAAATGAATGTCACAGAACGTCGCATTGGTCTTGAGCAAGAGTTTTTCTTAGTAGACGAAGAGGGTGTGATCAGCGATCGCACTGATGAATTTTTACAAGGTTGTCATTTGATGGCAGAAGCTCAAGGTTGCAATCCTAGGTATTTTGTCCCGGAATTCGTCAAATGCATGGTGGAGATTAACACGCCTCCAGCTTACACTGGCACAGAACTAGCAAAAGAATATCTCAACAATTTGAAATTGGTATGCTGAAACAGCTTCCTACCCTCGAAACCAAACGTTTGAGACTGCGAAAACTTTGTATGCAAGACGCAGTTGATATGTATGAATATGCTTCAGATCCTGAAATCGCTAATTTGGGTCTTTGGCTTCCATTTCATTCAATCGAAGACAGTCTCAAAGATTTAACCGAAGTCATAGAAGGATATGACAAAGGAGAAATTTTTGCTTGGGCAATTGAATTAAAAAATGCGAATAAGATGATTGGTAGAATCGGCTTAGGTGATTACAGTCTTAAAAATGCTCGTGCAGAGTTAGGTTATGCGAGCAACAGAAGATACTGGGGTAAAGGTTTGATGACTGAGGCTGTAAAGCAGATTATTGACTTTAGTTTTATCAACTTAGCAATGAACCGTATTGAAGCAGTTTGTTTACCTGAAAACGTTGCTTCTATTAGGGTTTTGGAAAAAGTTGGTATGCAGTTTGAAGGTGTGAAACGAGAATATACATTTGTTAGAGGAAAATTTGATGACTTGAACCTGTATTCTATTCTTAAACGAGAATGGCAGGAAGCTAAGACTAATTTCGCAAATAAAACCACACCGTATTAACAGTGTGGTGAGATTGAGTATAGAGTTTTGGAATTAGGAGATTTACACTAAATAGCAGCGAGGATTTCGTGCTATGTGGAAGCTACAAGGTAAATATCCTGTAATTTCGGAATGTAGAGGATTTTATTTTAACGGCAGCGTATATATCACTATGCTGCTTCCGATTAATAATGCGTTCCATTCAAATTTCGTTTTATCTGAGTAATCTGGTTACTCTCACATCATATTCAGTACCTTTTGGATGGTCAGTCTTAGCCTGCTTAAATGCCATACCATCCGCTTTTTCTCTTGACTCTGCATCGATCTCGTAACGTTCTGTTCCGCGTTGAAAACTAGTACTTATCTGGTCGCTATATTCCTTAATATCAACAAAGACCTCATATGTGTGAACCATTGTGGGCCTCCTAGTGCAACATGCACAACATAACAAACTATGGTGGATAAAACCAGTATATGAACTGAGATAGGTAGTAGTCTGGAACAAATACAAATCTTATAAAAATTAAATTTTAATACCTAATTAATTTTAAATTTTGTTTAGCCAATAGCTCATATGACAATTTATGAAATTAATGCGTAGTGTATTTATAAAATACGATTACAAATCTTTTATTTTTTTAATAAAAACTAAAGTAAATACTACAAAATATTTGTAGTTTTAGTTCTGACCATTCTATCTGGGTAAAAAATCTAGACACACAAGTAAGTCAGCACAAATTAAACAGGAGTCGTCAATAGTCAATGGGTATTGGGTATTATCCCTCTTTTGTTACCTTCGGCAGAGAATAATCTGAAACCCCTATTTTTAGTCCTTTTTTCAATAAAAGGATTTAAATGACAATCAGGGAATGCGATCGCACAATTCATTCTTGTATCTAAGGTTCAGAGTAGAAGCATTATTTTTCTCTCCTCGTAGTAACAAAAGAGGGATTATTCTCTCCGTTGTCCCCCGTATCTCCCTTTCCTTCTCTAAAGTCGCAAAACCGCACCAACAAGGACGGACACCACTACAGTTACTAAGATTAAAATTGCTTAATATTTCGTTACTATAAAACCATACAGAGGGATAAAAACCTCTGGTGGCTGAAATCAAAGGTAAACAGCATGAATAACACAATTCGCGTTGGCAACCTCTTTGGGATTCCCTTTTACATCCATCCATCCTGGTTTTTAGTGTTGGGTTTAGTAACTTGGAGCTATAGCGGTGGACTAGCAGCACAATTTCCCCAGTTAGGTGGGGGATTAGCTTTGCTACTAGGATTGATGACAGCGCTACTATTATTTGGCTCTGTGGTTGCTCATGAATTGGGACATAGCTTTGTTGCCATTCGTCAAGGAATTGATGTCAAATCAATCACACTATTTATATTTGGTGGGTTAGCAAGCTTAGAAAAAGAATCGAAGACTCCGGCTGAAGCTTTTTGGGTAGCGATCGCTGGCCCTCTAGTTAGCTTAGTTTTATTCGGTATCTTTACAGTTATTGGTTTTGGGACTGGGGTATCTGGACCACTAGCTGCGATTCTGGCTGTAGTTGCTACTGTAAATTTAGCATTAGCGCTATTTAACCTCATTCCTGGCTTGCCTTTAGACGGGGGCAATATACTGAAAGCTATTGTATGGAAAATTACGGGCAATCCTTACAAAGGTATAGTTTTTGCCAGCCGAGTTGGGCAAATCTTTGGTTGGATAGCGATCGCCTCTGGTTTACTACCACTAATATTATTTGGTAGTTTTGCTAACTTCTGGAACTTGTTAATCGGTTTCTTCTTACTGCAAAATGCTGGTAACGCTGCTCAATTTGCCAGGGTGCAAGAACAACTGATAGGATTAACAGCCGCAGATGTAGTCACTTTCGATAGTCCAATTGTATCTGCTCATCTTACCCTCAGAGAATTTGTCGATGAACGATTCTTCAAATGGCAAAACTGGCGTCGCTTCTTAGTTACAGATGACAACGGACAATTATTAGGAACAATCAATGTTGATAATCTGCGATCGGTTCCTACGGGATTGTGGTCAGTAACTCAAGTTAGAGACATTATGCAACCAATCGAGGCTTCTAGCACCGTACAATCTGACCAACCCCTACTAGAAGTTATACAGCGACTCGAACAACAAAGATTATCTACACTAGCTGTGATTCGTGAAAATGGCGTACTAGTCGGAATTTTAGAGAAAGCTGCAATCATCAACTTGTTGCAAAATAGAATGCAAGCAAACCCTGCATAATCTTCTGGTTCTTCTTTAGCAAAAAACCCAGTCACATGACTGGGTTTTTTGTTGAGAAAAGAGTCGGGCTATATTGCCCATGGGTTATTTATAAGGAGTTAACTATAGATCGTTAAGCGTTGTATATAACTACCAAACTTGTTTTGTGAATTTCGGAAAATAAAAACTGATATTTTCACATGCACTTATTCAATCTCTAAAACTAGCCTTGAGTCATCTGACAACGTTCCTCAGATTTGCACTCAAGCCGTTGGTTGCGTTCAGCAATAATAGTTGCTAGATCAGGTCTTCCAGTTAAAGCAAGTCGCCAATCAGCCCAAATTCCATATAATTTATCAACTATTGGGCCGATGATGGGCCATTTAGTTGCAGCATAAACCCAACCCATCCCTAGAGTTTCGTAAACTCGCCGAAAAACCTCCACGTTTTTGATCACAGTACCGTCAGGAAGCACAGCGTGAATTCGTCCCATCGCCGTTTCAAAGTCAATACCGCCATGTGCATCAGGGTTGTAATCATCATCTGCAATATCCACAAATGCTACTAAACCTCGACCTGCATCCCGTTTTTGCAAGAAGTTGACCTCTCGCAAACATAGCGGACATTGACCATCGTACAGTAACTTGATTTCCCATGACGGCGTAGCTTCAAGAGATTTGTGAGACTGAGTGCTTGGCGATCGCATAGTCATCTTTTAATTAATTGACATACCTGAAAATATTTTAAGAAAAATTAAAATATATTGCAAAATATTTCGATTATTAAAAACTCTTCGCTGTATCAACAATATTACTTCCACCCTTTATAAAAATCTTATAACTTTCTTATTTTGATCCACTATGTTAATTAAGGATTATCAAATCATGTTATTAACATGATATCTTGACTTGTTGCTTGATTACATTTTACTTATTCCTTAGCCTAGTTTTGCTTACTACAGGCAAGGCTGGACAATATCCCTTCTATACAGTTTAGGAGGGATATTTTTTATTGAGAGAAAATACTTATAGTTTCCTTACTTGCATCCGCTATGTTTTATCAAGGTATCCAATGCCTATCCTGATATTCTTAGCGTAAGATTGCTCCCTCCTGTTAATACAGGAGGATTTTTTATATGCTAAATTTTACAAGTCTCGATGCGAGAAAATAAGCCTCGACTCCAGTCTGAAGAAAACCAGGAAAAAGGAAGGTGTCGAGGGAGATGTCCCTCTGGTGCTGAGGTGTTAAAAGTGATTTGTGAGTAGGATATCCAGTTTCCTTTCACTCTCCATCCTATGCGATCGCCAAATTTTTTCCAGGCTTCTTCGTAATAGTTACCGTCGGATATACCACCGACTTCCAAGTAAATTCTCTTCTGAACGTTGAAGCCAAAGTGTCCATTGCTATATTTGATCCAAAGTTGATCAATTGTACGAAGGTCTGTGCAGGGAAAATTCAACAATTCATCAGCTAGAAACCAATCATTTTCCTTCTTCTCTACAGCCTGAATCATTACCAGATAAGTTTCATAATCAGCATCTTTCCATTTTTGTGCTTTGAGCAAATCGCGTAGCTTGGTGTAGTCTATACCTTTTTCCGAACTGAGGTCATCTTCATCAGGTAATGTTCGTTTAATATCCAAACTTTGATGCATCGCTGCAATATCCTCATCTCGCAGTTTGAGAATTTGCTGTAACCGTCTCAACTCCTCACAAGTCTCATCACTTAAAACAGGTTCATCCTGTAATACCTCAACTAAAACCTGCTCATATTCCTGCAAACTTTGCTGAAATTCACGAAACGGTTTGAGAACTTCTTCTTTGATTACAGTTGCTTCTTCTGGTGTTAACTTTAATTCTTTTTGCCTACGATCTAGAATCCTACGTCCCACTACCGAGAAAGTACCATCCTTCCTGACACATTTCTCAACTTCCTTGCGGTATTCTAATCTCGGATCACCTAATGGCGCCTTAGCTAAATGAATTGTATAACCTTCGCGAACTGCATAGATTTCTGGTTTCATCGCCGGTTTGGCTTCCTGCACTTTGCGTTTAGCATACTCATGTAATTCTGCAACTGTAATCACACCATCGTCATCAGTGTCAGCTGCTCCTTTTTCCATCCCTTCAATTAAATATTGAGTGTAAACCCCGCCTCCTTGATCTTCAAAAGAAACCTGTGTAGCTGTCGAAGAGGTTAACACCGCTCTACCTTCACCACCCAATTGAGCAGCAATATCAATATTAATGATTCGCACCGCATTTTTTGCACTCATCCCCTCAGCAAATGCACCACTAAAACAGCAGTCCAAAATCACTACTTGGCGCTGAGATTGACTGCGGTTCATACACTGTTCTTGAATAAATCTAGCAGCTACCGCAGTGCCAGTAAACACATGTTTGTGTTCGTTGACTTTGGTGTTGTGGCTCACATAGTAAAGAAATCCCTTTTCATCTCTAAACCCATGTCCAGATAAATACAGTAATACTAAGTCATCTTTTTGACGATTTTCCGTAAATAATCGTTCAATTTCATACTGTATCGTCGCAGCATCTTTGTTAATCACTTGCGTGACTTGATCAAACTTGCCTATTTCTGGATGTTGCAAAACACGCTGCATTGCTTCGATGTCTTTCACAACACCAGATAATGGAGGTAATACATTTGATTTGTATTCGCTAACCCCTATTAGCAATGCCAATTTACCCATTTTGCCATCCTATTTTTATGCTTACTGTATGTGAAATCAAACTATTATTTATACTTAACTTATACGTTAATTTCCGAATATTTGTAGTAAGGACTTTAGTCCTCTTCCTATTAAACAAGGACTAAAGTCCTTACTACGAACTTGTGTCATTGACAGCGTTGCAATTGTGCTAACGACACAACTATTTCATCCATAGCTTTGCGTACAATGCTGGCAGGTTGTTCAGTTTGATTGACGATAATACTAAAAACCAAAGGGTTATATTTTGGTGGATTTATATAGCCAGAAAGGGAAATAGCACCAGTAAGAGTTCCTGTTTTCGCTTGGACAATTCCTGCTGCTGGTGTATTCTGAAAACGATTTTTTAAAGTTCCACTCACACTTGCAACAGGTAAGGAAGCACGAAAAACAGATGCTTGAGGTGATTTTGCCATTGCTTGCAAAGCTTGTACCAATGCTTCTGGACTAATTAAGTTTTTGCGAGATAAACCGGAACCATCTACTAACGCATAACCAGTAGAATTGACTCCCATCTGAGTTAAAGTTGTTTGCAAAACTTCTAATGCTGCATCTGCTGTGGTTTGATTGGGAAGCACAGGTTTTTTGCTTACTAATGCTCTCAATAATGCTTCAGCATAAAGATTATTACTATTCTGATTCGTCTCTATTAACAATTGAGATAAAGGCGGGGACTGTACAGCTGCTACTTCTTGTTGAGTACTAGCATTAATTCCTACTGATGTTTTTCCCAAAGTGATTTTCTCTGCTGCTAATGCACTGCGAAACCGGCGTAAAAAGTAATAATTGGGGTCAACTACTGGTAAAGTTACTAAATAAGGTTGAGAATTAGCTGCAAGTTGTCCTTGAATTCGCAATACATTTCCTGATAATTCGCGGGTAACATTAATGGAGATTGGTTGATTTTGTCCGGTTGTCACAGATTGATTAATTACCCGCCACTGTCTAGCTTCGTTTGCATCCGTCCATGAAATGAGTGTAGGTTTATCTAATGTTTGTGGTAATAGCTTGAAGTTAAAAGTGTTTTGATTAAGAATAAAACTGCCGACTGGTGCGCCGTAATCTGAGTATATATCTTCCCATTGCCAACTCGAAGGAACAAGATCACCGCGAATATAGCGATCGTCTACAACTAATTGCTGAATTTGGTTAATACCTTTTTGTTTTAACTGTTTTGCCAGTATTGTTAATTGGGTGTCAGTGAGACTCGGATCTCCTCTACCCACAACATACAAAAAATTATTGCTACCTCTATATATAGATGTGCGAAAGCGATAATTTTCACCCAGTTGTTGCAATGCGGCAGCGGTGGTTAGCAACTTGGTGTTAGAAGCAGGGGTAAAATATTTCTCGGCATCTTGACTGTAGAGTGTTTGGTTTGAGCCAAGATTTTGAATTAAAATTCCCCAGCGTACTCGACTGAAGAGGGGACGCTTGGTGACAGCATCGATAGTAGTTTTCAGCTGGGCTGGACAAATTGTTTGAGGAGGAGTTGGTGGTGCTGTTGGTGTCGGTGTTTGTGCTTGTGCAAGTTGCTGGTTGATACTGATGTGGATACCAAAAAACAACAGTAGAAAAACACAAGAAGATTTTTTAGACATTAATTTGAATTTGGGCAATTTTGATTTCTTAAAAAACTATACTTGATGGAAAAGTCTGTTTCGCAATGGCACAACTACAACGAATCGCGATCGCCTCTTCTCAATTCCATAGTCAACACATCACTCTAACTGCTGAACAACAGCATTATCTTTGTCGCGTGTTGCGTCTTCAGTCGGGCGATCGCTTTATCGCTATGGATGGGATGGGTAAATGGTGGTTGGCACAGCTAGCAGATACGGAAGCAAATATTTTACAATCACTCACCGTAGAAACCGAGCTACCTGTAGCTGTAACCCTGATCATTGCTTTGCCAAAAGGAAATGGATTTGATGAAATTGTCCGGTGTTGTACTGAGTTGGGTGTAACTTGTTTTGCTCCAGTCGTGAGCGATCGTACTTTGCTAAATCCCAGTCCCCAAAAATTAGAACGCTGGCGACGAATAGCGAAAGAAGCTGCTGAACAATCAGAGCGTACCACAGTACCTACAATTCTAGAGCCAGTATCTTTTACTAGTAGTTTATCTTTTGTCACTGACCAGAAATATATCTGCGAAGCACGTGGCAATTATCCGCATTTGCTCAGTTACTTGCAAAACCAAGAATATCGGATAAGTGATTTAAGTAATTTGAGTTCCCAAAAGACAATTGTAATTGCCACTGGTCCCGAAGGAGGATGGACGGACACAGAAGTTGAGATAGCAATTCAGGCTGGCTTCCAACCTGTTTCTCTAGGAAGGCGTATTCTCAGGGCTGTAACTGCGCCAATTGTAGCTTTATCCCTAGTATCAGCTGCTCATGAATTATAAACTGGCATAGCACAAACAAAAAAAATAGTAGGTAAAAAACCTACTACACTTAAAATCTAATTTTGTCTATATAAACGTGCAAATAAGCACAACGTGATTTACCAAAAGCAAACACGCATTAAACCCTTACCAATGACAAATGACCAATGACGACCTACTTATTTTGATTTGCTAGGAGGGGTTTTTACCTGACGCGCCATCTCTAGGAAGGAATTCATATTCGCTCCAGGACGACGACGACCATTTGTATTAGTTGGTATCAAGTACTTGGGTGCGAAGGTTGTCTCTGCGGGCTGTGCTTTAAGTGCGGGTGCTTTGTCTTCTTTTGGTTCGACTGTCACACCCTCAGCAGTTTGTACTAGCTCAATCTTCGCAGGCTCAGGTTTAGCTTCTGCTTTAGCTTTTTTCGCTGACTTAATTGAAGTTTTACGAGAAGGCTTCTTAACTTCTTTTGCTCCGTTAGATGCTCCGTTAGATGTTTCTGGAGCAGCTGCAACTGCTGCTGGTGATTTTGCACCATTAGTTTCAGCAACGGCTTTATCTGCTTCAGTCTCAGTCAACTCAGCAACTTTACCGACTGCACTCTTAGCTGCACTAGCAACTTTGTCAGCAGCAGCTTTAGCCGCCGCGACTGGTGGTGTATTTTCAGCTTCTTCCTTCAATTCCAGATAAAAACCATTATCTTTTTTCTTGCCAGGAAAAAGCCCAGTGATGAATTTCATAATTCCACTAATTAAATTTTTGATAAAACCGAACATTACAATTACTCCTGTCTTTTATACCTGAAATTTGAGTACTTTTATTAAAAATTAGAGAAAATTATTACAATTCTTAGAGTTGTTACTAGCTTTACCTCATTATTTATAATCAATAATTTGATTAAGCTCGTCTTAAAGCTTAAAAACCAACTACAGCAAAGCTTTCATTTGTTTTATACAAATGCTCAAGAACAAGGAACGATACCCTGAGTACCTCTATAAATTTTTTATCTCAAGTATTTGGGATAGTTGATACTCAAATTCAATTATTAAATTTTTGTGGATATGAGAGCAACATTCTGAAAGCAAGTTTAACAAAACTTAACTTACACTTTCATTATATGTAAATGTCAGGTCTTAAATTCAACTTGCCCATGTCCTCCATTTCTTCCCATATCCTCCTTTGATTTAGAAGTCATTTAAACCAGTCGAGAGAGTGTCATAGCTAACATAGGGATAGTAATAATGCTCAGTTAGATTTTTTCTAGATTCGATGTAACACCAATTTAAAGAGTTTCCTAATCCACAATTCAAAATCCATAGACGCACGAAGTGCGGCTTCTCGACAGAGTAATCCAAAATCCAAAATTGTATAACCCTGATTTTGCCAATGGACAAATTAACTCACAAACGAAATCCCGTAGTATTGGTGCATGGCATTTTTGACACAGGTCGAGTGTTTGACAAAATGATTTCTTATCTCAGACAAAGGAGTTGGAATGTATATGACCTAGATTTGCTTCCCAACACTGGTCATGGTAGCCTTGACAGTTTAGCACAGCAAGTTGCTGACTTTGTTGATGCTACCTTTGCGCCAGAGCAACCAATAGACTTAGTAGGCTTTAGTATGGGTGGAATTGTAAGTCGTTACTATGTTCAACGACTAGGTGGAATAAAGAGAGTACAGAGCTTTGTTACCATTTCCTCACCACATAATGGCACTTGGGTTGCCTACTGTAATTCAGGTCTAGGCTGTGTACAGATGCGTCCCGATAGTGCTTTGTTACAAGATTTGAATCAGGACGCTGATATGCTTTCACAGATCAATTTTACCTCAATTTGGACGCCTTATGATTTGATGATTATCCCCAGCAATAGTTCACAAATGCCAGTGGGTCGAGAGGTGATTGTACCAGTGATGAGCCATGCGTGGATGCTCACCGATGTCAGAAGTTTGTCAGCAGTTGCAGAAGCATTAATACAACCAGTGCCAGCGATCGCTACACAACCTACACAATATTTACAATCAAGTTAATTGCATACCATATCGCCAGCAAATCAGGAAAATAAAAAACTTTAGTTTTAGTGAGTAAATATTTTAATTGCTTAAATCCAACTTCATAGATAAATATTGCTATCTCTAAAAGAGATATAAATAGATAAACAAAGATTTTGACTGATTTGAGTCTGAAAAAGAAGTTACAGAATTTGATTAATAAATATATATTTACTTGTATTTATTTGTGATTGTATAAATTAATATTATTTTTCTCTGCTGATAATTTTTTCAAGTAAAAACATACGAAAATCTCTCTATGGGGAGATGAAAAGGGGAACGCGATTTTTCAGTTGCACGTCATTTTTCTCTGTTTAGTTTTTAGAATAGTCTAGACGTTGGGGAAAACTGAAGAACTGATTTGAGCATGTCAACTTGGGATTTTAGGTTGAGGTCAATCAAAAATCCAAAATTGTTTAACCCCCAATATTTTCACAATTTTATTGCATACCAACCAACGCAAAACTCTAAATTTAGGCTTTATTTGTCATGCTAGACTTGAGCATTGAAAATTCCCAACTAAATCAGCAACTAATTGACTCTAGCGATTGGAATGTTGTTGAGACAGAGTTTAACACCACTCAACTACATCATCAAGAAACAGTCTTCACCCTCAGCAACGGATATTTAGGAACACGGGGTACATTTGAGGAAGGGTATCCCCAAGATTGTCCAGCAACCATGATTCATGGGGTGTATGATGACGTGGCGATCGCCTCCACAGAACTGGTAAACTGTCCTAACTGGCTACCTTTAACTATTAAAGTGGCTGGAGAAAGATTCCGCCTGGATTGTGGTGAAATTCTCAGCTACGAACGTCGTCTTGATTTACGTTTGGGTATATTAAGTCGGGATGTACGCTGGCGCAGTCCGGCGGGACATACCTTAGAATTTCATTTTGAAAGATTTGTAAGTCTAGCAAGTCAACACTTTTTAGCAATCAGATGTCAGATTACATCTGTAGACTTTGAAGGTGAAGTTGAGGTAGAAGTTGGATTTCAGCCGGAACCCCATACCCAAGGTGTCAAACACTGGCAAACCTTGAAACAAGGCGGTCTAGATAATATGATCTGGCTACACAGTCAGACTTTACATTCCGCTATTGAACTAGGAATGGCAGCAAAGCTTGTGGTAGAAGGTGAAGAAACTGCTACGGTGAGTGTGCATCAGCTTGATCAGCATAGCCCTACACTTGCAACTAAATTATCACTAATACCAGATAAAACTGTTACCCTCGAAAAAATTATCGCCCTCTACACCTCACGAGAAATAGCAACTCCGTCAGAAGCTGCAATCATTAGGCTAGTGGCTGCACCCAGCTATTCAACTTTGCTAGCAGCTCACATTACAGCTTGGGAGCAAGTGTGGCAAGATAGTGATGTGATCATTGAAGGCGATCGCCTAGCTCAGTTGAGTGTTCGTTACAATCTGTTTCAGTTACTCGCCGTCGCCCCTCGCCATGACGACAGAGTTAGTATTCCTCCCAAAACCCTTTCTGGCTTCGCTTATAGCGGACATATCTTTTGGGATACAGAAATCTTTATTCTCCCCTTACTGATTCACACCCAACCAAACTTGGCACGGAACTTGCTCAACTACCGCTACCATACTCTACGTGGGGCGCGACGCAAAGCCCAAGAAATGGGATACAGAGGAGCTTTTTATGCTTGGGAAAGTGCTGGTACAGGTGATGAAGTCACTCCGCGTTGGGTTCCAGATGCTAATGGCGAACAAGTCCGAATCTGGTGTGGTGATATTGAAGTTCATATCAATACCGATGTTGCTTACGGTGCTTGGCAATACTGGCAAACCACAGGTGATGATCAATGGATGCGCGACTATGGCGCAGAAATGATTTTAGATACGGCAGTTTTCTGGGAAAGCCGGGTAGAGTGGAATCAAGAACGCCAAAGTTACGATCTTCGTGATGTCATAGGCCCAGATGAAAATCACGATCGCATCGATAATAATGCTTTTACTAATTTATTAGTACAGTGGCACTTGCAAACAGCCTTGAAACTGTGGGATTGGCTATTGAAATCTGATCCCGACACCGCAGCACAACTGGCAGAAAAACTTGACTTGCAACCAGAACAAAGACAACTTTGGGCGAAGATTGCCAAACATATCTACGTTAACCAGGATTTACAAACTGGCTTGATCGAACAATTTGAAGGCTTCTATAACTTAGAGTCTGTCAAATTGGCTGACTACGAACCGCGTACTACATCCATGCAAGGATTGTTGGGTGTAGAAGCGACTAGCCAAAAGCAGATTCTCAAGCAGCCAGATGTATTAATGCTCATGTATCTGCTACGCGATCGCTTTGATCGCCAAACATTACAAACCAACTGGGATTACTACAGCCCCCGCACCGATCATACTTACGGTTCTTCGCTTGGCCCAGCGATTCATGCTATTTTGGCTTGCGACCTCAATCAAAGTGCAGAAGCCTACACTCACTTTACACGAGCAGCAATGGTAGATTTAGCAGACGTGCGGCGTAATGCCCATGAAGGTATTCACGCAGCTAGTGCAGGCGGAGTTTGGCAAGCAGTCGTCTTTGGGTTTGCTGGCGTGCGGATGACAGAATTTGGTCCGATCGCTTGTCCTAATCTTCCAGCTAATTGGACGCGCTTGCACTTTAAGCTGAAATGGCGTAATCAGATATATGAGTTTGATCTTTAATTTTTAGGGAATGGGGAAAGGGGACAAGGGAGAGGATAAATACCGATGCTTGATGCCTAATTCCCAGTCTTTATTATCGTTTTTTCATCATTAGCAGTGTCTGAAGTTTAGAGGGACACTGCTTTTTTTATCATGTTATACGAACCAGCGCTGCGACAATGTAGTCATTGTAACTTAATTATCTCTACTACTTGATAGAGGGTTTCTGAGACTAAGTTGTGTTATCTTGATAACCTAATTTTAAGCGATCGCTAATCACAGCAAAGATAGGATTCTATTTAATTTTTGTTGGCGTAGCCTGCACTCTGCGCTTACATAATTTCAGTCTGTTCCCTGTTCCCTGACTCAAATAATCAGTTCATTAACCAAACTAGATTCCTCTATTTAAAACTAGCAATTGATTTTTTTGCTGTTTTGAAATTAAAAATTTGCCAAGTTCAATTTCAGTAGCAAAAACAGCAGAAATTATGAAATAAAAGTATCATAAGTCTATGAAATCAGCAAAAAACAAATATTAAATTTAAATAAAAAAGCATTTTTTTCATAATTGCCAAACTGGCAACATAAAGTCTATAGATTTGTTATTCATTAATTGACCAGGCTTTTTATTTATGTCGAAGTATCAGTAAAAAATGTCTGATAAATACAAATATGAAGACGAATCACTCGCATCTGGCTTGGCAATTTTCAATCTTAATTGGACATAAATTTTAAAAAATAGGGGGAGGAAACAACTTAAATAATTAAACCATGAAGCAAATTTAGATTAAAATTTTCATCATCTTTACAATATGATTGGTCAGTTACTCGCAGGACATTATCAAGTCCTTAAAGTATTAGGAGAGGGGGGCTTTGGTCAAACTTATATTGTTGAAGACATACACCTCCCTGGAAAACCTAAGTGTGTCCTCAAACATCTTAAAACTACTAGTACGGACTCAGAATCTTTAGAACTTGCCAGAAGGCTATTTCTCAAAGAAGCCGAAACCCTGCAACAGTTAGGTAATCATGACCAAATACCAAGACTTTTAGCATACTTTGAACAAGACCAACAATTTTACCTAGTTCAAGAGTTTATTGATGGTCATACTCTGAGTAAAGAATATTTTGTTGGACAAAAATGGAGCCAAAAACAAACGATTAAAATGCTCATCGAAGTATTGAGTATTTTAGAATTTGTTCATGGTAAAGGAGTAATTCATCGCGACATTAAACCAGACAATCTTATTAGGCGTGCTTGTGATCATCAATTAGTTTTAATTGATTTTGGGGCAATTAAACAATTGCGAAATCAAACGATGATTGGATCAGGTAAGCAAAACATGACAATGATCGTTGGTACTCGTGGTTATATGCCATCTGAACAAATCCGGCGTGTACCTCGTCCCAGCAGTGATATTTATGCTTTGGGAATGATGGGTATTCAAGCATTAACAGGAGTACATCCGCACACACTCCAAGATGATCCGGATACAGGAGAAATACTTTGGCAAGAACTCGCTTCTGTGACTCCAGAATTTGCTGATATCCTCACCAAGATGACGCGCTATCATTTTAAAGATCGTTATCAAAGCGCGACTGAGGCACTGCAAGCACTAAGAGAATTATTAGCGAGTTTTACTGAGACAGAAACATCAGAAGTTGATAGTCAATCTGAAATTAATAGCACCAAATTACATCAATTAACAATCGAGTGGATAGAAGAAGGGCAAATTAAATATCGCACAATTCTAGAAAATCAAGCCAGTAAAAATATAGGAAAAATTCGCATCGGTCGCAATCCTCAAGAGTGCGATATTGTTTTACCAGATCCAACAATATCTGGACTACACGCAGAAATATTTTTTCATATCGAAAAGCAGAAATTTTATTTGCGAAATTTGCGTCAACAAAATCCTCCTATTGTTGATGGACAGTTACTTTTAGCTGGAGAAATATCTCTTGACATTGGTAGTCATATACGTTTGGGAAAACAGGATTTTAGGATTAAAGATATTAGTTGTAAAGAGTATGGTGAGGGTTACACACCAATAGAATATGCTAAACGTTTTGCAATTACATTAGCATCACAACAACCTGTACTTAAGACAATCAGAGTATCTCAATTCAAAAAATCTGAAGAAGTCGTAAAACCTGTCTCCCAGCCTTATGCTAGTAGCATTTCACTAGTACCCAAAAAAGTACAACGGCCACCATTTAAAACAGGTACGGCAGTTTTCATGAGTGCGATCGCAGGTGTAATAGTATTGAACACTGTCAACTTAAGCAGAGGTAATTCTCAACAAAATTTCATCTCACAAGAACCAAAAATGTGTCGTCTTGTATCTCCCTCTGGCGGCAAATTATTGGCAAATTTGCGTCCCGAACCACAAACAGAAGTTGGTGCATTGAAACAACTCAATCTTGGTGAAAAAGTTTTATTTCTCCAAGCAAGGGGAGATTTTGTCAAAGTTCAACTTGCTGATGGTACAAAAGGTTGGGTATTTGGAGATGAAATTCAGCCTTGTGAAAAAACTGCACGTAATTACCATACTACTTGGTAGTTACAAAATTAAGATTCCGCTTTCGGAATTGAGCCTTCAATTCCCTCTACATACCAATCCATCGCTAATTGTTCTTTATCTGACAAAACTTGACCCTTCTGCACTCGTACCTTACCCTTTTGATCTTTTACCGGACCATCAAAAGGATGAGCAATATCTTTAATAAATTCATCCCGTTTCGCCATTACCAATTGCTGTACATCTTGAGGAACTGTCGAATTCAAGGGTGAAATATCTACCATACCCTGACCAATGCCAAACCAAACATCTTCAGACTTCCAAGTCCCATTCATGACAGCCAAAGCTTTATCTGTGTAAAATTTACCCCATTTATTAATAGCTGATGTTAAATGTGCTTTGGGACCAAACCGACTCATATCGGTGTTATAGCCAAATGCAAAAATACCTTTTTCTTCTGCTAATTGCACAGGAGCAGCAGAATCAGTATGCTGTGTCAAGACATCTGCACCTAAACTGATTAAAGCTTGTGCTGCTTCTCTTTCTTTGGCTGGATCGTACCAACTTTGTACCCACACCACTCTCACTTTTGCTTTGGGGTTTACCGCTCGTAGTCCTTGAGTAAAAGCACTGATACCACGAATTACTTCTGGAATTGGGTATGCTCCGATAAAACCGATGATATTGGATTTGGTCATCTTACCTGCAATCATCCCAGTCAAGTAACGTGTTTCTTCAAAGCGTCCCAAATAAGTACCGACATTTGCAACACGTTTATAGCCAGTACAGTGTTCAAAATAAACACCAGGAAAATCTTTGGCAACTTTAATGGTTGGATTCATGTAACCAAAAGAAGTTGTAAAAATCAACTTGTTACCATCTAACGCCAGTTGACGAATTACCCTCTCAGCATCAGCACCTTCATTAACATTTTCCACAAAAGTAGACCTGACTTTACCTTGCAGACTTGCTTCCATTTCTCTACGGCCAAGATCATGGGCATAAGTCCATCCGAAATCACCCACAGGCCCTACATACACAAATCCTACCTTCAAAGGTTCATTCGCTGCTACAGGTGATGTTCCAGAGGGCGAAGTCTCTTCTGGATTATTAGATTTGTCTCCAGAACAAGCAGCAAATGTAAAACTAGCTCCCGCAAGAGAAGTGTACTTGATAAACTGACGACGATCCATATTTATCGCTGATTTGCACTGTGTTAAAAATATTTCTCTTTGTAGTACTAAATGAGTAGTAGATGCAAGTAAACTACCTACACTGTACCGTCAGCAGTGTAGGTAGTTTACTCGATACAATCTTAATGTAATCCGATGCGATCGCAATGCGACTCGATACAATTTTAATGCGACCTGATGCGATCGCAATGTAACTATTAAAACATCACGCATCATGTTATCAGCCGATGCGTGATAGCAAGGCTCGCATCACTTTCCTTTAAGTTTATCGTTATAATGCCAGTACTTACGCACAGGTAACGGAAAAATGAACCGCAGAGGACGCAGAGTACACGGAAAAATAAGAGTTTGTGAGGTTTTTTGCGTAAGTTCTAAATGCTATATCTTGATTATCTAAAAAGCAAATATCGCAAACCAATTAGTAGCAAAAATATGCCATACAGCTTTTTCATTAATTCACTACTAATAAATGGCTGATTGGCAAATAAAGCCCCAAAAAAATTACCAATTATCAAACCAACAGCAATAATCACAGCATATTTGATATTAAGATTACCGTTACGGTAGTAAACTATGGCGGCTAAAATACCAATCGGCAAGATTTGAGCAGCGATAGAAGTACCAGTAGCAAATTTTTGATCCATGCTCATGATTAGTACCATTGCAGGAACCATAATCGCACCGCCACCAATACCAAACATCCCGCCAGCTACACCAGCCACAAGCCCAATGATTAACAATTGAATGAGTATATTAGACATAAAATCATAAATTATTCGGATTAGTAAATTATAAATTTATTCCATTTACAAAAACATTTTTTGATAACATTCCATGCACACCTTTTTGGGGAGTGTTGACAACTTGAGTAATGCGAAAATTCACTGCTAAACTGCATAATACATAAGCGTCTTCTGGTGATATTTTTGTAAAACCTACCAGAAAATCAATCATGTTGTTTAAAGCTTGTTCTAAGGCTGCATCCAAAGTCTCACCAAATCCCATTGTGATAATATCAGTAGCAGTTTCAGCGATAGGTGCAGTTACTTGTAAATCTTTGCGAATTTTGAGTTGAATTGTCCCGTTCATAGATGTTTCTATGGCGGTGACATTAACTTCACCATCTCCCTGGGCTGAATGTCCATCACCGATAGAAAATAAAGCACCAGGAACAAAAACTGGTAAAAATATTCTTGAACCTGCTTGCAACTCGCAGTTGTCGATATTACCACCATAACAACCAGGAGGAATAGAGGAACGTTGTGTTTCGGGAGTAGCAACGCCAAGAATACCAAAAAAAGGTTTCAGGGGTATTTTAATCCCACTATTTACAGGAAATTCTGCAACATTATTTTCTAAATCTAGATGAATAAATCTCAAAGCAGGTTCATTAAATTGATGTGGTAACACTCCCCATCCCGTCCGAATAGCATTGAAACCAACAGGTAAACTAGGTTTGATTGCTGCCAATTTTACTTCTAAAATATCTCCTGGTTCTGCTCCTTGTATATAAATAGGCCCTGTTAACAAATGTGGTCCACCTGCTATTTTTCTTTCTGGTGGTAGGTTTTGGCAAATGTCAACAAGTTCTGGAGTGAGAAATTCTGCTGGTGCTTGTTTGTAAATATAGTAACCAGTGTAAGTTTCCACATCTACTGTATCACCAGATTCAATTATTAATGCTGGTGCAATTTCATGTGAAAAACCACCCAGATGTACGGTGTTTGGAGTTGCTTTCAGAATATGATGAGTCATTCGATTTTATATTTTCGATTTTCGATTGATTCCACCTAGTGGAATTTGGGTACTCGTACCACTAAAGAGTGATTAATAGATATTAAATATTTGTTAATTATTTATACTTATTACTTAAGTAATAATATTGTATCATTTTGTTTACATAAAAGCTAATTTTTGTTGAAAATATTACCTGAATGTCTGTGTTTTAAGTTAAAACAGCTAAACAACTACAATTGTTAATTTTTAAAATTTATTTAGAGGATAAATAATGCTTTTCCAAACAGAGAATTTGAGTTTTATCTACCTTATTGCTCAGTCTAGCCGCTCTGGTGGTGCTGAAGGATTTATTGGCTTTATTATTGGGATTGCTGCTTATATTTTCGCTTCTTATTGCTTCTACAATATATATCAAAAATTAGGAGAACCAAATGCTTGGTTTGCCTGGGTTCCGATTCTGAATAACTGGATTATGTACAAGGCTGGTGATCAGTCTCCCTGGTGGGTTATTGGACTCTTTATTCCTTTGGTGAATATTGTTGCTGCTGTCTTCTTGATCATTGCCTTTGTGAATATTGTGAAAAAGCTGGGTAAGAATCCTTGGTTAGTTTTATTGATGATTATTCCTATTGTTAACTTTGTGATATTGTACCAGTTTGCTTTTGGTTAACTTCATCAGATGTTAAAATAGCAAGTTCTTAACCTGGATGTCAAAATACCAGGTTTATAGTTTATTGGAAAATTAAGTCTCATTTATATACCTGAAAACAAGTTTATTTAGATAGACCAACTACAAATGAATTACAAAGTCCTGTATTTATTAACTGCTATTATTAGTATAGTCCCAACCATTTCAGCCCAAGCCTCGCAGGTAGAATTAGGTGTTTTTAAATCTGTTGATGCACCTGAAAAAAACTGTCCTGAGAAAGTAGTTGTGACAGAACAAAATGCTCCTTACTACGAAGGAGGATACACAAATAATGGTCAGGCAAAATTAGGTGCTTTTGCTGGGCCGTTTGCGATCGCCTCTTCAGATTTGTTTAGTGTCACTTGGGTAGCAAACCTCAAACCAGCTTATCGGCAATGTGTCGCAGGTGGTGGTATTGTTAAATATGACAACGAAGACTACAATTCTCCTTCCCACTTGCGAATCAGGTTTAATGGTGGCAAAGTATTCTTGATTTTAGATATGACTGGTAAACGAGATGTTAACAGTTTTACGCCTAGTATCACTAAAAAAGGTGTGAGTAATGGGAATCCGACTTGGAGTTGGTCTGGGACAGATTGATACAAATTCAAAATTCAAAATAAAGAATTCTTTTGACTTTGGACGTATTAAGCTATCAAGCACTTAACAAATATTTTTAGTCACAAATTCAATCACATCTGCTAAACCCGATTTTGTTTTTAAATTTGTGAGAATAAAGGGTTTGTCGCCGCGCATTTTTTTTGCATCTCGTTCCATGACGCTTAAATCTGCACCAACGTAGGGAGCTAAATCGGTTTTATTAATCACCAATAAATCAGACTTGGTAATACCAGGGCCGCCTTTACGGGGAATTTTATCGCCAGCAGCAACATCGATAACGTAAATTGTTAAATCTACTAATTCGGGGCTAAAAGTTGCCGCTAAATTATCGCCACCACTTTCTAAAAAGACTAAGTTTAAATTAGAAAAACGTGCTTCTAATTGTTCAACTGCTGCTAAATTCATCGAAGCATCTTCACGGATAGCAGTATGAGGACAACCGCCAGTCTCTACACCGATGATGCGATCGCTCGTTAAAGCCTGAGAACGTACTAAAAACTGTGCATCTTCCTGTGTATAAATATCATTCGTCACCACCGCAATGTGATATTTGTCACGCATCGCCTTACATAAAGCATCGACTAAAGCTGTTTTTCCTGAACCAACAGGACCAGCAACTCCGACTCGAAAAGCATTCATAATTTTATTGTTAGTTGTTAGTAGTTGACTCTTAACCATTGACTATGGACTAATGACAAGTGACCAATGACCAATGACAAATGACCAATGACTAATTTACAAATTTTTCTAGATATTGCCACAGAAACGGCGCTGGCTGCTGGTGCGGTTTTGCAAGGTTACTTGGGTAAGGTAGAAGATGCAATTACCGAAAAAGGACGCCCTGGGGACTTAGTTACTGTTGCTGATAAAGCTTCTGAAGAAGTTATTTTACAAGCTTTGGGTCGTCACTTTCCTAATCATGCCATTCTCACAGAAGAATCTGGAAAACTGGGAAATCAAAACAATGAATTTTTGTGGGCGATCGATCCTTTAGATGGTACAACAAACTTTGCTCATCAATACCCATTTTTCGCTGTTTCTATCGGGTTACTGATCAATGGTGTTCCCCAAGTAGGCGTTATTTATGATCCTTTTCACGATGAATTATTTCGTGCAGCTCAAAATATGGGTGCAACCCGTAACCGCAGTCCGATCCAAGTTTCGGACACTTCTGAATTAAGTAAGAGTCTACTGGTGACGGGATTTGCTTATGATCGTCGTGAAACTTCTGATAACAACTACGCAGAATTTTGTCATCTTACCCATCTTACCCAAGGAGTACGACGCAGTGGTTCAGCATCCCTAGATTTAGCTCATGTCGCCTGTGGACGTCTTGACGGTTACTGGGAAAGAGGTCTTTCTCCTTGGGATATAGCAGCAGGCATAATTATAGTGCGTGAAGCTGGCGGAAAAGTTACTGCTTACGATCGCACTCCTGTCAAAATTGAGTCAGGTAGAATTTTGGCGACAAATGGACATCTTCACGACAGTCTAAGTCAAGAACTCCTGCAAGTTCAATCTCAGGGGATCGGGGATCGGTGATCAGGGATCGGGGAGAAGGGGGAAAATTTAACCAACCAACAACTAAAAATTTTTATCAGCTGTAAATTCAAAAGCGAACAGGAAATACTGATTGACGTTGTAAAGATTAGTACTGAATATTTCTAACTCTTGCGGATAAGCTGAAGCCACAATATAAATTAGTAATAATCACATAGTTATTAGTATAAAACTGCTCTATGTCATTCAAAATAGACCAAGGACTGTTTAAATATGATTTCATAGATTACCACGCAATTTTATGTGTGCCAATTAATGCAAATATTAAGGAGATTCGCAAACGTTATTTGAAAATAGCTTGGCATCTGCACCCGGATAGCTCTTCTGCGTTTAGTAGCACAGAAAAACAGCTAGCAAGCGATTTTTTGTCCAAGTTGGTTAACCCTGCTTACGAGAAACTATCTCAAGAAAAAAAATATACAGAATATGTCATTGTTCTGTCGCAAATGGGTAAGCGTTTATTACAAGAATCTGCGGCTTTGGAACTAACTACCGATGTAGCAAAACAGCTAGTAAATGCGCCCAATGTAGAACAAGCTTATAAAGTTGCGATCGCCAAAATTGCTGAAACTCAATACGACTCTTTAGAGCAAGTGGTGCAAATCATTGGTTTAGTCAGCGAGTTAAACTTGGTTTATTTAATGCGGAATCCGGGTAAACCTATTGCTACATCGCCATTACAAGCTGTATCACCGAAAGTAAGCAAAGCCACTGCACCCCAACCTGAACCACCCAAAGAAGACTCAGCCGTAATTCTTCAATATATCCGTCGTTCCCAAGACTTAATTGCCAAAAATCAAATTACCCAAGCAGAAGTAGAATTACGAGATGCTCTCAAGCTTGAGCCAAATAATAGTCATTGCCATAGCTTGATCGGAATGGTCTATTTAAGGCAAAATCGAACCACGATGGCAAAAGTTCATATTGACCGCGCCTTGCAATTAGACCCCAAAAACGAAACAGCGTTGGAGGGGAAACGCAAAATTGAACAAATGTCGGGTCAAAAACCCGGTAGTGCAAAAGCGGCGGCGACTTCATCTGCTGCGGCTAAACAACCAGATAAATCTGGAGGTGGCGGTCTTTTTGGTGGTTTGTTTGGTGGGAAGAAAAAATAATGGTGTATCAACCACCAGCGGGAGCTAGGGATCTCTTACCCCTTGATGTGGCTCAAAAACGCTGGATAGAAGATAGGCTACAGCAGGTATTTCACCGTTGGGGATACCACAGAATTATCACCTCAACCCTAGAGCGGATAGATACGCTGATGGCGGGGGGTGCAATTCAACGCTCAACTGTGATTCAATTGCAAAATGCCGAAAACGAAGAATTGGGGTTACGTCCCGAACTGACAGCCTCAATTGCTCGTACAGCCGTCACTCGCATGGCGGGTGTTACTTATCCCCAGCGTTTATACTACAATACCAATGTTTTTCAACGCTCCTCGGATTATCGGCGCAATCAACCACAGGAATTTTATCAGGCTGGAGTAGAGTTATTAGGTGCTGGTGGCTTACTTGCTGATGCAGAAGTGGTGCTTTTGCTAGCAGATTGTTTGCAAATACTCTCAATTAACCACTGGCATTTAATTTTAGGCGAAGCTGGAATTACCCAATCGTTATTAGAGGTATTTCCCGCTAATGTACGTAACCAAGTCCGTTATGCGATCGCTCATCTTGACCGAATTGCGATCGACAATTTACCCCTAACTGAAGAATTACGCTCCCGTGCCAAAATTATCCTCGATTTGCGTGGAAACAGTGGTGATGTTTTACAGAAAATTAGTAGCCTGGATTTAGATGCTCCCCAACAAAAGGCGGTGAATAACCTCAAATCTTTGGTGGAGTTATTAGAAAATCGGTCAAAATTCCCATTAATTTTGGATTTGAGCCTGATTCAAACTTTTGACTACTATACTGGCATTTCTTTTGAAGTTGTGAGTGATACCGGGTCAGGAGCAAGAGTATTAGGGCGTGGTGGTCGTTATGACCAATTATTAGGACAGTATCATCCCCAAGGTAATAATATTCCGGGTATTGGTTTTGCTTTATTTATTGAAGATTTATACCAAGCTCTTGATTATTCTCAGCAATTACCGCAAACAACACCTGCGAGTAATTGGTTAGTTGTCGCAGAAAATCATAATGCATATGATGCGGCTTTTGCCTATGCTGAAAAACTCCGTAATTCTACTCATTTAGTGCGTGTAGAAATGGAATTAGGAGGACAAGACGCGGAAATAATTCGTCAATATGCACGCGATCGCTCTATTGCTCAAATTGCTTGGGTAAAAGCTGATGGCTCAACAACGATTGAGTCGAATAATTAAAGATAATGTAAAAAACATAGATCCCCCCTAAAAGCATGCTCTTAGGGGGGTGGGGTTCTTTGGGAATTATAAGTAATCAAGCGAACCTGATATGAACCCAATATTTCTCGGTTAAGGATTTTTCGTCATAATTTGGGCCATGTAGAGACGCGCCATGGCGCGTCTCTGGTGGGTTTAAATGTCAATCTATTTGTCTTATCCGAGCAGTATTGGATATGAACCTCGTCAACGAGTCTTTTATACTCATCATAATTTTGACTCAACACTGCCACTAGTAATCAAATGGTAAACGCATCTATAACACTATTTCTTTGCCTTGCTCGGTGAAACGAACATCTTTAATTCCCCATTGAGGGTTACTTGTGAGAGTTTTACGAAGACTACCAAATAAAGCAAATTGTTCACAACTCGATAGAGAAGTGATTTGACGTTGGGAATTGGGGGTGAGTCGTAAATCTACTGTAGCAACACCATTTTTGATATTGACTCGATATCCAGAAAAGCTAAAGTCACCGTTATCCCGTTGATCTAAAATTTTACCTACCGCGCCTGTCACAGGTTCTTGTGCTGGAACTGTCGTTTTTTGGGGGACAAGTTCTTGACATTGTGCATCACTGGTGTATAGAGTGACATTCACAGTTTTATCTGTCTTATTTTCTATCTTATCTGTGATAGGTGATTCACTGTTGGGTTGAGCGTTAAGCCTAGCTGTACTTTGAGTTGGTGATTGTGTAGCGGGTGCAGTTGTTTTGCTGTTGGGAGTTGGCGATGTTGTGATGTTTAACTTAGCTTCATCAGTAGAATTAGAACTACAACTGCCAAGACTAGCAGCTATTGCTAAAAATATTACAGAGAAAAAATATTTCTTGGTAGTGTTGATAAATTTGTCCATGATTTTTAGCCCTGGTTTCTTTTATTAAATTCAGCTTGACTACTAGGAAATCAGCATAAATTTAACAGAAAAAGCAGGAATTAACAAAGAACATTTATGATTTTTACTAATCGCTCACGTTGATTTTAAATTTTTTGAATCATACTTTGGGTAGAAGTGTTTATATCCAGAGGAAGTACCAGTTTCAAACACTACTAGCTAGGGTGAAGAAGTAATCACATTTCCAGGACAAAAGGAAGTGTGTAATGAAGTGAAAGTGAGGGAAATATTTATGTTTACCATTACAGAATTGCCTCTGAAATGGTGTCCCTTGGATTTTGGATTAGTACCGATTAATTTTGCTCAGGCGGTAGTCATTCCAGACGAAGCAACTCTTATTTTTTCTGGCCCAAAGTTTTTGGTAGCATTCCTAGCAGGATTAGTCATGGCTTTTGCTTTCCAATTACTATTAACGAACTTTTCTGTAGCTATAGGAATTTCATCGGGAGTCGATTTAGATGCTGATGAATCAGAAAGTTTGGGAGGTGCGATTCGCAAAGTAGAAGCTAAAGTAGGTTGGTGGGCGCTAATAACTGCAACTATTGCATTATTTAGTGCTTCTTTTCTAGCAGTGAAACTGAGTTTTATCAGTAGTGCATTTTTCGGAGCTATTATTGGTGTAGTCATTTGGTCTGCCTACTTTTCAATCTTAATGTGGCTCGGTTCAAATGCAGTCGGTTCTTTAATTGGTTCTGTGATCAGCACTGTGAATTCTGGTTTACAAGGACTGATGGGTGTAGCAGGTACTGCTATTGGTTCTAACGTAGCGAAAAGTCAAATGGTTGCGACTGCGGAAGATATTACAGCCGCAGTACGCCGGGAATTAACATCAGGTTTTGATCCAGATAGCATCCGCAATAAATTACAAACTTCTTTAGCTTCTGTACAATTACCACAATTAAATCTCAAAGAAATTCGTGAGCAATTTGACAAGCTGCTGCGTGATTCCGATTTACAATCTGTGGCTAATAGTGATTTACTACAAAATATTAATCGCCAGACTTTTGTCGATTTAATCAGTAAGCGCACAGATTTTTCCAAAGCAGATATTAATCAAATTGCCGATCAATTCCAAGCAGCTTGGGAACAAGTTTTAAATCGCAGAAATCCGACGCAACAGGTAATTAACTTGCTCAAACAAGCAAGTCCCGAAGAATTGAAATCTGAAAACTTGGGTGAACGAATTCAGGAATTGGTGACAGCAGGTGGAGGTAATGGAAAGCAAAGTAATGGTGTAATGAAGCAAGCTATTCAATATGGCTTAACTGCTGCTGTGCCTGCTATTCTCAATAGAGTAGACTTTTCTGAAATAGATGTAGATAAAATCAGCCATCAACTGGAAGATTTAAAAGACAAAGTTCAGGAGGTTGATGTTGAGAAAATAACTTCCCAATTGAAACAACTCAGAGAGCAAGCAAACGAACAAATAGCTCAAAGATTACCAGGACTAACTTACAATACTACTAAGGCAGATGTGGAAGATTACATCTTGTATTCTTTACCCTGGCATTTCAATCGGATTACGATCGCAGATGAATTCAAAAATGTCATCTATGATCCAAATGCAGATCCTGGAACAGTCCGCCGCGAATTAGAGGAAATTAATCCAGAGTATCTGACTAGTTTGCTTTCAAGACGCGATGATATTAGCGAAGCAAGAATCAAGGAAATTTCTGAACAACTGGAAAATATTCGCCAGGAAGTTTTAGAAACAGTCCGTCAAGCTCAAACACGGGAAAAATCCCAAGATGTGCGTACGCGCATTGAAAATTATCTGCGTTCTACGAGTAAAGAAGAACTAAATCCAGAAGGTATTGAGCGAGATTTTGCCACATTGTTGGCAGATCCAGAAGCTGATTTTGAAGAATTAAGTCAGCGCCTTTCCCCATTCAATCGTGATACATTGGTGCAGCTACTCCAGCAACGTGAAGATATCAACGAACAAGAAGCAAATAATATTGTTAATCAACTCGAAAGCACTCGCGATCGCGTTTTGAATCGAGCTACAGAACTGCAAGAACAAGCAAGAACACAAGCTGATCAACTGCGACAAAGGGTAGAAGATTATCTGCGGAACACTAACAAAGAGGAACTCAACCCAGAAGGTATCAAGCGCGACTTTAGAACCTTGCTAGAAGATCCGCAAGCAGGAATCTCGGCTTTACGAGCAAGAATATCGCAATTTGACCGCGATACATTAGTAAAATTACTGAGTCAACGACAAGATTTGAGTGAAGAGCAGATCAACCAGATCCTCGATAATTTGGAACAAGTACGTGATAATATCCTGCAAACACCGCAAAAATTAGCTGATCAAGCCAAAGAACAATACGCACAAACTGCAAGAGCGATCGCACAATATCTTCGCGATACTAATTTGGAAGAACTCAACCCAGAAAGTATCCAGCAAGATTTAGAAAAATTACTCGAAAATCCCCAAGAAGGTGCTTTGGCTTTACGCGATCGCCTCTCGCAGGTGGATCGAGAAACTTTAGTCAAATTGCTGACTCAGCGAGGAGACTTGAGTGAAGAAGACGTCAATCGTATTATTGACCAGGTACAACAAGCTATTGGTAAGATTGTCAGAGCGCCACGCCGCTTGGCAAGCCGCACTACTAAACAAGTTGTGGATTTTGAAGCTAATCTCGAAAACTACCTGCGGAACACCCATAAAGAAGAACTCAACCCGGAGGGTATCAAACGAGATTTACAATTATTGCTGCATGATCCCCGCACAGGAGTTGGGAGTTTAAGCGATCGCCTAACCAAAATCGACCGTTCAACACTTGTGGCGCTACTATCCCAACGTGAGGATATTTCAGAAGCTGAAGCTAACCGAATTGTGGATCAAATCGAATCTGTTCGCAACTCGATTGTCGAACAATACCAGCAACTCCAGCATAGATTACAATCAATAGTTGATGGAATTTTTGCTAGAGTCCGCAACTATCTTAATTCCCTGGATCGTCCCGAACTAAATTATGAAGCGATTCAGCAAGACTTTGCCAAATTGTTTGATGATCCCCAAATGGGATTAGAAGCGTTACGCGATCGCCTCAGTCAATTTGATCGTGATACCCTAGTTGCGATCCTCAGTTCTCGTGAGGATATTTCTCAAGAGCAAGCTAATCAGATTATTGATCGAATTGAAGCGACAAGAGATAGCGTTCTTCACCGTGCTGAACGTATCCAAGAAGAAGTTAATAAACGTCTTGCTACACTCAAAGAACAAACCAAAAAGCAAGCAAAAGAAACGCGAAAAGCGGTTGCAGATGCTGCATGGTGGTTATTTAATACTGCTTTTGCTTCCCTAGTTGCTTCAGCGATCGCTGGCGCTTTAGCAGTCACTCAATTTTAGATTTTGGATTGACTTATTGTTCAGATCCCCGATTTTTCTAAAGAATTCGGGGATCTATAACGTCTCTACGAAAAAACTTTACCTATGACGAGAACCACCATTACGGCGTTGTTTGTGTCTTGCAATCGCTTTGCGCTTTTCTTTTTCTAATGGAGTCTCAAAGTGACGGTTTTTCCTCATATCTTGAAATATACCAGCTCTGGAAACTTGGCGCTTGAATCGCCGCAACGCTGATTCAATCCCTTCATTTTCTCCCAATACTACTTGCGTCATTGTGATTACTCCTCGTATGGGTGGATACTTTGCATCAAAAAAGAAAAGTATTCCAGCAGAGCAGATTCATTTTTTTGATCTGCTGGAGACTCTAAAATTTAAAAATTTTTATACTAGTATTAGTAACGACGATTGCTGCGGCCGCTGTTACCCCAATTTCCACCACCAGAAGAATAACTTCTTGGAGCACTTCTTTCTGGACGAGGTCTAGCTTTGTTAACTTTTAAATCTCTTCCCATCCATTCAGCACCATCTAAAGCTTCAATAGCACGCTCTTCTTCTTCATCTGATTGCATTTCGACAAAAGCAAAACCACGCAGACGTCCGGTTTCACGATCTGTAGGTAGCTGAACCTTCTTAACTGTACCATATTCAGCAAAAACTTCCCTCAAGTCTTCTTCCCTAACCTGATAGGATAAGTTACCGATATAAATAGACATAGGGCATCTCCCAAATCATTTGCTGTAGAGAGTTAGATTCGGAGAGACGCTTCTAAAAATCAAAACGAAATTCTCAACCGAAAATAAATCCTGTTATTGGGAGTATAACAAAAAAATTTTATGGTCACATCCCCGAATCAACGAATGTGCCTGGGCATAAAAGCGAGATTGTCTTATAAGTTAATTTAAGCATATTTATTTGACTTCGGAGAAGTTTCGGTGAGAATTAAGTGTTACACGCAGATATAGAGATGTGGGGGATGGAAACAAATTTCAATGATAGGGTGGGATCAAAAATATTTGTGCAAAAGGTCTAAATATTACTGGTAAGATGATCGAAGCTATTGATATTTTTGCAAAAGATATTTATTTGGCTCCTGTTGAATAAAGAGAGCATCTCGCATTTATTAAGTTGGCATAATTCAAATAAATTTCACATCAGTGCCATATTTGTGCAACAAAAACTTCACAATCAGTATCTAGATTGGAAGTACCTTTTAGAGATACTTCGTACAAAAAATGTTACAAGAACCACGCGATCGCGACAATTTATCAAACAACTTTTCCTCGTATTCATCCACCGAAAAACCCCGTCGAATTACACCTTGGCACAGAGCAGCTGTGAATTTATCGCTAGTATTGCTCGGTTCTGGAATGACCCTTGCTGGCGGATATGTGGCTAATAACCACGAGCAGATGTCTAAGGATGCAAGTAATTTGGCAGTAACTCCAGCTAATGCTGCTCTACCCTTACCAGTAAACAACGATCCGAACTTTGTCACAAATGTTGTTAAGAAAGTTGGTCCGGCAGTCGTACGAATTGATTCTTCTAGAACCGTAAAAACTCGCATACCAGAGGAATTTGACGACCCCTTCTTCCGGCGCTTTTTTGGGGGACAACTACCATCATCTCCACAACAACGAGTAGAACGTGGAACTGGTTCAGGTTTTATTATTAGTGGTGATGGTCGCATCCTTACTAATGCTCACGTCGTTGATGGTGCAGACACGGTAAAGGTGACACTCACAGATGGACGTAGCTTTGACGGAAAGGTATTGGGTAAAGACGAATTGACTGATATAGCAGTTGTTAAGATTCAGGCAAATAACCTGCCAACCTTAACAATGGGCAATTCTGAGCAATTACAACCAGGACAATTAGCGATCGCGATCGGTAATCCCTTGGGATTAGATAATACCGTCACCACAGGAATTATCAGTGCTACCGGACGTAACAGCAGTTTAATTGGTGCCAGTGATAAACGAGTAGACTATATTCAAACAGACGCAGCAATTAACCCTGGTAACTCTGGTGGTCCCTTGTTAAATGATCGTGGTCAAGTAATTGGCATGAATACAGCTATTATTCAAGGAGCGCAAGGAATCGGATTTGCCATTCCCATCAACACAGCTCAACGCATAGCCGATCAACTCATTGCTACAGGAGAAGCCCAACATCCTTATTTAGGCATTCAAATGATCGGATTGACACCAGAGATAAAGCAGAACCTCAACTCAGATCCCAACAGTAATTTAAGTGTCAATGAAGATCAAGGCGTATTAGTTGTGAAAGTTATGCCTAATTCACCAGCTGCAAGAGCAGGTATACGCGCTGGTGATGTCATTCAAAAACTCAATGGTGAAACTGTAAAAGATGCTAGTAGCATCCAAAAAGCAGTAGATAATAGCCAAATCGGCGGAAACTTACGCATAGAATTACGCCGTCAAGGTCAAACTGTCAATTTAGCTGTACAACCAGGTGCATTTCCCACTGCGATGAATTAAAGAAATTTAACGACAGAAGGTACACTTGGATATACTATGTACTCTGTGTGACAAATACAGATCCTTGTGTGCCTTTTTTTGTTGTCACTACAATTTTGTGCTGACTTACTTAAGGTAAATTTATTTATACTTTTAACCACTAGCGCCAAAACCATCAAACACAGTACTTTTGAGTGCGTGACTTCCAAGGTAGCGATGCTAGATCATATAAAACACTAATCCAAATGCAGAGATTGCAACCAGCACAGGAAGCGCAGTGCTAAATTCAAGTTGTCTTGTTTTGAAGGTTTGTAAACAGTGCATGGGAATAACCAGCGGCCAGGAGAAAATAGCGATCGCCAACATGACTAAAGATAAAAACGTATCTTCGGGGGAATTAGCAGGATGACGAAAATGAAACTTTAACCAGTTCACTAAGAAATAGCAGGTCATCAATAGGTAACTAATAACCAAAGCTAATTGAACCTTGTTCATCTTGGATTCTCCTTTATTTATCTTAAAGTCAGCTAAACAATTAAATTTATTACTTACATATAGAATTCTTATTTAATTGTTGAACAGAACTTAGTACAGTTTATTTTCCCATTTCCCCGTTATTTGTTCCCCGCTCCTTCTGAAATACTTTCATTAGCATTGATTAAAAGTTAGAAAAGATACTGTTATCTCTATCACTTATATTTAAAATTAAAATTTTGTTCGTAGATAAATGTTAATAGAATTACGCAGATAGATAAATCAGTACAAGTACTGATTTTTGATTTCTATAAATTTAGATTAGGAATGATACTACAGGCATCACAAAAGACCTGTCAAATATTATCTATCGGTAAAATAATTTTTGATGGGTTGGATTGTGGTATTTGTTCGTAAAGCCATCAAGATCAATAGGGCTTACGCAGGAGTCAATACAAGTCTCTTTTTTGGTTTGTAGTAAGGACTTTAGCTCTGATTATGAAAATTAACTTCTTCACTAAAAACTGAAAATAGTGTGCCAGTTGTGTAACCTTTAATCAAGAATTTATCAGGTCAATATTAATGTATGAAAATATATAAAAACACAAACACAGTTAACTAGAGATTAGATGTATGTTCTAAAAAATACTATAAAATATAAAGATTGTCACTCACACATTTGTAAAAAGTTGAACTTAATCTTGTAGAAGTGTCAATGTAATTTAAACAGCAATTTCGATTTAGAACTACTGATTTACCAGTTGATCGCCAAGAATAAGTCGAAGTGCAGCAATTACTAAGAAAAATATCTTCAAAAATTTGCCATTCTTTGATTTTATCTGAAATACTCAATTTTGCTATCATACAATTACGCTAGTTTTTACAAACTTACAGAGTAGTCATTTAGCTTTTAGTTCTGATCGAGTAAAGAAGTTATTGCATAGCAATCTTTAGTAATCATTTCCCTCTCTATATCAAAAGAGCAATATCAATCTTGTCTTTTTTAGCGTTAGTTATTCCTGGTCTTTATCTATTGTATAAATGTTGCATATAAGTTCCAATTAAGTATCTCAATAGCATAATATAGGTAACAATCAAATTTGATAGGACAAAATATTAAAAATATCAAAAGCTTCAAATCAATAACACAGAATCTTTTGAATAAAAATTTCAGCTTTGCTAATTTAGTTCCTTAAAAACCCTACGATTTTACACCAAGCTGCACTACTGAGCTTCTTTGCGTTTTCAAGCCATAACATAAATGTTGCATATGAGTTGCATTGAAGTATCTCAATAGCATAATATACGTACAAATCGAACTTGATAGGAGAATAACTCATGAAATAAACAAAATTATTTCTACTTCTATGTACTAGATATCTATCACATTAAATGTTGCATGTAGTTGCATAAAAGTTGCATAAAACTTGAAATATAGAATATAATATGCTTATTGTTATAACTCCATGAAGCAAAAAAAAAGAATCATAAAAATCTAAAACAATCAAGTAAAATTTAGAAAAATAAACATATAGTTATATCAAATAATTTACATAGAAACTTTTGATGAAAAATCTCTCTTAGTATAGTTGTAAAATTAAGATAAAGTGAAAATTTATTAATGCAATTCATGATATTTGCATTCAATTAAACAAAGTTATATTGCTTTTTATTTAGGTAGAGCAGATAAATCTATAAATAATAAACTATTAGCTTGTGACAGCTGATTTCTCTTGTTTTATTTGATCTCTATGTTATATAAACAAATAATATATATTAGGTGGGCTTTCTAAGTAATCTTTACACTAAGACTGACTAAGATTACTTGTTGTTATCCTTTTAATACTTACTTTTTTTTCATGAACGCCTTATTTTGACTATAAATAAATTTGAATTAGCCAGTATTTAAATATACTATAAATATTTGGGCAAAGCTCTTAATGAGAGAAATAATTCTAAACAGTTTAGAGTCAATAATATAAAAATTATTTTACGTGCGATCGCTGAAATTAAATATAACTTTTTTATTGCGATTGCTGAAAAGCCTTTGTATATGTATTTTTTTAAAGCAAAGTAGAGATTTAAAATAAATCTAGTTTTCTATTCTAGAAACAAATAATACAAGCTGTTTAGCGAAAAACACGCTCATCAAAAAAATACTGATTCCAATAAACAGCCAAAGATTTTTATGATAATCTTGAAAAGTGTTGATAAATTATTTCTGTTCATAGACCAACACATCAAAGATTTAATATTTCCTCTTTTTGCAAAATAGTTTTGACTGTCTATTTTCAGAGTGCGGTGTCTGTAATGTCTACCAAAGTTTATTCTGCTGATTTAAGTTATTAAAGTTAGCAGGTAATCAACCCTTGATAGCATAAACTGTAATTGATAAATCATCATTTTTGACAACAGAAAATGTAAGTTCAGCATATAAAATTAAAGTTTTGTTTATCATCTTCCATTTCCTTATCTAAAATTTCAAATTTAATTAAATAATGATTTTTTAGTCATGCTTAGTTAGATAGTATTGACTAACTTAAATACTTGGAATTTTATATTTTTTGCATTAAAACTAGCAATAGTTCCAAAAAAGTCAAAAATCATTAGATTAAATATTAAACAACAATATTCTAATTAGTTATTGTATTTATTGATTACCAATTATTTCTTGATAATACAGAGCCAGCAAACTTACATTACCGCATAAATAAATCCAAAATTTTTGATATCCAGCCCATAAACTTGTTAAAAGTGCGCTAGAGGTTTTTAAAGATATGAATTTTCTATTCCTAGCTTCTCACTATTTAATACAGAAATTATTGAATATTTTAGTGCGTAAATTTCTGAGCCTGAGAAATCGGCACTTTTTGGTTTTTGATATTATTATTTTTTTAATTACACCATTATTAGCTCTTTGCTTGCGTTTAGATGGACAATTTTTTTTAGAAGGATACACACCAGACATAGTAAACGCTATAAGCATTTTTTTAATAGTAAAACTGAGTATTTTTTGGTATTTTGGTTTTTATAGGCGTTATTGGCGTTATGCCAGTATTGAGGAACTAACTTATATAGCTGTGTTAGTGACAGCTATAGTTGTCATTCAAACTTTCTCATTTCATATTATTTACTACATACCGTATATTGCCCTCAAAAAACTTCCCCAATCACTACCATTTATTGATGGATTACTTTCATGTATTTTCATTGGGATGTTACGCTTTAGTATGAGGGTTGCAGAAAGGATATGGCAAGGGCGTAGATTATTTAACTCACGGGAACGAATACTGATAATTGGTGCTGGGAATGCAGGGGTTTCTTTAGTGCAAGAAATGCAAAGGAATCCTCAACTCTGTTTTTATCCTGTTGCTTTCATTGACGATGATCCGATTAAATTACACGCACGCATCCGCGGCATACCTGTAGTTGGCGATCGCTACAAAATTCCTGATGCTGTAAAGTCTCTACACATCCATAAAGTTATCATTGCCATGCCTACAGTTGCGGGAAAAGTTATTCGGGAAATAATCGATATTTGCAACAGAACAGGAACTCAAACCTGCACTTTACCAGGTATACATGAAATCTTGAATGGTCGTGTACGGGTGGATAGCATTCGAGATGTCCGGATAGAAGATTTGCTGAGACGCGAACCCGTACAGACAGATATTGAACAAGTTGCCAAATTTTTGCATGGCAAGAAAGTATTGATTACTGGTGCAGGTGGGTCAATTGGTAGTGAACTTTGCCGTCAAATTTTTAAGTGTCGTCCCGCTGAAATGATGCTTGTGGGACATGGGGAAAATTCTGTATTCAATATTCAACAAGAACTAGATCAACTTGCTCAAAGTCTCAAAAACGATGGGGAAGCCCTAGAAAATATCCCTCATATTTGCTGCTTCATTGCAGATATCCGCTTTCGCCATCGACTACAACATGCTTTTGAACGATTCTCAGCAGACGTAATTTTTCACGCTGCGGCTCATAAGCATGTCCCCCTTATGGAATTAAACTCTCCAGAAGCAATCACTAATAACGTCTTGGGAACAAAAAACTTGTTAGACCTCGCTCTGCAATACGATGTCAAACATTTTGTGATGATTTCTACAGATAAGGCTGTTAATCCTACCAATATTATGGGAGCTAGTAAAAGAGTGGCTGAAATGTTGGTATTACAAGCTGGTAAAAAGAGCAGTAAGCATTATGTAGCCGTACGTTTTGGTAATGTTTTGGGTAGTCGTGGGAGTGTTGTTCCCACCTTCAAAAAACAAATTGCCACAGGTGGACCAGTAACCGTAACTCACCCTGAAATTCGTCGCTATTTCATGACTATCCCAGAAGCTGTTCAACTTGTGTTGCAAGCTGCTGTCCTTGGTAACACTGGTGAAGTCTTGATGCTTAATATGGGTCAACCAATCAAAATCGTTGACTTAGCAAAGGAATTAATTCGTCTTTCTGGATACGAAGTTCATAAAGATATTGAAATCGTATACACAGGATTACGACCAGGAGAAAAATTATTTGAGGAATTATTAGTTACAGGAGAAGAATATGAACCAACCGAACATAAGAAATTATTGATTGTGAAGAATGCTAGTCAGATTGTTCCAGAAAATTTAGACACCACAGTCGAAGCTTTGTGTCAAGCATCAGTAAAAAATGATGTTTACTCTATCATATTTTTGCTTCAACGAATAGTACCAGGTTATAACCCTAAAATTTTAGAAAAACATCTATCAAATACGTTAATTCATAGTGATATGATGACAAATTCCAATGGAAATATTTTGTCAATAATCAAACCAGAAAGCTCATGATAATTAGATTTAATCTAGTGAGTGTTTGTAGTGTAGACGCTCCTAAGAGCGGCTTCCAGTATGGTGGACTTTAGTCCTTTATTAACCCACATTTATCATTCTTTAAAATCAACAAATTTATGCAATTCCAAATCAAGCAAGATATACAAACTCAACTTAAGATTTCAAAAAAAGTACTACTAATGCTGTGCTGTCCCTTATGTCATAGCCAGTTAGAACTGTGTTGCGATCATTGTCAATGTCAAAACCCTGAATGTAAAGCTCAGTTTCCCATCAAAAATGGCATCCCAATTTTGATCGATGAAAAATCAAGCATATTTTCAATTGAAGATTTTCTCAATCAGCGTAACACATTTTTTGATTTATCTCCAAAAAATCCGTTCTTGCAAGCTTTAAAAAGCTTTATTCCTGAGATTAGCTTAAACATCAAATCTAAGAAAAACTATAAACATTTCGCTGAAATATTACTTTCTCTTTCTACTCATCCCAAAGTTTTAGTAATTGGTGGTAGTATCTTGGGTAAAGGAACAGAAACTATAGTAGATAATCCCAAGATAGAGTTAGTTGAAACTGATGTTTCTTTCGGCTCTCGCACAACCATAATTTGTGATGCTCATAGTATTCCATTTGCAAATAATTCGTTTGATGGTGTAATAGTACAAGCTGTATTAGAACATGTTGTTGATCCGTGGCAATGTGTAGAAGAAATTCATAGAGTACTCAAAGATCATGGTTTAGTCTATGCCGAAACCCCATTTATGCAACAAGTGCATGGAGGTTGTTATGACTTTACTAGGTTTACTTATTTAGGACATCGTCGCCTGTTTAGAAAATTTGAGGAAATTGATAGTGGAGCGGTATGTGGTTCAGGAATGGCATTAGCTTGGTCTTACTATTATTTCCTTTTGAGTTTTACAAAGTCCAAGTTTTGGAGAAAGCTAATTACATTTTTTGTCAGACTAACAGCATTTCCATTCAAGTATTTCGATTATTTATTGATTGATCGGTTGAGTACTCTTGATGCGGCTTCAGCATTTTACTTTATTGGTAAGAAAAGCGATCAAATTCTTACAGATCAAGAATTAATCAAACTTTATAAAGGAGCTAACTAAAGTTAGAAGGTTGTAAGCTATGCAACAGCTAAAGCCACTAACATTACGTCGCAACTTTTCCTGGACATTGATTGGTAATGCTATCTATGCAGCTTGTCAGTGGGGGATGCTCGTAGTAATGGCTAAACTCGGTAGTCCAGAGATGTTAGGACAGTTTACCTTGGGGCTAGCAATAACAGCACCCGTGATGTTGTTCACAAATCTCCATTTGCGAAGTGTGCAAGCCACAGATGCTAGACACCATTATATATTTGGGGACTACCTGGGTCTGAGACTGATCTCTACAGGTCTGGCGCTTTTGATGATTGCATTAATTACTTTGTTAGCCGGATACCGTTGGCAAACATCGTTAGTTATCTTGCTGATTGGTCTGGCTAAAGCATTCGAGTCTATCAGTGATGTGTTTTATGGGCTAATTCAGCAGTACGAACGGATGGATCGCATTGCGATATCACTAATGATGAAAGGCTCTTTGTCGTTGCTACTGCTAGGTCTGGGAGTATATATATCGGGAAACTTGCTGTGGGGAGTAGCAGGGTTGGTTGTTGCCTGGGGTATGGTTCTGTTCACCTACGACATTGGTAGCGGTGCCTTGATACTCAATCAGACACCACAAGCTCGATGGCATTTAAGAACACTCAGAAAGCTGGTTTCGCTCTCTATCCCTTTAGGGTTTGTGATGATGCTAATTTCACTCAATACCAACATTCCCCGCTACTTCATTGAGCAATCTTTGGGCGAACGGGAGCTGGGAATTTTTGCAGCTTTAGCTTACCTGATGGTAGTAGGAGGCATAGTGGTGAATGCGCTAGGAGAGTCAGCTAGTCCCAGACTAGCCAAATATTACGCAGTGGGAGATAGTATGGCGTTTTGCCAGTTGCTTTTCCAGCTGGTAGGAATCGCTGCCATAGTAGGTGTAACAGGTGTACTCATAGCCATTGTTGCTGGTGGGCAAATCCTGACTCTTTTATATCGGCCTGAGTATGCCGAGCAGATAAATTTATTTGTGTGGCTGATGGTTGCTGCTGGAATTCGCTACATATCTTCCTTTTTGGGCTATGGGATGACCGCAGCTAGATACTTTCGCATCCAAATACCTTTGTTTATTGTTGTGACAAGTATTTCAGCCATAACTTGTTTCTGGTTGGTGCCAAAACAAGGATTACTGGGCGCTGCGATCGCACTCAATATTTCAGCTGTTGTCCAACTTGGCTTCAGTTTAGCAATAGTAATTTATGCACTACAAAGACTCAAGAACAACTCTGAAAACAACCATGCAATTTACTGAGCAGTATCCCATACGGATTCTCCATGTTGTGGGTGGAATGAATCAAGGTGGTCTTGAAACCTGGCTGATGCACATTTTGCGACATATTGATCGCGATCGCTTTCACATAGACTTCCTAGTTCATACAACTCAACCTTGTGCTTACGATGATGAGATTCGCTCTCTTGGTAGCCAGGTTATTCCATGCCTGCATCCGTCACGACCCTCGTTATACGCTCACAACTTCAAACGCGTACTCAGTGAATATGGTTTCTATGACATTATTCACAGCCATGTTCATCACTTCAGTGGTTATGTACTTCGTCTAGCACAACAAGCTGGTGTACCTGTTCGCATTGCCCATAGTCATATCGATTCTTCCCCACTAGAAGCTCATGCAGTCTGGTATCGCCGCTTCTATCTGACTTTAATGAAAAGTTTGATTGCGCGTCATGCCACCCTTGGTCTAGGGTGTAGCCAGCTTGCCATAGTAGACTTATTTGGTTCTGCCTGGAAAAGTGATCCTCGTTGGCAACTTCTTTATTACGGTATTGATCTAACTCCCTTTCAAGCATCTAAAACATCTATTGATGTTGTTGACCTTCGTGTCAAATTCGATATTCCTGCCGACGCATTTGTCATTGGTCATGTTGGTCGCTTTTACAAACAAAAAAATCATCAATTTCTCATAGAAATTTTTGCAGAAGTTGCCAAGCGAGAACCACGGGCATATCTCTTGTTAGTGGGTGAAGGCCCACTACGACCAACAATTGAGCAGCAAGTTATGCAATTAGGGCTTGGGAAACAAGTCATCTTTTTAGGCAGACGGTCTGATGTCCCTCAGCTGATGATCACTGCTATGGATGTGTTCCTCTTACCATCGCTGAGTGAAGGATTACCGATGGTAGGCATAGAAGCTCAAGCTGCTGGGCTACCCCTGATTTTGTCCGATGTCATTACCGACGAAGTTAATCAGATCAAACCTTTAATCCAAAAGATTAGCTTGTCACAACCAGTTAAAGTCTGGACTAATGCAGTTTTAGCAACCAGAAACTTCAAAGCGAGAATCACTCAAACAGATACTGTAGCTGTCTTGGAAAATAGTGAATTTAATATTTCCTACAGTATCAAAGCACTCACAAAAATTTATGTTGATGAATGCTACAAAAATTGTCAATACAAATCAAACTAACCTGGTAATTATCATCAGGATTCAATATGCCTTTCTCATAGCTTTAATTCTATTTCGGTTTAGCTATGAGCCGTTTACTTATAAACCAGAATCACTAATTTATCCTTTCTGTTGTTTATTATGTGGACTAACTATTTGGTCTTTCTGGTCATGGTATTTACTGACAAAAAGTTTGTTTAATCCTTATCTTTTATTTTTTTTAGCTGCCTTTTTATTTAATGGTGGGCAGGCATTACTAGAGGTTTTTCATCTTAACGAAGATGGGATAGGAAATTGGGACATAATATTTGAGACACCACCTTTATCTTCAGATAATATCCTAAATACACTTTTTCTAGTTATTATTAGTTTGGGAACATTTCACTTAGGAGCATTGATTAGTCTTGCCAAAATAAAAGTGCAATCACTTATACTTAATTCCCAAAAAAAAGAATTTTTGTTGAATAGTAGACATTGCTATACAGTTGGTTTGTATCTACTATGCATATCTTTGATTCCAGCTATTTTTGTTCTAAGAAATACTGTTTTGACTGTAATGGCTTCTGGCTACAATTCAATTTACTTACAAGACTCTGCAACAAGTTTTAGTGCCACTCCCAAAATATTAGCTGATTTTCTCATCCCTGCATCTCTCTTTTTACTAGCTGGAAGTCAGACTAGACCTAAAGGCAAATTAATATCGATAACCGTTATAGTAATATACGCAATCATGAGGTTTTTTTTGGGTGAAAGAAATCAAGCTGTAATGCCATTAATTGCTTTAGCGTGGCTATGGCATAATTTGATTCGCCCAATTCCCAAAACTTTTTTATTCAGTATCGGTTTGTTGTTGATATTTGTGATTTTTCCTCTAGTTGCAATTACTAGAAATACTGCTGGTCAAGATCGTTTATCTCTAAATTTTCTGTTAGAAGCGTTTTCGTCTATAGATAATCCTGTGATCGCCTCTATATCCGAGATGGGAGGTTCTATGCTAACAGTTGCCTACACTGTTCAGATAGTTCCAAGTGATAGAGATTTCCAAATGGGGGCTGAATACTTCTATGCTTTACTCACCCTTATTCCCAATGTTTTCGGAAAACTCCACCCAACCATTGCTCGCGGTATTCCTAATCATTGGTTGACTGAGCAATTAAATCCATATTTTGCTTCCGTAGGTGGTAGTTATGGATTCTCTTTTATTGCTGAAGCTTATCTTAACTTTGGTTGGATTGGAGCACCAATTGCTTTAGGAGTGATCGGTTTTCTTTTCACAAAGCTTACATTATGGGCAGAAAAATATCGTGAGCCTGCAAAAATGGCAATGGTTGCTAGCTTTCTTTCATTTTTTCTATTCTATGCCCGTGCTGAATCTGCAATGGTGGTTCGTCCCTTAATATGGTACTCACTTATTCCATATCTAGGTGTTATTTTTCTCAGCCAATCTTCATCCAGAAAACTGACAAAATAGGGTTTAGTAATCATAATTTTGTGAAAATTCCATCAAAGTAAAATTTTTAATGTCATAGAGTGAATATCATGATTTTTTACCTTAAAAAATATTTATTGTTTTATAGAATATTGACTAATTCATATTTAGTTTTTATCATATTATTAGTACAGGGATGCTTAAACATTACTCCCAAAATACAGCAGCCTGTCAAATTCCAAGCCTTTCAGCAGATTAATGAACCAAATATTATAGTTTCTGTCAAAAATTTTGGGGCTGTTGGTGACAACATTACAGATGATACAAGGGCTATTCAAAAAGCAATTGATGCTGTTGATCAAGCTGGGGGAGGAACTGTCTTTTTTCCCAATGGTACTTATATAGTCAAGATAAATCATTCTAAATCACACGCTATCACAATTCGTTCTAAAGTCGCACTCAGGGGAGCTTCAAATCAAACAAGTGTAATCAAATTAGCTGCTAAACAAGGTAATTATAGTTCTATCTTAGCTGGAGAAAGACCAGACTCGGATTTGTCAGACTTTGCTATGTATGACTTAGGAATTGATGGCAATAGCACCACCAATCCAGCGGAAAGAGATCCAAATCCGAAAAAGCCGACACCAACCACAAGAATGAGATATGCTGTTCGAGTTTATGTTGGTTCTAGAATAAATATAGAGAGATGTAGATTTCGCAATTTAAATAGCAGAAATGTGATTAGTGTTAATGGCTATGTTCCTCCATTTAAAGTATCAGTTACAGATGTTTTAATTAAAAATAATATTTTTGAATTGATTGGTGGAGGCAAAATAGATTATGACCATTCAACAATTTACACTCATGGCAAACGTATTGAAATAGCTAACAATTATTTTTCATCCAGAAATGGAGCGGGTACTAATGGAGCAAGGACTGCAATTGAAATACATGGAGATGAGCAAACTGTTAAGGATAATAAAATTAATGGATTTGCGAATGGGATATATATTACAGGTTATGCTAGCAGTTCAAATAATCTAATTGTAACTGATAATATCATCAATAATGCATACTGGGGCATTATGATCTGGTCATTTTTTAGCTATGGAAATACCAAGTATCCTGCAATTAGTAATTGTGTTGTTCAGAAAAATAAAATTCATTTGAATGTTGATGATTGGCGTCGGTTATGGGGAGATAGTTCTAGCGTAGGTATTGTGTTAGAACCAGACTCAGATGCTCCCATAAAAAACTTAGATATTATTAATAATGATATCTCCGTTACTAAATTTTTGGGAAATGGTCGTGTTAATGACAATATTGCTAATGGCATCAGATTGTGGAGAGATGCTGCTCCAAATGTAGAAAGCGAAAATATTCGTATTTTAGGTAACAAAATCCAAAATTCGTTGGCAGGTGGAATTTATATCTTTATGCCGATTAAAATAGGTGAAATATCTAATAATATGATTGTAAATCCAGGTCAAAGCAACGGTCATTTTCATGACGATTATCGAGCAGCGATGATCATTGATGGGGTTTTCGATAATGTTAAGTTTAAGAAGAATTTGCTACTTGATAATCAGCGAAATAATACCCTAAAGGGAGGCATTATCTCTTCAGCTAAATGTATAAATATTTGTGAAGCATCTGGAAATAAATTGCAGATAAAAAGCGGTGCTAAATTTCCCATTTTTAGAAATACTAAAAATACAAACTTTGTAGTTTCAGATTAGATAAACATTCAGCTATTGATGCTATTTAGCATGTGTTAATTTCCAATTCAGTTGGAGAGTATTAATCAATGAATCTACTGGTAGCACTTGAGCATCGCTTTGAGAGAACACCAGATGGAAAAGTGTGGACACTTACTATGTTTCCCCATTCATTCTGGATACGTTATTTAGAAGTTTTCGATCATCTGCGTGTGGTAGCACGTGTACGCGAAGTTTCATCGGTTCCGACTGGATGGAAACGCGCCGATGGCGAGGGAGTCTCATTTGTAGCTGTACCTGATTATGTAGGCCCAGTGCAGTATCTGTTGCGGATACGACAAGTTCAGCAGGCGATCGCTAATGCCTTGACTCTCAACGATGCTATAATCCTGCGTGTTTCCTCTCAAATTGCTAATCATTTTTTACCTATCTTACGTCGAAATCACTATCCTTACGGAGTGGAAGTTGTTGCCGATCCCTACGATGTCTTTGCCCCTGGTTCAGTTAAGCATCCTTTAAGAAGCTTTTTCCGTTGGTTGTTCCCCCGCCAGTTACGACAACTTTGTACCGAAGCTTGTGCAGCAGCTTATGTCACCGAACATGCGCTACAACATCGTTATCCACCAGGGAGCAAGACTTTTTCAACTTATTTTTCAGATGTTGAGCTACCTCATTCCGCTTTTGTTTGTTTACCTCGCATTCCGACGCCAACAAAAGATTTTGTGAGCCTAATCTATGTAGGCACAATGGATCAACTTTATAAGGCTCCTGACGTACTAATTGAAGCTGTTGCTAGATGTATCCAAGAAGGACTAAACCTAAAGTTAGTCTTGATTGGGGATGGGAAGCACCGGGCAGAATTGGAAGCGAAAGCTGTGGTTCTGGGAGAACATGTTAATTTTCTAGGTTGGTTGCCTGCTGGTAATGCTGTACGTACTCAGTTAGATAGAGCCGATCTTTTTGTCCTACCATCCCATCAAGAAGGCTTACCAAGAGCAATGGTTGAGGCAATGGCCAGAGGACTTCCCTGCATCGGCTCTACAGTAGGGGGTATCCCTGAACTGCTTGTGTGTGAAGATTTGGTTCCACCAGGAGACGTAGTTGCTTTAGCGCGTAAAATTTGCGAGGTAGTAACTGATCCAGAACGCATGGCTCGTATGTCAATTCGTAACTTGCAGAAAGCAAAACACTACACAGATGAGGAATTGCACGAGCGACGAATAGAGTTCCACTGGTACATCCGAGAAACAACCCAGGTTTGGCTGAATGAACAAAAACAAGAGTATTGGCAAGCACTAGACCAGCTGTAAGCTAATCTTCATTCATTTCTCCAGACTGATTCGCTTGTAGTGAGGGCTTTAGCCCTGATTTTATCCAAATTAAATACTCATTAGGTTAAACACATTCTTATTTTTTAAGAGTTATTTTAATAAAATAGGTGATGAAATGAAAATCTTGCATATTTGCGCCATTGGAGCTACAGTTGAAACCCTTTTAAAACCTCAGATTGATTACTTTTTATCTCGTCATTTGTTAGTGGAAATTTCCTGTTCTCCAGGAATTGAGGTGGAAAGGCTCCAACAAGAGGGTTATGTCATCCATCCCATTCAAATTGATCGCCAAATTTCTCCACTGCTGAACATTAGAACTATTTACCAACTTGCTCAATTGATGCGACAGAATCAGTATGATCTTGTTCACGTTCATACTCCAATCGCTGCTGTTCTGGGTCGTATTGCTGCCAAATTAGCCGGAGTCAAACGGATTGTCTATACTGCTCATGGCTTTCCCTTCTATGAGCAATCTTCTTTCCTGCAATATTGGTTTTACTTTACAGTTGAAAAGATAGCTGCTTTGTTGACTGACCTCATCTTTACCCAAAATTACGAAGATATCCGCACAGCTCGTAAACAGGGTCTTTGTCCACCTGAAAAGATTGTTTATTTGGGTAATGGTGTAGATATTCATTGCTTTCAACGCGATCGCCTCTCAAAAAGCAATCAAACACAATTAAGGGAATCTTTAGGTATCCCTGCGAATACTAATTTGATAGTTGGCACAGTTGGGCGTTTAACTCGTAAAAAAGGAAGTGAATATTTAATTGAGGCAGCAGCTTGCTTATTGGCTAAGTTTCCCAACCTACACATTTTGGTGATTGGCAGTCAAATCACTGGCGATCCTGACCCTTTCCAAACCGAGTTAATGGAGCGAATTCACACTCTAGGAATTGAAAAACACGTAACTCTTACAGGTCAACGTACCGACATCCCAGAATTACTAGGTCTTTTAGATATCTTTGTACTGCCTACTTTCCACAATGAAGGACTCCCTCGTTCAATTCTCGAAGCAATGGCAATGGCTCTACCCGTCGTCACCACAGATATTCGCGGATGTCGAGAAGCAGTGGTGCATGGAAAAACAGGTCTAATCGTACCCTCACACGATAGCCAAAAGTTAGCAGCAGCTTTGGAGATATTACTATCAAATCCAGACCAGCGAACAGCCTACGGACAAGCCGGGAGACGACGGGTTGAAAGTCAATATGACGAACGATTCGTATTCCAACGACTTTCCGAATTCTATCGAGAGCTAGGAATTGTATTACCAAGCTTTGATCTCGCAATCCAAAATCCATAGATGCACCGAAGTGCGTCTACCTTTAGTAGGCGGGTTAGCGACACGCGTACAAGTTCGACAGAGTAATCTAAAATCTAAAATCGGATGACTGAAACTTGGACAGCCAAAAAGTGGCAAGAAGTTAAGCAAGCTTATCTGACAGAGTATAAAAGCAGGAAAATACAACTAGTGTGCAAACGCTTGTTTGATATCAGCATCGCCTGCATAGCAATCATAATCTTATTACCTGTCTTGTTTGTGATTGCTTTGGCAGTTCGGGTGAGTTCTCCTGGAGCGATTCTCTTTTGTCAGGAACGTCTAGGAATGTTGGGAGAGCCATTTGTGATCTATAAATTTCGCACAATGGTTGATGGAGCTATCTACATTGGTGCTGGTTTAAATACATTCAAAGGCGATCCTCGCATTACACCTATTGGTAAATTCTTACGCGAATATCACTTCGATGAATTACCTCAACTTTTCAATGTTCTCCGTGGTGATATGAGTTTGGTCGGGCCAAGACCCCTATTAACTTCGACTCTATTAACCTATAGCAATTGCCAAAAACGACGTTTGTTAATGCCGCCTGGTCTAACAGCTTGGGAAGCAGTCAATGGAGGTTTGGAAAATGATTTAGATGAACGGCTTAAGCTAGATGTTTGGTATGTAGACAACTGGAATTTTTGGTTAGATATAGTCATTCTTTTGCGAACAATTCCAGTAGTTCTTCGCAAAGAAGGTATCTATGAACAAAGATAAGGGCTTTTATGAAAAGCGCAGTTATTCACCAACCACAGTATTTGCCCTATCTGGGTTTCTTTCATAAGCTACAACAAGGTGACATTTTTGTAGTAATGGATAACGTACAGTTTGAGAGAGGGGGTATTCAACACCGCAACAAAATCAAGACGTGTCAAGGAGAAAAATGGCTAACAGTACCAGTAGTCCATCGCTCAAGAGACGAAGAAATCATCAATGAAATGCTGATCCATACAAATCTTCCTTGGTCTCGGAAGCATTGGCAGACCCTGGTGACAAATTATTCTCGCGCTCCCTACTTCCACAAATACAGTTCAGAAATACAGCAAATCCTCAGTGGAGAATGGAGTAATCTTTGTGAACTCAATATGGCACTGATTCAATGGGTTATGGATGTGTTGGATATCAAGAAGCCTATTGTTTACTTGTCTACGTTGGAAGTTGAAGGTCACAAATCTCAACTATTAATCGACATCTGTAAAGCTGTAGGAGCCGATACTTACTTATCTGGTTCTGGAGGTAGAAGGTATATGGATCTGGCAGCTTTTGAAGCTGCTGATATTAATGTTTTGTGGCAAAAATTTACTTATCCATCGTACACTCAACTATTTCCAGAATTGGGATTTTTGCCCAATATGTCGATTCTAGATACTCTATTTTGCTGTGGTTCAGAAACTAGAAAAATTTTAGATATTTATTGAGTCAAACTATGAACCATAAAATATTGATTATTGCACCACATCCTGATGATGAAATATTAGGTGTTGGCGGAACAATAGCTCGATTTGCAGCTGAAGAAAATGAAGTTTACGTAGTGATCATGACTCAAGGATATCCACCAGATTTTTCGGAGGAAATGAATCAAACAGATCGCCAAGAAGCATTAGCAGCGCATCAAGTTTTAGGCGTTAAAGAAAGCATATTTCTTTCATTTCCAGCAGCTAGATTAGACAATATACCCCATCGTGATATTAACGCTCAACTGTTTAAATTAATTCAAAAAATCCAGCCAGATATGCTTTTTATCCCTTTTCTTGGTGATTTACATATGGATCATCAAAGAGTTTTTTTATCATCTTTGGTAGCAGCAAGACCAAATAATCCTCATGCACCAAAATCAATATATGCCTATGAAACACTTTCGGAAACTAATTGGAATGCTCCTTATCTAACTGCAAATTTTGTTCCTAATGTTTTCGTAAATATTTCTGCCTACTTAGAAATCAAATTAGAAGCGATGCGAATTTATGCTTCACAAATTAAACCTTTTCCCAATGAACGTTCTGAAGAGTCATTGCGAGCTTTAGCTACTTTACGTGGGAGTACAGTTAATCTTTTTGCTGCGGAAGCTTTTTATATGATCCGTCAAATACATTAACTAAATGTCTTCTTGGTCAAGCAATTTACTAGTTCCAGTTAATTAGTCATGAAAACAAAAATCATTGATTTATCAAACCCTTTGTGGTTAGAAACACTGAACAAATTGCGTTACGATTTTTATCATTTGCCTCAGTTTGTGTATTTAGAATCTAAAAGAACTAACACTACTCCACAAGCTATTCTAATTTCTGAAGGAGAAAAAATATTTTTTTTACCTTATTTGATACGTCGATGTGATAATTTATTTGGTGAAGAAGAAATTCCAGAAGTTTTTGATGTAGTTTCGCCATACGGCTATCCAGGAATTTTGCTGAGTGAAACCGCAGCAAATTCACCGGATTTTTTGGAACTAGCTATCAATAACTTAATATTTGTATTGCGTAATCAGAATATATGTTCAGCATTCTTTCGATTGCATCCCATACTTAATCAAGGTTTAGAAAAAATATATTCACCTGATATATGTAAAATCACTGGTGAAACGGTGGCTATCAATTTAAATCTTTCTCATGAAGAGATATGGACACAGACACACTCTAGCCATCGTAAAATCATTAATCGGCAGAAACGGAATGGAATTACTGTAAAGATGGTTTTATTGGATGAATACTTAGAGAATTTTCTAGAAATATATTATGAAACTATGGAGCGTGTAGGGGCTGCAAAATTATATTATTTTAGCCAGGATTTTTTTTGGGAATTGTCAAAAAAATTAACTAATAATCTACATTTGAGTATTGTGGAATTTGAGAATGAGATCATGAGTGCTTGTTTATTTACTGAATGTTGTGGCATTGTTCAAAGTTATCTGAGTGGAACAAAAAACAAATTTCTCAAATTTTCTCCTGATAAGATCATGTTTGATTATGTGAGATTTTGGGCAAAAGAACGTGGAAATAAATTTATGCATCTGGGAGGCGGATATAGAGGTACAACAGATGGGATATATGATTTTAAATCAGGTTTCTCAAAGTTAAGGTACAAGTTTTTGACATTACGTCTAATCACAGATCAGGAAAAATATAACTATTTAGTTTATTTACGAGCTAAGTTTTTAAATCAGCAGGTAGAAACACTACTTGATTCATCATTTTTTCCTGCTTATCGTTCACTTGAAATAATCAGTTTTTAACTTAGAGACGTGAACTTTTGCTAAAAAATTAAATAAAGTGCATTAATAAACCGCAGAGGCGTCTACAGAATGACGGTTTTCTACCTTCCTTGACTTTTCAAACATCCTCTTAAGGACTGATACCGCAATCAAAATAATTAAATTGAAAATAACTCATGTTTGAGAGGTAGTTATGTCAATACGGAATATTCTTGTGCAGGATTTTGCATTATTTCTTCCTAAATTCCTACGCGAAGATTACTCACCCTACAAATGTAAGATATCTGTGAATGGAATTAACTACAATTTACGTGCGCGGAGAATACATTTGCAGAATAAGATTAAGACGTGGTTCAATACAGGGAAAAATCCTTTCTTTAAGCCTGTAGAGTGTCAAGAATGTTTATTTAATACGCGCATACCAAACATTTATATTGGTGCTGATGGTGTTTGCAATATGTGCATGACATACAAAAATAACTTTAAACAAGAAGTTCTAAATAGTGAATTACAAACTTTTTTGCATACCCCAAGAGAAGATGGTGCTAAGGTTGATGCAGTTGTGGGTTTTTCTGGTGGAAAGGATAGTGCAGTTTCTCTAATTACGGCACGACAGCAATTTGGTTTAGATGTAACTGCTGTTTTGGTTCAGAATGGTTTTATTCCTGAACAGGTTGTCGAAAACGGTCGAAAGTTATGTGACAAATTGGGTGTGGAACTAGTTGTATTAAATATTGACCTTGCACCTTATGTGAAAGAAATGATGGATAATAACTTTAAGAATGGATACCCTTGTTATAAATGTGGAGACATGTTTTACAAGGAAATTCAAGATTATTGTGTTGAGCATCGTATAAATCGGATTATCATGGGACGGAATTGGTGGCACTGGATAGAGCCAGAAGTGCGTTCCACAAAATGGATAACGGATGAGAAGACGGGTATAAAATTGCAGATTTTCTCTCTACCGTTTGTGTTGCAATTAACTGAAAAGGACGTTTATAGAATATTAGATGAGATTGGTTGGTCAACCGTAAAAATTCATGGTAACAGCACCAACTGTGTATTACCTGGTTTAGTAGAATACCAAGTTAATAAGAGACTCGGTTATCATCCAGAGTTACAACTGCTCTCACGAGAAGTCATTACTGGATTCTTGGACAAAGAAGAAGCCAAACATCAATTATCAGATATCAAGGATAATACAGAAACTCTGCACAAGCTTGTAGAAAAGAAACTTGAGGAAACTCAAAATAGGAAAGAAGAATAAACATGAGTAAACCCATTTTGCTTTCAACTCCGCATATGGGCGATCGCGAACTAGAATTCGTCAAACAAGCTTTTGATACTAACTGGATTGCTCCCATCGGTCCTCATGTAGATGCTTTTGAGCAAGAATTCTGTCAAATCATTGGTGCTGATTATGCTGCTGCTGTTAGTTCTGGTACAGCGGCGATTCATTTAGCTTTGCAATTAATTGGGGTTGAATCTGGAGATGAAGTTTTTTGTTCTACCCTAACGTTTGCTGCTACTGCCAATCCAATAATTTATCAGAGAGCTAAACCAGTATTTATTGATAGCGATCGCACTTCTTGGAATATGAATCCTGAACTGTTGCAGGAGGCGCTAGAATACCGTGCTTGCATTGGCAAATTGCCGAAAGCAGTGATTGTTGTGCATTTATATGGTCAAAGTGCAGATATCGACCCTATATTGCAAGTTTGCAATCAGTATCGTGTTCCCTTAATAGAAGATGCTGCTGAATCTTTGGGAGCTACCTATAAAGGACAACATCCTGGAACATTTGGATGCATAGGCATTTACTCGTTCAATGGTAATAAAATCATTACTACCTCTGGTGGTGGGATGCTAGTTTCCAACAATGCAGATTTAGTTGCCAAAGCTCGTTTCTTAGCAACACAAGCACGCGATCGCGCTCCTCATTATCAACACTCAGAAATTGGCTACAATTACCGTCTAAGTAACGTTTTAGCTGGTATTGGTCGTGGTCAGTTGTGTGTTTTGAGTGAACGAGTCGCAACCAGACGACGCAATTTTGAGATTTATGCTTCTAGTTTAGGAAATGTGCCGGGAATAGAATTTATGCCAGAAGCTGATTTTGGATGTGCTAGTCGTTGGTTAACGTGTCTAACGATAGATCCTGAAGCTTTTGGTGCAGATCGTGAACAAGTCCGCAACTCTCTTAGCGTACAGCAAATAGAGACTCGTCCTGTATGGAAGCCTTTGCATCTCCAACCTGTGTTTAGTGGATGTGAATATATTGGTGGTACGGTAGCTGAAGATTTATTTAGACGGGGTCTTTGTTTACCATCCGGTTCAAACTTAACCAATGAAGATTTAGAGCGAGTAATTAGTGCGATCGCAGCTATTCACTATGGTAATGGAAAATCTCAAACTCCTCTATTCGTGATTTAGCAATAAGTTTACTAGAGATAAATTTTAAGCTGTTGTGTAATTTTTAAATATATAACAGTAAGCAGATATACCAAATAAATATACAGCAAAGCACCTCAGCTGATTAATTTTCCTAATTCTAAATTCTATTAATTAAAGATAAGTCAAATGTACCAATCCACAATCAAACAACAAAAAAACAATCATGGAATTCCAAGAATCTAGCTTATCATTTGTAAAATATTGGCAAGTAATAAAACGACGCTGGTCGCCTAGCTTAATAGTTTTTCTGGCTGTATTTATAATTTCACTACTAATTGCCTCTTTGAAAAAGCCTTCCTATGTTGCAGAAGGAAAACTCAAGTTTCAAAGAACAAATGCTACTTCGACTCTTACAACTTTAGGAACAGAAATAGGCAAATTAGAACCAGTAGTACAGGATAATAAAACTAGTCCTCTTAATACTGAGGCAGAAGTGATACGTTCTGTACCAATTGTGCAAAAAACTATCAAGCAACTGAATCTAACAGATAATAAAGGTAAAACCTTAAAAATTAAAGATTTCCTGAAAAAACTTAATGTCTCAGATGTTAGAGGAGCCGATGTTATACAAATTTCCTACAAAGATACTAATCCAGAAACAACTGCAAAAGTTGTCAATACTCTCATCAACATCTATTTAGAAAACAATATACTAGCTAACAGAACTCAAGCAACTGCGGCTCGCAAATTTATCAGCAAACAATTACCGAAAGCTGAATCTATTGTTCGCCAAGCAGAAGCTGAACTAGCAAATTTTAAAGAAAAGTACAAAATTGTTTCTTTAAATGAAGAAGCAACCAAAGGTGTAGAAATTATTACAGATTTACAAAAGCAAATTAGTCAAACTCAATCTCAAATTGCTGAGATCAAGGCACAGTCTCAAGAAATCCGCAAGCAATTAGATATGAATTCCCAGCAGGCGGTAATTATGACTTCTCTTAGTCAAAATCCAGGTGTGCAAGATATCCTCAAAGAAATTCAACAACTAGAATCACAACTAGCAGCTAGACGCAATATTTTACAGAACAATCATCCAGAAATTGTAAATTTAGAAGATAAATTAGCTTCTTTAAAAAGTATACTGCGACAACGGATAAAAAATGTTGCAGGGAAAAATTTTCTCAACCTAGATAATAATTTTCAATTGGGACAGTTGCAAGAGCAAATTTCTGCAAAGCTTCTAGAATTAGAGTCAAATCGTTTAGGTTTAGTAAATCAGGCGACTGCTTTATCTAACTTGCAAGCTGAATATAAGCAAAGATTAAATAATCTGCCAAGATTGGAACAACAACAGCGTCAATTAGAACGTAAAGTACAAGCTGCACAATCTACTTACTCACTTCTGCTACAAAAGTTACAAGAAAGCCAAATAGCAGAAAATCAAAATGTTGGAAATGCTAGCATCATTTCCGAAGCCATAGTTCCAGAAGAACCTGTCACTTCTCATGCAATTATATTTCTGAGTGCAGGTGTAGTGGCTAGTTTAGCAGCCATGGCAAATATTTATTTTTTGGAAGCAACAGATAAATCAATTAAGACTGTTGAGGAAGCAAAAGAATTATTGGGATTAACTACATTGGGAGTGATTCCTACTTCTAGTAAGTTAAAAAAAACGATAAATGCACAAGAAACAACAGAGTTTTATCATCAAAGGCTTTTGATTCCAAGTTTGACTCGTTCTCCGATGAGTGAAGCTTACCGGATGCTGCGAGCAAATTTACAATTTATGAGTGCTAATAAAGAATTAAAAGTTATTGTTGTTACTAGTTCCGTACCAAAAGAAGGTAAATCAACAGTAGCTGCTAATTTAGCAATGGCAATGGCTCAGATGGAGCGTAAAGTATTACTGGTGGATGGAGATTTAGAGCATCCTATTCAACATCAAATCTGGAAATTAACAAATGATAAAGGTTTGAGCAATGTAATTTGTGAACAGATGGAATTGAAGACAGCAGTCAAAACCGTCATGAATTATTTAGATGTTCTTACTGCTGGCGTAGTGTCTTTTTCTTCAACCCTGCTTGACTCTCAAAAAATGGCTGGTTTAATTGATAGTTTTGCTGCTAACTATGACTTTGTAATTATTGATGCTCCTTCATTAACAGTTGCTGCTGATGCTACTATTTTGGGTCAAATGAGTGACGGTGTTTTGTTGGTAGTTCGGCCAGGGATAGCAGATTCTGTTAATGCAACTACTGCTATAGAAATTTTAGAAAAGTCTGGTCAGAATCTCTTAGGACAAGTAGTAAATGGAGTTATTTCTAAGAATGAACCCCACAGCTACTACTTTTTAGAAGAAGATCAACTGCAAAAAAGTGCTGTGCAAGAATATGTGAAAAATGTTGTGGAAACGCGATCGCATTGATGAAGGAGTCCACCTCGGATTTCTAACCTCAAAATAAAAAAGACTTGGAGAGTCAAAACCCCAAGTCTTTATTTTGCTGTTAAAACAGGATTTTCACCTCGATTTTTCTTACATAGTCAATGATTGTGGATTAGTCTCAATCAACTTTGCTAAATCTTGTAAGAACGCCGCAGCATGAGCGCCGTAAATCATACGGTGATCACTAGTCATATTTACCTGCATTTGTTGTTTCACGCCAAACATCCCATCTGCTGTAGCCACGACTTGTGGGCGAGATGCACCGATCGCTAATATTGAACCTTGTCCGGGCGGTAAAATTGCATCAAATCTATCGACGCCAAACATCCCTAAATTTGACAATGTAAATGTACCGGTGCTGTATTCTTCTGGTTGCAGCTTTTTGACTCTTGCTCTTTCTACCAAAGACTTCCAGGTACGGGATAAAGAATAAATATCCATCTGATCAGCGTTTTGCAACACTGGTGTGATCAATCCGCCATCATCCATGGCAACGGCGACAGCTACATTGATACTAGCAGGATAGACAATACCTTGGTCTGAGTAATTGGCATTGATTAGTGGGTGTTTTTGCAGTGTCACCGCTACAGCTTTTGCCAGCAGTGCAGTCATCGTCACACCCTTTGATTTAATTTGTTTATATAACTTGTCGAGGGCGTCAGTAGTAATTGTGTAACCTACATGGATCACTGGCACTGATAAGCTAGCAACCATATTGCGTGCCACAGCACTTTGTAAAGTAGTTAAAGGCACTACCTGACCCGGAACTGCGGCAACTGCTGGCGTGGGAATCGGTGTTGGTTTTGTCGTTGGTGCGGTTGCTACTGGTGCTAAAACTGCTGGCGGGGTCATGGGAACCGCAGTAGCAGGTTGGGGGCTAGCTTTACCGACTACTGCTTCTACATCTTCAGCAACAATACGACCGTGGGGACCACTACCAGAAATATTATTCAAATCAACTTTGAGTTCTTTAGCTAATTTGCGGGCGCGGGGTGAAGCTACAACTCGCCCAGAGCGATGGTTGGAGCCGTTTTGAGTCGCCAAGACAGGTGTGAAGGAAGCGGCTGTATCTGTGGTTTTTGTAGGAGCAGTAGTAGCAGTCATTTCAGGTTTTGCAGTGCCGCCGCCTTGGGCTTGAGACTTGGCTGTTTCAATTTCGGCTTCAGTTTCTGCTAACAGGGCGATCGCAGCTCCTACTGGTGCAGTTTCACCAGCTTGCACAATGATGTTGGCCAGATATCCTTCATAGAAGGATTCCACATCCATATCTGCCTTATCCGACTCGACAACCACCACCGTTTCGCCTTTTTCCACTTTGTCGCCCGGAGATTTGACCCAGGAGACAATTTTTCCTTCGGTCATAGTGGAACTAAGCGCGGGCATGAATACTTCGTAAATGCTCATAATGGGGTTTGGCAAATCGATAAATTATAGACTTTAACAAAATTAATGCCAGATCGAATTGTATCTTGACGACCGACGTGAGGAACTATTCTATTGCCTGTGGGTCTATTAATTTGTATTTCTTATCACGGCTGCTTACATCAGAACAATTACTCAAAAGTCAGAAGAAATAGAGTAATCCTTCAATCTAAAATGCAAAAGTGATAGATAAACTCTTTGAAAGTGCTTTTGAAATTTTTATGTCGGCAAAGTTGAAGATTTTGGTAATTTTGATACTAAGTATCTTCGCCACTGCAATTGCTGGAGTGTATCTAAACAATCGCCAGCAAAATGCACTGATCACCAATAGCACTAAACCACAGCAGCATTCTGCCGCCGTAGCTGCTGCTCAGGAGATTGTAACTAATCCTGAGCGAGCTAAGTATAAAACTATACCTTTAGACAGTATTAAGTCTGTTCTTCAAGGTACTGATCCGGCTGCTTTGGCTCTTGATGCTTTTGATAACAGTGAAGCAGAACAAGGAAGACGCAAGGTAGAGGTATATTACCCGCAACCGAACCAGGCGTTGGTAACAATCGTTCAAAGTGATGATTCTGGTGATACAGAAATCAGCACTGTCAAGTACCGAGTTGAATTGACCAGCTTTGGGCGATCGCTGTTGGCTAGTTCTCCTCCTTTGTGGCAAATTGTTTGGGCTGGTTCCCAAGAGAAATGTTTCTCAAACCAGAGTAAACAAAATTTGGTCAAGGTAATTTGCCAAAGGTAATTTGCCAATAGATACGCTTACACGACAGCAGCAAGCAGCGAGGAGCAAGCAGTGAGGAGCAAGCAAATGTGGTGTAAGGAGTTTACAGTTATCAGTTACCAGTTATCAGTTATCAGGTTTGTTTGCTTAGTGTTAACTGTTGACTGTTAACTGATTGAGAATCGAGTTTAGACGTCGCCGCGAATTTCTTCTACAACACCATCGCGTAGCACAACTTCGACCTGCATTTTGCTAATTAAGTTATCCCCTGGTTCAACACGGAAAAAGCCTTCCATCTGAAATTGATTGACTTCTTGGTCTAACTCTAAAAGCTGCACTTGCTGGAGATTTTGCAGACTTTGATTTTTTTGCTCTAGCAGTTCGCTTTTCTTTTGGTTGACCTGGTATTGAATGCTCTCAATTTGTTGGAGGGCTTGGGGACCAGGCGGTTGCAGAGTTTGCTTTTGTACTTCTGCTACTGCCCGTTGCCCTTGGATGTCCAACTGTTGCAATTGCTGGTCAATTTGATTAATTTGCGCTTGCAGTTGCTGTTGCACTTCCTCTTTCCACAAGGGAGTGACAATGGCTTTAATGTTGACGACGCGCTTTAAAAGCAGTTGAGGTTTGGAGACATCCATAAAAGAGTTCACGTTTTTTGATAGTTTGCAGTGGACTTATGAGGCAAACATTCCGTTAATAATATCGTGATAATGCTGCATCACGACATGCCGCTTGATTTTCAGAGTTTGGGTCATCATGCCATTTTCGATGGAAAATGGCTCAAGAATCAGCCTGAACGGGCCGATGCGATCGTCTGGTCTGTAACCTGGACGGTTCTGCACTTCCCGATTTAGTTCTTGCCGAAATAAATCCTGGATCATTTTACTCTCCAGGTTTATTTTTTGACTGGTAAGCGAAGTAACATTTTCATCCTTTATATCTAGTTGGAGGTTTTGAGAAATTGCCCATTTTTCTAAAGCTTCCAAATTCGGAACAATTAAAGCACCCAGAGATTTACGATCTTGCCCAACCAGCATAATCTGATCGATGTAGGGCGATCGCAAACAAGCATCCTCTATCGGCTGCGGTTCGATATTTTCCCCATTCGTTAATACAATCGTATCTTTGGCTCGTCCGGTCAGAACCAAGTCATTTTCTGGTGTTAACCAACCTAAATCACCGCTATCAAACCAACCTTCTGGATCAATGGCTTTGGCAGTGGCTTCGGGATTTTGGTAATAACCTTGCATAATTTGTGGCCCCCGCAATAACACTAACCCCCGTTCTCCTGTGGGTAGCTCTTTTTTAGTCTCTGGATCAACTATTTTTGTTTCTGTACCTGGTATGGCTTGACCAGCTGCACCGCGTAAATTCCGCCAGTAACGCCGTGCATGGGTGACAGGGGAAGTTTCTGTCAAACCATAGCCCACCAAAATCTCGACACCAAGAATTTCAAAAAAGTCATCTACATGCTTGGGAAGCGCACCACCGCCGCTAATCATCTGTTTGACTCGTCCGCCAGTTGCTTCTCTGACTTTGCTATAAACTAGTTTTTCTCCCAAACTATACAGAGGCGATAAAGTAGCAACTTGTAAACTAGCTGTTAAGCGATCGCCAATGCCAGGATTAAGATTCTGTAAATTCAATCCCGTTAAAGTCCGCCGCGCTCTAACATATTTCTCGCCTATGCCAAAAAAGAAGTTAATCAAGCGTTGTCGAGAAGCTGGTTGTTCACGGAACTGTTTTTGCGCTCCTTCATAAATAGATTCTAAAAGACGGGGTACAGCCACCATGTAATGAGGTTTATATTCTTGCAAATCTCGCTTGATGGAGCGCAGGTTAGTATAAATTTGAGTACAACCAACAGAAAGTAAGAAATATTCGCAACTACGCTCATAGCTGTGCCAAGTGGGGAGAATACTCAGAACTGTATCTCCGGGTTGGGGTTGCACAACTGTTGGGATAGCTACGATTTGATGCATCAAATTACGATGAGTCAGCATCACACCCTTTGGTTTACCCGTTGTTCCAGAGGTATAAATCAGGGTAGCCAAATCATTAGGGTTGCGTTTGACTGGTTGTAAGGAATGCTTCGCACCAATTTCCATCAACTGGTTGAATGTATACAGCTTGGGGGTTTCGGCTTCTGGTAATCCTTCATTGCTGAGTACAATCACAAATTGAATCGGCAAATCATGCAAGCGATCGCGTAGTTTGTTAAGTGTTTTGACATCTTCCACTACCAGCGCTGTGCTGCCACTATTACTCAAAATGAAGAGTAATTCTTCTTTTTCGGCTTGGGAACTCCGCACCGCATCCGCCGCCCCCGCCGTCATGATTCCCTGATCAGCAATAAACCAACGGGGACTATTGTCAGCAATCAGAGAAATGCGATCGCCTGCTTGTACCCCCAACGCCTGTAACCCAGCCGCAAACTGTTGAATTTGCTGGTTCAGTTGAGTATATGTGAACACTAATTCTGGTTTGGCATGAGGATCACGAAGGGCAACAATATTACCAAATCTTTGTGCTGCTAAAGGCCAAATTTCTGGTAGTGACCCCACACCAGAATAATCTGGTAAATCCTTAATCACTTGGCGTTCTTGTGCAGTGATATTGGCCAGAAAAGCATTTTCTACAAAAGTTTTTGACATTACACTATGGGTTAAGTAATCAAGAGTTTATTTTTCCAGCTTATGCTGCAATCAGGATAAACTGCCTAATCTGAATAGACACAATATATTCTGGCTGAAAGAATTTTTAAGGATTTGATGTAGATATATAAAAAAATCTATAGTAGAATGAAATAAGATAAACAAAAAGCAATACCAACTTTGGTTTTTAGTTGGTTGAAATAAGTCTTTTTACTAACTAAAAACAATAGACGCCTATTATCCAAGCCCCATCAAAAAGGAAGAGGTGATTACCTATGGCTCGCATAGATGCTGTATTGCTGACTCTAATTAGCACGATTGTTTGCCTAACATTTCCCCGGCTTTTAAGTATCATTACCGCTCCAAAAATCAAACCTACTAGACTATTGCAGAAAGCTTCTACCCCAAGAAAAACTCAACAGAAACTTACTAGCTTTCCTTTTTGTACGTCTTATGCAGTAACAGGTGGTCCATCATGTAAATTTAGTCCTCGTTTCTGTGGAAGATGTTCACCCAACTGAAGTGAGTTTTGTTTAATCAATTACGCATAATTTGAATTATGGATAATTGATGATTGATGATTGGTGATTGGGGTATTAGCTAAATCTGTGCTTGATTTCTCAAAAAGTATATTTATTACTCAAAACATCATCTTCAGTAAAATCTATGTTAATCATTTAATTTTATCTATAACAATCCTCTCTGACTTGGAAATCTCCAAATATCAAGATCCCCGGTCTCTTTAAGAAATCGGGGATCTTGTTGTTCAGCAAATAATTTAGGAATACTATCTAGTTTAAAGCTTAACTTAAAATTTAAAGTTTAATATTGCTTTTTTTTTAAATTCGTGAAATACTAAAAACAACGGCCGCTTCAAATTTACACTATTTTCTAGCCTTTTACAATACCTTGAGATAGAGTTAAAATCTCAATAAAAATTAAAATTAAAAATAGCTTATATTAACCAAAAGAAATTCAAAACAATATACTCTATCAATCTGAGAAATTTAGTTTAAGAATAGAGTAAACAGATACAAAATTAAAAAAGGAGATTTATATATGGGTTTAATAGATGGTTTGCTCCTGACTTCGATTAGTACTGTAATTTGCATTGTCTTCCCTAAGCTTTTGTCTATAATTTTGGCAACAAAGACTAACCGCACCTCATCAATACCAGCAGATAGGAAGATGCAAGAAGCTAGCACAGAAGTAGCTACTTTTCCGTCCTAAGCCACTAGATATGTTTCTGACTGTTCACGGTAACATGCTTGGTGATAAGCTCAGAATCATTTATAGAGACGCGAAATTACCCTGCGGGATCTTGCCACGCGTCTCTTAAGTAGCATTTTTTGTACCAAAAACCCTTAACTGAATCGTATTCTAAATTAATTGCTGAACGCGAGTGCGCCTGTGTTAGGAAAATCCGCGATTCCTTTTAAAGAATCTGAGATAAAAACTTGCGGGTACGTTCCTGCTGGGGATTTTGAAAAAATTCTTTGGGTGTAGCGACTTCGACAATTACACCCCCATCCATGAGAATAACTCGGTCAGCAACTTCTCTTGCAAACCCGACTTCATGAGTGACAACTACCATCGTCATTCCATCAGCAGCCAAAGTTTTGATCACATCCAAAACTTCACGTACCATCTCTGGATCAAGCGCAGATGTTGGTTCATCAAATAGCATCACTTTGGGTTGCATTGCTAAAGCACGGGCGATCGCTACCCGTTGTTGTTGTCCCCCGGAAAGTTGTCCTGGGTATTTCTGCGCTTGTTCTAAGATTCCGACTCGTTCTAATAATTGCATTGCTAGCTCTTCGGCTTTGATGCGCGATCGCTTCCGTACCCAAATTGGCGCTAAAGTAATATTTTGCAGTACTGTTAAATGTGGAAATAAATTAAACTGCTGAAACACCATCCCTACTTCTCGGCGAATTGCTTCAATGTTGCGTAAATCATCCGTTAAAGCAATTCCATCTATTTCTATGTGTCCTTGTTGATAATCTTCTAGGGCGTTAAAAGTGCGAATAAAAGTCGATTTCCCGGAACCAGAAGGCCCCATAATCACCACAACTTCTCCCCTATTTACCGTTAGACTTGCACCCTGTAAAACATGGAATTTGCCATACCATTTATGTACATCTTGGGCAATAATAATCGGCTCTTGTATATTCATTTCACCTTTTTCCAAGTCCTAATTGCTTTTCTAATCGCTGCGAAGCTAAGGACATCGCATAACAAAATACCCAATAAAGCAAGCCAATAAATAAATAAACTTCTGCATAACGATTCAAATACTGTGGTTGTGCCAAAATTGAACGAGAAATACCAGTTAATTCTAACAATCCCACAATTGATAATAAGGAAGTATCTTTAAATAATCCTATAAATTGCCCAACTAAAGCCGGAATTACTGCTCTTAAAGCTTGGGGTAAAATAATGAATAACATCATCAAAAGAGTATTCAATCCCAAAGCTCTAGCTGCTTCATATTGTCCACTTGGAATTGATTGTAATCCCCCACGCACATTTTCTGCTAAATAGGCAGCACTAAAAAGAGTTAAACCTGCAATACCTCTGACGACTCGATCTAAACGAAATTCTATTGGTAAAAATAAGGGTAGCATCACCTGAGCTAAAAATAAAATGCCAATCAATGGTAGTCCGCGCACAATTTCGATATAAAGAATCGAAAAATTTCTGATGACAAATAATTTACTCTGACGCCCCAATGCTAAAAGAACACCTAAAGGAAAAGAAATCACTATACTGATCACAGCAGTTACCAGAGTCAATAGTAAACCATTCCATAAATTAGTATCTACAGGCTGTAGCCCTAAACCACCAGCAATTAACCACAATACTACTGGAAAAGATAGCGCCCATGCTATAGGTAAAATCGCATTCATACGGCTAGCAAGACGCTTTGTAAAAACTGCCCATGAGACTATTGAAAGACTTAAAATAATAGCCAGTACTAACCATAATCGCCAGTACTGTTCAGCAGGATAACGACCTACTAAAAATAATGGTAAATTAGCTCGAATGACTGACCATTGTGCTTGGCTAAATATCCAGTTAAAGATATTTGTAATTGCATAGATTAGCAACCAAACACAAACTATACTCAATATACTGTTGTACCAGCTATTAAAAAGATTCTTCTTGAGCCATTTGCGAATATTTTCATTTGACATTTGCTTATCTTTCCTTGAATTGCACAGTCTGATTGAGCAAATTCATCATGAAGGAGATAACTAAACTTATGGTTAAATAAGTAATCATAATTAGCAACATCACTTCTACAGCCCGACCAGTTTGATTAAAAGTGGTAGAAGCCACAAAGTAAATATCAGGATAACCAATCGCGATCGCTAAACTTGAGTTCTTGGCTAAATTCAGATATTGACTTGTTAATGGTGGAATAATTAACCGCAAAGCTTGGGGAAAAATAACTAAACGCAAGACTAATCCTGATTTAAAACCTAATGCTTTTGCTGCTTCCCATTGTCCTTTCGGTACTGATAAAATCCCAGCTCTAATAATTTCCGCAATAAAAGATCCGGTATACAAAGTCAAGCCAAGAGCTAATGTTGATAATTCTGGAGAAAAGTGAATTCCAAAAGGAAATAAAACTCCCCGACTACTAATTTCAATTAATCCCAAAAACGAAATTGTTTTTTCTGCTTGTGGCAAGCTTAAAAATACTGCAAAATACCAGAAAAATAATTGCAAAAGTAAAGGTGTATTACGCAGAACTTCCACATAAATTAAAGCCAGCTTTTGCACCAACCAATTATCAGATAATCGTGCGACACCGACAATGAGACCAACAACTGTAGCAAGGATAATCCCAAAGATTATTACTCGCAGAGAATTGATTAAACCTACTAATAAAGCCCGACGATAGGGGTCAGAAGCTTGATAAGCTATCGGAGTTTCACTAATATCAAAGGAAGCTTGAGAATTAAGAAAATCAAACCCCAATTGAATACCAAGCTGCTGCAAATTATCTGTCAGGTTTATCCATAATATGAGTGCGATCGCAACTGCAATAAAAACAGCACTAAGTTGAGCAATAATAGCCCAAAATTTACGGTTATACCAAATAGGAGTCATTCAATTTTGGATTTTGGATTTTGGATTTTGGATTTACTTCACAAAAATAATCCACAGATTTCTGGGATTTTTCAATTATCGAAATGGGGGAGCGTAAATAATTCCACCTTTATTCCAAAGTCTGTTTAAACCTCTATCTAGTTTTAAATCTGAATTTTTACCTAAATTACGCTCGTAAATTTCACCATAATTTCCCACACTCTTAACAATTTTGACGACAAAATCATTTGATAGACCAGCGCCTTTTCCTAAATCTCCTTCTGTTCCTAAAAGCCGTTTGATTTCTGGGTTACTACTATTAGTTAATTGACTAATATTTTGCGAATTCACACCTAATTCTTCTGCATTGATCAAACCATATACAGTCCATTTAACAACATCGAACCATTTAGAATCTCCATTAGCGACTGCGGGTGCTAAAGGCTCTTTAGAAAGTACTAAATCCAACACTACATGGTCATCAGGTTTTGAGAAGGCGCTACGCCGAGAAACTAGCTGCGAACGATCAGAAGTGATTGCTTCACAGCGACCTTGTTCATAAGTACCATAGGTAGTATTTACATCTTCAAATACCAGTGGTTTGTAAGTAATTCCTCTCTGTCGCATTTGGTCGCTGAGGTTCTGTTCATTGGTAGTTCCAGTTTGAGTACAGATGGATTTATCTTTAAGATCCTCCAGCTTTTTAATGTTGCTGTTTTTACGTACCATGATGCCTTGACCATCATAAAACACCACTGGTGCAAACTCTAAACCTACAGAGGTGTCGCGACTGATAGTCCAACTGGTATTACGACTGAGGATATCTACTTCGCCAGTTTGCACAGCAGTAAAGCGTTCTTTGGCGTTTAAGTTGCGAAATTCAACTTTTTTCGGATCGTCAAAAATAGCAGCTGCGATCGCTCGACAAATATCCACATCTAATCCTGCATATTCGCCATTGGCTTTGACATAGCTAAATCCTGGTAATTGTCCACTCACACCACAAATCAGCTTGCCACGATTTTTAATTGTATCTAAGCGGCTAGTACTAGCTCTTGATCTGCTAGTACAAGCAGTCATTGACAAAATCAAGGGAAGAGCAGCCAACAGCAAGAAACTCAATTTATACCATTTACGCATCAACATTAATTTGTAACCTCCTCTAGGATTGGGAATTGGGGATTGGGAACAGACGCGGTGAATCAATCAAAAATATTCTCCGCTTCTTTGTGTCCCTACCTCCCCCTTGTCTCCGATCAAGTGAAATTAATTTAATAGTCTGACGTATTTTGCTCAACAAAAACCAAAGCACTTGATTTTGATTGTTACCAATTGAAATATTCTCTATAGATGAAAAACCTAATTATCTATCGATTTACCGTTTTTTATAAAAATAGTAGTATATTAATAGATGAGGTAACAGGGGGTTTGTTAGTTACCCAGAATAGGGCATTGTTGCTTCTTTCGTATGATTTCGTTTATTACTTCTTATGATTTACACTACCCCTCTAGAAGCATCGACAGCAGATCAATGGTTTATCGATAGTCCAGAATTGCTGCAATTCGTTGCGATCGCTCGTGGAATCAGCTTGCACACAGCAGAACACGCAGATACACTCCGCACCTTGGAACCTTATTTTTCAGCATTGCTAAAAACACAGGGTTGGCTACCAAGCAATTTTGCTCAACCCAATCTTGACAGTAATATAGGTGGTGGTATCGGTCAATGGTTACTGTACCGCTCTCAAGATCGTTCTCTGACTATTTTTAGTTCAGTTATTCCCCCTGGATCTTCTACACCGATTTACGATCATCAAAGTTGGGGGTTAGTTGGTTTGTATAAAGGCAAACAAGAGAAAACGGTTTACCGACGTGTAGATCAAGGGAATATTCCCGGACACGCTCAATTAGAAGTGATAGGAGTACAGCAACTCAAAGCAGGTGACATCTATCAGCTTTTGCCTCCTGATAATGACATTCATACAGTAAAAACTACCACACAATTTGCACCTTCTATTTCAATTCATGTCCTCAGCAATGACATGGGCTGTAGCTGGCGAGATCAATACAACCTAGAAGCGGAAAGTGTGCGATCGTTTCGCTCTGGATATGCCAATATTTCCTGTAAGTCTTAGAGAGTTTGTAGTAAGGACTTTAGTCCTCAGATATTTAAGCACGCGCATTGCTTACTACAAACCTATCAGATTTTAGCAACATGGGGTAGCTTGAGGTTTGGATGAAGAGCATCGCTTGGTAAATTCGGTAAGCGATCGCTCTGAATACAGAGCAGTTAAAAACTTGATTTTGCGTAGGTTGGGTTTTGTTTGTCAACTCAGCCTACAATTATCTTTAACACCAAGCGTGTTGCATTTAAATCTTAATTGATATCATCTAATGCCTATTTATAATTCAATTGGTCAACAATACTCAAAAACTCGTATTCCTGATCGTCGGATTATTAATAAGTTAATAGAATTACTCAATTTGCCCAAGGGTAGCATCATCGCTGATATTGGGGCTGGAACTGGTGGTTATAGTTTAGGATTAGCTAACCAAGAATTTTTTGTTAATGCTATTGAACCATCTCCAGTTATGCAAAAACAAGCGGTAGAAGACGCAAAGGTTAAATGGTTTACTGGCTATGCAGAAGATTTACCTTTACCAAATAACTCTGTTGATGCTGTCATAAGTATCCTGACAATTCATCATTTTTCTAATCTCGCCCAAGCCTTTCAGGAAATGCACCGAATAGTTAGAAAAGGTGCAATAATTTTGCTAACTTTTGATATTAGATTTGCTCAGAAAATATGGCTTTATGATTATTTCCCATTTTTGTGGGAAGATGCTTTACGGTTTTTTCCAGTGAGTGAGTTAATAAATTTGGTGCAAGTTAATACCAAAAGATGTGTTGAAGCTATACCTTTTTTATTACCTCATGATTTGTCTGATTTATTTGCAGCAGCAGCTTGGAGGCGTCCAGAATTATATTTACAGCCTGAAGTACGCGCTGGGATATCGTCTTTTCCTTTAACTGATGCACACTTAGTAGAACAAGGAGTCAAGTCACTAGCGGCCGATTTAAATAGTGGTGAATGGGATGCAAAGTATGGCGATATTCGTAATTTGACAGAAATTGATTTAGGTTATCGTTTTTTACGTGCAACTATGGAATAACCTGGCCACTAGAATTTACGGCTATGCAAGGATTTCGGAGTTTGAGGGGAGCATCGCAAATGTTTGAGTTTATTTTTAAACGCAGAGGAACGCAAAGGTGAACGCAGAGAGAAGTTTGTAGGCGCGATCGCGACTTCCCGTAAGGGTGCGGAGGTTTCCTCCGTTAGCGTAGCTCCTCGCGCCAGCGAGGCTCAAAGCTTCGGTGGGATCGCAGAGCGTTAAGCTTTGCAACCTGAAATCAATTACTGCTACTGTGATCGCTCTTTCGGAAAAGATTTGGGGCGATCGCAATTACAAAAATCAACAATGCGCTTCTGAAAACAGGCGATCGTTGTTTACATTCCCTGTAGCAATTTCTGCTTTGACGAGAAACAGTCACGCCATTAGGGGAGGCAAAAAGCGGTGTGGATGTTCCTCCTGCTTTATTGCCGTTGTGTTACGGCTATGCAAGAATTTGAGCATTTGAAAGAGTCATATATATAACTTAATGCAGATACACTCATAAGTGATGAGCGTTTCAATGAAGCAGAAGACTTTAGAAAAACTAGCTCATGTCACAAGAACGAAAAATAGAGGAGAATTTACTAGCTCAAGCAGCAGAGAACACCCTGTCTAAGCAGTTGGATGGAGCAGAAAAAATAGATGTAGATGTGCAAACAGATTTGCTCAAAATAGTTCAAGGACAAGCAGATATTGTTTCTTTTGCTGGAGAAGGTTTAGAAATTCAAGAAGTTCGCATACAAGAAATAGAAATACAAACAGATAACATTTCTATTAATCCTTTTAGTGCTATTTTTGGTCAAATTGAACTTGAACAACCCGTAAATACTACGGCTCGTATAGTTCTCAAAGAAGCAGATATTAACCACGCCTTGAACTCCGATTTTGTTCGTAGCAAAATCAAAGACTTTGATTTGAGTGTGGATGGTGAAACTGTAAGTTTACGACCAGAAAAAATCCAGCTTTCTTTACCTGGCGCTCGCACAATTCAAATAGATGGATTTGTGCAGATCAAGGAACCAGATCATACTGCTCAAGTTGGCTTTAAGGCTGTGTTTGCCCCGCGTACTCTAGATCAACCCATCCTCATGAAAAGTTTCAAATGTACTCAAGGAGAAGGCATCTCCCTAAATATTGTTGTGGCATTGATGAACAAGATCAAAGAATTAGTCAACTTGCCATACTTAGAATTTGACGATGTGTGGTTTCGGATTATTAATATGGAAGTGCAAAAAGGCAGCTTAGTCTTTTTAATCGAAGCTAGAATGAGACAAATACCCAAATTTTAGGATAAATTTCCAATTCATTTGAAATATAGAGGAACCCCTACTATCTACTGAAAAAATAAATAGCAGGGGATTTTTAAAGACCATCAGTGCGTTTACTTATTCTTAATTGTTTAGAATAGATATTGTCTCTATCTTTTGGTAGGAATAATTTTGATATTGATTACTGATTCACTTTACTTGATATTAAGAGGTTATCTGGAATGTTAAAAATTAAATAGGAGCGCAAACTGGGTGGAATCAAAATGAACGCACAGGAATGCAAATTAGGGTTAAAGGCGCACAAACGACATATTAATTTGAGAGATTGGTCATGGCCATTTTGGCCTGCTTTACCACTTTATCCTTATGGCAGACGACAGACATACTGCCATGAAGTCGTTGAGGACACAATCTGGACATTTGACCAGTTGCACGGTATTCTCTACACCATCGTCCCGATTCGGATGACCGTTGTCAGACTAGAAACAGGTGGTTTGTTGGTTTATGCGCCTGTTGCTCCCACCAAAGAGTGTATTGGTATGATGAATGAGTTGGTGGCAAGTTATGGTGATGTTAAGTATATAATTCTGCCCACCAGTTCTGGTTTAGAACACAAAATCTTCGTTGGCCCTTTTGCTCGATGCTTTCCCCAAGCGCAGGTTTTTGTTGCTCCCCATCAGTGGAGTTTTCCCTTCAACTTACCATTGAGTTGGCTTGGTTTTCCTCCTAAACGCACTCACATTCTCCCAGAAAATCCTAGCCTTGCTCCCATGAGTAGTGAATTCGACTATGCAATCTTGGATATTGACTTGGGACGAGGATCTTTTGCAGAAGTTGCTTTCTTGCACAAGCGATCGCATACTCTACTAGTAACTGATTCTGTTGTATCCATACCACAAGAACCACCCGCAATTTTTCAATTAGACCCCTATCCCTTGCTGTTTCACGCCAGAGACAACGCCTTAGAGGCGATTGAAGATAACGAAGCCAACCGCCGCAAGGGATGGGAACGTATTTCATTATTTGCGATTTATTTCCGTCCCAGTAAGTTGGAGACAGTAGGATTAAGTGAAGCATTTCGCAATGCATTCAAAGCACCAAATCGTTCCAGAAAGGCATATTTTGGTGTATTTCCATTTCAATGGCAAGAAAATTGGCAGCGATCGTTTGAAGCTTTACGAAATCAAGGGCGTCCATTTGTTGCACCAATCTTACAAACTCTGATTTTCCCTCAAGATCCCACACAAGTACTCAACTGGGTTGATCAGGTTGCTAATTGGGATTTTCAGCAAATTATTGCTTGTCACTTTGACTCACCAATTCAGGCTACTCCAAATCAATTTCGGCAAGCATTTGCTTTTCTTGAGCAGAAAGATTCTGTGGGCGAAAATCATTCTTTATTAGCAGAAGATACTAAATTCATTAGGGAACTGGAAGCAAATTTGATCAGATGGGGTATCGCCACACCACCCAAAGAAGGAAATTATCAATAGGACTTACGCATACTCTACGAATTCTTAGCCTTTGAACAGAAAATCAATTCGGGCGCTCCTGCATATGATTGGTGTTTTCCTGATGTGCTTCCTTGATCAAAATCTAGAAATGTCAATTCTACAAAATAGCCCTTTGGTGCAGTGATTGAGCAACTTCTGTCAAGCTTTATTAATTCCGAGTGAGTAGTCTAGAGAATATGGCTCTTGAGGATACTTCATTGACTGCATCTTTTGTTAACATCTATCTAGCTAGATTCCGCAAGGTGCTTGAGTACATCGATACTCATCTGGACGATGACCTTTGTGTCGATCAGATCAGTAGCGTTGCTGCATTCTCGAAGTATCACTTTCACAGGCAGTTCTCTGAGCTTTTGAAAGTTAGCCTGTACAGATACGTTCAGCTCAATCGCTTAAAGCGTGCTTCTTAAGTAGTTACTCAAAATTAATTACATAGTTTTGTCCAAATTCTCTGAGTATTTTTTCCAGAGATTCAACAAACGTTTGCCAGCTAGAATAAGCATCGAGCTCAATCCATTGATATTT
>JANBVI010000024.1 GCA_024239075.1 Fischerella sp. CENA71 | reverse complement strand
ACAGAGTTCGTGACCGAGCTAATGAAACTAAATCGCAATAAGCAGAAGTATTATCAACGAGGTCTGAGCGCTATGAAGCTTATCATGTCTGTATCCTAGCTATTTTTGTCGCCCCGTCAGCGTAGCTATACGTAGTAACCACGGAGTTTGGCTACCAAAAGGGCAAAGTATTAGGTATAACAAATGGCGAAAATTCAACCGTGTTTTCTCGAATGGTAATCAGGAAGTTCGATATATTAGAGAGATTATTTTTGGTAGGCGGCGCGATATTCGTTATTGGCAAGTTACGACGGATACAGAAAAGTTACCAGAAAATTCAACATGGTTTTTAATGACAAATGTCCCGGATATTAAATACTCAGAAGTGGGAAATATTTACGGTTTACGAACATTGGTAGAATATGGACTCAAACAAAGTAAAAATGAACTCGGATGGGCAGATTTTCGGCTTACCCATTATCCTGATATTCAGAAATGGTGGGAAATAGTATGTAGTACTTATCTCATGGTCAGCCTTCACGAGAGTGTCTTCTCCAAATCTCATAGCTATATTTTCCAAATATTTGCGGAACATCCTTTGTGGGATGAAAACTTTGGTTGGAAGAATATCTTGAATAATTTACGTCTGATTGTTCAACCTTTTATGCTTTTTAATGTGATTAAACCTTGGCTCAAGGTATTTCCTATTCCCCAACTTTTTACAAGATTTTCTTACTTGATTAGCATCATGAACACCTTACACAATCATCTATTTTTATCCCTTTGGTCAGATTTTTTCTCTTTTTCCTCTGCCTAGAGTGACAAAAGAAAGTAAGGGACTTGCAGGAAAATAAAGTACCAGCTAAACAGGGACGATAGTAATATCCCATTTGGGTAATGTTTCAGAAGGTTGCCATTGGAGTTGGTACTGTTCTAACTCTGATGAAAGAACCTTAATTCCTTTTTCCTAGGTGGTTTCAACTAGATGTACAATGGGTGCAATTCCTTTCCAGGTCATATTGGCAGCCCAATGAGCGGCGGCGACAACAGAATCTAAAATTGCGCCATTCCAGTAATTTTCCAGAGCAGCCCAACACCGCTCGATAGGATTGTACTTGCTATGGTAAGGGGGATAATAAATCAGTCGGATTTTAAGATTAATTGCTTGAGATAACTCAACCATGCGTTTGATAAATTGTGTGCGGTTACTACGAGTAGCTGCACCGCCATCAAGGTCAATTACCCATTCATCGATATCAAGGTAATCGTCTTGATTCTCATGCCACCAAGCTGTTAAACAATCGACGATAAAATCACTGGTTTGCGCAGATTGACCCAAATAAATCGTCAGCTTTTGACTGTGTGTGTTGAGAATGCCAAAGGGAACTAAGACTGCTTGCCACTGAGGGGGTCTCCAAATAATAAAATGCCCAGCCGTCGCCTGTCTCTTGATCACAAGTCTCGACGTCAGC
>JANBVI010000023.1 GCA_024239075.1 Fischerella sp. CENA71 | reverse complement strand
ATTTTTGGCGCTCGCTCTTTTATCTTTGAGTGAAAAAGTCTCTACTATAGGGAAATAATAGGGGTAAACAAAATATCCCTAAGCTTTCTTGGATCGAGGTGCAATATGGACACACCGTCGGAATTCCTAAAGGTCGTTTCTTCCCATTAGCTTTTGGGATGTAAATTCGTCGTGCTGGTGATGATTTCCAGGGGGAGTAATCAGTTAATTTATCTACTAACTGACCCCTGGTTGTAGCAGTTTTGACTACTACTTTATCTACTCCTGGTGTGTTTCGACCTCTGTTATATTGCGTCACTTTTCTAACGCTAACTAGGCGATTAGAATAGCTACGTAGCATCAGTTTCTGGAGAGAGCGTACCTTTTTCGGATTGCCCTCAGTTTTTGCCCTAAAGATTCGCTGTCTCAAATTCCGAACAATCTGATTGGCTTTGCGCCAGTTGACACAATTCCAATCAGTCTGTCCCTTGGTTCGGTTTACAGTTGCCTGCATCTAACTTACACCTCGGTTTGAAATCATTACAACGGATATTGGTTGACTCACCTGCTTCCCGTCAGCACCCTTTCAGGTTGGACATCTGCCTTATCCACCGGGTTATGGATTCCCCTTGCCTTTGGGCTGGTGGCATTCGCTTTTGGAAGCATCCTTGACCCACTGAAGAATTCAGCTTTCCTTACGGATTGCTTACTGGGTAAATCCCAGACTTCATTGGGGTTACTACGTTACGCACGGATGAGATGTAATTGGGTAGGGTGTCCTCTCTACACCGGAGTGTTTGGTGTCCCAGTTCAACTTGCATTGAGGGGTTGAACCTTGACTGAGTAGTTTCGGGGTATTCAGTACATTCACTCGTATCACCGTGTCAGCCTTTTCGATGACCTTTTCTTACGATGCCTCAGTAAGGATTCATTTACATTCACCCATCCAATCTTTCCTTTGCCCGGTTACATTTTTAGGCTAAATGCTTCCTTGGGCTTTACTTTCCGCTTCACACACCGCCGTTACCAGTGGTGCATGGGAAGGTTAGGAACAGTCTTGGACACCAGACTGGAGGAATCGGTTCCTCGCTCATCTTTTGGAAGCTTTGTATATAGGGGCTTCCAACCCTTCGTGCGCCATCGTGTCGCACCCAAACCGGGAAAATTGTACGCTAAGAAAATTTCAAGTGCCTGAAACGACGATTTTTCGTTCAAACTAGATCAAAACTAGCAGCATAACCATAGTTTTCTCACCAATTTTATGGGAAAAAGCACTTCTTGAAAAGCTTACCCTATCTTAGTTTCAGCCTTAGCGTACAATTTATCCGGTTTGGGTGCGACACGATGGCGCACGAAGGGCTGGAAGCCCCTATATACAAAGCTTCCATCAGATGAGTGAGGAGCCGTCTCCTCCAGCTTAGTGTCCAAAGCTGTTCCTAACTTTCCCATGCACCGTTGGAAACGACGATGTGTGAAGCGGGGAGTAAAGCCCAAGGAAGCATTTAGCCTAAAAATGTAACCGGGCAAAGGAAAGATTGGATGGGTGAATATAAATGAACCCTTGATGAGGCATCGTTAGAAAAGGTCATCGTAAAGGCTGAAACGGTGATAACGAGTGAATGTACTGAATGTGGCGAAATCATTCAGTCAAAGGTTCAACTCCCCAAATTGGTTGAACTAGGACACCCACCATTCCGGTGTAGAGAGGGCAGCCTATCTAATTAAATCTCATTCGTGCGTAACGTGATAACCCCTATGGAGTCTGGGGACTAAATATTCCCAGTAAGCAACCCGCAAGGGAAGCCTAATTCTTCAGAGGGTATAGGATGCTTCCAGAAGCGAATGCCACCACACCGAAAGGTAAGGGAAATCCATAACCCGGTGGATAAGGCAACTGCCTAACCTGAAAGGGTGCTCACGGGAAGCAGGTGAGTCTCTCAAAGACCGTTGTAATAATTTTAAACTGAGGTGTAAGTTAGATGCAGGTAACTGTAAACGGAACCAAGGGACAAACTGACTGGAATTGCGTTAATTGGCGCAAAGCCAATCGGATTGTTCGGAATTTGAGACAGCGAATCTTTCGAGCCAAAGCTGAGGGCAACCTTAAAAAGGTATGTCAAACGTACCCATCGCAATAAATCCGACAAGTGGCGTAAGGCTAAGTACTGGGGAAGATTCAATCTTGATAGACCTAACGACAACTGGGTTTTCGGCAATAAACAAACCGGAGCCTATTTGTTGAAATTTGCATGGTTCAAGATTGAAAGACATGTCCTAGTTAAAGGAAAATCATCTCCTGATGACCCCAATTTCAAGGATTACTGGAGAAAACGCTCAGAGGCTAAAGCCAAATCTGAGTTAATCAAAAGCAGACAAAAAATAGCCCAACGGCAGAAATATGTCTGTCCTGTATGCGGGGAATCCTTGCTGAATGATGAGGAGTTGCATCTTCATCACAAAAAGCCAAAAAGTCAGGGTGGCGGGGATAATTACGGCAACCTACAACTTGTTCATTTGTACTGTCATCAGCAAATACATTCACCGAACAGTGAGTAGTTTATGACTTGCTTGAGCCGGATGCGGTCAGCGTCGCACGTCCGGTTCTTCAGGGGCGGGATTATAGCAATATAGTCCTGCTACCCGACCACAGTGATGTCTACATACAAAAAGTGCCACTTTAGAACAAAGACTAGCTTTTAAGCTTGAGTTGACAGAATTTTTACGTTTAATGCGTTGGCTGTTTCCCCACAAACAGGTGGAAGTGTGGACACAAGATGAGATGAGGCACGTCTGGGACTACAACCAATTGTGCGTCGTACTTGGGCGATCGCTCGACAACGTCCACAAGCGCTTCATCGCCCAATATATCAGTGGTTATATACCTACGGCTAAAATAGAAGGTTCGTGTCACCAGGTGCAGCCTTGTAAAGTTTTGTAAAAATAAGCCATTTTTTCGGCTGAATTGATAATAAATACAAATAATAACTTTGCCTAGTTTGTCTCCTTTTAGGCAATGTCTTTTAGTTTTGAGACGGAGCAATAATACTTTGAAACACAAACTTCCAGGTACTCCAAGTTCCGTTTTAGGCAAAGTTCTTTTACTGTCTCTGCGCTAGAAAAACTATTTGTGCAACTTATCTTTTTGCGATCGCGCTTAAATCTCGTATCAATATCTGTAACTGTTGCTGTATAAGGTTTATAGCCATAGGCTGCACTTGGTGGCACGAACCTTCTATTTACGCCTACAGATATTACAGGTGTTTCTGCACGTCAAATATTAGCGGCAATTGCCAATGGTCAGGATAATGAACAAGTTTTAGCAGAATTGGCCAAGGCTTCTTTAAGGAACAAACGTCAACAATTGGAGCAAGCACTGACCGGAAGAGTCAGGGAACATCATCGCTTTTTAATTGCTCAACATCTAATTCATTTAGATTTTTTGAAGGAGCAAATAGCAATTTTTGATACTCAGATTACAGAGCATATCCAAGCCCAAGCTACTACTCAAAAAGACTCAAAACCGCCAACTTCCTCTAATTCTCTAACCTCTGCTGTGAAAATTTTACCTAATAATTGCCCTTTGTCTTGGGAAGCAGCAGTAAGGCTGCTCGATACAATTCCCGGCGTAGCACGTAATACTGCTGAAGTGTTACTAGCTGAGATTGGCATTGACATGACTCGTTTCCCTTCTGCTGCACACTTAGCTAGATGGGCAAGGGTCTGTCCAGGAAACAATGAGAGTGCCGGAAAACAATTTTCTGGTAGAACTGGACAAGGTAACAATTGGTTACGCAGTGCTTTGATTCAAGCGGCTAACGCCGCCAGCAGATGTCAAAACTCTTATTTGGCAGTAGTTTATCAACGTCTCAAGGCACGACGCGGTAGGAAAAGGGCTATTGTCGCTGTTGCACACCGAATTTTGACTGCTGTCTTTCATATGTTATCCACAGGTCAACCTTATACAGATTTGGGGGTTAATTATCTTAATCAGCCTCAAAAACAGCATTTGCTCAAACGTCTACGTTCTCGATTGGAACAACTTGGTTACAAGGTGACTCTCGACGCACAGCCCTCTCCAACACCCAATTAAAACAAAAACTACTTTCACCGTTGTGTGGTGACACCTTTTTTTCTTCTGTTTAAAATTGTGACTAACAGAAGATTCAACATCGCACCATTGTTCTAACCACTGTCAACCGTTTTATTTTCAAGGCAGTTCTAATCCCATTGAAAGGCTTTGGCAGCTCCTCAAGAAACCACTTCATCATCAACTTTTCTCTTCTTTACAAACTTTACGCGATCGCATCCAAGAAATATTCGACCAACTTACGCTTGAGCAGGTAATATCTATCTCTTCTTATAACTTTATTCTAGAAGCTCTTTTCTATGCAGCTTCACATTAAATTGGTATAAGAGAAAAATAAGCAGTTACTGCCAATATCAATAAGACAGTTTTGATACGTGTAATATAAGTTAAGTCAAACCCTACCAATGATGGCTACCGGCAAACGCACAGAATTTGTTAATCACGGCTGATTGTTGCTTTGCTCGCCAAATTAAACCGATTGCACGCTGTAATGGTAAGTCGCAAACAGGGATGTAAGCAACTCCTGGAATATCCTGCCACTCTGGCATAATCGACATTCCCAGTCCGGCAGCAATTAGTGAAATTACCCATTCTTCGTGGTCTGCTCTGTATACAATGTGTGGTTTAATGTCCTTTGATTCAAATAAATTTTGTGTTTCTCCCCAAAGTTCGCAATGCAACCGATCAATATAGGGTTGTTGATTCAGTTCCATCAACCGTATACTTCCTCGTTGGGCAAATGGGTGAGAGGTTGACACTGCAAGCATACGGCGCTGCTTGTATAAGACCATTGATGTTTTCTCATCTTCCCGGTTATCCACGGCAGTAATCGCTAAGTCAAGATCACCCAACTCTAAAGCATTGCGTAAATCCTCAATGGTACCATCCACTAACTCGATGAGCATATTGGAATGCTGGGCTTGAAAATCGCGAATTAGCCCTGCCAAACTGGTCATACGAATGGTTCGCAGGGTACCCAAACGCAGCGTTTGCTGGTAGTGAAATCCCTTCAATTCTCGCAAAGTTGCCTGATACTCATTTAGAATCGTCTTTGCTTTTTCCAAGAAAAACTTTCCGGCGGGTGTCAAGATTGCCCGCCGCCCACCTCGCTCAAATAACGTCACACCTAGTTCCTGCTCCAGTTTCTTAATGCCTGCGGAGAGTGAAGGCTGGGAGACAAATAGGCGTTCAGCAGCTTTGGTGAAGCCACCCGTTTCTGCGATCGCTAGAAAATAGCGAATTTGGTACATATCCATAGATATTATCTATGAGTTTTATCTTAAAAATAGTATTGCTCTATAAGCTTATCTGCTTGAGGATATAAGTGTAAACCTCACAACACCATTCATAAACGCAATGACTAGCCAAACGACTTACCACACCATTGAAGTTGATGGACTCAATATCTTCTATCGTGAAGCTGGAGCGCCGAGCAATCCTACTATTTTGCTGCTTCACGGCTTTCCAACCTCATCACATATGTTTCGCAACTTAATTGTTGCTCTTGCCGATCGCTTCCATTTGATCGCACCTGATTATCCTGGGTTTGGCAATAGTTCCATGCCAACAGTCAATGAGTTTGACTACACGTTTGAGAGTCTTGCTGAAGTGATGGAAAAGTTCACTCAAGCAATTGGTTTGAGCAAGTACAGTCTGTATGTAATGGATTATGGTGCTCCGATTGGATTTCGACTAGCAACAAAACATCCAGAGCGAGTTGAGGCGTTGATTGTACAAAACGGTAACGCCTATGAGGAGGGTTTACGCGAATTCTGGGAATCGCTCAAAGCGTACTGGCGCGATCGCTCATCAGAGAATGCTGATAAGTTGAAGCAACTTCTCACTCTTGATGCCACCAAATGGCAGTACACTCATGGTGTTCGCAATCCTCAAGTTGTGAGTCCTGATAACTGGATTATCGATCAACACTTCTTAGATCGACCGGGCAACAATGATATTCAACTTACTCTGTTTTACAGCTATGGTTCCAACCCACCGCTATATCCGCAATGGCAGGACTATTTCCGTACCTATCAACCGCCCACACTAGTTGTTTGGGGCAAGAATGATTTCATCTTTCCGGCCGAAGGTGCTTATCCCTATCAACGCGACTTAAAAAACATCGAGTTTCATCTGCTGGACACAGGACATTTTGCCTTAGAAGAAGAGGGAGATGCGATCGCCAATCACATCCGCCGATTTCTGGCGACTCACAGTTAGCAATGCATTTGATACTCAGTAGGTTTGAGAGGTGGAATGGTTCTTTGGTGCGATCGCACATTGGCGATAGACATCAGGCAAGGATTCCCACCAACCTGATTTTCTGCTTTTCTCTTATCCGTAATCTCTTTGTACTTCAAGTTGAAGTGCGGAATGTGGGTTAAATGTACAGTCAGATAATTACGGATCGAGGTCAGATAATGTGAAACTCGACAATTGATCATATCGCCTAAGGCATGATTTGTATGAAAATCGCTATAGTTGTTATTTCAAACTGACAAGACCACGCTTGAGTGCCTCAATTACAGCTTGAGTGCGATCGCGGACACCCAGTTTACTGAGAATGTGATTAACGTGAAACTTTACCGTACCATCGCTAATGCTTAAGGCTTTGGAGATTTGTTGATTACTCATTCCTTTGACTAAATGAGTAAGAACTTCCCGTTCACGCTCGCTCAGTTGTGTGCCTTCCATACGGGCAGCTAGTTTTGCGCCTACTTCAACAGCAATGTATTTTTGTCCCCTATGAACGGTACGAATGGCATTGAGGAGTTCGGCAGTAGGAGCATCTTTGAGCAGATAGGCTTTGGCTCCGGCTTTGAGACCCTGGTAAATATCTTCGTCAGTATCGTAAGTAGTAAGAATAATAATGCGAGCTTGAGGAAATTCACTCTTGATAGATTGTAGGGCTTCCACGCCAGTCAATTCAGGCATCTGCAAGTCGAGCAGGGCGACATCAGGATGATGGATACCAAAGAGTTCAACGGCTTCACAGCCGTTTCTTGCTTCTGCAACGACAGTCATACCAGGTTGTTGTCCCACTAAAGCAGAAAGCCCTTGGAGAACAATAGGATGATCGTCTGCAATTAGAATCCGAATAGGTGTTTCACTGCTCATGTTTTTTTGTTACACAGTCTAAATACTAGCTTAAGTATCTACTTGAGAAATTGATAGTATGACCACCACATCTGTGCCCTCATTTGGTTGGCTGGTAATAGTAAGATTGGCTGTGATCGCTCTAGCTCGTTCCCACATTCCGACTAAACCGTATCCTTGGGTAGTTAGGCTAGGAGAGAAACCGCAGCCGTTATCCTTTATACGTAAGGTAACTTGTTCGGGTTGGTAGACCAGATCCAATTTCACTTGAGTAGCTTTAGCATGGCGAATGCAGTTAGTAAAAGCTTCTTGAGCGATACGGAGCAGATTAGATTCGACTTCGACAGGAAGGGTATAGGGAGTGCCAAGGATGCGACAATTACTGTGCAGTCTATCACTTTGAATTTGACTAACCAGTTGAGCCAAGGCAGCATCGAGGCTGACAGCTTCTAGTACCTGGGGACGTAAAGCGCGGACAGAACGCCGTGCTTCGGTTAAACCTGATTTAGCCATTTCAGTGGCAATAGCAATGTGATTAAGGGAATTGGCAGTGTGAGAATCCGTAGCAGTTTGCAATTGAATGATGATTCCAGTCAAACATTGAGCTAGGGTATCGTGAATTTCACGGGCGATGCGATTGCGTTCTTGTAAAATAGCAGCTTGTTCAGCTTCTTGTTTGGCTTGTTCTGCAAATTGTGCCATTTGCAGAGCCAGTGCAGCGTGTTGTGCCAACGTTGAGCATTGCTCGGTCTTGGATTGGTTAGGTTGTTCGGTAGTAGTGAAGTACAGCCCTAGAAAGCCCAAGATTTGCTCTCCAATTAATAAAGGAATCGCTGCAATTGCTTTATGCTGCATTTGCTGGTGCCACACAGTAGCCATTTCCCAGTGTTCGGGTGTAAGATTGTCACTGGTAGACCAAAATATTTTCCGGTCTTGACTAATCATCTGCCAATATTTAGTGGTATTTGCTGGTACAGGAAAATGCCAGATTGCCGCTCTTGGGTCAGTAGCAATGTCTATAACTTGATTGTCCAAAATTAAAGTATTCATTCGTAGAGTATTTGAGGAAGCTTCATAAACAAATACAGATGCACAGGTTGCTCCACTTGCTTGACAAGCTTCTTGTAAAATCGCAACTAGGAAAGAATGCAAACTTTTGGCAGTTGTTAGATGTATAATTGAGCGTTTCAATGCTTGGTTGGCTTTTACCAGTTCATATGCCTGCTGTTGAGCTGCTTTTTCTTGTTCGCGGGCAACTGCTGAAAGTTTCGCTTCATCTGCTAGTTGGCAAAGGCGAATGGCTAACGTAATTTGTTGAGCGAGGGCGTAACCAAGTTCTACTTGTTGTTTTGTAAACGAGCGAGCACTTGGTAACCAAAAAATAATTACTCCAAAGCAAGTCTCTCCAATTACCAGAGGTAAATTGAGTTGCCAATAGGCGTCGTATGCTCGATACCAAGCTTGTGGATCGCAGAGAAACTCTCCTTGTATAGGTTCAACCGAATGATCGAAGGGTGCAACAAAATGAGTTCGACGAGTGCTAAACTGGCCATTCTCAAGCATATGGGGCGGAAAACGGACACCTGGAGCTTTTGCAGGATGATTGTGTTCCTCCCCGAAACCATGTATTTGGTTATGCCCCCACCATCCGACCACTTGACCAATATTTGGATTGGTTACCTGCCAGTATTCTGCTAGAGGAGCATCAAATTGTTCAGCAGTAACCTGTAGAACATGTCCAATAAACTGATTGAGGTTGGATTCTGTGGCTAACACATTTACTGAGCGTCTCAAAGCATCATTTGCCTTTGTCATTTCCGCCGCTCGTTCTTGAGCAGCTTTTGCTAGTTTTTGCACTCGTTTTTGTTCTTCACACATTTCCTGCTGAACAGTTTGGCACTGTCGATTTTCTTGCTCTAACCGTGCAATCCGCTCCCGTAGCTTTTGGATTAATCGTTCGTTTTGCCCTTGTTTGCTCATATTTGGCATTTACTATGCTATTGAATTTTACAATGGCGGGGATGCCTAAAAAAGAGTTTTGTGTTCATTAGGGGATCTCCAGAAAATAAAATGTCCCGCCCTATCAAATATATTTTGGCTCAGTCCAAGGATTGATGGGCGTTCCCACCACGTGGGAACGCGAGGGCGGGACATTTTATTATTTGGAAGTGCCTAGGAGTGTAGGGGTTTAACCTGGATTTCTCACTTGTGAGAAATCCAGGGAGTGTGGGAGGATATGGGATACAAAACTCCCCCAGTAAGCTAATCCGCCTTTAAGTTGCATAATCCTTGCCCTCACAAAGATACAGCTGGCGAATAGGGGGTATGACCCCCTAATACAGATCAAGAAGTGAAATCAGAAGATACAGCTAGTTGAGAATCTAGTGACATCTCATTTGCTCATATGACACTGCATCCCAATGATGCTACTCGTGAAGGTAATTTTATCAATGATCCCTATATTCAACACCACCAGACTCAATCAGTCTTTTGTTTGCCACTGCTCAATCAAAGCAAGCTCATCGGCGTGTTGTATCTAGAAAATAAATTGGCATCTGGGGCATTTACACCGGAGCGAACGCAAGTGTTGCATCTATTATCCACTCAGGCAGCGATCGCGATCGAAAATGCCAAACTCTATGCAAAGCTTCGGGCAAGCGAAAGCAGGATGGCTCAATTTCTAGAAGCAGTTCCAGTAGGCATTGGCATCGTCAATGCAGAGGGTCGCCCTTATTACGCCAATCAACGGGGCATTCAACTCATGGGTAAAGGGATTGATCCTGCTGTGCCGCCGGAGCAAATCTCAGAGGCTTATCAATTTTATGTGACGGGAACGGATGAAATCTATCCCACTGAAAAACTGCCAGTTATCCGGGCGTTGAGCGGCGAATGCACCACCGTTGATGACATAGAAATTCGCCAAAATAACGCAACAATTCCAGTTGAGGTTTGGGGCACTCCAGTCTTTGACGAACAGGGCAATGTGGTTTATGCGATTGTAGCCTTTCAAGATATCACCCAGCGCAAACAAGCAGAGAAACTATTAGCCGACTATAACCAAACCTTAGAACAGCAAATCACTGAGCGGACTTTGCTGCTTTCGCAGGAAATTGAAGAGCGCCAACGAGTAGAGAATGCCTTGCGACAGAGTGAAGAGCAACGCAGGCTGACGATGGACTTCACGCACATCGGTAGTTGCAACTGGAATATCACGGAGAACACAGTAGATTGGAATGATAATTATACTCGATTGCTGGGGTTAGTTCCCGGTGAGGTTGAGAGCAGCTATCAGGTATGGCGCGATCGCGTTCACCCAGATGATATTCATCGGGTTGAGCAAGCTATTACAGCAGCTCTAACAACTCATACTGATTTTGAAGCTGAATATCGAGTCATTCATCCAGATGGCAGTATTCATTGGCTAGTAGGTCGAGGTCGAGGCATTTATGACACAGCTGGACAGCCTGTGCGGATGCTAGGAATAATTCTTGACATTAGCGAACAGCGAAACGCTGCACTGCGCGAACGCAAACGCGCAGAGCAAGCCTCCATTCTGGAAGAACGCAACCGGATGGCGCGAGAAATTCATGATACACTGGCTCAATCCTTCACAGGTATTCTGCTTCAGGTTGGAGCGGCAACACAAGTGCTGGCGGATGACCCACAAGCAACCCAAGTACATCTGGAAATGATTGAGGAACTAGCACGCGCTGGGCTGGCAGGGGCACGGCGATCTGTATCAGCACTCCGTCCGCGGCTACTAGAAGAAGGTAATTTAGAGAGTGCCTTGCATCGTATTGTGGCTCAAATGCGATCAACAACCGACACGAGTGTGATTTGTGAAACTCAGGGTACAGCCTATTCCTTACCAACCGAAGTGGAGAATAACTTACTCAGAATTGGGCAGGAAGCATTAACCAATGCGATTAAATACGCTTATGCCAGCGAAATTCGGGTTGAGTTAGTGTACGATGAGACACAGTGTATCTTACGGGTTAAAGACGATGGCAGGGGCTTTGGAGTAGGTAGCATTCCTTTGAGCAGTGGGTTTGGCTTATTAGGAATGAGCGAACGGGCAGAGCGCATTGGTGCACAACTAACGATTCAAAGTCAACCGGGTCAAGGAACAGAAATTATTGTCACTATCAATAGAGTTGTTGGGAAATAAGCCGAAAAATGCCTAGAACTAAGTCATAGCAGATATTTCAGCGATTTTGTCTGAAAATAGTTGAAACCTAAATAGTGCAAGCGTTTCAGCGATTTTTAACGTTATTTCCCAACAAGTCTAATCGAGAGTGAGAATTACAATGAGTCAATCTACTACGATTCGGGTGCTGATTGTTGACGACCATGCCATAGTCAGAAAGGGTCTAGCAACCATCATTAACCGCGATCCGGAAATGACAGTGATCGCTCAAGCTGAAGATGGGCAACAGGCGATCGCCGCGTTTCGAGAATACCAACCTGATGTTACACTAATGGATTTACGAATGCCCAAAATGGGAGGTGTTGAAGCCATTATGGCGATTTGTGCTGAATTTAAGCAGGCTCGGATCGCAGTACTTACAACCTACGATGGCGATGAAGATATCTATCGCGGTTTACAAGCGGGTGCTCAAGGCTATCTGCTTAAGGATTCTAAACTTGGCGAGCTTTTGAATGCGATTCGCGCCATTTATAATGGCCAGAAATACATTCCACCAGAAGTGGGCGCAAAATTATTGCAGCGAATGAGCAATCCAGAACTCAGTGAACGAGAGTTGGAAGTGCTGCGTTTGATGGCACAAGGAATGGGTAATCAAGAAATTGGGGCTGCTTTGATTATTGGTGAAAGTACCGTCAAATCCCATGTAAATCGGATTTTGAGCAAACTTGGCGTGAGCGATCGCACACAAGCTGTGATTACTGCTGTTAAGCGTGGGATTGTCAATTTGTAGATAAGTTGTACTAAAGTTGAAATTTGGATTACAACTTTAGTTGGAAGCAACCTTCCATTTTGAGATGGACTGATTTATCAATCACTCTATTGAGCAAAAATTTCAACTTTTAGGGGACGACAAGTTAGAGTTAATTGCATATATTTATTTGTACGGAAAGCCTCCAAAGCTTCAACAAAAATATGTAAACGTTTAGTTGCTCATTGGCGGCGAAATCCTCTAGTTAATTGATGCCAAAGAATATTTAGAATTGGTAAAAAAGGCGGAATATAATTGTGGATGTTTGGAATTTTAGTAAAAGCTTAGGAGTCGTAATCGTTAGCGCAATAGCTTTCTCTGGAAACTCTGCTATTGCCAAAATCAATCAGGGTGTGACTCTAGAGAATAATCTGAATGCACCTACCTTAAACACAACGATTAAAAAGCACAATACATTAAGAGATGATGGCCTGAAAATTAATTACAGTATCAAACAAACTCTATCTCAAAATAGAAATGCTGTTGTAGATAAGAAAAAAACTTTGCTAGCAGGCTGTTACCCAAACTGTTATTAAGCCTTAGCGTTTTTTATTTCATCCTCATAAAAAAGCTGCTTAAATCACAGCCAGCTTTTTTATTAGGGGTAGATTTGGCGAAGATGTCAGGAAGTGCAACCTAAACAGTTTAGTTTAAAAGCCAAGCAAAACCATAGACGTTTTTCATCCATGACTCGATTGTACAAAAATGTCAACCTAGAATGGACGACAAGAAAGGGTCAATTATATATATTGAATCCATAGCAGTGTTAGCGCAGTTGGGTTGTAAGGCTTAAGTTTGCTTAATACAAACCGAAAGATGACTTACGACCGTAATAACCGTAATAACCGTAATAATTGTTCTTTATTTGTTCCGCCTTCAACCCAGGATCATATTCAAGGAGCACTGAATGCTGCTGTAGTCTTCGTTATGTATGGAGATTATGAATGTTTTCAAAGTGCTAACGTCTATCGATTGATTAAAGTTGCTCAACAGCAATTGAAGGTTTCTTTTGGAGAAAACAATTTAGGTTTTATCTTCCGTCATTTTCCTCAGGTACAGATTCATCTACACGCTCAACGAGCAGCGGAAGCCGCAGAAGCCACTGCGGCTCAAGGGCAGTTTTGGCAAATGCATGAGATGCTGTTTATCTATCAACAGGAGTTGGGAAATGGCTATCTAGTCGAGTATGCCAATCGTTTAGGACTTGATATTTCTCAATTTTTGCAGGATTTATCCAAGGGAGCGTATGTCAATCGTATCAATGCGGACATCGAAGGTGGACTGCGAAGTGGAGTGGAGGCTGCACCCGCTTTGTTTATTAATGGAATTCGCTATCTTGATCGCTGGACTGTTAAGCAGATAATGGCAGCCATTGTTGCTGCAAATGATTAAGCTTTTTGATGCTTATCTTAAGAAGTATTTCATAACTTCTATACCGACAACAAGAACCAATTTCAGCAATTTAGCAAGAATATAGAGGTGATCGCAATGATAGTTTTTACATGGAAAAGAGTTCAAAGATTGTTACTGTGGTTACTTGCATTAAGTGCTGTCGTTGGGATGTTAATGCATCCAACATCCGCCACCGCTAAGGAATTACCTCAAGCGTCCAACTCTAAACCTGCGATTGTTCCCGTTCGTGGAGCTTTTGCTGACGGTACATCAAAATCATTTTGGCTTCTTAATAACTATCTTACCATCGTCGCCGATCGCACCACAACTGATGGTAAATATGACCTGATTGAGGGCTATTTCCCTCCTGGTGCGCAGACTCCACCTCATCGCCATACACGCTATTCAGAACAACTCTATGTGTTGGAAGGAGAGTTCACTGTCTGGGTTGGTAAGAATAAGGTTGTGCTAGGCGCAGGTGAAAGTGCCTTCATTCCGATGGGCACACCCCATGTTGTCGCTGCACTCAGTGACAAGCCAGCTCGCGGGTTAGTCGTTGCTTCGCCCAGTTCCTTTGCTCACCTAATTGAAGCAACAGGGACTCTAAACCAGAATGAGGCACCTGACATGAAATTGTTGAATCGCATCTCTAGCGAAATTGGCGACGAAATTCTGGGTGCGCCCGGAGATATCCCTTAGAGGTGATACACAAATGCATGACTTTGATGTTTCCATCAATTCGTTGCAGACAGCAAAGGAGAGTTTCGTGATGCAATATGACTACATTGTAATTGGTGCAGGGTCGGCAGGTTGTGTGGTTGCCAATCGTCTCACAGAAGACCCAGAAATCACTGTACTGTTGCTCGAAGCAGGCAATCCAGCGACGAAACCGGAAATCCAAATCCCAGCAGAATGCGTCAATCTAATTGGCACTGAAGTGGACTGGGGCTATTTCTCCGAACCAGAACCGTATCTGAACAACCGCAAGATCCTTTGTTCCCGTGGCAAAGTCGTAGGGGGCAGCAGTTCGATTAATTTCATGCTCTATGTTCGAGGCAATCCTCACGATTACGATCGCTGGCAGGAATTAGGAAATCCCGGTTGGAGTTACGAGGATGTCTTGCCCTATTTCAAGAAATCCGAACACCAGCAGCGCGGTGCTGATGCCTATCACAGTGTAGGTGGAGAGTTGAGCGTGAGCGATCTGATTGCGCCTACTCCAATTTCTCACCAATTTGTAGAGGCGTGTGTTGCAGCAGGCTATGACTACAATCCTGATTTCAACGCAAAGCAGCAGGAAGGAGCAGGATCTTATCAACACACTATCAAGGATGGTAAACGGCACAGTGCTGCGGCTGCTTTCCTTCTACCTATTCTTGATCGTCCCAATTTGACTGTAACAACAGGGGCATTGGTGACGCGATTGCTGTTTAAAGGCACTTGTGCTGTTGGCGTGGAATATCTGCACGAGGGAATGCTGCATCAAGTTGGGGTCAACAAAGAAGTAATTTTAAGTGCAGGTGCATTCGATTCTCCTAAGCTTCTAATGCTATCTGGGATTGGCGATGCTGACCAGCTACAAGCATTGGGGATTTCTGTCGTAGCAAATTTACCGGGTGTGGGTCAAAACCTACAAGATCACATTCTGGTTCCTGTGGCTTATGAGTCCACTCAGGATCTACACTTTGCCAGCACGAGTAGTATTGGAGAAGCTGGACTGTACTTACATAGCGAGGGCAATTCAGAGATTGCACCTGATTTACAGTTTTTCTTCTCTCCTGTCCAGTTCTTGCCGCTTGGCTATCCTGCTGCTGCTTTTGGGTTCGCGAATGCTGTCTCTTTGACCCGTCTGCAAAATCGTGGCAGTGTGAGTTTGCGCTCATCCGATCCGCAAGACACTCCCATGATTCGGATGAACTATCTGCAAAGTGAAGCCGATGTGCAAAAGTTAGTCGCTGCGATTAAACTAGCACGCCAATTGTTTCACATGAGTCATTTTGATGAGTTTCGGGGGGCAGAAATTGCTCCGGGTGCTGACGTTCAGAGCGATGAGGCACTAATTGCTTACATCCAGGACGCTGGCAACACAGTATGGCATCCAGTCGGCACTTGCAAAATGGGATCTGACCCAATGGCAGTCGTAGACTCCGAACTCCGAGTGCATGGAGTTGAGGGATTGCGGGTTGTTGATGCCTCCATCATGCCAACAATCACCACGGGAAATACGAACGCACCGACCATCATGATTGGTGAGAAAGCAGCAGATTTAATTAAAGTGGAGAGGGAGAAACAGGGAAGGACGCAAAGATATGAAATTGTGTAGAAATTCTCTATATCCCTCCGTACCGGCGTCTCCCCACCTCCCCATCTCCGCGTCTTTGAAACAAATTATTCACTAATAGGAGCACTTCCATGACACAATCGTTGTGGCTTCTTGGTTCTCGCATCACCATCCTCGCCGATCATACCACGACTGACGGTAAATACGACCTGATTGAAGGCTATTCCCCTCCTGGTATGCAGACTCCACCCCATCGCCATACACGCTATTCCGAACAACTTTATGTGTTGGAAGGAGAGTACACTGTCTGGCTTGGTAAGAACAAGGTTGTGCTAGGTACAGGTGAAAGTGTCCTGATTCCTATGGGCACACCGCATGTTGTTGCTACACTCGGCGATCGACCAGCTCGCGGGTTAGTCGTTGCTGCGCCCAGTGGCTTTGCTCAACTAATTGCAGCAGCAGGGACGCAGAATGAGGATGAGGCACCTGACATAGAATTGTTCAATCGCATCGCTACCGAAATTGGCGACGAAATTCTAGGTGTACCTGGAGATCTCCCTTAGAGATTAGTTAGTCTTCAGTAAGCCAGTACGGTTGGGTTAAAGCTAAAACTGAATCGCACTAAGACTCATGTGAAACCACGGGTAGGGGTAGGGTGTAGACCCAATCATCAGAGGATTAGCATAATGAAAAAACTGGAAGGAAAAATCGCCCTGATCACGGGTGGCAATAGTGGTATCGGTCTTGCCACTGCCAAACAGTTTGTTGCTGAAGGTGCCTATGTCTACATCACGGGTCGTCGCCAAGTCGAGCTGGATGCTGCTGTAGAAGCCATTGGTAAAAATGTTACGGCTGTGCAGACCGATGTTTCTAATCTAGCAGACCTCGATCGTCTGTTTGCCACCATTAAGCAGGAGCAAGGACACCTCAATATCATCTTCGCTAATGCTGGTGGTGGACAAATTGCCCCACTTGGAGCAATCACTGAGGAACACTTTGACAAAACATTCAACATAAACGTCAAAGGTTTGCTGTTCACCGTACAAAAGGCACTGCCACTTTTGCCAGAGGGCGCTTCTATTATCCTGAATGCTTCGACTGCTTCTATAAAAGGTACGCCAGCTTTCAGTGTTTACAGCGCCACCAAAGCTGCGGTGAGATCGTTTGCTCGGAATTGGACACTCGACCTTAAAGAACGCAAAATCCGAGTGAATGCCATTAGCCCTGGTGTGGTTCCGACTCCTGGCTACAATCTCTTGGGACTTAGTGATGAGCAGGTGCAGGAATTTATCGATAGCCAAGCTGTCACTATTCCATTAGGGCGAGTCGGTACACCCGATGAGATTGCTAAAGCAGTTGTTTTTCTGGCTTCAGATGACAGCAGCTTCGTGAACGGCATTGAGTTGTTTGTCGATGGCGGTATGGCACAGATTTGAAGTCCAAAAGGGGTTAAAGATGAAGCTGATCTCTGTTAATGTCGGACTGCCGCGTGAAGTGATCTGGAAAGGAAAATCCGTCCGCACTGGAATTTTCAAAGAGCCAGTTAATTCGAGAGTGATGGTGCGTGAACTCAATTTAGACGGCGATCGCCAAGCGGATCTCACTGTTCATGGCGGAGTTGACAAAGCTGTATATGTCTATCCTTTTGAGCATTATGATTACTGGCGAAGCGAATTGCCTGACACAGAGTTAACACTTGGGATCTTTGGTGAAAACTTCACAGTCACAGGATTGAAAGAAGAAGAATTGAACATTGGCGATCGCTTCAAAATCGGCAGTGTGAAACTAATGGTGACTCAACCGCGCTTACCCTGCTACAAACTAGGGATTCGCTTTGGGCGATCAGATATGGTGAAACGATTTATCGCCAGTCGTCGCACCGGATTTTACTTTCGGGTTTTGCAAGAGGGCGAAGTTGGAGTCGGAGACACTTTAGAGTTGGTGAGTCGAGATACCAACAATATTACTGTTGCTGATATCACTCAGCTTTATGTTCGCGAGCAAAACAACCCAGAGTTACTGCATCGTGCTGCTCGACTTGAAGCCTTACCTGAAAGCTGGCGGGACTACTTTCAAGAGCAGATCCGTCGTCAGGATGTGAGATAGATCGACCTGCTGTCAAACGACATCATATCACTTTTATACACTTACAAGAAGTAATGCCATGACTACATATCGCACAGTTTCGATTGATGGTTTAGACATTTTCTACCGTGAGGCAGGTTCTCGTAATAATCCGACGATTCTACTATTGCATGGTTTTCCAACGTCGTCTCACATGTTCCGCAATCTCATACCTGCCCTGGCTGATAAATTTCATCTCGTTGCTCCTGACTATCCGGGTTACGGCTACAGTTCGATGCCAAGTGTAAATGAATTTGACTACACGTTCGATCGCTTGGCTGAGATTGTGGAGAAATTCATTGCCGCGATCGCTCTCAAAAAGTACAGCCTTTATGTAATGGATTATGGCGCACCGATTGGCTATCGAATTGCCGCTAAATATCCAGAGTGCGTGCAATCTCTGATTGTTCAAAATGGTAATGCTTACGAGGAAGGTCTTCGCGAATTTTGGGAACCAATTAAGGCATACTGGCAAGAGCGATCGCCTGGGAATGCTGAAAAACTCAAATACCTTGTCAGCTTAGAAGCTACAAAGTGGCAATATACCAACGGTGTTCGCAATTTAGAAGCAATCAGCCCCGACACCTGGACGGTAGATCAACATTTCCTCGATCGCCCCGGAAATGAAGAGATTCAACTGGCGTTGTTTTATAGCTATGGCACTAATCCACCGCTCTATCCACAATGGCAAGAGTATTTCCGTAACTATCAGCCACCGACCCTGATTGTTTGGGGCAAGAATGACTACATTTTTCCTGCTGACGGTGCTTATCCCTACCAGCGTGACTTGAAAGACGTTGAGTTCCATCTACTCGATACCGGACATTTTGCCCTGGAAGAGGATGGGGATGCGATCGCAAACTATATCGAGCAATTTCTCACATCACGACTGCAATCTGTTCTCACCTAATTGGTGGAAATGATGGTTTATCCCAGCATGACTGATGCTCAAGTATAAACCTTTGAATAACAAGACCTTCGCCAAAAAAGAGTATGAATAAAGAGGACTGATGTAGTAAAGATCGGCTGCAATCGTCAAAAAATGACCAAATAAAAAATACCAAAATACCTACCTTTATAAGGGCTTTTATTGAAAAATTAAGGAGGATTGGTCATGGCAGCAATCGATACAGCGCCGTTAGAAAACAGCCTGGGATTTCTAGCTTTAGGAGCTTATATTCTCACCTTAATGCCCACGAATCTCAGAATCATTTTTCCTCAAATTAAACAAACGAACCTTCCCAAATGGCTGTTAAAATATCGACGACTTATCGGTATTCTGGCTTTCTGCTTGGCTTTGCTTCACGCTTTCCTCTTAGTGAAAAAGAGAGACCTTGATTTTTTAGATCCCAATACCTATTGGATTTATATCCAAGGTATATCTACCTTTATAATTTTTACTCTATTGGCAATTACTTCTAATGACTGGAGTGTCAAAAGACTGAAAAAAAATTGGAAGCAATTACATACCCTGACTTACTTAGCTATGTTCCTGCTCACTTGGCACATTTGGGACAAAATGTTAGAGCATTGGAGCTATTTAACCCCGATTGGGCTAGTAGGGATTGTCACGACAACCCTTTTATTTCTGATGCGGCGCTGGATTGAACAACGGAATAAATAACAAAAGGCGAAAGGAAAAGCGTTCTCATCTCAAATTCCAGAAAAAAGTACTCTATAGTACCGCTAGTCTCCGACACTGTTACGTAGTGGGTGCAAGTCAGATTATTCTCCCACTCGCACAGGGAAAGTTCTGTTATGAGATCGAAACAAATTACCAAGAAATCTTCAGCAGCATTGGCAATCAGCACCCTAACGGTCTTGGTTAGTAGTAGCAGTTGTGCCAGCCTATTGTCTTCCTTCCGAAACGCCAGTGTTGCTACTACCTCTGTTGCAACCACTCAACCCTTACGTTCTGTCCCAGGAAATTCAACTTGGGTTTACGCGATCGCAATCAGCCCTGATGGACGCTTCCTCGCCAGTGGCAGTTACGATAAAAAAATTAAAATTTGGGATCTGCTTAGTAACACCTTACTCTATACTTTAGAAGGACACGGCGATGCAGTCGTAAGCCTTGCCATCAGTCCAGATAGCAAGCTGCTCGCTAGTGGCAGTTGGGATAACCGGATTAAACTCTGGAATTTAGAGACAGGGCAACTGCTTCGTACCTTAGATGGCCATACAGATGATGTAGAAGCCGTTGCCATCAGCCCCAACGGAAAGTGGTTAGCGAGTGGTAGTGCTGACACAAGCATCCGCATTTGGAACGTGCAGACTGGCGTACAAGTTCATCAGTTATCGGATGGAAAGTGGGTAAGAACTGTTGCTTTTAGTCCGGATGGGCAGACCTTAGCTAGTGGCAATGAGGGTGGTATACTCAAAATCTGGCGGCTCATGGATGGTGCGGTTCTAAAAACCCTGAATGGTCATTCACAAGCCGTGCGCTCAGTGACTTTTAGCCCTGATGGACGGACTTTAGCAAGTGGCAGTGCTGATAGGACAGTCAAACTCTGGCAAATACCTACTGGTAAATTGTTGCACTCCCTAATCGGACATGATGGAGTTGTGTGGTCAATGGCTTTCAGTCCCGATGGCAAGAGATTAGCTAGTGGTAGCAATGATAGCACGATCAAGTTATGGGGGTTGCCTGAAGGCAAACTCTTGGAGAATTTGATCGGGCATGAGCGAGGCGTGCGGTCAGTAGTTTTCAGACCGTATGGAAACATGATAGTCAGCAGCAGTGCCGACAAAACCATCAAACTCTGGTCTCTTCCTAAAGAATGACAAGAAACTTTCAGAAACAAGATCGACTATTTCTGATTCTGTTGAATGATTTGAATTCAAAATATTAAACGTATGACCACTTATCGCATAGTATCGATCGCTGGTTTAGATATCTTTTATCGTGAAGCAGGTTCTCGTAATAATCCGACCCTTCTGCTATTGCACGGCTTTCCAACCTCGTCCCATATGTTCCGCAATCTCATCCCCGCTTTGGCGGCTCAATTCCATCTAATTGCACCTGATTATCCTGGTTTTGGCTATAGTTCCATGCCAACGGTGGATGAGTTTGATTACACCTTCGATCGCCTTACTGAAGTGATGGCAGGTTTTGTCGATGCGATTGGCTTAAAACGCTACAGTCTTTACTTGATGGACTATGGTGCTCCAATTGGCTATCGATTAGCAACGCAGTATACAGAGCGAGTAGAATCGCTGATTGTGCAGAATGGCAATGCTTACGAGGAGGGACTCGGTGATTTCTGGAAGCCAATGCGCGCTTTTTGGCAGAATAAGACACCCGAAAATAGCGATCGCGTGCGACAGGCTCTAGCAAGCAAAGGCACAAAATGGTATTACATCACTGGAGCCAGGAATCTAGAAAACCTCAGTCCCGATACCTGGACTCTGGATCAGGCACTCCTTGATCGCCCTGGCAATATGGATATTCAATTGGCATTAAAATACGACTACCAGTCCAATGTGCAGTTATATCCACAATGGCAAGTTTACTTGCGCCAATATCAACCACCCACGCTAATTGTATGGGGCAAAAATGACCAGGGCTTTTTAGTCGAGGGAGCTTATGCTTACAAACGCGACTTAAAAAACCTGGAGTTTCATTTGTTTGATACGGGACACTTTGCTCTGGAAGAAGATGGGGACGCGATCGCAGACCATATTCACCGCTTTCTGACCACTCACGTTGTAGAGAACACCAACCTAACCACTAGTAACAAATAGTTTTGGCTGGAAAAAGATGTCGGTAAAAAGTGATTTTCATTACTACAATTACTACTTATTAAGCAGCAGTCTTAAATCAATTAACGTAACATCTCAACAGATTGTTTACAATTTATTAAAGGAGAACGTCATGGTTGCTCAAGCAAACTCCCAAGCAGCAAAAATTCTCGAAGTTGCCGACGATCCACGTCTTTCCAAAGGAACGAAGGAATTTTTGAAAGTGCTGAATTCAGGGGGTGTGGCACTGGAGAAACTCACTCCACTCGAAGCACGTCAAGTCCTTGTAGATGCACAGGCTTCTGTTCCAGTAGACCTTTCAGGCATTGAAGAGTCTGAAAAAACTATTACTGCTGACGGTTATCCAATTACCCTTAATATTGTACGACCTGAAGGGGTCAAAGGCACATTGCCTGTTTTCATCTTTATTCATGGTGGTGGTTGGGTGCTGGGTGATTACCCAACACACAAGCGCATGGTTCGCGATCTGGTTGTGCTTTCAGGGTTTGCAGGTGTCTTTGTCAACTACACTCGCACGCCAGATGCTCAGTACCCACAGGCAATCAATGAGATTTATGCTGCGACCAAATGGGTTGCCGAGCATGGCGAGGAGATTGGCGTGGATGGCAAGAATTTGGCAGTCGTTGGCAACAGTGTCGGTGGTAACATGACAACTGTGACTGCTTTGAAGGCGAAAGAAAAAGGAGGACCACACATCAAGCTGCAAATCTTGATGTGGCCCATTGTAGATGCGGATTTTGAAACGAATTCTTATCACGAATTTGGCGATCAGCGTTTTCTGACTGTACCAACGATGAAGTGGATGTATGACATGTACATCCCTGACCCAGAAAAGCGCAAAGACATCTATGCTTCTCCCCTACAGGCGACGGTTGAGCAACTCAAAGGCTTGCCTCCGGCGTTAATTGTGGTTGCAGAGAGCGATATCTTGCATGATGAGGGCATAGCCTATGGACGCAAGCTCGATGAAGCTGGGGTCGAAGTAACAACTGTGCAGTACAACGGTATGATTCATGACTTTGGACTACTGAATGGTTTAGCAGAGTTACCAGAAACCCGTTCTCTATTTGTTCAAGCTGCTGCCCAATTGAAGAAACATCTGCAATAGGATGCGTAGTTTACCGCCGCAGGCATCGTTTCCCGTTATGCCAAAACCTCGGAGGTTTAAGTCTGTAAACAAGACGTTAAAAAGTGGGAACGCTGCTGGGTGTGGGCTTCATTTTAGGTAGCTTAGAAGCATGGCTCAAGCGGATTTCTGGCACTGTCATGCTTTTCATCGCTCTTAAAATGATAGTTGCTAAGTAATGCACATCACGAATTTTAGTAAAGAAAACAGTCACTTGCATAAAAACGACAGGCGCGATTAAAGAGTACAAATGATGGGAAAATGGCAAACTTACCTGTGAAGCTGTCTTATACCTTCTTGCAAATGAACAAGAATTTAACGAGGATTCAAGGTATGAGACGTAAAACTAAGTTTCTGTACTTTTGGGCTACAGTCATCGTTACAGTTTTAGCTTTAAAACCAACTCCAGGCAACGCTCGAACCTACTCAGACACACAAACGGTTGACATTCAGGAGTTAGTCCGGACTCGCTGTGCCACCGATTCACGGAACACCTATCTCGAATGGAGCGGTTCTGTTTATGCGTTTGTTCCTCAAGAACAGCAGCGAAAGTTATTTAGTATCATCGGCATGAATGTTGCACGCTGCTTTCAGAATCAGCAAGGACAATGGTTATTAACATCTCGTGAACTTCAGTACTATTTAGATCCAGAGACGAATCAGGTGCTAAATCGCTGGCAGAATCCCTGGACAGGGGAAGTAGTGCCCGTAGTCCATGTTGCTAATAATCCCGTTCAAAACAACTTAGGACAAGGGAGATTCCCCGCTTTTGCGGCTGGCAGAAATCTCATTTTCACACTGGATGTTCCGCTCACCTATCCTAACGTTCTAGCCAGCGATCCGAAGTTTCAAGACTATAGTCCCGAACCGCTCTATCAAGCTGGGGAATTTTTTAAGTTTGTAGTTCCTAAAGCAAGAGTCGAACAGCCTAACGTTCCTACAGTACTGAATGTTTCAGGCACTTGGAATCGCATTGGTCCTTGGCTACCTTGGATGAAGATGAAAGGGAAACCAGGACAGTTAGTTTACAGCGCTAGTATTCGGAAACTGCAACGATTTGAGGAGCTTTCCCCATTGCTTCAGCAAGAAATTACATCACGAGTCCCGGTTTATCGCACGGCTCCTACTTGCTATTTAGCTGCAAGTAGCAAAACTTCCTGGACCTACTTTCGCGAATACTTTGACAATTATCTTGCTGGCGATCAATTCCCCATTTCTGAGACACAGAGCAACCAACCTTGTCAGCAATAAGCCTGTGCTGCTTCTAGAGCTCTCAACTCAGTCACGATCTCTACAGAGTTTAGAAGTAGAACCTCTAATTTGAGGTGTCTGAAATTATATTGTTATATAAACTACTCTCAGATACTTACCTGCTATGAACAGCCACACACCGAGCGCTAGGGACATTATCGGACCATCACCGTTGATTGCGATTGAAAACGAAGCACCACCCAAGCTGATTGTTGATCCACCGCTTCCCGAAGCACTGGTCCAGGGCCGGGTCTTTATCCAGTACCGGACCGAGAATTTGCGTGTGTTGCCAGTGTTTGGCAAAGGTGCCCTCGAAGTATCGCCGCGCATCGGTCATATCCACATCACCGTTGATGACGCGCCGTGGCACTTTGTCGATTCCAGTGGCGAAACGATTATCTTGGTTGGACTGGAACCTGGCGTACACAAGGTGCTGATCGAACTAGCTGACCCCATGCACAAAGTAATCACCAGTGAAACTGTAAAGTTTACGCTGCCCGATCCTAAAAAATCATCATGAAAAAACTAGACGGAAAAATCGCAATTGTAACGGGGGCATCTAAAGGAATTGGTGCTTCAATTGCCAAACATCTGGCAACCGAAGGTACAGCCGTAGTTGTCAATTACGCCTCTAGTAAAGTTGTAGCAGCAATGGAGTAATGTCAAACTCATCATTTTTACAACACTTATGAAAACATCCGCGTTACTTCTTACTCTGCCAATCAGTATCTTAGCTAATTTTTCCTTAAGAGCTTCTGCTGATTCTACTGCTGGCATCATCCTGAGTACAAAATGCCAGGGTGGTTATAACATTAATATTTGGCAGAATTATACTTCCGGTGATCTGCTCTATCGCGCGACCAATCCCAATGGTAATTTAAGTTTGGGCAAAGGAACTAGCCAAGCGACAGAAGGCGTTCGAGTGTATAAGTTTCGGAATAGAAATTATGAATATTGGGTGTGGGATGGCACGTTAGATAACCCGCAGTCTGGAACTTTAGAGGTGTATAAAAACAACCGTATCTTGATGAAGCAAGCTTGTAAAAAAAGTTGAATCATAAGCGCGGGTGTTATGCACTTTTTGTCAACCCAGCTAGGGCAAGCATCTTGAGTTACGCTCGCTAAATACGTTATCGCTAAAACCCTCTTAGTCAGCGTCAGCCAGTTTTTTCTGAAATTCATAACACCTTCTAAAAATCATATTCACCCGATCAAACTCAAAGGATATGGAAGTGAACACTCAACACTATGACGACATTATTATCGGCGGCGGCAAAGCGGGTAAAACACTTGCACCAGCGTTAGTCGCTGACGGACGTAAAACCGCTTTGGTTGAACGCAGTTTAAATATGATTGGTGGTGGATGCATTAATATTGCCTGCATTCCTACTAAAACTATGGTAGCGAGTGCCAATGTGGCAAACACAGTGCGAAACAGTGCCGCTTATGGTGTTAAAGCTAATACACCCATCGTTGAGCTAGCAGAGGTGATCGAACGAAAACGAACGGTTGTGCAATCTGCGCGTGAAATAAACTTGCACAATTTAGAAACGGCTCTAGATAACAACTTGATCATTGGTGAAGCAAGGTTTGTTACTCCCAAAACAATTGAAGTGACGATGGCTGAGGGGAACACTCGCGTACTTACCGCCGAACGATTGTTTGTTAATACAGGCACACGACCGTTAATTCCATCTGTACCCGGACTCACAGAAGCTGGATTTTTGACAAGTGAGTCGATTATGGAGCTAGAATACTTGCCTGAACACCTGATCGTTCTCGGTAGTGGCTATATTGGTTTGGAGTTTGCCCAGATGTTTCGGCGCTTTGGCTCTGGCGTTACTGTCATTGGGCAAAGTGAGCAAATCCTGTCACAGCAAGATCCAGATATAGCGATCGCAGTTCAAACATTGCTGGAACAAGATGGTATTGAATTCTTGCTGAAGGCGAAGGTGTTGAGGGTTGCTCGTACTAGTAATCAAACCATCCTGCAAATCCAAGTTGCTGATCGTGAAATCACTCTCCAAGGGTCGCATTTGCTCGTTGCCGTTGGTCGTGCGCCCAATACCGATAGCTTAAATTTAGCTGCTGCTGGTGTGGCAACCGATACACACGGATTTATTCAAGTCAACGAGCGCTTAGAGACAAACATTCCGGGAATTTGGGCGTTAGGCGACATCAACGGCGGCCCACAATACACTCATATATCGCTCGATGATTATCGTATTATCAAAGCTAATTTAATTGATGGGGGCAACCGTAGTACACGGGATCGATTGGTTCCATCCTGTCTGTTCATCGATCCAGAACTGGCTCATGTGGGTTTGACTGAAACTGAAGCACAGCAACAAGGATATGCTATCCGCGTGGCGAAGGTGGATGCGTCAGCCGTTCCGAGAGCGAAAACACTCGGTCAAACTGATGGACTTCTCAAGGCGATCGTGGATACAGATACAGGTCGTATTCTAGGGTGTTCCCTGTTGTGTCATGAAGCAGGTGAAGTAATTTCAACTGTGCAGATGGTGATGCAAGCTCAGATGCCCTACACCGTTCTGCGCGATGGTATTTTGACTCATCCCACGATGACCGAAGGGTTAAATATATTGTTTTCCAAGTTGTAAGGAGACAGTAATTGCAGACCTAAGAACTTACCAAACAAACAATATTGCACTCTTGAAGAGAAAAAAGTAGATATAGCATGATTAGTAAAACATCTAAAATCAGTATTATTGGTGCAGGTAATGTAGGTGCAGACGTTGCAAATGCTTTAGTTCTACTCGGTAGATGTGTAAGGGTTGTCCTTTTTGACCGAACCTTATCAAAAGCTGAAGGTCAAGCATGGGATATCGAAGACAGCATTCCCCTACTTAAAGAGATGAAAATTATACCATCAAATCAGTATGAAGATGTAGCTGATTCAGATATCATTATTGTGACTGTTGGGGTGCAGCCAAAACAAGGACAGACCCGGTTAGATACATTGAGCGACAATGCAGAGATTATGCGTTCGACAATCAAAGAATTGGATCGAGTTGCACCGAATTCAATCATAATTATCGTTAGCAATCCGGTGGATGTACTAACGCGGATTGCGATCGCTACTTCCACCAGAGCAGAAAACCTAATTTTCGGTTCGGGAACTGTTCTTGATACTGCTAGACTGAGATATCAACTTGGAAAGCGACTGAATGTTGCAAAACTTGACGTTCATGCTTATGTGATTGGAGAGCATGGAGACAGTCAATTTGTCGTTTGGTCTAGTGCATTTATTGGAGGAATTCTATTAACTGAATTTCCCATACCACAAGGAGTAACGCTAGAACAAATTCAGCAAGAGTACGCACAGTTAACTCGTAAACGAGGCTATAACATTTTTGAACGCAAAGGAAATACAAGCTATGGTATATCAATAGTAGTTTGTCAGTTAGTTGATACCATCCTGCGAGATGAAAAGCAGATATTTCCAGTATCGGCCAGAGCAGATTCTCAGTATGGAGTTGGCAGTGAAGTTGTGCTTGGACTTCCATGTATCATTGGCTCAACAGGTATTGAGCGCCAACTGCTGTTATCAAGAAATGCTCACGAACAACGCTTATTAGAAGAATCAGCCAACAAACTCAATGAAGCTCATAATTTTTTGCATAATTAAAATCAATTGGGTGCGGCTATGCTTGAAAATACAGTATCCTGAACAATACCTTTGCCATCAAGTAGAACAAAGCATATATGAGTTAAATATCAGTAGAGACTACTTAGGAAATAAATAGCTTTAGTTTCACTATTTGATAGACTTCAACTTAACATCTAGTCCTTGTTGATAAAAATAGCGACTAAAAATGGTTAAGTATACTTTCGTTCTAAAGTTTGAGAACGTTGTTAATAAGGAACCTTGTAATGATTAAGTTTTTAGTACGTGCGCTGTTTACTACATTATGGTTAACTGTATTTTTGAACTTGTTAACTTTTGTTGCCCTTGCACAAAGAACTTATGAGCCAACAACTGAATCGCTATCGAACCATGAAGTTCCAGACTGGTTCAAGGATGCGAAACTCGGAATTTTTATCCATTGGGGGGTATATTCTGTACCTGGCTATGCACCACTAACTGGAGAACTGAACAAAGTCGTTGCAGAGCGTGGTTGGGAATATTGGTTTGAGAACAACCCTTACTCGGAATGGTATTACAACTCCATGAAACTTGAGGGCAGCCCTACCTATAACTACCATCGTACAACCTATGGTGAAGGCTTCACCTATGATGACTTTATTCCTAGATTTAATGCAGCCATAACAAATTGGAACCCCTCGAAATGGGCAAAATTATTCTCTAAAGTGGGTGCGCGGTACGTTGTACTAACAACGAAGCATCATGATGGCTTTTTGTTGTGGCCTAGTAAAACTATAAACCAGCCAGGGCGAGTGGCAACACGCGATATTGTAGGCGAACTAACACAAGCTGTTCGCAAAGAAGGTATGCGGATGGGTGTGTATTATTCTGGTGGTCTTGATTGGTCTTTCAAAGATACAACAATCACAGACTTCAATACGCTAGTGGGAGCAATTATTCAGGAAAAAGCTTATGCAGATTATGCGAATGCTCATTGGCGCGAATTGATTGACCGCTATCAGCCATCTTTATTATGGAATGATCTTGGTTACCCTATTGGGCAAGCGAATGAAATTATGGCCTACTTTTACAATCGCGTACCCGATGGTGTGGTGAATGACCGTTTTGATTTAGGTGGTCAGTTGGGGTTGCACTTTGACTTTTCCACACCTGAGTATAGCCAACTCACCCAAATAGAACCAAAAAAATGGGAAAGTACAAGAGGTTTAGGTTACTCATTCGGCTATAACCAAAATGATACTGATTTGAACATGATTTCGGTAGATGAACTAGTTGACTTATTTGTAGATATTGTTAGTAAAAATGGGAATTTATTGCTGAACATTGGGCCAAAGGCTGATGGTTCAATATCCAAAGAACAGCTTGAAAGATTAGAAGGCTTGGGTAAATGGCTAGATGTGAATGGTAAAGCAATCTTTGGCTCACGCTATTGGATACGAGCAGAAGATTTAACTCCAGAACGTATTCGAGTGCGCTACACCACAAAGGGAGGAAAATTATATGCAATATTGCTTGATGAACCAACATTTGAGAAGGTTACTATTCCAGGAATAATTTTGCCAGAAAAAGCAAATATTACGATGCTAGGTGTTGGAGGTACACTGGAGTGGCAGCAGTACGGTCAGAATTTATCCATAACACTACCGCACAAGTCTTTAGTCAAAAAATCACCAGCTTACACATTAGAGATCAGCTGTATGCCTCTATAATCTGATTCAGAAGTTAGAAACATCGGTTCTTCAGTATTTAGTATGCTAAATTACTCACCGTTCGCGTAATAGAATTTGACTAAGAGGAATTATCTACAAGATTGCTATAAATATCAGGAGGAAGACCAAGCAAACTAATAATTTCCTGTTGTAGAGGGTTTAAAGGAGGAACATAACCAAAACGCTGACCACGGGCTTCAATAATCGTCAAAGTGATATTAGAAAAAGCACGTAACAACCGTTCAGCAGTAGGTTGAGCAGTCCTTTTTTTTGGATGTTCGGGGTAAAGTCCAGCAAGAGAGTTGACCTCAATAGCAGTTAATTGCCGTCGGACAACAAACTCGATAATTGTCAGCAAACGTAGGGCGAGACTTAGTAAATTAATCAGCCCAGTAACTTGGTCGTCACGTTGCACAAACATGGGAGCAATCGAAAGTGACGCACCCTTAAGGCGATGAAAACCACGTTCAGCAATCCATTCGTCTCGATAAGTCAGTACAGCTTGTTCAACTCCTAACATACTCGAGTGAGCATTACTGACAAAAGCTCTCCAGCCAAAAGTTTTGTGAGTTTGGGCAATAGCATCTTCATTGCGGATAACAGTCTGAATATGATACCTAGTTTTTCGAGTAATTTGCTTGGGGCGAGATGTGGGACGACCTCGACCAATGTAGGTTTCTTCAACAGTTTCTTGGCATTCATAATCGAAACTTAGTAACCCTTCAACTCGATGAAGGCGCAGAATTTCTGTAGCTTTTTGCAATAAAACCTGTAGGTCGCTAATTTGTCGTTTACCACGACCTTTTTGTGGAGTTAACGCCATCAACTTCTGTTGTGCGTTGTGAAGTCGCTTCTCTAATCCCTGAACCTGTTGTTTTGCAAGTGTTGGTGAGTGAACAATCAACACCCTTTCTTGCCAGCATAGTAATGGCAATTGTTCATCAACCACCTCGAGATGACGACACACCTCATAGCCAGTGGCGATAGTAGTTTCAAGTCCATCCAACTCTGGGCTGGTTTCACTGTTGTGATGAACACTGGTTCGCTTGATATCAACAAGTGGAAATTTACCCATGACAGTATCATTTATCCAGCCAGCAAGAAGTTCTGGAGTTTTACCCACATTAGATAATGGGCATAGGTAGTAATCTCCCTGAATATGTATGTTGCAGCGTGTTGATAGTGAACTCATTTTACACTCACCAACAAACAACAACCCTTTTTTGTTCAACGTGGCAGCAATTTGTTGGTAGGCAGGAATGTACAACCCATCATCTGCTTGTTCTCCAGATACTACCCGGGTGACAAGGGGCATCCCTAATGGGTCAATCATCCCCATCATCAATTTTACCTGTGGTAGATTCGGGTCATCCTTGCTGTGTCCAAATTGGAATAAACCTGAATCGCTGATGAGATGGTGTCCACTGATGGTTGTTGCATCTAAACGTACTTGCTCTACCCCTAAGTCATAGGCTCGGATGGTGTTTTGCGTGAGATACCGTTCTATTTGTTCCCAAGTTTCGGGCTTACTTAATCGCTTCAAGAGTATTCCTAAACGGTCATCTGTAAAGTCTGTTTCTCTAAGGCCTTTCCAAAAAATAAAATGTCCAGCCCTCGCGTTCCGCCCTTCAGGCGGAACGCTTACGAGTCCTTGGACTGAGCCCAAATATATTTGATAGGGCTGGACATTTTATTTCTTGGAGATCCCTAATGTTGATTGAGCATAGTTGTTCTATGGTGTAGCGTCGTTGTTCTACCCATTCCCGAACACGTACTTTTCGGTGGTCTCCCTGTGAGATGATGTAGGCTAACCAAATACAAGCTACCCATCCCCAATCTAGTCCTTCTTGTTTCCAGTGCCGTGGCAAATATTGGTTGAGGATTTCTGGCAGTCCCATTTTTTTCATCACCTCTAGCAGCAGAACCACATCATCGATTCGTTCTGATATTATTTGTTGGGGTAAATGTGCCATTTTTCACACTTACCATTAAACCGTTACACCCTACACAACTTTCTTTCTGGCACAAGGGCGACGGGAAATGATCGCCTGCTTTGATACTCTCTCTTATTTCATCTATTTCACCAAACTCATCCTCGATTGCGCGAACGGTGAGTATTATTGCTGAACATATCGGAAATGTTTCTTGCGCTTGTGCCTGCTTTCTCCTAATAACAGTTACTCTTCTGCCACCTTTACCTTTTGTGTTTGGTGCTAAACACCGTCGTTTGAGTGAACATTTTTGGCAAGTTTTAGGATTGATCCCAAATTGCATTCTTAAATCCCCGTTCGCCTTTCTTTGCTGAGTTCGCCGATACATCAATAATTCGTAATTCGTAATTCGTAATTATTTTTGTTTGATTTTTTTAGTGGACGCGGTTAGTTTGCTGGGCTTCAAACGCATCAATTCATGAGCTAAATCAGCCCAAAACTCCATGGCTCCCACCCACAAAGACCCATATAAACCAAGCCAAAAAGCACTATGTCGGCGATGTAATCGCTTTAATTCTTTGAGACGACCAACATATTTTTGGAGTCCCATTTTCCGAGAACTACGACCAGATAAAACAGCACAAGTATAGGCAATAGCA
>JANBVI010000022.1 GCA_024239075.1 Fischerella sp. CENA71 | reverse complement strand
GCTAGAAAAACAATTTGCTTTTCTAAATCTATTCTTATGCACGATATTGTGATTGGATTATTTATTAATAGATATGAATTCGGAATTTTGATTTAAAGCTATATCAACACCTCTACAACACCTCCGGCTTTCACCTGATATTTATAGCCATCTTGTGGATAATTCCTCTTAGTCAAATTCTATTACGCGAACGGTGAGAATTGATGTATAGTTTGAGGTATGGCAGATTATCTTCTCAAGAGTTGCTCTATGATTGCTCTACCTAGTATTGCCATTCAAGACAAGATATACGAAAGTTCTAATTCTTTAGTTTATCGAGGCATCAGAGACGATGGAGTAGGGCTTGTCGTAAAAATGCTAAAGCTTGATTATCCCTCACCTCAAGAACTAACTCGCTACAGACAGGAATATAAAATTACCCGTTCTCTCAACTTGGAAGGAGTTGTCAAGGCATATAGCCAACAAAACTATCAACGCACTCTGGTGATTCTCTTAGAAGATTTTGGGGGAGAGTCTTTAGAGCAATTGATACACAAGCGTCCAGATGTTTTCTGCCCCATACCTTTATCCACTTTTTTAGGTTTTGCGATCGCTCTTTGCGACATTCTAGGCAGAATCCATGCAGCCAATATCATTCATAAAGATATCAACCCGGGAAACATAGTCCTCAATCTGGATACTGGCGTTATCAAAATTATTGACTTTGGAATTGCCACCCAATTTAACCGCACGAATCCGACTTTCAAAAACCCTCATGTTTTAGAAGGAACCCTCGCCTACCTGTCTCCAGAGCAAACAGGGCGGATGAACCGTTTGCTCGATTACCGGACTGATTTCTACTCGTTGGGCGTGACATTTTACGAACTGCTCACCGGACAACTACCATTTCCCACCACAGACGTGCTGGAGCTAGTCCATTGTCATATTGCCAAACATCCAATTGCGCCTAATGAAATAAATACAACGATTCCCAAGCCAGTTTCAGATATCATTCTCAAACTGATGGCGAAAAATGCTGAAAATCGCTATCAAAGTGCCTGGGGCATCAAAACGGATTTAGAAATCTGTGCTGAACAATTAGAAAAAATCGGTCAAATCTCTAGCATTCAACTGGGGCTTCAAGACGTTTGCGATCGGTTTCAAATTCCCCAAAAACTTTATGGACGGGATCGGGAAGTTGCAATGTTATTGGCGGCGTTCGACCGTGTAGCTTGTCCCGAGTCAAATCCTGTTGCTGGTTTACCAAAAAATTCAGAAACAACTTTACAAACCCAACAGACGAGCAACCCAAAATTCCAAGTCGAAATGATGTTGGTATCTGGCTTTGCTGGCATTGGCAAATCAGCGTTAGTGCAGGAAATTTATAAACCAATCACCCAAAAGCGTGGCTATTTTATCTCTGGTAAATTCGATCAATTTCAGCAATAGTTTTTAAATGAAGATTTCAGCTAATAAAAAGTTTATTGATAATTATAATCAAAAAACTGGGGGAAGGAGGCGAGCGTCGCTCGCCTCCTTCCCCCACCCCTACGCACGATTATCATTCTTATTTAAATTATTTTGAGTATTTTAACGGATTGACAAAATACCTTTTATCTTAACCTCTCACGGATGTCGCCGTCTTGTTGTGCGATGGGAAAGAATTAGAGCTTGTTTCAATGCTTTTCTCTCCCTTGCCACAATCCATATCTGGATTAATAAAATTTTATTAGTGGGATAGATTCTTCAACTCGCGAAAAAATGGGCGAACCGGGAGTAATTATTCTCAGAATGAGAATTGGTGTATAGTTTGAGTTATGCCAGATTCTCCTTTCAAGAGTTGCTCTATGATTGCTCTACCTGGTATTGCCATCCAAGACAAGATATACGAAAGTTCTAATTCTCTGGTTTATCGGGGCATCAGAGACGATAGAGTAGCGATCATAGTAAAAATGCTCAAGCAGGATTATCCCTCTCCTCAAGAACTAACCCGTTACAGACAGGAATATAAAATTACCCGTTCCCTCAACTTGGAAGGGGTTGTCAAGGCATATAGCCAGCAAGACTATCAACGCACTCTGGTAATTCTATTAGAAGATTTTGGGGCAGAGTCCTTAGAGCAATGGATGTACAAGCGCCCAGATGTCTTCTGCCCGATGCCTTTATCGATTTTTCTAGGTTTAGCGATCGCCCTCACCGATATTCTAGGTAGAATCCATGCAGCCAATGTCATTCATAAAGATATCAACCCTGGAAACATAGTCCTGAATCTGGATACTGGCGTTATCAAAATTATTGACTTTGGAATTGCCACCCAATTTCACCGCACGAATCCGACTTTCAAGAACCCTCATGTTTTAGAAGGAACCCTCGCCTACATTTCTCCAGAGCAAACAGGGCGAATGAACCGTTTGCTCGATTACCGGACTGATTTCTACTCGCTGGGCGTGACATTTTACGAACTGCTCACCGGACAACTACCATTTCCCACCACAGACGTGCTAGAGCTAGTCCATTGTCATATTGCCAAACATCCTATTCCGCCTAATGAAATAAATACAACGATTCCCAAGCCAGTTTCAGATATTATTCTCAAACTGATGGCGAAAAATGCTGAAAATCGTTATCAAAGTGCCTGGGGCATCAAAGCGGATTTAGAAATCTGTGCTGAACAATTAGAAAAAATCGGTCAAATCTCTAGCATTCAACTGGCGCTTCAAGACGTTTGCGATCGCTTTCAAATTCCCCAAAAACTCTATGGACGGGATAAGGAAGTTGCAATGTTACTGGCGGCGTTTGACCGGGTAGCGTGTCCGGAGTCAAATCCCGTTGCTGGTTTACCAAACAATTCACAAACAACTTCACAAACCCAACAAACGGGCAACCGAAAATTCCAAGTTGAAATGATGTTGGTATCTGGCTTTGCTGGCATTGGCAAATCAGCGTTAGTGCAGGAAATTTATAAACCAATCACCCAAAAGCGTGGCTATTTTATCTCTGGTAAATTCGATCAATTTCAGCGCAATATTCCCTACAGTGCGATCGCGGTTGCCCTGCAAAAATTGGTACGGCAATTACTGAGTGAGCCAGATGAGTATGTGCAACAGTGGCGATCACAACTTCTAAAAACTTTAGGAAACAACGCACAAATCATCATTGATGTGATTCCGGAAGTTGAATTGATTATTGGCAAGCAGCCGCCTGTAGCGGAAGTTGGAGCAAATGAAGCTCAAAATCGCTTTCATCGGATTTTTGGGCAATTTGTGCGGGTGTTTTGTTCAAAAAAACATCCCCTGGTAATATTCTTAGATGATTTGCAATGGATAGACTCAGCTACACTGAATTTAATTGAGTTGATGCTGCTGGATGAGCAAGCCCAATCACTATTTTTGATTGGAGCTTATCGAGATAATGAAGTGAAGCCAACGCATCCATTAGCATTAATGCTAGAGAGACTGCGAAAACAAGGGGTAGTACTTCAGGAAATTATCCTAAAACCATTAACGCTGGGCCCGTTGAGTCAGTTGATTGCCGAGACGCTGCATCGGAATGCAGACATCGTTCGTCTCTTAGCTGAGTTAGTTTTGCGTAAAACTGAGGGCAATCCGTTCTTTGTCAATGAATTTTTGAGAATGCTGTATAGCGAAAATTTATTGACCTTTGATTTTGAACATTTAAGCTGGCAGTGGAACATAGCACAGATCCAAGCCCAAGATATCACTGATAATGTTGTGGAGTTGATGCTCTTGAAGTTGAAGAAACTGCCAGAGAATACACAGCAAATTCTCCGGTTAGCTGCTTGCATCGGCGCTGAATTTAATTTAGATACTCTATCGATTGTTTGTAATAAACCACCTGAAACGGTTTTTCAAGATTTACTAGCAGCCATACAAGTTGGATTAATTCAACCACTATCTGAATTAGATGAAAACTTGTTAATTCAAGAGTATAAGTTCTTGCACGATCGCGTCCAGCAAGCTGCTTATACCCTAATCGATGAATCGCACAAACAGGTGGTTCATCTTCAAATCGGTCGCAATCTGCTTGAAAAAACGTTGCCAGAGGAGTTATCAGAGCGGCTGTTTGAAATTGTGGATCATCTCAATTTAGCGATTGATCTCATCTTTGGGCAGGAACGAAACAGCATTGCCAGACTCAACTTAATGGCAGCCCAAAAAGCCAAAGCGGCTACTGCCTATAGTGCTGCTTTGAAGTATGCGATCGCAGGCATCGAGTTACTCGCAACCGATAGTTGGCAACATCAGTATGACCTCAGTTTGGTTCTCCATGAAGAAGCCGCAGAAACTGCCTATCTATCCGGTGACTTTCTGGCGATGGAGCAATGGGTTGCTATTGTTTTGCAAGAAGCCAGAACCATTTTAGATGAAGTGAAAGTTCATGAGGTCACAATCAAAACCTATGTAGCACAAACTCGCAAGTTAGACGCGATTAAAGTCGGGTTGCAAGTGTTGGCAAAACTAGGGCTGAACCTGCCAGAATCACCTACAGAATTCCAGATTCAACAAGCACTAAAAGAAACAGGAGAAGTTCTGCAAGGAAGGAATATTCAAGATTTGGTGCATTTACCTTTAATGACAGATACCAGTAAATTAGCAGCCATGCGGATTATTTCAAATATCGCTTCTCCTGCCTTTCAGGCTGCACCTGCACTGTTTTGGCTGATGGCGTGCGAGCAAGTCAAGTTATCGATTCAATATGGCAATGCACCCACTTCTGCGGTTGCCTATTCTTGTTATGGAGTCGTGATCACCGCAGCAACTCAGGATATAGAGAAAGCTCATCAGTTGGGTCAACTCGCCCTCAACCTTGTGGAACGGCTGAATGCCCAAGAACTTAAAAGCAAAACCTTTCTAATTGTTGCGGAAGGCATCAGCTTTGGCAAGTCCCATTTTAGGGAGATTGTATCCCTATTGCAAGAAAGTTACTCCAGTGGAGTAGAAACCGGAGATTTCGGCTTTGCAGGTTTAGCGGCTTACCAAAAATGTGAGTATTTATATTTCAGTGGATTAGAACTGACACAATTAGAACAGGAGATGCAGAATTACAGCCATGCGATCGCCCAATTGAAGCAGGAAACTTGCTTAAATTACCATCAAATCTTTTGGCAGGCAGTACTTAACTTACAAGGACAGGTTAATAACCCCTGCTGTTTACAAGGCATTGTTTACAATGAGCAACAGGGATTGAACCGCTATTTAGCAAACAATGATTCTCTGGGATTTCAATATTTCTATATCAACAAGCTGATCCTCTGCTATCTATTTGGGCAGTTTACTCAAGCATTAGAGAGTGCAAATGCGGCCGAGGGGTATCTCAAAGGTGCGCCAGGGCAAGTAACAATGCCACTGTTCTGCTTTTATGATTCTTTGGTGCGACTAGCAATTTATTCACATGTTCCTGATTCAGAACAAAAAGTATTGTTCCTTAAGGTGAGCAGCAACCAGGAAAAATTGCACAAATGGGCGCGTCATGCGCCTATGAATTTTCTGCATAAATATCATTTAGTCGAGGCAGAAAAAGCCCGAGTTTTAGGTCAGTTGCTTGAGGCAGAAGGGTTCTATGAACAAGCGATTCAAGGAGCCAGAGAAAACGGATATATTCAGGAAGAAGCCTTAGCTTACGAATTAGCTGCTAAACATTATCTGGCGCGAGGTTTGGAAAAATTTGCCCAGATATATATGAAGGAAGCTCACTACTGCTATGAACGGTGGGGCGCAACGGCAAAGGTCAGGAATTTGGAGGCTGATTATCCTCAGTTTTTTCCTCAATCAACAAGTGTGAGTTCCACACCCATCCACACTGCTGCTGGAACTACCTCTAATACCTCACATGTTGCTCTCGATTTAGCGACAGTGATGAAAGCAGCTCAAGCAATTTCAAGTGAGATTGAACTGGAGCAGTTGCTCAGTTCGTTAATGCAGATCCTCATCGAAAACGCAGGTGCCCAAACCGGATTTTTGCTTTTAGAGAACGCAGGCGAATGGAGAATCGACGCTGCTTGTGAACTGGTTGAAGGTGAAAGTGTCTGCACTGCACGAGTGCTGCAATCGGCTGCGATCGCAAATCGTTTAGCTGAATCGATCGTTCATTATGTGATTCGGACTCATGAGTCGGTCATTCTTAATGATGCTACTCGTGAAGGTAATTTTATCAATGATCCCTATATTCAACACCACCAGACTCAATCAGTCTTTTGTTTGCCACTGCTCAATCAAAGCAAGCTCATCGGCGTGTTGTATCTAG
>JANBVI010000021.1 GCA_024239075.1 Fischerella sp. CENA71 | reverse complement strand
TGGTTTGTTCATTAGTTTATTCCTTTTGAACTTGGTAATCTTTTTTATCTGCTTTTAGTTCACCTTGATTTCAAGATAGAACCAATCAAACTCTGAAAGCAAATATTATTATTTTTCCTAATAATAGACAAAAGTAATGATTTTCTTTTACTCAACTCTTTAGCCTGCAAACTGGGGAATATAAATTAAGAATTTAAAATTTAAAATCTTGATAAATCTTCACCTGTTCACTTGCTTCACATCTATTGGAAAATCGTTGCCACACTGGGAACAAGTTGAAAAGTCGCGCTCTTCATCATAATCGAGAATCCTAACCACATTAACACCCAGGGGAAGATTTTTCGACCATAGCGAGCCATCAGCGTTGCCATGAGAGGATTACGAGTCAGATTGTAAGAGAGTAAGCACCATAATCCAACAGTCAAATAGCAAACACATAAAAGTTCAGAAGATATTTGAATTTTTTTGATGTCTAGGCGATCGCCATTAATCAGATTTGCGATTTTTGTCTTTACAACTTAGCTTAGTTTTAATATTATGATTTGACCCAGATAAGAGCAAATATTCTTTTTTTTGAAAATAATAAACAGAATTTATCAAATAACTACTAAAAATGGTCACGAAAGGCAGACAATTCTCTTCAAGATAATTGAACTTGCGATGGCGGTAGCCACCGAAACCCAAAAACGCGTTCTCAAAAAATTTTCTCACTACCCCTTGACTCTCCAGCAAGATGGAGATTTCACAATGGGATTAGTTAATTAAATACCACTAAATTCTTTAAAAAGCAGTTGAGGAATCGTTAGGAGGTTGACAATGGAAAACACAAATCTAAAACTGCGGGGTATGAGTTGTGCCTCTTGCGCTAACACCATTGAAGATGCAATTCGTTCCGTCAGGGGTGTGAATGAGTGTAGCGTCAACTTTGGAGCAGAGCAAGCCACTGTCACCTATGATCCCAGCAAAACTAACCCAAAAGCAATTTGCGATGCAGTAGATGCGGTGGGATACTCTGCGATGCCGATACAAGACGATGATTTATACACCACAGATGATGCAGAACAACAAGCACGCCAAGCAGAAAATCGAGCGTTAGTCAGAAAAGTTTGGGTTGGCGGCATTATCAGCGCCATTCTAGTCATTGGTTCGCTACCAATGATGACAGGGTTGTCCATTCCCTTGATCCCGATGTGGATGCACAATCCTTGGTTACAGCTCGTACTGGCAACACCTGTATTGTTTTGGTGTGGTGCATCTTTCTTTATCAATGCTTGGAAAGCTCTGAAACGTCACACGGCAACAATGGATACCTTGGTGGCGATTGGCACAGGTACCGCTTATCTCTATTCCCTCTTCCCCACCTTCTTGCCTGGGTTCTTCACTGAGCGAGGATTGCCACCTGATGTGTACTACGAAGCAGCGGTAGTCATCATCACTCTAATTTTGCTGGGACGACTGCTTGAAAATCGTGCCAAAGGGCAAACCTCCCAAGCAATTCGTAAACTTATAGGCTTACAAGCTAAAACCGCTCGTGTGATTCGCAATGGCACAGAAGTAGACATCCCACTTACCGAAGTCATTGAAGGCGATATTGTTTTAGTGCGTCCGGGTGAAAAGATTCCAGTAGATGGCGAGATTATTGATGGTTCCTCGACTATTGATGAGGCAATGGTAACAGGTGAAAGTGTACCTGTGAAGAAACATCCGGGCGATGAAGTGATTGGAGCCACAATTAACAAAACTGGTAGCTTCAAATTCCGAGCAACACGAGTCGGGAAAGACACATTCTTGGCGCAGATTGTCAAGCTAGTACAACAAGCACAAGGTTCAAAAGCACCGATTCAAAAGCTAGCTGACCAAGTTACTGGATGGTTTGTCCCTACTGTAATTGCGATCGCGATCGCCACTTTCATCATCTGGTATAACATCATGGGCAATGTGACGATGGCACTGATTACCACTGTAGGTGTGTTAATTATTGCTTGCCCGTGCGCTCTTGGCTTGGCAACGCCGACTTCTATCATGGTAGGAACAGGCAAGGGTGCAGAAAATGGTATTCTCATTAAAGGAGCAGAAAGTCTGGAACTCGCGCACAAGCTCAAGACTGTTGTTCTTGATAAAACAGGTACAATTACGCAAGGGAAACCCACCGTCACAGATTTTGTCACCGTTAATGGTACAGCTAATGGTAATGAGCTAAATCTCCTGCGCCTTGCAGCATCCGTCGAACGCAATTCAGAACATCCTTTGGCTGAAGCAGTTGTGAATTATGCTCAATTCCAAGGTGTAGAGTTAACAGATGCAGAGGATTTTGAAGCGAACGCTGGTAGTGGTGTGCAAGGGTACGTGTCGAATCAATGGGTACAAATTGGTACCCATCGTTGGATGAATGAGTTAGGTATTGATACAGGTGCATTGCAGGAACATTGGGATCGCCTGGAATATCTTGGTAAAACGGTCATCTGGATTGCGGTGAATAGCAAAATCCAAGGGATTATGGGTATTGCCGATGCGGTGAAACCATCTTCTGTGAACGCGATTCGCACATTGCAGAAAATGGGATTGGAAGTGGTAATGTTGACTGGGGATAATCGCCGCACAGCCGAAGTTATTGCTCGTGAAGTGGGCATCAAGCGAGTCTTTGCTGAAGTTCGTCCGGATCAGAAAGCCGAAACTGTCGAGAAACTTCAGTTGGAAGGCAAAATTGTGGCAATGGTTGGGGATGGCATTAATGATGCACCGGCGCTGGCTCAAGCCGATGTCGGGATGGCAATTGGCACAGGAACGGATGTGGCGATCGCCGCTAGTGACATCACGCTCATCTCTGGAGATTTACACGGGATCGTCACTGCTATTCAACTTTCTCGGGCCACGATTCGCAATATTCGTCAGAATCTCTTTTTCGCCTTTATCTATAACGTCGCTGGTATTCCAATTGCAGCAGGAATTCTTTTCCCCATCTTCGGTTGGCTGCTCAGCCCGATTATTGCAGGTGCAGCAATGGCGTTTAGCTCTGTCTCGGTAGTCACTAATGCACTACGCTTGCGTAATTTCCACACTAAAACAACTGGTTGAATAAATCACAATGAGTAGAAACATGCTTAAGAAAGTAACATTTTTTGGAACTTTGGCAGGATTTGGATTTTTACTTGGAGCTATTTCCGGCGCATTAGCATAACTTGCAATGTAGTTATATTTGCCAATGGAGGCGTTTAAATAATGAACAGAATAGCAATTATTGGCAGTGTTGCGAGTTTGGGATTGATATTTGGAATTACTTCTCACAAAGCAGTTGCACAGATGTCCCACGAACAGATGCAACCATCTCAAACGAAGCAAACAAGTCAGTTCCGTCGTATCGAACAACCCTTGTGGGCAAAAGCAGCCGTTACAGCTGGCGGATTAGGATTGATAGGACTGGAGTTATGGTGGTTTTTGCTGAGTAAACCAAAATCGCAAAAAGCACAATCAAAGCAGGGCATCCAGGAGGTAACAATTACCGTTGATGGCGGGTATGAACCAAGCCAAGTGGTAGTTAATTCAGGCCAAAAAGTGCGGCTCAATTTCTACCGCAAAGACTCCAGCAGTTGCCTTGAAGAAATCCGATTTCCTGATTTTCATATTGCTCAAGAACTACCCCTAAACCAAGTTACTCCGATTGAGTTTACTCCCAACCAACCAGGAACTTACACCTTTACCTGCGGTATGAATATGTTTCGTGGTGTGATTGAAGTAGAGCCATCCAATGCTCTTGGTACACAGCAATTTTCTACACAGATTTCAGCATGATAAAGTGAGAGCATCTGCACCCAGCGTGAGCTTGATAACTATAAACGAAGAAGTATATTTGATTAGCCCCAAAAAAGGGGCTATTTTTTTGTTAGAAGATACGGTCAATCCTCATATCAATCTGCAAAACTCAGCAAGAGTAATTCCCAAAAGCCTTATGATATGGATGTTAAAGCTATTTCTCATTTTTATCTACTTAAAAAGGCTATAATCACTTTAATTTATGAAAATAAAAAGAAAAAACAATTGCTTTTATGATTCAGACTCTTTAGAGTAAAATCAATTAGCGATCGCTCAGTTCCAATATCAAATGAGGTTTAGTTTGAACAAAACTAAATCTATTCAATTACTTAACACTCATAAGTAATAAACAAGAGCATTAACACCCGTGCAATTCTCCAGTAAATATGAATACACACTTCTAGCTCTCTTAGAACTGACAAGTGCTTATCCTAAAGGTGAATTTCTACATATTCGCCAAATAGCAGCAGTTCAAAATATTCCTAGCCGTTATTTAGAACAAATATTGGCAACATTAAGAAATGGAGGTTTAATTAAAAGTACACGTGGTTCTAAAGGTGGCTATATACTAACGCGAAAGCCTAGCCAAATTACGCTTTTGGATGCATTTAATTGTATTGAAGGGGGTTCAGGAATTGCTAATTTTGCTGATACTTCCAATCAAACAACGAAAGATAGAAAAATTATTGAAAGTTTTTATCTGGAAGCGTATCAAGCAGTGAATGCTGTCTTAAATAAATATACACTCCAGGATCTTTATGAGCAACGAGAAAATCAAAACCAATCTGAACCCATGTATTATATTTAGATAAGGATATAGGAGTGTCTGGGTTTAAGGGTGTAGGAAAAGTTACATTTTTATTTACTTGGGTGTATACAATTCTTAACAACTACTGATTTAAATAAATACCATTAATCATTCATAAATATAAACGATTAATGACAGAGTTTTCAATCAACATCCATGCTTAGACTTGTAATTAAACTTCTGTGCTTACTCCTTACAAAAGAATATTATTTTAGTATTGTACGGTCAATATATAGATAAACCGTATTTGATGATTATAGAAATATTTTCATACATGACGGCAAAAATCAAGTTCTATTTTGTTGATCACTATTTCAAGTAAGAAAACTTAATCTTCTATATCTTCAGCAAGTGATGTTGTTGACTCTTTATTGGTAGCTAAATTAACTGACTTTCGCAAACGCTTTACACCACTTAATGTTACTAAAGTCAGCAAAGCTCCCATAACACCCATTTGCCATAAACCACAACCAATCGCTGCTCCTAATGCTGCGGCAATCCATACTGAAGCTGCGGTAGTTAATCCGCGTACTTTTGGTGTATCTGATGATGGTGTGGAAGACTGCTGCAAAATCAACCCAGCTCCTAGAAAGCCAACTCCTGTAGTTACTCCCTGAATAGTGCGACTGAGTGCGTTAGTTGCTGCATAGGGACTATCTCCCTCGGCTTGTAATGGAATCATGACAAAAAGCGCTGCACCCATACTCACTAACATAAAAGTTCTCATCCCAGCTGGTCTACCCTTACGCTCTCTGTTAAGTCCGATCACGCAACCTACAAACATTGCCAGCCCCAGTCTAAAACCTATATGCAACCAATCATTGGAAGTAAGGAACATAACATTCATTGCTTATACTCCTGATATTCTGAATGTTAAGTAGAATATCCGTAATCTTGATAGATTAACTTTAGTTTAAGTTTAGGTTAATAAACAAGATTGTTACAAGTTAGATAAAAATACTTTGGTATCAGAATACATTTAACGTATAGATTTACTTTGAAGTGTTTGATGATTGCGTTAAAGAAATTATTCTCAATCCAGTGTCAGACTGGTAACAATAATTGCGCGATCGCATTTTACAATCAGGTGATGAAAGCCTTTGACAATTCCCAAAAGATGAATGTCCCTGTTGATTGGACGGAATACCCAACTAAACGAGTGGGCTTTGTTGAGTCTTTATCAGGACGGGATAGGTTACAGGAAGCATTGAAGAATTTGGGATTTGAATTGGGTTAAAAGGTTTTTGAGTTTTGCATTTTTTTACAAAATATCCTTGTATTTTGTTTTTAACTATGTAAAACTACTATAAACAATATACGGTTATCCTACCAATTTACCGTATTTATCTGAAAGCATATCAAATCACTATACAAGTTTATGGTACAAATACCATGGAATATTTTGCTTTTTTGATCGTTACTGGCGGGATCTACGTATCTTTACCCTACAAGATACCGTAGATTACAAACTCCGAGATATCGGTAACTGGACGCTTAATCAAGCATTACCCCTCGTTACTTAATATTCCTAAATTACAAGTTTTTGCCACAGTAGACTCCTCTCATCTCAAGGTGGGAGTTACCCACCTTACTTCCTAATTAATAAAACTCAATTTTGCAGTTGAGAAAATTTCAATTCTCAATTATAGATCAATAAATCAAACAAAAATACCAAATTTAAATAGGTAGTATTGTTTCAAATGTATGAAATAATTAACTATTTATTTTCTCAACAAAAATTCACAAGTTAAAATTCAATACGGTTCAGTTAGTACAATTAAATCTTTGAATCACCCCTAAATTCACTTTTACAAGGGGGACTTCAAGACTCCAGTTCCTCCATTTTCATAGGGGCTAGGGGAAATCAAAATCTTAACTGAAGCGTATTGATTTAAAATCACAAATTTCCTCAAAGGTGAGCTAACAAATGCAAGATTTGCGAAATATGCAATTCCAGCCAGTACTTCATAAACATTATTCATAAAGTTCGCAAAACCCTATGAAAATTATCTCCTCTTCCCGTGTAAATTTTAATTCGAGGCATATGATGAAAAAAAATAAACTCCAGTTTAAGTTTTTAAAGAATCGTCATATTCAGTCACTTATACCTTGGGCTGTACCCATATCAATACTTGCTGTGTGGCAATTATTATCTTCTATTGGCTTAATTCCCACAAGAATTTTACCTGCCCCTCTCAGTGTATTCAGTGCTGCGATTGAATTAGCAAAAACAGGCGAACTATTTAGAAATATTACCATTAGTGCTACACGAGCTATTATGGGTTTTTTAGTTGGGGGAAGTATTGGGTTTGGTTTAGGTTTACTTAACGGCATTTCTCCCATTGCCGAAAAATTGTTAGATACATCTATCCAGATGCTCCGTAATATTCCTAACTTAGCTTTAATTCCTCTAGTGATTTTATGGTTTGGGATCGGTGATGAAGCTCGATTATTTCTTGTATCTTTAGGTGTAATGTTCCCCATCTATTTAAATACTTTTCACGGCATTCGTAGCGTTGATTCCGGATTGATTGAGATGGGAAAAATTTATGGTTTAAATGCTTGGGGTTTGTTTTGGCGAATTATTTTACCAGGGGCAATGTCTTCTATTTTAGTGGGTGTGCGCTTTTCTCTGGGGATTATGTGGTTGACACTTATCGTCGCAGAAACTATCGCTGCTGATTCTGGCATTGGTTATATGGCAATGAATGCTAGAGAATTTATGCAAACCGATGTGGTAGTTTTGAGTATTTTATTATACGCCCTATTTGGAAAATTAGCAGATGTCGTTGCCAGAGGATTAGAAAACTACTGGTTGCAGTGGAATCCCAATTATGTAAAGGGCTAAGGTCAAGTTGTTTTGACGAATCGGGATGATTTGTTATACAATCTACTGTAAGTTTATCGGTTTGCCGGATTTAAATTTAAGGAAGCAATCAAAATGACATTAGCCCAAACTATCCACAAGACTAAAAGGGTTAATAACTATGATTTATGGAAGTTACCAAAAAAAGGTGCTGCATGGATCGCGCGGCTATGGTGGCACACTAAAGCATACACGACAGTTTTTGGAATAATGCTGTTGACCTTTGCTAGCTTGGGCTTTTTATACATTCATTGGTCAGGTCGGAAAATAACACAAGTTTCCAAGCATCACACTGTTGTAGAACAAGAATGACTATCTTACCAAAACTGCGTGCTGTATCCTACTTAGCTCCCAATTGGTTCGGATTCTACCAAGCAATTACAGCTTATCTAAGTCATGTTTTAGGATTAGAAATAAAGCTACACCAAGGAGAATACGACCCTCTGGAAGATCCGCTACTATTGCAAGACCAAATAGACCTAGCATTTATTTGTGGATTACCGCTAATTCGATACTGTCAGGTGATTTCAGACCAATTACAGACATTGGTTGCACCTGTGATGCAATCATCTCGATATTACAACCGTCCTATTTACTTTGCAGATGTGATTGTCAATGTTGATAGCAATATAAAAGCATTTGCAGATTTGGCAGGAAAAACCCTATGCTATAACGACCTTGGTTCTAACAGTGGTTATAATTTGCTGCGCTACAAGTTAGTTCAAGAAAGATATCCCTCAGATTTTTTTGGCAAGACGATACAATCAGCCTCTCATCAACGTTCCATTCGCTGGATCACTGAGGGATTAGCAGACTGTGCAGCGATTGACAGTGTGGTATTAGAACAAGAATTACGCAACTTTCCTGAATTATCAAAACATTTGCGTGTGATAGAAGTACTTGGTCCATCTCCTATGCCACCGTTGGTAGTAGCACAGCGTTTAGGTAAACCTTTGATTGAGCAAATGCAGTCGGCATTATTGCAAACAGATGCAAAACTACAAACGGCAATGGAACGAGTAGGAGTTAAGCGTTTTGCCACAATTGAATTAGAAGACTATAGAGTACTGGGGCAGATTTACAGCGAGTTTTGGAAATTGACCACAGATGTACACAGATGAATCATCGGTGTTTATCTGTGTTCGTTATTATCATCAGACTGTATTTTGGCAAAAACTCCATGATCAAAAAATGCGAGTTTAGCTCATTCATATTAAACGTAACTTGAGAAATTTATCATCCAACTTCAATACAGAGTTGAAATCATGGATATTAAGTTTGCATACTGGGTTCCTAACGTTAGCGGGGGATTAGTAGTCAGTAAAATTCCCCAACGTACAGATTGGACTTTCGATTACAACGCTCAACTAGCTCAAACTGCTGAACAAGTTGGATTTGATTACGCTTTAGCCCAGGCTAGGTTTATTGCTAGCTATGGTGCAGAATACCAGTTAGAAGCACTTTCTACTGTAGCAGCTTTAGCACCAGTTACTGAGCGGCTGAAATTGATTGCTGCTGTTCATCCAGGACTGTGGCATCCAGGTGTGGTTGCCAAGATGGGGGCGACAATAGATTTTATTTCCAATGGTCGCTTCTGCTTGAATGTCGTTAGCGGTTGGTTTAAAGACGAGTTCACAATTTATGGCGAACCTTGGTTAGATCATGACGAACGCTATCGTCGTTCCGAGGAATTTATTCGTGTGCTGAAAGGTATGTGGACAGAAGATGATTTCCACTTCAAAGGCGACTTTTACCGCATTAATGGTGGTTGGGTAAAGCCCAGACCAGTCAATCAGAATCCACACCCAGAAATTTTCCAAGGTGGAAACTCAAAAGCAGCGCGACGCATGGCATCCCGCGTATCTGACTGGTATTTCATGAATGGCAATACTATCGACGGTGTGCGGCAACAGATTCAGGAAGTATCGGCTCTAGCACATCAACAAGGACGTAAGGTGAAGTTTGGACTGAATGCTTTTATTTTGGTACGAGAGACTGAGGCAGAGGCCCATGCTCTACTGCGAGAGATTATTGCTCAGGCAGACAAAGAAGCTGTTGAAGGCTTTGGAGCGGCAGTCAAACATGCAGGAGCATCCACCCGTGAACGTCAGGGAATGTGGGCAAATTCTAATTTTGAAGACTTAGTGCAGTACAACGATGGCTTCAGAACAGGCTTGATTGGTACAGCTGAACAAGTTGCCGATCGCATCCGCCAGTACTACGAAGTCGGAGTAGATTTAATTCTCGGTGGCTTCCTCCACTATAGCGATGACCTATCCGCCTTCGGTCGCACAGTTATTCCTTTGGTGCAAGAAATTGAAGCACATCGTCGCATATCTGATGAGTTAGTAACTGTGTGAGTGAGCCTTACTCGCACACGAAAAACATACAAAGCAGGAAGACAAAATTATGACAACTGTGATTAGTACTGAGCAGCAAGCCCATGTAATTACTAGTGATGCAGAAGCGATTGCGATCGCTCACCAATTAGCAGATGAATTCGCCAAGGGAGATTCTGGTCGCGATAGAGAGCGGCATTTACCCTATGAGGAAGTAAAAAAGTTTTCTGCCAGTGGTTTGTGGGGTATCACAGTTCCCAAAGAGTATGGTGGAGTATTTGTATCCAATATTACCCTAGCAGAAGTCATCAAAATTATCTCGCAGGCAGATCCCAGCCTGGGACAAATTCCCCAAAATCACCTGTATATGGTAGAAGCCATCCGGTTAGATGGCACAGAAGAACAGAAGCACTTTTTCTTTGATTTGGTATTGCAAGGCAAGCGGTTTGGTAATGCTTTTTCGGAAATTGGCACTAAATCTGTTACCGACGTGCGGACACGCTTGGAAAAGTCTGGTGATGGATACGTCCTCAATGGACGCAAATACTACTCTGCTGGTGCGCTGTTAGCTCATTGGATTCCAGTGATTGCAGCTAATGATGAAGGTAAAACAGTAATCGCTTTTGTCGAACGGGATGCAGAAGGGTTAACCTTACTTGATGACTGGACGAGCTTTGGGCAAAGAACCACTGCTAGCGGCACAACCATTCTAGAGAATGTGAAGGTTAAATCAGAACATGTGATTCCCCATTACTTAGCCTTTGAGCGTGCCACACCGATGGGTGCTGTAGCCCAGATTATTCAAGCAGCTGTGGACGTTGGTATTGCCAAAGCTGCTGTCCGGGACACGATCTACTTTGTTCGCAATCATACCCGCCCCTGGGTTGATAGTAATTTAGAACATGGTTACGAAGATCCTCTAACTATCTATAACTTCGGTAACATCCAAATCCAGGTTCATGCAGCCGAAGCATTACTGCGACGTGCAGGTGAGTTTATTGATGAGGCAAATGCTTCTGGCTTAGAAGAAACTAAGGTAGTTGAAGCTTCCATTGCAGTTGCTGAAGCCAAAGCACTAGCAACTGAAGCATCACTGTTAGCAACTAACAAGTTATTTGAATTAGCAGGTACGAAATCTACCTTGCAAGAGTTTAACTACGATCGCCATTGGCGGAATGCCAGAGCGCATACATTACACGATCCTGTACGTTGGAAATACTACGCTGTCGGTAACTACTTCCTCAACAACGTCAATCCACCTCGTCACCCCTGGTTGTAAAATGATTTTTATGCCTAAGAACAGTCGCAAAACCAAAATTTTACACCGTTCTACCAAAGTAGCTGCAAAGCGAGAGACAGTAGCTGTTCAAGAAAAGAAAACGGTGGCTAACTCCTTGTTAGAAGCGCCTGACGAAGCAACCCTACCGCCACAAGTACAAGTACTCTTCCAAGAACAACGCGATCGCTACGGCTTTGTGCATAGCTTCTTCCTTGGCTATTCACTCAACCCTGAACATCTGCTACTTTGGTTCAACTACTATAATGCCTTGATGTATGGTAAGGGTGAACAAAAAGAATTTTTCACCACCAAGACACTAAGACACCAAGAAAATTCAGGATCTTGACTAAGAAGACGCGGAGACACGGAGAGAGGGAGACGCGGAGCGCGACCTTTCTCAAGATCGAAGCACTTGGTTGCAAGCCCCCGACTTTAGTCGTGGAGACGAAAAATCGGTTCCTTACTTGAATCCACGTCCCTCCTTAGCCGGAGGCTCCGGGACTCCCTAGCTTTAGCTATGAGGTGTCTCTGTGTCTCCGTGTCCTCTTCAAGCTCCATCCCCGCCAAGCATATCGCCAAGTGGGGTATTTTTTCTATACATATTTTGACTATTTAAGCAAATAATTTAATCATTAATTGCTCAATTAGTAACAAAAGATAAAGGCAGATAAGAACTCTTGTTCTACTGCTCTATAATACTTTAGATTACGGTATCCCGCTCAAAATGCCGTAGATTTAGGGGGAAAGTTTGATGAGTAAGTCGCAACATCCGCTACAATTTGAAGCTTACCGAATTGAGCGAATACAGACTTATGTTGTGAAAGCTTGGCAGGCTGTACAAGTTTCGTATCACCGAATAATCAGAAGTTGGTTGAATAGAAGCTCTGTGCCAAGATTTGCCTGTCTATTTTTAGTAGGCGTGGTTTTGAGTATGGCAGTTGCTGCCTGTGGAAGTAGTTTAGCTACCAAGCCTGATGTCAAACTTAGGCTCGTTTCCTACTCTGTAACTAAAGCTGCTCATGACCAGATTATTCCCAAATTTGTGGAAAAGTGGAAAAAGGAGCATAACCAAAACGTCACTTTTGAGCAGAGTTATGGAGGTTCTGGGACTCAAACGGCTGCTGTGATTGCAGGTTCGCAAGAAGCAGATATCGTACATCTGGCACTTTCCCTAGATGTCAACAAAATTCAACAAGCAGGATTGATTAAACCAGGTTGGGAAATTAAAGCTCCGAGAAATGGTGTTGTCAGTAGATCCGTAGCCGCGATTGTAACCCGCGCAGGTAATCCTAAAGGCATCAAGACTTGGGAAGACTTAGCAAAAAATGACGTGAAACTGATTGCTGCTAACCCAAAAACTTCTGGTATTGCGATCTGGGAATTCTTGGCTTTGTGGGGATCGGTGACTCAAACAGGAGGTGACGAAGCGACAGCGCTAGATTATGTCACCAAAGTTTATAAGAACACACCTGTATTAACAAAAGATGCTCGTGAAGCTAGTGATTTATTTTTCCAAAAGGGTCAAGGAGATGTCTTAATTAACTATGAAAACGAGGTAATTTTAGCGGAACAGAATGGGGCAAAACTACCTTATGTAGTACCACAAATAAATATTTCTATCGACAACCCTGTAACTGTAGTTGATAAATACGTTGACAAGCACGGCACGAGAGAAGTTGCACAAGCATTTGTTGATTTTCTTTACTCCACAGAATCCCAACGCGAATTTGCCAAATTAGGATATCGTTCTGTTAATCCCACTGTTAGTCAAGAAGTGGTAAAACAATATCCCCAAATTCAAACTTTATTCACGGCTCTAGATTTAGGGGGTTGGGATAGTATCCAGAAAAAGTTTTTTGGAGATGGGGCAATTTTTGACAAAGTTCAAGCTGCTAAGAAAGCGTGAGAAGACAGAAGAGTGTAAATGCAGTTTTGTTTGCAAATTTAATATTAGCTACTAGCATATGAAGCTTTATAAGAGATTTCAGGGTAAATTGTTCCTGGCATTTTTGATGCTTATTAGTTACGGTATAACTGGTTGCGATCGCGCCCAAGAAGAGAAAAGTCAAGTGAGTATTGATGGTGCAGCGGTAGGTTTTCCTATTTCTTTAGCAGTTGCAGAAGAATACGAGAAGGTTGAACCAAAAGCTAATGTTAGTGTTGCTTCTAGTGGTACTGGTGGTGGAATCAGTAAATTTTGTGCTGGTGACATTGATATTGTTGGTGCTTCTCGTACTATTAAAGATGAAGAAATCGCTAGATGTAAAAGTAAGAATATTGAATTTATAGAGTTACCTATAGGCTTAGATGGAATTGCTGTGATCGCTAACCGCCAAAATAATTTTGCTAAATGTTTGACTATCAAGGAACTTGACAAAATTTGGAGTGCCAAATCTGATGGCAAAATATTGAGTTGGAATCAAGTTAATCCCAAATTTCCTGATAAACCGCTGAAACTTTATGCTCCTGCTTCTGATACGGGAACCTTTGATTATTTTACCCAAGCTGTGACAAAGAAAGCCAAAAATGGTCGTACAGACTACACTCCTAGTCACAATCAAAATCTGCTTGTTCAAGGAGTCTCAGGAGAACCATCAGCTTTAGGATATGTCGGGATATCTTATTATATTCAAAACCAAGATAAACTCAATTTAGTTGCGGTCAAAAGCCCTACAGGAAAGTGTGAAAAACCAGTTCCAGTAGACAATGTTGTAAAGAATATCTACACACCACTGTCTCGTCCCCTTTTCATTTATGTCAGTAAAAAATCCATAGATACCAAGCCAGCAGTCAAAGAATTTGTAAATTTTTATCTAGAAAATTCTTGGAAGTGGGTAGACAGTGTTGGTTATGTAGCGCTACCAGATGAAGCTTATGTCAAAACGAAACAGAAATTTGCTGCTGGGGAAACTGGTACTAAATTCAAAAAAGCAAAACCAGGTCAACCAATCACAAACTTTATTTAAGTTGTAGGGTGTTTTGTCGCGTAACACAATGCACCATCCTAGATTCCGGTGCGTTAGGACTAATGTCTATAACGCACCCTACCAAATCTGCCTCCTTGTACTAGTGAAAATTCACTATTTATGACAAGCATAAATCCTCAAAACGGTTTTTCTCAAAACTCTAGGCACTCACTGGAGAAACACCCATCAGAAGATATCCAAGACAAGATTGTTGCAGCAATTTTATTTTGTTGTGCTTTAGTTTCTGTGCTGACTACCTTTGGAATTGTCGTAATTATCTTTCAGGTGGCATTTGAGTTTTTCCAAAAAGTTTCGCTTACCCAATTCTTTCTTGATACTAAATGGACACCTTTATTTGCAGAACAGCATTTTGGTATTTGGCCTCTGATTAATGGCACTTTTTTGACTACAGCTATTGCAATGGCAGTTGCTATTCCTTTGGGTTTATCTTCTGCTATTTATTTAAGTGAATATGCCCAACCCAAAGTAGCAGCAATTTTACGTCCAGCTGTAGAACTTTTGGCAGGAATACCCACGGTTGTCTATGGTTACTTTGCGCTGTTGTTTGTCACACCATTGCTGCGAAATTTTATCCCTCTGGAAATCTTCAATGCTTTGAGTGCGGGGTTGATGATGGGGATCATGATTACTCCTACAGTTGGTTCTATTAGTTTAGATGCGATTCGCTCAGTTCCACGTTCTTTGCGAGAAGGCGCTTACGCTTTAGGCATAACCAAACTAGAAGCCATTTTTAAAGTTGTTCTGCCAGCTGCTCTTTCTGGAATTACAGCCTCAATTATTTTGGGTATTTCTCGCGCTGTTGGTGAAACTATGACTGTTCTCATTGCCGCCGGACAACAGCCAAAACTGACTGTTAATTTTGCAGAGTCGGTAGAAACAATGACGGCTTACATGGCACAAATTTCTGGTGGAGATAGTCCGCGTGGTAGTCTTAATTTCCAGACTTTATATGCTGTAGGTGCTGTTTTGTTTCTGATTACCCTGGCTTTAAATATAGTCAGTTACTGGATTTCTAATCGCTTTAAAGAAAAGTACGAGTAAATAGGCATGGCTACAATTTATCCAAGAGATGATTCTCAAATTTCTCCAACAGAATTTACTGATAATGTTGACAAAAGAGAAAATATAGGAAAAGTTTTTAAATTACTTTTTTTATTAGGTTTGTTGATAGGTTTATTTGTCCTTACGTTGTTACTATTTGATGTTTTACGAGATGGATTAGGTAGATTTTTGTCACCTGGATTTTTGACTGAAACTCCTTCTCGTTTTCCTGATCAAGGTGGTATCCGTCCTGCGATTGTTAGCAGCATTCTTTTGGGAATAATCGTCATTTTGATAACTGTACCAATTGGCGTAGGAGCGGCTTTATATCTTGAAGAATACGCACCCAAAACTTGGTGGACAGCAATTATTGAGATTAATATCAGCAATCTAGCGGGAGTACCTTCTATTGTCTATGGATTGTTGGGTTTAGGAGTTTTCAATTATTTACTTGGGTTTGGCCCGACTCTGATTTCCGGAGCTTTGACTTTATCTTTGTTGTCTTTACCAGTAATTATTGTGACAGCGAGAGAAGCAATTCGTGCAGTTCCGGATTCCCTCAGATATGCTTCCTATGGCTTAGGTGTTACTAAATGGCAAACAGTTAGCCATCACGTCATACCCTATGCTATTCCCGGTATCCTTACAGGAGTGATCATTTCTGTATCTCGTGCCATTGGTGATGCAGCATCTTTAATTGTAGTAGGTGCTGTGGCTTTCCTGACTTTTAATCCTGGTTTGTTCCAGAGATTTATGGCATTGCCCATTCAAATTTATAGTTACATTAGTCGTCCAGAACCAGGTTTTGCGAATGCAGCAGCAGCAACAATTATTGTGTTAATACTCTTGGTTTTGGCTTTAAATGGTTTAGCAATTTATATTCGTCAACGCTTCTATCATTAGATGGAAGGACAAGTAAACAGTTAATTGCATAATTAGTAACTGTCTAAATCCAGGTTTTATAAATATTTGGAGATGAATTAAGATGAATTATCATAACAGTAGAAGTCAATTAGATGCCACATTTAACCAACAAGATGATGCTGTATTTGATGTTGAAGGTGTGAAGGTCTACTATGGTGGTTTTTTGGCTCTTTTGGATGTTTATCTAAAAATTCCTCAAAAACAAATTACTGCTTTTATTGGCCCTTCAGGATGTGGTAAAAGTACTCTACTACGTTGCTTTAACCGCATGAATGATTTAATTCCTGGAGCAAAGGTAGAAGGTAGGCTGATTTACCGCGATCGCAATATTTATGATCCTAAAATCAATTCTGTAAAATTGCGCCGACAAGTAGGAATGGTTTTTCAAAGACCAAATCCTTTTCCTAAGTCAATATACGAAAATATAGCCTTTGCCCCGCGTTCTAATGGCTATAAAGGTAATATTGATGAATTAGTCGAAAATTCCCTCAAACGTGCTGCTATTTGGGATGAAGTCAAAGACAAGCTCAAGGCAAAGGGTACAGCTTTATCTGGTGGACAACAGCAACGGCTTTGTATTGCGCGGGCGATCGCTATGAAGCCAGATGTATTGTTAATGGATGAACCATGTTCTGCTCTCGACCCGATTTCTACTCGTCAAGTTGAAGAACTCTGCTTGGAACTTAAGGAACAGTACACCATTATTATGGTGACTCACAATATGCAACAAGCTTCCAGGATTGCAGATTGGACGGCGTTTTTCAATACAGAGATTGATGAGCATGGCAAACGTCGTGGTAAATTAGTCGAGTTCAGTCCTACAGAACAAATGTTCAATACTCCTACAACTAAAGAAGCTGAGGAGTATATCAGTGGGCGCTTCGGTTAATTCCAACTCAATCCCATCAAGCAGTGATCCCATAAATCCAACTCTGCTTTTCTGCCAGCAATAGCGCATCTTGATAAACCTGTTGAAACAAAACTCGCTGGGCATGACTACCACCAATCTCATGCAAGCGTGGCAAAACAGGTTTGAGTTGCGTTATTGCTGTATTGAAATCACTTTTGGCATGAGCAACCATTCCCCTAGCTGCGGGAATTGCTACTTCTATCCAGCCCTGTCGTAAAAAAGGATTTATACTTAGGGCATGTTGTTCCATACTCAATAACATTTGGTTTACCCAATCCGTAAATCCTGCCTTAGCCATTGCATAAACGTAATGCAAGTCTTGAAAAGGAAGAGCATGTTCATGAATACGAGGGTAAAGATAAGTACTCAATTCTTGCCAGCGACTACCCACATTCACACCGCGTAACTCTAACCTTAATAGAAGTGAAATTGCTCCGACTTGATCTTTGGGCGATCGCTTGTTGGCACGTCCCCAAATATGGATATCGTAGAGTGACAAAACTTTCTCTATGTCAACTCGTTCTAGATAATACAAGGCAACATGCCACCAGTTATGGGTATACAGCATTGAGTTACAGTTTTCCCAACTATCAGCAAAACTCTCCATCCAAGCGATACCCTCATCCACTCGCCCTTGAGTTTCTAATACATGGGCAACGGCATGATGCGCCCAAGGATTATAGCGATTCATAGCTGTTGCCTTGCGTGCCATTGCTTCTGCTGCTGCTAGTTGATGGCATTGTTCTAAACCAAACGCAACCATACCGTATAAATAATGATGTTCAGGATTGACAGCTAAAACCTTTTGGGCAATTTGTAATAATCTTTCTTTGTCACCCAAATAAAAATAGTGATACTGTCCCTGCTGTACGGAAATCAAATCATGGGGAAATTTGTTGGTAATCTCTTCGTGGAAGGCGATCGCCACATCAATCTCTTTATTTGCCCAAGTTAAAATTGCTTGCACATATAATTGCTCTCTGTCGGTAATATTAGCTGAATGCTTTTGTGCTGCTTGCAGGTGGGGTTGCGCTTGCTGCCAAGCTATCTTGTTTTCCTGGGAAAGATAATAAGCAGCAGCATAGGTATGGGCTAAAGCACAAGTTGGATCTGCTGTGATTGCTTGCAAAATCGCTATTTCTGCATCTTTGCCATAAGAAAGTGCTTGATCAATGAAGCGGTTAATAGCTGCGATCGCATCTGGCGAATCTGTTGTAACTACTAGTCCTTGTGAATCTTTTCGCATTATTAATTCCTCACACCAAAAATCCCCGCAGACTGAAATTCTGGGACTACGCAGGCTAATTAATAAAGTCCGCATCAGCAGACTTTGTTTGTATAGCTGAGATTTATAATCGCCAGGATTTAAGTACTATATTTCGGTCGGAATAGTGTATTTAATATTAAGTATGTCACACCATTCCAAAAATAACAACAAATTAACTACTGTAAATTGATAGATAAACAGTATTTAGTTTTGTAAAGGTATTGCGTTAACCTAATTGCCTGTGCGATACTCTGAAGTAAATAAAATAATACGGTATACCGATAGATTTGCCGTAAATACAGAGTAAAAAAATTTTGCAGCGACTCTAAATATATATCATGCAGCTACTTTGGTTTATTCCGACTCACGGTGAAGGGCGCTATCTTGGTACTGCCATCGGGGGACGGGCAGTCAACTTTGATTACTGGCGGCAGATTGCCCAAGCCGTGGATCATTTGGGTTTTACAGGGGCATTATTACCTACAGGTCGTTCTTGTGAAGATGCCTGGATATTGGCTTCTACCTTGGTAACACATACTAAAAGAATGCGATTTTTGGTAGCGATTCGTCCGGGGTTGATGTCACCAGGGGTAGCGGCCCGGATGGCAGCAACGTTTGATCGCATATCCGGTGGTAGATTGTTGATTAACGTCGTCACTGGTGGCGATCCTGTAGAGTTAGCGGGGGATGGCTTGCATCTTTCCCATGACGATCGCTACGAATTAACAGATGAATTTTTGACGGTGTGGCGGCAGATCGCAGCAGGGGAAATTGCTGACTTCCAGGGAGATTATCTTAATATTCAAGGTGGTAAGTTGCTATTTCCAACAGTACAGAAGCCACATCCACCATTATGGTTTGGCGGTTCTTCACCCATCGCCCAGCGGATTGCCGCTAAACACGTAGATGTGTACTTAACTTGGGGTGAACCGCCAGAACAAGTTGCCGAAAAGATTGCTTCGGTGCGACGACTGGCAGAAGCAGAAGGCAGAACATTACGCTTTGGTATTCGCCTCCATGTAATTGTCCGGGAAACCGAAAGTCAAGCATGGGATGCAGCCAATGATTTGATTCGCTACGTAGATGATGAAGCGATCGCCAAAACCCAACAAGCTTACTCACGCATGGACTCGGAAGGACAACGCCGGATGCAAGACTTACACAACGGCAGTCGGGAAGCTTTGCAAATCAGCCCAAATTTGTGGGCAGGAATTGGTTTAGTGCGGGGTGGTGCCGGGACTGCATTAGTTGGTGATCCTGATACTGTTGCCAAGAGAATGCTGGAGTATACCGAGTTAGGTATCGATACCTTTATCTTCTCTGGGTATCCTCACTTAGAAGAAGCGTATCGAGTAGCAGAATTACTATTCCCACTTTTACCTCTAGAGAATCAACAAACCTTAGAACCGCAAGTATTAAGTCCCTTTGGCGAGATTGTAGCTAACCGGGAATTTCCGAAACAGCAGGTTAAAGTAAAGACAATTGCAACTGTAGATTAAGAAACTTAGGGGTTTAGGGGTTTAGGAGGAATGGCATACTCTTAGTTTAAAAATCATTTCTCTTGACACTCTTATCCCCTTATAACTTCCTTCTTCCTACACCCTTACAGACCCTTACAGCCTTATTCCCTCTTTAATAATGACTCATATTTTAGCGATCGCTGGCAGCCCCTCCCATCCTTCAAGAACTTACGCACTTTTAGAATATGCTGCCAAGTTTCTGTCACAGCAAGGTTTGCAAACAGACATTATTTCTGTGCGGGATTTACCAGCTGAAGATTTAGTATTTGGACGTTACGATAGTCCAGCGTTAGAACAACCGAAAGCATTATTGGCAAAAGCAAGCGGCGTAATTATTTCTACTCCAATTTATAAAGCAGCATACACAGGTGTCCTCAAAGCATTTCTCGATTTATTACCACAGAAAGCTTTGACAAGCAAAGTTATATTACCACTGGCTACAGGTGGAACAATAGGACATTTGTTGTCAGTAGAGTATGCCTTGAAACCTGTATTAGCTGAGTTAGGCGGACGTCATATTTTGAGTACTGTCTACGCAATAGATAAGCAAATTCAAGTCCAAGCAGATGGTGACGTGCAACTTGATGAGGAAATTGAGCAAAGATTAAAAGATGTTCTTAATGAGTTTGTTCAAGCAGTAAATCATTCCCAGAATTTAAACCAAATATGGCAACTGTATCGCCCGGTGTAATCTCTGCAATCTCGGAACTTTAAATTCTTGGCTTTGTAGTTGATTTCCTACCTTTTCTACTTGATTAGCTAAGGTTTTTTGGGTCAAATTTAGCGTTGTCCATTTTTGAAACAAAGAGTGAGAAGAGCGGAAATTCACTACTGACTCCCAAAGCACAGGCTGTGAATGAATACCCTCAGATATCATCGCTGAACTATTGGTAATGAAAGCGGCGATAAATTTAGTGATAGCGATCGCTAAGTTAGCATCGATCGCCGCAAAAATTGTTTTTTAGATGAATCAGTTGCCATGAGGGATTAGGGATTGGGGATTGGGTACTGGGGACTAGGATTTTTACTCAATACTCAGCACTTGTAATTCGCCATCAAGATGGGTAACTTTCCAGTGGGTTTGTTCTCCCTCACACCAAAAACGCAGTGATACATTAGCGTCTCCTACACTTAGATTTGTCAGTTCTAAATCTGGCAGACACTCTGGTAGACTTGTTCTCCCCACACCTCAACCGTTCTCCGCAAAACCGGGATACAAAGTCATGCCACCATCTACAAACAGGGTTGTACCGTTGACATAATCAGAATCATCAGAAGCCAGCCACACTGCTGCTTTGGCAATATCTTCTACATCGCCGACTCGTTTTGCTGGAATTAGTTGGAGTAACTTCGCTTCGGCTTGCGGGGTATCCCATGCTGATTGATTAATGGGAGTTTTAATCGCACCAGGGGCAATACTATTAACACGGATTTTATGGGGAGCTAGTTCTTGGGCGATGCTTTGCATCATCATATGAATACCACCCTTACTAGCAGCATAATTAACATGACCCGCCCAAGGAATCACCTCATGCACTGAACTGATGCAAATAATTTTGCCTGCGGCACAAGAGATTTGAGGTTGCACACCTCGACGCAAAAACTCTTTTGCCGCTTCCCTAGCACACAAGAATTGTCCTGTGAGATTTACTCCAATCACCGTATTCCATTGGTCGAGGGTCATATCTACAAAAGGTGAGTCTTTTTGTAGTCCTGCGTTGTTTACTAATATGTCAATAGTTCCAAATTGCTGGAGTGTTTGTTTAAACATCGCCTTTACTTGTTCTTCCTGGCTGACATCAGCTTGAATGGCAAAAGCTTCACCATTATTGGCTTCAATATCATCGACAATTTTTTGGGCTTCTTGGGCTTGGGAGTGATAGTTAATAGCTACTGCTGCACCACATGAAGCTAGATAACGAGCTATAGCTTCACCAATGCCAGAACTAGCACCAGTTACAAGTGCTTTTTGACTTTTGAGCAGGTAAGGGGAATAGCTCATAATGTTTCCTTAAATTTATTTAGAGCTTTAGTGTCACTAATGTCGAATAATGTCGAATAATGACGCTTTATATTACTTTTTTCTTGTTAGCTATTTATACAACTCAAGATTTGATAACTTAGGTTAACAATCATTACTAAGTAAATTGCTAAATATGTGCAAGAAAATACATAAGTATGTATTTAATTTTTGACAACAATTGCTTTGATTCTGACATTACTTTAGAAGTTTGCAGTGGCGATCGCCTCCAGCTATTGGAGTAATCAATATTTCTATCCTAAGAGCTAGAAAAATTTCATCTAATTTTCATAGTTGTATGAAATCATGAAAAAATCAAGGTAGCAGCACTTAATTTTCCACATGGAAAATAGATTTCATGAGATTTTTTATATTTATATTTTTTAAAATTTAAATGATTTGTTAACAAAACTCAATAAATTATTTAGGCTCTAAATCACCCTTACGATAGTATTTTTTGTTCTATTTGTTAGGTAAGAGTTACTAAGAATACTTTTGTGGAGAGCAATTTTAAAAGTTAAAACTCAATAATTTACTATTACAGCATCTAGCGATCGCCAGGAGAAAGCGATGTTCGCTCTGACTCTCAATAGCCAAAATCTGCCATACCCCGACCCCATACACCCGATAGTTGTCCATTTCGTAATTGCGATGGTGTTTTTCTCATTCTTTTGCGACGTAGTAGGTTATTTCACACGCAATGCACGTTTGTTTGAAGTTAGTTTCTGGAATATGTTTGTTGCGGCGATCGCAATTTTTATCGCTATCATTTTTGGGCAGTTTGAAGCAGGGCTGGCGCAAGTGTATCCAGCAGTCCAGCCAACACTATATTTTCACACACTCATAGGTTGGTCACTGGGAGCGATCGTTGCCGCTATTACAGCTTGGCGGTTTGTGATTCGCGATCGCAACCCCCTCAAAGTTCCGCCTGCTTACCTGGGTGTTGCCACCTTTTTAATTTGCCTAGTGTTCTTGCAAGTTTATTTAGGAAGCAAGTTGTTTTGGGTATACGGTTTGCACGTTGAGCCTGTCGTTGAGGCCATGAAGCAGGGAGTTTCGCTATGAACTCGCAACTAATTGACTCTTTAGGATTAAGATTAGGCGCTAACGGACTACCCTACGAAATTCCTATGCATCCGCAGTTAGTGCATCTGACATTAGGTTTATTTATAATTGGTATTTTTTTTGACATAGCAGCAGCTATTTTTCCCATCGAAAGACCAATCTTCAAAATTTTGGGTCTGACTGCCATCCGTTCTGGCTTCTTTGATGTTGGCTGGTACAACCTGCTAGGGGCAGCTGTTATCACATTTTTCACCGTCGCATTTGGTTTTTTCGAGCTACTACTGGCAAACCCACCAATTAATCAAAAAAGTGATTGGGGGTTAAATGCTTCTTGGACAATGCTTTTGCATGGTTTGGGTGGTGTTTTGCTATTGGGGATCATCGTCGCTATGACCGTGTGGAGAGGTTTACAACGCTACCACTGGCGCAAGAATGAATCTAGACAGGTGCAATGGGGTTACTTGTTAGTAGGTCTGGCAATGCTAGGCATTTTGTATGTCCACGGAACTTTAGGAGCACAATTAGGAGAGGAGTTTGGCATTCACGTTACGGCGGCTAAGTTAGTTCAAGAAGGCGCAAACCCAAACTTACTACCCAAATAAATGAGAAGCATTCTAAGTTTATGTTGAGATTTTTAGAATATTTACTAATAGCTGGTTATATTGCAGTGCTGCTCGTCGTCAGCCATTGCATTGGACAGCAGGCGTATTCTTGGATGCCACCTGAAGCTACAGCAGAAGCGCAAAAGGTAGATAGTTTGTTTAGCTTCTTAACTTCAATTGGCGCGTTTATTATTCTTGGGCTTGTGGGCATGATGGTGTACTCAGTAATTTTCTTTCGCGCACCTACAAATGACTACAGCGAGGGACACCCATCTAGAGGTGATCTAAGACTAGAATTTTTATGGACGGCGACTCCAACCGTACTAGTTTTGTGGATTGCTTTCCAAGGCTTCAATATCTATCAGCAATTAGATGTTCTGGGTTTGCGGCAAATCGTACATTTGCATACACCTTTAGAATCAGAACCAGCCTATGCCGTAGCCAGCGATGACAAACCTAAACCGGCTGCGGAAACTATTGAGGTTTTCGTCAAGCAGTGGGATTGGTCTTTCCGCTATCCAAATAATGTTACGAGTAATGAATTACACCTGCCCGTAAATCTTCGGACTCGTCTGAATCTGCACGCCAAAGACGTACTCCACAGTTTTTACGTCCCTGAGTTCCGCTTACAGCAGTATATTGTCCCTGGACGCAACATTGACCTGGTAGTTACACCCACTCGCATGGGCGAATACAAGCTCAAAGATGCTTTATTTAGCGGTACTTACTTTGCTTTGTTGGATGCCAATGTATACATTGAATCCCTTGAGCAATATAACCAGTGGCTTAGTCAAGCCCAACACGAACCAACAAGCATTAAAAATCAGGCTGTTGCTGAGTATACCCAACCGCCAAAAACATTCTTTAAGAGCAACTGGTACACTGTTGCACCTGAGCAAAGAGCGATCGCCAATGAAAGGAAAGTAATGAATGACACATGATTTGAGTGAAAATATAACCGAAGATAGAGAGCCTAAAAACGAGTCGGAGAATAACTGGCGACGATACTTCAACTTCAGCACCGACCATAAAGTAATCGGCGTTCAGTACATGGTGACGACTTTCATTTTCTTCTTGATTGGCGGACTGTTGGCGATGCTCATCCGCGCCGAACTGATTACCCCTCAATCAAATGTACTCGATCGTCCCTTGTACAACGGCTTGTTCACCTTGCACGGGACAATCATGATTTTTTTATGGATTATCCCATTCAATGCAGGTATCTCTAACTACTTAGTGCCGCTAATGATTGGAGCGCGGGATATGGCATTTCCCTTGCTCAACGCCATCTCTTTCTGGATTATTCCACCCAGCGGGATTTTATTAATATCTAGCTTCTTGCTACCCAATGGTACAGCGCAGTCCGGCTGGTGGTCATATCCACCAATTAGTTTGCAAGTTCCTCCCGGTCAGCCGATTAACGGTGAATTTATTTGGATTGTCAGTATAGTCCTGATTGGCATTTCGTCTATTATGGGGGCGGTTAACTTTGTGACTACCATCTTTTGGATGCGTGCGCCAGGGATGACATTTTTCCGAATGCCTGTGTTTGTTTGGTCAGTTCTCAGCGCCCAGTTATTGCAGCTGGTTAATTTGCCTTCCCTAACAGGTGCATTGATACTGCTACTATTCGATCTCAGTTTTGGGACGCAATTCTTCAAACCCTTAGAAAATGGCGACCCGATTATTTACCAGCATTTATTCTGGTTCTACTCCCACCCCGCAGTTTATATTATGGCGCTACCAGCTTTCGGTATTTTTGCGGAGGTTCTACCTGCCTTTTCCCGTAACCCCCTGTTTGGTTATCGGTCGTTAGCTATTGCCTCTTTAGGTATCGCTTTTGTCAGCATCTTCGTTTGGGTACATCATATGTTCACCAGTGCTACCCCTGGCTGGATGCGGATGTTATTTATGGTGACATCAATGTTGGTGGCTGTACCGACTGGTGTTAAGGCATTTGGCTGGACGGCTACAGTGTGGAAAAGTAAGCTGCACTTGGAGACACCCATGCTGTTTGCTATGGGAGGTGCGGCCATGTTTCTACTTGGCGGTGTCACTGGTGTGATGCTGGCAGCAGTACCGTTTGATCTTCACGTCCACAATACCTACTTTATAGTGGGACACTTCCACTACATTGTCTTTAACACCATCACGATGGCAATCTTTGCTGCCATTTACTTTTGGTTTCCGAAGATTACCGGACGAATGTACGCTGAAGGCTGGGGTAAATTGCATTTCTGGTTAACTTTTATCGGTGCTAACCTGACTTTCTTCCCCATGCTGCCACTAGGTTTACAGGGAATGGTACGCCGCATTTCCTCCTATGACCCACGCTATCAAGGATGGAATGTCATCGCTAGTCTAGGTGGCTTCTTGCTGGGAGTATCTATATTGCCTTTTATTGCCAATATGGTGGGTTCCTGTCTATACGGACAGAGAGCAGTCAACAACCCTTGGCACGCTACTGGACTGGAATGGACAACCACCTCACCACCACCACGCAATAACTTTGAAGAGATTCCAGTTGTGAAAAGACCCCCCTACGATTATGGCGATCCCAAATATTCAGTCATAGAACCTACAGAGTCAGACGAAGAGAGGCGTAGAGAAATATGGGAGAGATGATCGCCATAAAACCTGTTCCCTGCTGTATTTGAATTATGAATCGTCGCACCATTTATATAGATGAAAGTCCTATCCGTTTTGAAAAGTGGCGGAAATACCTACCGAATTGGCTCAAGCGTTTCCTGCCAAGTCGGGGTGGACGCGCTGAAGATCATCATGGCAAAGCAATTTTTGGGTTTACCGTATTCCTGCTGTCAGAAAGCATAGTCTTTTTGAGTTTTATCTTCACATACGTTGGCTTGCGATTGACACATTCGGGAAATTGGCTTCCACCTGGTGTTTCGGGGCCGGAATTGTCTACTCTGGTGATTATTAATACGATTGTTTTACTTTCAAGCAGTTTTGTCATTCAACCAGCAGAAAATGCTCTCCAGCATGGCAGATTAATGAAATTTCGCTGGCTTTGGTTGATGACAATTGTAATGGGAACTTACTTCTTAATTGGTCAAGGAATTGAATGGAGTAAATTGGATTTTAAATTAAGCACAGGACTAGTTGGTTCAACATTTTATGTATTAACAGGTTTCCACGGTTTGCACGTTCTTGCTGGTGTGATTCTCCAGATAACTATGCTTGTTCGTTCATTTATTCCAGGTAATTACGACAAAGGTCATTTTGGTGTGAGTGCTACTACATTGTTTTGGCACTTTGTTGATATAATTTGGGTCTTTTTATTTTCACTTCTCTACCTTTGGCAAGCATAAAATTTTTTCAACAATAAAATCTACTTTACAAATAAATTATGAGATTCTTAACTCAAGAATTACCAACAAAAAATAATTCCTCAAATAGAATTCGGGAAGCTCCACCACCAGGTCAAGATTCACTAATTGCACGTGGTTTACAAAAAGAACAATATGTAGCTATTACTGTTCTAGCGGTGATTGTGTTTATTGCTATTGGGATTTTTAGCCGCAGAGTTGAATATGCTATTTTGTTTGCGGTTATTCTCAGTGCTATTTTAATAGCTTTCTTTTTATTTGTATAGCAAAAAATTCATTACTGTTTAATCTTTTTCCGATATCTGGAAAAGGGATATAAGGATTTAGGAGAAATCATTTTATGAACAGCCCAGTTTATCAAACTGTGATTGTCGGCGGTGGTTTTACCGGACTATTTACAGCCTTACACCTGGCTCATGAACATTATCCCCGCTCTGTAATTTTGATTGATAAGAATGAGCGATTTTGCTTTAAGCCTTTACTGTATGAATATTTCGATGGCGAAATGGATAGCTTTCAAGTAGTACCGCGTTTTTCGGAATTACTTCAAGGTAGCGGTGTCATCTTTGTTCAAGATACGGTGCAATCGATAGACCTACATCAACACGAAGTCAAATTAGCTTCGGGAAATTCCTACAAATACAGCAATTTAGTATTAGCTTTAGGTAGTGTTACTAGCTATCATCAAGTCGAGGGAGCCAAAGAATATGCTCTACCTTTCTGGACACAAGCAGATGCGATCGCACTTGACCGACATTTACGCGACTGTTTACAAAAAGCCATCCAAACCGAAGATGTAGAACAACGCCGAAAACTGTTAACAGTAGTTGTAGTTGGTGGTGGTGCTTCTGGTGTGGAAATGGCAGCGACTTTAGCTGATTTTCTACCACATTGGTATAGCGCTTTAGGAGGTAATTCAGCAGAAATTCGGGTGATTTTACTCAATCATGGGGAAAAAATTATTGATGGCGATATTAACGATCCATTACGTGAAATTGCCGAACAAGAATTGAAAAAACGCGCTGTATCAATAGAGATGATTGTAGAAGCCGAAGCTACTGCTGTTCATTTCAACTCAGTTGAATATAAGCACCACGAGCAGATTAATTCATTAGCAACACATACCACAATCTGGACAGCTGGCACTTCCACCCATCCCTTGATTCAAGAGTTACCAATTCCTAAAGAACATCGCGATCGTCATCACCGTCCCCTAGTCACTTCTACCATGCAACTACTCGACTTTCCAGAAGTATTTGCAGGTGGTGATTGTGCAGCAGTTCAGGATAATTCACTACCACCTACAGCTCAAGTAGCTTATCAACAAGGAGCAAATATCGCTCAAAATTTGAAGGCACTTGCTCTAGGAGAAGAACCCAAACAAAAGACGGTTAACATCCGGGGAACTCTTTTAAAGTTGGGATTAAATGATGCTGCTGCTAATTTATTCAATGTTTTTGAAGTTGCAGGTGAACCCGCTCATTTAATTCGTCAAGGTACTTATTTAACACTATTACCGACCCCAATTCATGACTTTAAAGCCACTACAGAATGGCTAGATGAAGAGATATTTCATCACCATCTCGACCCCAACAATGTAGGCAAAAAAGTTGTACAAGCGGTGGAATTAGTAGGTGCTGGAGTTGTTGGTATTTTAGTAGCGAGGAAATTGTTGAAAATGTTAGGAGATGAGGAGAAAGAGGAGAAAGAGGAGAAAAAAGAATAAGAAGTGGAGGCATTTTTCTGATAAAAAGGAGCATTAATTGATGAATACGCCTAATCAAACTGATGTACAAGTACAAAGAATTAGAGCTATTGGCTTAACAGTAACTAACTGCGTAGACGCGAAGCGGCTTGTCGTTAGACATCGCTCTTTGGATTTCTACACGCAAGTACTTTTGTTTGAACTTGTTTCTGACATCACTGTTGCAGGACAGGATTACACCGACCTAGAAGGCGTGATTGATGCAAAAATTCGCATTGTGACTCTGCGGCTAGGTGATGAACTCATCGAATTAATCGAGTATCTCAATGTAAAAGGAAAACCTATCCCCAGCGATTCCCAAAGTAATGACCTATGGTTTCAACATTTGGCGATTGTGGTGAGTGATATGGATCGTGCTTATGCTCACTTGCGCTCATTTCCTATTGCATCAATTTCAGTTGAGCCGCAGACAATACCACCAGGGAATAAAGCTTCTGGTGGTGTCCGCGCTTTCAAATTTAAAGACCCTGATGGACATGATTTGGAGTTAATTTGGTTTCCGCCTGATAAGGGACAAGATAAATGGCATCAGAACCAGAATCGCTTGTTTTTAGGAATCGATCATAGTGCGATCGCAATTTCTAACACTGAACAGAGTCTACACTTTTACCGCGACCTTCTGGGAATGCAAATCGATAGCCGCAGTCTCAACTGGCGTGCAACTCAAGCTCGCATGGATCATTTACCAGGAGCCGAAGTTCAAATTACAGCATTGCGACCAGTTCAAGGTGGTTTAGGAATTGAACTGCTAGATTATCTTGTGCCTGGAAAAGGTCGTTCCATACCGAGTGATTGGAAAAGTTGCGATATTGCGAGGGTACAAATTGAACTTGTTGTTAATAATATTGAGTTGTTAGTAGATAAGCTACGACGTAATGGGGTTCAGTTTATATCACCACAAGTCGTGCAGTTTAGCGATCGCTCATTTCCTTATAAACAAGCTTGTTTAGTTAAAGACCCTGACGGACACGCAGTATTGCTAATTGCAGAATAATCTAAGCAAAATTTTCTCTACGAGACACTACGCGCACTCACTCGTGAGAGGCTGATAACAGTTTCGTGTTCGTGCAGTCCGTGGCTATGGTTATGTGCCATCTTTTAACGCCCAAAAATCGCAGCATCTAGTGAATAAGCACCAGGACCTAAAACTGCGATCGCAACCAGCATCACGCAATACATCAAAGCTTTTTCCCAACTAGGTGGTTCGCCTTTTCCTAAAGGACCTTTGTACTGGTCTTCGGGAATTAAGTAGGGATCTGTAGCCACAAAAGGCTTACCTTGAATCAGATGTAACAATATTGCAAACAACATAGAAGCCAATATCGGCAAAGTTGCCAAAAGTGTAAGTAACCCAATGATTAAGAACAATCCCCCACCTAACATTGTCCATGCAGATATAAAGCAAAGAAAGACAGGTGTATTAATAGATTCTGCCCATCGACGCAGATGCAGTACCTTTGGGTAGCCGTGAATCAAAAACAAACCGCCGACGCTCACTCTCAGCAGTAAAAGTGCTAATCCTGCTAGTCCGCCAGGATATGCATGAGCAAGAGAACTCAACAAATATGGCCCAAGGAAGGGATAATTAACTGAAGCTAATCCAAGAGTAATTACTTTCGGTAGCATCCATACAGCGATAGCTATACCTAGCACGAATTGATAAATCATAGCTGCACACCACAGGTATTCAGGTCGATAGCATATAAGGATTTGCCTGCTGTGATAAATAGGCGATCGCGTTCCTTTCCACCAAAAGTTAGATTAGCGCATACTTCTGGTACAAAGATTTTTCCTAATCGAGTTCCGTCAGGAGCGTATACCTGCACGCTATCTTGAGAACTAGTAAAAACATTACCATGTTCATCAACACGCAATCCATCAGGTTGTCCTGGCTCGATAACTGCAAACACCCGTCCGTTCTTTGCCCATCGACCATCTACGACATCGTAGACGCGAATATGATGCGATCCGCCTGGAATATTAAATGCAGCTGTATCTGAAACATACAGCAAACTTTCATCTGGACTAAAAGCCAGTCCGTTAGGCCGTACCATGTCCGTTACTACAGGATAAATCTCACCTGTTACTGGGTCGAAGCGATACACATAACTTCCACTTTGTTCTTGTTCGCCGCCGTATCCTTGGTCTGGCTCGGTGATACCATAGGGCGGATCGGTAAACCAAATCGTGCCGTCACTTTTGACTACCAAATCATTGGGACTGTTGAGGCGTTTTCCTTGGTAGCGATCGCATAAAACCTTCCATTCACCATTTTGTTCTTGTCGGACGATCGCACGCAAACCCGACGAACACGCAACTAGACGATCCTCTAAGTCGCGGTAATTACCACTTTGATAATCAGATGGATCGCGTAGGACGGTCACGTTGTCACTGGAACTCCACCGCAGCAGACGATTGCCATGAGCATCGCTCCACACCACACTGTCGTCTTCGTGCATGTAAACCGGGCCCTCACTGTGAACTGCACCGTTGGCCAGCTTTTGCAGTGAAGCATCAGTCGATACAATAGCACGCAGGCGATCGTCATAAATCTCAACGACTTGTGGCATAGGAACCTCCTATTATTTAATTTGGTTGGAGATAATAAATAGCAGCTTCAAGCTACTGCAAAATAGCTATAAAGTTGCACTTAAATTTTTGCCAAAACCTGAGTGTGTAACTTGTAAATAATAGATTTATAGCTGGTCATTAAACACAAATTTTTCGTTAATGATTGCGCTCGGCATAATTATTATTTAATGAAATTGCATTTACCTCAAACCGTAGATATAGATAATGAAGTAATTTACCAAATCTGATTTAATTAACAATAAGTTATATTTACTTTTTGAGATAATCATCTTTAGCTGAAAATTTATTTTCAGGCTAAAAGTTTTTCAAGTTATACACAATGCTCTAAATATAAATCTTGTGAGGTCAGACGGAAAGCCTGCCCTAATTTTGTAAATTAAATGCGGAATAGCTTACAAGTTTACTTTTTTACAAATACAACACATAATTAATTTAGATATTATAGATAAAAAATGAAATTTAAATGAAATAATTACCTCTCTTTAGGCAGAAATCAATATTAATCCGTTAGATAGAAGCAAAAATTAAATTGAAGCTTTAGCCTAAGCTTATAAAGATGCATTTAGGGTTAATCGACTTTGTTTAATTGCTCAAAAGTAACTCAAGTCTTTGTAAATTATTGTTTAACAAGCTGAATATAATAATAATTTTAACTTCGATAAAAGTGTTGATATTCTTCACAGATATAACTTATCATGTATCAATTAATAATAAATAGTATAGTCATTTAGCTGATAGCTATCGCCTGATTTCTTCTCTGAACACACCATTGAATTGCTGTTGAATCATCGAGTTGAGCAGGTACAAACAACCACAAAAGCGATCGAGTCTTGGCAGTTGCAACCAGCCATCTCTCAACTGATGCGCTTAAACCAGATGCAAACACTCGAACAATTACAAAGCACTCTGCGTACCTCTGCGTGAACCTCTGCGCTCCTTTGCGTTTAAAAATCAAACATGACGAACATCACTGAACGCTACGACATCATCATTATCGGTACGGGAGCAGGTGGCGGTACACTAGCTCACCACCTCGCACCCACGGGTAAAAAAATTCTCGTACTGGAACGAGGCGACTTTTTACCGAGAGAAAAAGATAACTGGAATCCACAGGAAGTCTATCAAAAACATCGCTACCATACAGATGAGCAATGGTATGACAAACAAGGCAAAGCCTTTAAACCCCAGACAGGCTACTGGGTTGGCGGCAATACAAAACTCTATGGTGCAGCCTTAGTGCGATTACGAGAGCGAGATTTTGAAAGAGTAATTCACAAAGGAGGAATTTCACCCGAATGGCCTTTGAAATATCAAGACTTTGAGCCGTATTACACCCAGGCAGAAAAGCTGTATGACGTGCATGGAAAGGAAGGAGAAGACCCCACCGAACCACCCCGCAGCCAGCCATATCCTTATCCGCCTGTGAGTCATGAGCCGGATATGCAGCAATTGGCTGATGGCATCCGCGAACTGGGATATTACCCATTTCACCTACCACTAGGATTAAAGCTTAATGAAAGCGATCGCACAAAAAGTCCCTGTATTCGCTGCGATACTTTCGACGGATACCCCTGTCTAGTACATGCAAAAGCCGATGCTGATGTCAACGCCATTCGTCCTACCCGCGAAAAATATGCCAATTTCACCCTTTTAACTAATGCCAAAGTTTTGCGGTTGCATACCAATGAATCAGGAACAGAGGTAACGAAGGTAGAAACTGAAATCGCTGGGGAAAAGCATTGGTTTACAAGCGATATTGTGGTAGTTGCCTGTGGTTCTGTCAACTCGCCTGCTTTGTTGTTACGGTCTGCTAACGACAAGCATCCCAACGGATTGGCAAACAGTTCCGATCAAGTAGGGCGGAATTTTATGAAACAATTGGAAACCGCGATCGTTTCTATACATATAGAAATAAATCACGCCAACTTTCAAAAAACCATCGCTGTTAATGATTTTTACTGGGGAGAGCCGGATTTTCCTTATCCGATGGGGATGGTGCAGAATACAGGCAATGTCCTAGCCGATATGATTCCCGCAGAAGCTTCACCACTGATGGCTCCGTTTGTCAAGCTGATTCCTCATTTTGAGCGACATTTGCTGGCTGAAAGGTCAGTTGGTTGGTGGTTGCAAACAGAAGATTTACCAGACCCCAATAATCGGATTCGTTTAGTCGGTGACAAGATTCACATTGACTATACACTAAATAATACCGAAGCAAGCGATCGCTTGATCCACCGTTGGACATCTGTACTCAAGTCAATTCCTCACTCCGCGAAACACGTCCTACCATTTAGCATTTATCCCCGCACTCATCTACCTGAACAAGCAGTAGCCCATCAATGCGGTAGTTGTCGATTTGGTAGCGATCCTCAAACTTCAGTTCTTGACCTCAATTGCCGTACCCATGATGTCGATAATCTTTACGTTGTAGATAGTAGTTTTTTCCCTTCAAATTCAGGTGCTAACCCTACGCTCACGATTATGGCGAATGCGTTGCGCGTTGGCGATTGCATCGCTGAACAATTGAAGTAGAAAGGCATGAAAAGAGAGCCATCACGGGATTCATTGATTAATTTGTTATTGCCCCTAGCACTCATTCTAGGGCTAGTTCTGCTTTTGAGTTTGAACGTAGAAGGCGGGGAAGAGGCTAGGGAAACAACTCCTTTAGAGACATGGCTGAAAGTCATCGTTGGTTACTTGGCAGCAGGGACAGAAATTGCCGCAGCCGTTGTGATTGGTGGAGCAGTGATTCGAGGCATTGCTGCCTATTTGCGCTTGTTGTTCTCTCGCTCCAAACAACATTTTGATGCTACAGAAGGAGTTCGTCTGCAATTGGGGCGAGTCCTAGCATTGGGTTTGGAATTCACTGTTGCCAGCGATATTCTACGGACAGCAGTAGCACCAACTCGCCAAGATATTTTGAATTTGGGAGCGATCGTCCTACTGCGAACCTTGCTAAATTATTTCTTGGAGCGTGAGATTCAGCAAGGAGAACAGCGCCGTTTACCGGAGCCGGAACTTGATAGGAGTATACGATGAAACCTCATCGTTCCAGCTTAAAGCCTTTAGAAGGGGCGAATCGATCGCTCCGCCGCCGCCTCAATTGGAAGGGTGAGTTAGCATTAGCCACTGCCCCGACAGTAGTCATATTGAGCGTGTTTGCCCTAGTCGAAGTACTAACACGCCAGCGTTTGTTATTTGCGTCCCTTGCCTCTAGTGCCTTTCTCATTTATCTCGATCCTCAGCACGGTACAAATACGGTAAGAACTCTAGTCATTTCTCAAATAATGGCAGCTGCGATCGGTTTTTTAACATATATTTTGTTAGGTTCAGGTTATGCGTCTGGGGGAACTGCAATGATCATCACAATCGTGCTGATGATCCTGTTAGATGTTATGCATCCTCCAGCCGTTGCTACATCCTTAAGCTTTGCCTTAAAAGCTGGCAATGAAAACAACTTAGTTTTGTTTGGTCTGGCTGTGGGCATCACTGCTTTGTTGGTTGGACTAGAACGCTTTGCCCTGTGGTTGTTAGTGTACCTTAGCCCAAAGTAGTTCCATGCTGATCTACACAAATACTCAAGAGTTTAATAATTTCAAGGAGAAAGTGATGAGCAACGAAGAAAAACCTGATTTGGAAGTGCGAAACCAAACCCAAACCTCTCCTGAAACACCCTCTCATGCTCATCCTATTGCAATAGGATTGGGAGCAGCAGGAGGTGGAATTGCTGGAGCCGCACTCGGTCGCTCAATTGCTGGTAAGGTAGGTGCTACGATTGGTGGAGTTGCAGGTGCGATTGCTGGTGGGGTTGCAGGCAATGAACTGGCAGGATATGTTGAAGAATTTACGGAAGAACTTCAACCGACAATTGGATTAGGATTAGGAGCCGATCACAAACCGATTGAATTACCTAGTCATTATAGTTGGGAAGAATTACAAGCACTATCAAAACCCCAAGGTGGAGAAATTCAACTCATACCAATTCGTAATTAATTCCTAAGTGTTGATGCTGTTGGGTGTAACCCGCTGCTAAGAAAACTTCAATCTCACCATCCTGGTATGCAAGTCCCAATTTTCGAGGATGCCCCTTCATCAATGGCGTTCTAGAGATTGCTGATGCGTCCCACGAAGCGCATCAGGTTTCCATCGATTTACGGGAATCGATTTGAAATTTAGTTTCATCCGAGATATCACCTTGATTGAGAAGGAATGCACCAATACTGCGGTTATCGCATTCGATGCATTGTTGCTGTATATGGATTCAAGGTGAATGGAGAATAGGAGACTCGAACCCCTGACCTCTGCGGTGCGATCGCAGCGCTCTACCAACTGAGCTAATTCCCCGATCAGTTGTTTGTTCCACTAACAACCAACAATTTCCTATGTTAACACTCACCTGCGGGGAAACAGCCAAAAGTTTTACTATTCCTTAGTATATCCCAAGTAGTGACCTAGTACACATAATTTAAAGTATGGGTACACGATTGAGAACATCATGAATAGAGCTTGCATACCACTGCTTGCCTCTATTCAACATGCCCGCATCGTTTAAATGCCTTGCTATGGCTTGATATGACATCTTTTCATTCCTAAGCTGCCGCATGGTGTCAATGGTGTGTATCTCTTCCACACTTTCGGCTAGATAACCATTAATCAACTTATGCCCATAGGGGACTTTACCTAAATGCTTGCCGCTAGCTTTGGCAACCACTAGGGCAGATTTTACGCGATCACGTATGGTTTCAAGCTCCCATTGGGCCACACTGCCTAAGATGTTTATAACAAGCCTGCCAGACGGAGTTTTGGTGTCTAGTTGGTCGCACACACTCACCAGGGAATACTTATCAGAAAAGTAGCTAGTCATGAGTTCTGATAGGTCGCCTAAATTCCGCGTAAGTCTATCGAGTTTGTAGACTATCATTCCCTCTGCTTCTCCACTCGTGAGTTCCAACAATGCCCGGTTGAGTTCAGGTCGATCAATCTTGGAGCCTGAGACACCGTGGTCATAATAAAAACCGATAAGCTCGTGGTTGTAAAGCTTGCAATAGTCTTTGATTTTCTCTTCCTGTACTTGTCTGGTGTATTGCTGTTCTGTGGTGCTACAGCGACCGTAACCGATTAAGCGAGCCATAATGTCCTCCTAGAATTACTTTTTTTTAATCTCGTTTTCAAGTTCGGCTATACGCTGTAGTGCTGTATCGAGTTTGTGTCTACCTATCAATTCTTGCTTAAGTATTTTGCAAACCATGTCATCAATACGTTCTGAAACATTACCGCTACGCTCTAACCATTGTTTTGTTTCAGGCAGTATGGTGACATTGACTCGTACTTTACCTTTCTTCCTTGAAACAGCACCTAACCTTAAATTCTCTAAACTTTTGGGATTCATCTTTCGTATATGCATCGTGCCAGCGTACCTCTTTCTATTAATGCGTATAAATCGATTTAAACTTGAACACCACTTATCGAAATGTGTGTATTGATGGAAGCTTCCTACACTGCCACAAACATTTGCTGTTTTATTTAAACAGCTAATCACTGTAAGCTTGCAAAGTGTTGTGGGTTCTCAAAGATAAAGTTGGCCAATCTGGGGTTTGACGCCACGATGTCACTCAAAGCGATATAGCCTGTTTGCATAAGCTCAATATTGCTCAAATCGTACTCAGATAGTAGTGGGTAGTTTTGCTTGAGGAATTCTAGACACTTTAAGTATTCAGGTTCTCTTAGCTGCGTATCTTCATCAGCTTGTTGATTGGCTGCTATCTTTTCAAAAGTCTCTGTTTTCATGAAGAGTTCTAGCCATATTTTTTCGTCCATGTCTAGCTCTCGCAGTGGTTCTCTACACATCAATGCGTTGTAGTAATACTCTTGTAAATTCTCGTACTTCATAAAACCTCTTTATCTACTGCCGCTATGGTTAGCCCACAGATCGCGGCTGGCTGTGGGCATGTGTGAATCAAACAGCTACTGCGTTCTTTCTAGGTCTTCCACGTTTACGCTTTGGTTGTTCAATTGGTCTTTCGTCGTCTGTGAATAACGATGTCTCTTTCTCACCAGACATCATGAGTTGGCGAGCCTCTTCCCAATCATCAGCCTTGACTAGTTCTTGAAGTAAAGCTGGCTCTATGGAAGCTTCTGGCTCGTTATCTGTGCGTGTCCTGACAAACTCGACTTGATCACCAAAACTGTATTCTGCATACCCTGTCGTGATTTCGGATGACGTGGGTGTACTTGTAACACTTTTGAACACTTCGTTATATTTCTCTAACCATAAAAAGTACATGCCTTCAATTCCATCGGCGATAACGAATGCACCATATAGGGCCAGGGATATTTCGATAACTTGAGCGATTAATGCGGATAACATAAGCTTGTCCTTTAAAGTCTACAGTCAGCCTGTGGGGATAGCTGGTGAAGACTTGACTTGTACACATGCTGTAGACAGGGCATCAATCGTTCATTCCTACCCAAACGGGCGACATGGATCATTAGCTTTTATCAAGCCTACTCATGTGTGCTTCCACCCTTGATTTGTGACTTGCGTCTATAGCCCTGTGTGCAACATGTGTGTGTTTGTCCTCTTTTCTCTCTTGGGTGGCTCCTCTAGGGCGTACACCTTTCTATCGGTCGAGAGGCTATTTAGTTGGTCTATATCAATACCTTAGCTCTTATATAGTAGCTAGTCAATAAGTATTTGTTACTAATTTAAAACAGCTATAATGCTTGACATAAAACGCATTAGCTCATATATAATAGCTTATATAGATGTAGGAATAATCATCATGCCCACCAAAGGACAAAAGAACGAGAAAGGCAAGCCAGAGTTGTACGACGAAGTTAAGAAAGTAGTAGCTGTAAGTCTCACACCCACTGCACAGCAGTTGTTAAAAGAGAAAGCTAAGGAATATGGTTTGTCTGTGTCTGAGTTTGTAGAGTCCATAGCAAGAGGTAGTATAGCCGTGGGAAAGAAGACACGACAGAGGTGGTCACTAGGGAGCTTGCTGAGAAGCTAAAGAGTGCCGTCGTGTCTCGTATGCCTCCAGCCATACGAAAGCTCTTAACCAGGAAAATCAACGAAGCAGTAGAAGATATTTTGAACGATTGATAGTGTGTCCCCTTCCAGCCATAGCTAGAGGGGACATATTTATTTATGGCTGATCTTCGCCTCTAAACTTCTTGGGCAGTATGGGGAACTTATCAGGGTATTTAAACCTCACAGCAGCTTCAAGTATAAAGGCTGTTAGGTTTGCGGTAGGTCTACCCTCCTCCTCAGCCCACCCTAATAATGCTTCGTATACTTCATCGGGAAGGACTACAGTAGTTCGTTTTGTCATGCCTGTATCAGTATCACAGTGTATGCTTTCATTGTACTTTTGCATTAGTAATTTATCCTTTTTCATGCAATACTATGAAGTTTTCATAGAATTCATGCTAGCATAGTTATCAGATTGAGTTGAACACAGGTTTAACGTTTACCTACTGTAATTAGTCGTTTGTTAAGGCAAGCTGAAAAAATTTAAAAATCTACTCCTATGGAAACGGACTTTTAAATAAATTCAGACATTCTTACTGAACGCCCTATTTAACAGCAGTTGAACACAGATTAAACACTGATTGAACAGGATTAAATAAAACGTCGTGATACGTTCCCCGCCAATCGGTTTTGAACAGTCCATACAAATGAACGTTTATGTACACCAAATTCAAATTAAGTGATTGGGATGAATATGGCACTACAAAGCATAAGGTGGCTACGGTACTTAATCTCTCTAGAACTACCGTGATTTCCTACCACAAGATTCTTTTAGAGTGCTGCCCATCCTACCGAGATGATTTCCCTCTGATTGGTAAAGTACGTGAAACAACCACAAGATTGACCCTGTATCAAGTGTGGTGTCTGTGTAACGTTTACTTTTGGTTGAATATCCGACATACGTCCGTAAAATCTCTAAAGTTCCGATTGATTGAAGACTTTAAGTTTTCACAAAAGTTCAGTAAGTCCACATTTGAAAAGCAATTCCCACAACAAGAGTTTGACTATGAATCTGCAACAATTCAGCGAACAGCATAATATTTCTCACGCTAAAGTTGAGCAACTGTGTACCAACTTATTTGGTAATATTCCCGAATGCTTGGATGAGCATCAGCAGCAGCAATTGTTAGATGCTCTCACCACGCCCCCAGAACAACACGCGATCACACCTAGCAATCAGCCAGAAGTAACCCACCTATCAACTATGGGTTACACAGATGCGGAGACAATCATTGCTCGTGTACTTATCAACAGTACAACTCGGATAAAACGAATGATTGATAAGCAATACGAGGACTTAGCTCAATATGCATCTCAGCAACACTACAAATTTGGTCAGCGTATGATGCAGGATTTTTTGGCATCTGAGAAAGAGTTCAATAACAAAACTAAAGAGGAACTACCAGAAGATCCAGACGGGATACTAAGTCCTGAGCAATTCGCACAAATGAAAGCAGATTTAGAAAAACTACTAGCTGATTTGTAAGGAGAATTAACCATGTCTGATTTAACAGTTTCAAAACGCAATCTGTTTGCGATTGATGGCAACAAGGGAAGCTTAAGCGATTACCAACTACCTAAGAATGTGGTGTCTTGTCAGTCCATCATTCCCGCCCCAGTTCAGCAAATCTTGGCAACACAATTTAAGTCTGTAGGTCTCAACTTCGATATCACCAAGCTGGCATTGAATAAGGACAATAGGCAACTTTTAAAGGAACTGAAGACAACCATAGACTTGATCACGAATAACGCCAAATTGCTCCCACAGTTCGCGGCAGAACTGAAGAAAGCGATGAAAGCAGCTACAAAGATGGCTGAGTTTAACGCTGATGTGGTCAAAGCTTCTCTCAAAGAACAGCACAAAATTGACTCTGCTCAAGCAGATATACTGCTGGCATTAGCTGGTTACGTACACAAGAGAGATAGACTCGCTCTTAAGCTAGAACGCAAGCTTCAAAAGCTGGCCCGTGTACATGCAGCGCAAGCAAGACACTACGACACTACCTATGGTAAAGAAGCCGAATTACTTGATGCTCAATTCGATTTTGTGACTGATGCGGCCCTAGCTGCTACTGAAACCAAGAGACTGACAGCACAGGCTAGCCGAGATCGCAAAGTGAAAAACCAGCAATGGACTAGAGGAGCCATCTAAAACATAAGGCTAGCTATGTGGTGGTAGCTAGCCCTCTTATTTAAAGGAAGATTAAACATGTCTAAGTTTATATCCATTGTAGTACTAGCAGCATCCATAACGCTGCTATTGTCATTTTTATCTCGTGTGTTCCCTGACTTTGCTCTGATAGTCCTCATCTTTAAAGCTGGTGTATTCTTGGTGTCTTCCAGCTTTGCGATCGCAGGCACTAGGGATAGGTTCTTATTCGGCTTAATCTCATCTGGGATGTTGGTAGGTGTCTTACTGGGTTATCAGGATGAGATCGAATTACTCTGGCGTTACCAATTTACTGAAGTTTTTGTCCCTCTGTTTCTGTTCGTAGCCGTTGCTTTTGTAGTTGGAGGTGGGTATGTCTATTCAAGACAAGCAAGCCGTAAGCGTCACCACTGGTAGTCTTAAGCCTGTTATTCTCAGCACTACCATAGGAGCGATCATCAGCTTAGGGTTGGCTGCTTATGGTTCTCTGCAAAAGTATGAGGTCTACATCAAGCCCACAGGTTTACACTTTCCCCCATACACCTACGTGATTCAGAGGGAATTCGCAAAGAAAAGAGAGCCTACATTTTTACTCCCTAAAGTTGCATATGTTGAGAAATCAGCCACACTGTTTAAGGTAGGTTTTGGTGTGGCGGCCCTATTGTTGGCAGGTATTAGTTACTGGGCATCTGACCGGGAAGAGGAACTTAAGGAACTGAGACAATACGAAACAATCAGCAACTTAACCAAAGCCAAGATTGATATAGACCACAGTACGGCAGTACACAACAAGCTAGCGTCTGAGAGGAGCTTAGTTACTGCCGCAACGCTCATGACTGAACTCATGCAGAATCCCACCTATCGCAAGCTTAAACAAAGTCAAGTCAATGCTGAAGAAGGTGTGGCTGAAGAGGATGAAGAGGAGGAGCCAACCTGGAATCCCTTTGTAGATGGAAATGAAGAAATACAAGATAGTACAGGCAACGTCACGCCCAAGCAACTAGAGGGGATAAAAGCCAGGTACTCTAAAGGTGACACCCTACAGATGGCTGTCGAGTCTGAGCTTCGTATTCACAGGTCGCACCCGCAATACAAGACAATCATCAAAGAAGTGGTGATTAAGCTCAGAAGTGGACGATGAATCACACGCCCAACTCAAAATAGAGGCACTGTGGGCAATCCTGAGAGGACTATTTTCTCAACAAGCTTAAATAATTTTCAACAATAAACCCACCTATGTTTGCTGTAGGTGGGTTCATCGTAGACAGACAACAGAAAAAGTAGATCACATCTCTATTGTGGCTTAACAAGCTGATAAAGAACTTTTAACGTCTAAGCTGGTTGTAGGTGTAGCACCGTTAGTTAGTTGTACGCGGACGTACCTTAAGATGATGTCAGTCTCGATCAGAGTTGCCACTGTGTTTGCAACGAGGGCTACTTGTTTTGTGGTCATCCATTTATTTGATCCATCGGCACTTTGTTGAATGACTAAACCATTAGCAGCGCTAGCCTGGTCAGACAAAGCGATCACGCGGAACTTAGAGTACCTGCCTAACGTGTCTCTAGCAACGCCACTAAATACGCCCCCATTGCCTAAGTTGGTTGTGGTGTCCGCATAAGTAACTAAGCAGAATTAATTACACAAACAACTGATAGAATATAATCAAAGTTAAATTTGCATAAAAATTAAGGTTTTAGATGTTCTTCATCAGAGAAATAAACCCTCTTTCTTTGA
>JANBVI010000020.1 GCA_024239075.1 Fischerella sp. CENA71 | reverse complement strand
ATGCACAGGGGAAAAGCAATAAACCAGACCATCCTACGAATACGAAGCGATCGCGCTTCAACCAGTCGTCGAGAACGTCAAACCACCCTCTGGTAGTACTACGTCCAATTGCGATGGTCATTAGAGAAAATCTCCAAACTTTATAAGTACAGGTTTTTAATTTTCTGTCTGTATTATAGACTGCCAATTTTTGGCTGACTATAGACAGAATATAAACTAGATTGTCAATCTAGTTTACAAATTTTTACTCTCTCTAATCATATTAAGTGTTCTTCGCTAATTTTTCCAGAGGTTTTTTAACTTAACTTAATCTTTAAAAATAAAATAATTAAATCAAAATTGTAATTGAATTTATATTTATGGTTGTATATACAAATATCTAAACCCATAGATGGATGAAAATAAACATATCCTTAATCTGCTGCCTTCTTGCGTCTTTTCCTTTGGGTTTGTTTCCTTAACGTTAGAATTAAACCTAAAGTTAAATTAGTTAAAGCTAAATGTTCACCATCGATTTGACCGTAAGAAATACTCCCTTCCCGATTTCGGTACAGCGTAAGACAGCTGAAGATGCAGAAGCCGTTTATCAGCTAATTTTAGCCGCAATGAGTTCTGGTAAGCCTGAGATTGTAGAACTCAAGTGTGAAGGTAAAACAGACAAAAAAATCGCTGTGCGTGCTATTGAAATCTCTGGAGTACAGGTAACACAGAAAGACAGTGCAACCACAGCTAGTGGTAGACCACCTGGTTTCTTCGCTCTGGCATCTGAATAAATAGATTAATTAAAAAATGCCGGAACTAGGTATTAAGGTAAAAGACTTAAACTTCAGCTGGCCTTCTGGAGAGAAAGTAATTAAATCTTGCTCCATTGAAGTACCCAAGGGAGAATTTTGGATGCTCTTGGGTACAAATGGCAGTGGGAAATCAACATTGCTCAGACTGCTAGCGGGGTTACTAGCACCCCAATCTGGTAAGATTGGGATTTTGCATCCGGTGGGCTTTGTTTTCCAAAACCCCGATCATCAATTAGTAATGCCTACTGTCGGTGCTGATATTGCCTTTGGGCTAGTGGAAGAAAAATTACCATTACCTGACATTAGAACCAGAGTAGAGGAAGCATTAGCAGCAGTCAATTTGTTAGGACTGCAACGACGTCCGATCTATGCTTTGAGTGGAGGACAAAAACAGCGAGTAGCGATCGCTGGTGCTTTAGCCCGTCACTGTGCAGTCTTACTATTAGATGAACCCACTGCCTTACTTGATCCAGATAGTCAACTAGAATTGGTGGCTAGTGTCCGCAAACTGGTCAAAACTAGAGGTATCACAGCCCTCTGGGTCACTCATCGCTTAGATGAATTAAATTACTGTGACGGTGCTTTTTTGCTAGAACAAGGCTCTTTAATAGACCAAGGAGAAGCTCAACGCCTCAAACAGCGTCTGATGCAGTTGCACACAGATTAGGGATCGGGGATTGGGGACACGGGGATTGGGGACACGGGGACACGGGGCGGGATAAATTTAGAGCAAACATTCTCCGCGTCACCGCGTCTTCCCCTCTCTGCGTCTTCTTTCAATTCCTATTTTGTAAAGCTATTACGTTTTTTGAGTTTGTAACATAGTGTTACAAGAGATGATTGAATTACTATAAAGGTTATGAATGAATTTTGTTAACTCTATATAATTGTGATTCAAAACCATGTCTCGTTCCTTACCCCAAGCCGTTTTTTTAGTAGACGGCTACAACATTATAGGCACTTGGTCTTGTCTGAAAAGAACCCGTGATCAAGCTGGATTAGAAGCAGCGCGCTGGGAATTAGTAGAAGCTTTGACAGATTACAGCGCCTTTCAAGGCTATGAGACACAAATAGTGTTTGATGCCCAATATCAAAATACTAGTAGTAACAAAGAAGTGATTACAGACCTTGTGTCTGTATATTATACAGACTTTGGTCAAACAGCAGACACATATATAGAAAAAGCCTGTGCGTCTCTGCGTCCTGCCATAGCTCAATCTTTAATTTCTCGCGTGATTGTTGCCACATCAGATCGTGTCCAACAACTAATGGTACAAGGGTATGGGGCAGAATGGTTATCAGCACAGCAGTTATGTTATGAAGTACAAGCTACAGTTTGTCGGGTACGGCAAAAATATCAACCACGCAAAAAATCTAATGGTAGATTCCTAGCTAACTCTATTGATGCTAAAGCAAGGCAGCGTCTCGCTGAACTGCGAATGGGATTGAAGTAAATAATTAACAATAGATCAAGCCTAAAGCATCTGTCTAACGGAGGGTTTGAGTGGATTCGAGTATTGGCAAAATAGTCGATTCAGGTTGCTAGTCAACACACTCACAAAATTTTTGGAAAAATTTTTCTGAAAGTACTTGCCATTCTTAGAACTTGGTATTACTATTATTAATCGTGACGTTCCTCAGTAGCTCAGTGGTAGAGCGGTCGGCTGTTAACCGATTGGTCGCAGGTTCGAATCCTGCCTGGGGAGTTTAAAAAGGATAAAAAGTGAAGTATGAAGGATAAAAAAAACTTTTCAGACTTCAGGCTTCAATATTCACGCTTTAAGAATTTATGGTCGCTTGATCCAAAGATAACTTTTCTCAATCACGGATCGTTTGGTGCTTGCCCGATCGCAGTCTTATTGTTTCAGCAACAGTTGCGATCGCAACTCGAACAGGAACCACTACGATTTTTCACCAGGGAATGGGAACCCCTACTAGATGGGGCTAAAAGCAAACTAGCGAAGTTTGTCGGTGCTGATGTCGAGGATTTGGTATTTGTCCCGAATGCAACCACTGGCGTCAATGCGGTGTTGCGTTCCCTGACTTTTCATCCCGGAGACGAAATACTCACAACTAACCACGAGTACAACGCTTGTCGTAATGCCCTTGATTTTATCGCCAGTCGCACAGGCGCACAGATAGTAGTCGCTCAGATTCCTTTTCCCCTCGATTCGCCTCAGCAAATTGTAGAAGCAGTCATCGAGCGAGTTTCACCTCAAACAAAATTAGCATTACTAGATCATGTCAGCAGTCAAACAGCATTAATCTTTCCCCTACAGCAGTTGGTGCAACAATTGCAAGCAAGGGGTGTGGACACACTTGTAGATGGCGCTCATGCACCGGGTATGTTACCCCTAAATTTGCAATCAATTGGGGCGACTTATTACACGGGAAATTGCCATAAATGGCTGTGTGCGCCCAAGGGAGCGGCTTTTTTGTATGTGCAACCAGATAAACAACCAGAAATTCGTCCCTTGACAATTAGCCACGGTGCGAACTCGCCACGCACTGATAAAAGTCGCTTTCAATTGGAATTTGACTGGATGGGAACAGATGACCCTACTGCGTATATGTGCGTCCCAGAAGCGATCGCATTTTTGGGTTCGCTGTTACCTGGTGGTTGGGATGAATTGCGACAGCGCAATCATCAATTAGCATTGCAAGCTAGACAGCTACTTTGTGAAACACTCCAAGTTTTGCCACCTTGTCCCGAAGAGATGATTGGCTCAATGGCTGTTGTACCGATACCTCTCCGTTTGTCAAACCGCAATTTTTTATCTGTGCGCGATGAGTTATTTGATCAGTTTAATATTCAGGTGCAAGTGGTTCCTTGGCAAGAGACACCGAAGTTACTGGTGAGAATTTCCGCGCAGATTTACAACAGGATTGAAGAGTATGAGTATTTGGGGAAAGCGCTGAGAGAATTGATAACTGAGAGTGATGGCTAGCGGCTTTAGGATACTGGAAGGCAAGCACTTAGTACAACTTTGTGTTTAAACGCAGAGGAACGCAGAGTCAACGCTGAGGGTCGCAGAGTCTTTATATAGAGAATTATTTCTTGTAGGAGTGTACAGGTGTACGCCCATACGGATGTATTTGTATCATCAAAAAAATGAGATCGTATTAGGGAAGTCTGTAGGCAGAACAAGCCAGATAAATTATGTATCGGTTCTCAAAAGCATTGTAGAGCTAGTGGTATCTTTTGAAGTAATTACCTTTCAATTGCTGTAATTAGCATAAACTTTGGTATGAACTCAGGAGCGGTGTCTGCTAATCCTTTTGTAGCTCCGGGAATGATTAAAGACCCCAGGTTATTTGTGGGTCGTAAAGAAGAATTAAATGCGATCGCATCCCGGATGAGCGGTGTACAGCCAACAAGTGTCAATATTGTTGGTGAAAAACACATTGGTAAATCTTCGTTACTGTACTACTTTTTCCTGACATGGGAACAGCGAGTCACAGATCCAAGCCGTTATGTGGTGATTTACCTGTCCTTACGGGATGCAAACTGTGAAACAGAGATGGGTTTTTATGAAGTAGTGGCACAAGCGTTATTAAATCGTCTGGCTTTGTGGAAACTGCAATTGAGAAATCCTTTGCAGGTTCAACCGCTGAATCGTCAAGCTTTCTCGGACGCGATCAAAAAATGGAAAAAGCAGGATGTGTTACCGGTTCTCTGTTTAGATGATTTTCAGATACTTTTGGAACGTCCTCAGGAATTTGATAACAATTTTTATAATAGTTTGCGATCGCTCATGGATGATAGTGCTTTGATGCTGGTGGTAGCTTCGCGTAAAAAGCTGGGAACTTATGCTGCTGAGAAAGGGTTGACTTCTCCTTTCTTTAATGTCGGTCAAACTTTGGTTTTGGGTGAACTGACTACAGATGAGGCGATTCAACTCACACGTTTACCTGACAATACTGGCGCATCAGCTTTGAGTGTAAATGAGCAAAACCACGCTCAACAGTGGGGTAAGCGCCATCCTTATAAACTACAACTCGCTTGCAGGTGCTTGTGGGAAGCGCGTCACCAAGGCAAAGATATCCAATGGGCAAAAGAGCAATTTTTGCAAGAAATTAATCAGTCTCAGTCTTCATCCAATCATCGCTGGTTAAAGTGGGAATGGTTACGGTGGATAGTTTGGGATTTTCCGATTCGTCTGGGTAGAGTCGCTAAATTCATTGGCGGAAACGTGGATGATGTGACTAACTGGATTATCGGGTTTGTGATTTTGATTTTGCTAATTTTCGTGGTGGTGGGTTTAGTGAATTGGGATCAGGTTAAGGATTTGCTGCAAAAAGCAGTGGCGGGGTAGGTTTGAAAACTCGTCGTCGAGTATTTGAACCCCGTCGCCGAGTGTTTGATACTCGTCGTCGAGTATTTGAACCTCGTCGTCGAGTGTTTGATACTCGTCAGCGAGTATTTGAACCTTGTCAGCGAGTGTTTGATACTCGTCGTCGAGTGTTTGATACTCGTCGTCGAGTGTTTGAACCTCGTCGTCGAGTGTTTGATACTCGTCAGCGAGTGTTTGAACCTCGTCGGCGAGTGTTTGAGCTTCGTCGGCGAGTCTTTGATACTCGTCAGCGAGTGTTTGAACTCCGTCGTCGAGTCTTTGAACTCTTGCATGAATTTTTGCCCTCTCCCTAAATCCCTCTCCCATGTTTGAGAGAGGGACTTTGAGATTAGCTCCCCTTCTCCCAATTTTGGGAGAAGGGGCTGGGGGATGAGGGTAAGTTTTGTATTCGTGCAAGAGGTCTAATGACAAGGATTTTACTCTGAGGGTGTTTATCCCATAAGTGCAAAATGTAAATATGAGCAAAACGCGAACTGCCAAACTTTGGACTTACATCACTGAATGCGCCCGTCTCCTCTACTGGGTTTACTTCAAACCCTATACCTTGAAACGCTGGCTACGCGATATCCATCCAGAACTAAAGCTAGACACCAACGTATTTAGCAAACGAGCGAATTTTAAAACTAATCCACGCTTGCACCGCTATGCTGGGCAAGTTTGGTGGCTCACAGCTTTAGTGCCTTGGCTGATTGTCATACTCGTAGCGCCAATCTACACGTTAATAAGTCATGAAGCTTTTCGCTGGTTCTTCTCTTTTCTATTTTTAGTGGGTTGGATTATAGGTTTAATGCTAGTAGCTTTTCCTCAGCAAAGGCTGAAAATACTCCTACTAGTCGTAGCTGGCTTTATCACTGCTTTGACATACGATTCTTTAGGCGTGGCTTTAGGCGTGGCTTTTGGCGTGGCTTTTGGCGTGGCTTTAGGCGTGGCGAGTGGCGTGGCGTTTATTCTTGGTGTGCTACGGTTTTACTTTTGGCTACCAGAATTTCTCTGGATGCTAATCCTCTTTTTTGTGTTATCCCGACATAGGGATGGCGGGAAATGGCTGGGTTATCTGCCACCCCGTTTTGATGAAAAAATTAACTTGCCACTACCTTTTATGGATAGGCTAATTGTCGAAGCCTATCGAGAAAACCCAGATGCTGCCCGTGAGACAATTGATTATCTGATTAATTCCACTAACCAGCAAAAAGTTGCAGCACAAGCTATGGCTGGTATTACTATAGATAATCTCAAACTATGTCACACACTGGGGGATATTGCTGAAATCCCCAACCATCTAAATTGGATTCCCTCACCAGCACCAAAAGAATTAGGCAATGCATTATCCCAGTTACTAGACATTAGCCAAGATGTAAAAGCAGCAGTTACAGCAACTTCGTCTCGCCAGAGTGAATTATTAAACCGTCCTAATTAATGCTTTGCAAAAGCTGCAAAACAGTCTGGCTTTTGAGCGAAATCCGCAGTTAGCTACTAATTCTCGGCAAATCACTGATCAATGGCTAGCGATTCTGGAAACAGCGCAGCGTACCTTACACCAAACAGCACAACAACGACAGGAAATTAGACAAGTTTATATAGCTGGTAACGCCCTAGATCCAGAAACAGCCGAACATCGCTTTAAAGGACGCATTGATATTTTTCGGGAAATCGAAACTTTGTCACTTGCAGATCAGCCACCCGTGTTGTTACTTTATGGTGGGCGTCGGGCTGGTAAAACTTCTGCTCTCAAGTACCTGCCTTACAAAGTAGATTCTACACTTGTGCCATTGCTAATTGATTTACAAGGAGCAGCATCAGCAACTACGCTTACAGGTTTAGCAACAAATCTGGTTACACAAATTATAGAAGCTGCCCGACGCTTACCCCGACGTTTAGACTTGCCTTACCCAAAGGAAATTAAAACAGATCCATTCATCGCCCTGCAAAATTGGCTCGCAGAAATAGAACGTACTCACCCCAGCAAGCGCTTTCTCCTGAATTTGGATGAATTTGAACGCCTCAGTGAAGTAGTAGAGGCGACAGGTAGCCGCGTACCACTCAATTTTCTCCGCAATGTCTTGCAACACCGTCGCCAGTGGACTTTGCTTTTCAGTGGCTCTCATGAAGTTGCCGAACTTCCGCCCTATTGGAACGACTATCTAATAAATACCCGTACTATCCGTGTAAGTTTTTTGGATGAAGTATCTGCCCGTGAATTGATTTTGGAACCTGTCGAGAATTTCCCAACAATTTATACACCAGAGGCTGTCAATGAGATTATCAAACTAACTCGTTGCCAACCTTATTTAGTCCAGTTAGTATGCTGCGAAGTGGTAGAACGATTGAATCGAGATATTAGAGAAAACAAGCGAGAATTAGAGGGCATCAAAGCCAGTTTAAAAGATGTACACTCTGTTATTCCCACAGTACTAGAGCGAGGCGATCAGTATTTCCGGGAATTATGGACAAGTTTGCAGGAGAGCGATCGCAATTTTATTAGCCGTTTAATCCAAGCACAAACTCCCACAGCACAAGACAAAGGTATTATCAAAAAACTGATGCGAAAAGAGATATTGACTCCAGAAGGCAATGGTTTACAAGTACCTTTAGTCCAAAGATTTATCGAACAGGTCTTAGAAGAAGAAAACGTTTAATTTTTATAAGATAATCAAAGTTTTTTAATAGTCATCATCATAAAGAAATTAGAACAAACTCATCAATCTAGAATGCGTACTGGTAATATTCTCTCATTCAAGCATTTACCGTGTTACTAGTTAAAAAATATGTCACTTGTAAAACGTTGTTTAGCTGAGTTTATCGGTACATTTTGGCTGGTTTTTGGTGGTTGTGGCAGTGCAGTATTAGCAGCTGCATTCACAGCCGATGGCGCAAAAATAGCTGATGGTACAAAATTTCCTTTAGGTATCGGGTTAGTAGGGGTTTCTCTCGCTTTTGGTTTGACAGTTTTAACAATGGCTTATGCGATCGGTCATATTTCTGGTTGTCACCTCAACCCGGCTGTTTCTCTTGGTTTGTGGGCTGCTAAACGTTTCCCAGGTTCAGAATTATTTGTTTACATTGGTTCTCAAGTCTTCGGTGCAATTCTCGCTGCTGGTATTCTCTATTTGATTGCCAGTGGTAAACCAGGATTTGATGTCATTGGTAGTGGTTTAGCAGCCAACGGCTATGGAGAACATTCTCCCGGAAATTTTTCGCTGGTGGCTTGTTTTCTGGCTGAATTAGTTCTCACCTTTATGTTTTTGGTGATTATCCTGGGTGCTACTGATCGCCGTGCGCCTCAAGGTTTTGCACCAATTGCGATTGGTTTGGCATTAACACTAATTCATTTAATTAGCATTCCTGTTACCAATACATCAGTTAATCCTGCACGTAGTCTTGGCCCAGCAGTTTTTGTTGGTGGTTGGGCGATTCAACAGTTATGGCTATTCTGGTTAGCGCCACTTTTGGGAGGATTCTTAGCTGGATTCTTCTACTCACAAGTACTAGAAGTACCTGCACCAGAAATACAATTGTCGGAAGTAGCTTAAATTATAATTAATTAATTTTGATGCGATCGCTTAAAGTTTGAAACCAGGTTTTGCCTGGTTTTATTTTTAGTAACGTGAGCTTCCAACAAAGGTTATTCGTTATGCCTTAAGGATATTATGGCAAAACTAAATACTCTATGGAACTCACACTTTTACTACTTTGGTTAGTAGATATATCATTCCTATGGATTTTGCGATACTTGGAGTTTTTGCGTTTACTAAGTAATAGAAGATATCAATATTAGTAAATAAATAAAAACTCTAATGGATATGTGGTTTCACATCAATTGGCAAGAAATGTTTATTCCTAGCATTTCAATTGCCGAACTGATTATACGTGCTTCGATTGTTTACTTGGCATTGTTTTCGGTATTACGCTTGCTCCCTAGCCGACAATTAGGAACCCTGGGTATTGCCGATTTACTTGTAGTTGTGCTGTTTGCAGAAGCGGCTCAAAATGCAATGGCTAGTAACTATACGTCAATTACAGAAGGCGCTATTCTAGTTGGAACGGTTATATTTTGGAGTTATTTTTTAAACTGGTTGGGATATAAACTTCCCTCTTTTCAGCGTTTTTTGAATCCACCGCCACTGCTGCTAGTAAAAAATGGTCGCATTATTGATCGCCACATGAAAAGAGAATTAATCACTGAACAGGAATTGATGAGCCAGTTACGTCAGCAAGGTGTGGAATCTCTTAAAGATGTCAAAAGAGCATTTATGGAGGCGGATGGTGGTATTAGTGTTATCCGCCAAGAATCTCAAACTAATTCTATGCCTAAGTCAGATGAGCAAGAAATTAGCACTAAAGTGCCTACTACAAATTAGGAATGGAAGATTACTGTAATTAAGGGCAGTAATGCTAAGAGGAAGCTAGTCCAATATATTAAGTGAAATTTTGATGTGGGTTCTGGTTTAGCTAATAAAGCTTCTATTCTTTGTTCTAAACGATCAACGCTACTAGCTGCTAGGGCTGCACAGCAGATGTCTGAGGTTACAGGTGGTGTACTGATGACTAATACCAATGATTCCGCTAGTAGCAAGGGATCTACTCGTGATGCGGCGTGAGCATCGGCACGTAGTTCGCGCAAAACTAATAGTTCTTGCCACAAAGCGTCTGTGTTTGGCAACCAAGCTGTACAAGTACGCACCCAACCCAGCCAGAAAAACCAGAATGTATCTCGGTAATGGTAATGGCCTTGCTCGTGTGCCAAGACTGTCTCTAAATGTGCAGGCGACAAAGTTTGCAGCAACCCTTGGCTGAGAACAAGTTCAGGTTGCCAAAAACCAATTTGTCCTGCAAATAATGCTGCTGTTTTGAGTAGTCGCACTTGTCTACCTGCAAGGTTCACAATCGGACAGTTACGTGTAGATTTTACCGATCGCCATCCTTGCCATGCTTTCTTCATGCATATAATTGCAAAAACAGCAAGTAAGATTAATGCTAATACATAGCTAAACCAACCAGTTTGCAAACCAAACATTCTGCCCTGGGGACCCATATACAGCAGAGCGATCGCTGTCATGATGATCAGCAAGGGGGGAAAAAGAAAGAAAAATAGCGCTCTTTGCCACTGTTTATTCCAATTGTCTTGGCATTCAACCCAAGAGTATCTGATTCCCCAAGAAATACCCAAAGCGATCAAAATCATTAGTACATGCATCATTGTTCCTCCCTCGCTTGCCGTGCAGATTGAATGCGTTTGGCGATCGCTTGTATTTTCTCACTAGCTGCTTCATCAAGACTATCTGCAAAAGCTGCAACAACATCAGGATTTCCTACTGCTAAAAATCGCTGTAATTGTTCGTGAGCTTTAATGACTGCGGCTTGCTCTTTTGTCAACAATGGCCGCCAATAAAATGCCCGTCCTTTTTTGTCGCAGACAAGCCAACCTTTGTCAGTGAGGCGACGCAACACGGTAGTTACAGAAGTATAAGCTAGTTCTCGGTTCGGATCAGCCAGAATGCGATCGTGTACATCTTTGACTGTCGCTGAACCAAGCTCCCAGATGATATTCAAGATTTCTGCTTCTAAGGGGCCTAAAGATAACTGTTTTGGGTGATAGTCAGGTAAAGGAGCCATATTGATTGCGTTAGTGGTTGGTGCGGGTGTAAAGCCTTTTAATTTGGTGTTCCCAACAAAAAACTAGCATGTCTACGACCTGAATCACCAACAAGACAATGTACTTATCTTGATGTCTTGGTGGTTCAATTAAGATTTATTTTTCACCACTAAGACACTAAGACACTAAGTTACACCTTCCCAACTAGTTAGCTTTATTTGTGCCGATTTGACTTAGAGTGAATCTTTCGGTGCATCTGAAATAATGGAGCGTATGCCTTCTAGGGTGGCAGGAATCGTGCGAGGATCTATAAACATGACTTTGCTGCTATCACTCTTACCAATAGTTGTACCCATATCTAGATAACCCAAGGCAAGCAGAACTTCTAAAGCTTTGGGGGCTATAGAGTTGGTTTCAAGTTTTTGAGCAATCATTTCCGTAGACTCTGCGATCGCCTGGGCTTTGAGAACTTGTTGCTGGCGTTCGGCTTGGGCTTTGAGAATCAGGGCTTTTTGTTGAGCTTCTGCTTCTAAAATCACTGCTTTTTGACGGGCTTCAGCTTCTAGAACTTGTGCTTCGGCTTTACCTCTAGCGCTGTTAATCGCAGATTCCCGCTCACCTTCAGAAGTTAAAATTGCTGCTCTTTTGCGCCGTTCCGCCGACATTTGCAATTCCATCGACTGCTGCACTTCTTGAGATGGAAGAATGTCTCTTAATTCTACCCGCGTTACCTTCACTCCCCAAGGATCGGTAGCGATATCCAAATCTCGCAATAAAAGTTCATTGACTTCTGAACGGGCGGTAAAGGTTTGATCTAGTTCCAATTTGCCCATTTCCGCACGAATTTGTGTCATCACCAAATTCACCATCGCAGCTTGGAGATTTTCGACTTTGTAGTAAGCTTTCTCCATATCAACGATGCGCCAATAAACTACTGCATCAACGGTAATTTTGACGTTATCACGAGTAATACATTGTTGCGGGGGAATATCTAAAACTCTTTCCCGAATAGTTCCCCGGAAGACAATTCGATCCACGAAAGGAACGACAAAGTTTAATCCTGGTTGTAACTTTTTGTTGTAGCTACCTAAGCGTTCTACTAAAGCTTCATTACCCTGGTTGACGACTTTTACAGAGCTTGCTAATACTGAACCACCTAAAACTATACTTATAAGAAAAAATAAAGGTTCCATTATTTATCTCCTGATATATAAATCAGTTATCAGTTATCAGTTATCAGTTATCAAATTTGATTACTCACTGTTCACTGATTCCTAACTAATAACCACCTACTACCAACCATTAACTATTGAATTGAGGAATCTTCTGGCATAATAATCAGGGTTGTACCTTCGCGCCTGACGACATAAACTTTTTGATGTGGTGCGATCGCTAAATGCTCATCGTAACACTGCGCTCGCCAAGAATTGCCTTCGTATAATACTCGTCCGGCTTTCCCGACTGGGATCTCTGTTAAAGTTTCAGCAGTGGTTGCATCCTGAATTTTTGACTTACTTCCCACTGGTGTCATTAAACGACGACACAGCCAAATTAGCAGTACAGAGAGCAACAGCCAAACCACTAATTGCAGCCATAACTTAACTAAAATAACCGGGGATAGCAGCGCCACCACAAAAGCGCTAATTCCCATCATCAAAGCCACAAAAGCTGTAGGTAAAAACAGTTCTACTAAGCACAAACCTGCTCCTACCAAAATCCAAATAAAGGTAGAACTCGATAACCACATTGCGGTAGAAATTGGCATAGCGCCATCCTAAATACTACATTTGTGTAAACACATTTATATGATTAGATACAGCAAAACACTCGCTATTTATAAATATTGGGAGCTAGTATAAGCGGGCAAAAACCAGAAGGTCAAAATCTTATAAAATAAGCCTTTTGACTATTATTAACAATCTGATTATTTTTGCTGTAATGTACTAAAATTTGTACGTAAAAATTTTCAAATTTTAAGTAATAAGTGTTAAAAGTAAACCAGTAAATCCAGTCTAGTCTAACATTTCAGTTTTTGACAGATCAATTTAATCGAACTTCACCTATCAATTTATCTAGATATTTACACTTGTATGATTTCGACTCAACGGATGGTTTATTGTCCCAATCCTATCTGTACTCGCCCAATCAACCCTGTTGATAACCGTGTTTGTGCAAATTGTCAAACTCCTCTAATTCACCGCTATCTTTGGGTAATTGGGTCATCAGCAGCTACAATTACCCCAGGAGCAAAAGTAGCTGATAGATATGAAATAATTGCCCCTCGGATTTGGCTGGATACTCAACCGGGAAAGTTACCGGACATCCCTAGCAAAATACCACAAGAAATTATTCCTTACCTGCGCTTATATCAACAACGGTTACACTTGCCTGTGGTTTATGGATTGGTTCGTTATCAAACAGAAGCAGCAAATAATATTCTCTTGCTGGAAAATGTACCTATAGATGAAGCGGGAAATCTTTACCCAGCATTGACAAAAGCATGGCAGCAAGCAACAGCAGTCAGACAAATTTACTGGTTATGGCAAATTCTACAACTGTGGCAGCCTTTGTCAGAATTGGGAGTAGCAGCTAGTTTGCTGATACCAAATAATTTAAGAGTACAAGGTTGGTGTGTGCGACTGTTGCAACTTCAGCAATCGGGACAGCCAACTCTTAAGGATTTGGGAGAGTGTTGGCAATCTTTGGTAGTTAATGCCAAAACCCAAGTAGCAAATGAGTTGCAGAAAATAGTTCAAAAGATGTGTAGTGGTGAAGCAGAGTTTCAAGATATTGCAACTCAACTCAATACTTTATTACTAACATCTGCGGCAGAATTACCTTTAAGTATCAAAGTCGCAGGTGCAACTGATAAAGGGCCAGAAGGACTAATACAAAACGAAGATAATTGCTATCCTCATGATAACGATGCGATCGCCAATTCATTATCACCACAGATGGCGATCGTTTGTGATGGTATTGGTGGACATGAAGGCGGTGAAGTCGCTAGTCGATTGGCAGTACAATCTGTGAAACTGCAAATTCGCGCTTTATTACAAGAAGTTGAGGAACAAACCGAAATTGTACCACCCGATTTATTGCAACAACAGTTAGAAGCTAGTTTGCGGGTGATCAACAACGTCATTTGCAATTGTAATGACGAACAAAAACGCACAGGTACTCAACGCATGGCTACAACTATGATTATGGCTGTCCAAGTACCGCAACGCATTCAAACTGCTGCTGGTTGGCACTCACAAAATGCCCACGAACTATATTTAGTTAACGTCGGTGATAGTCGTGCTTACTGGATTACCCGTGACTACTGTCAGCTATTGACAATTGATGATGATGTGGCGACGCGGGAAGTCCGTCAAGGGCGCAACCTGTATCGCCAAGCATTGCAACGCCCAGATGCTACCGCCCTTACCCAAGCTTTAGGAACAAAAGAAGGCGAATTGCTGCATCCTTTGATTCAACGCTTAATTGTGGAAGAAGACGGCATATTATTATTGTGTTCTGATGGCTTAAGTGATAATCATTTAGTAGAAGAATCTTGGCGAGATTACGCTGCACCAGTATTAACAGGAGAACTAACTCTAGAAGAGGCTGTTGATGCTTGGATTCAACTGGCGAATCAAAAAAATGGTCATGACAATGTATCGGTAGTGCTTACTCATTGTCGGGTTTCTCCAGATTATCTGGTTCCAGTGACTCAAAAGAAATTACAAATAGAAGTTGTCGAAGAAAAACAAGTAGAAATTGTTCTAGAAGCAGCACCACAACCGGAAGCATCTGAGTTTGCAGCAAGTTCACAAGTGTTACTAGACTTAGATATTTCGGCAACAACTCAAACTGCTGACAATACTCAACTTCGACGTAAACCTGGGGTATTGTTGCTGAGAATATTGGCTTTACTCCTGGGAAGTACAACTGTAGGGTTATTAGCTTGGCAACAATTGCAGCCGCAAACATTCCAGCAGATGTGCAAACAACTCCCCCAAGGAGTGCAGCAGATTTGTCCACCATTGAGATAAGAGTAGGGAAGGGGGATTGGTATCAGTTATCAGTTATCAGTTATCAGTTATCAAATTAAACTGTTAACTATTAACTGTTAACTGATTCATGCCCAATCCCCAACAACTACTCATCAATTTGCCAAGAATCTTTTGTCAACTCTTCATCCAGAATTTTCTTAGCTCGTACAATTACGAGAATTCGTCCGAGTAGTGTTACTTCTGGTGCAGTTTCAAACCATTGAAAATCTAATTCCCCAGAGTTATCTACTACAAAATAGCTACCTGAGTTCCATTCTCTTTGGGCGCGATCAATAACTACCATGACTGGTTCTGGGCTATTTTGTGTTTGGGTGGGTAAGCGATCGCTATTGCATAAAATCACTAGTGGATCTTCTGCACTCAATATAGTTTGCCAACCTGGTAAGGGAACCCAAGCTTGTTCTCCAGCAAACTTAACAATGCGGAAAGGCCCGATTTCTTCTACTAAGGGAACTGCTTGTAAGTCTTGTGGTGTCAATGGTAACTCACCTGCCACTGGCACGAGACGGGGTACTTCTTCGGCTGATTGCGGTCTGTAAAAGGGTAGAGTGGGGGCTGGCTTTTTGGGTACAACTGTAAAATCTGTAAGCAAGTGTTCTATTTGCTGCCTAGCGGTTTGCGTATGGGCAAATTTCAAGCCTTTAGCGATCAGACGCGATCGCGTTTGAAAATCTGAATTCTGGCGGGCGAGTTTCCAACATTGATAAGCAACTGCATCGCCTGGATGATGAGAAAAGCCTTCTGGAGGATTGCGAAAACGGGAGAAATCTTTGATCGCTCTGGCAATTTCCCGTGCTTCGTCAGCATCAACTTTGTGTTGAAAGGTAACTGTGGCGGCGGCGGCTCGTTCTTCTTGAGTCAGCAAGCGCAACTCATACAAGATATCACTACCACGCTGTTGATAATGAGAAAGCACATCTTGTGGCGCTCCTACTTTTTCCATAGAGTTGTAGACTTGGGCGCCGACAATCACCTGATTCTGTTGTACTGGTTCAAAACCTGTAGCTTCAAAAATCGCTTGCTGACTATAACCTGCTTTTTGTAGATAAGCACAAGCTTGTCCCCATTCCACCCAATAGCCTTGTTTTTGTCGTAGCTTTCGTAGCAATTCTTCAGCTATATCATGTTGATGGTTATCGTTGAGATTTTGAGCGTTGGGTGGTGTGTCAGTCATAGGTGATGGTTTAGATATCTCAGCAGTTTCACTGCAAGTTTATCAATATAATTTTAAAATTTTTCTGCTGAGTATGTATTTTTAAGACTGATGTCCTGGTTTCTCGGTAGAAGAATGATGTTGTTAACAGGCTTCAGTAATCAATCCCCTTTAAATACGGGGGGAGACTAGTAGTTTCTAACACAAGCTCTCAAGGGTTTGTAGTAATCACTTTAGTGCTTGAATTGAGTGCTGTCCTGGCTCACTACAAGTACTGCAAACTTAGTGTGACAGAATACTAAGTTTCTGGTTTCTTTCTACACTTTTAGCAGGAGGCAAAACTTTAATTTATAAATAGAAAAATTATAATTTACAAATCTATTGCGAAATAGTACTTAGACAAGAAAAGTCTAAATTCCTAATTTTTCTACTTTCTCCTACTCAAAGCTAGTTCATGATTAATTTAATCAAATAGCGGCTACAAACACTTCTCTTATATTCTCAATCAGGCTTTGTATGGAATATAACAAAGTGGTTAAGCGTTCAAGGTAATTATCTATGACTAACCCCGTTCCCGAATTTGATAAGATACGCCGTCAATTGATGACTTTGGAAAAGTCGAAAAAACAGAAAATTTTAGTAGTTGATGATGAGCCAGATAATTTGGATCTGTTGTATCGTACCTTCCGCAGAGATTTTCAGGTTTTAAAAGCAGACAGTGGGATCAGTGCTTTGCAAGTTTTGGCAGCAGAAGGTGAAGTAGCAGTCATCATCTCCGATCAACGAATGCCTGAGATGAAGGGGACTGAATTCCTGAGTAAAACAGTACCTCAGTTTCCCAACACGGTGAGAATAATCCTCACTGGGTTTACTGATATTGAAGACTTAGTAGAAGCGATCAATGCTGGACAGGTATATAAATATATCACAAAGCCTTGGGACCCAACAGAATTAAAGGTTGTGGTACAAAGAGCAGCAGAAACCTATGATTTGCTCAAGCAACGCACAGAAGAACTACGCCGTGCGAATGCTCAAATGGCACTGTTAACTGTTTTGGTGGAAGTTGCTCAACAAGGCCTTAGTTTAGAAGCTATGTTAAATTCCATTGCCACAGTTTTTGGTGAAAGTTTCAGCGCCGATGGATGTATTTTGCAATTAGTAGAAAATGGTAGTTTAATTGCTACTCAAGGTAATTACAGTAGTGTGGATTCTGTAGAAAACTGGTTAGCTATTGACCCATTGACTAGTGAAGCGATCGCCACTAGTCAAATGCAAGTTTCAGTAAATGTACCCAATGACGAAAACCTTACTGGTGTCTCACATTATGCAGAATCTGGTGTAGAAGCGCATTTAATGATTCCAATTACCTATATAAATAATGTTTTGGCAGTTTTGTCTCTCCAGTGGAAAAAACCCTGCACTTTGCGAGAAGATGAACTCAAAATTATTCATTTATCAGCGCAATTGGTAGCAACCGTACTCAGTTGTACTCATTACCATCAGCCAGCCAATGTTTGATAGTCAATTGTCAAGAGTAAAAAGAATTTCAAATAGAGTGATAATTCCGAATAGAGTACAAAAAGTGGATACATTCTGAGAATTCATCCAAAATCCATAGACGCGATCGCGACTCCAAGGGAGAGTCATCCAAAATGCAAAATCGAATGACGATTGACCATTGACGATTGACCATTGACAATTGACAATTGACCATTGACAATTACCCTTGACCAATGTCTGATGAAATTCGCAATATCTTTAACCGTATCGCTCCCTTTTATGACCAATTAAACGATTGGTTGAGCTTGGGACAACATCGGATATGGAAAGAAATGACAGTTAAATGGAGTGAAGCCAAAGCCGGAGACACTTGTCTGGATTTGTGTTGCGGTAGCGGTGATTTAGCCTTTCGGTTAGCACGGCGTGTGGGTAAAACTGGACAGGTGTACGGAGTAGATTTTTCGCCTGCACAATTGGAAATTGCCAAACAACGCTCTCAAAACCAATACCCAATTCCCTCTACAACGTGGATAGAAGCAGACGTACTCAATTTACCCTTTGAAGACAATACATTTGACGCCGCTACGATGGGGTATGGTTTACGAAATGTCACAGATATTCAGCGTAGCCTCAAAGAATTACACCGTGTCCTCAAAAAAGATGCCAAAGCAGCAATTCTAGATTTTCATCGTCCCAAAAACTCGACTGCTCGAACTTTTCAGCAATGGTATCTGGAGCATCTTGTTGTGCCAATTGCCGAGCAAATGGGTTTAAAAGAAGAATATGCTTATATTAGTCCCAGCTTAGACCGCTTTCCTTTAGGAGAGAAACAGGTAGAAACAGCTCTTGCAGTTGGCTTTGCAACTGCCACACACTATCCCATCGCGAACGATATGATGGGAGTGCTGGTGGTAACTAAAGCTTAGTAGTCCAAAGTCAAAAGTCCATAGTCCATAGTCAAAAGTTCATACTTTAAAAAAGAATGATTGACCCTTGATCCTTGACTATTGACCCTTGACTATTGACCCTTGGCTATTGACTCTTGACTATTGACTCTTGACGAAATGAGTTTTGATTGGTCTCATCTTTGGCTGTACGTCTCTCCCCCAATCTTGGGCGGAGTCATTGGCTATTTCACTAACGATATAGCCATTAAAATGTTATTTCGTCCTTACCGAGCAATTTACATTGCCGGACGAAGGATGCCGTTTACGCCTGGACTGATTCCCCGCAACCAGGAACGTCTTGCCAAAAATATCTCTGATACAATTATGGGGTCGCTGTTAACACCAGAAGAACTACAGAATCTGGCACGACGACTTCTACAAACAGAACGTGTGCAATCAGCGATTCTCTGGTTGCTACAAATGGCAATTGATCAAGTCAAAGCTGACCGTGAGCAAAAAACTGCCAAAATTGTAGCAAATATTTTGCGGGATTTGTTAGGTGAATCACTACCTCGTCTGTTAAAAGTTTTGGCACGCCGAGAAGATTTTTTAGAAGCCCAGGTCAATCAAATTTTTGATCGAATATTATTAGAATTTAAACTGAGTGAAGAACAAGCTTCTCGGCTTGCTGATTGGTTATTAGAAACTGTCTTACCACCCGATGTCATCCGACAGGGGATCATTAATTTTTTGACCGATCGCACAATTCAAACTATAGATGAAAGTTTTCGAGAAAAAACTAGTGGTACTTATTGGGTAGTCGCGAATTTATTTGGTTTACGTAATAGTTTAACCCGCTTGCGGACTTACTGTTTGGATGAAAAAGAAGCCACAAACCAACGTTTAGAAGAGTTAATTCAAGAATTACAAGTACGCGATCGCATCAAAACTTTACTGCAAGATATCGCTTTACAAAACTTGCCTGTAAGCACAGTCCGACAGCTACGAAAAACTACCCGCGAAAGCGTTCGTCAATATCTACAAACACGTGGTGGAGAATTATTACAAGGATTCAGTGATTCGGTTAACTGGGAAAATATTGCTGTCTTATTAGTGAATCGCCTTAGTAATTCTGCTGTCGTTAATACTTCTTTAGAAGTCGTGAGTCTAGAACTAGCTTTAATCTTAGAAAGGTATTTGGAAAGAGATTTAGAAGCGATCGTTTCTCAAGCAATACCAATTTTGTCAATTGATCAAGTAATTATTGACCGTGTTAAGTCAACTTCACCTGCTGATTTAGAAGCTGCTATTGAAGGAATTGTTAAAAATGAATTACAGGCAATAGTATCTTTAGGTGGAATACTAGGTTTTATTGTCGGCTTATTTCAAACAGCATTTATTTATTTCAGTCAATTTTAAGTATTAATCTGTAAAATTTTAATCAAGAGTTCGTAGTAAGCACTTTAGTGCTTAAAAAAAAGGACTAAAGTCCTGACTACGAACTTTTTTATCCATCGTTCACATTAAACGTAATGACAAATTCTATAGGTCAAAGACTAGAAAAATACACTATCAAACGTCCCCAAGAAGTCTTGCTGGTGACGGTAGAAATTGCCAAAGAAGAAGATCAAATAGCTATATTTAAAGGTTTTTCCAGTTCTTTGATGCGTTCTACTGCCTTCGATCCAGATGTACCTGTTTTACCAGAAGAAGCAAAGATTCTCAAAATCGACATAGTTGCGAGTCCTTATAACCCAGAAGCACCCCGCTATATTCAACAAGGACTGACTTGGAAAGATATGGAAACTGTGCTGTCCCAACTTGGTATATAGGATCTCCCCAATCCTCGTTACCCCTTCGCCCCCAATCCCTATACTCATAAAAAACAAAACAGCTTGTTCACGAATCACAAAATTATGTTAATTTATTATGAATAATCATAACAATTCACTATAAATATCTTTTTCAGTAACCACTCTAGGGTAATTTTTTCTTTTTAATACCATTAACAAATAAGTAGGCAAAGCAAACGTGTTTGAAGTCGCGTTTGTATAGGGTTAATTTAACCTTAATAGCCTGGAAACGTGAGGAGTAGATGGTGTTAGCAAGACCGTAAAGCGACAATTTTATTTTTACATTCACACACACTCTCTTGATCATGAGTACAGCGGTGACCCTACCAACAGAAGAAGCGTCTCAAGTAGTAGAAGATTTGGGGCAAATTAATCGCCAAATGATTGTAATCCTCGATTTTGGCTCTCAATATTCCGAACTGATTGCCCGCCGAATTCGAGAAACTCAAGTTTATTCTGAAGTTCTTTCCTATCGCACCAGCATTGAACAGCTACGAAAGCTGAATCCTAAAGGGATCATCCTCTCTGGCGGTCCCAGTTCAGTTTATGATCAAGGCGCTCCTAAATGTAACCCAGAAATCTGGCATTTAGGAATTCCCATCCTTGGTGTTTGCTATGGTATGCAGCTGATGGTACAGCAGTTGGGCGGGGAAGTGACCAGAGCTGATCGAGCTGAGTATGGTAAGGCATCATTATATATAGATGATCCCACAGACTTGCTGACCAACGTTGAAGATGGCACAACCATGTGGATGAGTCATGGCGACTCAGTAACAACAATGCCATCAGGATTTGAATTATTGGCACATACAGACAATACTCCTTGTGCTGCGATCGCTGATCACAACCGCAAACTCTATGGTGTGCAGTTCCACCCAGAGGTAGTACATTCTATCGGTGGTTTGCCATTAATTCGCAATTTTGTTTACCATATTTGCGAGTGTGAACCGACTTGGACAACAGCCGCTTTTGTCGAAGAATCAATTCGTGAAATTCGCGCCAAAGTCGGTGACAAGCGGGTACTGTTGGCTTTATCTGGTGGTGTTGATTCCTCAACCCTCGCTTTTTTGCTATACAAAGCGATTGGAGATCAGTTAACTTGTGTATTTATTGACCAAGGCTTCATGCGGAAGTATGAACCAGAGCGGTTATTGAAGTTATTCCAAGAGCAGTTCCATATTCCCGTTGAGTACGTTAATGCTCGCGATCGCTTCTTAAATGCCCTCAATGGTGTTACTGAGCCTGAAGAAAAACGTCGTATAATTGGTCACGAATTTATTCGAGTATTTGAAGAAGAATCCAGACGCCTTGGACCTTTTGATTATTTGGCACAAGGTACGCTGTATCCAGACGTGATTGAATCTGCTGACACCAATGTTGATCCCCAGACAGGGGAACGGGTAGCAGTGAAAATCAAGAGTCATCATAATGTTGGTGGTTTACCCAAAGACCTACGATTTAAACTGGTGGAACCACTGCGGAAACTATTTAAAGATGAAGTCCGAAAAGTTGGGCGTTCTATCGGTTTACCAGAAGAAATCGTACAGCGTCACCCCTTCCCTGGTCCAGGATTGGCGATTCGGATTTTAGGTGAAATCACCGCCGAACGCTTAAAGATTTTGCGGGATGCTGATTTAATTGTGCGGCAAGAAATTAATCAGCGAGGCTTATATCATGACTACTGGCAAGCTTTTGCTGTATTGTTGCCAATTAAAAGCGTGGGCGTTATGGGCGATCAACGTACCTACGCCTATCCCATCGTTTTACGCATCGTCACCAGTGAAGATGGGATGACAGCAGACTGGGCGCGTGTACCATACGACGTACTAGAAGTGATTTCCAACCGGATTGTCAACGAAGTCAAAGGAGTGAACCGCGTAGTTTACGATATTACCTCTAAGCCGCCTGGAACTATTGAGTGGGAATAGGGGACACGGAGACACGGGGACAAAGGGGACAAGGAGGACAAGAGGGAGACGGAGACATGAAGACACGGAGAATTTCTTAATACAGTCGTGTCACTGCGTCTTTCGCTCACCGCGTCACCGCGTCTCTTCCCGCTTTCCTATCCCCTAAATGGCAGCAAAATGGTGAAAGTCGTGCCTTTACCTTCACCATCACTGGCTGCTTGAATCATTCCGCCATGTAACTCTACTAAATGACGAGCGATCGCTAAACCTAATCCTAAGCCACCCTGCTCATAGGAACTTGCTTGACGATAACGTTCAAAAATGTGGGGTAGAAAGTCAGGACTGATACCAATACCTGTGTCAATAACAGTGATTCGAGCATAGAAGTGAGACGCAGAGAGTGAAGCGGACGCGGGGAGGTGGAGACGCGGTGACGCTTCTGAAGACGCGATGACGTGGTGAGTGGGAGACACGGAGAAATTATCAGAAACTCTCGACTTGTCCTCATGTCCCCGTGTCCCCGTGTCCCCGCGTCCCCGCATCCCCGCGTCCCATCTCCGCTCTAATCGTACTTCTACTCTCCCACCTTCAGGAGTGAATTTAATCGCATTAGAAAGTACATTTCCTAAAATTTGTTGCAAACGATTTGGATCGCCGACAATTGGTGGAATTGCATCATCCAGCTTAGATTCTAAGTGAATATTTTTGGCATTAGCACTAGGGTAGGCTGTTTCTAATGCTGTTTGAATAATCGTCACAAGATTGACTTGACATAGCTGAAGTTCTAGTTTCCCCTGGATGATGCGGGACATATTCAGCAAATCATCTATGAGTTTTGCTTGAGATATAGCGTTGCGTTCGATAGTTTGCAAAGCGCGGATGGTAGTTGCTTCATCTTGTCTGCGGCTTTGTAGCAATTTCGCCCAACCCAAAATAGCATTCAAAGGAGAACGCAGATCATGGGATACCATAGCCACAAACTCATCTTTAGCAAGGTTTGCTGCTTCTGCTTCCGCACGAGCTGCTTGCTCAAGTTGAAAAAGACGGCTACGTTCTGCTTCTAATTGTTTGCGATCGTTTATATCTGTACTTGTACCAAACCATTTTAAAATCTGTCCTTGCTCATCTTTTTTGGGCAAAGCTCTAGCTAAAAACCAATGATAAGTTTGATCATGACAGCGATAACGCAGTTCTACTTCATAGGGTTTTCCTGTATTTAAAGACTGTGTAAATGCTTGCATGGCTAGTGGGATATCCTCTGAATGCACAACTTCCATCCAACTAGTTCCCATTCCTTGATCAATGGTTTGTCCAGTGAATTCGTACCATCGTTGATTGAGATATTCACATTTACCATTCGCGTCACAAATCCACACTATTTGTGGTATTGCTTCAGATAAAAAACGGTAGCGTTCTTCGCTTTCCCGCAATGCTTGTTCTATTTGCTTTTTTTTAGTGACATCCCGCCAAGATGCGACAAAGCCATCTCCCAACTTCGCTACGCGGATATCAAAGGCTCTAGTAAATTGTTGTTTACCAAATATATCTGTGTAGATTAATGATTCTTTTACAAATGGTTTGCCTGTATTTACAACCTGACAATACTGATCAAACAAGCCATATTTTCTATGTCCAGGTAAAATTTCACATAAATTTTTACCTATTTGTTCTTCTTTGATGATCAGATTAGATTCACAAGCTGCGGCGTTCAAATAATCTATTCTAAAATCTAAGATTTCCCCTGCTTCGTTACGAATTGCTGAGTAAATACCTAAGCAGTCGAGCATATTTTCAACAGAGGTACGGAAACGTTCTTCACTATGTTGTAGCTTTTGGCGTAGTTGGACATTTTCAATCGTAGATTGGATAGTAAAGCGTAGATTCTCTGCTGTTATATCTCCTTTCACTAAATAGTCTTGAACGCCACTTTTCATTGCCTGCACAGCAACAGTTTCATTACCATGTCCTGTTAACATAATTACAGCTGGCATAGTTGCTTGAAGTTGCTGTTTGAGTTCTTCTATAAACTCCAACCCATCCATATCTGGCAACAAAAAGTCTAATAATATAATATCTGGCTGGATTTCCTGACACAGTTGTAGTGCGCTTTCCCCGGTTTCCTCTTCCAAAATTTTGTACTGATATTGTGAATTTTGCAAAAGATAACGGCGATAGACTGCACGGTCTTCCGGACAATCATCTATTATTAAAATGATTAACTGTTGTTGTACCATGACTACCTGCCGATAGTATCGGGAAGAACCACAATATCCAACCAATAAGTAAGGAAGCTTTGAAGAGTTTGTTTTAATTTGTTGATATCAATTGGTTTAAGAATATAACTAGCAACACTATTGCGATAACATATTTCGACATCTCTCGGATTAGAAGAGGTGGTAAATACTATAACAGGAATATCTTTGAGATTTTGATCTTGCTTAATTTGTTCTAGGAATTCTCGCCCATCCGTTCCTGGCAAGTTCAAGTCAAGTAAAATCAGTGAAGGACGAGGGGCATTTTTAGGATCGCTGTAGTCTCCAGTGTGGTAAAGATAGTCTAGTGCCTCGTCACCATCAGCACAACGAATAATCGGATTTTGCACTTTTTGGCGGTACATCACTCGCCGCAAAGCTTCAAAATCTTCGTCACTATCTTCAATTACAAGTATTAATTGAGTGCTATTGCCAATCATAAGAAGTATGAAGGATGTAGGCACCCTTTGAGAAAATGCCCAAAGGGTAACAGCAAGGCTAAAGTCAGGATGAACCCTAAGTGATACAAAATTAATTATTTAATACTTCATCCTTCATAATTCATAATTCATAATTAATTTGGCTTTTGTAAAGTGAAATAAAAAGTACTACCTTCACCGTAAGTTGATTCTACCCAGATTTGGCCCTCATGTCTTTCTACTATTTTTTTGGCAATGGTTAGTCCTGCACCTGTACCACCACCATATTTGCTTGGTCCATGTAAACGTTTGAATATACGGAAAATAACTTCCAAGTGTTTTTCCCGAATACCTATGCCATTATCTCGGATGTAAAATTTTGGTGGTTCAGAGTTTTCAATATAACCAATTTCTACCCATTTTTCGGCTTTATCGTTATATTTAATGGCGTTAGTAATCAAGTTACTAAAAACTTCGCCAATTTGCACGCGATCGCAATATACTATTGGCAATGGTTTGGGTATACGAATTTTTACTCCTGTCTCTTCAATTCGAGCGTTTAATAAATCTAAAATTCGATGTACAACAGCATTCAAATCTGTCTGTTGCATCGACATATCAGCTCTTCCTAAGCGGGAAAACTGTAACAATGAATCAATAAGATCCTCCATCCTGATAGTGAGACGAATCAGAGTCCTGAGCTTATTTTTGCCTTCCTCGTCTAATATCTCACCGTAGTCTTCAATTAAAAAATTTGAATAATTATGAATACCACGTAATGGTTCTTTTAAATCATGGGAAGCAATATACGCAAAAGCATCCAACTCTTTATTACTACGTTCTAATTCTATATTTAGCTTTGCTAATTCATCAGCCTTCTGTACTACCATACTAATAATGGCACTTCGTAACTCTAGCGCGGCATTAATTTCATAGGATTTCCAAGGTAGACATGTCAGCCTGACTATTTCTTTCCATAATTCAAATGACTTACGAGGAGATAGGCGCAAACTACCATTTTGGGTAATTTCTACAGCTTTATGAGGATTTCCACCCCAATTAACTGTTTGTATGACCTCTGGACGAAACCATAGAACATATTTATTCTGAGTTTGAGAAATAGAAATAACTATTAAACCACTGGCTATATTTTTATATTTTTCTGCTTCTGGAAAATTTTTTGCAAGTGAATTAGTGTAAAAAATATCTTCATTTATATTTTTATGAATCCAATTTAATAACTCTTGAATCTCTAGTTTCGTTGGGGTACTGCCAATAAAATATAACTCATTATTAAAACAAATTGTAGCACCCTGAGCATTGACTAGATGAAGCAGATTCGGTTGTTTATTGATTAATCCATCAATAAAATTTTTATCCGCTGACATATATTCGATTAATTTTGCCAGATTGGATTTAACTTGAATTTTTGATTCTGAATCTTCGTTGTCTTCTTTTGTTGCTAATTCTAAAGAGGTTACTTGACCTAAAAATTCACAAGCATTGCGGATCTCATAAGGAACATATTTGGGTGTTTGGTGATGACAAGCTATGAGTCCCCAGAGTTGATTATTTTTAATGAGTGAAATCGACATTGATGCTTTAATACCCATGTTGTGCATATACTCAACATGTATAGGTGAGACACTGCGTAATACCGAATTACTCAAATCTAAAGGCTCATTTGTTAAAGGATTAAGGGTAGGAAAAATGGCAATAGGTTGATAATCAACATCAGGTATAATCCGTAACCAATTTTTTCGGTAGAGTTCTCTGGCTTGTTTAGGAATATCTGAAGCAGGATAATGTAAATCTAAATAGGAAGGTAGATAGTCTTGTTTATCTTCTGCAATGACTATACCGTTCCAATCCTCATCAAACCTATAGACCATGACTCTATCAAATCCAGTGATTCTTCTCACTTCCTGAGCTATGATCTGACTAACTTCAGTAACAAATTTTGCTGATTGTAGTTTGCCGACAGCTAATTTTACCAAATAATAAAATCTAAAATAGACATGATTTTTTTCATAATTATGTGGTTCTAATTCTAGAATGACCATCTCGTTCAACCGATGAACTATAGCATCAAAAATAATATTAACCTGAGAAATATTTATAGTAATTTCAATCGGATTAACTATTTGTATATCTTCCTGATTTAAACAATCAGTAAAAAAAACAATTTGTTCTGGTTCGAGAAGTATACTTAATGGTTTATTGAGCAATTCTTCCGGATGTAAGCCAAAAAAATTTATTGTATTATCACTGACTTGTAAAATAGTTAAATCAGACTCTTGTAAGGCTAAAATAACTCCGTGTGTTTGAATATAACTAGGAATATGAATTGGCTCTTGATCGCAGTTTGTTAAATCAACTGCAAATGGAAATTCCATGTCCTCTTTGCTCATATTCACGTTTTGACAAGCCCTACTAAATATACAATGTTGCTACTTAGATTACGTATAACGAACATAGTTAAGTTGGGTTTTGATGTTGATTCTGTTTTTGTGATACGTAAAATTTTGTCTTTATTATTCTAAACATTTTCACAAACTGATAAAATACAAAAACTGAGATTCATTAATATTATTTAACAAACTTAAAACTTTATTGAGAGAGACTTCTAGTTATTAGAAACTATAAAAATGCCACACTCACAAGTACAAAACGCCGGAATTCTAGCATCTGGTTGATATAAGCTATTTTAAGGATGAATTTACATGTAGCGATGACTATTTTGCCAAGAATGTCTGGATAGATGGATAAAGGACGCTAACACAGTAAAATTACTCAAAGAATATCAAAAAATTCTGAGGAAAAAGGAGGGACTAAAGTAATGAGAGATAATTCTCTTTTTTCCAATCTTGCAAGAGACGCTACGTTATCTTCTCTCCCTCTTGCTAGATTAAAAATCCTCGTCGTAGATGACGATGAAGATAGCCGCTTTTATATTTCTACCGTATTGGAAACAGACGGAGCTAGTGTGACTACAGTTGCGTCAGCAGCAAAAGCTCTAGAAGTGTTACCACAGTTACAACCGGATGTTTTAGTTTGTGATATTGGTATGCCAGATGAGGATGGCTATACTCTTATTCGTAAGATCCGTGACTTAAAAGCAGAAAAAGGAGGAAATGTACCAGCGATCGCATTAACAGCCTATGCTGATAGTGAAGATCGTGTCCGCGCCCTAGAAGCTGGCTTTCAAACTCACATAGCTAAACCTGTAGACCCAGATAATTTAGTTGCAGCCGTCGCCAATGTGCTAGTTACTGAATAGATGATGGTGTTTTAGTATCAAAATATTCTCGCCAACGGCTGATTTGACCATCTCGAAAATCTACTACGATCGCATCATCAGTAATTTTTCGATGACGAGTAGCTTTTTCCGTTTCTTGGTAACGCCATTCAATAACTGCTTGTTCACCACAAATGATTATCCGCGCAATATCAATCTTGATATCCTGCGACTGTTGAGCAATTGAGGAAACCGCCTCCCTGATTTGTGCTTGTCCCTGCCACCTATAACCAGGTACGATAAGTTCACCATCAGGTGTAAACAATTTTGCTAGAGCATCGCCATCAAGACTAACCCAAGCATCTTTTGCTTGCTGAATTATAGTCGGAATGTCTGGTTTCACAGATGATTGTGCATATACATTCATATTCATCCAAAAGCTTAAGATAATAACTGTTATTCCTAGCGATTGAAATGTTATATCATGTTCGCTTGAAAACTTATGAATTTTCAAAATGGCAAATAAGCATACGTGGCGATATCGATAATAAAAGTTCGAGATCAGCACGAATGCTCATTGACCTTTGATAAACAGACTAGATATCCACGATCTTCAACCGTTCTGTAGGAAGAATTTAATCTTCCTGTTGATCGTAGCAAAGTGGAGGAAGCGACAAAAACTCCACAACTATCTAGACCTCTTTATTATCAGCACTGTCTACTTCTGTGACGTCGCTCTCCTTCCAAAAGTAGCAAAGAACCACAACGGTAAAACGTTCTGCCAGTGCGTTTTACTATGCTACTAAGATACTAATAATCTTACAGATAAAGCCCCTATCTGGAGTCAGAGAACAGGTCTAACACAAGAATGATTTGCTAGTTTGAGTTAGAGCCAAAGCTAATTTGCTCTGAGCGATACTCTGGTGGTTCGACGTGAATTAGAATCCGTACTGGGCGAAAGCGTTCTTCTAGTCGTTTTTCTACTTCTTCAGTGATGCGATGGGCTGTTTGCACATCTTGAGCATCAACTATTAAATGCATCTCAATAAAAGCTTGGCGACCAACAACACCACGAGACGCTATATCATGGCAGTTGATCACTCCAGGGACAGAAAGGGCGATCGCATGAATGAGTTCCGGTGCGATCGCAATTTGATCCACAAGCCAAGGTAAATTTTCTTTTAAAACTGTCCAGGCACTCCAAAAAACTAACAAAGCTACAGGAAAAGCTAACGCCACATCTAACCACTGATAACCCAACCATACACCAATCAAACCGCCAATCACGGAAATAGTTACCCAAACATCACTCATGGTATGTTTAGCATCGGCGATCAAAATCGGGCTACCGACTTTTACACCTACGTGGCGTTCGTAATAGGTGACAAAAATATTCACACCTAATACAACTAGTAATAACCACAATTCTGGTGGTGAGATTCGTACCGGTTCACCACCATTGAGAATGCGTTCGACAGCACCTTGAAGAATTTCAAAACAGGCTATACCCAAAAACGCCGAAATTCCTAAAGCACCGACTGCTTCAAATTTTAGGTGTCCATAGGGATGTTCGCGATCGGGCTGTGGTGAAGAAAATCGGCTAGCAATCAATCCCAATATATTGTTTGCGCTATCGGTGATGCTATGCAAGGCGTCAGCTAACAAACTTAAAGAACCTGTCAATTTACCAACAACTGCTTTTAATAGCATCACAAAGATATTGAGGAACAGAGTGATGATTAAAACTTTTCTAACTGTGGCCCGGTTATCTAAAGACATAGAGGAATTTTAAATTTTAACTATGATGTTCTATGAGTTCTAAGTGTAGAACTAAATACATCAATAAAATGTATCAAACTCTTACGCAGTAAGGATTTTATCTTGCTATAACGCCAATTTATTACCGTGCTTTATTGAAATATTTTTTAATTAACAGCAACTACAAACCTGATTATAATTGGGCTATACCATTACTCAAACAACTATATTTATTAGCATTTGTCAGAGGATTTTTTTAGTTTTCTTGGTCTTTTACTCTACTCCTCTGTTTGATGGAGTTGAGCTAAAATCATGATTTTCAATTCCGTTGCCAAACAACCAATAACACTTTCTTGAGATTTTGCGAATCATTACCATTGACAAACAAACGAATCTGGATGTTACCTCTACCAGGAAAATGGTATCTGTACTAAAAATCTAAACAATAGCTCATGTCTGGAAATCACCTGACACTTAACTTGGTTGAGGGTTCTGTCTGTTTTAGCTTTTCACCCCAAGCAGCACAGGAACTAAAAGCAGCGCTGGAACAGTTGATGACTAGTCTCAAAGTGGTTGCTACTAAAGCTGTTCCGGGTGCTGGAAAAGCCAGTCCCCAACGCCCAATGGAATATCGTTATACAGGAGAAGTATTTTTAGAGATTTTTTGTAACCCCAATATTTGGCCTACACCTTTTGCTGCAAAGGTTTTACTTACCATTCGTGACGTCAACATTCGCTTGACTACGGAAGCAGAACTCACCCGTGTCATCGAAGATGTGAATTTATATTTGGAGGAAGTCAGGTAGATTTGGGTCTTATTTGTTGGTGGTTGATTGGAACTCACCACTCACCACTAAATTAAAACAAAAAATTACCGGAGCAGTTGCCAAAATCCAACTACTCCGGCATAATCAATAAACCAAATTAAATCAAATTCAGGCTCTGTGTATTGACGCCTCAAAATGTGGCGTACACATTGCTTGAGCAAAAACAGTAAGAACAGATAACAGATAAGTCGTTACAAAAGTCTAGATCGGGAAAGACTAATCAAAACCAGAGACTTCCTTGGAATTGGGCGCTGAATCTTTTGTGAGAAAATTCACACCTCCAAATAGATATCTTCCCAATCTAATATCAATCGTTTTCTGTTGATTAGTCGTTTTCCCATTCTTCCCGACCAATCAGATCGCCGATGCGATCGCGTAAGAGGAAGTCGCACTTTTCTAATTCACATTCAATACACACCCACTCACGAGCTGGTATGTACTGGCAGAGAGTATATATTGGTTGCTGTCTGCTAACCACTCCCTTCTGTACAAGTTGTCGCGCTTCGTCTTGAATCACGTCTAAAGAGTAGTAGCTGATAGAGGGCACCGTATTAACACTCATGATCTTTACTCAGAATTTTACACGTTAAGTAGTGTTCCCAAAAATCTGTTAGGAACAAACATAGCAATGAGTAGGCCTATAACTGGGATTTTGTAATTTGGTATACGGAACTATTTTCATTTTGACGCTACACATCATAAAATTATGTAAATAAATGTTAAATTTGTCAAATACTCATGACATTTTATTTTTACTCCCTGAAATCAAATTATTCAAATTGTTGTTAGGGTTAATGTTTGCTTGCTTTGAACAGGGCAGTCATTAAATATTAGTATCCATAGACAAAAACCATATATTGGCCAAATAAATGCATAACATACTCAAGTATCTATGTAATTAGCTGTCCTGGACGCTAGCATTTTATATGGAAAAACAAACAGAGAATATCTGGTTGAAATATATGTATAAACTGCTGCAAGCGATAAGGGCTACAATACACCACTCAAGCTTATAGAGGTTTGTTTGTTAATTATTTCTTAAATAAACTTTTAACCAGTAGCTGAAGTTTAACACTACTACCAAACAAATTTCCTCATTGGAATATTTGTAGCAATCTTGATGGTGATTTTAGATTATGTTGATATACCTCTAAGCTAGCTGTTGTGGTGATTTGGAGTTCACATAATTGAATTACATATTCCATCTTTAGTTAACAGTAAAATTGCTGAAATCATATGCATAAATAAATTACATTGTATTTATTTATGCATCAACATTAAGCAACGTAAACCATTTTGTCATTGATTGTTAACTTTGTTTGATGTTATAAATTCTTCTCATAGCTGAGAAAAATGATTACGAAGTTTCTAATGCATGGGAAAGTATGTAGTATCAGTTAGTTGCTAGTTATTGACTGTTAAGTTTTTCAATGGTTATCAATAAAAAACAAAATTCAACCATTAACCTATAACTATGAAATTTTCCTGCAATACAGCCTTCGCAAATCAAGACCGGAATCAATCATCAGATTTACACAGCAGATAGCATAGATAATCTATTCGTCCACAAAGAACTATCTACAGCAATAAACAATCACTCTCAATACGGTTCGGTTAAGAATTTTTCGTCATGATTTGGGCATGTAGAGACGTGCCATGGCACGTCTCTACAGGGTTTAGATGCCAATCGATTTGTCTTATCCGAACCGTATTGCAATCACTCCTCCTCAAACGAAAAAATCTCTCTCCGTTTCGAGAAGGATTTGGGAGGGATTCTTTATTATTTTTGCAAGAGGTGTAGTATGTAAATAAATGTAAAGTCTTTTCTAGCGGTGCCAAAGCGCCACCAAAACCTCATTAAAGATATTGAAACAGACACGAACAGGTCGTGTCTGTAAAATGCATAGCTAATTTCTGCCAAGAAATAGTAGTTTAAGTTACAGATTTCGCAGATTAGACATCTTCTGTACCATTTTCGCCATCATCTTTCAAATTTTCTGGTTTACGTTGAAGTTCGAGTTGGTTCAATAGCGATAACACTTTTGTACCGCGTTCTATGGAACGGTCTTCGATAAACACTACCTCTGGTGTGCGGCGTAGGCGCACTCGTGCGCCGAGTTCGCTACGAACGTAACCTGTCGCAGACTTCAAGCCAGCCATTGTTTCTGCTTTTGCTTCTTCTGTGCCATATATTGACACATAGATTTTAGCGTGTTGCAAATCGCCAGAAACGTCAACATCGGTAACACTTACCATTCCTGTACCCACACGGTCATCTTTTATGCCATTGAGTAGCATTTGGCTAACTTCCCGTTTAATTAATTCAGCAACGCGGGAAACGCGGCGATTTGTAGCCATAAAAATCATGCCTCCTCACAGAGGTTGTACTACGTTATTTTTCTGTTTTTGTCAGTTTACCTGATCCAGTTTTGAGAATACATCCTCTATATAGTTTGAATTCAAATTGTACTCAAACCCAGCATGGCGCGTAGGGTCAGAGTTACGAATACTAGTCCACCAGCTAAAAAGCCCAAGAGGGCAATTAATGTTACTGGGCGTTTTAACAAGGGTGCTAATGGCGCGAACGTGTTCAACAAAATGCCTAACAGGGTAGTGATGAAGTAGCGCTGGTAGCGAAAGACGTTATCCCAAAATCCATCAAACATTTGATTTTAAACTGCCTTGCTCTTAACTGTAGGTTTTTTGTGATCTGCACGATTTATATATATTTTGACACTCCCGCCTCAAAAATGTGATGCGATTGTTGGTTTGAGTTTTTTAAAAACTTTCACAAAATTGGATTTTAGCATGTTTATTAATAAAAATGGCACTTTTCTAGCTTTCACTTTTTTTGTTCTCATATCATTTCGTGTAGTTATTAAGAGAGTCATATCCCCGACTTCTTGAAAACACTCTGCGGGTGGCTTCCCGGAGAGTAGAAGTCGGGGATATTGTTGTTCCAAATTATTTGTTTTTTATAAAAATTATTTAAGAATATATGAAATATACAATTTAAATTTAATAAAATAAAAAGATTAAAATTTTGCTTTTTTCTGGACTATTTGAGAGGTGCTAAACATGGCGTTTCCCTATAGTCGTTACCCCATTGATGGGGTAAAATAGGGAATATGTAAGTAATTTATTTAGAATAGGCATCTACAACCAAAAAATTAGAGAAATTAGCCAATCTTAACTAATAAGCAATAAAAGCAATAAAAGCTTCAACCAGTCTGAACTTCTGCATTTCCATTGCGGATAGCCCATGCTTGTTCTAACAACTGAGTCCAGCGCTTTTGCAGTTGTTTGGGAGTGCATTTGAGGGTTTTAGCGATCGCTTGATCTGTGTGTTTAGCAGCTTTAAGTTGCAATATCTGCCGTTGTTGCTCAGAAAGCTCATCTAAAAAGCGTTCCCACTGTTGAGAAGACAAGCCTAGCTTTTGTTCTAAACCCACACCCAACCATTGATGAACTAATTGCCAATGATGGGTACGAGCAAACTTTTCCACATGGTATTTAAAACGTTGTTGGAGATAATCTCGCTGGCGACTGGTTAAACCAAGAATTTGGTCAATTTCTGGTGCTGATAAATCTTGAAGTTTTAATACGAGATAATCAATACAATCGTGTTGGCCTTGGGATTCAAAATATTTGGTCAATTCTGAAATGACGCGATCGCGTTCACTATCTTCAGCTAAATCAAAACTTGGTTGAGAAATCATTTGCGATCGCAACTGTTGCACCGCTGAATTCCGCTGATAGGATTCTGCATCTTCAGTCTTAGCAGTTTCTGTAGCCATTTCAAAATCTACATTTGTTTCTTGCGGTAGACGCCGAGCAAAAGTTTGAGCGCGCAGGATAATCAACTGCTGATTAGCGCCGCCAGCTAGATTAATGCGACGTTTCGCATATTGTTCTGTAAAAGCCATGTATTCCGCTAGCTGTAGCAGAGTGTGGGGGGTATAATCTTCGGCTAATTCATTTTCTCGGCGGAAAGCTTTGATTGCCTCAATATAAAATGCTTGGAGGAAATCTTCAATTAAGTTGTAGCGAGCTTGAAATCCTAATTCAGTTCCGGGAATGCCAATATGACGATATACCATCGCACCTAAGCAACTATGTAATTCTACCCGTCCCTGCTTGGAACCCAATCGGTAATAATGCAAGCATTTTTGTAAACGATGGCGTCCTAAAGTTAATAACCAAGTCTTGAGTTGCCCTGATTTTTGAATACGATGACTTTTCTCACATATACGCTCTACTTCTTTGGCTATACGCATTGCCACAGCTTGCATACAACCAGGTGCTGCTTTCGAGTGTGCTTGTATTTCTTTATATAAAAATTGAATTAAAGCATCGCTGTAGCTGTGAGAAATCGGTGTAACAGTTGGTAGATTAGCAGAATTAGCTTTCATGATCTTTGATTGGGAGTGGTACTGCACCGTAACGACATGGAAACAGACGCCACAGTAATTAAGCTTTGATAGCTTAATAATCACCGCAAGCGTTGCTTACATTTAAGAATGTAAGAAATATCCGCAAGTTCCAGGTAAGGCAATGTGTCGGTTTTTCGATAAGCAACTTAACAATGGCTAATGCACGAGTTTTTTTGACCACTCCAAAACAGCCAAAACTCTTAATTTGCAAAGATTCATCCCTGTAATGCTCCTAAGATAGCTTTGCTTTGTCCTTATGACAATCATGAAAGTGGTGTTTTCTTATTTACAGTTTCCGAAATTAAATTCCTACGCAGTGAAGTTAATTTACTATACCCATGCTGTGGCTCTTTCCCAACCTAAACCTTGCCTGATCATTATTGGTTCCTCTCCCGTTAAATCCAAAATTGTAGACACTTCGTAATTTGGTTCCTCACCAGTGTCTACAATAACATCAACCAATCCTTCCAAACGGTCAAATAATTCGACTCGCGATAAAATTTGTTCTTCTTCCACTCCCAAAGTCCCATTATTTGTCTCATCTGGTGGCAAATGTGCTGAAGTCGAAATTATCGGATTTCCTAAGGCTGACAGCAGTTCCAAGCACATTTTATGATCTGGCACTCTAATTCCAGTAGTCTTCCGTTTGGGATTTTGCACCAGACGTGGAACTAATTTTGTTGCAGGTAGCAAAAACGTATATGGCCCCGGAATTAGGTGTTTCATAATTCGGTAGGCAGTGTCGCTGACATTTGCATAGGTCGCTACATTAGAAAGTGATGGAGACAAAAACGTCAATGGTTTATCGTTTGCTAGTTGTTTGATTTTCCGTACTCGTTCCACCGCCGACTTAGCATTTAAATCACAACCGATCGCATAAACTGTATCAGTAGGATAAAGCATCACTGCACCATCAGACAGTGCCGTCTTTATCTCCTCTATTCGGCGGATCTGGGGATTATCAGGATGAACTGAGAAAATTTTTGTCATAAATTGGGTGATAGATAGTGGTTAGTGGATAGTGGATAGTGGTAAAAGGTGAACGAACAACTAACTACTAACTAGCTTGTAAAAGGGGTGTAAGGGGTGTAGGGGTGTAAGAAGAATCATATTTTTATTCACCCTAGTGTACGCAGTTCAGGCAGGGCTACTAACTACTAGCAAAAAATACATATGACTAAACTCGCTTATCTTCAATGTCCATCGGGAATTTCTGGTGATATGTGTCTGGGAGCATTGGTAAGTCTGGGTGTTCCCTTGAAATACCTAATAGAGAAACTTAATCACTTAGGTATTGTACAGGAATATAAATTATGGGCCGAACTTGTTCAGCGCCATGGTCAGCAAGCAACGAAAGTTCATGTTGACTTATTATCTGACGATCATGATCACCATAATCATCACCATCACCGCCATTTACCAGAAATAGAACAAATCATTCTCAATGCTGGCTTACCTGCAAGAGTTGAAGCTTGGAGTTTAGCGGTATTTCGACAGTTAGCAGTTGCTGAAGGCGCAGTACATGGTATTTCCCCTCAAAAAGTTCACTTTCACGAAGTCGGTGCAGTTGATGCAATTGTAGATATTGTTGGTACTTGCTTGGGATTAGATTGGTTGGGGGTTGAGAGTGACGAAAGAGGATTACCCCTGCTTTACTGTTCAGCATTTCCGACTGGGGGGGGAACAGTGCGTGCTGCTCATGGACAAATGGCAGTACCAGTACCAGCAGTGTTAAAGTTATGGGAAATGCGGGGTTGTCCAGTTTACAGCAACGGGATTGAACGGGAACTGGTGACACCCACAGGTGCTGCGATCGCCACGACACTTGCGAAAGAATTTGGTGCGCCACCTCCGATGAAGATTAAGCAAATCGGACTGGGAGCAGGTAATCTCAACTTATCAATTCCTAATATATTACGCCTATGGCTAGGAGAAACTACAGATGTCGGAGTTAGCGATCGCTCATCTGTCGCTAATACTAGTCCAACTTTAGAAACCATATCAGTATTAGAAACCCAAATAGATGATTTAAGTCCTCAAGCGATCGGTTATTTATTTGAGGCTTTATTTGCAGCAGGTGCAGTTGATGTTTTTACTCAATCTATAGGGATGAAAAAGTCTCGTCCAGGTATCTTGCTGACAGTAATTTGTCCTCCAGAAAATCTAATTAGTTGTGAAACTGTTTTATTTCGTGAAACAACAACTTTAGGTATTCGTCGTTATGAGCAACAACGCGCTATTTTGCATAGAGAATTTCAACAAGTAGAAACAAAATATGGTGTAGTGCGTGTCAAAGTAGCATGGACAGGAAATGCAAATAATAGAGTTATAAATAACGTCCAGCCAGAATACGAAGATTGTGCAGAATTAGCCAGAAAACATAATATTCCTTGGCGAGAAATTCAAAGAATGGTACTACAAAATTGGCATTTACAATTTATGCCTGAGTGAATTGAAAGCACAACAAAATTTGTGTTCTAAAAATAGACCATTGATGCACACACATAGATTTATTATTGGAATTCACTAAATAAGCCTGCATAGGCAGGCTTTGTTGATATCCTAAAAGGATGAGGAATATTTTAATTTACTTCAACTAGGCGATCTAGTCTCTGAGGGTATCTCGAACCGTGTGCTTAGTAATGTCTTTGGCGTAATCACCAGCATCCTGAGTGTTACCCTTGATATTTTCAACTCCCTGCTTGGTTCCTCTAGCAAAATCTTCAGCAGTATTTTGAACTTTATTTCCTACATCTTCAGCTTTTTGCTGAACATTTTTACCAAGGCTACCTGCATCAGAACCTACACGACGGATAGCTTCAAGGGGGTTATTAGTAGATTTTTCAGCTTGATTTTGGGCAGCGTTTTCTTTTAAGTATTCACCTCTAGCTTTTGCATCACTTTTTGCTCTTGGATCTCTATCGCTAAAGTTATTCATCCCACCTTCATAAGGATTAATGACATTATCACCCTTGGGAACATATACTTCAGCATTGCCTTTGGGAGATTGTGTAGATTGAGCAGCTGTTGAAGGAGAACAAGCCTGGGTGAAGAATACTAAAACACCTAGTACAAAAACTGTGAAAATTTGGTGTAATCTAACTTTTTTGACCCAAGAAATTACTTTGTTCATGTGGAACTCCTTATCGTGTTTGAATTAGTTAAAAACTCAGCAATACTTAACCTAAAATCGTGAATTTTGAGAATTTGGAATTAACCTTTATTTATTGACTGCTGGATTAGGTTGCAATTCTGGTCTATTGGCAGCTTCATTTCCTTTATCTTTCAAAAATCCTGAAGCTTCTTCTACAGCTTCTTTAACAGTTTCAATTCTGTCTTTTGCTCTTTGAGTTACACTTGGTTCATTCTGAATCAAATTACCAGCATTTGGACGGAAATCTTTTTCAGATTTAATTGGTAATTCTCCTTCTTTATAGGCTCTACCTACCGGTGTTTCCGCACCAGGATAAAGCAGTTCAGAGTTGTCATTGACATCAGCCAAAAACACTTGTGAATTTAGCTGCAAACTAGCTTGATCGCGTCCAGACTTGGACATCTTTAAGTTTGTATATTTATCCCCACTATCCTTGTAAGGATTGTTGGCTCCGCCAGCTTGTACAGGTGGATTATATGGCTGTGCGCCTTGAGCATACTTACTACTACAAGCAGTACTAACTATTAACAATAAACCTGCTAAAAATACAGTTAAAACTTGCCGCAGGCGTAGTTTTTTTACAACTGCAATTAAACTGTTCACCAATTCCTCCTTTCAACACCAAACAAATATAATCACTTAATCTGAGTAATGATAAAACTCAGTTAGCTTTATTGCTGGAGTTGATTTTTGTTTAATACAACAATCGATTTCTTAGAATACGTATTTAAAAGGAGGTTTTTCCTCTAGCGTAAGTCACATTATTGTTATTAAAATAGTGGGATTTTTATCTAACTTAAGATGGATATAAGTAGAAAAAATCATAAATCAGAAAAGATTTAATAAGCAAAGAGATAAGATATTAAGTTTAATTATTTACAGCAAATTCAATATTTGTTACCCAAAGACTCTGCCTCTACTGTATGATTTGAGGTGTTTAATCAAAGGCTAGCCAAACAGTTAAATCTCTGCAATGATAAAAAAATTTTTACGCTGGTTAATTTTGGGTGGAACGCTGTTTTTTTTGGCGAAAGCCTTAAAGGATAACTGGCAAGGAATTACTGCTATTCGCATTGATGCAGTAGGATGGGCAATGATCGCGATCGCAACTGGTGTAACTTTATTAGGACATACTTGGGCTGGCTGGGTTTGGACTTGGATTCTCAAACATTTAAATCAACCCGTATCATCTGTGCAGTTTATCCACGTTTATCTGCAAACCAACCTTGCTAAGTATTTACCGGGTAATGTTTGGCATTATTATGGGCGAATTATAGCGGCAAAAAATGCCAATGTTTCTACCGCTGTAGCCACTTTGAGTGTATTACTAGAACCTTTACTTATGGCCGCAGCAGCTTTAATTGTTGTCTTATCAAGCAGTTTATTTGTTCAAACAAATACTAGCTTGAGTGTACATATAGGGCAAATACTAGGTTTAATTATAGTGTTGTGTGTGCTTCATCCCCGATTTTTAAACCTATTAATTCGCTTAATGTATCGCTTGAAGACAAAGAAGTCTGATCCCACAAATACTTCAGATGTGAGTTTTACTATGGAACACTACCCTCTATTGCCTTTATTAGGAGAAATGGGATTTTTGGGATTGCGCGGAACCGGATTTATTTTAACTTTTTATGCTTTGAGTTATTTAAATTTAAGTCAAATTCCCTTATTGTTCACGGCTTTTAGTTTTGCTTGGTTACTTGGGCTTGTTGTTCCGGGTGCGCCTGGTGGATTAGGTGTATTTGAAGCAACTGCGATCGCGCTTCTACAAAACTATTTTCCTGCTGCGGTAGTCATCAGTGCAATAGCTGTCTATCGTCTAGTCAGTATTCTTGCAGAAATCACAGGTGCTGGCTTCGCTTGGCTTGACGAACGCCTCTTTGAATAAATTATTGAGCATTGGGCATGGGAAATAACAAGCTACTAACCTAGCTAAATACACCCTTTTTAAAAAAAATCGTTTTACTTTTTCGATTTCAGCATGGATCAGTGACATGGAAAAAGTGTTTGCTCTTATTGCTATGGTTTTTGCCCTATAAGGAGAACCAAGCTCTGGATTTTGGATAAAGTCGAGCTTACACCCCCACCCATTTTCAAAACAGGATCATATGCTTTGCAAACACAAAGCCAGCCTTCATATGAAGACTGGCTCAGTTCTAATTTTTAGTGGGGGTGGAGGGACTTGAACCCTCACGACCTTTTACGGTCAACGGATTTTCATCCTCTCGCAGCTTTCGCTACTGCCTAGTAGACTAGCTATCTTTGGCTTTGAGAATTGGACTCTCTCTTTACCCTCGACTTTAACGTTAGGGTAGCTCCCGTCGAGTCTCTGCACCTTCCAAATTAGCCTTTTGTTATTTATCACTTGTCTTTTGTTACTTAAACAATTAACGAATGACAAATGGCAAATGACAAATTTGGCTTGGCTCAGGATTGCCTTGTCTGTTACCAGATTTAGGTTTCCCTGAATTTGAGAGCATTCACTTAAAGAGTTTCTTCTTTAAGGCTCAATTACTTAAGTCCGTAGCGTCTACCATTCCGCCACACCCCCAAGTAAATTTGGGATTTGCTTTTGTTGATTATACAGTATTAAATTGTTCCTCGATCTATTTGAGCATCAAATTCGTAATTTGCCAACTAGTAAGCGTAAAAAATTTTGTAATTGTTTAACACGGGTTTGATTTTAAAAGCAGATAATTCCAATCCTGGGGTGAAATCAAGGGGAGATGAGTGCTTGCGATCGCCACAGAATCAGCAAACCGTGTATCTGCAAGATATCTCTTAGGTGAGAGTAGCTAAAAAAAGGGGGATTATCCCCAGCTATAGCTTACCAAGGCTGCGGTACAATGCAAAGAAATGTGTAAATTATGAGTGTTCGTTCCTATGATCTCCCCAGAAGTAAACACAAAATCCAGCGAGAAAAACTTAGAAGCAATGCGCCATTTTTCTGAACAATATGCCAAGCGCACTGGAACTTACTTCTGTTCTGAACCTTCTGTAACCGCAGTGGTAATTGAAGGGCTTGCTAAACACAAAGATGAACTTGGATCACCCCTATGTCCTTGTCGCCACTACGAAGACAAAGAAGCCGAGGTCAACGCTGCTTTTTGGAACTGTCCTTGCGTACCAATGCGCGAACGTAAAGAGTGCCACTGTATGCTGTTTCTTACACCAGACAATGAGTTTGCTGGCGACAAGCAAGAAATCTCTTTGGAAACCATCAAACAAGTACGCGATGGTATGGGCTAATCAAATTAGTATAGACAGATACATGCTGCCTTGCCGCAGGCTACAGTTACCAGTGAACAGTTATCAGTTGCTCATCTACTGATCACTGGTAAGTTCATAAGAATGTACTTGTTTGTTAACAAAAGCAAAATTTTTTAATAAAAAATAGTCGATAAAAAATAGCTGACACTGATGATCGATTATTCTGAGTAGGGTACAAGAAAGCAGATAAATTCTGGAAATTAATCCGAAATCTAAAATCCAAAATCCAAAATCCAAAATCCAAAATCGGATGACTAATGACCAACCCCAGCAATTTTGGCAAGGCGTAGAACAATTTAACGCTGGGGAATTCTATGCCTGTCATGATACCTTAGAGGCTTTGTGGATGGAAGCAACAGAGCCAGAAAAAACTTTTTATCAGGGAATTTTACAAATAGCAGTAGCGCTGTATCATTTGGGTAACAGTAATTGGCGAGGTGCAGCGATTTTGTTAGGAGAAGGTAGCAACCGCCTGCGACGTTATCCATCAGTTTACGGTGGCATAGATGTAGATGAGTTATTAGAGCATAGCGCTGCGTTATTGAAAACATTACAACATACAGAACCAGAGAAACTAGCCACAATGAAATTAGGCGATGAGCCAGCATTTCCTTTACCCAAGATAGTACAAGGCAGTGAAGATTAGTATTTTTGACACTCCCCACGGCAAGATGGGCAGGGGATTCTAAGCTAGAGCTGGAAAAGGCTAAAGTGGCGAAACCTTGAGTTTGTGGCGAACGTCAACATATTACAGCTAGTAGTGATCCTGACATACTCTAGTAGTAGAGATAATTGGAATACAAGCTGAAATCTTAAATCCTAAATTGCTATGATCTCTTGGTATCAATTACTTCTATTGCCAATGCGCCGCTTTGGATTAGCCTTAATGCTACCAGCTGCACTTTTTGGTGCGATCGCATTTCCTAGTCAACTACAAACTGCTACCGCCCAGACAGCAGCAGGAAATCGCCCCCTCACTATCAACTCTGATGTACAAGAATACGACGCCAAAACCCAAGTCGCAACTGCTCGTGGTAACGTACAAATGGTGTATGAAGCCAGAGGAATTCAGGCTACAGCAGCACAAGCCCAGTACTTTAGCAAAGAACGTCGCATAGTTCTAAGTGGTAATGTTTACGTTTTGCAAAAGGGCGGCAACAGTATTCGAGGTGAGACAGTAACATACCTGATTGATGAAGGGCGATTTGTTGCCCAACCAAAAACAGGTCGTCAAGTAGAATCTATCTACATAGTCAACGATAATCAAGTAAATCAAGCAACCACACCCGCCCCCAACACACCTCCTCTTCAACGTTCTAAGTAAATTAGAATTTAGTGGTTAGTAGGGGCGTAAAATCATGCGCCCATACAGTTAATTTATGTAGTTAGTTTTTAACAAACACTACTCATCAATTATTCATAAGCAACAAAGCACACAGAGCGTGAAAATTGTCCTAGAAAATATTCGCAAATCTTATGGCAAGCGAGTGATTGTCAATCGCGTCAACGTTTCTGTTGCCCAGGGCGAAGTAGTTGGGTTACTAGGCCCAAATGGTGCTGGTAAAACTACGACATTCTACATTGCCACAGGTTTAGAAAAACCAGACCGAGGAACTGTATGGTTGGATCATCAGGACATTACTGCATTACCTATGCACAAAAGGGCGCGATTGGGTATTGGTTATCTAGCACAGGAAGCTAGTGTTTTTCGCCAATTGTCAGTACGAGATAACATACTGTTGGTTCTGGAGCAAACAAATGTACCTCGCTGGCAATGGCAACGGCGACTCGAAACATTATTACAAGAGTTTCGTTTGGAAAAAGTAGTTAACAGCAAAGGAATTCAACTTTCTGGAGGTGAACGACGGCGGACGGAATTAGCAAGAGCATTGGCAGCTGGTACAGAAGGACCAAAATTTTTACTTTTAGATGAACCTTTTGCAGGAGTTGACCCAATAGCAGTTTCAGAAATTCAATATCTGATTGCACAACTGCGGGAACGCGATATGGGAATCTTGATTACAGATCATAACGTTCGCGAGACCCTAGCTATTACAGATCGTGCTTACATCATGCGGGAAGGTCAAATTCTTGCTTCTGGCAACGCCGACGAACTCTACAATAATTCTTTGGTGCGCCAATATTACTTAGGTGATAATTTTCAGGTTTAGTCAATTGTTGGTTGTTAGTGGTTAGTACTTAGTAGTTAGTGGTTATGAACCATTCCTAATGACCAATGACCAATGACCAATGACCAATGACAAATGACAAATGGCAAATGACTAATAACCAATGACTCATGGCTAAATCTAAATCTTTCCACAAACTCAATTCACTGCTGTCCATTTCCATAATGGATCGCTACCTTGCTAGCGAATTAATTCCACCGTTTTTGTTTAGTTTTGGGATTTTTGCTTCCCTTGTGTTTACGGCGGATAGCTTATATGAATTGCTACGAAAAGTAGTTCAAGCAGGATTACCACTAGAAATAGGCTTAAAGGTTTTTTTATTAAAGTTGCCACGGGTAATTGTTTATGTTTTTCCGATGTCAACACTGCTAGCAACTTTGATGACCTACAGTCGGATGTCTGGCGAAAGTGAACTGATCGCCCTACGTAGTTGTGGCGTGAGTGTGTATCGCATGGTGCTAACTGCCGTAGTGATGAGTTTCTTGGTTGCAGGAATCACATTTGTTGTCAGTGAACAAATTGCACCAGCAGCTAACTACGAAGCTACTGTTACTTTAGATCGAGCTCTCAAGTCTGATAAACCTACATTTAAGCAAGAAAATATTTTCTACCCCGAATATCAAAATGTGAAACAAGCAGACGGTAGTAAAGAAAGAATACTGACACGTCTGTTTTATGCTGACAAATTTGATGGCAAGCGCATGAAAGGCTTGACACTCATAGATCGTTCTCAAGAAGGTCTCAATCAAATTGTTGTCGCAGAATTCGGTGAATGGAATGGTTCACAAAGCGTTTGGGATTTTTATAACGGTACGATCTATTTAGTTGCACCCGATCGCTCTTATCGCAACATCGCCCGATTCAAACATCAACAATTACAACTTCCCCGCACACCATTAGATGTGGCAAACAGAAGCCGTGACTTTGAAGAGATGAACATTGCTCAATCACTAGAACAACTAGAAATAGAAAAAATTAGTGGTAATGACCAAAAAGTTCGGCAACTGCGAGTCCGAATTCAACAAAAAATTGCCTTTCCCTTTGCCTGTGTTGTCTGTGGTCTAGTCGGTGCTACTGTGGGAACAATACCCCAACGTACAGGTCGAGCAGCCAGTTTTGGGGTGAGTCTAGCAGTTATATTTACTTACTACACAACATTACAGGTTACTCGTACATTGGGAGACACAGGTTTTCTTTCTCCCTTGGTTGCAGCTTGGCTACCCAATGTTTTGGGGTTGGGACTAGGTTTATTTTTATTAGTACGGACAGCACGGCGATGAGATCGGGGATCGGGGATCAGGGATCGGGGATCGGGGACAAGGGAGACACGGGGACAAGGGAGAATAACTAATGACAATTGACCCTTGACCATTGACAAATGACTAACTTATTCAATCTTCATAATAAATTCGGCATTCTGGTGCATCTGGGTTGGCTGCACAGTATTGCTCAAATGATGTTTTGGTAAATGCTATATGTCCAGCTTTTTGATGGGCTGCTTCTGCTTGAATTTCTTCTACTGTTACCCAGGCTGCGGCACATTCTGAAGATAATGTACCGTAGAGAGAACATATGGCGCGAGCATCTGCGATCGCTTGTTGAATTTTGTCTTCTAGCAAAACTGATTGTGGCTTTTCGACAAAATCACTTTTGGTGAGAATATCGGTGACAGAAATTATTCCCAACAGCTTACCTTTAATTACGGGCGCTCTGCGAATTCCTGTGTTGGCAAATAACCGCGCTACATATTCTACAGCCAATTCGGGATTGACAATAATGCAGGGCTTGCTCATAATTTCGTAGATACGTACTTGTTTGGGGTCTTTGGCATAAGCTGTTACTTTATAAATAATGTCAGTCTCAGTAACAATACCGTAAGCATCATTATCATGATTGCGCTCCACAACCAAAGCCCGCAATCGTTTTTCCTTCATTACACCAACTGCTTCAGCAACAGTTGCTGAACTGCGGATGCTAACAACCTCTTTGGTCATGATATCTTCTGCTTTCATGTTCTGCTCCTGTTGAATTAGAGTCCAACTTTTGCCCAGCCACAAGCATTAAGTTAGAGCAGATTTAATTTTGAGATGATATCGAAACTGACAGAAAGAAGGGAAAGGGGAAAAACGATCTGATGTAGTTTATTGTAAATTTTATACTAAGAGTTGTCTATCAATAATGACTAAATAACTATTGAGGGGCTAGGATAATATTCCTACTCTTTCTCCCTTAATTCCATCAGGTTTAACATGTCAGGTCGTCGCTACCCTCTCACCTACTTACGCTTTCTCAAAGCCAGCTTATGGAATTTGGCTCGACCTAGTTTTTGGGGAACAGCAATTTTTTTAGCCGTGGTAGGATTTGTGCTTGAAGAATACTGGCAACAGCCAGATTTGTTTAATTTTAAGCCAGTTAAGCAACAAGCTGGAGCAAAAAACTCTGTAAATTCTTCTCTTTCGCAAGAAGATAAAGCCATTGCTGCGGATATTGATAACTTACCAGTTCTATTTTATGACTTTGTTCATGGAACTCTACCTTCCACAGCAACTAATATCCAGCAAAATACCAAACTAGACAATACTAATAATATTTTAGAAAGCTTAAGCAAACAAAAGACAACAGCCACCGATGCTAACTCCAACTCTGGCTTGAAGCTAGTAAATCCTGCATCTACGCCAAAGCTAGAAAATCCATTTGTGTCACAAACAGAAAATTTATTGCAATTCAAAAATTCTCAGAATAATAATCAGTTTTTAGGAGTAAACGGTTTAACGACGTCGTCTATTCAAACAGATACAACACAAACTTCTACTAATGTGGGGATGGGATTCACTAATCCTATCAACTATAAACAAAATACTGCTGTAGTTAGTCCTTTGCAAACTGCTCTTAATCAATCAACAAATCAAAGTTTGTCTTTGGGGAATCGTACAACTTTAAGTCAGATAAGTCAGACAAATTCATTATTGTTGCCCAATCAAAATTTAGCATCGACTACGGTATTTAATGGAAATGCGATCGCTCCCGTCAATAATACTACAAACTACCCTAATCAAAATTCCGTTTCTCCTGCCGCTAACATTCCTAACCAATATCCAAACCTTTCTACACCCAGCATCCAAACACCCACATCTGCGGTAATATCTATTACACCTACAACATCCTCTAATGTGACGCCATACTATAACCAAACACCAAGTCAAAGCGTTGTTAATTCCAGAAACTCTAGTAATTCTTTTAGTTTGCAGCAGCCCACTCAAGTACCACAATCTAATTCCTCATCAACTTCTCAATTTCCTGGATTGTATACAGGTGATCGTCAGATTAATGGTATTTCTTATCCGAGATAGCGATCGCTCTTATTGTAGACGAGCCTAACTCAATAATCTTTGAAAGCTTACCTTCAAACCATCCTTGGGATTAGGGGTTGGAACCATAATCATCTCTAAGTTTTGTTCGGGTAATAGTTCCCACTGATAATGACGCAGCAAAAGGGCTGCAAAAAGTTTCATTTCTAATTTGGCAAATTCCTTACCCAGGCATTCCCGTACCCCACCACCAAAGGGTATATAACTAAAAGGTTTGGGTTTATCTTCTGCTCTTTGTGGGCTAAAACGCTCTGGTTCAAATGTTTCTGAGTTCTTATAAACACTTTGATCTTTGTGGGTTTTACCTACTTGATATAGTACAGACCAACCTTGAGGAATGCGGAAACCATTGAATTCACAGGGTTGGATTACCTCTCGAAAACCACCACCAACAGGCGGAATCAGCCGCATTACTTCTTTTAAGACTTGCTCTAAGTAAGTCATTTGCTTGAGATTTTCCGAGGTTAGAGGTGTGTCTACACCGAGTTGTTGTTGTTCACTACGAGCAGTTGCTAAAACCTCTGGATTTTGTACTAATAATAGACACAGTGATGCCAATGCTGAGGTCAAAGTTTCATGACCAGCAAATAGCAAAGTCAACAATTGGTCTTTGAGTTCGGTGAGGCTTAAGCGTTTACCTTCTTCATCCTCTGCTTGTAAAAGTAGTGCTAAAACGTCCTGATATGAGTTCCCACTTTCTTGACGTTGACGAACAATCTTTTCAATTTCAGCTAATAATAATTTTCGACAACGTAACGCCTTACCAAAGTTAGTCCACGGCAAGTTTATTGGTAGGGTGAATAAACCATCCACCCAGATTTTGTACCACTCACCCAATTGAGTTTGGGAAGCTGAATCAACTCCCACAAGCAACTTGCAGGCAATATCAAGAGTGTAATTTCTGAGTTCTGGATACCAAGTAAATGTAGCGAGTTTTTCCCATCTATCTAAATATTGATGGGTAATTTGCTCCATTGTGCTGGTATAACTAGCTAAAGCTCTTGGTTGAAAAGCTTGCGATAGTAGTTTACGACGATTTTGATGTTCTGTACCCTGCTGAACTGATAAAGATGCAGGGCCTAGAAGCATTCTAGTGCTGTAAGGCCAATTATTAGAAAAGTATTTATGATCATTGCTGAATAAAAATCTGTTCCCTTCTGCACCTGTGACTATTAAAGTTGGACGCCCAAATATATGAGTTCTAAAAAGAGAACCATACTTTTTGTATCGCTTTTCAGTAAAATTTGGATCGTTTACAAACGGTATTGTTTCTCCAATTAAAGGCAGGCCAAAACTACCGGGAGGTAAAGGCAAAGAACTGGTGGTATTGGTGGTTAGCATGTAGTCCTGCTTTAGAATTACTCAAAAAAGAGTGGAATGAGAAGATCAATCCAAAATAAACACAGATGCTTATTTATGTGCATCTGTGTTTTGTTTATCTCTGATTTATTTTAAAACAAATCCAAATCTGTCACTGCACCAAGACTACTAGAAGATACCAACTTGGCATACTTGGCTAATACACCCTGAGTATAACGGGGTGGACGAGGTTGCCAATTTTCACGACGACGAGCTAATTCTTCATCAGATAGGTGCAGTTGTAATGAACGAGCGTGAGCATCAATAGTGATGGTATCGCCTTCTTCTACTAATGCGATCGCACCGCCGACAGCTGCTTCTGGTGCAACGTGTCCGACAACCATCCCATAAGTACCACCTGAGAATCTACCATCGGTGATTAATCCCACGGAATCGCCCAAACCAGCCCCGATAATTGCTGAGGTGGGAGCAAGCATTTCCCGCATTCCCGGGCCGCCTTTCGGGCCTTCGTAGCGAATCACAATCACATCACCAGCATTAATTTTTTTGGCGAGAATAGCATCTAAGCAAGATTCTTCGGATTCAAAAACTCGTGCTGGTCCAGTAATTTTCGGAACTTTTACACCAGTAATTTTTGCTACTGCTCCTTCTGTGGCTAAATTACCTTTCAGAACAGCCAAGTGTCCTTGAGTATACATCGGCTTATCCCAAGGACGAATCACATCTTGGTTGGGTGAGGGTTCATTTGGCACTTCTGCTAAGACTTCTGCAACTGTTTGACCACTGATAGTCAAGCAATCACCGTGTAGTAAATCATGCTCAAGTAACATTTTCATGACCTGTGGAATACCACCAGCTTTGTGTAAATCTGTTGCTACATATCTACCGCTGGGTTTCAAATCACACAAAACCGGAACACGGGCGCGGATAGTTTCAAAATCATCAAGACAAAGTTCAACGCCAGCAGCACGAGCGATCGCCAAAAAATGCAGCACAGCATTTGTAGAACCACCTACTGCCATAATCACAGAAATCGCATTCTCAATCGATTTACGAGTGATGATCTGACGAGGTAAAATTTGCTTACGAATCGCTTCTACGAGGACAAATGCCGATTTTTCCGTACTGTCGGCTTTTTCTTCATCTTCTGCTGCCATTGTGGAAGAGTAGGGCAAACTCATCCCCATTGCTTCAAAGGCAGAAGACATGGTGTTAGCTGTGTACATTCCACCGCAGGAACCTGCACCAGGACAAGCACTGCGTTCAACTGCCAAAAGCTCGTCTTCGCCTATTTTACCAGCGCTATATTCGCCTACCGCTTCAAAAGAACTGACGACGGTTAAGTCGCGTCCGTTGTAGTGTCCAGGTTTAATTGTACCACCATAAACGAAAATGGCAGGAATATTCATGCGAGCGATCGCAATCATTGCTCCTGGCATATTTTTATCACAACCGCCAATCGCCAGCACCCCATCCATTGTTTGCCCATTACAGGCAGTTTCTATCGAATCAGCAATTACTTCTCGTGATACCAAGGAGTATTTCATCCCCTCGGTTCCCATGGAAATACCATCGCTAATGGTAATTGTGCCAAACATCTGTGGCATTGCTCCGGCATTCTTAATACCAATTTCTGCCCTTTGTGCCAGTTTGTTGATCCCCATATTACAAGGGGTAATGGTACTATAACCGTTAGCAATGCCAACAATGGCTTTAGTAAAATCCTGATCTTGAAAACCCACAGCCCGCAGCATGGCACGGTTAGGCGATCGCTGTACTCCTTGGGTAACAACTTTGCTTCTCAAATTTTCTGACATTTTGATATTTCCTTAGGACTCCTGAATTATTAGATAGCAGAAATTGGGAAAGGTATAAAAATTTTCCTTTCCCTTTACCCATCTCTATATGGGAGTATCGTACGCAGATATTTTTCAGATGTCCAATATATATTTGTTGATAATTGAAACTTTTAGAATATTAAAACCATGGAACTGTGACACCTGTACCATTTTATCATCCAGGCGGGAGTACCCTTGCGGAGGTCTAGATGGTGCTTACTGCTTAACGAATTGACTTGAATTGGACATGTGATTCAGGGCGATCGCATCGCCTTGATGGACTTTTTACCGATTCCTTGGTGCCATCAACTTATTTTTGGCACATTTGCGGTGATAATTATTTCAAAATATTCAGAAACATTAAATAATTAGTTCCATGCCCCTAGATTCCTGGAACCAATCCAAAATCGTTCGATTGACTTGTACTGAGCCTTGTCGAAGTAGCGCTCACGACGAAGTCTAAAATCCTGTTAGAGGATGACTCACTGATAGATTGTGCCATCTGGCATGATAGCACCCTGCAACAAAGTTCCAGTTAAATATGCACCATACAAATTAGCTTTTTCTAGATTGGCAGCAGTAAAGTCTGCATCTATCAAGTCTGCCATTTTCAGATGCGCTCCGTGGAGTGTAGCTCCTGTTAGCTTGGCTTCAAACAGATTTGCTCCATTGAGATTAGCTTCTGTGAGGTTGGCTCCTGTGAGGTTGGCTCTCACTAGAGATGCTTCTCTGAGGTTTACTCCTGTGAGGTTTGCTTCGCTCAAATCAACTTCACTCAAAGATGCTCCTTGTAGATTTGCTCCACTCAAATTTACTCCATACAAGTAACCACCAATGAGGTTTGCACCTTTGAAATTTCTTTCTCCCGACTGATAACGTCTGAGAAGTTCGTCTATATGCATTGCGTCGCTTTAAAACTCCTTTACATCTTTAATATATAGTGTGGCTCGCATCACAAAATGTATCAGTTATTTGTGTTACTTAATATTTTTATAAAACAAAATATGATCATTAGTCATTTCACCTCATAAAGGATGAAAATCTGGCTTGTCCTCATATCCATACATCCCTACACCATCACACCCCATTTGGGGGAATGGGCGCTTGGGGGTTGGGGTGAGAAGCTCTGTACCTTGCTCGGATTATTGATCAGAATAACTACACGAAGTAAGCTAAAAAAAGCACAATCATAGTAAAAGCTGGGACTCTAAGACTATAGACAGACAATAAGAGTGGTTAGCTCCTTTTTTTGGCTTCTATCCTTACTCACAAAACATTTTAGCCTCCCATCGCCTTATCTTATTTAGTCTCTAATGCCATTTGTCATTTTATGGAGTATGCTAGTGGAATCTGCTGAGTAGCAGAGTGTAAAAATACATAAATATATATAGAAGTTGGTAGTCTTAACTATTCTCATTCTCATACCTCACTCTTCTGATGATGATTATTAGCATTAGCATTTTTATTCAAAATTAAATTTATGTTTTGAGTTAAGATTTTAGTAGGAATTCATAAATCATGCAGTTAAATATAACTTGCTTCGTATTTTAAACTGATCTTAAATAAGTTTATTTTGTAAGTATGTATCATATTTCTATATGAACTCTTTGGAAATACGGTAAATTTTATCTGCTTCCCGCCTACAATCACTAGATAGAAATGACATCTCAATTACTTACTGTTAAACAACAGTTTCCATCATATAGACGGCAAAAAAGAATATTACTAATAGAGGACAATGACATCAATAGAATGTTATTGAGTGACTATCTTAGTTACTGTAGATATGAAGTTCAAAGTTTTCCAGAAGGTTCTACTTTTTTTGAAACAATAGAAGACTTTAAACCTGATTTAATTTTATTAGACCTTAAACTACCAGACATTGATGGTTACTCTCTATTAGAGAGAAAACAGCAAAAAGCAGATTTAAAATACATACCTATATTTGTAGTTTCTGCATTTGCTTTTAAAGCAGATCAGGAAAAAGCTATGAAATTAGGAGCGCGTCGCTACTTCGTCAAACCAATCAATTTGACTGAATTAGTTATGGGAATCGAAGAAGAATTAGCTTGTCAATATCTATAATTTTTTTTTGAAATAGCTCTTCATTCTGTTTTTTGTTCGTTAATAAATTCTTCAAATTTATGGCTCATATTTTGTAAGTAATTTCCACTTTGTGAAATCTTTAATTCTACTTGAGCCAACATGAGCATTGCTGTCTGCAATTCGTTAAGTGTTTCGGCGATACCGTCACGATATTTCTCTTCAATACGCAAAGATTTTTTAAAATAAAAATTTCCTCCAATTAAATACTGTCAATATTTTTCTTTAAGCGTATGTGTATGTGTTCCAATACTGCTCGGATCAGACAACTCGATTGACATTTAAACCCACCAGAGACGCGCCATGGCGCGTCTCTACATAGCCCAAATTATGATGAAAAATCCTTAACCGAGAAATATTGGTATGTGTTCTATGCTTTTTACTTAATTGCTCCTTGAAATCGAAGCTTAATATTCCATGAGGAAGAAAGCATAAGATCCACAGCTAAAAACAGTGACACTACTTAAAATAAATATAGGTAAAATGTAAAGTTACCAAGCTCTGGTTGTGACAACATCTGCTCAAACACTACCGCTACTCAAAGATCCGCAACGGCTAGAAAATCGTCTAGCTGAAATTCCGCCAGAACCGGGAGTTTATTTGATGCGAGACGGGAGCGATCGCATTATCTATATAGGTAAATCACGAAAGTTGCGATCGCGTGTTCGTTCATATTTCCGGGAATCACAGAAACTGACTGAACGTATTGCCACAATGGTAAGGCAAGTGACAGAAATTGAATTCATTGTCACTGATACTGAAGCTGAAGCCTTGGCACTAGAAGCGAATCTGATCAAGCAACACCTGCCATACTTCAACGTACTACTCAAAGACGATAAAAAGTATCCTTACCTTTGCATCACTTGGTCAGAAGACTACCCACGGATTTATATTACCCGCAAACGTCTACTCAGTAACCAAAAAGATAAATATTATGGGCCCTATACAGATTCTCACACACTGCGGGAGATTTTGCGCCTGTGCAAACGGATATTTCCTCTACGTCAACGTCCCCAACCATTATTTAAAGATCGTCCTTGCTTAAATTTTGATTTAGGACGGTGTCCGGGTGTGTGTCAGTCACTGATTTCTCCGGAGGAATATCGCAAAATTGTCCAAAAAGTGGCGATGGTGTTCCAAGGAAGAAGTAGTGAACTGATCGATATCCTCACAGAACAAATGCACAAGCAAGCAGAATTGTTGAATTTTGAAGCTGCGGCGCGATTTCGTGATCAAATTAACGGCTTAAAGTCTCTGACTGCTGATCAAAAAGTATCCTTACCAGATGATACAGTTTCTCGCGATGCGATCGCACTAGCAACCGATGCTCAACATGCCTGCATTCAATTATTCCAAATTCGGGCCGGGAAATTAGTCGGACGTTTGGCGTTTGTCGCAGACGCACAGGCCGAATCCGGAGCAATTTTACAACGTGTCTTGGAAGAACACTACCAAACTGCCGAAGCGGTGGAAATTCCTACAGAAATTTTAGTGCAACACGAATTGCCAGAACCCGATATTTTGGCAGATGTGCTGACACAGCGCAAAAATAGAAAAGTGACGATAGTAGCACCCCAGCGTCAAACTAAGGCAGAATTAATTGAGATGGTAGAGCGAAATGCTCAGTATGAATTGCAAAGAATGCAAAAATTGAGCGATCGCAACCAACAAGCGATGGAAGATTTAGCTGCGATCCTCGACTTACCCGAATTACCCCACCGCATTGAAGGTTATGATATTTCTCATATTCAAGGTTCTAATGCAGTAGCTTCTCAAGTTGTATTTATTGACGGTTTACCTGCAAAACAATACTATCGTCATTACAAAATTAAAAATCCCACAGTTACAGTCGGACACTCAGATGATTTTGCGAGTTTAGCCGAAGTGATTGGACGTCGCTTTCGCAAGTATGCAGAAGATCCACAATTACAACGCCTGGGGAATCCAGACTGGCCGGATTTGGTTATGATTGATGGTGGTAAAGGTCAACTATCGTCGGTTGTAGCAGTCTTGCAAGAAATGAATTTATTGGAAGACTTGCGTGTGGTTAGTTTGGCGAAAAAACGAGAAGAAATCTTTCTACCGGGAGAGTCTGAACCACTTTCCACTGACGCAGAACAACCAGGGGTTCAACTATTGCGACGGTTGCGAGACGAAGCACATCGATTTGCTGTGAGTTTTCATCGTCAACAACGCAGTGATAAATTGAAGCGATCGCGTTTAGATGAAATTCCTGGTTTAGGACACCATCGCCAAAAGCAACTTTTGGGACACTTTCGTTCTGTTGATTATATTCGGCAGGCTACACCTACACAACTGGCTGAAGTTTCTGGAATTGGTCCACGCTTGGCTCAAGAAATCTATGATTATTTTCATCCTTCTTGAAGTGAACACATGAATTCATAAGAAATTATGGGTAATTGATAAATGGCAAAACCCATTATCCATTACCCATTACCCATTACCCATTACTAATCATTAGATTAGCAAACGCTGCTAATGGTATTCATCTATTAATCGAAATATTTCCTTAAATTTTCTCGCAAGAGTTTAATCGTAACTCCCTTAGCAACAAAAAATTGATCTCACCTCAAAATTAACACTTTGTTACTGGAACAAATAAAGTGTTATTTTTTTAACTATTTGTTACTCACGCTACTGTTTGTCAAAGCATTTCATGGTGAATCTATATCTATAGGCTATTTTTTTCGTGTGTAGAAAAGTTTAGGCAGACAGAAAATATCCGAAACATCAGAACTACTATCATTGAACGCTAGAGTTGATAAGTAATAATCAGTCTGAGAGTACGTTATTTATCAAACGTTTAATTTGTTTTTGCAAAAAATCCAAGTTTTCACTGACCGACAATAATGATAAGGACTGTAAAACTAGAAATATCCAAGCATTCCTTTCAGGGATCACTATTTCTATAAGAGTCAGGCAAATCAAAAAATAAATTTTATATCTAAAGTAGGATGGTGAGAGATTATAAATCTTAAGATAATAAAAAATATATCGACTCTTAATCTTTTATAGATTAACTTGATATTACGCAAGCAAATAAAAAAATGATTCTTTTCACAAATGTAAAACTAAAAATTTAGTGACGTTGATATATTCACAGCTTTTACAAACAACCAAATTATGATGATGGCCAGAGGTTATCAAATGCAGACAGTACAAAAAATTCACTGTCCAAATTGTGGTAGTGAAGGTGAAAGATATTATATTTCGGATAGACAATTAACTCGGACGCAATGCCAAAATTGTGATTACTTAATGGTATGTTGCACAGTTACAGGGAAAGTAATTGAAGCTTACGCCCCTGGAATTTATGCGCGGCGATAATTAAGGTAAGTCTGTCAGCACAAATCTAGAGACGTGCCATGGTGCGTCTCTACTTTATTAACTAACAAATCTACTGGTTATTCACCCGTAATTGTCCACAAGCAGCATCTGCTTCTAAACCACGAGAGTAGCGTACGCTGACAGCGATGTGATGCTGTTTGAGGACTTTGACAAAAGCTTGAATTTGCTCACGGTTGGGACGTTTGTAGTCAACTTCGGAAATGGGATTGTAGGGAATTAAATTAACATGGCTTTGGAATCCCCGCAGTCTTTTTGCTAATTCGGTGGCGTGTTCTGGCAAATCGTTAACACCAGCCAGCAGAATATACTCAAAAGATACTCGCCGTCCTGTGATCTCAACATATTCCCGACATTCGGTAAGTAAATCTTCTATTTTGTAGGGACGGGCGCTAGGAATGAGTTTTTCCCGGAGTGCTTGATTAGGTGCATGTAGACTGACTGCGAGCGTAACTTGTAATTTGTTTTGAGCAAATTGACGGATGCGATCGCGTATTCCTACAGTAGAAACAGTCATGTTACGCTGTCCAATCCCCACATCTTGATTTAGAGATTGGATCGCAGCCAGGACATTATCTGTATTGAGTAAGGGTTCACCCATACCCATAAATACAATATTGCTGACTCGTTGCTGAAAATCTTCTTGAACTGTCAGCACTTGATCGACAATTTCATGACGTGCCAAATTGCGCTTGTAACCACCTTTACCAGTAGCGCAGAAATCACACGCCATCGGACAACCCACTTGAGTAGAAACGCAAACCGTTAGACGCTTTTCTGTAGGAATACCGACAGTTTCAATAATCAATCCATCTGACAGTTTTAAAAGATACTTGACAGTACCATCAGGGGCAACTGAGCGGTAATGTATGGTAGAACGCCCAATCGGAATTTCTGTGACTTCTGCACGCCATTGTTTAGGAAAAACAGAAATATCAGCAAGCGATCGCACTCCTTTGTTATAAATCCAATCATGCAGCTGCTTACCTCGATAACCTGGTTGTCCCTGCTGTTGCACCCAAGCAGTTAACTCCGTCACAGAAGCACCCAGCAACGGAGGAATTGTTATTTTTTGATTGGGTGAATCAACCTCAGACAAAACAGACGTAACAGACATAATTAATCACAATTTTATACTGGCATATCTATGTTATCTCAAGGTCATTTGATTTTAGATTTTAGATTTTGGATTTTGGATTTTGAATTTTAGATTTCTTCTACAGATAAATCTGCTTGCTCATGCAAACATCAAAACCGGGTGCTGGGAAAATTATTTTCAACACCCGGTTGATGATAAATTGATTTATTTCAAATTTGAAAGTACTTTCAAAACTAATTTTCTACGCAAATTAGTGAACTAGAAAAAATCAACCAAAAGTTGTACTATTCCATCCCCACATATAGCCTTTGGCATCGTTAAACTCAATATAAATCCGATTTTTTGCTATCCCTAACGCTTGATTAATTTCCTGACAAAAATCTTGACTCATTACCTGAGTTTGATCAGGCTTCATTGTGCCAACACTTTTAATTTCTACATAACACACTGGATCTGTATTACCAGCGAATGTCATCGGAATTCCTGGTTCAAAAGCTGTCATCACATAGGATTCTGGTTTACCAGTGTGCTTGGCTAATTTCGCTGAGAGATTTTTAAGCATTGCTTCAATTTCAGCTTTTTCAGGCGCAGAAACAGAAGTTTGAACTTTGATCAAAGGCATAACACAAATTTTGGATTTTAGTTGATTGTTGATTGTTGATGCTTTTTCTAGAAACTACTAACCACTAACCACTAACTACTAACCACCATACTGCCAACCTGTTGTTTCCAGTATTAGCTGTTTACCTTCACGATGCACACCAGCAGCTATTACTTCACCCACAAATACAGTGTGATCACCTTTCATTACTGCATCAACAACTTGACACTCAATATATCCCAAAGAATCGGAAATAATCGGACAACCTGTTTCGCCAAGATAAAATTCTACATCCTCAAATTTATTGCCCACACGACGCATCTGTTTAAAGAACTTTTGTGCTGTATCTTTTTGTCCTTCTTCCAAAAAGCTAATCGTAAATACCCCACTGTTTTTAATCATTTTATGAGAAATAGAATTTTGGTTGACACAATTTACAACCAATGGGGGTTTAAATGAAGCCTGCATTAACCAGCTAGCCGTGAAACCATTGATTTCTTCCCCATCTTTAACTCCACAGATATAGAGTCCGTGGGGTATTTTCAACAACATGGTTTTTTTTGCCTGTTCGTTAAGCATCAGTTAATCTACCTAATATTTTTTCTACACTGCTAAGTCTAACGAACAGAAGCAACTGGAGTACAGATATATTTTTGTGAAGAGAATAAACCTCTGACAAAAGGTATAATTACTTGTGAATTGGGGTGCATCTTTTAGGGTAGAGGGGAAAAGATTTTTCGATTCCCCCTTATCCTTCCCCAAATTATTACCAGAAGTCTAGTTATTCTTGGGGACGGAATTGATGACTATGTTCAGGATGATATAGGCGCGATCGCCCAATACCTTGTTTGAGTGCAGGGCTAATTACATAGAGTGTGGTACGGATTAAATTTTCTTGATGAGTACAATCAGCCATTTTGTCAAGAGAAACCACCAAAATTTTTTCATCAGGCCAGCCTAGACGATAGCAGATAGCCACAGGTGTATCAGGTGGATAATGTTCTAATAATTTGGCTTGAGCTGCTTCGATGTGACGCGCACTCAGGTAAAGACACAGACTAGCTTGATGTGCAGCCAGAGAAGTTAATTCTTCTTTGGCAGGAACCTCTGTACGTCCGCTAATCCGTGTCAGGATAATTGTTTGCACCAAACCAGGAACCGTGAGTTCTACTTTCAGTTTCGCAGCAGCAACTTGAAAAGCACTGATACCAGGTACAACCTCAAAAGGGATTTCTGCTTCAGCCAAAAGCTGCATTTGTTCCTGAATCGCACTATAGAGACTGGGATCACCAGAATGAAGACGGACAACAGACTGGTGCGATCGCACTCGTTCTATCATCAATGGCAAAATCTCTTCTAAAGTCTTGTTCGCAGTTGGAATAATCTCTGCATCTTGGCGACAGAATTGCAAAATTTGTTGAGGCACTAAAGAGTCAGCAAATAAAATTACATCAGCAGCCATCAAGATTTTTTGGGCTTTAATGGTTAAAAGTTCCGGATCTCCAGGTCCTGCTCCAACAATATACACACATGGGCTTAATAAATATAGGTTATTTATACTACTATCACTTATAGAATTATTACGCATAAAAAAATCAGATAAATTAAGAAAAAAAATTTTTTTTGAGATTTTCTCAGTATCTTTCCGGATCGTCTCTCCCTATCTAGTAGAGATGAATGGTAGATGCACCCTGGTTAAGCCCTAGAGAAAACTCTGGGGCATTTTTTATTTTTAGTCATTGGTCATTGGTCATTGGTCATTAGTCAGTTAGTAGAGACGCGAGGAACGTCGCGTCTGTATAATAGCCATTAGTCATTAGGTATTGGCAAGAGATGCGGTGATACGGAGAGTGACAGACGCGGTGAATCAATCAAAAATATTCGACCTGTCCCCGTGTCCTTCCTATCCCCCAATCCCCAATCCCCGTTCCCCTCACTCTTGCGAAGTCGAAACTACATCTGGTAATCGACGTTTAGCGATATACAGCCAAGCTAAACCACTCAATCCCAAAATAATGCCGATTAAACTCACCACTTGTGCGATTCGCAATGGCCCAAGCATTAAGCTATCAGTTCGCAAACCTTCAATCCACAAGCGTCCCAAACTATAAGTCAACAAGTAAACCATAAATAACGTACCCGTTTTTAAACGTGGTTTACCCCGCAAACCTCTAAAAAACAATGTCATCAGTAAGGCAAATACCATTAAATTCCACAGTGATTCATACAAAAACGTGGGATGAAAATATTCAAAATTAACTAAGTCTGGGGGACGGCGTTCTGGCGGAATATAAAGTTTCCACGGTAAATCGGTTGGCACGCCAAACGCTTCTGAATTGAAGAAATTTCCCCAACGTCCGATCGCTTGCCCTAAAATCAGCGAAGGAGCCACTAAGTCTGCCAATAGCCAAAAAGATATCCGCTTTAATTTGGCAAAGATTAAAGCTGCCAACAGACCCCCTAAAATCGCCCCATGAATAGCAATACCTCCTTGCCAAATGGCGATAATCCGCTCCGGATGTTGAGCGTATTCTGGCCATTCAAACAAAACATAATACAGTCTTGCTGCTGGAATCGCCCCAATCACTAGCCAAATTGACAAATCGCTCAATAACTCTGGATTCACACTACGGCGTTTTGCCAAGTACTGCGAAAGAGTCACACCAATTAAGACTGCTGAAGCAATTAACAAACCATACCAACGGATAGTGATTGGCCCTAGTTTGACAAAAATGGGACCAGGAGATGTAAATAGAAACGCCAAGGGCAAAGCGGAAATATCCAATGCCATGCAGAAGTACCTAAAAAACTTGGAATTTAAAGTATAGAGTTTTAAATTGCCAGTAGTTAGTTCTTTGTTGATGGCTGTTTGTTGATGGTTGGGACGAACAACTAGCAACGAACAACGGACAACTACTAACTACTAAAACTACAGCTTAGATTCTAAGTCTTAATTAGCTCGATCAGAGAGGAAAAAACATTTTCCCAGTGTTTGATTCCGATACAATCTCTAGCAAAAATAAAAATTACCTCTGTTGCTCCTAATCTGTGATTAGATATAATCACCTAAACAACTGTGAGGCATCGTTAAATTGTGATTGCCATTTATCCAGGAAGTTTCGACCCCATTACTTTGGGACACCTAGATATCATTCAGCGTGGTAGTCGGCTATTTACGAAGGTGATTGTTGCTGTACTGCGGAATCCTAATAAGACGCCACTGTTTAGCGTACAAAAAAGGCTGGAACAGATTCGTGATTCTGTCAAGCATTTACCCAATGTGGAAGCTGATGCTTTTGATGGCTTGACAGTCAATTATGCTCACATGCGGGAAGCTGCTGTTTTACTGCGGGGGCTAAGAGCAATTTCAGACTTTGAAATTGAGTTACAGATGGCTCATATTAATAAAACTCTTTCCATAGATATAGAAACTGTTTTTTTGGCAACCTCAAATGAATATAGTTTTTTAAGTAGTAGTGTGGTAAAAGAGATTGCAAGATTTGGTGGTTCTGTTGATCATCTTGTTCCCCCGCACGTTGCCCTGGATATTTACCAATGCTACGCCCAAAACCATCCCGTATCGAACCAAGTCAAGACGGAAGCAATTTAGCTCGACCGGAATTCAGCGACGGAGTACCTGAAGAAGCTATGCGAACGGGAAGCATAGATATTCAAATGGAACTCAATCGTTTGGAAGAAATGATTCTTGCTAGCTTTCACATTCCACTGACGCGACGGACGTTAGTGGATGAAGATAAGCTGCTTGATCAGCTTGATTTTATCCGAGTGTGCTTGCCAACTGCGTTTTCGGAAGCAACAGATATGTTGCAACACAAAGAAGAAATTTTGTTGCAAGCAGAAGAGTACGGACAGCAAATAGTAGAAGCCGCACAAGCAAAAAGAGCGCAAATATTAGATGACAGCGACATTCTCAGACAAGCAGAACGAGAAGCCGCAGAACTACGGCAACAAGTGCAACAAGAATGTGATGCAATGTTACAAAATACTCTCGAAGAAATTGATCGTAAACGCCGCCAATGTCAGCAAGAGTTGGAGGAAATGCGACGAGCCGCGATCGCAGAAGCTGAAGCCATCGAACAGGGTGCGGATGACTATGCTGATAGCGTTCTAGAAAATATCGAAGAGCAACTTCACGAAATGTTACAAATTGTTCACAAAGGCAGAGAACAATTGCAACCAAACTTACCACCAGCACGAAATCCCCAATTCCCGAAGAATGGGTAGCCAGCTCCTTGAGCGTTAAAATATCCGATGTTGCAAACTAGGCATTTGACGGCGGACTTGTTCTAGCCGTGATGGTTTAATTTCGGCGATCGCAACTCCTGGTTTTTCTCCTGCATCAGCTAAAATCACTCCCCAGGGGTCGATAATCATTGCATGACCATGGGTTTGACGGCGATCGTAGTTAAGTCCAGTTTGGGCTGGGGCGATAATATAACTGGTATTTTCAATGGCACGTGCTTGCAGTAGCACCTGCCAATGATCTTTACCTGTAAAAGCAGTAAAAGCCGCAGGCACAAATATCACATCTACTCCCTTGGATGACATGTGGCGATAAAGTTCCGGGAAACGAACGTCATAACAAACAGAAAGTCCGATATTACCTAGTACTTCATCAGCATAAATAGAAGGTAGTTCTGTACCAGCCATGACTGTGCTAGATTCTCTGTAAGTATTCCCATCAGGAACATTGACATCAAACAAATGTACCTTTTGGTAACGCAATAATTCTTGGGCGTTGCGGTCAACAAGTAAAGCTGTGTTGTAAACTTTACCAGTGGCTTCTACAGGAATCGGAAAGCCACCACCTAAAATGGTAATTTGATAGCGCTGCGCCATCGTTTTGAGAAATGCTTCTGTTTTACGTGCGATCGCCTCCGCTTGAGCGAGTTTGTCCTTTTCTTCTCCCATATAGGGAAAATTTTCAGGTAAACCCACCAATTCAGCACCCTGACGCACCGCTAAATCAATTAATTCCTCTGCTTGCAGCAAGTTTTTTTCTAGATCAGACACACTGGTCATTTGAATAGCAGCAGCTAAATAAGATTTCATAGATTTAACAAGAAATTAATAGTTAATAATTTATCGTCAACAATCAAGAGTCAAGAGTCAAGGGTTAAGAGTCTAGCGAACTTTTAAATAAATATCCCCATGTTTTTTATTTATAAACATGGGGAGTAAAAAATTATAAACTTAAAAACCTAAACAAACCTAGAGAATAGGTGTAAATTGAGGTTTTTCGGGGACAACAGTGTACTCAGCCACAATCTGACGGAATTGTTCGCCGTCGATAGTTTCTTTCTCGATCAGCAGATCAACTAAACGATCCATGAGAGTACGATTGTCACGCATAATCCGCTTGGCGTTGTCATAACATTCTTCAACAATGGCGCGGACTTGAGCATCGATCCGAGATGCGATCGCTTCCGAATATTCAGAACGAGTCATCCAATCTCGACCCAAGAATACTTCTCCTGTCTGACTTTCTAAGGAAAGGGGGCCTAAATCAGACATTCCGAAACGAGTTACCATTTGCCGTGCCATGTTACTCACTTGTTGTAAGTCATTTCCGGCACCAGTGGTAATTTCATCCCGACCAAAAATCACATCTTCAGCAGCACGACCACCCAAAGCACCTGTAATTCTGGCTTTGATTTGAGAGCGAGTAATCAAACCCATTTCTTCAGAGGGGGTAAACCAGGTCAAACCCTGTGCTTGTCCTCGTGGAATCAAAGTAACTTTTTGTACTGGATCATGATCTTTGAGGACAGTACCCACCAAAGCATGACCAATTTCGTGGTAAGCAATTAAACGCTTGCTCTTGCTATCTACCAGGGGTGTACCTTCCATACCAGCAACCACCCGATCCACAGCATCATCAATTTCGGTGAGGGTGATGCCTTCTTTACGACGTCTAGCGGTGAGAATCGCAGCTTCGTTGAGGAGGTTGGCTAAATCGGCTCCGGTAAATCCAGGAGTACGACGAGCGATCGCATCTAAAGACACGCTGGGATCTAGTTTCTTGTTACGAGCGTGAACTTTTAAAATTTCCAAACGCCCTTTAATATCAGGTGAATCGACGGTTACTTGTCTGTCAAAACGTCCTGGACGTAACAACGCCGCGTCCAATACATCAGGACGGTTGGTAGCAGCAATAATAATGATACCAGTGTTACCTTCAAAACCATCCATCTCTGTCAGTAGTTGGTTGAGGGTTTGTTCCCGTTCATCGTTACCACCGCCAATTCCAGCACCCCGTTGTCTACCTACCGCATCGATTTCATCGATAAATATTATACATGGAGCGTTGTCTTTGGCTTTTTTGAACAGGTCACGCACACGAGACGCACCCACACCCACGAACATCTCGACGAATTCTGAACCAGAGATGCTAAAGAAAGGAACTCCTGCTTCTCCAGCGATCGCTTTTGCCAATAAAGTCTTACCAGTTCCTGGAGGCCCTACCAGCAGCACTCCCTTGGGGATACGAGCGCCAACAGCTGTAAACTTTTCTGGTTGTTTGAGGAAAGTGACAACTTCTTGGAGTTCTTCTTTTGCTTCTTCGATTCCTGCAACATCGTCGAATTTAACTCCTGTTTTGGCCTCCATTTGAAAACGAGCTTTAGATTTGCCAAAGCTCATTGCTTGACCGGGACCACCAGGCAAGTTGCTGGAGCGACGGAACAAAAAGAACAATCCAGTAATCAATAAGATTGGAAAAATTAGATTTCCTAAAAGTCCCCAGATCGCACCGTCATTACGCATCGGGTGGGCATCAAAACTCACTCCTTTATCTTTGAGCTTGGTAATTAGCTCAGGAGCGTTAATAGGCAGATCAACCCGTACCCGTTGAACACGGTTGTCGAGATCCGGATCTACAGCTTCCACAATTGCTGTTCTGCCACCTTCATAAAAATCTACATTAGTGACGCGATTGGCGTCTAAATATTCTAGAAAGCGACCGTAGGTCATACGTGTACTGGCTGTATTTCTACCCATATCCGCAGGAGCACCAGCAAATGCACCCTGCCAGAAGAAAAAGCCAATTACCAAAGCTGGCAATGTCCAGAGAACTAGGACTCTCCAGGAGAATTTCATCTTGTTTTGCCTCTAGATGCCGATATACAACTAATTAGCGATGTGATTCCCACGATATCGCTAGGAAACGGATATTTATAAATCCATTTTGTTTTATCAGTTAGTCAGTTAGTCAGGGAGCAGTTATCAATTATCAGCTTTCTGAGTTTGGGTTCTGTGTACCCAATCAAGGAATTGAATAATTGTTTACTGTCCACAATGGACTGATTCAAGCGCGATGGCACAACCATAACGCCAAAAAGAATCTTAATTAAATTTAACTTAATTTTAATACAAAGCATTAAAAAAGGAAGTCACAAAACACCAAACAAGGTACCGAAAATTAGGAATTTGCATTCTTCCCTATGCTTTGTATGCTTTTATTCATGACCTCAGTCATCATGAAAATTCCCACTCTAGTCAGGGTTAGAGTAGTTACCTTTAGCCCTGTATCAAAAACTATAGTCTCTCAAGCACTGAATACGGTAAACTTTCCCAACAATCAATTTTCGCAACAAGACAACACATAAAAATGCACAAACTACTCATATTTAATAATGATCAACTCCTACGTCGAGCGTTAACCCATCGTTCCTATGTTCATGAAAACCCAACAGAAGGCGAACACAACGAACGCTTAGAATTTCTGGGTGATGCTTTACTCAATTTTCTCAGTGGTCATTATCTCTATTGCCGTTATCCCGATAAAGGAGAAGATGAATTAACCAGGCGGCGTTCGGGGTTGGTAGATGAGAAGCAACTAGCCAAGTTCGCTATTGAGGTAGGTTTAGACTTAAGAATGCGATTGGGTAGAGGTGCTATTCTCGATGGCGGCTTTCAAAATCCAAATTTGCTTAGTAGTACCTTTGAAGCTGTGGTTGGTGCTTATTATTTAGATAAAAATTCTGATATAGAGGCGATTCGGGCTGTTGTAGAACCATTGTTTGATGCAGTACCAGAAATTATTGTTGATAATCGGGCGAATGTAGACTCGAAAAATCGCTTTCAAGAGTGGGTGCAAAAGAATATTACCCCCACTCCACCTAAATATGTAACAGAACAGGTAGGAGGTTATACTCACGCACCTGAATTTGTTGCTCAGGTGTTTGTTGGTGAAAAAATTTATGGAATAGGTAGTGGACGGAGTAAAAAAGATGCTGAGAAAGCTGCTGCTGAAGATGCACTAGCAAAGCTAAAAAAAGATTGATTTAAATTCTCTTAGTTCTTTGTTGCTTCACTATTACCAGTTTGCCAGAATTTATTTTGTAAATTGCTTTCACTCTAGAGGTACTTTAAATTTTCCCTACTCAATTGCAAAGATTGTATAAATTTTTTATTTTTAGCTTCTCAGTGTAAATGGTTATTGTTTATAGTTACATATAAACTACTGAGTAAGTAAAAACCGAAATAAATCTGTGTTTGATTTTAGTTCTAATGAAGAATGTCCTCAGACTGATAATTCCTTCTTTATAAGATATTCAAACTCAACTCAATTTCTCCCACAACCATCACATTCTTCTGTCAAAAGCATTACTAAAAGAATCATTGATATACTAGGAGCGATTATTGGTCTAGTGATCACAGCAATATTGATTATACCTATTGCAATTGCCACATTTTTTGATGATCCTGGTCCCCTATTTTATAGTCAAATTCGCTGTGGTTTGAACGGGCGTACCTTTCGGATGTGGAAGTTCCGCTCTATGATTGTTGGTGCAGATAAACTCAAGCATTTAGTAAAAAATGAATCAACGGGTTACATCTTTAAATCTACTGAAGATCCACGCATCACCCGTGTAGGTAAATTTTTACGTCGAACTAGTTTAGATGAATTTCCTCAATTTTGGAATGTTTTGCGAGGGGAGATGAGTTTAGTCGGTACTCGCCCACCTACTCCTGATGAAGTAATACGCTACCAAATACATCACTGGCAAAGATTACGAGTCAAACCAGGTATGACAGGAGAATGGCAAGCAAATGGTCGCTCGAGCATCACCGACTTTGAGAAGATAGTCAACATGGACATAGACTACCAACGTAAGTGGTCAATTATGTACGACTTGAGTCTGATTTTTAAGACGATATGGATAGTAATCAAAAAACATGGAGCCTGTTAAATTTCTGATTTTTATTCTTATGCTTCATCCTTTCACGCCGCTACCAGTTTCTGTGGGTACAATGTAGCGTTGTAAAAATAAAAATAACAGCATGACTGGAACAATAGAAATTACTGAGCCAGCAGCTACTAATCGCCAATCAAGAGAAAAAGTACCCGCTAATTTCGCTACACCTAAAGGTAGGGTATACAAACTTTCATCTTGAATAACAATTAGAGGCCACAAAAAATCACTCCAAGAACCGATAAAAACGAAAATTGCTAGAGTAACTAATGCAGGACGAACTGCGGGTAACATGACGTACCACCATATACCCAATTCTGAACAGCCGTCCATACGTGCTGCTTCTTCCATTTCTTTGGGGACACTCATAAAAGCTTGTCGCAAGAGAAAAATCCCAAAAGCAGAAGCTAGGCTAGGAAAAATCATTCCTAAGTAGGTATTTCTTAAGCCCAACTGGACTGTCAAAATATAAAGGGGAATCATCACGATTTGAAACGGAATCATAATTGTGGAAATAATCGCGATAAAAATCCAGTCTCTTCCCGCAAATGAAAGTCTAGCTAAGGGATAAGCAGCTAAAGCGCAAAATAGTAAATTTAATCCGACAGTCAGTACAGCAACAAAAGTACTATTGACTAGATATTGTCCGAAAGGATTAGATTGCCAAACGTTAACAAAGTTTTCCAAAGTTGGCTGACTTGGTAGTAACTGCGGTGGTGACTGAAAGATATTTTCACTTTGAGATTTGAGTGCAGTACTTAAGAGCCAAAATAGAGGGAAAAGCGTTGTTAATGCGATCGCACTTAATATAATGTACGTGCCGATGTTTTTGAAGAGTGAATTACGGCTGGAAAAACTCATAATCTTGATTGGGAATGGAGTTCAGCAATATTTGATTTTAGTCAAATTTTAGTCAAATTTTATTCACACCAGCCGATGAGAACCAGTTTGCAAATTAAACCTGTTGATAGAGTAATAGAGATTGGCGTGGGATAGAAGATTGAGTGGTAGTTTAGATGACTATTTTTCTTATGTCAGTTAGTACTCTTGAGACTTTTGCAAGTCAGGTTGCGATCGCATCACTCAATACCTATCAAAAGCGTCTTTCCCCTCACAAAGGTTTTTCCTGTCCCCATCGATTGCTTTATGGGGGTGAGTCTTGCTCTGACTACATCAAACGCCAACTGATTAACCAGAATTTGCTCACAGCTATACAAATGGTTCCCCAAAGATTCAAAGCCTGTAAAATAGCTGCTCAAACTCTGCAAAGTCAACGTGCAGAAAGTGGGTGTATTGTAATTCCTTGTTGTATACCGATTTAAGCCAAAGTCAAACAATTTTGGATTTTTCAGCTTGCTCTGTAACCGGGTTCGTAGTGAGCGCTTTAGTCCTCACTACGAACCCCACAAAGTTGGTGTGGCGGACTACTAGAAGCGATCGCTTCATTCCAAACAGACTATATCCACCCATGTATATCGGTGGTCGATATCTAAAAACATCATATTTGTCATACCTTGACTTCATGTCAACAGTATTAACAAAATTCTTAATTCTCTTTGCTTCCTATATCAATAGGTTTCAGTTCTCTATATCATAAAATGACATTTTTTGTAGTCTACTTAACGACATTTTCATAAAAAATAGCATACACTAGGAAATATAAGCCTTCCTCAAGGAATAAAACAGGGAAGGATAGGAAGAAGATCAATATACCAGGAGAAAAATCGTATGCAAAAAGTCCTGGGATCAACAGAATTGGAATATGCCTTTTTATTTACCCTACGCAAGGTAAACTCAATAACTACAGAAGGTTTCCAACCATTTTTTAATAACTTACCTGTTGACCCTTATATTAAAGGTAACTATCGTACTAGAAGGCTATCGCGTTTTATAGTTTCTAAAGATAGGTTAATCAAATTACCTCATGGTTATCTGTTTCAAAGCAAAGATTATAATCCCTTAGTAGGTGATATCAAAAGAGAGTTTGCAGAATTAGATGATGCACTCATAGAACTAGATATATTTAAAAACCTAGTTTTAGCATTTAGTGATTCTTGTAAACTGCATCCAGAAGCAGAAATCGGAGTGCATCAAATCAGAACTAGTTGTTCACCAGATAATTTTGGTAATCCTGCACCTGAAGGTATTCATAGAGATGGGACTGATTTTATCGGTATCTTTTCTGTTGATAGAAACAATATTCAAGGTGGAGAAACCCATTTATATACTGCTAAGAAAGAAAAGCCCGTTTTCAATAAAATTCTCTACCCAGGAGAATTATTACTGATAAATGACCATCAATTCTTTCACTTTACCACTCCGATTAAACCTATAGCAGACAGTGTAGGAACAAGGGATGTTTTTGTACTAACTTCGCCAAGCTTGCTTTCTGATTAGTTGGTTGGTAAGATAAATACCAACCAATAAATAACAACCAATTTAATTAACAGCAAATATTTGGCAATCAACAAGATATGGGGAATTGAAAGCAGTCATTTCCCCTGCTTCTTTTCCTGGAATTGGAAATAATCTTGCTGATAATGGCTTATCTAGCTTGATGGCTAAAGTTGCTATATCCATTAATATTGCTGCAATCTTTTCTGTAGAAATATTACCAGGGATGGGAACTGTATCAAGTCCACAACCACAAACAGCTGAGTACAATAGTAAATTAGTAATATCATAAGTTTGTTCGTTTGCTCTGGCTGCTAAACCTACATCTTCGCAAACAGGAAGCATCAAACCAGAATAACCACAGATTTTGACTGGTACACTTTTTAAAACACGAGTCAACATCCCAGAAACTGTTAGTGTTCCTTGATAGCCAAATTTGCTATTCATCAGTTTTTCATAAGCAAAAGCAATACTTTCTTGTCGCTCTAAAGGTGGTGCTAATGATGTATCAATACCGTTATAATTAACACCAAATTGTGCAGATATTTTTTCACCAATATCTGCTATTTTATTTAATTCTTCTTTTAACAATAATTGGAGATTGTTTTCTGCTAATTGAATATCATTGTTTGCTGTAGCAAAACTTTTCATTACTAAATCGCTGCACTCTATACCAAGAGCAAAAGATGTATTACCTTCATGGTATGCAGCAGGGAAGAATGGTATGGTTGAGCTACAATTTGCCCAAGCACAAAATCGAAAGTTGCCATAACCATTTTCAGTTTCTTGAGAAATACGTTTAATTGTTTTTGCAGATTCTAAAATACTTTCATAGTTAATACCAGTTTCTTGGTCGCCAATTTTAGATGAAGAAAAAATTAAAGATGTACTTTTCTTTATTTCTGGAATGAGGGCAATTTTTTCAGGACTGCTAGCATATCCAATATTAAAAAAATTGATATTAAGTTCGTCACAAAATTTTTCTAAATTTTGAATAGTTTTTACAATTTCTTTGGGAGATAAATCATGTAGATATTCTTCCCATGAATTTGTCGCTATTCTAGTTGTTTGAACTTCGTTACCAAATTGTTCAAACAAAATTTTTGCTTGTTGATTGAACTCTGCTGCTTGCCTAATCTTATCTTTTTCCTTGGGTGAAGCTAAGGAAATACCTGTTGTAATAGTTCTAATTTTCATATTTGGATTGAAGTAATAAATTTCAGTAAGCTTATATAATCTGCTATTGTTTATAATTTTATTATAGCAATCCTAAATGAATGGTAAAAATTAAGAGAGTCAGTTCCCGACTTCTTGAATAAATCGGGGATCTTATTGTTAAAAAACTTTGCAAGTTTTACCCTGCAAGTGAATTGATAAAATTGGAATACGAACCAATAATTAATTTCACGAAGATCATAAAAAACATGTATTTATGACTGATAATTCTGAGCAAGGTACAGAGCAAACAGATTTATCTGTCGGATAATCTAAAATCCATAAACGCACCGAAGTGCGGCTACCTGGTAGGTGCGTTAGCGACAGGCGTGCAAGTAGCCGCTACTCTATGAGAAGCCGGACTTCGTCCGTCTAGGTGTCTACTCGACAGAGTAGTCCAAAATGTGTTAATTCTACAGAACAAGAATTAAAGATTACCAAAACATATGATTAAGAAAGTGATGTAATAACTTGGGTTCTTTCGGTTCTTGATAATCTTTCGGTAATAAATCTGTCAATGCTGCTTCTAACTGATCTACTATTGCTTTTATTTGTTGTGCTTTGGGACGACTAGATTGCGGGGAAATAATTGGTTCGCCAAATCGAACAGTTAATTGTTTGTAAAAATATAAATCTTGTGTACCAATTAAAGCTACAGGTAAAATTGGCACTCCAGAACGTAAAGCATAAATAGCAACACCGCGTTTGAGAGGAACAAATAACTGAGCTTCGACATTGCCCAGTCTTCCTTCTGGAAATAGAATTATACTTTCCCCACGAGCAAAAATGCCTTGAACAATACGATCTAAGCGTCGCATAAATTCTATAGAGTTACCTGTGGGGACATATTTTTCTATAGCATCTGCTAATTCAACTAAATCTTTATGTCCAGTTTTCGCAGCTTGTATTACTGCTAATTCTTCTTTCCAAATCCGTTCTATAGGTATGACTCCCTTAGCCAAATGTAGAAATTGTCGTTTCCACCACTGATTATAAAGAGTGCGAGCATCGCCAAAAATATAGCTGTAGGGATGTGCGGGTAATTCTGATAGTAATAAAAACGGATCAATATGATTGAGATGGTTAGCTGCAATTAACACTGGTTGAGTAGGAATCCGTTCTGAAAACTCAACTTTTACCCGGAATAAACTATGGATGAGAGTCCGTATTACCTTTCGCCGTATTTCACCACTAACTTTATGTTCCGAAGCACCTTCCGCAATTGCTTCCGCTTCCTGTAGTGCTTGGCGGATAATTTCATTAGTATGGCGATCGCGTGCATAAGCAACACCTTCTTTTGCACGTTGAATGGTTGCTTCTGTTAGCGGTGTCAAATCAGCTTCTTGTGCATCATCGGAATTTGGCTGAGGAATCAACGGACTATTGGACATGAATTTTATTTATTAGCAATTCTTGATATTGAACCGATTTGGGGAGGTTATTCTAGGGATGCACAGCTAGCTGTACAAACCTACAAATTCCCAATCTGGTGAGTTTTTAACAAAAAATGTGAAATGGCATTCTGTTACTAATCTATGCTAGAGCTTGCCTTAGTGGTGATTAGATTTGGGCAGATAGCTTTATGTCCTAAGATACTCATTGGCCTAAAGCCAGAATCACAGCCTTGAGTATGAATTTTTGGTAGACGGTTAGCTGATTGTCACGATTATAGACGTCATACCTAAGAAAAAAGCTCTCTTGCCTTTAGCACACAAGAGAGCAGCGGTGTGGTGTGAGGAGCAAATTTAATGTTTGCTACCAGCAATTCTACCAAAATTTTTATGAATAATTAATGACACAGGTATGAAAATTATGTGTAGATACGTAGCAGCTTGTTACAACACATTACTAGCAATTCCATATATTTTACAAGTCTAGGCTCTCAAGGTTTGTTTTGAAATTTTGATACTAACTTTATTTTTGTCAATTAAATTAGTATGTTGTTTTTTGTAGCGGCACTTCACGAATAACCCTTATCTAAAAATCAGTGTGCGATCGCATCAGAGAACATCCCAATTTTTTCAAAACACAAAACGAAGTAGCTATGCTTAACGCTCTGCGATCCTCCGCGCTTACTTAGCGTTCCTCTGCGTTTAAAAATAAACTCAAACATTTGGAATGCTCCCTCGCATCAATTCATGCTCCCATTCCTGAATACCGCTTTAATCCTTGTCGCCATAACCAACGATTCAAACCCAAAAACAACAAAATCCAACCCAACATTGACACCAATCCTTGTGTCAAATTTACAGGTATCCCTACCAAAATACTGGCAGGAAAATTAATTAAATAAGGAAAAGGAGTAAAGAGTACTATTGTCCTGACTGATTCTGGAAAAACCTCAAGAGGAGCAATCATACCAGATAAAAACAAAAAGAACAAAAACCAGAAATCTTCTAAAGCGCTTGCTCTTTCTGTCCAAAAAGAAAATATAGCAAAAGTGTACTGAATCACGAAGCGTAAAATAAAAGCTAATATCACCACTAAACTAAACAATAAAAAAGTTCCTAAACTCGGTATCCAAAAAGCTTGGGGATATAGTAAAAAAAACAATCCTACTAAAAGAATTGCGAACGGTATACGAGCAACTCTTTCACTAACATGAGCAGCAACATGATGCCATACTGGATCAATAGGTTGTAGCAATCGGTTAGAAAGCTTACCTTCTACTACTTCCCTTTCCACCTCCCAAATTACCCATACAACTGTGAACTGTCTCACAAGAAAAACAGCCAGAAAGTAACGAGCAAAATCCACGGGTGTTAAACCGAATTGTCCACTTTGAGCAGCTTGTATCCAAACTCCCATCAGGATAATTGGTAAAGAGCCGGCTAAAACCCATAAAATTAGTTCTGCACGATACTCCACCATGTAAGCGTAGTAAACAGACAGAAAAGTTAATGTTGTTTTGATTAGTCTTTGCATAATTAGTCATTTGTCATTTGTCATTTGTTATTTGTTATTAGTCATTAGTTATTAACCACCAACAATGAACAAACAACTATTTTTAATTATTAACTACCCCTGCTTGAAATACTCTTCCAATTACTTCTTCTACTGGTGGTTCATTCACGGTTAAATCAATCACATCTAATTCTGCTAAAATCCGGGAAACGGTGCGTGTCAAGTCTTCTTGCTGCACCATAAAACATACCATTCGTCCATCTAATTTTTGGACATCACCGTAGAACATGAGCCTTTGTTTTGACAGAGGTTGTGTTAATTCCACATGTACCTCTCGATAAGGTGCAAACTTTTCTAATAGTCCATCGAGACTACCGTCATACATCAACTTACCTTGGTGAATTAATAATACCCGTTGACACAGAGCGGTGATATCTGCCATGTAATGACTCGTCAACAGTACTGTGGCTTGATAACGCTGATTATACTCTCGTAAAAAGTCGCGCACTCCCACCTGAGCATTAACGTCTAGTCCTAAAGTTGGTTCATCTAAAAACAGCACTGAGGGACGATGTAAAAGTGCTGCTAAGATTTCTGCTTTCATACGCTCACCCAAAGACAGCTTGCGTACTGGTTGGTTAAGTTTTCCTTCTAGAGACAGCATTTCGGTGAGTTCGCCGACTCGCTTCCGAAATTCGCGATCGCTAATATTGTAAACAGCAGCGTTAATTTTCAAAGAATCTACTGCTGGCAAGTCCCAAATTAATTGTTGCTTTTGTCCCATTACTAGGGTGATTTTTTGCAAAAATGCCTCTTGGCGACGAAAGGGAACATAATCAGCGACTTTAACTATACCGCTAGAAGGATGAATCAATCCTGTCAGCATTTTGAGTGTGGTGGTTTTTCCAGCACCATTTGGCCCTAAAAACCCAACTACTTCACCAGGTGCTATTTCAAAGGAAACATCTTGAACTGCTTTAATTTGGCGATAGGTACGGCGAAAAAAGTGGGTAATTGTTCCAGCAATACCTGGTTGTTTCACAGCGACAGGATAAACTTTGCTCAGATTTTGAGCTTCAATAATTGGCATAAAATGGTAGATAGTTGGTGTTAGTAAAGATACACAGCTAGCTGTGCGCCTGTACAGTAGTTGATGGTTGTTTACTGCTATTTGCAAACAAGCAACAAAATTATCGTAAACGTCCTGATCGCAAAATACTAATAACCAGCCACAAACCTAAAAAAGTTGCCGTAGCAAATAATACGTTACTCAGAAGAGAAAACTGTGGTGTTCTCGCATTACTCGAAATAATTGCTGCTCCCATAATTAGTGAACCTACTAAGATACTAAAAGAAAGCCGATTGGCAGCATCATCGGTGGTACGGCGCAAGCTATCTAGACCACGTACATTTAAATTCCACTGTAATGTCTCTGATGTGACTCGATCTAGCAGTAATTCAATTTGTCGGGGAGATTGTAAAGAGAGACTTTTCAAGTCTAACGCTGTTCTCAGGAGCGATCGCACAGGTGATTCTCCAAACAACTGACGACGGAATAAATCCGTAATCAATGGTTGAATTTCATCTATAAAATTCAGATCAGGATTAAATGATCGTGCTACTCCCTCTAAATTAGCTAGGGTTTTAGCATACAAACCCATATTACTAGGTAAACGAATTTTATTATTACGAGCGACTTGTAACAGTTCATAAATGATCTGACTGAAATTCATTTGCGACAAGTTCAAATTATAGTACTTCCGCAACATTCGGTCATAATCATTTTCCAGACGAGACAAAATCACAGGTTGATTTGAATCCGCTAATTGCAAAGTTAACTGGGCGCACCGTTGAGCATCTAAATCAACAATTGCTAATAACATTTCTGTTAAAATTTGCTGTGTCCGCGGATCGAGTCGCCCCATCATCCCGCAGTCAATTAAGGCAATTCGCCCATCTTTCAGATAAAAAATATTGCCTGGATGGGGATCGGCGTGAAAAAATCCATCTATATATAATTGTTGAAAAAAAGCACGAAATAACAACGTAGTAATTTCTTGTCTTTCTACAGTCGGGCTTTTACCGTTTTGGCTACTTAAATTTGCTGACAACAACGGTACACCATCCAACCATTCCATTACAAGTAATTTTTGTGTTGTCAAATCCCAGTAAATTTGCGCGACTACGATCTGATTTGGATCAAACCAGCGACTCGCAGATAAATTGCGCCGCAAATCGTCAGTATAACTAGCTTCTAATGTAAAATCTAACTCTGCCTCCAAGGCTTTAACAAACTCTTCAGCGATAGATTTAATTTCGTAGCTTTGACCAAATTCAGTGCGTGCTACTAAATCAGCAATACCTTGAATCAAAGCAATATCTCTAGCAACAGTAATATCAATTCCTGGACGTTGCACTTTCAAAGCAACTTCTCGACCATCTTTGAGGGTAGCTCGATGTGTTTGAGCAATGGAACCAGCTGCTACTGGTACAGGATTAATAGTCGTGAAGGTTTCTTCTAAAGGTTGTTTGAGTTGTTGACGAATCAGAACTTCTATTTCTGACCAAGAAACTGGAGGGACTTCATCTTGTAATGTTGATAGTTCTTCAATATAAGAAGCACTTAGCAAGTCTGGACGGGTAGAAAGTAGTTGACCCAATTTGACATACACAGGGCCTAAATCAACCAAAATATTTTTCAAAACAGCTGGTGTGGGTAACTGAGGCTCATCAGCTTTACCACCTGTGATCAATCTTCGCATATAGTCCCAGCCATTACGGAAAAGAACTTCAACGATTTCTCGTTGACGAGGAACTGTTTGAGTAAGAAACATAATTTTAATAAATCGCTATTAATGTAGAAGGAAAAAGGAAAATAATTGTTAACTGTTTTGGGGTATTTAGAATTTTATTTCATACTCCGAAAACGTGCTTTTGCTTGCTCAAATGCATCTTGCATCACAGATTGAATTTTCTGCGGATCGGGTTTTTTGCCTCCCATTAAATCACCAAAGTATACACAAGCACCTTCACCTAATGCCCAGGTATAGGCAGCAGACCAAGAAGCAGCAATCACACTGCCAAGACCCGGTATAAATTTAACTAACTCTCGTGCTATAGCCCTTGCAAAAAAACCACCTGCGATCGCACTTACGACACCACCAGCTTGAGAAGGTGTAAGTGTCTGTCCATATAATTTACCTAATAAGCCAACCATTGATACTTGCAATGCAATTAACACAGGCATTGTAGCTAAAGGTAAAGGTGTGGCGGCGATCGTTGCTGCAATCACGGCAAATGCTAAAATGTAACGCCGTCCTACATCTCGGTAGAGATTACCAATCTTCTCACCAGTTCCCTGATCTAATAGCTGGTGAATTGCTCGCGCTTCGGCTTCTGGAAGTAAATCTGCTAGAGTATCTCTCAATACTTCCAACCCGTAAAAAACTGGTGTATAACCATCTTCTTCCAGGGTAAAGTCGATGAGTACAGAGCGATCGTACAGTCCAGCGAAAGTTTCCTGTATAGCAGCAAAAGCGCGGTTGAGTTCTTCGTATACTGGTGGATACTCTGGATGATCGGCAACATCAGGAGGATAAACCTCATGTAAACAGGTAACTGCTAATACACAGGGAATATCTGGATATTTTTGACGTAACTCCTGAGCAATTTGTCTTAGTGTATCGGTGGCGAAGTCGTTAATTTTGACAGTGAGAATCATGACTTTGGCGCCACGACTCTCTTCTTGCAAATCACCAATTAGTTCTTGAATGATTACCTCAGTATCTTGATTAACATCACCCAGCCCAACAGTATCAGTAAAAATCAGCAAAGGTAGATCATTAGAAGGATAGGCGTAGCGCTTGGTGTTTTGAGTGTGAGGACGAAATCCTTGACCAACAATATCGGCAGAAACACCCGTTAATCCCCTGATAATGGAACTTTTCCCAGCTTGAGGTTTACCAATCAATAAGGCTTCTGTGGTTGGTAATTCTGCTCGTACTTGCTCTAAAATCTCTGCAACTTGAGCTTCACTCACACTAAACCACTTTATAAATGACTGTGATATTTTTTCTACGGGTAGAGCTTGGATCAATCGTTCTGTTGTTTTATTCCAAACACTTGCAATCGGATTTGTATCAGCATGATCTACCGACTCTTTATTGACATCATCAGTCGGTTCATGTGAGTTTTGAATATTCGTTGACGGAAAATCAGGCTCACGTTCTTCAGTCATTGTCCTTTAAAAATTCTCTTTAAAATAGACAAAATATGGTGTTAGTAAAAATCCAAAAATAAGTACTAAAACGAGTAAATATAATCTTTCGGTAGTAAGTTGAACCATAACCAAGATTTCCTGCTCGGAAAGTTGGTGATTTTGAAGTTCATAGCAAGCGCTAAAGCGCTTACTATAAACGAGTTTTCCTACATTAGCCGGACTTTTTGAATGTAACACTATAATCTTGAGTACAACCAGAGTCTCAAGATAGACACTAGTGAGACAGTTATCAGTTTACTGATTGAGGAATTTAGCTACTGTCTGCACATCTTTATCACCACGACCAGAACAGTTAATCACAATCCGGGGACTACCGCTAAGTTGAGGACACAAAGTTTCGAGGTAGGCGATCGCATGGGAGGTTTCTAATGCAGGTATAATTCCCTCTAAGCGTGACAGTCTTTGGAATGCGGCTAAAGCTTCGGCATCAGTCACACTATAATATTCAGCACGTCCAGCATCTTTTAAATAACTATGTTCTGGTCCCACACCTGGATAGTCTAAACCAGCACTAATTGAATGAGCCTCTATCACCTGTCCATCGTTGTCTTGTAGCAGGTAACTCATGGCTCCATGCAATACACCAATCCGTCCTTTTGTCAAGGTGGCTGCATGTTTTTCTGTATTCACACCTTCACCAGCCGCTTCCACCCCAATTAACCTAACAGATGGCTCATTCACAAACTCGTGAAAAAGTCCCATTGCGTTAGAACCACCACCGACACAAGCCATGAGAATATCAGGTAAGCCGCCCCATTTTTCTATTGCTTGAGCGCGGGTTTCTTGTCCAATCACTGCATGAAAATCCCGTACCATCATCGGATAAGGATGAGGCCCAGCCACCGAACCCAAGATATAGTGAGTCGTTTCGACATTTGTCACCCAATCCCTGATTGCTTGGGAAGTGGCATCCTTAAGTGTACCTGTTCCCGCCGCTACTGGTCGGACTTCTGCCCCCATCAGCTTCATTCTAAATACATTCAAAGCTTGACGTTCCATGTCGTGAACGCCCATATAAATCACACATTCTAAACCAAACCGAGCGCAGACTGTCGCTGTTGCTACACCGTGTTGACCAGCACCAGTTTCGGCAATAATTCGCTTTTTACCCATGCGCTTCGCCAACAATACCTGACCGATCGCATTGTTAATTTTATGAGCGCCTGTATGATTTAAATCTTCACGTTTTAAGTAAATTTGCGCTCCTGTCCCATCTGGACGAGCATAATGGGCGGTGAGGCGTTCGGCAAAATATAAAGGAGTGGCACGTCCGACGTAATCACGGAGTAATTGCTGTAATTCTGCAACAAAAGCAGGTTCATTGCGATATTGCTCGTATGCTATTTCTAATTCTGCCAGTGCTGGCATTAATGTTTCTGGAACATATTTACCACCAAAGCGACCAAAGCGTCCTTGCGAATCGGGATTTTGATTAGTTTGGGAATTGAGGAAAATGGGAGTAGTAGTCATGCGATTTTGGATTTTGGATTTTAGATTTTAGATGGGTGAGGCACAGGTGAAGTCAATAAAGTTACTGTATTTAGTGCTATTCCACTTATGGAACTTGAAGGTTTGTAGCCTGCGAAGAATTTTTGGTTAAAGGCTAAAGTTTTAACTACAAGACGAACTTAATTATAAAAAACTCTAAAGCGCATTACGATAAAAACAGACTAGTTAAAACTACTAAACAGTTGTCAGTTTTTGATGACTGATAACTGATAACTGTTCACTGATTATTAAAGTTTATGGCTTCCCCCAAGGATAAATCATCAAGCGATCGCTTTGTTTACCGTGAATTTGGTGACAACAACTCCGCAGCATTAGAAAGACCAATTCAAGAACTACCACCCGAAAAACAAAATGTACGGGTGCAAGCAACTCGCGCTGGACGCAAAGGAAAAACTGTTACTGTCATTAGCGGTTTTCAAACCAAACCAGAAACTTTGCAAGCATTAGTCAAACAGTTGAAAACTCAGTGCGGTACAGGTGGGACAGTTAAAGATAACGAAATAGAAATTCAAGGCGAACACAAACAAAAAATCCTGGAAATTTTGCTCAAGCTGGGATACAAAGCCAAAATAAGCGGTGGTTGATATTTAATTTTTGGTGATAGCTATGACTTCTGCGGGAGTATCTACTGAAAAAAGAGTACTTGTGACTGGCGCCACTGGCGGAGTAGGGCAGCTGGTAATAGGTAAGCTGTTAGAAAAGGGTTTTAAAGTTCGCATTCTGACGCGCAACACTGCTAAAGCCCAAAAAATGTTTGAGGACAAGGTAGAAATTGCTGTCGGTGATCTACGTGAAGAGGCTACACTTCCAGCAGCAATGGAGGGTGTTAGCTACATCATTTGTTGTAGTGGAACTAGTGCTTTCCCTTCTGCTAAATGGGATTTTGAGCAAACACCTAACTTAATTGCATGGATTAAGCTGTTTTTTAATCCGTCAGATGCGAAAGCCAAAGCAAAAAATAGCCCTGAAAAAGTTGATTTTCAAGGTGTCACTAATTTAGTGCAAGCAGCACCCTCTGGGTTGAAGCGGTTTGTTTATGTTTCTTCCTGCGGAGTTCTACGCAAAGACAACTTTCCCTATAGTATTCTTAATACCTTTGGTATACTAGATGCCAAACAAAAAGGCGAGGAAGCGATCGCTAATTCCGGCTTGCCTTACACTATTATCCGTCCAGGTCGTCTGATTGACGGTCCCTATACTTCATACGACCTCAACACTTTGTTGCAAGCCAAAACCGGAGGTAAGCTGGGTGTAGTACTGGGAACGGGCGACAAACTCACTGGTCAAACTAGCCGCATTGATGTTGCAGCAGCGTGCGTGGAATGTCTCACGAATCCTGATTGTGAAAGAAAAGCTTTTGAGATACTTAACAGTGGATCGCGACCTTCTGTAATTGATTGGGCGGCACTTTTTAAGGAAGTTGGATAAGCCCTAATTTTTGCAAAAACTGGCAAAACTAGGACTCAGTATCAAAAGTAAATAAAATATTTGTATTAAAAAATTTTTTATTTAAATAGTATTATTACTGGCGATCGCAAATGTGATTTTACTATCTTGATGTTTTTCACTAAAGTGCTTATCTATAAGTGCGGGTACTTGTGTGGCTTTGATGCGACTATAGCGGGTTTTATCGGGCATGACTAAGTTAGGCCCTGCTTTACAATTCTTCATGCAACCAGTTCCCTTAATCGTTACCTGGTCTTCTAAACCGCGATCGCTCATAGCTGCTTGTATAGCTTGACACACCTCTGTGCCGCCACGTTTCATGCAATCAGATTTTTGACATACCAAGATAGTTGATTTTGCTACTTTTGGCTTGGTGTGATTAGCAGAAGGCACGGGGAAGTTCTGTGCGTCTTCTTCTGTTCGCGTCACCGTGTCTATTCTGGCTGCCAAAATTCGTTCAGCTTTGAGTTTGACTTCACCAGTTTTGCGATCGTATTTTTTTTCGCCTACAACTTGCAACCAAGTACCGCGTGGTAAACGCCAGTCAAATGCTACCCGTAAATGTTTAGCTAGTTTTACATAACATTCGCCGTCAGGTGTACCTAGCAGTAGTCCTTTGAGTTTATAGCCATCTTTGATCACAAAATCGAGAAATCTAGCCTCCATACAAAATGCTGTTGTTTCAGTATTGTGGGAATTACTCATGGTAGTTACCTAATTTTTGACTAATACAACTAATCAAGCGAGATATTACTTAGGACAGCTTAGAGACTAAGCTACCAACACCCTTCTAAAGCCCAAATCAATACTTGCCGAGATGCGGTAAATTGCCGTAGGACACTCCAAACTTGAATAGCTGTGTAAGCATTGTCAATTTGAACTGTCAACGGTTGGTTAGCCTCACACCAACAGGGAATATCCAGTTGCTGCAAGCGTTGATAGACTTGCCAACGATCTGACCAATTCACCTCTACAACGTGTTTTGCTTCTATTTCTGAACTAAAAGACTTCAAGATTGCCGCCCTCAAAGTGCTATAAACTCGCAGTAAAAACTGCGTTTTGACTCCCTTAACCAGATGTTTTTGGAGTTGAACTCCTTAAACCAGCATAACCTAAGTGCAAACTTTTCTCATTAGTTTTTGAAAAAAATTTTCAATCATGACTATAAGCGAGAGGAATATCGAACTATAGATAACAAAAATGAGTAATAAGCATAAGAAAGACTAAATTAGTCAATTCAAGCCTAAAAATCACAAATAAGTGCTATTTATTCTCAAAAAAGTCAAGAAGAAAGCAAATATGTTTTTTCTCTCCTTCTTCTTAATGCAAATATTTACTTTGTTCACTGCTAACAAATGAAACACATCCTTGCTGATGACATTGTGATTGTCTGACTTTAATCGCAAGTGAATATCAAGTTATTTGATGAGATGCATTTTCAATAATAAATAGAAACAGAAATTTTATGCACCTAAAAATTAAAATTTAATCATATTGATATACCTGGTTTTCATTTTTTAAATGCTAATATGTAAAAACCTAAGCAGTTAGAAAGCATAGCTGCTAAAAAGCGAGGAGAACAATGTCTGAAACGCAAACTTTATTACAAAATTTTGGTCAAGTTTACGACAATCCTGTCTTACTGGATCGCAGTGTTACCACTCCAGTTTGTGAAGGATTTAACGTTGTCCTAGCTAGTTTTCAAGCCCTAGCTTTACAATACCAAAAGCATCATTTTGTAGTCGAAGGTGCTGAATTCTACTCTTTGCACGAGTTTTTTAACGATAGCTATAAAGAAATCCAAGAACATATCCATGATATTGGTGAACGCTTAAATGGACTGGGAGGAGTACCAGTTGCTACTTTTGCCAAATTGGCAGAATTAACTTGCTTTGAACAAGAAATAGATGGCGTATTTTCTAGCCGTGATATGGTAGAAAATGACCTCAAAGCAGAACAGGCTATTATTAGAGTCCTCCGTAGTCAAGCTTCTCAAGCAGAGAGTTTAGGCGATCGCGCTACACGTTATCTCTACGAAAAAATCCTTTTGGAAACTGAGGAAAGAGCTTACCATTTAGCTCATTTCCTTGCCAAAGACAGTTTAACTTTAGGCTTCGTTCAACGTGCTCAAAACTAACACTCCAATCAATTTCAAACACCTTTGTTAAATTATAAATAATTTGCAAGTGTTAGTTGTAAAAAAAATATAAAAAAAGCAGAGATTAAAAGCTTAAGTCTCTGCTTTTTTATAATTGTATATAAAAAAACACAATGTAAATATTGCAAATAATTCTTATATTTTTAGACAGCAATATCTGTAAGATTTATAAAAATTAAGATAACCAGAACACTGACTTATACAAAAATTCAGGTATATTGCTGTTTAAGAAGGATTTAGGAATGCTAAACAAAGCATTTATGTTTCCAAAATTCTAAGTTTTTTAAACTTACTTTATGTATAGTTAAAATTACATTGTCCTTGTATTGAGAAAAATAACTAACAAAAATTACATTCAGCAAAACAATTGAAAAATATTGCATCATTACTACATGTGATTTCTGTATCGAAAAATAGTAAAAATTAGTTCAAAATCTAAAAATAAAATTAAAAATATAATTTAATTGTGTTTTTATTCGTGAGACATAGACATATTAGCTTACCCTGTGCGACTTCCCGTAGGATAAACCAACATTCTCAAGACTTTGTTGGGTAACGCTCGCGCTCAACCCAACCTACAATTATCCTTAACTGAACCGTATTGCCCTTAAAATAATCAAGATTTGTATTCTCTTACTCCAAGGCAAAAACTATGCCCCGTCGTGATGATATTAAAAAGATTCTACTATTAGGATCAGGCCCAATAGTGATTGGGCAAGCTTGTGAGTTTGACTACTCTGGAACCCAGGCTTGTAAAGCGTTGCGAGAAGAAGGTTATGAAGTAGTGTTGGTGAACTCCAACCCTGCAACTATTATGACTGATCCGGAAACAGCCGATCGCACCTACATTGAACCACTCACACCCGAATTAGTCGCAAAAGTCATCGCCAAAGAACGTCCTGACACCTTGTTACCAACAATGGGAGGACAAACTGCTCTGAACATTGCTGTAACTTTGGCAAAAAGTGGAGTATTGGAACAGTACAACGTCGAGTTAATCGGTGCTAAGTTACCAGCAATTGAAAAAGCAGAAGACAGAAAACTGTTTAACGACGCCATGGCTAAGATCGGTGTCAAGGTATGTCCAAGTGGAACAGCTTCATCATTAGAAGAAGCAAAAGCGATCGCTCACCGCATTGGTACTTATCCTTTAATTATTCGTCCTGCTTTTACTTTGGGTGGTACTGGTGGTGGGATTGCTTATAACGAAGAAGAATTTGCGGAAATGGCTCAAACAGGAATTGATGCTTCGCCTGTATCGCAAATTCTGATCGACCAATCTCTACTGGGTTGGAAAGAATACGAACTAGAAGTCATGCGCGATTTAGCAGATAACGTCGTAATTATCTGCTCAATTGAAAACCTAGACCCCATGGGTATCCATACCGGAGACTCAATTACCGTCGCCCCAGCCCAAACCCTTACTGATAAAGAATATCAACGGCTGCGGGATATGGCAATTAAAATTATTCGCGAGATTGGCGTAGAAACTGGTGGTTCTAATATTCAGTTTGCCGTCAATCCTGTGGATGGGGAAGTTGTTGTAATTGAAATGAACCCCCGTGTTTCTCGGAGTTCGGCTTTGGCGAGTAAAGCAACTGGTTTCCCAATCGCCAAAATGGCAGCCAAATTAGCTGTCGGTTACACTTTGGATGAGATTAAAAACGACATCACAAAGAAAACTCCTGCTTCCTTTGAACCGACTATAGATTACGTAGTCACCAAAATACCCCGGTTCGCTTTTGAAAAGTTCCCCGGTTCTGAACCAGTACTCACCACACAAATGAAGTCCGTAGGGGAAGCAATGGCTATGGGAAGGACATTTAACGAGTCTTTCCAAAAAGCCTTGCGTTCTCTGGAAACAGGACGCGCCGGTTGGGGATGCGATATCAAAGAAAAACTCCCCAGTGGTGAACAAATTCGCGCCCAACTGCGGACACCAAATCCTGAGCGCATTTTTGCTGTGCGCCATGCAATGCAATTGGGGCTAAGTATAGAAGAAATCTATGAATTAACCGGGATTGACCCTTGGTTCCTCGAAAAAATGCAGGAACTATTGGAAATTGAAAAATTCCTGAAGCGGACACCATTAAAGTCTTTGACAAAAGAGCAAATGTATGCAGTCAAACGTCAAGGATTTAGCGATCGCCAGATTGCCTATGCTACCAAAACCACAGAAGATGAAGTCAGGGCATACCGCAAACAATTAGGTGTTATTCCAGTATATAAAACAGTGGATACCTGCGCGGCGGAGTTTGAGGCGTTTACTCCTTATTATTATTCAGCCTACGAAGAAGAAACAGAGATTTTGCCTACAGATAAACCCAAAGTCATGATTTTGGGTGGCGGACCAAACCGGATTGGTCAGGGAATTGAATTTGACTATTGTTGTTGTCATGCAGCCTTTGCACTCAAAAACGCAGGCTATGAAACAATCATGGTCAACTCTAACCCCGAAACAGTGTCAACAGATTATGACACAAGCGATCGCCTTTATTTTGAACCCCTCACAAAAGAAGATGTACTAAACATTATTGAGGCAGAAAATCCTGTAGGTGTAATTGTGCAGTTTGGTGGACAAACACCTTTGAAGTTGGCCTTACCATTGCAGAAATATTTAAAGGGAATAGGTACTGGTGACTGGGAATCAGGGAATGAGGAAAATGCCCAATCCCCAATCCCTAATCCCCAATCCCTTATCACTAAAATTTGGGGTACTTCTCCAGATTCAATTGACATGGCCGAAGACAGGGAACGGTTTGAGAAGATTCTCAAAGAATTAAATATTGCTCAACCAGCCAATGGTATTGCTCGCACTTATGAAGATGCGTTGATTGTCGCCAAACGCATTGGCTATCCGGTCGTAGTGCGTCCTAGCTATGTGTTAGGAGGTAGAGCCATGGAAATAGTCTACTCTGATACAGAATTAGAGCGCTACATGACCTTTGCGGTACAAGTGGAACCAGAACACCCGATTTTAATCGATAAGTTTCTGGAAAATGCGATCGAAGTAGACGTAGATGCGATCGCAGATCACACAGGTAGAGTCGTCATTGGTGGGATAATGGAACACATTGAACAGGCAGGTATCCACTCCGGAGACTCAGCGTGTTCTTTACCTACTATTTCCCTACCAGTAGCAGTTCTTGATCAAATTCGTCAGTGGACAGTGCAATTAGCACAAGCATTAAATGTTGTAGGGCTGATGAATATTCAATTTGCTGTAGCTGGGACTCAAACTGAATCGCCCCAAGTATATATTTTAGAAGCTAATCCCCGCGCTTCTCGGACTGTACCATTTGTTTCTAAAGCTACAGGCGTACCTTTGGCAAAACTGGCATCCTTAATTATGTCGGGTAGAACTTTGGAGGAACTTGGCTTTACACAGGAAATCATACCATCCCATATTGCTGTGAAGGAAGCTGTATTACCATTCAACAAGTTCCCTGGTACTGATACCATACTTGGCCCAGAAATGCGTTCTACTGGTGAAGTTATGGGTATAGACAGCGACTTTGGACGCGCCTTTGCCAAAGCAGAATTAGCTGCTGGCGAACGTTTACCCTTGAGTGGTACGGTATTTGTCTCAATGAATGATCGCGACAAAGCAGCAGCAGTAGCAGTAGTCAAAGAATTTATCGATCTAGGCTTTACTGTCATGGCTACTGACGGTACACGGCGTGTTCTCCATGAACATGGTCTAGAAGTAGAGTTGGTATTAAAACTCCACGAAGGACGCCCCCATGTCTTGGATGCGATTAAAAATCACAAAATTCAGCTGATTATTAACACACCTTCTGGAGAAGAAGCCCAAAGCGACGCTAGGCTGATTCGCCGTACAGCCTTAGCTTATAAAATCCCCATTATCACTACCATTGCTGGCGCCAAAGCCACCGTTGCAGCGATCCATTCTCTGCAAAACACAACCTTAGATGTTAAAGGTATCCAAGATTATTGCATGGTTCCATAAGAGATAGGGCATCGGGCATCGGGGATTGGGCATGGGGCAACAAATCAAAAGTTCTTACTTTTGACTTTTGACTTTTGACTTTTGACTTGTTTTGTCCCCGATCCCTTATCCCTATGATCAGCGATTTTAATAAAAAATTAACAATTATAGAAGTATATGATCATAGTTATTATTGAGTTTTGTTAAGAAATATTAGAAAAAATTCTTGCCCTTGCTAAAGTTATGGAATAAGCTTGTAGATATGATTTCAAAAAATCACTGAGCTGAAGTTAATAAAAATAACACAGGATTTTGGTCTGTACGATAGTCAAAAAATTATCATAAATGTTACAATGCTTAATAATACAACAGTCGCGAAATGTTTTAGAAAATACCATCTTTATGACTGTGGATACTTGTGCATAAAAAAAAGTGATTGTAATCTTTAACAACTGAGAACAAATCGGAACTAGGAGTCGTCCTCATCTAACCGGGCGTGTGAAAAGCAGCGTAAAACCAAGATCAATTAACTGGGTAGATACCCAGCCACAGACATCTATCAAATACCCCACCTCTAAACCAAGAATTACTAAAGAGTAGTGCCATGAAGACCGCTCAGACAGCTACAGACCTAGTGCGGACTTACCTACGTGAAATTGGTCGTGTGCCATTGTTAACACACGAGGAAGAGATTTTCTATGGTAAACAGGTGCAGCGAGCAGTAGCCTTACGTGAGGTTAGAGAGTTACTAGAGCACCAGTTAGGTCGTGAACCAACATTAGAAGAATGGGCGACAGCGACGCATTTAGAACTCACAGAATTAGATAAAGCGATCGCTGATGCTGAAATTGCTAAACGCAGGATGGTCGAAGCTAATCTGCGACTGGTGGTTTCTGTGGCGAAAAAATATATTAAGCGCAACGTTGATTTGCTGGACTTAATCCAAGAAGGTAGCATTGGAATGCAGCGCGGTGTCGAGAAATTTGACCCTACCAAAGGTTATAGATTTTCTACCTATGCTTATTGGTGGATACGTCAAGCCATAACTCGTGCGATCGCCGAAAAAGGGCGGACTATTCGCCTGCCAATTCACATTACCGAAAAATTAAATAAAATCAAGAAAGCACAACGCCAATTATCCCAAAAATTAGGACGCGCTCCTTCGATTTCAGAACTAGCACAAGAATTAGAATTAACCCCCAAACAAGTACGAGAGTATCTCGAAAAAGCACGTGTGCCTCTATCTCTAGATATACGTTTGGGAGATAATTATGATACTGAACTAGGAGAAATGCTAGAAGATCCAGGAGCATCTCCAGAAGATTTTGTCACCCAATCTTCCTTATCTGGTGACTTAGAAATTCTCATGGCGGATCTTACACCACAACAACGGGAAGTAATATCCTTACGCTTTGGTTTAAATGACGGACACGCCTTGACTTTGGCTAAAATCGGCGAAATACTCAACATCAGTCGCGAACGAGTGAGACAAATCGAACGCGAAGCCCTAACTAAACTCCGCAAATCTAAAATCAGTATCAATGAATATTTAGCAAGTTAGTTAACTAGCCGTCATGAATTGCGTACACCAGGGTGAATAAAAATATGGCTCTTCCTACACCCCCATACTCCTTACACCCCTTTTTCAGTCAGGTGATACTTTCCGCTTGCTTTGGTACGGTTACGCCCACTTTCAAAACAACTTCAGCCTGTTACATTAGTTTGCAGAAGGACACAACAGCAATAGTAAAATTAAACAGATGATTCATAATCTGTGATTAAGGTTTATCAAAATTTCAGTTTGCCTGCTGTTGTGGTAATACAGGAGGAAAAACGTGAACAACCCATCTAAGAAAGCCTCAGAATTTTTTAACGGTGAGTTAGAAACCGAGAACTTTCTGTGGCAGTATGTTAAATCATTGACTCCAGATACCGTTAGTCAGCTATCTCAACCTGCTTCTCCTGAAGTATTTCAAGTAATGGAACGGAACATTATTGGACTTTTGGGTAATTTACCGCCCGAACACTTTGGTGTTACTATCACCACTAGCCGTGAAAGTCTCGGTCGTCTGTTAGCATCTGCGATGATGAGTGGTTACTTCTTGCGTAACGCTGAACAGAGAATGAACTTTGAACTAGCGCTTCAAAGTACAGAAGTCAACAACCATGAAGTTGAATAGCAATTCAAAATTAGCTATCACAAGAGTAAATAAAACAAATAAGTTGATTTCAGGCTTTGTCCTAGCCACAATAAGTTGATGAATTAACCAATAAGATAGCTGAGTGTAGTCAGCCTCTGAAATGAGACTACTGAAAAGTTAATATACAAATTGTCTTAAAATACAGACTCGGCAAAAATTTATTTCTTTGTCGAGTTTTGTTTTTGGTCTTTGTCGTTATTACCAAACAACCCACCACCAACCACCATGCTATGAACGAAACTAATTGGATTCCACCTCATAAAATTATCGGTGTTGCCGTAATCTGGAATAACCAAGGACAAATTCTCATTGATCGCCGCCGTCAAGAAGGTGCGATGGGTGGATTGTGGGAATTTCCGGGGGGTAAAATAGAGCTTGATGAGACTATCGAAGAGTGTATTCAACGAGAAATAAAAGAAGAATTAGGAATAGTAGTTGAAGTTGGTGAACACCTCATCACTATTGATCATACATACACGCAAATCCGCGTTACTCTCACAGTACATCATTGCCACCTCATACAAGGAGTTCCCCAGCCAATAGAATGCGATGAAGTGTGTTGGGTGAGTGTTGATGAATTAGAAACTTTTGCTTTTCCAGAAGCAAATATCCAAATTATTGCTGCATTGCGAGAATGGCAAAGTAGGGAAAGCTGAAAGGAGACAAGGGGAGCCACTGTGTTGCGGGGGTTTCCCAATAGTATACAGAAATGCCATAGCACGTCTAGTACAACCACCTACTACTAACTACTTTATATATACTGGTAAGGTGAAGTGGAACCATGCGCCGTTACTGGGTGAAGAATCTACCCATATTTGACCATAGTGGGCGCGGATAATGCGTTGGCACAAACACAGACCTATGCCGTAGCCTTCTTTACTTTCATCTCGTTCGAGACGAAAATGATTTTCAAAAATGCGATCGCGGTTTTCTTCAGGTATACCAGGCCCTGTGTCACCAATACTAAATTGAACTTTTTGGGTAGTACGATGTAGCCCTGCAACAGTGATTATACCACCATCGGGTGTATATTTAATAGCATTATCCAGGAGATTTATCAATACCTGACGGATACGTTCCGGATCGGCGTAAACTAGGGGTAAATCTTTGGGAATATCCTTTTCAACTTTTAAGGATTTGCCTGTATAGCGATCGCTCAATTCTTCCAAAACATCCAAGCACAGTTTTCCCAAATTCGTTTTTTGTGGCTTAACCGGAAATTCTTTTTCGTTATTGTTACGACCTACTTGCAAAAGGTCAGTAATCATACGATCTATAATGCGAGCTTGGTTACGGGCTTGTTTGAATAAGTTATTTGTCATTGTCGGCGTTAGCCGCTCAAAACCTGCTTTCTCTGGATTATAGTTGGATTGGAGAGTCTCTATAGCCAGAGCTGTGGCTGTTAGAGGATTACGGAGATCATGAGCTAGCATCGCAATTACTCGATCTTTAAACTGTAATTGCTCTTCGAGTTCCTCCTTCTCTTGTTTTAAGCGAAAAACTTCATCTGACAGGTGCAGAAGTTCCGCAGATAGAGCAATTGAACGAATAGAGGATTTAGAAACTGAGGCGGTGTAACCATTATCCTCTGTGTTTTCTTGCAGGTCGCTCTGTAATTTTATATAGGTATCGACTGCTATTTGCCAGCGAGGCCACCAATTTTTAAGCTGTGTAACTATATTACTACCAGCTAAAATATGTCGAGGTTCTGGGTGAATTTTGATTAAAGCTGGTGTTGCTACCAGTTTGAAGTGTTCAGCCAAATAGGGTTGTTGTCCGACATCAACAATTTGTAGTTCAAACTTGTAGTCAGCCTGTAATTCTTTCAAATACGCACGAATTCGCTGGACTTGCTGTCGAGACTTTGGTCGTCCATCGACAAAAAGTAACAACTGTAGTGGAGCTTCAGAATAATTGGGCTGATCCTGGGAAGCTTGCATGTAATCGTGTTTTAGCACTGGTAACAGACCGACGACGCTGATAGAGAAAGTAAAATCGATTGGCGTGTGTCGATATAATGATCTTTGTTTGTTTTTAATTTAATATCTATTTTAGATTTTTCATACTCCAATTCTCTATAGGTTTTTGAGATGCAATATGTCTTTTTCAAACATTTGCTTTGCCTTTGCCTGAGCCTAGTTTTTTCTTGACAAGACTTGTGCAATAAGTCTAAGTCGCGATCTTCGCTGAATTAAATATATTTAGTCAAGAGTGGATGGCTTTTTTTATACAACAGCTTTTTGACTGTAAACCGAACAGGCTACTTAAGAAATATAAATTAAGCCCAAGACAAAGGTGAGCCATCACTAAAAACAATAGTATAACTACGATTTAAAAAGTTAAATTAAGCACATGCGAAAACCGCATTTCCCCAATAGATAATTTCAAGATTATTGGGAAACAACTACCAAGCTATACTGTTTTGCTGGTGAAATATCAAAACAGTTACTGATGGGTTTTTAGTTACGCTAAAGCGTCGAGTACAAAATCGACAAACTACTACTAGCCATATAATACTATCAACTTTTTTGGAATGGCTAGGATTGGAAGTTTCTTGATTTTGGTCTATCTAGCTTACCATCTTCAGCCCAATAGTTTTAGCGATCGCCAGTCTCGAACTACAAGCGATCGCGTTCCTTTTCTATAAATTGGGTAAAGCAAACGCGGCTTTAATTCCAGCTTAACACTTTTGAGTCAAGAATCGGGAATCGGAGATTGGGAATCGGGGATTGGGAAGAAACATGTTAAAAAATTCTTCCTTGTCCCCCTTGTCCCTGATCCCCTTTCCCCGCTCCCCGATCCTCTTTTAAATACGCTAGGGTAGAAACTGACACTCAATTTTTCATTTCCTGTGCTGTACTTTCAACGTTCAGCTGTCTTTCTTAGTTTGGCAGTTTTACTCACTTCCCTCACGGCCTGTGCCAATAGTAATATTGGTAAAAACCTTGAGCAGTCTTTAGCAGCAGATTCTCGGCTGAAAGATAACCCAGTCATTTTTGGTGCTAATCAAACGCCTAATGGCGATCGCCAGAACTCAAACCAATCAACCCAATCAACAGTCCAGTTACCAGCTGATTTTCCCAAAGATATCCCGATTTATCCGAACGCTCAAATCCAGGAAGTTTCTCCTGCAACTGACTCACAGAGCAAAGTGTCAACTCGTTGGCTGAGTTCTGATCCCAGCAATTTCATCGCAAGCTTTTATCGTAGTCAGTTGCAAAATAATAATTGGCAGATTTCCCAACAGCCAAATGATGATCAAAGTGGTACTTTTACCGCAACACGGGATAATTTACAGCTAACGATTTCTATTAAACCTCAATCAGTCACTAACCCTGCACCCAATCAACCACAGACAGCTACCGAATTACTGATTGAGTACCAGCCAAGCTCCAAAACTATAGCTCAAGCTACCCCAACTCCTAGCAGTCAAATTTCTAGTAGTGATACTGCTCCTCAACCTGGCGATCCGCAGTTTATCGGTCCTGTACAACCAGAGAGCTCAGTCAGCCAACCAAATGATAGTTCTAGCACTAGCAACTCTACATCAACAGTCATATCTGGTACTCAAGAATTTAGTGACTTAAACAAAGCACCCCAAGAATTGCAAAAATATATTCAAGATGTCGCTCGTTTGGGTATTTTGTCTGTAGAGTCTCAAGGTACAAAAAATAATTCTACTGCTACAACCAATCTATTTGAACCGAACAAAAATATCACCCGTCGAGAATATGCTCGTTGGCTAGTGGCTGCTAATAATGCTATGTATGCCAATATTCCATCTAAACAGATTCGCTTGGCATCAGAAAACGCCCAACCAGCTTTTAGTGATGTAGCAAAAACAGATCCAGATTTTCCAGCTATTCAAGGATTAGCTGAAAGTGGTTTGTTTCCTAGTCTTTTATCTGGTGATTCTACACAAGTTTTGTTTCGTCCGGATGCGCCTTTGACACGGGAACAACTACTCATGTCAAAAGTTCCTTTGGATACCCGCCAAGCTTTACCTACTGCTAGTGTGAGTGCAGTCAGTCAGACTTGGGGCTTTCAGGATGCAGCAAAAATTGACCCCAAAGCGTTACGGGCGATATTGGCTGATTTCCAAAATGGAGAACAATCTAACATCCGTCGGGTATATGGTTACACCACACTTTTCCAACCGAAAAAACCAGTAACTCGTGCGGAAGCGGCAGCAGCATTGTGGTACTTTGGTACTCAAGGTGAAGGTATATCAGCAATAGATGCTCTGAAATTAACGCGATCGCCCCAGTAGTCCGTTAAACCAATATGGTATTAACATTATTCAAAGTAAGAATAATTCTATTGAGATCAAAATGCTGAAAATATTTTGCACAATTTCCAGCAGCTATCTGTTCTTTATTGGAAAGTGAATTCCTGCAATTAATTGAGTTGTTTATAAACAGTATTAAGCCTTACTTTTTCATCTATTAACATTCACTTTTTCTCAAGATTCGTTGTAATAGTTGCTTTTGTGCTTGACTGAAAAAGCCTTTTGCTGGCATATTACTCTGTGACTGGAAATTCTCCACCCTTGATAATATGCAACTTATTAGTGCGATCGTTTATCAATTTAAGCACAAATTTAGTCTCAAAAAAGAAATTATCGCAGCAGGATTTTTGCTCCTATCTTTTGTGTCGCCGCTTAAATCTTTGGCTGCAACAAAGATTAGTAAAATTTATGTATTTGGTGATAGTCTTTCTGACGCTGGCAACTTTTACAATGCCTCAAAATCCTACATTCCACCAAGTCCACCCTACTATAAAGGACGCCTTTCTAATGGCAAGGTGTGGGTAGAATATCTTGGAGATGAACTAGGACTGTCCCCAACTTTATTTACTGACTTAAAAAATAGCATTCCCAGCGAAGGTATTAATTATGCCTTTGCAGGAAGTAGTTCTGGTTTGGGTAATGCTACAGTTCCAAAATCCCTATTACCAGGAGTGCTTGGGCAAGTTGGTTTATTCACACGCTATTTACGAGAAAGCAATCAACAAGCTGATCCAGATGCACTTTATATCATCTGGGGTGGTGGGAATGATTATGTTTTTGGTGGCGCTACTGATGTTAATCAAACAATTGCAAATTTGTCAAGATCAGTGGCATTGCTTGCCTTAGCAGGTGCTAAAAATATCATGGTGATTAACTTAGCAGATTTAGGCAAACTTCCTTTAACATCAAATAAACCGAATTCTGATCAATTAACTACTTTGACTCAGAAACATAATATGGCATTGGCAGCAAGTTTAAAAACTCTGAGTTCAATTCCTGGCGTTCATATTATTGCTGTTGATGTCAATTCCCTATTTATAAAACTGCAAACTTCCCCCAGCCAATTTGGTTTAACCAATGTGACTGATGCTTATTTATTATGTAACTTTGAGGATATTATTCAAGGAAACTTGAATATATGCGGTAGCCAAAGTGGAAATTCCGATGAGTATTTATTTTGGGACAGTATACATCCTACAACACGTGTCCATAACTTCGTAGCACAAACAGCCCTCGAAGCGTTGAATGAGCAGTCCTTATCTACTTCATCTTGGCCTCAAGAATTTGGAAATTTGCAGCTTGTAGAACAGCAGATTACTCCAGCAAATCTGGTTCTTGCCGGACAATCATTTCATACAAAGGTTGAAAACTAAACCAGCCCATATAATGAGAACCTACCTGGCTTTGTGCTATGCTAGCGTACTCATGTTTAATTGGATTTGGTTTACCAGCTGCTTCTGCTAATAATTGGGCTTGACAGGTGCGCTCCATTGTGATGAACCACCATGCAGCCTCATCAACTGAATGACCGACTGTGAGCAAGCCGTGATTTTTGAGAATGACGGCTTTATTATTACCCAGAGTTTGAGCAATGCGTTTACCCTCTTCCAGTTCCAAAACTACACCAGTATAATCATCGAATAAGCTGTGATCTTCGTAGAACATGCAAGCATCTTGGGTAAGGGGGTCAAGCAGGCGACCAAGACTAGACCAGCTTTTGCCATAGAGTGAGTGAGCATGAGCTGCTGCAACCACATCAGGACGAGCTAAATGGACTTGGGAATGAATTGTGAAAGCCGCTTGATTGATAGGGCGATCGCCTGCAATTACATCACCTCGGTGATTAACTAAAATCAGGTCACTGACTCGAATTAAACCGAAATGCATACCAAAAGGATTTACCCAGAAGCAATCCAATTGTTCTGGATCACGAGCGGTAATGTGACCTGCAATACCTTCATCAAAACCAAAACGAGAAAACAAGCGAAACGCCGCCGCTAGACGTTGCTTACGATGTAGACGTTCTTCTTCAAGTGTAGAAAAAACTGGGGGTTGGGGAAGATTAGGTTGCTCGACAGAGATAGCTTGCATTTTGCCCACCTAATATTATGATTGTTTGCATTCAAAAGCTCATATACTCTGAGTATACTTATGTGGGATTACGACCACTTATTCAAAATAATTGCAGAATTGGTCATGCACCACTCTCCTAGTGGTGTTGAAACAGAAATTAACCAATACTTGATGCAGAGATTTACAGACTTGGGAGTCAAAGCTTGGTGCGATCGCGCTGATAACATCATTGCTAAAATACCTGGTAAAAATCCTGAGCGAGCGATCGCTATCACTGCTCACAAAGATGAAATTGGTGGAATCGTCAAAACCATCGGTGAAGAAGGTAAAGTCGAAGTCCGCAAACTAGGTGGTGCATTTCCTTGGGTTTACGGTGAAGGTGTTGTTGATTTACTAGGAGATAATGGAACTATCAGTGGAATTCTCAGTTTTGGTTCGCGTCACGTTTCCCACGAATCACCACAAAAAATCCAGCAAGAAGATACTGCTGTGAAATGGGAAGATGCTTGGATTGAAACAAAATGTACCACTGCCGAACTAGAAGCAGCTGGCATTCGAGCGGGAACTAGAATGGTAATTGGTAAGCATCGCAAGCATCCAATTCGGCTAAAAGACCATATTGCCAGTTATACATTAGACAATAAAGCCTCTGTAGCAATTTTGTTAGCTCTGGCAGAAAAGATTACACAGCCAGCAGTTGATGTATATTTGGTTGCATCAGCAAAAGAAGAAGTGGGAGCAATTGGGGCGCTTTACTTTACTCAAAACCAGTGCTTAGATGCCTTAATCGCTTTAGAAATTTGTCCTTTATCGTCAGAATACCCCATTGAAGACGGCAAAAATCCTGTAATTTTGTCTCAAGATGCCTATGGGATGTATGATGAAACTCTCAATGGACAATTACACCAGTCTGCCAAACAATTAAATATACCAGTGCAACTTGCAATCTTAAATGGTTTTGGTAGCGATGCTTCTATTGCGATGAAATTCGGTCATGTCGCCCGTGCTGCATGTTTAGCCTTCCCCACCCAAAATACCCACGGATACGAAATTGCTCACTTAGGAGCGATCGCCAACTGTATTGATTTGTTACAAGTCTTTTGTGAAACTCAATCATTAGTTGATTGTTAGTGGCAATGACCAATGACCAAAATTCTCTACAATAATCCCAGAGTGCTTTGAAAAAGGTGTCACCAAACAAATGCCTAAGACCGTCGCCGACGTAATGAGTCGTGACCCAATTCTAGTCCGACCCGAAACTCCTTTGAAGGAAGCTATCCAAATTCTGGCAGAACGACGCATCAGTGGTCTACCTGTTGTAGATGACGCCGGTAAATTGGTAGGTATTATCTCGGAAACTGATTTAATGTGGCAAGAAACAGGAGTCACGCCTCCAGCGTATATTATGTTTCTTGATAGCGTGATCTATTTAAAAAACCCAGCTACATATGATCGCGATTTGCACAAAGCTTTGGGACAAACCGTTGGGGAAGTGATGAGTAAACACCCCATCACTGTCTCCCCTGATAAAAGCTTAAAAGAAGCAGCCAAAACCATGAGCGATCGCAATGTTCATCGTTTACCAGTTCTTGACAGCGAGGGTCAAGTAATTGGTATTCTTACCCGTGGCGATGTCATTCGAGCAATGGCCGCAGGTCAAGATTAGTCATTAGTCTTTTGTCATTGGTCATTAGTTTATTAACAAATGATAAGTGACAATTGACAAATGACAAATTTAAAAAAAGTGAGATAAATAGATGAGTGTTAATCCTGAATCTGTAAAACAATTACTGATTTCTGAGGATTTGGGCGATCGCTTACGAGCAGTGAATCAAATTCGCGAACTAGAACCAACTCTTGGTTTTGAGTTAATTCAAAATGCTATCAATGACAGCAATTCCCGTGTTCGCTACTCAGCAGTGAGTCAGTTTGATACGTTGGGTGGGCAAGATTTAGACTTATCTTTGAGTTTATTACGCGATCGCTTGCTCAATGATCCAGAACCAGATGTCCAAGCAGCAGCAGCAGACTGTTTGGGCGCTTTGAAGCTCAAAGCAGCTTTTGAAGATTTGCAGCAGCTTTATGAAACAAGCAACGAATGGATCGTCAAGTTTAGCATTATCGCTACTTTAGGAGAATTGGGTGAGCCGCGATCGTTTGACTTACTCCAACAGGCGCTTTCTTCAGACAATGAATTAGTGCAAACTGCTGCGATTAGTTCTCTTGGTGACTTGGGAAATGCACAAGCAATTCCACTTTTAGCTCCCTACGCTACAAATCCAGATTGGCAAATTCGCTATAGAGTTGCACAAGCTTTAGGTCGTCTCAAAGGAACAGAGGCCAAAAATATATTAGAAACATTGGCTAATGATCAAGTGGAAGTTGTTGCAACAGAAGCACGAAAGTCACTAGAAACTTTATAAGTTCAGATAAGTATTACAAATGGGTGTTGGAGTGTAGGAAGGTACAATATAACGAACGGTTCACAAATACGTGAACCAATTTTTTTACAAAGACTTGTCTTAATATATTTATTCTTCATAAATCAATTTATAAAATTTTTTAAATTAAGAGTTTAATACCATTCAAGACCTCTTGTTTTTTAGTATTAAGTAATGCTATCTAAATCTAAAGTATATTTTGTTATAGGCAAATTCAGTATTTTTCCCAAAGTTTTTCTGAAAATCAAGAAGAAGTAAATGTTCTGATTTTGAGATGACAATTACTCAAATACGGAAATAACATACAAATATGTTTCAGAACAAACAAAAAAGTTTGTTTCTTATATCCGCAATCATCCTTAGTTATTTCCAATAAATCATGCAAAAAATTTCTGCTTTAACAAAAACATTAATAGCATTTTCTGTTGGTTTAGGTATTGCTGCTGCTACACCATCTGCAAAGGCTGCTTCTCTAGTTCCTCAGCAAGAAGGAGAAATACAAACCAACCTTGCATGTCTTGACCCAACTAAGTGTATCAGCACAAATTCACTAGGTTACACAGTCACAAGTTTAGATTATGATGGGGCTGGAGATTATGGTCTTAGTCGATTATTTGTAGATAGCAGAAACACTTCTAATACTTATCAAGGACAAGGTCTAAAAGTTAGTTTCGGGACACAAGATGGAGGTACAAACCCAGCATTAAGCGAATATTGGTTCCGCCCTGTAGCGATTACAGAAAAAGGTAAGTTACCTGAAGGTGGTCAATTAGAAGTCGGTCGCTTCTCATTTAATTTCATAGAAGAAATGTCGAAAGTAAGTTTAGAGTTTTTTGATGTGGAAGATATAGGTACTGCTATCTTGCTAATAAATGGTAAATCAGTTAGCAATTTGAATGTACCTGCTGGAGAAAATAACAACATTCAGTCATTGACTCTTTATAACGTTAAATCTTTTGAAGTGCAGTTAGGTAACGCTTATTCTAGCAAATTTAAAACAGGTGATGGTGTTGATATTAGAGGAGCAATGATTCCCAAACCAGTACCAGAACCAGGAAATATTGTCGGTTTAGGTGCTTTGTTAGTAGTAGGTGCTTTCGGTTTGCGACAACGCAAAAAAACTGCATCAGTAGCTTAGAATTTAGTTATAACATTATATAATTAGTGAGCTACTGCACAAACATTTACTATTTACTCACCGTGTGATTTATCTAGAAAGCCGGTTTCTCAGTTTTCCGAAACCGGATGTCTATAATCAAGTAAAGTAAGTTGTCCTATTAGACTATTAGCTTCATCAAAGGATTGATAGTAAATAAAAAATTCATTATTTAGGCATTTATTTTTTTAAGTTTCTCCTTCTGTTTAATCTGATTGAGTAGATAGAGTAAATAAGTCCAGAACTTTTTTACTTTATACTACTCATTTTTTTTATAAGAAAGTTGTGAAAATTGAGAAATCAGATCCCCTACTTCTACCATCTGGGAAGCTCTACCCTACGGTTGTCTACAAGAAGTTGGGGATCTTCTTGTTCACGGGTCATATCTGTTTCTTCTACGAAAATTTACTTGCATGTCCTTTTTTCTAGCTTGCTGTAGTTACTTTTGTATATACGTTATTATTTTTATTTTCTAGTTATTAATACGTAGATATCTTGTGAATTTACGGAGTAAGATTAGGTTTTTCTCTGCAAATCAAGAGAATGTAAAATATATTTTTCCTACTACCCATTTCAGCAAGTTATCTATTAGCTTAGTGGTGCAATACCGATAGATCATCATTTTTTTCTACTAATTTTATTTAAGGGTTGCAGAAGGGGAATCATGCATAAACTTCATTTTTTCGCAGCAATGATGGGAACAGCTTTGGGCTTGGGCGTAATTGCTGGTGCGCCTGCTGCTCATGCTGGTTCTCTCATTCCCACACAAGAAGGTGAAATTAAGACTAATCTTGCTTGTCTTGATCCAAGTAAATGTCTGAGTACAACTTCACTAGGTTACACAGTCACAAGTTTAGATTTTGATGGGGCTGGTGGATATGCTACTAGCCGATTATTTGTGGATGATAGTGCCACTTCTAACACCTATCAAGGGCAAGGTTTAAAAGTTAGTTTCGGAACAAAAGACGCAGGTACAAATACAAAAATCAATGAATACTGGTTACGTCCTGTAGCTATTACAGAAAACGATAAGTTACCTGAAGATGGTCAATTAGAAGTTGGTCGCTTCTTGTTTGAATTCACAAATGTAATGTCGGAAATAACTCTAGATTTTTTTGATGTGGAAGATATAGGTACTGGCGTTTTGTTAATCAATGACAAGTCAGTTGACAATATGATGTTGAAAGCTGGAAAGAATAACAATATTCAAGCTTTAACTTTTTACGATGTCAAATCTTTTGAAGTGCAGTTGGGTAATGGTCATTCTCAGAAGTTTCCCAACTATGGTGATGGTGTGAACTTATCTGGAATCAAGGGAACATCAAAAGCTGTACCGGAAGCAGGAACAACTTTTGGCTTGGGTGCTTTGGCGATCGCAGGTATGTTTGGCTTACGACAACGTAAAAAGATTTTATCAGCAGGCTGAAGATGATACTGTTTTAGCTGCTGAATAGATCAGCAGCTTTTTTTAACCAAAGACTTGTGGCCAAGTATTGACTAAGAAAAACACAACAGCTGCGATCGCCAGTATTCCCTGAATTAAATTTCCCACAACTGTACCAACTACAATTCCTATACCAGCTTTGAGTGCGATCGCAAAATCTCTTCTATAGATTAATTCACCGATAATTGCTCCTACTAGAGGACCAAACAATATTCCTAACAGTGGTCCTCCTACAGGTAAAGCTGGTAATAATCCTAAAAACCCAGCAACTAAACCAATCACTGCACCTATTTGTCCCCATTTACTAGCACCTGCTTGTTTTGCACCCAAATAACCAGCTAATAAATCTACACCAATACTTAGAGCTAAAACTATAGCTGTGACAATCAATGGCGCACTAATAGCAGCAAAAGAACCTTTTACAAATCCCCAAATAATAATAGCTATTAATATTAAACTGGCACCTGGTAAAGCTGGAACCACAGAGCCAATAATACCTACAACCATTAAGGCAATTAGTAATAAATAAACTATTTGCATAAATATATATTATTAGTTGTTAGTTGTTAGTTGTTAGTTTTTAGTGGTTGGTTAATCATGCTCAATACCCAGCCCTCATACCTTCTTCCTAAATTTTTAATTTTTCATTGTTTATCCCCCATCATCTCACTCAGGGTGACAGCTAATTTGTCAGCAATCCCAGCGATCCAGTTTTCATCTTGTTTGGTATAACTGCGAGGAGCATTTGCACCTAAAATCAAAACACCTTCTTTACCAATTGGTTGACAAATTACTCCTTGAGTATTTTCTGGCAAATAATCAAATTCTATTTTTCCTGGATAAACTTTTAAGGCAACTAAATACACAGGTTGTTGTTTTTCTAGCACTCTTTTTAAAATCGGCCCTGGTGTCACCTCTGATTTCGTGCCTAAAATTCCTCTTCGCAATAAAACTTTACCTTGATAAAAAACTACAAGCGATCGCGTGACTGTATTAGTTAACAATAAATGCGATGCCCAAGCAAGTTCTGTTTTGATTGTTTGGGGTAAATCAGGAGCAAGTACAAAACCTTCTTCTCCAATTAGTTCTACTGCATCAGGCGATCGCGGTTGTACTTGCTGCCAAAGTAAACCCGTTAAAATCAATACCCCACTCAAAATCACACCCAAGACATCTGCACGAGCTTGAGACTCTGTAATTGCTGGTGTCAGCAAACGGTTAGTTAACAAAAGTACAGCGCCTAACCCCCCCACAACAATAGGTAGACGCCGCAAAATACGGTTCGGATCGGATTTTGCCATGCTTGATCAATGCTGAAAATTGACATACCTCCTCATCCTAAAGCAGCGAGGATTCCTTGACACTTCACAGAAACTTGCGTGCCTTGGTCTTACAGTCTCTCCATGTCCGTTTAAAGTCTCCCAATGCCCTATGGCGACTTGTTTTTATTCTAGTAGAAATCCAGGGCAAAGCCGTCCTTCTAGAACGGGGCTTGTATCCCATCAATTTTAGTCAAAAGTCATTTTTTTGTCTCCTTTGTCCTCCTTGTCTCCCTTGTCCCCCTTGTCCTACTTCCCTTCCTTAGAAATTTACTCTTCTCCCGGTTCTATAATCCGTTGAAAAAGATAACCGGTTCCTCTGGCTGTCAAAATCAATTCTGGGTTACTAGGATCATCCTCTAATTTTGCTCGCAGACGAGAAATATGTACATCCACTACACGGGTATCTACATGGCGTTCTGGTGTATACCCCCAAACCTCCTGCAAAATTTCTGAACGAGAGAAAGCTTCTCCAGAACGACTCACTAGGAGTTCTAGTAAGCTAAATTCCATACCTGTCAAGCGAATACGCTCATCACCTTTGTAGACTTGCCGCTTGTTGGTATCAATTTTGATATTTCCAACATGGATCACTCCAGAACTGGGAATTCCAGAAGCACTGTTTTTATCTACCCGCCTTAGTACTGAACGGATTCGGGCTTCGAGTTCTTTGGGCGAAAAAGGTTTAACTACGTAATCATCAGCACCTAGTTCAAGACCAGTAATCCGGTCAGCAACATCCCCCAGTGCTGTTAACATAATTATTGGGACATCTGATTCCTTACGCAATTCTTGACAGACGCCGTAGCCATCGAGCTTAGGCATCATCACGTCCAAAACTACCAAATCAGGGTCAGTCTTGCGGAAAGTATCCAAAGCTTCTTCGCCGTCGCCAGCAGTTACAACATCGTAACCAATCATCGAAAGCCGGGTTTCCAAAATTCGGCGAATGCTGGCTTCGTCATCTACTACCAGAATTTTTTCTTTATGACTTTCCAAGCTAATCAACGCTCCTTAACTAAAAATTTTCATGATTAATTTTTCATACCATAATATTAAGATATCATTCCAATTATTCCGTTGGAAAAAGCTGTAACTACTTCTATTATTGGATTTTTGTTTTGCTGAAGAATTAAGAAAAAATTAAGATTATTTAATAATATTTAAGAATGCCAAAGCCAAAAACTTATTACGTTTGTAACCAATGTGGCGCAGAATCTCCACAATGGTTTGGAAAGTGTCCATCTTGCGGCACATATAATTCCTTAGAAGAAGAAATCGCTATTCAATCCTCAACTGATATTCCAAGTCGGGGGGTGAGTAGTTGGCATTCTCAGCAAGGAAACACTAAATCTGCGAATAAACCAGCAAAGCCACGATCTTCTTTGAGATTTGATCAAATTAGCGATCGCCAAGTTACACGCTGGCCTTCTGGTTATGGTGAACTAGATCGAGTCCTCGGCGGTGGTGTTGTTCCTGGTTCGATGGTATTAATCGGTGGTGATCCAGGTATAGGTAAATCTACGTTGCTTCTGCAAGTATCAAATGAGCTAGCACAAAGATACCGCATCCTCTACGTCTCCGGAGAAGAATCGGGACAACAAGTTAAATTAAGAGCTTCCCGATTGGGTGTAACAAAACCACTCAACGTAGTTAGTAATGATAATACTAATGGTAATGGTCATGAGCATGGTGACACTACCACAACTGAAGTAATAGAAGTAATAGAAGATACGCAAGAAACTTCAGAAATATCACATATAGAAGGAAAAACTGCCGATTTATATGTATTACCGGAAACAGATTTAGAAGAGATACTGAAGGAAGTCGAATCTCTTAAACCCAATTTGACAGTAATTGACAGTATTCAAACAGTTTTTTTCCCTGCTCTAACCTCTGCACCCGGTTCTGTCGCCCAGGTACGGGAATGTACCGCCGCTTTAATGAAGGTGGCAAAGCATGAAGATATTACCATGTTGATTGTCGGACACGTCACTAAAGAAGGAGCGATCGCCGGGCCGAAAGTTTTAGAACACCTTGTAGATACGGTGTTATATTTTGAAGGTGATCGCTTTGCTTCCCATCGGTTATTACGGACAGTGAAAAACCGCTTTGGTGCTACCCATGAAATCGGCATCTTTGAAATGGTAGAACACGGTTTGCGGGAAGTTTCCAACCCCAGCGAACTATTTTTGGGAAACCGTGATGATCCAGGACCTGGGACTGCGATTGTAGTTGCTTGCGAAGGTACACGCCCGATTGTTGTGGAGTTACAAGCGTTGGTAAGTCCAACAAGTTACGCCTCGCCCCGTCGCTCTACCACAGGCGTAGACTACAACCGCTTGGTGCAGATTTTGGCAGTATTAGAAAAGCGGGTAGGTGTTCCCATGTCGAAACTGGATTCCTACGTCGCTTCTGCGGGTGGGTTGAACGTCGAAGAACCAGCAGTAGATTTGGGTGTAGCAATTGCGATTGTCGCTAGTTTTCGCGATCGCATTGTCGATCCTGGCACTGTATTAATTGGTGAAGTCGGTTTAGGTGGACAGGTGCGCCCTGTGTCACAAATGGAATTACGGTTAAAAGAAGCAGCGAAATTAGGATTTAAAAGAGCGATCGTCCCGAAAGGACAAAAGTTTCCTAGTTTGAATATTGAGATTTTGCCAGTTTCTAAGGTAATAGATGCAATTATTGCAGCAATACCACAGGCTTCGTTGGAGGATGAAGATTTAGAACCGGATGACGAGTGATATTAACAAAACTTTGTAGCAATTGAAAATTGCGGCTACTACAGATCAAATCCTCGCAAGCAGGTTTTGTTAGTGTAGCCGCAGAATTCAATTTATATTCTGAGGGAATTTATTTTAATGCAGTACCTTATAGCTATCACCTAATACCCTACTGTTGATACTTTAAAATCAACTCCAACGTTTTTTGTATGACTCTTTATCCTGATTTTGCTGTTTCTGTTGAGCTTTGATAATGTTCAAACAATATCTTTGCGTTTCTGTAACAACAGCGCCACAATTAAATAAACTAAGGTATGTATCCCCAAAATACCCCAATTTAATCCCAAATTATTCCAATTTGCATTGTACACATCAGACTTTTCAAAAATATCTGTCAGAGAAGGTAAACCTGGCGTATTTTCTGGAACCATTGCATTGACATTAACTAAAGTTCCGTAAGCACCTATTGACCATCTACTAATTGTTAGCCATCCTAATTTAGCTGCTAAACCTGTCATTTTAAATAGCACTCCTGAGAGAATGATTTGAGGAATCATAATCAAGGGAAGAATACTATTTGCTTCGTTTTCTGTTTTGACTAGGGCAGAAATCATTAAACTCAGACTAACACTCGCCAGCAGGGTTAAAAAGGTAGTAATTCCTAAACCCAAAAACCAAGGTATGAGATTATATTCTGGGGATTTAAAACCGATTAATATAGCCGCAGTAATTAATAGAGTTTGCAGCAGCACTAAACTGGAACGAATTGCAACTTTAGAACCTAAATAGGAAATTAAACCCAAGTTAATCAGTCGTTCTCGTGCGTAAATAGCTGCTTCCTTAACAATCTCTCTTACAGAACTAGAAAGCCCTACCCAAATTCCTATACAACTAAATATAAATAGTACCTTGAGTGCTAAAGGTCCTTGGGTGATTTCTGCGGGGTTGAGTTTTTTAAGGGGTGTTTCGTTTCGTAAGATCCAAGCTGTGAGAGCGATCGCAATCGGTCCTGATACTGACGATAAAATTATACTCGTGCGATCGCGTAGCACTAATTGCAGATATCGCTGACTCAACAACACCAGTTGTTTAATAGGAGATATGCCTGTGTGAATGCGATCGTCTGCTTTTGATGTACTATCTTTACCTGGCTTTAACAGTGATTTTACGTACTTCTGGCATTCTGATGATCTTTCGTATTTCTGCGACCAATAATCAACCGTTGATGCAACGTCTTTGCCATTACTGCCTTGATCGAGTTTGATATAAATATCTGAAAAATACTTTAAGTCTTCTGAGGGCATTTCAAAAAAGCCCAGTGCTTCCTTAGGAGGGCCAAAGTAACAGAGTTTACCACCTCTCCCCATGAAGACAATGCGATCGCACACTTCAATATTAGCTGTAGCATGGGTCACTAACACTACTGTCCGCCCTTGGTCTGCTAATTCTCGCAACAGACGCATCATTTCTTTATCCAAGCCAGGGTCAAGACCAGATGTTGGTTCGTCTAAAAAGAATAGTTTCGGGTCGGCTAATAGTTCCACGCCAATACTGACGCGCTTACGTTGTCCACCACTGAGATTCCGTATAAAATTTGTCCTTACGTGAGTTAGTTTAATTTGTTCTAAGGTAGTATCTACTACTTGCTGTACATTAGTATCAGGTGGAAGCCTCAGTTTACAGGCATAGGCTAGTACTTCTTCTACCCGGAGGTCGGGGTGTACAATATCATCTTGGGGAACATAACCTAGTTGTGAACGATACATGGGCCAATTTTGCCGCAAGTTGTCACCATTTAGGTAGACTGTACCAGAAGATACTGGCTCAATTCCCAACAAAGATTTCATCAAGGTAGACTTACCAGCACCGCTACCACCAACTAACGCTACTAGCTGTCCTGGTTCAATCACCAAAGATACATCGTTGAGAATGATTTTTTCTCGTCCCTCTTTGTCTTTGACTTTGCGTTGCAAGCGGTTGACATCAAGACGGATTTGACTACCACTGTCTAATAATTCTAGACAATCTGGGCGATAAAGCAGGCTAAACGGCCCGATTTGAATTCTACTTTGATCTACTAACTGAAAGCGTTTAGAAACTCGTTGACCATTGACAAAAGTACCATTTGTACTTAAATCTTGGAGAAAATGTCCTCCTTGACCATCAGGATAAATTGTCGCGTGGAGGCGAGAGACTGTAGGCGCATCCAACTGCATGGAAGAATAGCGATCCGGTTTTGGCGATCGCCCCAATTGCACAGGCCAGTCCTTCAAGCCTTTTAACGTCAAACGGCGGTTTGTGGGGATCGCGACTGGCGCATCAACAGGGTTATAGTAAGTTAGCTGAATTCGGTTGTGAGGAGATTGTCCGATTTCTAACTGCACGCCATTTTTTAATAAATAGCCACTAGGATCAATTGGTAATTGGTTCAAAAATATACCATTACGACTAGGATTGGCTCCATCACCATCATAGATTCGATAATCTCCTCCTTCTTTACGTAAAGTAGCTTGTTTTCTGGAGAAGACTTCCCAGCCGATTGGTACTTCTAAATCTGCCCATTCGCGACCACGTCCCAAGCGATGCTGATCTTTTTGCAGATAAAGCCGTAGGATTTGACCTTTGTTATTCAGTTCCAAAAAAGGTTGAGGACTAACAAGCGTCGCTTGTTCAAAGCTCCCTGTCATGAAATTTATTATACCTATTCTCTGGTTAAAGCCATACCCGTATCCTACAGGAATTATGGGTAATTTTCCGGATTATTTTTGATAATTTCTTCGTAATTTAACGGAATAAGCATAGATGTGAAGGTATTTATTTAGATTGTTGTTGTTTGTTGGTTGTTCCAAACAACAGAACTTATTTCTTCCATCATGATCAAAATCAAACCACATTAGTCAAGATATATTTTCAAATAGCAACATTTGTCGTAAAAAAGGTTAACTTTTTTGTGCGATCGCCTTTTGCAAGGAGATCGAAGTACGATCATTGAAATTAATTGCGCCTGATCATCTCCTGCTGTTGTAACTAAAATTATGAAAATTAATATTTTTATTCAGTCACGTTTTTTACTCTTTCAGCTAGTGGCATTAATAGGGTTATTTGGATTCGGATGTGACTCACAACCAAAAACAAGCGAGAGTCCTGACAGACTGACTATCGGGGTGATTAGCTACGGAGAAGGAAAGTTATCGCTTGATAAGTATGAGCGCTTTAAAGATTACATTGCATCACAAACTAAGTCAATTGTGGATTTGGAGCCAGCTTACAACGAATTGCAAGCAATTGACCAAATTCACAACAAAAAATGGGAATTAGTATTTGCACCTCCGGGTTTAGCTGCGATCGCGATCGGCAAAGAACTTTACATTCCTTTATTTTCCATGGAAGGAGTTAGTAATAGACAACGTTCTTTATTAATTGTCCGAGATGATAAACCAATCAATAAAATATCAGATTTGTCTAACAAAACTGTTGCTTTAGGAGAAATTGGTTCTGCTGCTGGCTACTATGTCCCTTTGTACGATCTCTATGGTTTAACTTTGGCTCAAATTCGTTTTGCTCCCACTCCTAAAACTGTACTTGAATGGATTGAAAACGGGACAGTTGATGCTGGTGCTATATCAGAGCAAGATTTTGAGGTACATCGTCGCAGTTTCACTACGACCAAGTTTAGAACTTTACACATTAGTCGCTGGATTCCTTCTGGAGTAATGTTACTTGCGCCAACAGTAGATCGCAATCTCCAACAACAAATCCAAAAAGCCATGAATGATGCACCTGCCGATATTACTGCCGATGCAGGTTACATTCCTGCTGCTAAAATACCTAATTACCAGGAATTTATTAAGTTAGTAGAAAAAGTTCAGCCTATAGAGCCAAAAGTAAAGCAAACACCTGCTGTTCTCATACCAGAAACCTCTAACCCGACAAAGTAAATTAGCAAGCAATTAACTCAATAGTTGCATAATAGTTAATAAAAATTAATAAAATATTTGCATATTTTTTGATCTTATACCTAATAAATATTTAGGGTGCTAGTAATTGATGATGTTAACAAATATCTCAAACAGAAACTTATTGGCTTTTACAATAGTCATTTAATGTCAAAACTTCAACGTGTATTCTCCAAAAGTAAGTCTGGAAATCCAAATTTAAAATTCATCAAAAATTTATGTTTAGAGAGCTTTACATATAAAAGTGTAGATTCATATATATTTTGGATTTCTTGTACGAAAACTCATAGGCTAGGAGTTGAAGTTATATGTAAACAAATTTCGATATGCGAAATCATTAGGAGTCTCATGATATGTCTCAGATCCCCTTAGTCAAACCAGAAATACCTTCAGGAACATTAATTGATAATCGTTACATCATCCAACAACTGCTAGGACAGGGGGGTCTGGGGCGAACCTACTTAGCGTTTGATACTCGTCGCTTTAATGAAGCTTGTGTCCTTAAGGAATTTGCGCCGATTGGGACAGGGGGAGGAGGATTAGAAAAATGTCGCAATTTGTTTAAAAGAGAAGCAAAAATTCTTCACCAGTTAGAACATCCACAAATACCTCGTTTTTTGGCTTGTTTTGAAGGAGATGGTCGCCTTTTTTTAGTACAAGAATATGTGAATGGTAAAACTTACTCAGCCTTATTACGCGATCGCCAACTTCAAGGACAAACTTTTACTGAAGAAGAAGTCATTCAGTGGTTAAAAAATCTATTGCCTATTTTAGAGTACATACATCAGCATCATATTATTCATCGGGATATTTCACCTGACAATATCATGTTACCTGAAGGTAATATTTTGCCCGTCTTAATTGACTTTGGAGTAGGAAAACAAATAGCTGATCTCAATGAAGTTACTAATACCAACCAAGCGACCTTTGTAGGTAAAATGTCTTTGGTCGGGAAAGTAGGATACGCCCCCCGAGAACAAATCAGCTTGGGGTTGTGTTCTCCTAGCAGTGATCTCTATGCTTTGGGAGTCACAGCAATTGTACTACTTACAGGTAAAGACCCATCCTTGCTCATGGATCAGTACAGCTTGGAGTGGAAGTGGCGTTTTTACACTTATGTCAGCGATGAATTTGCTCAAATCCTGGATAAAATGCTGTCAGATACACCCAGGTATAGATATCAAACATCTCAAGAAGTTTTAAGGGATCTTGAGCTTTTAGGAAAACCCCAAACAGCATCATCATCAACAATGTTTGATGTTCCTCCCACCATACTTGCTCCGGATGCTCAAACAACCCTAACAATATCTCAATCTCAGTCTACTAATTCAGATTTAGATGAAACGGTGCTGAGTAAACCATCAAATCAACAAACTTCTCGCCATCCACAAACAAATCAAAATCAACCAAATTTCCCAAATCGACAAACTTATCAAAATCAACCGAATTATCAAAATTCACAAACGAATCAAAATCAACCAAGTTCTCCAAATCGACAAACTTATCAAAATCAACCGAATTATCAAAACTCACAAACGAATCAAAATCAACCAAGTTTTCCAAATCGACAAACTTATCAAAATCAACCGAATTATCAAAACTCACAAACGAATCAAAATCAGCAACAAATAACTTCACTCAACGCTGCATTTATACGGCGTTGTCAAGATGCTTTAGCCTTCTATATTGGTCCCATCGCCAGCCTAATTGTAGAAGATATCTTAGCTGAAAATCCCCAAACGACACCTTACCAATTTGTAGAACTCTTAGCCAGAGAAATACCAGAGTCAGAAGCCGCATTGGAATTTACTAGACGCTTATTTTCGTAGAAAATTATTCTATATAATAAATAGCCTGCGTAGGCAGGCGTAAGTTGCGTGTAACAGCGCAGGGCGAACATCGCCGGGTATTTTTTCAAATCACAATTCTATTACTATTCACCTTAAGGGTAGTCAATACTTCCAGTACTCCCCATACCTCCTGTACCATGTGTACCATGCGTATTTCCAGGAGTGCGTTTGAGCCGTTTCATGGCCATTTCTAAACTTAACTTCATGCGTTTAAAAGCTTTGGCGAGATTACCAATTTCATCATTAGATAACTGTTCAAACTCAACCTCCATATGTCCCGTGCTGACTTCTTCTGCTACACGAGTGATGCGTTTGAGAGGAAGAACTACTTGTCGATTCAAAAAGATGTTAACTAAAACAATTACGATCACAAAAACAAGAGATACAAGTCCAACAATTAACAGAGAAGATTGGTTTGCTTTTTGAATTACTCTGCTAGCTGGTACAGAAATAATTTGCGCGCCTATAATTTCACCTAATTGCCAGTTAAAACCGTTAGCTGTACCATAGCGATCTACCATACTTTTTGGTGCTTTATCTGGCGTACTATGGCATTCTAGGCATTTTGGAGCAGAAACAGTAAGTGGACGAGCAATGTAAAAAATATCTCCGCCGGGAAGCGAGCGAAATCCACTTGTTTCTTTTAAATTTTTGTTAGCCCGAAAACTATTAACAACTTGTGTCTCAAAGCTATCAGCCTTATCCCGCAGATTAGTTGGATTTAAGGTTGGTTCTTTATAAAAGAAATCTCGATAATCTTGTTTTTGTCGCAAATTCTCAAAAACTTCCCTTGCTGAGTAACTAGGTATTGATTGCGGTAAAAACTCAGTTTCCAATTTATCAACAAGTTCTGGATTAACTTGATTGCTAGTGTACTGCCGAACAGCAATCATAGTTTCCATTAACATCAAAGCTGTAGAGGTAATTTCTTGTTTGGCATTTTGCCTTAAAACAGAAGATAAAGCCAAACCACTCAAGCTTAAACCAAATGTCAGAATTACAAGTAATAAAATCGTAACTTTTTGTTTCAATCGTAAGTTTTTTAGCATAACTTTAACCATTTAACATCATACTAGTTAATTTTTTCTTTATAGAGTTCATGATGTTTGGCAAATAATTGTAGGAAGTAAATTATATTTGTTCATCTCACCACAATTGAAATATATAACATATTTTTTATGTTTGATTGACAAATATTAAATTTCTGTAGTTCCAGTATTTCTTTTCAGTCTTTTCATTGCCATTTCTAAACTTAACTTCATGCGTTTAAAAGCCTTAGCAAGATTACCAATCTCATCATTAGTGATTTGCTTAAATTCAACATCCATATGTCCTGTGCTAACTTCCTCAGCTACACGAGTTAGACGTTTTAAAGGACGAATAACTTGGCGTTCTAAGAAAATGTTGACTAAAAGCACAACACAAATAAAAACAGCAGAGACAATTAGAATAATTACAAAAGAAGATTTATGTGCTTTTTCAATCACTTTGCTAGCTGGCAAAGAAATTATCTGCGCGCCAATAATACTATTCAATTGCCATCCAAATCCGTTTTCTGCACCATAACGCTCAATCATCGTTTTCGGTGCAACGTCAGGAGTACTGTGACACCTCAAGCAAGCTTGTTGAGTCAGCTTGAGCGGACGAGCGATATAGAAAATATCCCCACTAGGTAATGAACGAAAACCATTTAACTCTTTTAAATCTTTTTCATCAGTAAAACGCTTGATAATATCTGATTCAAAAGAATCAGCTTTATCCCTTAAACTTGTAGGATTGAGTGCTGCTTCCTTATAAAAAAAGTCTTTATATTCTGGTTTTTTTCGCAAAATTTCAAATACTTCTCTAGCTGAATAAGCAGATACCGTTTGTGGCAAGAATTTCGTTTCCAATTTATCAACTAGTTCTGGCGTGACTTGAGAAACTGTATACTCACGCAATGCAGTAATCGTTTCAATGAGTGACAAAGCATTGTTAGCAATTTCTTGTTTAGCATTTTGCCTGAGTAACGAAGATAGACTCAACCCACTCAAGCCCAAACCAAACACAAGAATAAGAATTAGTAATATTGTAAATTTTTGTCTCAATTTTAGATTTTTTAGCATTGCGGTCATATCTCGATCTCAGCAGGAATGATAAAAACTACATTATCAGCTTCCTGCTTTCCAGATATAAAGTATATTTTTTATTAATAAAAATGCAATCTAAAAATCAACATTATGTCCTACACCCCAAAACACAAAAATTACGCAAGATAAATATTAATAATTTTAATGAGTAGCTATAGTAATCTGGTTTGGTTTATGAAGTGATTAGTTCAGGCTCTTAACAGGAAACGGGAATAGGGAACAGAAAGTGTACTGAGTTCTATTAAAAAATTAAATAGGAGTCCAATATCATAAATTGCGTACACCAGAGTGAATAAAAATATGAATATTCTTACACCCCTATACCTTTACACCCCCACACCCCTTTTTTAAATGGAATTTTGGATTACTTCCCTATGGAATATGAGTGCTTGTACCATTAAGGAATTATCGGTCAAAATAAATAGCAGATTTAGCAATAATTACTAATGGTTTGGAATCCAGGACAACGGTTGTTTGGGGGACGATATATAATCCAAAGAAAACTAGGTGAGGGGGGAATTGGTATTACCTACCTCGCCACCAACGAAAATGGAGAACTGCGGGTTATTAAAACATTAAAAGAAGAAATCTTCAATAACCCTGCCTGGAAACCGCACCGAGACAAGTTGAGGCTTGACTTTCGGGATGAAGCTGTGAGACTGGCTGTGTGTCGCCATCCGCATATAGTCCAAATAGAAAATATCTTCGATGAAGCAAATATGCCTTGTATGGTGATGGAGTACATCGAAGGTGAAGATATGGGTAAGCGCTTACAGCGACTAGGAATACTACCAGAAGTAGAAGCACTGCTTTACATACGGCAAGTGGGCGCTGCTGTAGACATGATTCACCGCAAAGGCTTGCTACACCGGGACATAAAGCCACGCAATATTATGCTTCGCAACGATAAATTAGAAGCTGTTTTGATTGATTTTGGTATTGCCAGAGAATTTATTCCCAACGTTGTACAAAAGCATACAGTCTATCGTACTCCTGGTTTTGCCCCTCCCGAACAATACGAATTGGAAGCACCACGGGGAGAATACATCGATGTTTATGGTTTAGCAGCTACCTTATATAGCTTGGTGACTGGGATCATACCAACCAGTGCAGAAGAGAGACGGCGCAACATTTCTCTTAGACCACCACTGTACTACAATCCCAATCTTAGCCACAAGGTAAATCTAGCAATTCTGCGCGGTATGGAATTGCAATCCAAGCAGCGTCCTCAAAGCGTACAAGAGTGGTTAAATCTACTAGATAGTGAGTTTGAGGAAGATTCTTCTGTACCCCCCACACAAATTATCACTCCAAACACTCACACTCAAACTACTACTTTACTGAGTCAAGGGGAATGGGAGTGTGTAAATACTCTCAAAGGCCATGCCAGCATGGTGCAAACTGTAGCAGTTAATAGTGACGGTCAGCTTTTAGCAAGTGGTAGTAGTGACACTACGATCAAACTGTGGCAATTGGAGAGTGGTAAGTTACTACGTAGCCTTGGTCGTTGGTTTTCTGGTCATTCCAGTATGGTTAGTAGTGTTACCTTCAGCCCAGATGGAGAAATTCTTGCCAGTGCGGGTTGGGATGAGACTATTAAACTGTGGTTAATTAGTTCTGGTAAAGCAATTCGTACTCTGAGGAGTCATACCAATGGGGTGAATTCTGTCAGCTTTAGCCCGAATGGACAAATGCTGGTTAGTGGCAGTGCTGATTGTAAGATTAAACTATGGCAAGTGAGTACAGGTAGAGAAATTCGGACTTTTGTTGGCCATACTGATACTGTTTGGTCTGTTGCTTGGAGTCCGAATCGAGAAGTGATTGCCAGTGGTAGTGCTGATTACACAGTCAAACTGTGGTACATAAATACAGGTCAAGAAATTCGCACTTTGAAGGGACATTCATTTTTTGTGAATGCGATCGCCTTCAGTCCAGATGGCGAAATGATCGCCAGTGGCAGCTCAGACTCTACTATCAAACTATGGTTAGTAAGTACAGGTCAAGAAATTTGCACCCTCACAGGGCATTCTAATTCAGTATGGTCACTTGCCTTTAGTCCTGATGGACAGTGGTTAGCAAGCGGTAGTTGGGACAAAACCATCAAAATTTGGCACGTCAGTACAGGTAAAGAAATTTGCACTCTAACTGGTCATTTGAACTATATCCGGTCTGTCACCTATAGCCCAAGTGGGCAAATTTTAATCAGTGGTAGTGATGACGACACCATCAAAATTTGGCGATGCAGCTGAGGAGATTGGGGACAAAATAATTAAAAATTAAAAATTAAAAATTAAAAATTGGTAAGAGGGACAAGGGGGACACATCAATTAAAAATTAAAAATTCAAGAACTTGTTGCCCCATACCCCATGCCCAATACCCAATACGCTTTTGTTTCTTCAGATAGAACTGCCAATTCTCAAAAATTGGGACAATAATGACGACAAACCGTTATTTTTAAATATTCAAATCTATGAGTTTTGGTATTGGTGATTTATTCTTGATATTTCTGCTTTTTTCGTCTTTTCAACCGATTTGGCAAAAACGTCAGATTGAGTATCGTCGCTTCCGCGCCCTTCAAGAATTTCAGCAGCAACGCAAAAGCAGAGTAATTTTTCTAATTCATCGCCAAGAATCTATTAGTTTACTGGGAATTCCGCTATCACGCTACATAACTATCGAAGACTCGGAACAGATTCTGCGGGCAATTCGCCTTACTCCGCCAGATGTGCCAATAGACTTAATCTTACATACTCCCGGTGGTTTAGTTTTAGCTACTGAGCAAATTGCTAGAGCATTAATTCGTCATCCCTCTAAAGTTACAGTTTTTGTACCCCACTATGCTATGAGTGGCGGTACTATGCTTGCCCTAGCTGCTGATGAAATTATCATGGACGCCAATGCTGTTTTAGGGCCTGTTGATCCTCAACTTGGTAATTTCCCGGCGGCAAGTATTTTAAAAATTTTAGAAGATAAACCCATCAGTGAAATTGATGATCAAACACTGATTATGGCTGACTTATCGCGTAAGGCCATACAGCAGGTGCAGCGCTTTGTGCGGACTCTACTAAAAGACAATGTACCTAAACAAAAAGTTAAGCCAGAAGATATTGAAAAAATCGTTGAAGCTTTAACAACAGGACGGGTTACTCATGACTATCCGATTACCGTTGAAGAAGCAACAGAGATGGGGCTGCCCGTAACAGTCGGACTGCCCCGTATAGTTTACGACCTGATGGAGTTGTATCCGCAACCTCAAGGCGGACGCCCAACGGTACAGTACATCCCCATGCCTTATGATGACCGTCGTCCCATCCTGCCGGTTCCCAAGGGTAGACCCCTAGAAGAACCAAATCAAATGCGTTAGTACATTTGTAGAGAGGCGATTAATCGCCTCTCTACAATGGTCATTGGTCATTGGTCATTGGTCATTGGTCATTGGTTTGTCTCCCTTATCTCCCTTCTCCCTAATCCCCGTTCGCGAAGCGTCTCCTCTGGAGAATCCCCGATCCCTCTTCCCGTCTAAGGTGTTGGTGATGGGGTTGTTGTTGGCGTTGTCTTAGGTGTGGCTGTCGATGTTGGTGTTGGTGTTGGTGATGGTGGCGTAGATGATGGCGCTACTGATGGATTTTGAAGTATTTTCTTAGCATCTTTGTCAAGTCTTTGCCGCAATGCTAAATCAGCAATTCCTGTTTCGGGAAGCTGTAGTTTTTTCTGATAAGCTTTGACTGCGGATTGGGTTTGAGGCCCGTAAAATGAGTTTTTAGGTAGAGGAGGATTTGGCTTAGTTACGAGATTCAGATTTGCTTGTAAAATTTTGACAATATTTGCTGCATAAGCTTGAGTTTTTGGCCCAGCTATGCCATCCGCTGGTTGTAGTCTATAACCCTTTTGAAATTCTTGAATTGCTTTTTTAGTCTCTGCATCTGTTAGGGGTGCGTTTGATACCGTAACTTTATAACCTAATCCTTGCAGTACGCTACGAAATTGCTGTGGAGTATAGATTTGCTGCCGTACAGTTGTTGGTGTCTGTGCGATCGCTACACTTGTTGCCGCCGTTACTATACAAATGGTAGCTACACTAAAACTTGATTTTCCAAATTCACACCACATAATTCAAACTCCTTTCAATGAAGCCGGGAAAATATTGATGTTACCAGAACTAACAGATGCATTTTAAGTTTATATAAATACTTTGGCTGAAATATTAATGATTTTTGATTAAAACTAGTGGGATTCAGTTTAAAATTAGAGGATTTGGTATAAAAAATTTTACAAATTAATTCACAAATAGTATTTCTACTTAGCGAAAATGATAGATAAAGAAATCTAAAACAACATAAATTATAGTTGTTTATTGCTAGTTGATAGTTGCTTTTTGCTAACTTGATTGTTTATCATCACCCACAAAGTACTTGTAATTTTTATAGCTATAATGTCTGATTCCAAATCTCTAAAAAATTATAAACTCTGGTTTGAACGAGTAATGGCAATAATTGCCACTATCAATTTATGCTTAGTCTTATTTAATGTAAGTTATATTTCTTGGCGTGATAGGTACTTACAGTATGCACCGCGAATTGTGATTGCCTATGATCCACTCAAAGGTATTGAACCTCATAGAGAAACAGAAAAATATCTCAACACAATTGATGTACTTAAAAATCAGGTCAGTAAAACAGGTTTACAGTCGCCGGAGGTAGAAAAAAAGCTAGCTGATTTACGCCGTTTGAGTGTGGAAATGATAGCAAATAATCCCTTTGCATCAGCCAATAAAAGTGGCACATTGGAAAAAATTAAAAATCAAATGCGTACTCATCTCAAGCAAGACTCTGCCAAAACAGCCTTTGAGATTTTTTGGAGTCAGGAGTATTTATTGCAAAATGGCTGGACAAAAGAAATCATGTTTTTTAACCAGCAGGTAAGACCTTTAATTGCTACGAATTACTACCGAAGGATAGGAGAAAATGGTGAATATGTTGATTATTTTTGGCTAATTGATTTACCTTGTGTCTGCATATTTGCTGTCGAATTACTCATTCGTAGTTTTTATATTAAACGTCGCTATCACAGTTTTAGTTGGTTAAATGCGATTTTGTGGCGCTGGTATGACTTATTTTTACTAATACCCTTTTGGCGCTGGTTACGAGTCATACCTGTGATTATTCGTCTTGATCAAGCAGAACTCTTAAATTTACAACCGATTAGACAGCAAATTCATTTAGGAATCGTATCAAATTTTGCTGAGGATCTTACTGAGATAGTTGTGGTGAGGGTGATTAACCAGGTACAAGTTTCTATTCACAGGGGCGAATTATTGAGTTGGTTTTTGCAAAAAGAGAAATTGCGTCCTTATATCGACATCAATAATGTCAATGAAGTGGAAGCGATCGCTGCGATCTTGGTAAAAACTATCGTCTACGAAGTTCTGCCTACAATTCAACCAGAACTAGTGGCGCTTTTGCATCACAACCTAGAAGGTGCGTTAAATAATTCTCCTGTCTACCGCAACCTGCAAAACTTACCCGGAGTGGCAAAAATACAAACACAGTTGGGTGAACAACTGACAACTCAAATCACCACCAATCTATACAATGCTCTAGTTACTGCCGTGGAAGATCCTGTTGCAGCAAAACTCTCTAGTCAATTATTACAACGCTTTGGTGAAGCTTTAGGAGAGCAAATAAAACAAAAACACGTACTCTCAGAATTACAAAGCCTGCTTGTAGATTTTTTAGAGGAAATCAAGCTGAATTATGTTGAACGTTTATCACAAGAGGATTTTAATAAAATTTTGGAGCAAACTACACGGCTCAAAAGGGGGCAGGAGAATAAATTGAAACCGACAGGTGTGAGTAGTGAAAGAGTGCCTAATAACAATTGACAATTGACTCTTGACTAAGATTAAATATTTATTGCTTCTCGCCCTGAAAAAAATACGCTACACTCAGAGAGAGGCGAATCAATTTTGATTCGTCTAAAGACTTCTTGGAAGATATCCCTATCGCAGGAAGTGGGTAAGTACCCACTTTTTTTGTTGGAATTGTTGCATGACTCATCCCTTAGTCCCACAAATTATTGATTTAGCCGTACCAGTAGCAGAAGAACTGGAGTTAGAGATCGTTGGAGTCGTTTTTCACACAAACCAACGTCCACCAGTTTTGCGGGTAGACATTCGCAACCCACACCAAGACACTGGGTTAGATGATTGTGAACGGATGAGCCGCGCTTTAGAAGCAACTCTAGATGCGGCAGAAGTCATTCCAGATACTTACGTTTTGGAAGTATCCAGTCCTGGTATTTCCCGACAATTAACAACAGACAGAGAATTTAATTCCTTCAAAGGATTTCCCGTCATCGTTTCCACTTTCCCGCCCTATGAAGGACAACAAGAGTGGACTGGCCAATTAATTCGGCGGGATGAAACATCTGTTTACTTAAATCAAAAAGGTCGGGCGATCGCAATTCCCCTCACTCAGATTACTAAAGTACAGTTGGATGAACGCCGATAAGAGAAGGGCAAAGGGATTGGTGATTGGGGATTGGTAATCGGGTATTGGGAAAAGACAAGGGAGAGGGGGAGACAAGGAAGAGATTTCTTCAATTATTCTTCCTTCTCCTCTTAGTTCTACTTGTCCCCCCAATCCCCAGTTCCTAGTCCCCAATCCTTAATCCCTCATTATTTAAGGAGATTGCTTATGTCAATGGTTAGTTTACCTGGTTTAAAAGAGTTAATAGAAAGTATAAGTAGAGAGCGTAATTTACCTCGCGTCGCAGTTCAATCAGCCATTCGAGAGGCATTATTAAAAGGTTACGAACGTTACCGTCGTGCTCAAAATTTAGACAAAAAACAATTTGATGAAGATTATTTTGAAAACTTTGATGTCCAACTAGATGTAGAAGAAGAAGGTTTTCGCGTCGTTGCTACCAAAACTATAGTCGAAGAAGTCAGCAACACTGACCATGAAATTGCCTTACAACAGGTTCAAGACATGGGAGGTGAAGAAGCACAATTAGGTCAAGAAGTAGTACTAGATGTTACCCCAGATCAAGGCGAATTTGGACGGATGGCAGCAATGCAAACTAAGCAAGTCTTGGCGCAAAAACTGCGGGATCAACAACGGCAATTAATTCAAGAAGAGTTTCAAGATTTAGAAGGAACAGTCCTACAAGCGAGAGTTTTGCGGTTTGAGCGTCAGTCAGTGATTTTGGCTGTCAGTAGTGGTTTTGGTCAGCCTGAAGTAGAAGCGGAATTGCCCAAACGTGAACAATTGCCTAATGACAATTATCGGATTGGTGCGACATTCAAAGTCTATTTAAAAAAAGTTTCTCAAGGTCAACAACGGGGACCACAGTTATTAGTATCTCGGGCCGACGCTGGTTTAGTAGTTTACTTATTTGCCAACGAAGTCCCGGAAATTGAAGATGAAGTCGTACGCATCGTAGCAGTGGCTAGGGAAGCTAACCCCCCATCCCGTCATGTCGGACCTCGGACTAAAATTGCTGTAGATACCCTAGATCGGGATGTAGATCCGGTAGGTGCTTGTATTGGCGCACGGGGATCACGGATTCAAGTAGTAGTCAACGAGTTGCGAGGTGAAAAAATCGATGTCATTCGCTGGTCCCCAGACCCTGCTACCTACATTGCTAATGGCTTGAGTCCAGCACGAGTAGATGAAGTGCGGCTCATGGACCCAGAAACCAGGCAAACTCATGTCCTAGTGGCAGAAGATCAACTCAGTTTAGCAATAGGAAAAGAAGGACAAAACGTCCGCTTGGCAGCTCGTCTAACTGGCTGGAAAATAGATATCAAAGACAAAGCTAAGTATGATCATGCAGCAGAAGATACTAAATTTGCTGCTGCTAGGGCAAAATATGCCGCAGAACTGAACGAAATGGAGGAGGAAGAATTAGACGAAGAGGAATTTGAAGACGAAAATCAACCACAGTTAAAAGATGAATTTAACAATAAAATTGAAGACGACATTGAAGAGGACGAGGACATTGACGACGAACTCGAAGACGAACTTTACGATGGCGATCAAGAATAGTTAAAACATTAACTAGCCCTTATATTTAAGGTGTGCATCAAAAATATCGATGAAACAAAACATATATATTTGGTATTGGGTAATAAGTAACAGGTAAATAAGCAACAACAGTATTATTTTGTCTTGACTTATACTTCCTGTCTCCTGCCTGATTCTAAATTTATGAAACCAAACTATCGACGTTGTATTAGCTGTCGCAAAGTGGATCTAAAAAATGAGTTTTGGCGGATTGTCCGCGTCTTTCCTTCTGGACAGGTACAATTAGATGAGGGCATGGGGCGTTCTGCCTACATTTGCCCTAATATGAGTTGTCTAAGTGCAGCTCAGAAAAAAAACAGGTTAGGGCGATCGCTACATGCATCAGTGCCAGAAACACTGTATCAGACATTGTGGCAGCGTTTAGCCCAAAGCAATCTCCAAAATTAAATCGAGCTTAATCGCTTTGGCGGTAATTACCTGAAACAATTATGTCGATAACCGTACCTAAAGGCTATCGCTATATCTTCAGCTAGGCTCGAATTTAGTGCCAAAATAGAGTAGGGTGTCTGGCAAATCGCTCTTCAATATCCAAAAGGGGCGAGACAACACTCCAAACAAGACTTACGCTTAATGTGTTGTGGAAGACTCAGAATCAGCAAAACAAAAACAAAAAAAATTGCAATCTGGTAGCGCCCACGCGCAGTCCGGCGTCAACCATCGTTTTAGGTGGCGATGCCAGCCTTAAACCGATACATCTCTCTTTCCTGATTGGAGGCACCGGCAACAAAACGGCAACCTAAAAACAGTAATCAAAGGGTGGAGATGTCGCTTTTATCTGGCATCCATCCGCTAAAGCTGTAAATTAAAGGGGAAGAGTGGATGAACAACGGCAAAGTTAGAATCTACGAATTATCAAAGGAATTGAATTTGGATAACAAAGAGCTATTAGCAATTTGCGACCAGCTCAATATTGCGGTCAAAAGTCATAGCAGCACGATTACAGAATCCGAAGCAGAACGCATTCGTTCTCAAGCGGAGAAACTGGCGGCTACGCACCAAATGCCAAAAAAAGAGCATCATGGTGCAATTAGTCATAAGTCCAATACAACACAAATACCATCTCGCCATCGACCAGCTGCATCTCAAAAACAAGAATTGTTAGAAATTCGCAAACCACAACTACCTAAAAATCACCCTGGCAACGCCCTTGAGGCGTCAGCTGCTACCAATACTCAAATTGCTTCTTCTGAAGTTAACCCGCTCTCACCCCCCAGACCCTTCGCCACACCAGTCTCATCCATGAAGCCGACGGCACCTATTCGACCTATTTCCCGAAATCAGTCTGAGGCAATCCCAGAAACTGCTGTGACCAACGCAGAGAAAACGCCCAAGCCCAACAACCAGCCCCCGGAAAAAATGGCAGCGGAAAAACCAGAACCAACTTCCCCTGCACCAAGTAAATCAAAACCAGAAAGACCCCAAAAACCGCAACTGGTTGCTCCACCCACAAGACCTGCTGCGGAGAAATCAGAATCAACGCCCCAAGCTCATCAAGCAGAGAAACCGATCCTCAAACGCGATCGCGACCAAACTCCTCGTGAGCCAGTTAAGGGTAAGGGTAAACCACAGCCTGCCACAAGTGCAGAAGCGAAAGAGACTAGCCAACAACCACCTAGACCCGCACGTCCAGTTGGAGGACGAGCCTCATCGGAGCAAAAAGGCAATAGAGGTGTCTCTGTTGTAGGAGAATCCCCAAGACCCAAGCCTCCAACACGTCCAATTCCAGCACCAGCAGCAGTAGGGCCACAAAAACCTGGGCCAGTAGCACCAGTAAAAGCACAGTTAGTACCAGAGGTAGAAACGACACAAGAGGAAGAAACTCCCGAAATCGTTGAACTCAAGCGTCCTACACCTCCACGTCAACCAAAAGTTGGTAAAAAGTGGCAAGAAGAAGAAATTGACGAAGTCAAAGAATCTAACAAGGCTAAAGCAGGCGTTAAAGGTAAACGTGCCAAGCCTATTGTTGATGAAGAAGACTTTGAAGATGATTTCCTAGATGATGAGGACACAGAGCTAGCTGCTGCTGCTGTTGCGATCAGTAATGCGATCGTACGTCCGCCTAAACCGAAGACGGGCAAACCAGCACAAACTGCTGCCGTTGCAGCCGCTCCTAAACCAACCAAAAAAACTGCGACTGCGGCAGTTCGTGACCAACAACGTCGCCCACAGGAGCAAAAGCGCGAACGCCCTGAAGTCTTAATTGTCACAGGCACAATGACTGTCCAAGAGTTGGCTGATGCCTTAGTGGTTGCTGACACAGAAATTGTGAAAATTCTGTTCCTCAAAGGCATGGCGGTGAGTATCACCCAAAGCTTGGATATTCCCACAATTACTTTAATTGCCAACGAACTAGATACACAAGTCGAAACCCAGGAACCAGAAGCCGAAGCCCGTAAAGTCACAGAAATGATCGACGTAGCAGACTTAGAAAATCTGCACCGACGCCCACCAGTAGTGACAATTATGGGTCACGTAGACCACGGTAAAACTACCTTGCTCGATTCAATTCGCAATACCAAGGTAGCTGCTGGCGAAGCAGGCGGTATTACACAACATATCGGTGCTTACCACGTAGACGTAGAACATGGCGGCAAAGTCCAGCAAGTAGTATTTTTAGATACACCTGGTCACGAAGCCTTTACAGCCATGCGGGCGCGAGGAGCAAGGGTTACAGACATTGCCATTTTAGTTGTAGCAGCCGATGATGGTGTCCGTCCCCAAACGATTGAAGCTATTAGCCACGCCAAAGCCGCAGAGGTGCCTATTGTTGTGGCAATTAACAAAATCGACAAAGAAGGCGCTCAACCAGACCGAGTTAAGCAAGAGTTAACTAATTATGGTCTGACTCCAGAGGAATGGGGCGGTGAAACAATCATGGTTCCTGTGAGTGCAATCAAAGGCGAAAATCTCGATACCCTACTTGAGATGATCTTGTTGGTTGCAGAAGTAGAAGAACTATCTGCTAACCCAGATCGTCGTGCGAAAGGAACCGTAATTGAAGCTCACTTAGACAAAGCCAAAGGTGCTGTTGCCACTCTGCTTGTACAAAATGGTACATTGCGAGTAGGTGATATCCTTGTAGCTGGCTCGGTATTTGGTAAAGTCCGGGCGATGATCGATGACCGAGCTAGAAAGGTTGAAGCCGCAACTCCCTCTTTCGCTGTTGAGGTACTTGGTTTAAGTGATGTGCCAGCAGCAGGAGATGAGTTTGAAGTCTTCCACATCGAAAAAGAAGCACGAGCGCTCGCAAGCGATCGCGCAGAAAAACAGCGTCAATCCCGTCTCATGCAAGGTCGTGTCACCCTGGCTGCGATCTCAGCTCAGGCTCAAGAAGGCGAGTTGAAAGAACTCAACTTGATCCTCAAGGGAGATGTCCAAGGCTCAGTAGAGGCAATTGTGGGATCACTCAAGCAAATTCCACAAAACGAAGTCCAAATCCGCTTACTGTTAGCTTCTGCGGGAGAAATTACCCAGACCGATATTGACTTAGCTGCTGCTAGTGGAGCCGTGATCATTGGCTTTAACACCACTTACGCCAGTGGTGCTAGACAAGCTGCTGATGAAGCTGGTGTAGATGTACGAGAATACAACATCATCTACAAACTCCTAGAAGACATCCAAGGTGCTTTGGAAGGTCTATTAGAACCAGAGTTAGTAGAAGAACCCCTCGGTCAAGCAGAAGTACGTGCTGTCTTCCCTGTCGGTCGCGGAGCCGTTGCAGGTTGTTATGTTCAATCTGGCAAACTGGTTCGCAACTGCAAACTGCGAGTACGTCGTGGTGGTAAAGTTGTCTACGAAGGTATTCTGGATTCGCTCAAGCGCATGAAAGAAGATACTCGCGAGGTCAACACAGGGTTTGAATGCGGTGTCGGCGTTGATAAATATAGTGACTGGGCGGAAGGCGACATCATTGAAGCCTACCAAATGGTGACTAAGCGTCGTACCCTCTCAGCTGCGGCGAGATAAAACTGTGGCTGGCAAGAGAGGAAGTGGACACTTCGTATCTAGGCTAAACACCGGACATGGAAAGTTTTCTTTAAACTCTCCATGTCAACCCATATCTAGCAAATCTCTCTCTGGCTTGATGAGCTTTCGGCAAGCCAGAATTATAATTTAATTAATTCTGTCACAACATTATTTTTATTAGATTTATCAAGTTTTATTTTTAGCTGGCGCTGTTGGCTAAGATTATGATTGGTTTAAATTAAACGCTGTTGTAATTAATATTTACTCTCATAGTAGTAAATTGTTCCAAGCCTGTTGCTTTATACTGTGAAGCGTTAAGACTCATTAAAAACTATTTAGCTGCTTTAATTAAAATAATTTTTATCAGCAAATTACCGTAAGCATAGTATCGCTTTTAGTCACACATGAAACAGAATTTACTGCCATAGAAGTATTAGCTTTAATAACAAGTTTGGCAAGGTTTCACAATTGCGGGGGTGCAATCGATTTAGATATAAGATTGGTTCTGTTTATTCCTATTTTCAACAATAGGTGTACAAAACAAAACTAAAGATATGTGGATAAGTCTACCAATTAAGCTAAAACTAAGGACAAAAAACTTATGGCACCAATTCAAACTCCTAGCGATCGCCATTTTTCTGATGAAACTCAAATTTGGCATCATTTAAAGAGTGCGATCGCAGCTAGTTCTGGTTTCCAACGCTGGTTGTTGGAACGCGATACTCAATTCCAAAAACTCAGCCTTGAACAACAGGTACAGCGCTATTTACGAGAAACTTTAGAAAATTTAGCTTACTAAAATAGGCTCGCTGCTTGTGGTTTCCTCTAATAGCACAATTGTCTATTGTTATTCTCCTTCCATCTCAAGATACGCTTTTACTCCAAAGGGTTTTGGAGTAAAAAGTGTATTTATATACAAAACGCTCCTATGTAATAAGTAGCCGTCATGAGGTGCGTACACCAAGATGAAAGATATTTCTCAAATAAATATAACTTCTGGGGAGATCATCAACTACCTCAAAAGTGAAATGACTTTGAGGCAAATATGTCAAAAAATCTTATATCAAAGAATTATAGACAATGCAGCCAAAGAAAGGGGCATAATTGTTACTACAGAAGAAATTGAAATAGAAGCAGACCGTCAACGTCGTGAACAGCGTTTAGAAAAAGCTGTTGATACCTTGACATGGTTAGCAGAGCAATTTGTTAGTCCCTATGATTGGGAGATGGGAATTCGCAATCAACTGCTAGCGCAAAAAGTAGCACAGACACTCTTTGCTAAAGAAGTAAAAAAATTTTTTAACCAAAATCGACACGAATTTGAGCAAGTCATTCTTTATCAAATGATAGTGACATCCAAAAAGCTTGCTCAAGAAATCTATTACCAAATTGAAGAAGGCGAAATTAGTTTCTATGATGCGGCACACATTTATGACATTGATGATAACCGTAGACATAAATGTGGCTATGAAGGACAAATTTATCGTTGGGCTATCCAAGCAAATATAGGTGAGCTTGTTTTTAGTACTCCTCCTAAACAATTAATTGGCCCATTAAAAAGTGAACAAGGCTATCATCTTCTTATCGTTGAAGAGTTTATTATAGCAGAATTAACACCTCAAAGGCATGAAGAAATCCTCAATAATATGTTTCAACAATGGCTGATTAATGAAGCGCAGTATTTGTTAAATTCGGATGGAATTGATATAGATACACTTCAGATACATTAGATATACAATAAAGATACAAATTAGATACAAAAATGCAATTTTACAACTGTTATTTTTTTTATATACATTAATTAAAATTAATAGCCATATAAACACTGAAGCTCAATGCTTCTCATCACATAAAAAGACGTAAAATATAATAAATATCTCTCTTGATGATGAATAAAATGACAAAAAAGCCAGCAAATATTAAAAATGGCTAATTAAACAAAGTTTACTTAGTAAAACAATACATTTTTAAACCATAACATCTTTTATTGCCTATTTTTCAAACAATAAAATTGATATTCATACACAACAATTATTCTTGAAGAGTTCATAAAGTAATCATGCAACAGTAAGCAAATCTTGTAAATTTAACCAAAATATATTGAAAAAGTTTTCAGATATATACAGAATAACTGTAGTGTATGAGCTAATGCTTATCTGCTAAGGGATAAATAGAAAAGGTAAAAGGGAAAATAAGAGAATGTTTATACCTCACATATTTATCTTTAACATTCATCCCAGACCTGAAAAATGCATGATTTTGGGCAATATTAATTTTTTAGAAACTTTGTGTGTTCGATTTTACTAAAAATAATTATTTAGGAGGTAATTCAGTCTTTTGATAGATTCCTAGAAAAGTAGTAAAACACAAAAATAAGGATTGCGATGGTCTCATGATTATTATTTTAATAATCCATTTATTGAGCAAAATAAAGGGTAATTATCTTTCTACATAGCGATAGCGCTTAGATACCCATTATTCCTAAATCAGAGATAGACTCTGATGATAATTGTGTAAAACTCAATGCAGAAGCATATTTGTCAAAATTGCTTGTTGCTGTCATAAATCATTTGTCATTTCTAGAATATTGATTTACAAATGGCTAATGATCAATAACCAGAGAAATCCAAATGAAAGCTCATAATTTCGGCTTGATTCAAATATAATTCAAGCTTTGCATTATCGTATAAAGTAAGCTGACATCTTGCATTCAGCAACTAGAAGTTGCACGCCAGGGCTTAGTGCAAAATCTCAGCTAACTCTTTTGTGTCGCTATGAAAATTTGACCAAAATAATTTTAAAAACAGCTACAGCGGATTCGTGTATTTGATTCCTGGAGGTGAGCGGGTGTTATCTGTGTTTTCTGAGCAAGAGCTAGTGGCTCAACAACTCACTGTGACTTTCGGTGAGACGCTCTCAAAAAAGGAATTAGAGGACTGTTTGGCAGCGGTGGAAATTATAGAACCACCACCGACACAGCAGTTTTGGCAAGCCACAGAAACTCAGGCAGGAATTTATATTGTCATTGCAGGCAAAGTTAGATTGCTAGATAGCTGTGATAACTTGATTGCGACTCTGACAAAAGGAGGGACATTTGGTGAAATCACTTTGTTTCCCACAATAGAATTCCAGCCATATGCAGCCAGAGCTTCCCATCGCTTAAAACTTTGCTATCTCAAAGGTGAGGTAATGCAGAGATTGATGCATAACTCTGCCGAAATCCGCGATCGCCTTTATCAAAAAGCAGAAATTTGGGATCTGTTGCTTGGTTATAGCCAAAACTCATCACAGTTTCCGATCTCTGTGCCAGAAATGTTCAAAGTTTTATCTCTATGTGAACGGCACAGTCTGGAAATAGGTTCTCTACCCATGGAGCTATGCCAAGATCAGCAACTATGGCTACTTTACCGAGGAGAACTGCTTCATGCTAATGGTCAAAAGCTGAATCAGGGAGATATTTCTGTTCCAAAGACGCCAACTCACTGGCAGACAGTTGCGCCCACAATCATCTACAGTCTCAAACGTTCTCATTGGCAAACAGCATTACAATACTGGCCAGAACTAGGGAATATTGATGGTTTTGATTCAATACCAATTGCCATTGATGAGAAGGAAACACCACCAGTAAACAAACCCGAACGTCACAAAAACATTATTCCTTTTCCCATACCAGAAACATCTACAAAGCAGCCACAACAGCTAAAACAACTAAAACCAGAGCAAACAAAACTACGCCCTTATTTTCCCAGTCCAAAAGTGCAAATGGGGCATTGGTGGGGACGCCTTACCCGTCACTATCCCTTTTATGCTCAACAAAGTGCTTCTGACTGTGGTGCTGCTTGCTTGGTAATGATTGGTAGCTATTGGGGTAAGCACTTTAGTGTTAATCGTCTACGGGATATGACCAACGTTAGCCGTAGTGGGGCATCTCTACGGGCTATTGCTACAACTGCCGAAAGCCTTGGTTTTGTTACCCGGCCTGTAAAAGCCAGTTTTGATAAATTGGCAGAACAACCTTTACCTGCAATTGTTCACTGGGAAGGTAAGCACTTTATCGTCGTCTATGAAATAACGAAAAAGCATGTGATTGTGGGTGATCCTGCGATCGGTCAACGCACTCTCACCCCCAAGGAATTTGAAAAGGGTTGGACTGGTTATGCATTGTTGCTGCAACCCACAGCCCTACTTAAAGATGCCGAAAACAAAACTACTAGCCTTTGGAAGTTTTTTGACTTAGTCAAACCTCACCATAAGGTACTACTAGAAATCTTTTTTGCCTCAGTCCTGATTCAGTTATTTGGATTGGTAACACCAGTTTTTACCCAGTTACTATTAGACCGGGTGTTAGTACAACGCAGTTTTACCACCTTAAATGCTATTGCTTTGGGGATGATCATTTTCGGTTTGTTCCGGGTGATCATGAACGGAGTACGGCAATACTTGCTGGATCATACTGCCAACCGTGTTAGCGTTGCCTTATTGGTAGGGTTTATCAAACATACCTTCCGTTTACCTCTCTCGTATTTTGAGTCTCGTTATGTTGGGGACATCGTCTCCCGTGTTCAAGAAAACGAAAAGATTCAGCGCTTCCTGACTGGACAGACACTGTCTATCTTGCTGGATTTGCTGACATTGGTGATCTATCTGGCCATGATGTTCTGGTATAGCTGGCGCATGGCGTTGTTTGTATTGTTCACTGTACCGCCATTTTTTATCTTGGCGCTGGCTAGCACTAGTATTCTACGCCGCATCTCTAGAGAGATTTTTAATGCTGGGGCAGAAGAAAACAGCTATCTCATCGAGTCCTTGACAGGAATTCGCACTGTTCGCTCATTGTCCATAGAACAGACAGTGCGCTGGCGTTGGGAAGAACTACTGAATAAATTGATTAAAAAAGCTTTTAATGCTCAGATAATCAGCAACCGTCTGACTGTGATTACTGGTGTAATTGAAACCTTCGTGAATACCTCCTTACTCTGGTATGGAGCATCGTTGGTTATTAATCAAGAACTCACGATTGGGCAGTTGGTCGCTTTCAATATGCTGGTGGGTAATGTAATCAGTCCTTTTCAAAGGCTGTCATTGCTATGGAATCAATTACAGGAAATTGTCATTTCCACCGAACGTATCAATGATGTTTTAGAAGCAGAACCAGAAGAAGACTTAGAGCACAAACCCCGTAAACCTTTGGATAGTCTACGTGGTCATATTCGTTTTCAGAATGTTACCTTTCGCTACCATCCAGAAAATGATACCAATGTCTTAGAAAATATCAACTTTGAAATCCAACCAGAACAAATGGTAGCTGTGGTTGGACGCAGTGGTTCTGGGAAAACCACACTCAGCAAATTGATTTTGGGTTTATATCCACCGAGTGATGGCAAAGTATTGATCGATGGTCAAGATGTCAATAATATTTCCCTGCGATCGCTTCGTTCTCAAGTTGGTGTAGTAGACCAAGATTCCTTCCTTTTTGGTGGTACTATTCGCGAAAACATTGCCATAGCTCATCCAGATGCTTCTTTGGAAGAAATTACCCAAGCAGCACACATGGCGGGAGCAGATGAATTTATCCAGCAGCTGCCATTGGGTTATGAAACCCAAATTGGTGAAGGTGGTGGAATGCTCTCCGGTGGACAACGCCAACGCCTAGCGATCGCCCGTGCTTTACTAGGAAATCCCCGCTTGTTGCTTTTAGATGAAGCCACCAGTCATCTAGATGCTGAATCAGAACGCATTATTCAAAACAATCTCAAAACCATTCTTAAAGAACGCACAAGTGTAATCATTGCTCATCGTCTTTCTACTGTCCGCAACGCTGACTTAATTCTGGTTTTAGATCATGGCTTATTGGTAGAAAGCGGTACTCACGACGAACTCATCGCTAAAAAAGGTCACTACTACTACCTGAATCAACAACAGTTATCTTAAACAGGTTAATTGTTGTTGTTGGTCATTGGTCAATGGTCAAGCGTCAATAGTTAGTTTTCTCTTTTCTCCATTGTCCTCCTTCCTTGTCCCCCTTTCCTTATCCATGAGCCAGGAACTATGCCATCTCCACATACGAATTCTTCATCTGCACTGGTTAACAAACCAGATGAGAAGCAAAGCTATCCACAAACTCAGGAATTTATTAAGCCTAAAGAACAGGCCAAAGATTGGCATTATGCCACTGAAGAGTTACTAGATGCCTTACCGAGAGTTTGGACTCGTAGTGTTCTGTATACACTTATAGGTTTTACAGTTCTTGCCATACCTTGGTCAGTGCTTACCAAGGTAGATGAGACTGGTAATGCCAGAGGACGTATAGAACCTAAAGGTTCAACACAGAAACTAGATGCATTGTCCAGCGGGAGTGTGAAGGCTGTTCAAGTCAAGGAAGGTGACACTGTTAAAGCAGGACAAGTTCTGCTGGAACTTGAATCTGATATCTTGCAAACCGAACTCCAGCAAGCTCAAGAAAAACTGACTGGATTGCTCAATCAGCGATCGCAATATTATCTACTCACAAACCAACTCCAGTTGACGCTAGGTGTTCAGGAGCAACAAAACAAATCTCAAGCATTAGAAAAAATATCCCAAGTCAACCAGGCAAAACAAGAACTGGATGCCAAACAGAGTATCTACAATTTACAAAAGTTAGAAAAACAGGCATTACTCAACCAAGCACAGCAACAAATTTTTACGAGTCGTAATGATCTGAAATCGGCTGAAGAGCGTTTGAAGCTAGATTCCAGAATAGTTCATCGCTATAGTCAATTGTTAAAGGATGGCGCGGTATCCGTAACGCAAATTGACCAACTCAAAAAAGAGCAACAGCAAAGCAAGCAAATCTATGAAAAGGCTCAATCTGATGTTAAACAAGCTCAATTGCGTTTAGCAGAAGAACAAAGTCGTTATCAAGCAACAGTCAATCAGTTAGAGTCTGATATTGCGAAAGCAAAACTGCAATTCCAAGCGGAGCAAAGCAATTATCAAAGCTTGTTACAAGCTGGTAAATTGGCCATTCTCAAAAATCGGCAACAAATCAAAGACTTCCAAACACAAATCACTGGCTTAGAATCTCAAATTGCTCAAATCAAAAGCCAAATGGCATCTATAAAGCTTCAGTTACAGCAACGAATAGTGCGATCGCCTGTTAATGGTGTAGTTTTTGAGTTTCCAGTCACAAAGCCAGGAGCTGTAGTACAACTTGGTCAAAGAGTAGCCCAAATTGCACCCCAAAATACGCCCTTCATCCTGAAAGCCCAGATGCCTATTCAACAAAGTGGCTTTTTGAAGGTAGGAATGCCAGTCAAAATCAAGTTAGATGCTTATCCTTTTCAACAGTATGGCATTGCTCAGGGCAAAGTTACTTGGGTATCTCCCGACTCAAAAGTTATTCAAACACCCCAAGGGAAACAAGAAAGCTTTGATTTAGACATCGCTTTGGATCAGCAGTATCTGCAAAATGGCAACCAACGTATTCTATTGAATCCTGGTCAGACAGCAACCGCAGAAGTCGTTATTCGTCAACGACGGGTGATTGACTTTGTCTTAGATCCATTCCAGCGGCTGCAAAAAGATGGTTTGAAGCTTTAGTCATTAGTCATTAGTTATTAGTCATTGATCATTGATTAATAGTTAGTACTCATTACAAATGACAAAGGACAAAGGACAAATGACGAATCACAAAATTGGAGTGATTGCATCATGGCTAAAAATCTCACTGTGACTTCTTCAGAGATTATTCGTAACATCAAACTTTCTTGCCAAATTCCTATAGTTGTGGAGGCGATCGCGTCTGAAAAAATCATTGCTGAAGCAGCTAAAGAAGCTGGTATTCACATCGAGAAAGCAGAACTTCAAGAAGAAGGAGACAAGCTGCGCTTAGAGAAGAAACTCATCAAAGCAAAAGATACTTGGGAATGGCTCAAAAAACATCATCTTTCTTTAGATGAGTTTGAAGAATTAATCTACCATCAAGTTCTCTCTAAGAAGTTGGCAGATTATTTATTTGCAGATCATGTCGAAAAGTTCTTTTACCAAAATCAACTTGAGTATCTAGCTGCTGTTACCTATGAAGTCATCCTTGAGGATAGAGATTTAGCTTTGGAATTGTTTTATGAAATAGAAGAAGGTGAAATCAGTTTTTCAGAAATCGCCCGCCAATATATCCAAGTACCAGAATTACGTCGTGCTGGTGGATATCAAGGAATTCGACGCCGCCAAGAATTTCGCCCTGAAGTTGCAGCTGCGGTGTTTGCCGCAACACCACCACAAGTTTTGAAACCAATAACAACTACTAAAGGAGTGTATTTAATTTGGGTTGAAGAAATAATTCAACCCCAATTAGATGACGAGTTATACCAACAAATAATTTTTGATTTGTTTTCTGATTGGTTAAAAAAACAAATTGAAAGTATGGAAATAGTGCTCAATTTAGACACAGATATCAATTTGCAATCACAAAACGAAGTGGGGAAAGAAGATTATTCGATTACTAGTTAATATTAAACAATCATTGATCAGATAAACTAAACTGAATTTAAATAAGTTTTTAAAGGTGATATAGATTTTTTAGACGATAAGCTTTGGCTTAATCGTCCATTTTTGTTGTTCTTGTTTATACTTATTTTCCATATAAAAATTTTATTTAAATTAGATAGAAAACAGCTTTTAAATTAATTATTTTTATTTTAAATATAGTCCAAAAAAAGATTTTTTATTAAAAGTAAGATAATATAAAAATGTAAGCGGTAAAAATAAATTTTATCGCTTTAATAACAGCAAAAAATGATTAATTAATTCCCAGGAGAAACCATGTTAATCTCTGATTTGAATCACATCGAAGCCGTTGAATCTAATAAAGTTGTTGGCGGCGGCGGTTATGGCTGGTTCGACTTCGACAGATTCGACGACAATGACAATGGTAATGGTGATAAAAAGATCAAGAATCTTGCGGTTTCTGTTGCTGTAGCTGGCGATCGCAAGTACTAGAAAAAAATGTAATCAATTAATTTTTGATTGGTTACTAACTGGATATCTGAAAAGTCAAACTTGGCGATATTTGCAATTGCAAGCTAGGTTTCGTAAGGTAGGGCTTTGGGAAAATCGCGATTTTCCCTTAGTCTTCTTGGTTGAACATAGGGTGTGTAGGAGCAAATTGTATGCGTCCACAACTTTTAAAACATCCTCTGAAATAACAACAAAAAACGATTAAAATATTCCCAGGATAAACCATGATTATTTCTGATCTCAATCACATCGAATCTATTGAATCTAGTCAAGTTATTGGTGGTTGTGGCGGTAAATACTATGATTACCGTAAGGCCAAGAATGTTGCGGTTGCAGTTGCTGTGGCTGGCGATCGCAAGTACTACGATGATCAGTACTACGATTACAAATACAAAGATTATTAAAAATGTAATCAATCAATTTTGATTGGTTACTAAGAGGATGTTTAAGAAGTCAAACTTGGCGATGTTTGCAATTGCCCGCTAGGTGTTGTAACGGAGGACTTTGGTAAAACGCGATTTTCCCTTAGTCTTCCTGGCTGAACATAGGGTGTGTAGGAGCAAATTATATTCTTTCATAACTTTTCAGACATCCTCTGAACTCACAGCAAAAAAGGATTAAAATATTCCCAGGAAAAACCATGATTATTTCTGATCTTAATCACATCGAATCTGTTGAATCTAGTCAAGTTATTGGTGGTTGTGGCCGTCGTAATTACGATGGATTCAAGGCCAAGAATGTTGCGGTTGCAGTTGCTGTAGCTGGCGATCGCAAGTACTACGATGACAAATACAAAGATTACTAAAAATGTAACCAATCAATTTTGATTTGTTACTCAGAGGATGTTTAAGAAGTTAAATTTGGCGATGTTTGCAATTGCACGCTAGGTGTTGTAACGGAGGGCTTTGGTAAGACGCGATTTTCCCTTAGTCTTCCTGGCTGAACATAGGGTGTGTAGGAGCAAATTATATTCTTTCATAACTTTTCAGACATCCTCTGAACTCACAGCAAAAAGCGATTAAAATATTCCCAGGAGAAACCATGATTATTTCTGATCTTAATCACATCGAATCTGTTGAATCTAGTCAAGTTATTGGTGGTTGTTGCCTTCGTAATTACGATGGATTCAAGGCCAAGAATGTTGCAGTTGCAGTTGCTGTAGCTGGCGATCGCAAGTACTACGATGACAAATACAAAGATTACTAAAAATGTAATCAATCAATTTTGATTTGTTACTCAGAGGATGTTTAAGAAGTCAAATTTGGCGATGTTTGCAATTGCAAGCTAGCTGTTGTAACGTAGGGCTTTGGGAAAATCGCGATTTTTCCTTAGTCTTCCTAGTTGAACATAGAGTGTGTAGGAGCAAATTATATTCGTCCATAAATTTTCAGACATCCTCTGAACTCACAGCAAAAAACGATTAAAATATTCCCAGGATAAACCATGATTATTTCTGATCTTAATCACATCGAATCTGTTGAATCTAGTCTAGTTATTGGTGGTGGTTGTTGTGGGTACGATAGATATCGTAAGGCCAAGAATGTTGCGGTTGCAGTTGCTGTAGCTGGCGATCGCAAGTACTACGATGACAAATACAAAGATTACTAAAAATGTAATTAATCAATTTTTGGTTGGTTACTAATTGGATGCTTGAGAAGTTAAATTTGGCGATGTTTGCAATTGCAAGCTAGCTGTTGTAACGGAGGGCTTTGGTAAAATACGATTTTCCCTTAGTCTTCCTCGTTGAACATAGGATGCGAACCATTCAAACCTCGTTACCAGTTTCAATCTGGTAACGAGAATAATTGTCTTTGTTCTTGCTAATAATAGTGCAAGTAATCTAGTGATTTTGTGTGGAGTGATATGTTAGTAAACTAAATTGTATTGCAAATGAGGATGTAATTATGAGTGGATTAAAAATTGATAATCTCAGTTTTTTTGAAATTGAGCTTTCTAATGATCTGCAAATCCAGGGTGGTTTATTCCCAACTCATCTTTTTCAAGACATATCAAATATTTTTCTGGATGATTTAGCTGATTTTGATAAGCATCCAGGAGAATATTCCTTTGAGAAGGAGACAACAGATAAGTTCGGAATCAAGCATAAAATTTTAGCAAAGAAAACTGAAAAGATTAAAGTTATAACTAGTACGTCAAAAGGTACTAAAGAGGGTGTAAATTATGCTGGAAGTCTATCAGCAATATCAGTAATTTAATTAATTAGTACCTAAAGGTGAAACAATTTGTTTGTAGTCAGATAGTTAATCTAGTGTAGGCATAGCAAATCTTTGTTATGCCTATATTTAATTCTCATAAATATTTCGTTAAAGGTGTTAATATGTTAGTCAATATTAAAAATATATCCCTTGTTTTAGAAAAGTTTTTGAAAAACAAGGGATATGTAAAAATATTAGATGGTTTAAACTCCAATTACTAACAATCAAGTTACTTTATAAGATTTTTTATGGCTAATGCCAACATTAAAAGTGACACTTGTAGAATTAGATAAACCATCTCTATCATAACTTATGCTCACTCTTGTCTTAATTAATCTTGCAAAACTAGCTATTAAATATCTTCCATGAAAGAGCCTCCCTGAGTTTTGCCTGAAGGTGATAATTCCATTAGCTTTTCCTTAGCTTTTTTTAATCCAGAAGTATCCTCCGAATTAGAATTAGTGTAACTATAAAACGATGAAGCACCACCAATTATGGTGTTTGGAAGTTCTACTAATTCGTCAAATTTTAAATCAGCAATAATCATGTTATTTGTCCAAAAAGTATTTAAATTTTTTGCTGCTTTTATATTAACAAATAACGGAGTATATTGGATTTATTATTTAAAAAATAAATTAAATAATCGCCCAGATATGTATTTTTGATTTATGAACATTTGGAAAATAAATATGTCTTTTAAATTGCACTGAGAACAACCATATGAGAGGATGTTTGAAAACTATAGGCGATCTCGCTCTAGATAAGCTATTTTCTTCAACAATTTAGGTAATGCTTATACTTCATCTATGCGATTGAGCATCTTTCACAACCACCAGCACCGGATGCGACATTCCGTCGCGAGTTTTGGGGGTGAGTGAGTGGGTTATGGCGTTAGGTTCGTTCTTGGTTTAATTTAGGTCTTGTAAGTCTTAAATAAAGTACCTGTGTGCGACTGACTAAAAAGATAGTTACCATTTAAAGTAATCAGCTACAGAACATCCGAACAGTAAAAGTGCCGTATTTAATCTACGCCCCTGAAACACCAAATGAGAGAGTTTATGAGTTGAAACAAGGATTTAACACCCTTGGTCGTAAAATCGATAATACTATTGTTTTGCTGGAAGAAACCGTATCTCGTTACCACGCGCAGATTCACGTCGCCCCCAATGGAGTGACGATTAAAGATTGTGGCAGTAGCAATCATACCTTTGTCAATCAAGTCAAAGTTACTGTATCTCAACTTCGTGACGGCGATGCGATCGCTTGTGGTCAACTTCAGCTAAAATTCGTTCATTCTCTGAAAAAATCCCAGGCGCAACCAATCAGAGATAATCAAGAATTATTAAGCGATCATTTTAAACAAATTCCTCTTCCCCAAAATGAGTCGCAACTTCAGGATTTGGTCGCCCAGAAGCCAAGCGAAGATTCTATTATCAAATTAAAGTCTCGCGATCGCGAGCAACAAACAGTCAACAAACTCAAAATTCTCTTAGAAGTCAGCAAACAACTCTGTTCACCTGACGAACCCGATCAACTTCTCCACAAGATTCTCGATCTAATATTTCAAATTATGAGAATCGATCACGCGGCGATTCTCTTGGTTGATGAACAGTCTCAACAACTCGAACTAAAAGCCAGCAAGTTAAGAGAGGATCTTGCTGGCTATCAACAGCTTTACAGTAGCAAAATCGTCAATCTCGCTTATGAAAGCGGGGATGCAATTATCACTCAGGATGCTAAACGCGATCAGCGATTTAATGATTCTTTTTCAATTGTCCGAGAAGCAATTCAAAATTGCATGTGCGTACCTCTCAAAACTTATACGCAAGTGTTCGGGGTGTTATACGTCGATAATTTATCTCCTCTGATCAGTTATACTGACGAAGATTTAGAATTTTTGAGTGCTTTAGCAAATCAAGCCGCAGCAGCTATTCACATGTCTCGTGAGTTTTACAAACGCGAACAAAAGCTCAAACAAGAAGTATTAGATTTAAAAATTCAAATTGACTTAGCAAAAAAAGAAAGTGATGTTGCAGAGATTGTGAACCTTGATTATTTTCAAAAGTTGCAGCAATACGCAGAGCAGTTCAGAAACAAAGATAATCTTACTTGAAAAATTGCACTGAACAAAGCAAAAGAAAGTTCGTAGTAAGCACTTTAGTGCTTTCTACGAACTCTTCATTCAAAGTTGACAAATTAATTAGTCTCTAGCTACAATTCTGCGTTCGATCGCACTTGAGAGACTGTTAATATTAATATTTAGCAGTGGTACTTCTTGCCGACATGTCTGACAAAACCAGTAGAATTCACCATGACGGACATGACGCAAGAGAGAATCTCCACAACATGGACAGATGTTGCTTCTCATGCTCATATTAATGTCCTCCTTTAAAAAATTTATTGATTAAAATCCGCTCAGAAAAAGTTATTTAAAACACGATTTTTGCAGAATGAATGCGTCCATTTAAATTTGCGCGATTTTTGATCACTTGTTCATAAACCGCCTCGTACCCATTGACCATTTGAATAACGCTAAATCTGTTTTCTACGTATTCTCTGCATCTATGACGATTGAGTTCCAATGCTTGAGGAATCATCGCCGCCATTTCGTCAACATTTTGACAAATAAAACCAGTGACACCGTGATTAATAACTTCAGGTACAGAACCCAAATTCATCGCAATGACTGGCGTACCAGTGGCCATGGATTCAATCATTACCAAACCAAAAGGTTCTGGCCAAGTTATGGGAAATAAAGTAATTGCAGCATTCCCAAAAAGCGCTGCTTTCTCAGCGTGATTTATTTCTCCAAAAAACTGAATTTGCTGACCATCAATTTGAGGAGCAATTTCTTTTTCAAAAAATTCTGAATCTACTACATCTACTTTTCCAGCCATTTTCAAGGGCCAACCTGTTTTTTTGGCGATCGCGATCGCATGGTGTGGTCCCTTTTCTGGTGAAAAGCGTCCTAAGAATGCCAAATACGGTGGCTCTTGGGGTTTCTCTACAAAAAGATAATCGCTTGGGTTAATTCCGTTGTAAACTGTGCCAACATAATTTAGGTTTATCTGTCTCTGCGCGTCGCTAATACTGATGTATGGTTGCTTTTGATGATGGCTGTAGACGCTGCAATTATCTTCAGTAAAATTGCCATGCAGAGTATGTACTGTAGGTGTTGGCACCAAACTGGCCAAAGGTAAAGCCGAAACCCCTACATGAGAATGGATTAAATCGAATTCCGCCGCCTGTTGATAAACTTGGCTGAGTTCCAGCATCTCGTATGCTGTATACTCTTTGACATTGGGGTCTAAACGCAATGCACGTGGATAGACTGCTTCTAACTTAGCCAAAGTTTGTGAATCTCCAGAAGCAAACAGTGTTACCTCATGACCACGACGAACTAGTTCATCGGTCAAGCGACTCACTACTAGTTCAATTCCTCCATAGGTTGGAGGCGGAACTCGTTCCCATAAAGGGGCTACTTGAGCGATCTTCATATATTGTTTTGGTTCAGCAGGTGATATAGTCCTTTATCAAGAATTATCAATTATCAGTTATCAGTTATCAGTGGTTAATTTTACAGCTTGAATAATCATCCCTCCACATTTATTGTTAGGAGTAGCTAATATTTATTAAGTTGACAACTAGTTACTGCTTATTGATTTCACAGGACTTTCATACGTCAATAAAGCATTTGTACCTAACTATTTGACTTTAACATTAACCTCAATGACTCCTAAAAGTTCAAAATTGGTTAACCTAACTTTGCAGTTACCTTCTAGTGCAGCAAAACAGAAGAAAGAAAATCAAAAGTTCAAACAAGAAACTTTTTATATATTCTTAATATTCTGATGATACTTACCACAGTCTAGTAGGTATTGCAGATCATCAGCACAAGCAATCAGGTAACTATACTGAATCAATTTAAAACCAGTAATATTTTAGTTGCATCTATCTTGGGGATCATAGATAATAAAGCGTTTTGTAAGGAAAAATACTAAATTTTGCTAGAAGAGCAATTTTTAAAAGTTGAGAAAAGAGAAAAAAGAATGAAAAAAGAGGAACAGTAGGGGGAATAAGCCAACCATCAACAACTAAATTATTAACTAATTACCTAGACTCTAACTATTGACTGTTAACTTTTAAATAATGAAAATTGCTACTTGGAATGTTAACTCTATTCGCACTCGTTTACAGCATGTTGTTGATTGGTTAATTCAAAATCCAATAGATGTGTTGTGTGTACAAGAAACGAAAGTTATTGATGATCATTTTCCGCGATCGCCATTTGCAGAATTAGACTATCATCTTTATTTTTCTGGTCAAAAATCTTACAATGGTGTTGCCATTCTCAGCCGACAACCTCTACAAAATGTCAGCACCAGTTTTACCGCAATCTTGCCAGAAATATCACCAGAATTTGACGAGCAAAAGCGGGTATTAACAGGTGTAATCAACGACATTAGAGTCATTAATCTTTACGTACCTAATGGTTCGGCAGTTGGCAGCGAAAAGTACGAATATAAGCTGCGTTGGTTGGCGATTCTACGAAAGTATTTACAAACTCTGCTAACATCAACCCCAGACATTTGTATGTGTGGTGACTTTAATATTGCTTTGGAAGATAAAGATATCCACGAAAAAGCGAATTCAGAAAATCGCATTATGGCATCTGAAGCAGAACGCCAAGCACTGCGAGATATCTTAACACTGGGGTTTGCCGATGCTTTTCGCAAATTCACATCCGAAGGCGGACACTACAGTTGGTGGGATTACCGCGCCGCATCATTTCGCCGTAATTTGGGTTGGCGAATCGACCATCATTATTTGACACCCAATTTGTACGAGCGTGCAAAAAGCTGCACTATTGATATTACTCCCCGCAAGTTAACCCAACCTAGCGACCATGCACCAGTAATTGTCGAATTTTAGATATACGAGGATTTTCTTAGTGTCTTAGTGTCTTAGTGGTTAAATTTAAGATTTATTTTTTACCACCAAGACACCAAAATTGTATCAACCTACTGAGATTCTGCTGTTGCTTTAATTAACCGCGGCTGGTCTAAACCAATTTGATGCAATAGCAGCCACGATTGAATCAAGTCAGGCCCATGCATGTCTCCAGTTAATGCTGCTCGCAGACTACGCATAATTAAACCTTTCTTAACATTTTGTTGTTTGACTACTTGCTTGATAATATCTTGGGCGCTGGCTTCGTTGAATTCCTGCTGGTTCTGTAATGCAGCGTTCACCGCCTCAATCACAGCAGCAACACCTTCCTGTTTCAGTTGCACAGCAGCTTCTTCACTAAATTCCACTGCATCGGTGAAAAACAATTTGCTCATGGCGACAGCATCCACAAGCCGAGTCAAACTAGGTTGAATTAAAACTACTAGTTGTTCTAACCAGACCCGTTCTTCTCGTCCTCCAGTCAATTTATACCCGGCTTCTTCCCAAAAAGGAATGAGCAAATCTGTCAGTTTATCTACTGGCATAACGTGGATATACTGACTGTTGATCCAATCTAACTTTGCCCAGTCAAACTTTGCACCTGCTTTATTCACACGCTCAAAGCTAAACAGTTGGGCTGCTTCTGGTAAAGTAAAAATTTCTTTTGTCGAGTCGGGAGCAGACCAACCCAACAATGTCATATAATTGACCAAAGCTTCAGCAGTAAAGCCCATTTTTTGAAAGTCAGAAATAGAGGTGACGCCATCTCGTTTAGAAAGCTTGCGTCCTTCTTGATTGAGGATCAAGGGTGTGTGGGCAAACTCTGGGACTTTTGCACCGAAGGCTTCATAAAGTAGAATTTGCTTGGCAGTGTTGGCAATGTGGTCTTCTCCCCGGATGACATGGGTAATTTGCATATCTATGTCATCTACTACAACTGCAAAGTTATACAGAGGTTGACCAATACCATCAGCTGCGGCGCGAGCAATCACCATGTCACCGCCCAAATCACTACCGCGCCAAACCATTTGATCTCGGACTAAGTCATTCCAAACAATTTCTCGGTGATCATCGATTTTGAAACGAATCACAAAGCTACGCCCTTCGGCTTTGTATGCGGCTTCTTGTTCTGGTGTTAAATTGCGATGACGATTATCATAACGAGGAGCCTCACCTCTAGCTTTTTGGGCTTCTCGTAGTGCTTCGAGTTCCTCAGCAGTGGTGTAGCAGCGATAAGCTAGTCCTTGTTCTAGGAGACTTTGTACTGCTTGCTTATAAATATCTAGGCGTTGGGTTTGGAAGAAAGGCCCTTCATCCCAATTTAATCCCAGCCAGCGCAGCCCTTGGAGAATATTTTCTGTATATTCGGGACGCGATCGCTCTAAATCTGTGTCTTCAATTCGTAAAATAAAATTTCCGTCGTGGTGACGGGCAAACAACCAATTGAATACAGCCGTTCTCGCTGTACCAATATGTAAATTTCCAGTTGGACTGGGGGCAATACGTACTCTAACAGTCACAGCAAATCCGCAAATTATTGATTATCGCAAAGCATGATCATTGTAGGTTATTCTGGAAATAGTGTTATTAATTCTAAGAGTTTATATCATTTATATAAACCGATAACACTATATCTAATCTAGTATGTAAACCTTAATTTCTACGGGACTGACGGGGCTCGAACCCGCAACTTCCGCCGTGACAGGGCGGTGCTCTAACCAATTGAACTACAGTCCCTTGATTTGCAACTTTTTTATTATGCCTAACACCTTTAAATTTGTCAAGCTTTTTTTGGGAAAGTTTTTGACCGAAACTAAAGATGTATTTTTCTTGGTGTCTTAGTGTCTTTGTGGTAAAAAAGGATTGTTGAACTTCACCCAGCTTGAAATGGCTAACTTTATAGCCTTGGAATTTCATTCCAAGGCGTAGAGAAAAACTAGCTAACTTTGTGTCACTACTTCTTGTTTATCCTTCGCCAAGAACTTTTCTAGTTCAGTCAATGCATCTGCATCTACTTTAGTTTGCATAGGACAGAACTTAGGCCCACACATCGAGCAAAACTCAGCAGTTTTATAAATATCTGCTGGTAAAGTTTCATCGTGATATTCCCTAGCTCTGTCGGGGTCGAGTGCTAATTCAAACTGACGATTCCAATCGAAGTTGTAACGAGCGCGGGAGAGTTCATCGTCTCTATCTCTTGCACCATGACGATGTCTGGCGATATCCGCCGCATGAGCTGCAATTTTGTAAGCAATTAATCCATTACGTACATCTTCAGCATTTGGCAGACCCAAGTGTTCTTTGGGTGTAACATAGCACAACATAGCAGTACCATACCAACCAGCCATGGCTGCACCGATAGCGGAGGTGATGTGGTCGTAACCGGGAGCAATGTCTGTGACTAATGGCCCAAGCACATAGAAAGGCGCTTCGGAACACTCTTCCATCTGCTTTTTAACGTTGAACTCAATTTGATCCATTGGTACGTGTCCAGGGCCTTCAACCATCACCTGCACATCGTGTTCCCAAGCTTTGCGGGTTAATTGTCCCAAGGTTTTGAGTTCTGCTAATTGGGCTTCATCAGAAGCATCATGAGTACAACCAGGACGGAGTGAGTCACCCAAGCTAAATGAGACATCATATTTTTTGAAAATTTCAATGATATCTCGGTAGTGAGTGTAAAGGGGGTTTTGTTTATGATGGTGCAGCATCCATCTTGCCAAAATCCCACCACCACGAGAGACAATGCCAGTCAGGCGGTTTCTAACCAAAGGCAAGTGTTCAATTAAAATTCCAGCGTGGATCGTCATGTAATCTACCCCTTGCTGGGCGTGTTTCTCAATTACATGCAGAAAATCCTCTGCTGTGAGGTTTTCAATCCTGCCATGTACACTTTCCAAAGCTTGATATACTGGCACTGTACCAATGGGGACGGGTGAAGCTTTAATAATTGCGGTGCGAATTTCATCTAAGTTACCACCGCCAGTGGATAAATCCATGACGGTATCAGCCCCGTATTTTACCGCTAGATTTAGCTTTTCCAATTCTTCGTTAATCCCAGAAGAGTTAGGAGAAGCGCCAATATTAGCATTTACTTTACATTTGGAAGCAATACCAATACACATTGGTTCTAAATTAGTGTGATTGATATTTGCAGGAATAATCATTCGTCCCCGTGCTACTTCATCTCTGATTAGCTCAACAGGGAGGTTTTCTCGCCTAGCGACGTAGTGCATTTCTTCAGTAATGACACCTTGACGAGCGTAGTGCATTTGACTAACATTGCTCTCGCCTCTTCGCTTGGCAACCCATTCTGTCCGCATATTTGCTTTCCTCAATAAACAGCTTCCCTGCGCCGGCATTATCCGGATTCAGGTGCAAAGGGTATAATCTCAGCCTGGATGCAGGCACCCCCAGCATCAGAGCTAATTTTAGCATTTTGGCAGTAGAGCAGATGAAGGAATTAACAATTTATGACCTCTTCGGTATCACCGGACGCTCACCTCTTTGAAACTTCTTCCATGATTGACGTAAAGCTGTAGGAGCTGGATGCTTGGCATCATAAACCACAATTACATTGGTCAGAGGACGTTGGGCAGGAACTATGATATTACCGTGAGCAGCAAAGCCTCTGGATGTTCCTCCATCTAAATTCATGGCTTCGTAGCAACCCATTGCTCTCATTGCTCTTGCTTCTTGTTCTAAAGTCAGGCGATCGCTGAAATTTACTAAAATTAGCTTTTCACCGCTAGCAGGATACCCAATCGCCACCCGTGTAGCTACACCCAATACATGAGGATCTTTAAACCCTTCTAATTTCGGTTTGAGCCAAATTTTTCCTTTTCTCAGCAATCTCGGCCCACAAGTAATTGAAAACCAATGTTCCTTCCATTTGGGTTTACCTTCAACCCGTGCTGTGATCATTTCCGGTTTGTTTCCTGCTCGTAAACCCAAGGTAGTACCATAGTTTTCCCAGTGACTGTATTTGAGGAATCTTCCTGCGGCTACCATATTACCCATGACAGCTTTCTTGGCACTTTTAGCAAAAAATGTTCCATTAGCAACAACCGCAGCGTGATGACGAGCTACCATTTTGCTAAAATCTTCGTCACCATAACTACGGTGTGTTGAATTGGCAACAGATGCATTATTTGCTAAACCAATAGTAATAAATGTTTTAGGGTCAGTCAGGTCAATGATTGCTCGATGAAAAGAGATACCATTGATTTCACCCTTATTTACTTTTACAGTTTGAGCTGTAGCAGGCAGTATTAGTGACGAACTTTTTGCCAAGAAAGCACCAGCCAAAAATAAAAAAGACCGACGGTCTATCTTGGAAGTTGCCATAATTCACTTCTCACTCTATATGACCAATAACCAATGACTAATGACCGATATATTTTGTTCTACAAACCTTATGGAGTTCTGTGTCAGTTTACTCAAGATAATCCAACTCGTAGCACCTTAAAAGACTATATTTCGGTTCCTGATGTATATCCGGTGGGGCGTTTGGACTGGGATAGTGAAGGTTTATTGTTGTTGACAAATCATGGACAACTGCAACACCGACTTTGTGATCCTCGGTTTGGACATGAACGTACTTACTGGGTACAGGTGGAACGTATTCCTGATGCTGCTGCCTTGAAAAAATTAGAAGAAGGCGTCATAATTCAGGATTACCGCACTCGACCAGCTAAAGTGCAACTGTTGTCAGCAGAACCAACCTTAAGCGATCGCGATCCGCCAATTCGATTTCGTAAGAATGTACCGACAGCATGGTTGGAGATGACTTTGACTGAGGGAAAAAATCGGCAAGTACGGAGAATGACGGCTGCTGTGGGATTTCCGACGTTAAGATTAGTGCGAGTGGCGATCGCTCAGTTACACTTGGATAATTTAAAACCCGGTGAATGGCGTGATTTGACATCACACGAAATCAAGTCACTACATAAGTTATCTTTTCCCAATCGCTCTTTGAGAAAACAACAGCTTAATTTCAGCAAGTCATCGGGAATAAACAGAGGGCGAGTTACGAAAACATAAACATCATTAAAATTCTTACTAATAACAAATGACCAATGACCTTTGTCTTAACTTTTTTCACGCAAATCATGCTATTGACTGTATAATGTTTTTTTCTTTTTGACTTCCTTCGTTAACACAGCGCTTGGGTGCAAGTTTAAGTTCTATGAGCCTTAATCAGCCATTTAGAAGGCATCACACTTGCCAACAACAACATAATACAGTTTCTGCAACATCTGCATGGTTGGAACTTGTACCAGAAAAAGCCTCAGAAGTAGAGATTTGTACAGCAGAATCCTGGCGTCGTACCCAAGAAGAACTGTTATGGTATCGCAAGTTGTATGAAAATATACCTTGTGTCTATTTTATTCTCAATCAAGATGGAGTAATATTATCTGTCAATTATTTTGGTGCTACTAGTCTTGGTTATTCTCCACAAGAACTAGTACAACAGCCTGTTTTAAATTTGTTTGAGCAATCAGAACAGCAAAGGTTATCTGATGTATTGATGACCTTATTAGGAGAGCCACAAGAAAATGCAACTGTCAATATCGAGTTGTGCTTAAACTGCCCTGCCAGTCAAATGGTATGGGTAAAAGTAGGAGTGCGGGTATTGCAATCAGGTAAGGAAAATCCATTGATTCTAATGGTTTGTGAAGACATAACCGAGCGAAAATTAGCAGAAGTTCCTCTCAAACAAAGTCAAAAAGACACACAAGCGCAATTGGAGGAATTAGAGACCCTCAATCGCCTCAAAGATGAATTTCTCAACACTATTTCTCACGAACTTAGGACGCCCCTTACCAACATGAAAATGGCCATACAGATGTTGGAAATTGCGCTCAACCAAGAGCAAAACTTGTTATCAGAAATGTCAAAACATCATCTAGAACGTTCAAAAGTGGCTCGCTATTTCCAAATTTTAAACAATGAATGTGACAGAGAGATAAATCTAATTAATAAGTTTTTAGATTTACAACGTTTGGATATAGGTGCCAAACCGCTAGTATTAGAAACTATTCAAGTTCAAGAATGGTTAGAACGGGTAGTGAGGCTATTTCAAGTACGCGATCGCAACAGTTATTCACATAATTTGCACATCAGGATAGCTGACAATCTTCCGAGCTTCATCTGCGATCAGTTTAGCTTGGAGCGTATTTTGATCGAACTGCTGACAAACGCCTGTAAATTTAGTCCAACAGATGCAGAAATTATTATTGCTGCTCAGTCAAAAGCTAGTTTCATGCAAATTCAGGTTACTAATTATGGTGTAGAAATCCCTGCATCTGAATTGCCACGCATATTTGACAAATTTTACCGTATCCCCAGTAACGATCCTTTGAAACAGGGAGGTACAGGATTAGGTTTAGCATTGGTACAAAAGATGACCAAGTATATAGGTGGAACAATTAAAGCTGAAAGTGGGTCTAACTATACTTGTTTTACAATTCAACTGCCACTTTAACCTAATTCGACAGAATTCCCCACCTACAAGAGGGGTGGGGATGAATAAGACTGCTACAAAAACTCCCTTGTGAAACTACAATCATTTGTAGGTCTACTATAGGCAGGGGCTGCCAATTGTGGCACTTTGAGTGTAGTAGCCACAAGCACCTTGGTCGGGAATTAAGGAACTTCCACAATGCTGATTTGCCCTCAGTGTCAATTTGAAAACCCCAATTCCAACAAATTCTGTCAAAAATGTGGGGCGTCCCTGACCCATAAGTTCTGTCTGCAATGCAATACCCAAGTGCCTGTGAATGCACAAAAGTGTCATAACTGTGGTGCGGAATGTGGCAGAGTTTGGTGGGCAATTATTACTAAGAAAGAAAATTTAGAAGTTGGGGAAGTAGACTCTCATAACACCCAGAAGGAGAGAGGTAGTGAGCCAAAGACTGAAACTGTCCCTACCTCATCGCGTCCGGTTATCTCTGTTTCTTCTGCTAACCCATCCCTGCTTCCAGAAGACCCCTACTTAGATCAACAACAACGTTATCAGTTGCTAGACTCACTGCCAGATTTGAGAGATTTAGCACCTCAGACTCAAGTATATGTAAAAGTTTTAGATTGTTTGCCTTATCAGGTTTCTCCTCTTGAAGCCATGATCGCTAATCAGCATCAAGGGCTAGTAACACATGCTATGGAAGCTAGTAGTGTTCCTGCTTCTGCGGAAGCATATGTGGCTTTGGCAGCTTATACTCATCAAGGCATACCGCCAATTCATGATGCTTGGCAAAACGAGAATATCGAGGTCATACTGATTGAAGATCGTTCTGATTGGCCCTGTTTACTGGATTTGTGGCACGATGAGTCAACGACTTCTCTACAAATGGTCAATTGTTGTTATCAGATGACACTACTTTGGGCTTTACTAGAACCTTTAAATTGTTGTCATAGTCTTTTGGATTTGTCGAATCTGCGGTTAGATGAAGACCAAGCAGTGGCATTACAGATGCTATATATGTCACAATATAAACTAAGTAGTACTGACAGCCCACTGAGCAATGAAGAGAACAACACATCCGAACAATGGGAAAATGGTTTGAATATTCAAGCTTTGGCAGATGTTTGGCAAAAGCTTTTTAGAGAATCTCAGCGGACACAATTTGGTTCTTTGTTAGAACTGTTAACAGATTTGGAAACTGGTAAGATTGATACTTTGTTGCAGTTACAGTCTGGTTTACAGGCGATCGCCACAGAATTGCAACCAAACTTTAGTTTTGATGAATCACATGTGAGTGCAACAGTCAATCTAGCTACTAATTCACCTACTCTTCTCCAATTAGATGACTCAGAAGCAGACTATGTCTCAAAAAACGATGATATGGCCACAGTAGTGCTACCAATGCAGCTAATCAGTTTAGAACATGCTGGGCTGACCGATGTTGGGCGTCAACGACATCATAATGAAGACTACTTTGGTATTGATGCCAAAATCAGTAAGCTAGAATTACCCTCCAGTCGCCATGTGCAGGCCCGTGCTTTGTATATTCTTTGTGATGGTATGGGTGGACATGCTGGCGGGGAGGTAGCAAGTGCTTTGGCTGTTAACACTTTGCAAAAATACTTTCAAAATCATGCGATTGAGAATGAATTACCCACACAAGAGCAAATTCGTGAAGCAATAGGACAAGCAAACCAAGCAATTTATAATGTCAATCAACAAGATGCCCGTTCTGGTGTTGGACGGATGGGTACAACTTTGGTGATGCTGTTAATTCATGATACTCAAGCAGCCGTGGCTCATGTGGGTGATAGTCGTCTTTATCGCCTCACCCGCAAATCTGGTTTAGAACAAATAACAGTAGATCACGAAGTTGGTCAACGGGAAATCTCACGAGGAGTTGAGCCTAGTGTGGCATATACCCGCCCGGATGCATATCAACTCACACAAGCCCTTGGTCCACGTGATGAACACTCAATTTCTGCGGATGTGCAGTTTTTTGAGATTACTGAAGATACTTTATTTGTTTTAGCTTCAGACGGTTTATCAGATAATAATTTACTAGAAACCCACTATTCAAATCATTTACTTCCTTTACTCAGTTCTGGCGCTAATCTGGAAACTGGCGTTCGGGATTTAATTGATTTGGCAAACAATTACAATGGTCATGACAACATCACCATTGTACTCATTAGGGCAAAAGTGCGCCCAGTATCAGATAGTCAAAAAGATATAGTTAATGGTTAATAGTTGTTTTTTGTTTGTTGTTTGTTGTACCCTGCGCTTCGACACAGAGTGGCTACTTGCACTCCTGTCGCTACAAGCCTACCATAGGTAACCGCTTACGCGTCTATGGAGAAATAACCAGCAATCAACTACCAACTATCAATTATCAACTACCAAAAAATCCCATTCCCTTAGTTACTTTGTAATTGTGGTTACTCTGACCCTGTTAGAACCGCAACAAAAAACACCCCTCCAAAACTGGCATTTTGAAGACGAACCAGTGATTCGGATTGGTCGTTCGGCGGATAATCATGTTGTTTTAAGCGATACTCTTGTATCTAGACATCATCTTGAACTCAGACAAATTAGTTCGGGTGATGATGGCGGTTTGTGGCAGGTGATTAGTAAAGGTACAAATGGTACTTTTCTCAATGGTGTGCTAGTTACTCAAAGTTCCATACCAAATGATTCCCTGCTGCAATTGGCGCGGGGAGGCCCGATTTTAAAGTTTCAGATTGAGCAAATAAAGGTTTCAAATAGACCAATCTATTCACTGAGTAGTTGTACTCACGAAGGCAACTCTCCCCAAAATCTATTTTGTATTCATTGTGGTCAACCCTTGTCTGTAATCAAAACTATTCGTAATTATCAAGTATTGCGGACATTAGGGCAGGGAGGTATGGGAACCACTTATTTAGCTTGGGATAATACTGGAAAAATCGCCGGACACCCACAACTTTTGGTGCTGAAGCAAATGAATGCTGACATGGCTAAAATTGCTAAAGCCCGTGAACTATTTGAACGAGAAGCTAACACTCTCAAATCTCTCTACCATCCTGGAATTCCCAAATATTATGATTTTTTTGAGGAGGGCGGAAAAAGATACTTGGCTATGGAATTAGTCCATGGTGATGATTTAGAAAAATTGATTGCATACAAAGGGCCTGTCACTCCCACTCAAGCGATCGCTTGGATGATCCAAACTTGTGATATTTTGGACTATTTGCATAGCCAAGAACCTCCGCTAATTCACCGGGACATTAAACCAGCAAACCTGATGGTGCGGAATTCCAATAATTGCATAGTTGTGCTAGATTTTGGTGCAGTCAAGGAAATTGTTGGTACTGCACCTGGTACTCGGATTGGTGCAGAAGGCTATTGCGCTCCCGAACAGGAACGGGGACAACCTCTGACTCAATCGGATTTATACGCTATTGGCCCGACATTAATTTATCTACTCAGTGGTGAAAACCCTTTCAAATTTTACCGTCAGCAAGGACGAAGCTTTCGGTTTGATGTGGCTAAAGTCCCAACTATTACCCCTAAACTAGCAGAGGTAATTCATCGCGTTACACAACCACTACCACGCGATCGCTATCAGACAGCAAAGGAACTAGCCACAGCCTTAGCAGCTTGTCAGTAACAAAAACTTTATGGTCAGTAGTTAGTAGTTGCTTGTTCATAGTTATCAACAACTAACGACCAACAGCTAACTACTAACTATTTTTACTCTTCGTCCCATGCCTCTACTGCTAACAAGTCACTAACCGGATCTTGCATATTAAATCCAAAATCCAACAATTCTTTTTTCCAATGCTGCCAATCATTACCGAAAAGTAGAGCTATTTTCCAGATACTATCGGTTGGCTTGATAATGTTTGAGTCTACGAGTGATTGCACGTTACGCTGCAACTTCACCATAGGGTGAATTACTTGCTGAATCATAACCTCGATTGAATTTTAATTCAGATTTGATTTGGTAAATGCTTAGTCAAAACCGCTTTCCGCTTCGGAACTATTGCCGATCCGTAGAGTTATGTACTTTGGCAAAGCCAGTCTTGGCTTCTTAAATATATCATAACTAACTCTACTTAGTTGCTATCAAATTCGGTTTTGTACGGTAATCACCACTAAAAAATTTCAATAGTGAATACCAGCTTTTGCAGACACAGACACAAATAAATTACATCTATCCCAAGCATAGAGAATACAGGCGCGAAAGGATAGTAAAATTTTATTCATTTTTCATCTTTGTTTCTGCGAGAGACCCCAACCTCAGCGAAGCAGGTCGGGGAGGGATAGCAGGTCAAACCGACTCCTTCGATGGGAGGAGATTTGACGATCTCCGAGTTGGCAGCACGATTAAACCTGTGCTTCGCTGTACCAACCGGACTTTGTTTTTACTGAACTGACCAAGCCGTTTCCAGTTTTGGTCAGAGACAGAAACTTGTTTTTCAGTGTCGCCACTCACCCAAGCACGATAGGTTCTACCGCCTTGAGTGGCTTCAACGTAGTCACCCTTCCTAAACCCATACCGCGTCACAGTGCCGCCGTATTTCCTCCTTACCCCGCCAGGAGCGGGAACCATCAGATGAAGTTGACGACGCGACACGGGAGGACGACGAATTACGGTAAATGGTGCTGGTGTTACTGATATTTCACCAATCCACCCTTGAGAGTGGCACTCAATTCTGCCGTAACGAATAAATGCACTTGCAGCAAGAGCGACACCATCAACAGCATGAGTAGCAGGAATCGCATCACCTTTGGAGTGTTTCTGTTTGTGCAACTTTAGCTGTTGCCTGATATTGATAGTCTGCCAGCCCTCAATCTGCTTAACCTCCTCAAATCCAAATTCTTGCAGGTTTTGCAACTGCCAATTCTGACCAACCATCACAGGACTAAACTCTTTGTCACCACGCGCTTTAACAATTTCGTAAGTCACTGTAGTGATGGGGTAAATCCAAGATAGTTCGTCAAGTACTCTTAACTCCAATTGGCGATTAGCTCGAATACTTGGAGGTATTTTGCACTGGCGACGGTTATCAAAGCGCTTCTGGCGGTGTGCGCGTTTACTGAACGCTACCTTACGATTGATTCTTCTACCTCTGCGCCCTCTCCGCATGATGCGGCGCTGTTCCATGCGGGAGCGCACAGTTTTGAACGGCAGTTGCAGATGAGCTAGCCACAGGGTACTCCGCGCAGATTGCACACCAATATCTGTGTAATGTTTGCCCGGGTCAACCCCTACAGCAATTGCCTGTGTGTTTTGAGATTTGGGATGCGAAATCAGTTTAATCTGAAATATACCAAGGTCGTTGTGTACAACCTTTGCTTTGCCCTCTTTCAACCAACGTCTAGCACGACTGGCTTTTGTTGGCATCAGGGGTTTGCCTAGTGGTGATAGAACGCTTACTCGTAACATGGTGATAAACCTCCGAGTAGAGTTGTAAGTCCCCTCGCCCAACACTGACAAAATGGCTTGGCTTTACCCAACACTGTCGGCAAAACAGTTTGTAGATAAACCGGACTGGGGAAGCATCCGGCAGTACGTGTCAGTCAGTGTCTCAATGGGCTAGTCAAACACGTAAGATTTGCCTCTTACAAGCCCCGTCCCTCTTTAGGGCAGGGTTATTGACTAACATGTGTGCATTATTTAACTTACCCATTTAAACAAGGGCTTAGTGGTAGATTCTTGAGTAATAGCAAATTTGACAGGATTGAAACATCTACCATGTTTATCAAATTGTTATACAGGATATCGTACTCTTTTGCAGTTGGAGAAGATAAATTGCGTTTTTTATAAAAATTTAATGTTTTTTTGAACAATCGATTTAATATTCCTTGTCCACAAGGGGACTCAGAATGTGGTTATGCAATGGGTAATGGGCAATGGGTAAGAATCACCAATTACCAATTACCAATTACGAATTACCGATCTCGAAGGAATTCTTTGCCGCCGACTTTCTGTAAATAAAATGATTGTATCCACTGCCATTGTTGGCTTAATCCTTCATAGAGGGAAACTTGTGGCTGATATCCTAAAATACTTCGTGCTTTTGACACATCTGCTGCGGTGTGACGAGCATCTCCCATAGCTCTTTCTATGTAGTTCTTTTTGATTGAATGCCCAACAATTTCTTCCATTGTCTTCAAAACTTCTGCTAAAACGACTCTACTACCACCGCCAATATTAAATATTTCCCCTATAGCTTCTGGTACGGTAGCGGCGGCTAAATTCGCCGCTACAGCATCACTGACAAAGGTAAAGTCTCGAGTTTGCTGTCCATCGCCATAAATTGGAATAGCTTCATCTGTTAAAACTGCTTTAAAAAACTTATGAAACGCCATATCAGGGCGTTGCCTTGGCCCATACACAGTAAAATAGCGCAAAGATACAAATGGTACACCAAAATTTTTCTGATAAAGTCCACATAAACGCTCGGTTGCTAGCTTGGTAATCCCGTAAGGTGAAACAGGTTTGGGACAAATTTCTTCATGGGTTGGTAGAGTTTCAGCATCACCATACACACTGGAAGTAGAGGCAAATACCAACCTTTTGAGAGTGGGAGTATCTTTTGCTGCTTCCAACAAAACTTGAGTACTGTTAATATTGCGTTCGGTGTAAGCACGAAAACCTTGACCCCAACTGGCTCTCACTCCTGCTTGTGCTGCTTGATGATAGATGACATCGACATCTTTGAGAAGTGTGTGCCAGTCTAAAGTTTGAATATTTCCCTCTATTAATGTGAACGCTGGATTGTTTTGTAAATGTGCAATGTTCTGACGTTTGATCACAGGATCGTAGTAGTCATTGAATTCATCTATACCAATGACTTCTTCTCCCTGTTTCAATAATGCGTCTACAAGATGAGAGCCAATAAAACCAGCAGATCCGGTAACTAAACTCTTAGCCATAGTATTTTGTGACTTTGATATTTTTGCAAATCGATATTCACAGGTTAATCCTTAGAAGCTAATAACTGCCATTACTTTCTAAGTATTTTTAAAAGTCTGATAATTTTGCGGAAATGAATAGTTATTTTTACGGAAAATTGTATTCAGTGATTGTTAAAAATTCAGTATTTAACATGAAAATTAAATTAAATATACCAATTTAAATTAATCTAACTTCCTTCAACCCTTATTCCCATACCCCTACACCCCTATTTATTAACTTGCATAAATACTAGAATTGGTGAAAAAATTGAACCGCGAGTAGCCATAGGGCATTCTCGCTTGCAAGGGACGCAAGAGGAAGTCAGTGAAAGTTTTAGTTGTAGGTAATGGAGGGCGCGAACACGCCCTCGCTTGGAAACTGTTGCAATCAAAGCAAATTGAGCAAATTGTATGTGTGCCAGGAAACGGCGGTACAGCCAGTATGCCACATTGTCGAAACTTGCCTTTAGCAATAGATGACTTTGAGGGTATAAACCAGTTTGCCCAAAAAGAGGGAATTTCTTTGGTTGTAGTCGGGCCAGAAGTGCCTTTGGCCATGGGTATCTCAGATTATCTCCACTCTCAAGGCTTGAGGGTTTTTGGCCCCACCAGAGCCGGAGCGCAAATAGAAGCAAGCAAAGCTTGGGCAAAAGCCTTAATGCAGGAAGTAGGAATTCCGACTGCACGTAGTGCGGTATTTACGCAAGCCGCTGCTGCGAAATCTTATGTCAAAGATCATGGTGTACCCATCGTTGTCAAAGCTGATGGCTTGGCGGCCGGAAAAGGTGTGACAGTTGCTCAAACACTTGAGCAAGCGATCGCAGCGATCGAGTCCATTTTTCAAGGACAGTTTGGCAGTGCTGGAAAATTTGTCGTGATCGAAGAATGTTTAACTGGTCAAGAAGTTTCGGTTTTAGCTTTAACAGATGGCTTGACAATTCGGCCATTATTGCCAGCTCAAGATCACAAACGTATTGGTGAGGGTGATACAGGAGAAAATACAGGTGGTATGGGGGCTTATGCCCCAGCGCCCATTGCAACCCCAGAGTTAATGGCACGAGTTCAAACAGAAGTATTAGAAAAAGCGATCGCAGCTTTTAGAGCTAGAAACATTGACTATCGAGGTGTACTCTACGCTGGATTGATGATTACTCCGGATGGCAATTTTCAGGTTTTAGAATTTAATTGTCGCTTCGGCGATCCAGAAACACAAGTGATTCTGCCGCTTTTGGAAACACCTCTAGAAGAATTAATGCTTGCTTGCATTGAGCAGCGTTTGGCACAAATGCCGCCAATTGCTTGGAAACAAGGTGCAGCAGCGACAGTTGTTGCTGCTGCTGGTGGTTATCCTGGAACTTATGAAAAAGGCAAAGCGATCGCCTCAATTGCCGAAGCTGAAGCACAAGGAGCAATAATATTTCATGCTGGTACTAAACTACAGGATCAGCAATTGTTAACAGATGGAGGTCGAGTATTAAATGTTACTGGCACAGGAGAAAATTTTGAGCAAGCACTAGCACAGGCTTATGCTGCTATCAAATGTATTAACTTTGAAGGAATCTATTATCGGCGAGACATTGGTCATAGACTCAAGGGGGTGTGAGGGTATGGGTTTGGGGGAATAGGGGAATAGGGGTATAGGGGAATAGGGGTGTAAGGGTATAAGAGTTTATGAAACGATGATTATTCCCTTAGTTTTACAGTCATCATTCATTGCTTGATTAAAAACCTACACTTGTCAGACATCCCAATCCCCCTACACCCTTATACCCTTACACCCGATAGTTGCTGCTTCAAGCAACAAACGACGTTTTTAAATGGTAATAACCACAGACATAACAAATTTTTATTTTTAAGATGCTAGCTCTTTTAAAAAATATCCAAGAAGCGATCGCGAATTGGTGGTCAGAGTTTACTCTCCAGACTAAGCTTTTGGCTGCTGTTACTTTGGTGGTTTCTTTGGTGATGAGTGGTCTGACCTTTTGGGCGATCAATACCATTCAGCAGGATGCCCGTTTAAATGACACTCGTTTTGGTCGTGATTTAGGATTACTGCTTGCTGCTAACGTTGCTCCCTTAATTTCTGATCAAAATCTGACTGAGGTAGCACAATTTTCTCAACGCTTTTACAGTAGTACTTCCAGCGTGCGTTACATGCTTTACGCTGATGAGACGGGCAAAATTTATTTTGGTATTCCCTTTTGGGAACCAGAAGTTGAAACCTCATTAACGATTGAACGACGTATCCAACTCCCAGAGGATTATGCTGCTGATGCAGAAAAACCAATGGTGCGGCAACATATGTCACCGGATGGTGTAGTTACAGATGTATTTGTGCCTCTGACAGTGGAAAAGAAATATTTGGGTGTTTTGGCGATCGGCATAAACCCCAACCCGAATGCGGTTATTTCTACAAACTTCACCCGCGATGTCACCATTGCTGTATTTATTTCAATTTGGGTAATGGTGATTTTAGGAGGGGTAATTAATGCTTTGACTATCACCAAACCAATTAAAGAGCTATTACTGGGAGTCAAGCAAATAGCTGCGGGCAATTTTAAGCAGCGTATTGATTTACCATTTGGAGGTGAACTCAAAGAGCTAATTTTCAGCTTTAATGAAATGGCAGAGCGTCTAGAACGCTACGAAGAACAGAATATTGAAGAACTTACTGCCGAAAAAGCTAAGTTAGAAACTTTAGTTTCCACCATTGCTGATGGTGCGGTTTTGATAGACGACCATATGCAGGTGATTTTAGTCAACCCTACAGCGCGACGCATTTTTGGTTGGGAAGGTGTTGATGTTGTGGGTGAAAGTGTTCTAAATTTCTTGCCTTCAGCAGTACAAGTAGAAATCACTCGTAGTTTATACGAAATGGCAGCAGGGGAATGTGAAAGCGCCGAATTCCGCATTCCTTTCATTCAACCAAGTAAACGGACTATCCGTATTCTTTTAACTACTGTAGTTGACCAACAAAGGGAGAGTGTCAAAGGAATCGCTATTACCGTACAAGATATCACCAGAGAAGTAGAACTAAACGAAGCAAAAAGTCAATTTATCAGTAATGTCTCCCACGAATTACGCACTCCCTTATTTAACATCAAATCTTTTATTGAAACTTTGCACGAATATGGCGAAGAACTAAGTTCGGAACAAAGACAGGATTTTTTGTTAACTGTCAATCATGAAACCGATCGCTTGACGCGTTTAGTAAATGATGTTTTGGATTTATCCAGACTAGAATCTGGTCGCAGTTACAACCTAGACGGGGTGGATCTGGCGCAAGCCATAGAACAGACAATGCGTACATACCAGTTAAATGCCAGAGATAAAGGTATTGAAATACATCAAGAAGTTGAACCCAAATTACCTTTAGTAGTAGGTCATTATGATTTGTTACTGCAAGTGCTGGCGAATTTATTAGGTAATGCGCTGAAATTCACAAAAGCTGGTGGTAAAGTGATGATTCGTGCCTATCAACTAGAACCATATTCCCATGATGGCGATCGCCCTCCTCAAGTGCGAGTGGAAATTGCTGATACTGGTATTGGTATTGGTCCAGAAGACCAACAAGCAATTTTTGATCGCTTCTTTAGAGTAGAAAATCGTGTCCACACTCTAGAAGGTACAGGTTTAGGATTATCAATTGTCAGAAATATTATCGAAGAAAAGCATCACAGTAAGGTTCATTTGGTGAGCGAAGTTGGTGTTGGTACAACCTTTTGGTTTGATCTAGCAGTATTTGAAGAACCTGCATTACCCTCTGTTGAAGTTAATGAAGTAAGTCGGCGGGAATAAATATAGCGGGAGTTACAAAAAGTAAATATATTTGAAACCCTTACCAATGACCAATGACAAATGCATAAATTCGGAATTACAATTGCAATATCGTAATGATTAGACATACTAGTAACAAAGCTAACAGCAAAAGTAAAGGCTGATTGCGTCTAATCCAATTTTTAATGGTATTGCTAAAGCTGTTTGCTTCTCGTAACTGCTGTAACTCCAGTTCCCTTTCTTGGATATTTTGGTACAGCGTACATTCTTTGGCATAAGGACGCTGGGGAAAATTACAGCTATCGTCAGCATGGTAGATACAAGTGTCACAGAGATATTGATCTCCAGTTGCTCTGTGTAAAGGAATACCAGGATGACCGTAAGCTTTGAGTTGAAGGCGACAATGGGGACAAGTAATAGCTTGTTTGTCTACAGGTTGATGACAACGAGGGCAGGTAGTTTTAGTAATGTCCACAGCCTGAGTGTCAGTGAGTAAATACTTTAATCTTAACTACTCCCAATCCGATTCCAAATACTAAAACCACAAAGCTTCGACTACCTGCGTAGGATTTTCTTTATTTGCAGACAGAGTTTGACTTTCTTTGAGCAAATACTCCAAAAAAGTGCTAGCAGTGATCGGTAGCTGCTTTTTCTTAGGAAAAATTACCTGCCACTGATGATAAATCGGAAAAGTTTCAATATCTAATATTGCTAGCTGTTTTCTGACTTCTGAACAATTAAGAGTATGCATGGAAATGATTGAAACTCCCAATCCATCAATTACAGCTTGTTGGATTGCTTCATTACTGCCCAGTTCTATATTAATTTGCAAGTCTATATCATGCTGTTTAAAAAACTGTTCTACTATCTTGCGGGTTCCCGAACCTTCTTCCCGCATAATTAAGGGTTCCCCAGCAAAAGCTTTTAGGGATAAATTGCGCTCTTTGGCAAAAGGGTGATTTGCAGGAGCGATCGCCACAAGCGGATTAGCCAAAAATGGTTGTACCTCTATATCTTCTCTGTTTGGTGGACAACTCATGATATACAAATCATCAAGGTTTTCATGCATTCGTGCTAATAGTGCATCATGATTGGTAAATTCTAAAGAGAATTTGACGCCGGGATAGAGTTGACAAAAAGGCTTGAGTAGCTTGGGAAGAAAATATTTGGTCGTAGTCACTGCGGCTAATCGCAGTCGTCCCTGTTTCATACCCTTCAAGTCAAAAATAGTTGTCTCTAGGCGATCTAGACACTGCAATATTTCTCGACAAGTATGCAAAACTTCCTGACCTGCTTGTGTCAAGTAAACACGCTTACCCACTTGTTCAAATAAAGGCATACCAACAGCCTGTGCAAGATGCTTAACCTGCATTGAGACTGTTGGCTGAGTGACAAACAACTCTTCAGCAGCACGAGTGAAACTACAATGTCTCGCTGCTGCTTCAAATACATGCAACTGATCGAGAGTAACCGACTTTGAGAGGCTATCTTTTTGTCTAATTTCTGCCAGAGAATTTTTCATAGAACTATGTGAGTGTTTCTTAATTAAAAAATAAAAAAATTAAGCAAGACAAAACGTTGCTTAATTTTTGTTTAGTTTTAATATACATTACTTTAACAACATTAAAGTTGTTTAAGTAAAAATCTCCCAAAATTTGTTGTTTGATTGATTTTTGGTAAGTAAGTCGGCGGAAATACACATAGCGCAAGTTACGAAAACGAAAGATCATTGAAGCCCTTACCAATGACCAAAGACAAAGGACAAATAACAAAGTACAAGCCTTGAAGTAGAAGCAGTAAAGCAAGCGGGCAAGTTATAATTTTTGTGCGGACGAACGTAACAAAAATTTATGAGCAACCCCCTTGTACAAGCTTTTTTTGTCGGTAGAGCAGTCGCTGAAGTCATGACAGAACGCCTAGAAAACGCTTTCACTGATGCTTTGAGCGAAGTAGGCAAATTAGATGCGGAACTAAGAGAAAATTTGCGTCAGTTCACAGACGAAGTGATAGAGCGAGCCAATCGAGCAGCTGATGCTGCTGGTACAGGTGAAAGCACCACAGGATTTAGTAATACAGGTACTAATTCTGTTGATTTACAAGCCATGATCGATGAACTGCGGGCAGAAATTGCCTTTTTACGAACAGAGTTACAACGTTATCGCAGCAGTAGAAGTAGTTAGTGGTTAGTAGTTTTTTGTTTAGGAAAATCAACTAGTGACTAAAACTTCTTTAGATGGTACAAGAAAGCGGATTTATCCGTGGACTAATCCACAATCGTTCGACTGAGCGCTCACGACGAAGTCTAAAATCCACCCATCCTCAAGCCCTTGGATTTATCTGTAGGGTCAATCAAAAATCGTTCGACTGAGCGCTCACGACGAAGTCTAAAATCCAAAATTGTTTGACATAGTTCAAAACCAGCGGTAAGCAAAGCATATGGAAAAGGGTTATACAGATAAGGCATACCGTTGGAATCGCGAAAACTACTCGAGTAGACGGCGGTTTGTGGACATTTGGTCATTTGTGTTGACCTTATTGTTTAGACTTTGGCTTTACAACAAATCTTGGAGTTATGCAGGCGGAGTTACTGAGGCCAAGCAAGCTGCCAGACGCAAAGTTTTAGCTGTCTGGATTCGTAACACCCTGCTGGATTTAGGTCCGACCTTTATTAAGGTTGGACAGCTCTTTTCTACGCGCGCGGATATATTTCCGAGTGAATATGTAGAAGAGTTGTCAAAATTACAAGACAAAGTACCTGCTTTTAGCTACCAACAAGTAGAAACGATTATTGAGCAAGAGTTGGGTAAGAATATTCCCGAACTCTTTGCTAGTTTTGAACCAATTCCTCTAGCTGCGGCCAGCTTGGGACAGGTACACAAAGCTGTTTTGCGTTCAGGTGAAGCTGTCGTTGTGAAAGTGCAACGTCCGGGTTTAAAAAAGTTATTTGAAATTGATTTAAGAATTCTCAAAGGTATAGCTCGTTACTTCCAAAGTCATCCGGAGTGGGGACGAGGAAGGGATTGGATTGGAATTTATGAAGAGTGTTGTCGCATTCTTTGGGAAGAGATTGATTATCTGAGCGAAGGACGCAACGCTGATACTTTCCGTCGCAATTTTCGCACTTACGAATGGGTGAAAGTACCACGTGTTTACTGGCGCTATACTTCCTCACGAGTTTTGACTTTAGAGTACGCTCCTGGTATCAAAATTAGTCAATACGAAGCTATAGAAGCTGCGGGTTTAGATCGCAAGCAAATTGCTCGTCAAGGCGCTCAAGCTTATCTACTTCAGTTACTCGACAATGGTTTCTTTCATGCTGATCCACACCCTGGCAATATCGCTGTTAGTCCCGATGGTGCCTTAATTTTCTATGATTTCGGTATGATGGGACGCATCAAGTCCAACGTGCGAGAAGGACTGATGGAAACACTATTTGGTATTGCTTCCAAAGATGGCGATCGCGTTGTGCAGTCTTTGATCAATTTGGGCGCATTAGCACCCGTAGAAGATATGGGTCCTGTACGGCGTTCTGTCCAGTATATGCTGGATAATTTTATGGACAAGCCTTTTGAAAATCAGTCTGTAGCAGCAATTAGTGACGATTTGTATGAGATAGCCTATGATCAACCTTTTAGGTTTCCTGCTACATTCACATTTGTGATGCGCGCCTTCTCAACTTTAGAGGGTGTAGGCAAAGGTTTAGACCCAGAATTTAACTTTATGGAAGTTGCACAACCATATGCAATCCAGCTTATGACGAATATGAATGGTTCTGACGGCAATAGCTTTTTAAATGAATTAAGTCGGCAAGCTGCCCAAGTGAGTAGTACGGCCCTTGGACTTCCCCGTAGATTGGAAGATACACTAGAAAAACTAGAGCGTGGAGACGTGCGTCTCCGTGTCCGGTCTTTGGAAACAGAGCGTCTACTACGTCGGCAAAGCAATATTCAACTTGGCATAGCCTATGCGTTAATAATAAGTGCTTTTACACTTTCAGCAACAATTTTGTTTGTAAATAATTATTTTTGGCAGGCTCTTTTTATTGGTTTGATCGCAACCGCAGTATTATGGTTGCTAATTAGACTGCTAATGCGTCTTGACCGCTATGACCGTATGTATTAATTTTTGCAGAAAAGAAATATATGAAACTTCGTTTTACCGGTATTAGTGATCCGGGACTTATTCGTTCTAATAATCAAGATGCTTACTATATTGACCCAGAAGGGCGCTTTTTTATAGTTGCTGATGGCATGGGTGGTCATGCAGGAGGTGAACAAGCAAGTCAAATAGCTGCTCAAGAAGTGAAAAAGTATTTGCTTGACCATTGGGATTGTTCTAAAACCTCAGCACAGTTGTTAGAAGATGCTCTCTGGCAGGCGAATCAAGCTATCTTACAAGATCAACAGAACCACCCAGAACGATCTGATATGGGAACAACGGCTGTAGTGGTGATTTTCCGCAATGGAGAACCCCCTTGGTCTGCTCATGTTGGTGACTCTAGACTATATCGCTTCCGAGATGCACAATTACAGCAAATCACCGAAGATCACACTTGGATCGCACGCGCCATCAAAACAGGCGATATTACACCAGAAGAAGCGCGGGTTCATCCTTTCCGTCACGTCTTGTCTCGCTGTTTAGGGCGTGAAGATTTACATCAGATAGATGTGCAACAACTGGATGTTAAAAGTGGCGATCGCTTGCTATTATGCAGCGATGGACTCACAGAAGAACTAGCTGATCAGAATATCGCTTCCTATCTTCAAGAAAGTCTGTTTGTAGAAAAAACTGCCATCGCTCTGGTTGAAGCAGCCAAAAAAGAAGGTGGACACGATAACATCACTGTTGTCATAGTTTCTTTTGAATAATTGGGAATAAGTAGGACATTAGGGATTAGGCAAAGGAGAGTAGGGAAACACAAAAAAATAGGGAGAAAAATTCCTTCCTTTTCCTCCTTGTCCCCAATCCTTGATCCCCGATCTCTAATCCCCTATTTGGTAAATATACTCATTATTTTGTTCAACCTGAGCATTTTTCTCATTTACAACTTGATACATATAAATTTAACCTCTGAAGAAACTTAGTCTACAGAGGCTGAATTTTAATTATTTAGTTAATTGACACCTTGCGCTTTATAGGATATGACGAATATAATTCTCTTTTACACCCCTTATTTATCCATTACCAAAAGTAAAAGGGAATTTCGTCCACCAGAGCGTTTCTGGAAAGCCTTCTTTTTACCGGAATTAGCTTCGGTAGACTTGAGGTTTATATCAGTAGGATGAAAATTAAAGATTTAGGTTAGTCAAAAAATACCCATAAAAGAATATGGGCAAACTGCCAAACACTTGTTATCTTTCTTAATATAGATAGACAAACAAGTGCAAGGTATAGCAGACTAGCTTAATTGACTCTTCGGAGCCTCTGTCATTGACCTAACTTAACTTTGTACTTAATTTCAGGAGCCAAGTATGGATAAGCCTATTGAGTTGACTTTAGAACAGCAATTTAGCATCCGCTCTTTTGCTACTCAAGTGCAAAACATGAGCCATGACCAAGCAAAAGACTTTTTAGTCAAGCTCTACGAACAAATGGTTGTAAGGGAGGCAACTTATAAAGAATTGCTCAAACACCAGTGGGGTTTAGATTCAGGCTCTAGTTGGGCAGCATAGAAACCTGAGTCGCGGTAGGCGACCTCCTTCTCTTGCTAGGTTCCACCAAGGGAAAAGAGCTGGGGATGTCGGGGCGTCAACTTCGATGAATAATACTAACTTAGAAAGTGTAACAACTACAAGATTAGTAGTCAAATCAAAGTTTTCAACGGCTCAACTCCAAATATCGAGAATAAAAGCTCACAAACAAAAACCATACAAAGAATTATTAGCTTACTTTGTACTAATCTTGCGTGACATATATCCGCGACATGACAACAAAATGCTCATTTATAAGCACACGTTGTTAGTTTTTAATTTGCGATAGCACCAATTGAATGATATTAAAAGTCAACTGGGTCTGTGTAGTAGTGAAAACCCTCACCTAAGAAACATGTTCTTAGTTTCTACGTACATGACTGCCTTAAAACACTACATGCACATAGATGATCATCAATACAGTCCCTAAGCAACTTAATTTTTTTAGTTTATATCTTTATTATTTATATTTCTTATAAGCGCATTTTGCAACTCCTAAACAATTTTCCTTAACAATAATTAATATTATTTCGTTTTATACAGCAATTAGATAGATACAAGTCAAATCTTTCCAGTTTCTTCCTTCTGTTCAGATTAGCCCGACAGATCGAAGGTTAAATCTTTATCAATAGCTTGTAATTTTGTTAAGATTTGGGGCTTAATCTTTTCGTACTCTAATTTAAGTAAATTTTTACTAAGTTGGGGATCATTGGATGATGCTAATGATTGGCTCATTGTTAGCCACTCTTGGAGCCTTTGACGTTGAGCTGAAGCAACAGTCGAGATTATGATGTTATCGCAATGATTTGGTGGTTCTATTGCAAATAAGAGTAGACGATAGTAACCATTTTGTGCTAAGAAACGAATCGTTTCTTGAGCGACATTTGTTTTGAGATCAACGTAACAAGGTAGCCATTTAGAACCATGCTTGTGGTTATAGAGGACAGTAATCCACAACAGCATAGGATGAGGGAAAGGGATGAAAAGAAACTGGTTATAACGAGTACAGACTAAACGCTTGTGAATTTCTGCTTGGGGTAGCATTACCCACAAAGCAGGTTTGAGTTCTCCATTTAGACAAATAGACTGAGGAAAAACAATATTAGCAATAGGTTTGTTTTTAGGCCAGAAAGCTTGTTGTGAAATTTCACTATTTAATGAAGATACACACGAATCATTACCAAGTTTGTGATCAACCGGAGCTTTTGCAGGTTGATGATTGACAATAGCAGGTAAATTAGTACTTTTTTCTTGAGTGGGTGTAAAATCAAGCTGTTCAAGAGATGTTAAAACTTTGAGAATTTCACCGATATTTTGAGGGCGATCGCTTGGTGACTTAGCCAAACAACTAATTACCAAATTTTCTAGTTGCTTTGGTAACTTTAATGTAGGGGCAACTTCAGCAAAAGTCCGTGGTGCTTGGGTTTGGTGTGCCTTGTACCATGCTCCAAAAGAATGCGTTGGCGCGAATAAAGGCATTTTTCCTGTGAGCATTTCAAACATCATTATACCCAAACTATAAATATCAGAGCGGTTGTCTAGATTTTTACCCTCCATTTGCTCAGGTGAAGAATAAGCTAGTGTTCCCAAATAGTAGTTTGTACTATTGCTATCTGCCTGTAATAATTTAGCAATACCAAAATCCAATATTTTAACTAATTCTCCAAAACTAGCGTCTTGAACGACTAATATATTGCTGGGCTTAATATCACGATGGATAATCGGGTAGATTTTGCCATCAATAGGAATACCATTATGAGCGCACTGTAACCCTAAACTAATTTGACGTGCCAAGCTCAAGAATCTGGGTAAAGAAGAATCTTGCTTATGAATTACATGGTTTAGACTTTTACCTTGTAAATATTCCATCACGTAGAACGGAGTATCATGCTCGTCTACGCCGTAGTCCATCACCCGAACAATATGAATACTTTTTTGTCCCAATAAAGCACAAGTTTTTGCTTCTCGTTCAAAGCGCTGTTGCAATCGCATTTTTTTATTTTGAACTGACAAAGCCAGAAACTTTACAGCGACAGGTACACCCCCCAACAGAACGTCATTAGCGCTATAAACCCGACCCATTGCTCCGCTTCCAATTAACTCTTTAAGCTCATAGCGGTTGCTGAGTAAACGACCAATGTTGGGGTCTGACATACAAAATTTGACTCCAATATTCAAAAGTAGGTAACTATGAAAAATTGGTAAAGTATTATTCTTTACTTTGTTTTATATTCCTAGTCTGCCCACTTTTGACTCAGTTCACTAACTTTGGATGCAAGAATTAGAGACAAAGCCCAATACGGTTGGTCTTAAGACTAGCACTCTTTAAAGACGCGGGGAGTGTGAGGAGAGTAGATAGTAACAAATGACCAATAGACTATTGACTAAAATTTATTTCTCCTAACAGCACTCGTTGGCTTGCTCCGGTGACGCTTGGTAAGTTACCGGGGAAGTCTAGTTGTCGCCAGTAGGCTAAGACAGCAAAGGCGATCGCTTCTTTAAAATCTGCACTGAATCCCACTTCATCTGTAGTCATAACTGGTACTGTTTCTAAAAGCTGCTGTAAGCGATTTTTTAAATAGAGATTGCGACTACCGCCACCGCATAAAAATACTTTTTGTGGCATTTCAGGCAAAAAAGTGCGGTAATTGTGAACAATGGAAGCAGCTGTTAGTTCTGTGAGGGTTGCTAGTAAATCTGCTGAATTAAGTTGGTATGGTTCTGCATCTTTTATACATTCTTGCAGATAATCGACACCAAATAATTCTCGACCTGTTGACTTTGGTGGTGGCAAATGAAAGTACTCTTGTTGCATCCAATGTTCTACTAGGGCATGGCAAGGAGTACCACTAGCAGCCCAAGAGCCATTTTCATCATAGGTTTTCGTACCATTTGTTAAATAGTTTACTGCCAAATCTAGTAGGCTATTTCCTGGGCCTGTATCCCAACCACGAATTTTTTCTAACCAGTTGTCTCGTCGAGGAGGTAGATAAGTAAGGTTACCAATTCCCCCTATATTTTGGATACAACGTGCTTCTTGGGGATGACTAAATAAAGCCGCATCTACAGGTGGTACAAGCGGCGCACCTTGACCACCAACAGCAATATCTGCTACACGAAAGTTACTCACAGTTGTGATGCTTGTTAATTGAGCAATGACAGCGCCGCGACCAAGTTGGAGAGTATAACCAAGACTTTGACTGTGGGGGGGTCGATGGTAAACTGTTTGACCGTGAGAGCCAATTAAGCTAGCTGGTTGGCGATCGCTCTGAATGCTCTGAATATTTTGTGCGGCTTGAGCAAAAGCAATGGCGATCGCATCATCTAATTCTGCCAATTCTGCCATTGAGATGGCTTCACCAGCACAAATCGCCAAAATACGTTCTCTGAGATCATCTTGGTAGGGATATGTTGCTGCGGCTATCAATTCTACTTCTAAATCAAAGCCTGTACCAGAAATATCTACTAAAGCAGCATCTATACCATCTACAGATGTGCCACTGATTAAACCGATGACGTGAGTCATAAATATAGGTGGAACCTTGATAACAATGAGAAACCCGATTTCATAAAAGAAATCGGGTTAAAATTATGCTGAATTTATGGTAACTGATAAGTAGTTTAGTGCTTAATTGAGTCCTTTAGTACTGCCTACAAACACCGTAAAGTTGCTTTGGCGGAGACTTCTATACAGGAATTTTAGTCTCAGTTTCCAGTTTAGCCAGTCTTTCTGCGAGAAGTTTTTCTAAGGTTTCTAATGCTTTTGTGAAACCTTTGATACCTTCATCTAGCTTTTCTGATGACATACGATCAGCAGTGTGCATCTTATCAAAAGCAGCTTTATCTATGGAAATCTTGTCAATTGCCATTCCTGCTGCTTTGGTAGCATCAAGTTTACGAGGTAATTCTCCAATGGTGGCTTGCAATTCACCTAATAGCGCCGGAGAAATGGTCAGCAAATCACAACCTGCCAATTCAGTAATTTCACCAATGTTACGGAAGCTAGCTCCCATAACTTCGGTTTTATAACCAAATTTTTTGTAGTAGTTGTAGATTGTGGTGACAGACAATACGCCTGGATCTTCGGCTGAGGGGTAACTATCTCGTCCGGTTTCTTTTTTGTACCAGTCGAGAATCCGTCCGACGAAAGGAGAAATCAGAGTCACACCTGCTTCTGCACAGGCGATCGCTTGATGAACACCAAACAATAAGGTGAGATTGCAGTGAATTCCTTCTTTTTCCAAAATTTCAGCTGCACGAATACCTTCCCAAGTGGAAGCAATTTTAATCAAAATACGTTGGCGAGAAACTCCAGCTGCTTCGTATTGAGCAATCAACTCTCGTGCTTTGGTGACAGTAGCTTCTGTATCGTAGGATAGGCGCGCATCCACTTCTGTAGACACTCGACCAGGGATAATTTGCAGAATCTTCAATCCAAAGGACACCGCTAAACGGTCAAATGCCAAAGAAACTACTTGAGCTTGAGATGCACCAGAACCAAGGTCTTTTTTTGCTTGCAGTAAAGTTTGATCAACTATTTCTTGATATTCCGTCATTTGGGCTGCGGCTGTAATCAAGGAAGGGTTGGTAGTCGCATCTTGCGGCTTGAATTTTTCAATTGCTTGAATGTCTCCAGTATCTGCGACCACAACGGTCATTTCTCGCAATTGTTCTAGTAAATTCTTTGACATGGTTTACCTCTTGAATTTTGTTTTTCCAGGACTTATATGATTGGGTTGTAGTGGTCTTGATAGCTGAGTTTATGGTAATGGCTAATTGGTAATGAGAAATTAATATATCCTTTGATTACTTATTACCAATTACACCGAAAGAATTTCGCAAAAGTCCTGAATCAATACCCTCCAGCCCTATTCTAGGAAAGTTTTGCCAAGATTGATTGTGTGATTGTATGCAGTTTTTTTAAATCATTTTGCATTTTTCGTCATGAAGGGATATTTACAATCCTAGTTACCATCAACATTTGAACAAATTTTGGCTATTGTAATACTTGTATAACTGAGTATTTACATCACAAATTCTTCAGCTTTTTTTCAGTATTGGCACTGGAAATTAGACTAAATTTTAGTTTAATCACAAGAGATTTTATATAATTTAATGATTGTTAATACACTTAAAAATATTATTTATATTTGTACGATTTAAGATTCTTCAGATGTGCGATCGCACAAACATTTACATTTCTACAAAATAGGGAATTGAAAATAATCAATTCCCTATCCCTGCTTAAACTGCTAGTGCAACGCCTTGCAAAATTCCTTCTGTTTGTGCCATAGATAACATGAGGTCAATGACTCGATTGGAATAACCCCACTCGTTGTCGTACCATGCCACAACTTTGAAAAAGTTGGAATTTAGTTCAATTCCAGCACCAGCATCAAAGATGCTAGAGTGGCTATCTCCCTGAAAATCTGTGGAAACTACTTCCTCATCTGTATAGCCTAATACACCTTTTAGTTCACCTGTTGCTGCTGCTTTCATCGCTGCACAGATTTCCCGATAACTGGTAGCTTTAGCAGTCTTGAAGGTTAAATCAACCACAGAAACATCGGGAGTCGGAACCCGGAACGCCATACCAGTTAATTTACCTTTTAATTCCGGTAAAACCAATGCCACAGCTTTTGCTGCGCCGGTAGAAGAGGGAATAATATTTTGTGCCGCACCACGACCTCCACGCCAATCTTTTTTGGAAGGCCCATCTACTGTGGGTTGAGTAGCAGTCATGGCGTGAACTGTGGTCATTAATCCTTCAGTCAAACCAAAATTATCGTTGATGACTTTCGCGATGGGAGCTAAACAGTTAGTAGTACAACTAGCATTGGATACTACAGTATCTTTCGCTGGGTCAAACAATTGATGATTGACACCCATTAACAAGGTTTTGACTCGCTCTGGATCTTTAGTAGGCGCGGAAATTACCACTCGCTTGGCTCCGGCTTGCAGGTGGTTCGCGGCTCCTTCATAGTTGGTAAACAGTCCTGTAGATTCAACTACATAATCTGCACCCAATTTACCCCAAGGCAATTCTGCTGGGTTCCGAATCGATACGCAAGGAACAAAATGCCCATCTACAATGATGCCATTATCCTTTGCCTCAACGTTACCCTTGTACATCCCGTGGGTAGAGTCATACTTCAACAGGTAAGCAAGGTTATCTGGTGGTACGAGGTCGTTAATACCCACAAACTCAATGTTGGGATTCGTGATCCCAGCACGAAATACTAGACGCCCGATCCGACCAAACCCATTGATACCAACTTTTAACTTAGCCAAGATTTTACCTCCTATTCTGGGAAGTTGAACAAAGGAGAAATGAAAGCAAATGACATATTACTGTTTGCTTTTTCGATCCTGACAGTCTGATTTGGCGATCGCCCATTTACTTGGCATCTTTTAAGGTTTAGTCTGGGGAACTGGGAGATGCGGAGAGTGGAAGACGCGGTGACGCGGAGAGTATTTCATCTGTATTCCCCCTGTCCCCGTGTCTCGGTGTCCTCTGTGTTCCCCTTCAACCTTCACAAGACAAACTGAGTTTGGAATTTGGAATTAGTTCTGCGTTGTGAGTGAAGGGTTGCCAAAAACTCAACATTTGCTTTCCTACTTGTTGAGGATAGAAGTAGTGAAAGAAATGATACCCTTTAGCACATTCCCAGAGAGTATCTTCTGGTTTCAAGTAGCTTTGCCAGTCTTGTAAGTCTGATGGAGTAACAACTGGATCATTTTTGCTACCACATACAAACATTGGCATGGAAACCCCACCTTTGGGTAAGTGAACCAATCGAAATAGAGAATGGGGTGTGGGGGATTCATCTAAATCTCTGGTGAGCGCAGTCATTAACTTTTTGGTATTTGCGGGAGATTGATTACCAAATAAAGTCCGAACGCTGTTAACTAATATTTGCTCATGGCTGAGAGGAAAGAAAAGGCGTTGCTGGTAATAGTGCATTTGCCAAGTATTTGTCGGTTGAGATGCTACAGCTAATAATGCTAGCGATCGCACTTTTTGTGGATATTGACGAGCAAATAATAAAGCGATCGCACCACTTATACCATGACCTGCCAAATGCACCGGGCGATCATATGATTTTAAAAAATCATACAGCAACGCCACTGCTGTATCTAGGGAACAAGCTTCATCTTTTGTTTGCAAATATTCCCATCGCGCCACCGAAATATGCTTAGATAAGTATTGAAGTAATGGTTTGTCTAAACCCTTCAAACTTGGGCTAACATTTAACCAAAGAACATCAAATAAATCAGACATACATACCTATTAGGCGTAAGATTAGGACTTATAATTTTTGATTTCTTAGTGAAAAAATGCGTATTTCAAATCTTTATTTGACTGCTAGATTATTTAGTTATTAGGTATTCATCATCAAAATTTTTTGGCTTTATTACTCAGATGATAATGTGAAAATAACGAAAGTATATTTTTGTCTCCTCTATCTTCCAACTGATTAGCACAGACAGACAATTCTGTCTTGGGAGTCAGTGATTCTGAATTCAACTAAGATACCTAACTAAAACTCAGAATTCAGTATTTAATAATATTCTAAAGTCTTAAATAACTGAATTTTGATTTTCTTACTTAAAATTTAAACTTTGGTACAGATATGCATTTGGTGCTTTGAGAGGAATCAGTCGGCAAAAAAAGCATTTATAGCTTGAATTCTTTCTGTAAATGATTAACCCACGTTTTTACTCGTTCTGCCGTTAATTCAGATTGATTATCTTCGTCAATTGCAAGCCCAACAAACTTACCATTTCTTAATGCTTTAGAATCGTTGAAATCATAGCCAGATTTTGGCCAATAAACCACTGTTTTACCACCAAGTTCTGAAATCTTTTCTTCTAGAATACCAATTGCATCCTGAAAATTATCAGCATAGCCAATCTGATCCCCAGTGCCAAAATAAGCAACTAACTTGTTAGAAAAATCAATTTCGTCAAGTTCAGGGAAAAAGCCATCCCAATCACTCTGAAGTTCACCTATATTCCAAGTTGAACAACCAATAATGAAATAGTCATATTTGTCAAAATCACTGACATCTGCTTGAGAAATATCGTGTAAATTTACTAAATCGTTACCGAATTCATCCTGAATCATTTCAGCTACAGATTCAGTATTACCAGTTTGAGTACCATAAAAAAGACCGGCGTTGCTGAATAAGGGGATGATTTAGGCTGACACGGAGACGGGGAGATGCGATGACACGGTGATTATTTTTTATGCAAATTCCAAAATCATCCCGCAATTATGCAACGCCGGCAAAGGATTCAGCCTTTTTCTGTAAAAATTCTAATTAGTTAATTTGTAGTAAACCAACTGGTGGGGTAATTTCAATCCTGCCAGTTTCTAAATTTACCACTGGCGCGATCGCCTTTACAAAAGGAATCAAAACAGTTTTTTGTTGGTTGTTGCTAGTCGATGGTTGGTGTAACTTGACTTCTAATAAATCATTACCAGCAGCAATCACATCTACCACAGTACCAACAAGTTCGCCAGACTCCTGCATAAAAACTTGCAAGCCAATTAAATCAAGGACATGATATTCATCCTCTCCTAACTGGGGGCGATCGCTTTCAGGAACCATTAACTTACAACCGCGCAATTCCTCAGCTTGATTGCGATCATCCACACCAGCCAGCTTAATTACGTAAATATTTTTACCCTCAATATAACGACCCGAAAGTAATTCTACTGGCTGCGGTTTCATTTCTCCTGTACGCAATAACCAACGCTTTCCCGGAACCTCAAACCGCTCCGGAAAATCCGAGTCAGGATACACCCGCATTTCACCGTGTAAACCTTGAGGTGCGACAATCGTACCAATTTCCATCCAATCTTCTAATTGAGGAGTGACAGAAGTAGAGATGGAAGGATTGGAAGATGAAGAGTTGGATTTTTTTCGATCTTCTTTTCTCTTTTTCTCCTTGTCTCCTTGTCTCCCTGTCTCCTTTTGTTTCATATTTTTCTTCACCTTCTCTTGTCTCCCCAATTCCTATTAAACAATCTGTGTAATAAATTCTGTCTAATACCAATTCAATTAATTAATAATTGCAACACATCCTTGGTTCAAGACGCGATGATACTCTTACCTTGAAGCCGCTCTTACGAGCGTCTACGCGTCTCTACAATATGGTCTGTCACATTCTTTTTTCTAATTGGTATTAGTTCACGAACAACTAGTCAGCGCCGCACCACATTGATCTTCACTTGCTAACCAACCTTTGATACCTTGATATTCAACCTGCGCCCATTCTCCTTGACAGGCTAATAATTTGACATTCGTGCTGGGGGGAACTTTGCCAATTTTGTGACTTTTTTGATCTGCATTGCTGTAAAGATTGACGCCGTCAGTACCATAACCGCGCGAGGATATACCTAACATTTCTAAATACACCCAGCCAGTTCCTTTAAAATCACCAGTAATATCGGTTATTTTTACCCATTTTCCCGAAGCTGCAATTATCTTGACTGTTTCATTTGTAGCTATTTTCCCCAAAATTCTCTGAGTAGGACTTGCACCACTCCGCACGTTTAAACCTTGTGGATTTTTGGTGATGACGTAGGCAGAAATATCACACTTTTGTTGTTTAGGTGATTGTGCTAGGACACTTTGATTGGCAATACCAGTATTAATAAACACGCTCATACTACAAAACGCTAAGGCGATCGCTTGCTGAAAAACTTGATTGTTCACTTGTTTTCTCCGATTTTTAGACACCAGCAAGATCGCTGATGTCATATTTTTACCTCAAATCGTAGCCAAACAAATTCGGATCTACTTCTGTGAGTTGCAAATCTGCTAAACCATACTCCGCCCAACGCCTTTCTACCATCGCTGCTATTTCTGGATCTGACTCTAAAGGTGCGCCCCATTCGTGTTCGGTTTCTGGTGGAATCTTTGTAGTTGCATCAATACCCATGCGTCCACCTAAACCAATTTTTTCACTGGCAAAATCTAAGCTATCAAAAGGCGTATTCGGCAGAATAAATACATCTCGTGTGGGATCTACTTTAGAACTAATTGCCCACACAACTTGACGCGGATCTCTAATATTGATGTCTTTATCCACCACAATCACGAATTTGGTGTAGGTAAATTGTGGTAGCGCACTCCAAAACGCCAATGCTGCCCGTCGCGCTTGTCCAGGATAGGCTTTATCTATAGATATGATGGCTGCTTTATAGCTTAAAGCTTCCATTGGTAAGAAGAAATCGACGATTTCCGAAACTTGTTGGCGTAGTATGGGAGTATAAATCCGATTGAGAGCGATCGCCATCATCGCTTCTTCTTTGGGTGGACGACCGCTAAATGTGGTTAAATAAATCGGGTCTTTGCGCTGTGTCATGCACTGGAAGCGAATCAGGGGTGAATCTTCCACACCACCGTAATAACCCATGTGATCACCAAAAGGCCCATCTGGTAAAATTTCGCCCGGTGTAATTGTTCCTTCAAGAACAATTTCAGAATCAGCAGGAACTTCCAAATCTACAGTTTTACACTTTGCCAACAGTACACCAGAACCACCATACAATCCAGCAAACAACCATTCAGATAAATCTACGGGAATCGGTGTGGCTGCTGCCATAATAATTAAAGGATCAACACCCAGAGCGATCGCAACTTCTAATTTTTTGCCACGTTCAGCTGCTTTGCGTAAATGTCTCGCCCCACCCCGCACTGATAACCAATGCACGGTCATTGTATTCTGAGATTGTAGTTGCAAGCGATACACACCAACATTTGGTGTACCTGTCTCACAATCCTTGGTAATTACCAGCCCCATGGTGATAATCTTGCCACCATCGCCAGGATAAGGACGTATCAAAGGTAACTTGTTTAAATCCAAATCTTCCCCTTTAATTACCACTTGTTGACAAGCAGGGAAAAAATCTCGTCCAGGTTTCGCCTTGAGTACATCAAATAGCACTTTACCAAAATCGATCGCTTGGGAAATCTTTTTCGGCGGTTTGGGTTGTTGTAGCATCGCCAGCTTTTTCCCCAGTTCTTCCAATTCCTGGGGATGCTGCATATTCATCGCCCAGCATATTCTTTCTACCGTTCCCATCAGGTTGATCGCCACTGGTACAGATGAACCTTTGACGTTTTCAAACAATAACGCTGGGCCGCCCTTTTGCAGCATTCGGTTGGCAATTTCCGCAATTTCTAAATCTGGATCTACTGGCGCTGTAATTCGCTGTAGTTGTCCCTTTTGTTCCAGAAGTTTGATAAATTCCCTTAAGTCTCTTGCCATTGTGTTAGAAAAATTTTAAGAACTATGAAGCGCTTTTTATATTATCTGTTATTTCTCTTCTCTGGTTCTTTGTGTGTTGTAGTATTTAAAAGGCAATAGGCAATAGGGGAATCCCCATAATTCAAATTAAGGGATTTTAAAAAGGACGTATTGACTCATCACTTCTACCCTCTGCTTTTCTGCTCAATGGCTTGGAGGTAGAAACAATGTCTAAAATTACTCCAACTGCTTTAGTGACGACTTTAGCAATAGCAACAATTATTTCACACCCATCTAGAACAGTGGCACAAACTCCCACTCAAAATGGTGGTAATACTACCCAGACAGGTTGTTTATCTGGATACCCGGATGGGACATATCGGGGTTCTCAACCAGTCACCCGCTACGAATTTGCTGCGGGAATGAATAGTTGTTTAAATCAGGTGGAAGAACTGATTCCCAATCGGGCAAATTTAGCAACGAAATCAGATTTTGATGTTTTAATCAAACGGCAAATAGAATTAAATCGGCAAGTTCGAGAATTAAATCAGCGAGTTGAGAATATTCAAAAATGATTTTTTGCTCGAATATCGATACACACGGATGAACACGGATCATGACTCAACAACGGCAATTCCTTAATTGGAATAATTTATATCAAGAACGCCAAGTTGAAACGATGGCTTGGTACAATCCAGATTTGGATGCTGATCTGGAGCAAGCTTTAACTAAGCTGAAGATTAACTCTGGTAAAGTGTTAGATTTAGGAACTGGGCCAGGGACACAAGCGATCGCATTAGCAAAAAAAGGTTTTCGAGTTACCGGGACTGATATTTCTGAAGCTGCGATCATTCAGGCTGAGAGTAAAGCTAAAGAAGAAAATTTAAATATAACATTTAGACAAGATGATATTTTTAATAGTTATTTAAATCAAGAGTTTGGTTTTGTGTTTGATCGGGGCTGTTTTCATGGATTTCATCCTAATTTAAGACAGGATTATGTTCGCATTGTCCATAGTTTGATTAAGTCCAAAGGTTATTTGTTTCTGAAATGCTTTAGTTATTTGGAAACAAGGGAAGAAGGCCCTTATCGATTTACACCTGAAGAAATCAAGAAAAATTTTGGCGATCGCTTCAATGTCATCTCTATTCATGAGACGGTTTATCAAGGTACTCTCGACCCTTTACCCAAAGCATTATTTAGTATTTTAGAAAAAATTTAAATCTTTCAATCCTTGCTTTTTGTTTTATTGATAGGGCGTTATCCTTGAAGTTAAAACAAAGAGAGCGAAATCTAAAATGGACACAGATTTCCTATTGACTTCTTTCCCAAGCCTAGAGACAAAACGCCTCTTTTTGCGTCAAGAAACTTTTGAAAAAGTTAGGGTTTCAAAGTCAGGGTGTGCTGAAGCAGCATGGCTTTTGGAAGGGAAAGTATCATGACTTGGAGCAGTTTATGCTAACCAAAAGTAATGCGATCGCACTCCATATTTATAATTAGGTAACATAAAAAGAGTCCGCAATGGCTACCTTCGCTAGTAGTTTCAGTGTCCCAATATATTTATAAATATCGCTGTAATAACCCAATTATCATTTCTGGCTGTTCCAGATGTGGCAGTATTCCTGTCTCCGGAATCACATGAAAGTCTTGAATTGCTCTTGAATTCAACTTTGCTAATCGTTGTCCTAATTTTACACTTGTAAATTGTGCTTCTTTCCCCCAAAAAATTACTGTGGGAATATTTAGCTGTTCAATATATAAACTTAAATCAAAATAAAGATCACCCCGCAAAAATGCCAATGCTGCAAATTTAGCATTTGGCTGTTGAGCAGAAAATAAATATGCCTCTACTATTTCTGGCGAAACTCGCTCTGGTTTGGCAAACAAAAAACTTTGTAAAAAGTTATTTACCGCGAATTCATTTTCAGCACCCAAAGCATAAATTAAATTATCTAATAGTGGAGTATTGATCACCTGAAGCGGAAGTCTGCGCCCAGAACCTTGCCCAAAGTCATCAAAACCAGAAGGACAGACTAAATATAGCGCTTGGAATAAAAAAGGTTGAGCAATAGCCAGTCGAATTATCAAAGCAGCAGTTAGGGAAGATGCAACTACTTTTACAGGTGGACGACAAGTGTGTCTGATCAACTCTGTAATGATTGTGAGATAATCATTAATCTGATAATCTCGTACTGGATGAGCAGAATCTCCCCAACCAATTAAGTCTGGTGCGAGTATGCGGTGAGAAGTCGCAAAAGCAGGATAAACTTTCGACCATTCATAAGCAGAAGATCCACCACCAAAACAGTGAAGAAATATTAATGGTGTTAAATCTTCAGTATCGGCATTATACCAAGGTGCTGCAATTTGGGTATAGTAAACCATTGACCCAAAAGAGGTGTGGATGATTTTATGCCCGAAGCCTGGAGGTTGAAACTGAAGCATGGTCAACCGATTTTGGATTTTGGATTTTGGATTTTGGACTTCGTCGTGAGCGCTACTTCGACAAGGCTCAGTACAAGTCAGTCGAACGATTTTGGATTGACCCCAAAGATAAATTTCGGAACTTGTACCATTGAGAAATTATCGCTCATGGGTCATTGGTCACTTGTCGTTGGTATTCTCTAGAATCAAGCATTCTCTATTTACTAGCTTTTATCTTTTCCATTCTCGCTTTTTCCTTCTTGTTTTTGCTAGTAAACATTTTGTCATCGTGTGGCAAGATGAATAAAAACACTCGCACTAGCCCACCATGTTAGGAAAGCTACTAGACGGCCGTTACAAAGTTATCCAAGTCCTGAGTGCTGGAGGATTTGGTGAAACCTATATTACTGAAGATACCCGACGACCGGGCAACCCTAAATGTGTTCTCAAGTTGCTGAAGCCTGCGAGTTCGGAACCTTATTATTTACAGACTGCCAGACGTTTATTTAATAATGAGGCAGAAATACTCGAACAATTGGGAAATCACGACCAAATCCCCCGTCTATTGGCTTATTTTGAAGCAAATGAAGAATTTTGTTTAGTGCAAGAGTTGATTGTGGGACACCCACTCAGTGCAGAAATGCGGGGTGGTCAACCTTGGACTGAAAGCCAAATTATCCAAATGTTACAGGATGTTTTGGGAGTGTTGGAGTTTGTTCACGGTTACAGCGTAATTCATCGTGATATCAAGCCGGATAATTTAATTAGACGTGACTCGGATGGCAAATTAGTTTTAATTGATTTTGGTGCTGTGAAACAAATGCGATCGCAACTCGCAGCTTCTCCTAGTCAAATGGCTGCAACTGTTGCGATCGGCACTCCTGGTTATATGCCGGCAGAACAGGCCCAAGGGAGACCACGCCCAAATAGTGATATTTATGCTGTGGGGATCATTGCTATTCAAGCACTAACGGGGATATTACCAACTCAGTTACAAGATAATCCCGAAACTGGGGAAATTGTTTGGCCAAATCAAGCGCAGGCATCCCCTAGACTAGTAGCAATTTTACAAAAAATGGTGCGCTACCACTATCGCGATCGCTATCAATCTGCAACAGAAGTATTGCAGGATCTTCAGCAATTACAATATCCAATACCACCGACGCAAGCACAAATCTCATCTGTCAACGCCCAATCAACTATGCCGCAGATGATGAATATGTACCCACAAACATCAGTACCTCCTTCTGGTGTCACGGACTACTCCACTCCTGCTTCTCAAGTTGCACCACCAGCTTGGATAGACAAAACTCTCTCTGTGGCTAGATTCTTACCTTTTGTTGGTGCGGCAGGATTATTTTTATTTAAAGCACCCACCTGGATTATTCTGCTAGGTATTGGTTTAGCAACTTTTGGAGTCGGTTTATTTTTCCTTCGTTCTTCCTATCCAAGGCTAGCAAAAGATTACGATGCGGTTTTCGCTGTAGTATTCTGTTTGTCTGGCATACTGTTGCTATTTCAAGAATATCAATCCTATGGCAATCAAGAAATACCAATCAGCCAGTTTTTGCTAGCAGGAGCAGGTATCTTTTCTGCTGCGGAATGTATTCGTTTACGTGGAATGAAGAAATAAGCACTAACCACTAATCAATAGATAAATGTTTAACAACCCACTTAATCTCATTGGTGCGATTTTAATTATTGCAGCCCTTGCTTTATTAGCTTTACCTTTTGTACGCCCGAACTTATTCCGTCGGCAAGATATAGTATTAATAGTAGTTTTTTTTATTGCTGGTTTTATTCTATTTTTTAATAACAGATGGTATGGGAAAGAACTAATACAATTTAATTTAATTCTTTTAACCATATCTGCTATTTTTTACACTATTGAAAGTATCCGATTACGAAGTAAAAATCCACAACAGTAAGGATACGATTATGACTGATCAAAATCGCTCTCAATGGGACTTAGCCCGATTTGTCCAAACCCTTAGTTATTTTGAAGTTGTACCTTTGATTAACTGGATACAAGATTTATTTCAAGGTCGTACCAAAGAGAATCAAAATCAACCAAGTGGAGCAAAACAGGTGGGTGTAATACTAGTAGCAGGGGCGACGGGTGGTGTTGGGAAGCGAGTGGTACGGCGACTACTTGAACGGGGTTATCGAGTGCGATCGCTTGTACGTGACATCGAAAAAGCCAGAACAATTCTTGGTGATCAGGTTGACTTAGTAGTTGCAGATATTACTCAGCCAGAAACTTTGACACCCTTAGTTATGGCTAATATTCAAGCCATAATTTGTTGTACCGCAGTACGTGTACAGCCAAAAGAAGGAGATACTCCAGAACGAGAAAAATACTATCAAGGTGTGAAATTTTATCAGCCAGAAATAGTCGGCGACACTCCAGAAAATGTGGAGTATCGAGGCGTAAAAAACTTGGTAGAAGCTGCTGCAAAATATTTACCTGCTTCTGAAGACAAAATATTATTTGATTTCACCAACCCATCCACAGAAATAAAAAATATCTGGGGTGCAGTAGATGATGTAGTTATGGGTGGAGTCAGTGAAAGTAATATTCAATTAGTAGAAAATACAGCTTTATTTGCTGGTAATGTTTCCACTGCTAACTCCGGTGGCTTTGCTTCTGTCAGAACCAAAAATTTCTCTCCTGCTTTTAATTTATCTGGCTATGAAGGTATAGAATTGCGCGTCAAGGGAGATGGAAAGCGTTATAAATTCTTTCTCCGTACAGATACAAGATGGGATGGAGTTGGTTATAGCTATTCTTTTGACACAATAGCCAATACTTGGATCAATGTTCGGATTCCCTTTGCGGATTTAACTCCTGTATTTAGGGCTAAAACTTTGCAAGATTCTCGATCAATTGACACTCATCAAATTTCCTCATTCCAATTAATGTTGAGCAAGTTTGAATATGATGGAGAACTAAATCCACAATTTTCCCCTGGTGGTTTTGCCTTGCAATTAGAATCAATTAAAGCCTATGGAGGAAAAAGTCTACCACAATTTATTCTTGTTAGTTCCGCAGGAGTGACTCGTCCAGGACGTCCAGGAATTAATTTGGAGGAAGAACCACCAGCAGTGAGATTAAACGATCAATTGGGAGGGATTCTAACTTGGAAATTGAAGGGTGAAGACAGTGTCAGAGCCAGTGGAATTCCCTACACAATTATTAGACCATGTGCATTGACAGAAGAAGCCGGTGGCAAATCTCTAATATTTGAGCAAGGCGACAATATTAGAGGAAAAATTAGTCGCGAAGATGTGGCAGAAATTTGTTTACAAGCGCTAAAAGAGCCACAAGCGTGTAACATGACTTTTGAAGTTAAAGAGGGAGAAAATCGTGCTAGTTATATTGAGTGGCAAAAATTATTTTCACAACTACAACCAGATTTAGCAAGTCAAAGGCAGCTATAGCAATTCTATTTGATTTGTGAAAATGAAAATTACAGAATCTCCGACTTTTTAAAAAAGTCGGGGATCTTATTTTTTATAAACTAATCTGCAATTAATTCAACTGCATCTCTTCCATCTACATCTTGTAAATAAACCTTGACAATCTCTTCTTTAGCAGTGGGTAGCTGCTTACCAACAAAATCTGGATGTATTGGTACCTCGCGATGACCTCTATCCACCAGCACAGCTAAACGAATTACCTCTGGTCTACCATACTCGTTGACAGCATTTAAAGCAGCACGAACTGTTCGTCCTTTAAATATCACATCATCTACAAGTACGACAATTTTATCTGTCAAATCAAAAGATATTTCGCTCTTGGCTGGAGTTCGTAGCCCTATTTGGTCGAGGTCATCGCGATAGAATGTAATATCTAAGGCTCCTACTGGCACAGATACACCTTCTAACACTTCAATTTGGCGTGCTAATAATTCTGCTAAAGGTACTCCTCTAGTATGAATACCAAGCAGCACTAACTGGGATAAATCACGAGTCTTTTCGATAATTTGGGAAGCAAGACGAGTGACGGTACGACGGAGTTCTTCGGATGAGAGAATCTCAACCACTTTAGCTTTAGTAGAAGTGGTAGAAATAGTCATATACCAGTATCCCCCTGTCAAAATTTATACTAAAAAGCCGAGTCATAAGGAATCAGTAACAGATGATGAGCAAGAAAAATATAAATAACCGATTACCGATTACTAATTCCCTATTTTCATGATTACTTGTTTATGGCAAATAGCAACAGAGTTGTTACACCTAACCATAACAAAAAGCAATATCGAGTTAGTTGTAAGGCTTGATCAATGCTAGCTGAAGTGATTGGATGAGTATCATCTCCCAACAGGGGTTTATGTTTAGCCAGGCCACGATACCAATTAGTACCTCCAAGCTGTACATTTAAAGCAGCAGCGTATGCACACTCACTCCAACCAGAATTGGGACTAGGATCATTGGGTGCATCGCGCTGACAAATTCGGATGACATACAAAGGTTTACTCGACAGCAGCGCAATAGTAATTACTGTTAACCGACAAGGAACCCAAGTCAAACCATCTTCTAAGCGCGCACTAAACCAGCCCAAATCAGTATAAGGTGCTTGTCGATAACCCACCATGGAATCGAGTGTACTGCTGGCTTTGTATGCTAAAGCCAAGGGAACTGGGCCGATAAATGGCATAAATGCGCCAACTATTGCATAAAAAAGAGGAGCCATGACTCCATCAACTGCATTTTCTGTGACTGTTTCCATAATTGCTCGCAAAATCTCTGATTCTGTGAGATTTTCTGTATCTCGACCAACATAATTACTCAGAGTAGAACGAGCATCCTGGATTTTTCCTAATGTTAAAGGTTGTAAAACTGTTTGAGCTGCAACTCGTAAACTTTTGCCTGCAAAACAACTCGCTAGGAGAATTATTTCTACAGCAATTCCCAGTAATGGATGTAGGGATTTAACAATTTGTATTATTAAATAACCAACTATTCCACTAGCAATGATCAGAGAAATGCCTAAAAATATTCCTGCTAGTCTTTGTGTGAGAGAATTTTGACAATATATGAAAGCAAATTTGCTGAAACGAGAAATTATCCACCCCATTACTCGCACGGGATGAGGCCAGCCCCAAGGATCGCCAATAATGTAGTCTAAATAAGCTGCAAGGATTAAAACAATCATAAAAGTTATTTGTTATTTGTCATTTGTCATTTGTCTTTTGTCTTTTATTGTTTGTTGCTTTGTGATTCATTATTTGTGCAAAGCTAATAACTAATGACCAATGACCAATGACCAATGACCAATGACAAATGACTAAACAATAAAACTGGCTTCTTCACCAAGAGATGCTTGCCAGCTACGGGCATCGTAATAAAGGTCTGCCAGAGTAATACTGTACAAAGCTTCTTTCAATTTTTGGTGCAGCCTTTGCCAAAGAGTAAATGTTACCCAATCTTCTGTTTGTCCTGGGGAAGCTTGATGATGGGGTAAAGGTTCTATTGTTTCACCAACAGCTTCTAAAATTTCTCCTAAAGATATTTGTGCAGGTTTCTTTGCCAGTTGGTATCCACCGATGCTACCGCGAACAGATTTTACTAACCCAGCACGACGCATTTCTATTAGGAGTTTTTCTAGGTAAGGAGCTGGGATATCCTGACGAGAGGCGATCGCTTTAGTAGAAACAGGCCCATAACCAGCTTGCAAACTCAAATCTAGCAATGCTTTGACACTGTAATGTCCTTTGGTAGTTAGTTTCATTTATTTGTCCTTTGTCCTATCCTGCGGGTAGATACGGAGTGGCTTCCAAAGGTAGCCGCTTGCGCGTCTATGTCCTTTGCCCTTTGTCATTAAGATTAGTCTTCACCAATGACTAATGACTAATGACTAATGACTATGACTAAGGATCAGTTTTACTTATCGTTCTCTGTGTTAATTATCAACCAAGTGTAAGTAAACTGCTTTTTTAGCAATGCTTTAGGAAACTTAAACAAATATAGATTACAGTGTAGCAGTCTTTCATAAACTAGAGCATAGTTATCAGCTTCAGCCTTATTTTTTTAAATTAATTTTCAAACTAAATATTAATAGACATGCAAAAATTTGCTGATTTGTGTAATATACTTTGCGGTAGCTGATATAAAAATAAAAGGATTGTGTTATCACTTCCTCAATCTCAGCTAAAATAAAATCGATTCAACTCACTCAATCGTTCGTTTATTTTCGCTCTAAGTTGATGGCTAAACAGAAAAAAATTGAACCCCTAACCGGTGAAGAGTTGCTCAAGAAAGTTAAAGAGCTAGAAAATCTGAGCAAAGAAGAAAAAGCTAAACAATGCGGCTACTATACTGTGACCAAAAATGGTATAGAGCGCGTCAACATGATGAAATTCTTGAACGCCTTAATTGATGCTGAAGGCATTCAGTTAGATAGCGCTCCTAGCGCAAATGGTCGTGGGGGACGCAGTGCTAGCTACAGAATTAGTGTGCAGTCTAACGGTAACTTACTAATAGGTTCTGCTTACACAAAACAGATGAATCTGAAGCCTGGAGATGAGTTTATCATCACTTTGGGTAAAAAACACATTCGTCTGAGACAAATAGACTCAGATGAAAGAGAAGATGTCGAAGTTCTAGAAGCAACAGCATAATTATAGTCATTTGTCATTCGTCATTTGTCCTTTGTGCAAAGCTAATGACTTATGACTCATGACTCATGACTAATAACTAATGACTAGTAACCACATCTGTTTTTGTTACCGATGGTAGATAGTGGCAAAGAGCTTTACGTGTGAGTGCTACATTACAACTTAAAGTAATTTGTTCCCGTTCTAGTAATCCCAAAATTTGTTCGGGGTTATCTGATGCTACCACTGGTAACTGATGCAAACCGCGAACAGACATGCGATCTAAGGCTTCAGATAAGGGTTCATCTTGCCAAGCGTAGAGAATATCAGTGGTACAAATATCAATTAGGGTTTGATTGGACAGATCACCCTGATTTGTAGTTGAGGAATCTGGGTAATTTTGCCAAGCAGAAAGAGTACGGTTAATATCTTTTAAAGAGAGAATACCAACTAATTGTCCTAATTCATTAACTACTAAAGCAGTGCGGGTGCGATCGCGTGTCATTTCCAAAGCTGCCTCGATCACTGACATGGTTGTTGGCAGTTTTTTTGGACAAGGATGCATAGCTTCTTCGACAAGAATTTGCTGTAAAATTTCTGCTTGTTCGTCTTTTAATTCCGAAAGACCTATTTGTTGAAGATTGGAGTTGGAGTTTGAATTGGGCTTTATCCGCTCCACTAACCAAACACTTAAACCGACTGCTGCCATTAACGGTAAAACAATGCGGTAGTCTCGCGTTAACTCAAACAATAATAAAATTGCTGTTAATGGCGCTCTCACACTAGCAGCAAGTACAGCAGCCATTCCTACCATCGCATAAGCAGGGGGAGCTGCCATAAAACCATTCATTGCAGGTGCTACATTGGCTAAGATTTTGGCATAGGCAGAACCTAAAGAAGCACCCAAAAACATAGCTGGTGCAAAGACACCACCAACAAATCCACTCCCAGCACTGATTGCTGTCATTGCTAATTTCACTACCAACAGCAAAATTAACAATTGTAGTGAAAACTCCACATCTTGCAGCATCGCTTCTACTGTTTCATAACCAATACCTAAGATTTGTGGTAAGTATAAAGCTGTAAGACCAATAATGAGCCCACCAATAATCGGATGAATAGGTAATGGTATTTTTCCAAAAATAGAAAAACCGGGGACTTTACCTGCAAAGCAAGCTTTTGCTAGGCGAATTAATTGTGTATAAGTCAAAGAAACGACACTTGCCCATAAACCCAAGCCAAGATAGAGTGGTAATTCTAACGGACTACGGACTTGGTAAACAGGTAAGGCAAAGGCTGGTTGTCCTCCTAAACCAATATGAGCAATGAACGCTGCAACTACTGCTGCTAATAACACTACACTTACCGCAGAAGTAGCAAATGATGTTGCTCCTAATACTACTTCTAAAGCAAAAAAAACACCTGCGATGGGAGCATTAAAACCAGCAGCTAAACCAGCAGCAGCACCAGCACCCAGTAGTAAACGCTGGCGTTCTTGTGATACCTGTAACACCACAGACACTAGCATCCCAAAATTAGCACCAATTTCTACACTAGGTCCTTCTGGACCTAGAGAAGCACCACTTCCGAGGGAAACAGCTGCTGCTAACATTTTGGTTACTGGTCGTAATTGTCTTTTGATCTCTCCCTTTTGGGAAGCAGCGATCAATGATGAAAGTCCAGGACCAAAATCTTGTGTCCGCCAGCGCATCAAACCAACAATTAATCCACCCAGGATAGGAACACAAGCTAAAGTCCAAGCACCCCAAGTACCGATCACACTCATTAAATTTTCCAGCATCAAATGATGGATCAGCTGGATTAAATAATGAAATGTCACCACACCCATACCACTACCACTGCCAATTAGCAATGCTAAAAATAACACTACTGTTTCTGGAGATGGTTGAAAACGGTTAAGCAAATAGGTTAAACGGAAGGAAGGAGAATCAAAGGTAGGTTGTTCAGTCACCTTCCTAATTTCTGTGGGAGGTAGGAGAGTCATGGAGTGAGGAGTAAATCTAAGAAAAAATTTAAATTTTTATATCTTACTTTTAATTGTGAGTGATCATTTAGCAACCAGACAAGATAGCAAAGGGAAAAGAGAAAAGTCGAAATAATCTTTTTAACCTTTAGCCTATGACTGTAGAAAGCCAATTTGGGCAAAAAATCTACATATCTTTGTGTAATTTACAAAGCTTTGGTTAAAAAATTTTTATTGTGGAACATTTATGTGGCGATAATGCTTAAATGGAGAGAATTATGGTCGGGGAAATCTACACGCATTTTCAGCAGGAATTCAATATAGCTCTTGTTATGAACCAAGTAAGTGGACTAAACGGACGAGGTAGATGAATACACATACTTTTGATAATCATTATTTGACTTGCCCCATTTGCCAAAATTCTACGCCCACAGCAGTTAGCAGTTATGTTGGATTGTTTACCTGTCCGTATTGTCATCAGAAGCTAGTGGTTTGTAAAAGCGGCCACTATGTCCGTGATCCTTTTACCTTAAGACAGATTATGATTTCATCGGCACTACGCCGCCAAAGCCGACCTTTAGCCAGAATTATTCGGGATTTTTTTGTCTTTAAAAATCCTTTACTTGCTGTAGTGGTAGGAAGCGCTATTGTTTTTGGTATGATTGCAATATATCAGCAAAATCGTAACAGCGATACCTCGTCACCACAAATAGAAAAAACTATCGAGGAGGGAAGAAAATCCCAGTGAGGAATGCTCCTAGGAGTAATATCCTCCCCCACAACTTTCAGTATTTAGTATATCAAACAATACTGGAGTTAGTAGTTATTGGTTATTTATAGAGACAAACATTTGTACGTTCTTAGAATAGTTAGTAAGAGTTTTTACTACTAACTACTAACTACCAACTACCAACCACTAACTAATATATTTTTTCAGAAGGAATTCTTAACCCTCTGTCAGGAGTTCGCGGTTAAGAGTTCCCTTCTTTTGTAACCAGTTTCCAGCCTTCTGCTTGATCAATAACCTTGAGTGAATCAAGTTGGAGTATATGAACAGCAGAATTATCAAGCAATAAGTAAGGTTGTTTGTGATTGTGCCAATGGTCTTGCAGTTGTTTAAAAGAAGCAGGAATAATATTACGATCGCTATAAAAAATTAATGAAGGGCGGTGTTCAGGGCTGGATGTATAAATCTTTGTACCTGATGGTGTCCCCTCTCGGATTATAGTCGCAAGTGGTTGGACTGGATAACGTTCTGCCAATTCCCAAACCCAGTAATTTGATTTCATAAATAAGAGTAACGAAACATAAGATCCCCAAAATAAAACTTTAAGAAATTGGCGATCGCCTCGTTCTGCCAAAATTGCTGCTAAGGCCATTGTCATTGCTACCGCTGCAAAAATCAGTTGTAGCTGTAAATCAGATTTTGCTGTGGGGACGAAACTGAAATAGATACTACCAGCTGTTGCTACCAAAGCTAAAAACGTTAAAGTTGCTATCCAAAATCGTGGATAAGATGATAGCAGAGGTGAATCTTCGACTTCTCCTAGTTTCGCTCCAATCAATAAGGCTAGGCTCGGATAAATAGGAAACACATACCAGGGAAGTTTTGTTCCCATCACAGAAATAGCAACTAAATAAACTCCCATCCACACCAGTACTAGTTTTGCCCAACTGAGGTTATGGTTTTCCTTGGCTAGTTGCAAGCTTGATGGTAAAAAAATCAACCACGGCCAAGTATATTTAAGTATTTCCAACACATAGTACCAAGGTGGTCCGGAATGGTTTTCAACTGATGACCAAATGCGATTGAGAGATTGACTAAACATACCAACATTGGTAAAGGTGCGACCATATTCCCACCATTGAACTACATACCATAAAGCCACAGGTATACTACCTATGAACATTCCCATCCACATATAACCACTAGTCAGTAGTCGTGGTGTATCCCACAATAGAAATGCGACTGCGACAGCAGCTAGTAATACGCCTAGCATACCTTTGGTTAAACATATTAAGCCAAAAGCGATGCCGACACCCAGGCAATAACGTAAATCACGACGCGATCGCAACACACACAAAATCATCAATATAAAAAAACATATCACTGCCCCATCCAACATGGCTAAACGCCCGTGGCGCACAACTGGCAGCATTGTCAAGTAAACTAAAGCACTATAGATAGCACAAAAACGCTGACGAAATATTTCTCTACCAACACAATACAGCAATGGTACTGACATTGCCGTTAAAATTGATCCTGGTAAGCGAGCCGTCCACTCATTAACACCGCCCAAAGAATAAGCCCAAGCGATGAGCAAATGCATCAACGGTGGTTTGTTATGGTACGGTTCGCCTCCCAAAGTTGGGTGAAGCCAGCTCATTGCATTAGCAGGGGCGTGTAAAATCTCTTTTGCAACCTGTGCTACGGTTCCTTCATCCCAATCTCGTAGCGGTAATCGCCCTAAATCTATGGTAAAAAGTAACACAGCTGCTACCAACAGCACTATTATCCATGTCCAATCAATCCATTTGTCGAGAGATCGATACTGCTTTTCGAGACGACCCCAAGTAAAGCTTCCTTCTTGCATATTTTAGGATAATAATTTTGCTTGCTGGTTCGAGTACAAACAGACGTTTGCGAATCTTCATCTGTTGCTGTTTAGCAACAACCATTGTCTGAAGTTCGTCCTAGTTTTTAAATTAACTCAATTTTTGCTAATTAATCATAATATTTTTTGACAATGTTTCTGACATTACTCTTAAATCTATTTAACGAGCATTTATTGGTAAAATCGACACGAAAAATACTTACTCTCAATTTTAATTTTAGATATTGTGGAGAAAATCAATGAATCTACCTTTTATTCTAGATGTAGCGATCGGTTTAATTTTTATTTATTTAATCTTGAGTTTATTAGCTTCCGAAATACAGGAACTAATTGCTACTGTTTTTCAATGGCGTGCTGAACACTTAAAAAAATCGATAGAAATTTTATTAGCTGGTGATGTGCAGAATGCAGAAGAAGCTCAAGTTATCAAACTCGCAAATAATATTTATGATAATCCCTTAGTGAAAAATATTAATCAAGAGGCAAAGGGATTATTTGTCACCATACCTCGTAAGATTACTTGGGCAATTGGTTCACTTTATCGCATGTTGAAAAAACCTAGACCAGGTACAGATAAAAATACAAGTATTTTTGGAGATAAAAAACATACTGGTCCTTCTTATATACCTGCTGATGTTTTTGCTACAACTCTGGTTGAAACACTACAAATTCCTGCATTGGTGCAAAAATTAACAGAATTAAGACTAAATAAATTTAAAGAAGAAAGATTAGCTGAGATACAAGAAATCATTATTAAATTACAAGAACAAGCAAGTGATGATTATAGATTTACGGAGTTTTTTAGTAATATCTATAAGGAATTTTCAGAACTCAGTGCAGAATTTGAAAAAATTTGTTGGAACTTTCATCAAAAGAAAGCCAGTTTAAAAACAAGCCTAAGTCGCATGGGAGAAAGTTTCGATAGATATATAGAATCTTTCAACTCAGAAATGCCTGAAGATGAATTGTCTAACAAATATTTACGGAAATTAAAGTTTTTAAAGAAAGACATTTTTGATGATATTGAACAAGCAATCTTGCTAGGAGGATTGCAACCGAATATTAATGAAGTTGTACAAACAATCAAGAAAGATAGCGAAATTTATCAAGAAATTAAAGCAGCTATTCAAGACAAAGATAGCGAAGCATACCAGGGAATTCAAAAAGGATATCAAACAATTGAAACTACAGCTATTGAAAATTTACCGCCCTCTGTGGTAGAAAATCTTAGTGTTTTAGCAAAACGCGCTCAAGCAAGAGTTAAAACAACAGAAGAAGGAATGAATGCATTGCGTTTAGAAATAGAAAATACTTTTAATAGTTCCATGGAAAGAGCTTCTGGAGTCTACAAACGCAATGCTAAAGGTGCAGCTATTATCATAGGTTTGGCGATCGCTATTACCGCCAATGCAGATGCAATTCATATGGTGAGAAGACTATCAAAAGATTCTGCTTTGCGAGATACTATTACCAATAGTGCGGGAGAAGTAGTACTACGAAATCGTAATGTTAATCTAGAGCAAATCAGACAAGAAGCAGATGAAGCTTTAACAAATATTTCTTTACCTATTGGTTGGAGTGATGCTAATTTACAACAGCAAATAAAATGGACAAGCCAATCCAAACAAATTTTCCCCTATTTTAAAATTTTAGCTTTGATTCCTGGCTGGATACTAAGTGGTATTGCTATTGCAATGGGTGCGCCATTTTGGTTTGATTTGCTAAGTAAAATTGTGAATGTGCGTAATGCAGGTAGCCGTCCTCAGAATTCTACCAGAAATACGGCTGATAATGAGGAAGAAAGGGGTATTTAAAAATTTTTTTATTTGAGAGTAAAAAGAGGAATTTTCTTCTTTTTACTTTTTTTGTCGAATTGGTGCGATCGCAACACATAACAATATTTTTTTAACGCAGAGGAACGCGAAGGTAAGCGCGGAGTAACGCAGAGTTTTTGGAGTTATGTCATAATCATGCAAGTTTTAAAGTTTCGGGTTTAGACAAATGAAACAAATCAAAAATATTATTCCAGTACTATTTTTAATTTTTGTGAGTCTATGGTTAAGGTTAATTAATTTAGGTTATTCCAATTATCAAGGTGATGAAATTAAAGCACTATATAGACCTCAAGCAGACCAAGGTATGATTGATTTTTTGCTCAATCAACGAAAGGGCCCAATTCAATTTTTGATGACATATTTTATGAGTTTTTTGAATCCTGGGTATGATAATGAATTGTTACTCAGGCTTCCTTTTACTATATTGGGTATATTAGCTATTTATTTTTTTTATAAATTTATCAAACTAGAATTTGGTAAGAAAATAGCTATTTATTCATCTTTGTTTATTGCAATTAATGGTTTGTTTGTAGCCTTAACAAGAATTGTTCAGTACCAATCATTTGTAATCTTATTTTCTGTTTTGGCTTTATATCTGATCAGTTTATCTACAAAATTTGAAAAATGGAGAGTTTATGGTTTATATTTAGGTGTATTTTGCTGGTCAATTTCCATTCTTGCCCATTATGATGGTATATTCATTACACCATTTGTAATTTACTTAGTTTACAGATGGTATATTAATAGCGAATCTTCCCAGAAAAATAAGCAAGTCCAGCATTTATTTTTTGCAGGGACAGTTTTTTTAGTATTAATATCTATATTTTATTTACCTTTCTTTTTCTCAGTATCAGAATCAACTAAGGCTTATTGGACAGAAAGAATAAGTAAGCAGTCGGTTAGTTCTACAAGAACATTTATAACTTATAATCCCTTGTTTATTATATATTTGTATGCTGCTTTGGGTTTATTGGGTATATTGAGAATTAAAGAAAATTTTTCAGTCTTGCTGTGGTTTTTGTTTCCTCTTTTAGCGTTGGAAACTTTTGTTGGTAATCCTGGTACGCATATTTATACTTATATTTTGCCTTTTTCTGTTTTAATGGCGTTTGGTCTAGAAGTTTGTCAAAAAATCATATTTAATAGATTTCCAGCAAAGTTTCAATACATTAATTATTTTTGCTTGAGTTTGATATATATATCGTCGTTTTTATTATCTCATTTATTATTTATCGATAATCAAACAGAATATCCTTGGGAAAATAAAAGATTTTTGGCTTGGGAACTTAAAAGACAAAGTAGACAAAGTCTATTTGGATTTCCTTATTACAGACATTGGGAAAAAGTAGGAGCATATTTGAGAAATACAGGTAGAAATGGTTACTTTATTACTAATGAAAAGCAAAGTATTACAAGATTTTATCTTCCAGCAACTTATAAAAATTTAGAATTACATCCGTATGATGCTCAAGCCTCTGGTGACATCTATATAATATATATACAAAATCCGCAAAATGGAAAGAAAAAAATATTAGATAAAGACCAAAGTTTTTGGGAAAAACGACATAAACCTGTAAAAACTTTTTCTAATTATGGAAGAGTTGTCACGACAATTTATCGCTTATCATTTACGGATTGGGAAAAAATAGTCAATACTGAGAAATAATGAAATTTTAAACGTTCGCTCTTTGGTGGAAAATTATTAACAGTGTTAATAGTCAATAGTTATTCTCCCCATCTCTTTTGTCCCCGATCCCCAATCTTTACCACTTCCACTTCGCCAATAACTTGTCCTTGATTTGAGAATCCCTCTACCTCTAGCTGATAACGCTGCGGTGGTGTAGTTGGGGAAATTTTTAGCTTGTGGACATCTCGTATTACTGTACCTGCGGTGATCTGTTCTGGAAATATGTAGCCATCTACTAGGGATGTACTAGAAAAACTGGCGATCTTATTTTGATTATTTTGGGGATTATTTTGGCGATCGCGCAAGTTTATTTTAATCGAAACATCTCCTGACAATGGTGCAAGAAATTCCCAGTAGAATGTGACTATCAAATCTTCATTGCTAGATATCTTAGTTTTATTCAAGTCGTAACCTAACAAACGGACTTTTTCGCCAAAAGCCAAGGATAAGGGAAATTGGATACGCTTTAAATCTTCAGGTAAAGCCAATGGCCCAGGATAAACCCATGCATAGTCAATATTTTGCAACTGTACTGTATATAAAGGTTGTTGCTTGGTAAAGTAAGCTAACATCTTGGGTTCTGGTAATTGACGCTGCAATTGATTCTTGTAGAATACTAATCGATGAGCCTGCGTCCAAGGTTGAATACCAGCTGGAATACGCTTGTCTATTGGTAAAACTTGACCGTGGAAGTAACTGGAAAAATAACGACTATACCAACTTGCTACTTTAGTTTCCTTGACATTCGGCGACTGGTTCAACCATTGAGCAACTTTTTCCAAACCTTCTCCTTGACCAATCATAAATATATTTTGGGCTGCGACTGCACCACCAAATAAAGGATTATAGTAAGTCAGGTAGTAGGGATGGTATGGGATAAGGAAAACTAGTTGCAACGCAAAGATAATTAGACAACCCCACTCGTTACTAATTTTCAGTTGCGAAGAAAGTTTGTTAACCCCAAGTCTCACCCCAGCAATCATTTCTAACCAACCAATAGCTGCAAGTATTGCCAACATTGGCAAACACAGATTAATATAACGGTCGATTTTGTTGTCACTCGCTGATAATATCAGGATCACACAGACAGCAGTTAGAGCGATCGCAGCGATCGCACTGCTATTTTTTAGCCGATGTCGTAGCTTGGGAATCAGCAACACTATACTTGTAGCGACTAAACCCACTTGCAATATTGGTGAGAGACGATATATCAGTACTAAGGGATAAAATAGAATTCCAGGGGAATGGGTGAGTTGTCCCAAGAAAAACAAAAATCCCCGATCTGATTCTTGCAAAACACCATCACGGATTCTGTTGAGAACATATCCTGGTGAAACCCACGTTGCTGGGAATATGACGATAAATGTAACTAGAATCGTCCCTAGCCAAAGTTGAAAACTTCGCAACTGCTGCTTCCACCCTCTTTTAGGAAAACTTTCTTGCCAAACTCCTAACTCAACCAATCCGATAATAATTACAATCGCAGGTAATAAAAACAAAGCTGTGATTTTCGCCGCCGTTGCTAGTCCAAGAAATATCCCTGAAACTAAAATAAACTTGCGTTCCCCATCTTTTCGCAAATAAAGTAAAAGTGACAGCACAGCCAAAATAGCAAAATCAGCTTGTAGCGCATCAGTAGTAATAAAACGCTGATATGCCAAAAAAAATGGTTCTAATAACAAAAGAATAATAGTACAGAGAGCGATCGCTTGTCCTAATAATCGCTTTGTGAGTAAATATATACACACCATACAAGCAGAAGTCACCACTGCTTGCACCAGACGGGGAAGAATATATAAATTAATCGCAAATCCTTTTAAATTCAAACAAGCGCTGATCTCTGGAGGTAAATCTACACCCAGAAAACCACCGAAAAGCTTATTTAACCAACAATTCAGCAACATCCCACCACCACTTAGCCACATATTGGGAACCCCTGGATGATGCTTGAGAATTGTATGAGTTAAATCTCCCTCAAGCAAACGTTTGATAAACTGGCTACCACGATAAATCCACAACCCCTCATCAGTATTAAGGGAAGCAGTAATTGCTAAAGTACGTGACACCAGCGAGATTAGGAAAATCGCAAACAACAACAGGGAAGATTTCATTCTTGTTGACTAGTGACTGTTGGTAATCAATCTGTAGGGGCGCAAAGCCTTGCACCCCTACTAACAGTTATCATGACTTTAGACCTAATCTCTAATTTTTAGTTTCTAAAAAATGGCGCGATCGCATAGAGTCAAACCATGTTCCCAATGCAATCAACCCTCATCAGTGCTTTATCGTGTCAAGCACGAACAAGATGGGGAATGGATATTTGTTTGTCCTCAATGTTGGTCTTCAGTAAGTGAAAATAACCCGTTTTATGTTTATGGTGGCACGTGGAAAGCCAATAAAAAACGGTAGTAAATATCTACAGTTCATATATCTCTAAAGGTAAAGCATCCGGGTCTTTAAAAAACGTAAACTTCTTTCCTGTAATCTCATCAACTCTAATAGCTTCAACCTCAACACCCTTAGCCTTTAACTCACTCACCACTTCCTCAACATTCTCCACCTGAAAAGCTAAATGTCTTAAACCACAAGCTTCAGGACTACTAACTCTTTGTGGAGGATTTGGAAAAGAAAATAACTCAATTTGGTGATTCTCTCCCACCCGTAAATCTAACTTATAAGAATTTCTCTCTTTTCTAAAAGTTTCATTAATAATAGAAAAACCTAAAACTTCCGTATAAAACCTCTTAGAACACTCATAATCAGAACAAATAATCGCTACATGATCAAACCCCGTAGTTTTCATTATCTTCTCTTGGCTTCCTCTGCGTCTTGGCGGTTCATTTTTTATCATATAGGGTAGGCAAAAAGCCCACCCTCATAAACAACTAATCCTGCAAAACCGTCTTCGAGACAATCCTGGTTTTCTTGCGATCGCTCTGGGATAACTCTTCCCCAGATTGCAATCTTGTAGCAGAAGTTTGTAACACCGTTGCTGCACCCAAATCTCCCATTTGCAAAGCCGTTTTAGCAGCAGTTTGCAACATCGTTGCAGCACCAGCGCGATCGCCTTGTTGTAATTTTGCCTCAGCTAGTTGGGTTTGCCGATACTTCGCTAATGCCAAAATATGCTGTTGTACCTCTGGATTAGGCTCACCTTGGTAAGCTGGAACCACATTCACCTCCACAGACATATTTTCTGAAAGTAACCCAGTTTGATTTTGGGCTGGATCATCATAGCGTACTTGTACATTAGCAATTATATGTTTGCCAGCAGCAAATTGTCCCAAATAAATGTTTGCTAAAACTACTCTTTCTGTATCCTTCATCAAGTCTCCCAGACGCACAGCAAAACGTCCATCAGCTTCTTGCTGTACTGGTAATTCAATCGTATCTGGAGAAACTTGGGCTACAGGTTTTAGTTCTGCTAACCGTACTTTTGGCATGAAAGAAAATAGCAAATAAGCATTAGTTAATGCCACAGCTTGTACACGATTAAAAAGACGAGCAAACTCATCTACAGCCTGTTCTGGTCGTTGAATATAAGATAAAGTTCCACCACCAGCATCGGCAATTTTTTCCAGAATATCTTGGTTCCAATTATCACCAAATCCCAAAGTATTCAAAGTTAAATTGTAACCAGCAGCTAACTGAGCAAATTTCAAACAACGTTTGTTGTCGCCGTGTTCATTTTCACCATCAGTTAATAAAAAGGCTTGAGAAACAGTTTCTTTTTTACCTTTTGCTAGTTCCTCAATACCCAAACGTAATCCTTCATCAATCGCAGTCCCACCATCAGCAGCCAGACGATTTATTTTCTGCTTAATAGCCTCTTTGTCGTTAACAATTTGATTAGGTACTAATACTTTAGCGCGGTGATCAAAAACAACCACACTCAGGCGATCGCCTTCCTTGAGTCTATCAACAATTTGGTTAGCGGCTTTCTTGACAGTTTCTAGGGGTCGCCCACTCATCGAACCACTATGATCCAGAATTAAACATAAATTTAGTGGTACATTACGATCACTAACTTGTGCGATCGCAGACAGAGAAATAGCCAACTGACGTTGACTGTTCATTTGATTGGCATCCAAATTGCCATCATTGAGCGTAGGCAGCAAACTAACCTTCATAATCTCAGGCTTCCATGCAGGATATACATATTTATAAATAACTTCAGGCGCTAAGATCCCCTCTACGGAAAAGATATTTATTAAAAGTAGTCAATGGTCAATGGTCAATGGTCAATGGTCAAAAAACTCTTGACTCTGGACAATTGACCATTAACTAACTTAGCGAGTAATCCACACCTCCAACAACGCTAGCATCGCGTTAGGATGTATTACAGTTAACGGCATTATTTCAAGCAACAGTTCCTATGGACGTTTCTCCCATCAAGGCTGTGCAAGCCCCTTACTACGGCGATAACTTCTACCGCACACCACCACCAGATTTGCCTTCTCTATTATTAAAAGAGCGAATTGTCTATCTGGGAACTCCCCTATTTGCAGAGGTGACAAAACTCATCATTGCTGAACTGCTGTATTTGCAGTCTGATGATCCAGATAAACCAATCAAAATTTACATTAACTCTACAGGTACTTCTGATGGTAGTTCCGGTCAGATGGGACGACTATTTGGTTTTGAAACCGAAGCTTTCGCCATCTACGACACGATGAAGTACATAAAACCCCCCATCCATACTATCTGCATCGGTAAAGCAGTAGGTATGGCTGCAATACTTCTCAGTGCTGGTACTAAAGGTTGTCGTGCGAGCTTGTCTCATTCCAGCATTGTCTTACACCAACCCAGAAGTTTTGCTCAAGGACAAGCAACGGATATTCAGATCCAAGCCAAAGAGGTACTCAACAATAAAACGGCGATGGTAGATATCCTTTCACGTACCACAGGACAATCCCCAGAAAAAATCGTGAAGGATATGGATCGTCACTTTTACATGACTCCCCAGCAAGCTGTGGAATACGGTTTGATAGACCGAGTCTTTGAAAAATCTGAAATCACTACCACCCCAGCAGCAGCAGGAATTCTCTAAATAGTCAAATGTCAAGTGTCAATTGTCCTTTGTTTTGTTACTACCATTGACCATTGACCATTGACTAATGACCAATAATCATTGACAAACGGAGTAAACTATGCCTATCGGCTATCCTAGCGTTCCCTACAGATTACCAGGGGAACAATTCACTCAGTGGATTCATATTTACAGTCGTCTGGCGCGCGATCGCATCATCTTTTTAGGGGAAGAAATTGATGATAAACTCGCCAACGAGATTATCGCCATCATGTTATATCTGGACTCTGAAGATCCAGGCAAAGATATTTATTTGTATATAAATTCTCCTGGTGGTGCGATCGACTCTGGCTTGGCGGTTTATGACACCATGCAACACATTAAATCTGATGTAGTGACAATTTGCGTCGGTTTAGCCGCTTCAATGGGTTCTTTCCTCCTCGCGGGTGGTACAAAAGGCAAACGCCTAGCTTTACCCCACTCCCGGATTATGATTCACCAACCCTTGCTTCCTGGTGGTATGCGCGGACAAGCAAGCGATATTGAAATCGAAGCTAGAGAAATTCTGCGTATTCGCCACCAGATGAACGAAATCTACGCCCAAAATACTGGTCAATCGCTAGAGAGAATTGAAAAAGACTCCGAAAGAGACTTTTTTATGTCTGCTGCGGAAGCAAAAGAATATGGCTTGATTGACAAAGTAATTGAAGAACGGCCGAATTAGGAATCGGGAAAGGAGGACACGGGGACACGGGGACACCGAGACGCGGGGATGCAGGGACGTAGAGAATACAGATGAAATACTCTCCGTGTCACCGCGTTTCCCACTTCCCGCGTCCCAGCGTCACCGCGTCTTCTCCCGTTCCCCAAAAATGGCAATTTGGTCTTTATGATTGGGTAGTTTAAGCATTAAGCTATATGCTGATAGCTGATATTAATGCTTCTTGTAGATCACGATGGATCTTGGAGACTGCTACCGTTTATTGGGTTTAAGGTCGGGTGCTTCCTTTGCTGATGTTAAAGCGTCTTATCGACGCCTAGCGCAGCAATATCATCCCGATATCAATCCAGATGACAACAAAGCCAAAGATAAGTTTATTGCCTTAACTGAGGCATACAGGTTGCTATTACAAGTGGTAGCCCCACAAGAAATAGCTTCACAACCAACTCAGACAGTAACTGTAACTCATCCAGAACCTACTGTTACAGAAACGCCGACAACAACACTCAAAACGAAGCCGACACCACAACCGCCTCAACCGCCTCAAATGTCGGAAGTAGAACAGCAATTGAAGTGGCAAACTTACGAACAATTGCAAATATTTTTGAAACAAAGAAGGTTTCCCCAGGCGATCGCACTAGCGGAAGCTTTAGCAGCACGTCTACCACAAGATCCAGAAGTACGTCAATGGCAAGCGATCGCTTATCAAATTTGGGGACGAGTACTGATCAAACAAAACCAGTTACCCAAAGCCAAAATATATCTAAAAAAAGCCTTAAAAACAGATCCCCACAATAAAGCTTTGTGGGATGAGGTACAGCGTGACTTTCAAAAATTAGAGCAAATTTTTTGAATTTACAAGAAAATATGCTGAAAGCCCCTGGGCTTTCAATACTACTCGGTTAAGAAAATTGACCAACCCAAAATCTTTGTAGAGACGCGCCATGGCGCGTCTCTACATTTCTAAGCTTCTTTTTAATTTACGACTCCCACAACAAAATTTACTGTGTAGGGTTCCTCTAATGATTGTTGAGTACTATTCTTGATGGCATTCAGATGACGACGTAGAGATTGTAATTGTGAAGGATTGGCGCGATATGTGAGACTACCTTGCTTCTCAAACAAAGGTGCATTGGCGATCGCCTTATAATCAAAATTTTCTCTGGAAGCAAGAGTCAGCCAGGAAAAGTCAACATGATTGGGAAGCAAACCGGGAGGTAGTTCACCTTCTAAGAAAGCTAATAGGCGTTGCTGACAACTACGGGTGTTAATACCACGCGCCTCGAATAATTGAATCACTTCATTAAAAGATAAAGCTCGATCTGGGATGAGTCGCAGCAATTCTGTAAACAGGAAATAATCAGTATACTGTTGTCTGGGTACTTCTAATACTTGGGGATGCAAGGGTAGCATAGCTAAACCGTAGGCTACACGACTACAACTAGGAGTACCATTTTCATTTAAATACAAATCCTGAATGATCTTTGCACTGGGGAGTTTTTGTCGTAGCCAACGAGAAACAGCGCCTAAACTGGATGTACCACCAGTCAGGATCGCTTGATTGATTGCTTCTGTCGGTATGCCTTTTGCTACCAATAACTTGTTGAGTTCACGGTTAAGACGCCGCACAAATGGAACAAATACTTGGCTTTCTAAATCTCGTCTTTGCAAGACCCAACACTGATCCGCTAATTCCAAAGTAAAAGATTCTTGGTGTTGCAAAATTAACTTGAGGGCTACTGCTGCATCCAGAATTGCTTTACCCAACACAGAACTTTCTAAGCGTTGCTGTAATTTGATGCGATCGCTCGTGTCTGGTTCTCCCGGTCGTGGTAATTTTAATTCTTCTAACCCCAAACTTGCAAAACTCATCTGCTCGATACCAGCAATTGTTGGCTGCCATTGTAAAGGACTGCTGGTAATAGTATTATTCCCTTCTTGGGAATAATTACGTAGTTTGCGCCATTTAGGTGGTAGTAGTAACTGGCAAATAATATCTTGCTCAATTCCCTTACCAGCATAAGCAAAATTGTGGAGCATAAAATCGCTGTGAGTTAATTCTTCCAGACTTTCTGGTAAATCGACCAGCGCCATTTCCGTTGCGGCTGCACCGATATTAATCACAAGGGTGTTACCCTCTAAGGGATGCTCACTGGTTTTGGCAGAATGAGAATGTTGGCTATTGCCAAATTGAATAATCTCACCACTAGCACCATCAAGTTCTGAAATTAAACTAGCGATCGCTTCTTCGACAAAATATACTTGTTGGGGATGCTGAATAATTTTGCTCAACAGCAAAGCTTCGCGGATATTAAAGCGATATTGTTCTGACCAGTGAGATGGACAGGTACAGATTACACCAGCAAGATTGTTGATGGCGCTGTGAAAAATTTGTTGATCTAAACCAACTCCCGCCGCAGTTAAACCTAAAGTAGTGCTACTACGATCTGATCTTAATGTCAATAGTAACTTGGAGAGCGATCGCACAACCCAAACCAGAGGAACCGTCGCAACTTCATTAAATTGCAAAATTGGCTCCCATTTTTGCTGTTCATTTTTGTAAGGAAGTGCTATTTGCAAATAAGGTTTGAGTTGGGCTGAGAAAAGATTTGAATTTGTAGGATTTTGTTCTTGTGTAGATGGTAAATAAACTTCTGCTGGCAAACGGAATGTTCTTGTTTTCGATGCGGCTTGTTGTTGATTTTCTGTTGACCAATAGAGAGGGTAAACTTCAGTTGTCGAGCGATTGAATAAAGTTGCAGAAATTCCTGTTGTCCCTAAATCAATCCCTAAATACCAAATGTAGTCTCCGATATTGGCTCTAATTTCTGTATCGTCTCCTATTCCAGAATCGGAAGGCAAAAATAGTTCTAAAGAATTGGTTGTGGCTTCCTTAGTTTCAGTCTCAGCTAATTGCTCGTTATCAGAAGTACTTGGTGATATAACCTGAGCAGAGTCTGGATTTTCTGGAGCAATAGTAGGCGACTTCAATTGAGCATTATTCTGTTCACCAAAGTTAGCCAAATCTTCATCTAATTGCAGCAATTGCTCTGCATCCAATGCAATTTCTGGTATAGCTACATTCTGTTTTTCTACTTCTAATAACAAATTTTCTTTGGCGGAAGCAGGGACATATTGTTCTGAAGAGTCATTGATGCGATCGACACTGATTTCTTCTATTTGATTTGGGGTTGATGTTGTGTTAATTATAGGTTCTTCAACAGACTGTTCTTTTACAACTTGGCGCTCAACATCTGTATCGGTGGAAAATAATAAGTTATTTAAGCTTGTAATAGTCTCAGCAGCAATTGGTTTATCAACAGATAAAGAGGAAGTTTCATTATCTTCTTCCGTATATGTGATTTTATTCCATAATTCTAATAATTGTCTGCGGATATTTTCAGTAGTAGCTTTTGTGTCTTCTATCTGGATATTGCTAATTTCTAAAAGACCTGCATCTGGTTCATCAAACCAAGGATCGGATGCAGAAACTGGGAACTCTACTAGTTGTAATTCATTTACAGGTATAGAGGAAGAATCTATGTTAATTCCATTAGATAAGGCAGCAGCATCATCATCCACAAGTAATTCTTCTGTGGAATCTGCAAATTCAAACATTACTTCTTGTAGAATTAACTCTAATTCTTCTTGATTTGCGATTATTTCTTCATTCTGTTCTACGGCTTCAAAAATGATGTCTTGGGCAAATTCATCTTCTTCTTGTTGATTTGTGATTACTTCTTCGTAGAAAGCTAATTCGTCATTCTGTTCTGCTGCTTCAAAAATGATGTTTTGGGAAAATTCATCTTCTTCTTGTTGATTTGTGATTACTTCTTCGTAGAAAGATAATTCGTCATTCTGTTCTGCTGCTTCAAAAATGATATCTTGGAGAGTCAAATCTTCTTCTTGAAGAAGTGTTACGGCCTCATCATCAATCAGCAAATTTGTGGAATCTGCTACTTCAAAAAAGACATCTTGGAAAATTAAATCTGCTTCTTCTTGAACAGAATTTGTGTTGTTATCAATTATTAATTCTGTCGGATTTGCAATTTCAAAAAAGTTATCTTGAAAAATTAATCCTGTATCTTCTTGATTAATATTTTCTACCTCGTCAACAAATAATGATTCTGTTAAGTCTGTAGCGCTTATTTCTGACTGCTCTTGACTAGTTGTTGTCTCTACTACAGGTAAATTATCTGTTGGATCTATGATTGCAAAATTGGTAGACTGATCAAAAAATTCCGGATTAGTTGTGATGAAATTATCACTTCCAAATAAACTAGCGTAAAGTTGATCTACCTCGTCACGAATTGATACAGAACTATCTTGCTGTAATTCATCAGTGATGGAATCATTAGTAGTATCTAGAGAGTTTGTCTGATCTTGAGTTTGGGCAATAATTGTATCATTTTTTACGGTTTGAGCATCATTTTCTAATTCGCCTATTTTATTACTGGATTGTAGAGTTTTCGAGTGAGTGGATTGTATTTCATTCTTAACATCAATAGTAAATGGTTCTTTAGAAGCAGGTTGTAGTTGTGCCTGCTGTGCCAAACTATTAATTAAATTGCCAAATAATTGTTCTCCTTGCAAACCTTGGCTATACATTCTTGCCAGAGCTTGAGAAAGAGACTCATGATATGTATGAATATTACGTTGTAAAGCTTCAAAAACTACATTAACAGTTCCATCGAGTGCGAGTAACTTTTGATCTAATTCACTAGCAAGACGTGTTAATCGCTCCAACTGATCCTGTGGTTCTAACAAAGGTGAAGCAGCAAAAGCAAGTTGTTGTGTGTTGTCATTACCAGTAGTAATAGAAGAACCAGCTACATTAAGCGCGAGTGGAGTGTCTTGTGTTGGTTTGATGACATTTGTGGGGATTTTTGATTCTACATTCCCCCCTAAGCGATTAGTCAGCACTTGCAAAAAATCTGCTATTAGCTGTTCTTGATTTGCTAACTGCTGGGCTAGAGAAAAGTTTTGTAGTCGCCTTTGCTCTAACTCTTTAATTTCCTGAACAAGATTTGCTCGTTCTTGCAAAAGTGTTTGTAATTCTGCTTGCAATGGTGCTAATAGCGAAGATAGTGGATTAGACTCAGTGCTTTCATCTTGGCTGGATTGATTTGACTGTGGATCAACGGAATAATTATTTTGATGAATAAATTTTGTCAATAAAGGTGACGACTGCGGTTTTGGCTGTTGCTGGTATGGAGTGGTGTTTACCTCCGCTTCTGCACAGCTAACCAGAAAGTTACGCATCCTTTCTAATACCTGTCTTGGTTGCTCCTTATCACTAGCAAGAAAACGGGAAAAGCGCTTGTTGGAAAGTAAACTGTCAATGTCTGCTATTAGTGTTTGGATCTCAGTTGTGCGGGAAGTCACGTTTATTCACCTTAAAAATAGAACTGTACCTCACCTCTGGTGGTGCGCTAATTATTTTGTTATAACTACTGCCACTATGTTACGCATCCGGTGAGTATTTAGAGATATTAGGCAAGCCGCACTAACTTAATGCTGCACTTAAAATATAATTTTGCACTAACCAACTCTTGCCTTGCATAACGTGAGCCTGAGTTTTGGTAGCTAAAGTTTGGTTAAATTTAAATTAAAGGGGAAAGGGAAAAGAGAAAAAGCATTTTTCTAAATTACCTTTCCCTTTCCCCTTTTTTATTTTTGAATTATAGATACTATAACGGATCAAGTTGGTACTAACTCGCCAGGACGCAACTTCGACCACTTACCCTGTTCTCGTTTAAAACTGAGACATCCTACCACATCCCATTCCATTTCAATCACATCGCCTCTGGGACGGATGTTAACGTTGATAGATGGTTCATTTGGCTCAAAATCTGGTGTTTCAGTCAAATGGGGCTGTTGGTGCTGGCTTTCTACCGCGTGGTAGGTGACACAACGGTCTACATAATGGCAATTGACACAAACGCACATAATACAACCTACTCCAGAGCCTTTATAGTTAATCTAGCTTAAGCTAGAACGTTATTCATTAGCTTCTGGGTTTATTTTTATTACATGACAATAAATAGTTCTCAACTTTCAACCTTAGCTCCCCAAAATTGGCCTTTTAGCATAGAATTTTTACCGCAACCAGCATATATGGTGGGTGGTGCTGTCAGAGATGCTATTTTGGGAAGAACTCGCGAATATTTGGATTTAGATTTTGTTTTACCAACAAATGCTGTGACAGTCGCTCACAAAATCGCCAAGCATTATCAAGCTGGCTTTGTGCTACTCGATCCAGAAAGACAAATTGCTCGTGTGGTATTTCCTCATGCTACTGCTGACTTTGCCCAACAAGAAGGAGTAAGTCTGGAAGTTGATTTACACAGGCGAGATTTTACAATTAATGCGATCGCCTACAATCCCCACACCCAAGAAATTATTGATCCTTTACAAGGTTGTGCAGATATAGAAAAGCATTTGTTAAAAATGGTATCACCAAGCAACCTCGAAGACGATCCCCTACGGTTACTACGAGCTTATCGTCAAGCTTCTCAACTTAACTTCACTATAGAATCAGAAACACAAACAACTATTCGTGCTTTTGCATCCCAAATCACCAGAGTTGCCGCCGAACGAGTCCGGGTAGAATTGAGCTATATGTTGCCAAGTTCTCAGGGTAGTGCTTGGTTAATTAGCGCTGGGGAAGATGGTTTACTGACGCCTTTTTTCAAAAATGCTCAACAGGAAAACTTTCAGAAACTATCGACGGTTGACACAGCAGCGACTCAACTCACTCATTTTTGGCCACAACTAGGTGAAGAACTACAAAATTTTGTGCGTGATACGGTTAAAACTACCTGGCTGGGTATTGCGAAACTTGCTTGCTTAGTTAATCCAAATCCAGAAATAGCAGAAGTAGAACTGCAAGAACTGACTTACAGTCGCGCCGAAATTAAAGCTGTTACCACCGCCCTGAAGCTGTTCCCACAGTTACAAGCTCCCCTGATGTCTTTGCGAGAACAGTATTTTTTCTTTCAGGAAGCGGGGTCTGTATTTATATCTACAGCAGTCTTGTCCGTAGTACACGGTCAGTCAGTGGAAGCGATCGCACCTTTGATGAATCGCTATCTTAACCCTAATGATCTGGTTGCTCATCCGACTCCGTTAGTGAGTGGGAAGGACATCATGCTAGCACTAAATATTCCTCCTTCGCCACTAATAGGTAAATTACTTACAGAAATAGCGATCGCCCAAATTGAAAATCAACTTACTACACCTCAACAAGCGATCAAATTAGCAGCAAAGTTAGTTAAAAGTGATGAAAGCTGTTAGTTGTTTGTGGTTGGGAATTGTTTATACAACTTGAATTTCATCAAGTTGATTAATTACTACATCTGCACCTGGAACATTTTCTGGTTTATTAATCCAAGTTATACCGATGCAACCAGCAGCTTTAGCGTTACGCGCCATTTGCATATCACCCGCAGAATCTCCCACCATCAGTGTAGAACTCGGTTCAACTCCCAATTCTGCACAAGCTTGTAAAAATAACACTGGATCTGGTTTACTTGGTCCTTCATCTACTCCCATTTCTAACTGGATATAATTACTTAATTGATGAGTTTTGACAAATTCTTGGACTTCAGCAGTTGTTGCAGCTGAGAGAATACCAAGTTTTAATCCTGCTTCTGATAAGTTCTTCAGAATTTCTAAACTACCAACAAATAAAGGTGAGGGAGTTTCACCAACGTATTTTTCGGCGTCTGCTAATGCTTGGCGTGCGATTTTTAATGATTCAAACCACCCGCGTCCAGTTTCGGCGATATAAGCAGCGGTGGCTATTTCTGTTTCTCGACGACTAGCTACTGATACCAATCCTGCTGGATCAAGAACATCACCGTTGACGCCAAACGCCATTAACAATGGTTCCCCGATTCCAGGAATTTGTGCGTCTACGATTCTGGCTGCTTTTTGAGCGAGCGATCGCAAAAATATTTCTGAGTCTTCAAGAGTGCCATTTTTATCAAATAAAATAGCTTGGATATTGGAAAATATCACATCTCTACACTTAATTGTTATCAAGAGACTCCTCCTTATTATTGTTTTGCTTGTTTGTTATTTTTTGTTCGGAACAAGCAACCACTAATTTTTCAAATTGGTATGACTAATACAAAAAAAGAGGGAACATTAATCCCTCCTTGCTCGTAAAATCTTATCTTTATAAATAGTTGCCAATAACTGCAACGAGAAATAAATTACTCTTCAATAGCTACTGGTATTTCTTCTTCAATTTCTTCAGTTGCAGATGGTATTTCTTCTTCAACTACAGCTACCGCAGTTTCGCTTGCTTCAGCAGCCGCAACAGCACCACCTTGCTGTTTAGCTAATAATTGTTCACGATATTTAGCAGCCATTTCTTCTGCTTTATCGTAAACTAAATCGCGATTCTTAATCATATCACCTGGTTCGGGTTCCAGTTGCTTTGTAGACAAGGATATCCGGCCCCGTTCTGCATCCAAGTCAATGATCATCACTTTCACTTCATCATTGACATTGAATACACTATGTGGTGTATCAATATGTTCGTGGGAGATTTCAGAAATATGCAATAGGCCGCTGACGCCACCAATATCAATAAAGGCACCATAAGGCTTAATACCGCGCACAGTACCAATTACTACCTCACCGACTTCGAGGCGGTTCATCTTACGCTCAACCAAAGCTCGACGATGAGATAGAACCAAGCGGTTACGTTCTTCGTCTACCTCTAGAAACTTCAGTGGTAATTCTTCACCCACTAAATCTTCTTTCGGTTTGCGAGTGCTGATATGAGAACCAGGAATAAATCCTCGTAGTCCTTCGATTCTTACTAAAGCCCCACCTCGGTTAGTAGCAAATACACCAGAACGAACAGTAGCGTCTTCTGCTTGCAACTGGCGTACTCGCTCCCAGGCTCGCATATACTCTATACGACGAATAGAAAGAGTTAATTGCCCCTCTTCATTTTCATCACTAAGTATATAAAATTCTCGTGTTTCGTTTGATTGTAAAACTTCCTCCGGGCTGTCTACCCGGTTGATAGACATTTCTTGTATCGGTATGTATGCCGCGGTTTTAGCACCTATGTCAATCAGAGCGCCGCGTGGCTCTATACTGAAAACCGTACCGGGTACAATATCACCAGGGCTAAAATGATAATCGTATTTGTCCAGTAAAGCAGCGAATTCTTCGTGAGTAAACCCAATCTCGGTAATAGCAGTTGTTTTCTGATTGACCATGCTGATTGTTTCCTGGTTGTTCGTCTCCGTAATGGTTTTGCCACAAGCGCGATGTATGTGCAAGCGTGACACAGGATGTCTACACCTACATCCCTAAATCATCCTAGCGCACAAAAGCGGACTTCGCGCACATTAGTTCACAGATAGTAAATTATATCAAAAATTCAATCTTTTTTATTATAAGGAGTGTCAATCTTTTTATACTTTTAACCCTAACTTTTGCAATAAATAGCCGCAGTTACTGAATATGTAAACTGCGGCTATTTATTTCTAAGGAACAATATCAAAATTTTGGCAACACAAAATTAATCTTCTTTCTTCTCAATGCGAGGAGGTTCGCGGAATGCGATCGCAAAGAAAAGAGTTCCAATTGCCAAAGTCAAAATCAAGATATATGCCACGCTTTCCATATCACAAGCCCCTGCATATCTGAAATTTTGACATTCTCACTAAGCATTACGCTTGAATGAGATTCTTGCTTCACTGGGAGTCTAATTGACTTTACCCTCTGCAAGCAGCCACCGTGTGTCCCACGGCAGTAACTGTATTATACCAAGTTCAGGGATTAGGAAATAACCTAATCCCTAATCTTTTAGTCTTTAAACAGCTTCCTTCTTACGAGTGGACAAGTCACCCACTTTCGCAAATACACCAAACTCGACCTGTTCTTCCAAGTCTGGGTCAACACCAGCAAACACGTCTCGGTAAATTGTCCGAGAACCATGCCATATATGACCGAAGAAGAACAATAATGCAAAGCAGGCGTGTCCAAAGGTAAACCAACCTCTAGGACTGGTGCGGAATACACCATCAGAGTTTAAAGTTTCCCTATCGAAGTCAAATACTTCACCACCTTGAGCTTTACGCGCCCACTTCTTCACGTCTGCGGGGTCTGTAAAGCTTTGACCATTTAAGTCACCACCATAGAAGGCAACTTTCACACCACTTTGCTCAAAGCTATTTTGAGATTCTGCACGACGGAAAGGAATGTCAGCACGGACAATACCATCTTTGTCGGTCAGAATTACAGGGAAGGTTTCAAAGAAGTTGGGCAAACGACGTACTTCTAATTCCCGTCCTTCGGCATCTGTGAATACAGGATGACCAACCCAAGATTGGGCTATACCATCACCTTTCACCATAGGACCTGTACGGAATAGACCGCCTTTGGCGGGGCTATTGCCGACATAATCGTAGAATGCCAATTTTTCAGGAATTTGCGACCAAGCTTCCGAAGGAGTCTCGCCAGAAGCAATACTTGTCTGTACGCGACGCTGAATTTCTTGCTTGAAGTAGCTTTGATCCCACTGATAGCGGGTAGGGCCAAACAATTCGATTGGAGTGGTGGCGCTACCGTACCACATAGTACCAGCAACGACAAAAGCAGCAAAAAATACAGCAGCAATACTGCTAGAAAGTACGGTTTCAATATTACCCATCCGTAGGGCTTTGTAGAGCCTTTCGGGTGGTCTGACTGTCAGGTGGAATAAACCAGCAATAATGCCGACAACGCCTGCGGCGATGTGGTGAGCTACGACACCACCAGGGTTGAATGGGTTAAACCCATCCGGTCCCCACTCTGGTGCGACTGGTGCTATGTGACCAGTTAAGCCGTAGGCGTCAGACACCCACATTCCCGGTCCCCAAAGTCCGGTGAGGTGGAAAGCACCAAAACCGAAACAGAGAAGACCAGATAAGAACAAGTGAATGCCAAACATTTTTGGCAAGTCAAGAGCAGGTTCACCAGTGCGGGGGTCTTGGAATAGTTCCAAGTCCCAAAAAACCCAGTGCCAAACGGCAGCTAGGAATAACAGACCAGATAGAACAATATGAGCGGCGGCTACACCTTCAAATGACCAAAAACCAGGGTCGTAGTTGGTTGCGCCAGTAACGTTCCAACCACCCCAAGAGCCTACAACACCCAAGCGTGCCATGAAGGGCAGCACGAACATACCTTGACGCCACATGGGGTTGAGAACTGGGTCACTGGGATCATAGATAGCCAGTTCGTATAAAGCCATTGAACCAGCCCAGCCAGCCACCAACGCTGTGTGCATCAAGTGTACAGAAATCAGTCGTCCTGGATCATTCAGAACGACTGTGTGTACTCGGTACCAAGGTAGTCCCATCGACTACGCTCCTCCTCGATGAGTTTGTTTACAAAACAATTTTTCTGTGTTTTTTTATTGCCAGAGCTTGAATTTTCCACAGCTTGGTCTTAAAAGTCAGACAGCGTGGCTACTTGAACGACACACGACACTTTCAGGGTGTGTTACCCCAAGGTCGCGATCGCTAAGTAAAAATGAGAATGTTTAAAAAAGTGTAACTATTGATGGAGCTGTTTGCAAGGGTATTAAGGCACTTAAGCTTAGTTACTAATCGGTAGATAGTGGTTAGTAGTAGGCTGTTGTCTTTTGTTTCGTTTTTGTTACAAAAAATCAACGACCAACTACCAACCAATCAACCCCTGATTTTTAATTCTTAATCTCTACTGCACGATAGATTCTATATTTTGTAGCTGACACCTAGCTGAGGCAGTCTCCAAGCGCTCTATGACTTGTTCAGCACTCATTAACCGCCTCAGTATGACTTGACCGATCGCTTGAGTAGATCTACTTGTTTGTGGTGATATAGCTGGCTTCACTTCTACGGTGATAATGGCATCTTCGACTCGGTACAGCCACATTACTTCGCCTTGTTCTAATAAACAAATATTCATACGTTGAATATCTGGTTGGCGTCGCCATGCAGTTATTTGCCAAAGTCCTTCAGATGCCCAAACTCTGCCAACTGTCCATCCTTCAGATAAAAAGAAGTACTTCACACTTTTAGTCTCGCTGTTAGATTCTCTAGAATTAATTGCTAGCAGTACCGTGAAAACCTCATTTATCTGTGTATCAAATGAGATTTGTACATTATAGCTATGGGATCACAAACAGAGTGGGACTACAAAGAGAGACAGAATATTTATGAATAGAGAAGCATTAAGTATAAAGCATCGAAAAAAGTTAGTTCTCCGTCCCCATTCCTCTGTACTCCTTAGTATGTTGCTTCCTCCTCAATGTTTTACACCTGGAAAATGCACGATCAAGCTGTTTACTAAAACCTAACAAACCTCTTCTTCTATCAAATCCGAATTTACGGCCAGCTTCTGTTATTTTGTAACTTTAATTAAACTAAACATTTTTACTTGTGGGATAACATTAAATTTTATGTATATTTGATAAATTTAAAAAAATTAACTGGATTCAAAACATAACTTTATAAACAGACAAAAATTTTAAGATACTGAGTAATTTTTCTCTTTGATTTCAAAATCAAAGTATCGATTATTAATAAAACTGTTTTGGACATTATGTAGTAAAATAACAAACCACTTATTTCAAAATTCCATGCCATGAACTGGTCTTTTTTGTTTCCTAGACGATGGGTGCAGATAACACAAGTGCTGGTTGTTTGTCTGTGTTTATTGTTAGTTGTAGGTTGTGGTAATAGTTCCCAAACAAACACATTAGTATCTGGTAATGGTCGCATTACTGTTGGTACAACACTAAAACCACGTACTCTCGATCCATCTGATGCTTATGAATTGGCTTCACTATCATTGGTATACAACATAAGCGATCGCCTCTACACCTATGAACCAGGAAACACGGAAATTAAACCACAGCTAGCTACCGCTTTCCCGAAAGTGAGTCCAGATGGTTTGACTTATACTATCCCTCTACGTCAAGGAGTAGTATTTCACGATGGAACTCCTTTTAATGCGGAAGCAATGGCTTTCACCATACGCCGTTTTATTGAAAATAAGGGTAAACCTGCTTTTTTGCTAGGAGATGTCGTAGAGTCAGCCAAAGCTACAAGCGAATATGAATTAACAATCAAGCTGAAAAAGCCATTTGCAGCATTTCCGTCTTTGCTGGCGTTTGCTGGTGTTTGTCCGGTATCGCCAAAAGCTTATGAAATTGGTGAAGGAAAATTTAACCCGAATATTTTTGTTGGTACTGGCCCTTATAAGTTGACAAAATTTGGGCCTGATTCATTACAGTTTGATGTATTTGACAAATATTGGGGCGAAAAACCCTTAAATCAAGGTATTAATGTCCAAATTTTTAGCAGTGGTGTGAATTTATATAACGCCTTCCGTAAAAAAGCTGTGGATGTAGCTGGCTTAAGTATGGACCCAGACCAAGTTCGTAGCTTGGAAGCGAGTGCAAAAAAAGGGGTTTGGCAAGCGATTCCTAATCAAGGTAATGTAGTCAGTTATTTGGCTATCAACCGTAATCAAAAGCCAGTGGATAACCCAGCAGTTAGAAGTGCGATCGCAGCAATGGTGAATCGTCCATTAATGTATAAACGAGTATTGTACGACCAAGCAGAAGCACTTTATAGTTTGATCCCAAAAGGATTCAATGATTATCAGCCTGTTTTCCTAGAGCAATATGGTGATGGAAATATCCAAAAAGCTAAAGAATTCCTGATCAAAGCAGGCTTTTCCAAAGATAATCCAGCCAAAGTCGAACTTTGGTATCCTTCTGGTTCTCCAACTCGGAGTTTAGCAGCAATAGTAATCAAAGCTCTTGCTAAAAAAACAATGGATGGTCTACTGCAATTTGAAATAAATACTGTAGAGTCTACTACCGCTTTTAAAAATATTGCTAAAGGTTTATATCCAACATTTTTACTAGATTGGTATCCTGATTTTTTGGACGCAGATAATTATATTCAACCATTTTTATCTTGTGACAAAGGTTCACTAGCAAAGGGATGTGAAAATGGGGGAAGTCAATCTCAGGGTTCTTTTTACTATAATCCTCAGATGAATCAACTGATTGACAAACAACGACAAGAACAAAACCCTGAAGCACGTAAGCAAATATTTGCAGAAATTCAAAATATATTGGCGCGAGATATACCTTACATTCCTTTATGGCAAAGTAAAGATTATGTCTTCGCTCAAACTGGGATGAGTGGTGTTCAACTAGACCCTACTCAAATTTTGATATATAAGAATCTCAAAAAATAAGTTGGCTGGATGAAGCAAGAACCCCACGGCTATAAGCGCGTGGGAATGTCAAAAACACCCTCTAAAAGCGGAAGGTAGTGCGGAGAGTACCAACGAAAATCGTATCGTTATCAGCAATATGCCCTGGATTTGTGACAACGAAAAAGCCAGGTGTAATCCACACATTATCACTTACCCTAAAGCGGTAGAAAACTTCAAAGTGCAGAGAAGTCGCTTCATCTTTCTTTCCAATTCTCCTTGGCAAGGAGTCTCCAGTTTGGTTTACTGCAATTCCCGTAGTGTCTAGTTCTTTATTATTATCAGTTACTGGAACATCAGGTTCACCTCTTCTTGAGGATTCATAAAAAGGTACAGGTGTGCCTTGTGTTTCAGGTCCAGCATCAACTAATTTGGGCGGCATACCAAATAGAAAGCCAAATAAATCTCCTTCTCTACCAAACGGATCAGAAACACCCAAAGAAAATAGGAAAGTGGCAGCGTTGGCAAAAGGTTTCTTGCCCGCTGAAGTTCCAATTCCATCAGGAATATTATCACCATCGACAGATCCAGAAGAAGAGAAATCAGGAAGTCGATCTCGGAATTGGGTAAACATATATCCTCCCCAAGCTCCAAAGGTCAATTTATCGGTAACGCGCCATTGCAATGTAGCCCCAACAGCATTAGTGTTGGCAGCTCGATCCCCGATAAAATATCTACAGCAGCCATCAAAGCCAGAACCATTTGCTCTGTCTGCGGGTGCAGGAACGGATGAACCGGACCACAAACCAGAGGTTTCGGCATTCACACTACCTGTAAATGTACCCAATACACCATTACTGGTATATGCATTTACATAAGTTATTCCTGTAATCAGATTGTCAAAGGGTGCTACTACTAATTGTGCGCCGATGACACTTCTGTCCGCGCCAAAGAATCCTTCCTCTGAGTTACCGCTACCTCCTGTACCATAAGCTACTTGCAGGCGTATTGCATCAGAAATTAACCAATCAAAGCCTGCACCAGCATCCAAAACTCCGCCTATTTTAAAAATGGGGCTTGCTTCTCCAAAGCTTGAGATTGCACCTCTTCCTGTATCAAAGTAAGGAGAGTTGGCGCTCAAAACATTGCTGAGGCTGAAACCAAAGGGAATAACACTAAAGACAACGCGATCATTAAAGGCAGGAAACCGATATTCCAGTAAATCCAGTATGACTTTATTTTCTAAGCCTGCCTGGTAAGATAGCCGAGACATATAGGTATTCAATGACTCAGCATTTGTAAAACCACCGTTATCAAAATTGCCTGTTACTAGATAAGTTCGCAAGCGATCTTTTCCAGAAAACGAGGTTTCCAATCCCAAGCGAGTCAAATGAGCCAAAACTGTATTTTTGCCTGGATCTTTTCGATTTCTACAGTCAACTTCACGATTTGAATCGCGATCGCTAAAGGGGGGAGTATTGTCACCTAAAAATCTACATCCCCCTGGTGGGTTACCTCCAAAGGCGCTCGCCACTGCAAAAATTACTTCTCCTCCGAGTACTGTAGTTGTCGAGAATTGATTAGCTGCTATTTCTGCTGTACGAGCTTCTAGATTATCAACACGACCTCGTAAAGCAGTTAATTCAGCAGCAAACTCTTCTTGTAGTTTTTGCAGTGTGACTAAATCCTCTTTACGAACTTTATCTTCTGTACCAGCAGCAGCAAGTTCATTAATCTTGTCCAAGGCTGCATTTAATCCCGCAGCAAATTCGTAGCGTGTCATCGGACGATTCCCTCGGAAGGTGCCATCTGGATAACCAGCAATTACGCCATACCGTTCTACGAGAGATTGCAATGCTTGAAAAGCCCAATCAGTAGGTCGCACATCCGATAATTGAGACACGGATGTCACTTGCTCAATGCTATTTCTTGAGGTATTTTCGTCATCTTTTTGCTGGGAAATATCACTTACCTGATTTTTTGATTGTTCTGCATCCAAATTTAAATCTGATTGCAGAGTAGTATTTTGTTCCTGCCATTCAAGGGAATTTTCTTTTGGTTTTTTCTTTGATGGTACTAATTCTTTTTCACTCAACTGAGCTACATTTGTAGTAGGAAGTTGTAGTATTTCTTTTTTTAGGATTGGTTGCTCAACAGCTTCTGCCGCAGTTATTGATAGAAACAACAAAATTGCTGAAGCACCATTTACGAGTAAATATTTTTTCCCTATCACTGTCTTAAATCCTCACACTACAAAACAGTCATCAAAAATTGACTCTTACTTTCTTGAAAAGGCAAGAGCTACTGAGTTAATGTTAAGAAGTTGTTCAATCTCCATTAACTAGCTATAGCTGTCCTGTTAGTAACAGCTAATTATTTGAACTTGATATATTTAGGATGTTGTTTGAAAGATGATTATGGATGACTATACATCGTTGATATCTTTCTATACAAGATGGCTTTAGTAAAATTAATGTATAAACAAGAACATTTTCTCGAAAAATTAATTGTCTTATATTTGACTTCTAGATGAAATTCCTGCTTTAGCCGCTCTACAATTTCTCTATAGCTGCCGAACCTATCAAGACAGGACATTCCAGTTTCTCCGCTTCTGGTCTTACAGTTCTATACAGCCTCACATAGAATTGGTATAAGTGTTAGATTGAGTTAACTATGACACCTAATTTTTTTGACTTATATAAATTCTGCTAAATTAGGTAATATATCAGAATTAAGCAGCGATCGCATATTTAACTTGAATATTGCCTAGTTGAGAAAATTACCATCTCCGCTGTCTACCAAAACTAGCAAATAATCATGTGTAAAAGCTGAACCTACTCTTTGGCAAGCTAGTCATTTACAGGAGAGTCCCAAAATAAACATAAAAATGACTTTTCTTCGCTCCCAATTTTCTCTTGTCAAACCAGAAAATGTATAACCTTGGATCAAATTGAATGTTAGGAACAACCCTCCGAGGGCGCTACGAAATCATCAAACAATTAGGAAAAGGATGGTTTGCTGAGACTTATCTGGCTAAAGATAAGGATTTACCAGGTAATCCTTATTGTGTTGTCAAGCGGCTCAAACCCAAATCTACCGATCCGTTTCTTTTACAAACGGCTAAACGTTTATTTGAGCAGGAAGCACAAGTTCTTTACCAATTAGGCAACCACGATCAAATACCCAGGCTTTTGGCTCATTTTCAGGAAAATGAAGATTTTTATTTAGTTCAGGAATATATAGAAGGTAATGTTATTAGTTTAGAACTAAAAACAGATAGCAAATGGAGTGAAGAAAAGGTAATCGGCTTTTTAGAAGATGTATTAAATATACTCAAGTATGTCCATCAACAAAATGTTATTCATCGAGATATTAAACCTGCAAATTTAATGAGACGTACTAGTGACAATAAGCTAGTCTTAATTGATTTTGGAGCAGTGAAACAAATTAGTGCCTTGGCTGCCAATTTGCAAGGAAAAACAATTGCTATTGGTACTCCTGGTTATATGCCGCATGAACAAAATAATGGTCAACCAAAATTTAACAGTGATATTTATGCTGTAGGATTAATTGCTATCCAAGCTCTTACAGGTATTTTGCCCGAACATCTACCAAGAGATCCCAATAGTAGTAGAATTTTTTGGCGAGGTCTGATAAACATTAAACATATTAAACCTCATGTAATAGATATTTTAGACAGAATGGTAAGCTATGACTTCCGCGATCGCTACCAATCTGTAAGTGAAGTTTTACAAGCAATTGCAGATATTAAGACGACTAAAAAGTGGAGATTAAGCAAAAAATATGCGATCCTATTAGTGCTATTTATTAGCATTTTCTTCATAACAGTATTGACAGTTCCACAAATCAGACAAATATTCGACCCCCAAAAGCAATATCCATTAGCAGATACAAAATTCTCGATTTATGAGAATCCCACTTATAGCATTAGAATACAATATCCCCAATCTTGGAATTTTCAACAAATAGGTGATCCATTTACCGGAGATGTAGTGAAATTTTGGCCACACTCAATAGGTAGGACAAAAAAAATGACGTCAGAGGTAAATATCAATGTTGAAAATTTGAAAGAACCTACTTCTTTAGTGGAATATACAAATTCATCTGTTAATGAAATAGTCCAATTTCTGACTAATGCTAGAATTCATGATTCCCATCCTACTAAACTCTCAAATTTGCCTGCTCATGAAGTGATTTATAGTGGCAAAGAAGATGGATATAATATTAAAAGGATGGCTATTTGGACTTTAAAGGATAATCAAGTCTATATAATTACTTATACAGCAGAGGAAAGTGAATATGAGCAATATTTAGAAATAGCCCAAAAAATGATTAATTCGTTAACAATTTATTAGTTTTTTGAGATTAATTTGCTTTGATACAAGTATCTACAAATATTTATTATCTATCAATAAACAAGGTATTTTTGTATTTTACATTTTAACTAATTTTTTAGTTTTTAGTTTTTAGTTCTCTAATTCTTTGAATAGCGTCTTGGTAATATTCGCTTTTGTTTTGTCGTTGATATAGATTTGCTGCTTTTTGAAAATCTACAATAGCTTTTTTACTATCTCCTAAATCCTCATAGATTAGACCACGATTGTAGTAAGCTTCTGCAAATTCTGGACTGAGACTAATTAGCTTGGTGTAATCGGCAAGGGCGCCTTGATTATCTTGCAGTCTACGACGGACAAAAGCCCTGCCAAAATAGGCAGAAGCGAAGTCTGGTTGAATGCCGATCGCCATGTTATAATCCAAGGCTGCTTTTTTATATTCTTGGAGTTGTCTGTAGGCAAAACCCCGTCTGGAGTAGGCAAGAGCATTGTTAGGTTGTAGTTTAATCGCTTCGTCTAAATCAGCGATCGCTCTTTTATAATCTTTAAGACCAATGTAAGAATCACCCCGATTTAAGTAAGCAAGAGCATAGTCTAGTTTGAGGTTAATTGCTTGATTTAAATCAGATAATCCTCCTTGATAATCTTGGAGTTCATTTTTGATAGCTCCTCGATTTAAGTAAGCTGCTGCATAATTAGGATTAAGGTTAATAGCTTTACTGTAATCTCTAATAGCTTCCTGATTTCTTTGCAGGAGATCCTGAGTTAACCCCCGGTTCATGTAAGCAACAGAACTATTAGGAGTTAGACGAACAACTTGGTTTAAATCCTCAAATGCTGCTTGATAATTCTTGAGATCGTAGTAAGCGACAGCCCTTTGAAAGTAAGCATCAGGATGACTCGGATTAATCTGTAAAGCTTCTTCATAGGCGGCTATCGCTCCTTGATAGTCTCCTTTTTGGGCTTTAGCTCCACCTAAGCTGATCAAACTTTCGGCACTTAGTTGTTGTTTACCACTTCGCGTTGCTGTTCTGGTTGATCGTTGGTGGTTGATTTTTGGTGGTTGATTGTTGGTAGTTGGTTGTTGAGTAGTTGGTTGTTGAGTAGTTGGTTGTTGAGTAATTGGTTGTTGAGTAGTTGGTTGTTGAGTAGTTGGTTGTTGAGTAGTTGGTTGTTGAGTAGTTGGCGTTCTCAAATTGCCTTTAGCAGCTACAAATATATTTACAGGAATTCCCAATCGTAAAACAGTTCCTGTAGAAGTATCGGGAACGGTGGCTCGCCCATTAATACCCACTACCAAACCATTTTCATCTAGTAAAGGGCCGCCACTCATCCCTGGTATTGCCTCGTTGTCATAAACTAGAGCATAACCTTCATCTGGTTTTTGCAAACGACTGCGAATGTCTCCCTTAGTAAACTGGTAAGTGGGTTGATCCAACCCTGGTATCTTAGCCCAACCCACGGCATAAACAGTCATTCCCTCTGTTAATTGATCAGAGTTACCAAACTTGGCAGTGCTGTAATCTTTCGGACTTATGAACTCTAATACCGCCAAATCCAAACCGGGCAATTCTTGGCTATAGTAGACTGGATAGCGATCGCCATCTGGCGCGAGGATTTCGTATCTCCCATCTTTGTACACAACATGGCGATTAGTCAGAACAAAATATTTATCTCCCTTGCGTTCAAAAATTATCCCTGAGCCAATACCTTCTCCATCTATGCGAACGGTAAATTGTTTAGCAATATCACTAACCTGTTTGGGAGATAATGCTACGGTTAATTGAGGCTGTATTAACACGATGGCTGCACCAAATAGCGCTGCCGGGATAGCATAAGAACACTTCATTTTCAAACTTCTAAAAAGGGGATAGGTGATTGGGGATAGGTGATCGGGAAAAATATGGCTTGGTTCCTAATCATCAATTCTCAATACCGATTTCAATAATTTAGAGGACTAAAGTCCTGACTACGAACAAATTTACCTTTGATAATTAATGCGATAGACCACTTGCTTGCGATCGCATTTATGGGTGAGTGAAAATCTGGAGTTACAATCTATCAAAGATGGTGACACTAATTCCACAAACATTTCAATCGGAATACCCCAACTATACCTACTCATTTGTTTTCGTAGGGATGCTTCTGGCTCGGTTCCATCTTGATAAGTATAAGGCTCGCCCCAGAGAGGTTCCGCATGTATTCCATTAATAGCCACTACTTTTCCTTGCTGATTTAGTAACGGCCCCCCACTCATACCCTTTTGAATATCATTGGTATACCCAATACGATAGCCACCTTCTAAGGCTTTGTCTAAAACCCAGGAAACCTTACCGATTTTGAAAACAAACCCTACATCCTCGGTTCCCTCAACATTAAATGGAAATCCGGCGGCAAACACTTGACTCCCCACACCCAAACTTGATGCCGAACCAAGGGATGCTACAGTATATCTGGTAATAGGACTGTAAAACTGTAAAACCGCTAAATCCTTGCTCTTCAAAGAAGTTGCATCTAATTTTTGTACCTGATTGGGAAGTTTAGCTTTATATACACGACCATCAGGTGTTTGAATTCTATAGGGAGGATCTCCTGAGATCAGTACGTGGGCATTAGTCACTACAGTATAAACAGAATCTTGTTCTTTAATTAGAATTCCAGAACCTAAAAATCCTCCCGCAAGGACTTTGACTGTAATAGACTGAGCTAAATGCTGTAGTTCTTTTGTCGAACCTTGACTTGAGGGTTGTTCAACTATAACTTTAGAACTTAGTGGTGCTAATGCTGGTAACAGAATTGATAAACCCCCAATACAGGCAACCATAATTAAGAAGCGCCAATCCATGTTGGTTTACCTTACGATTTCCTCAACATTCCCACGTGGGTTGTCCGGATGGGCATTGTCCTAATTCTTTTTCCTCACCGATCAACTTTTGTACATCAAGATAGGAAGTATTATCAACGTTGGAAATCAAGTTGTTGTTGTTATCTGTCAGTTCAATGATTCTGCCACCACCACCAACTGATTTATTCAGCAATCGATATAGAATCAGCTGGGGGTTTGTTCCTGGTTTCAGAGTGACTAATACTCCATTAGGCAAACAAGGGCCACCACTGTAGCTAGCAACACACAGCACAGGTTGTCGCTTGAGTTCTCCCGCTCTGATAAATTTCAGTGTGCCGTTCTCATAAAATCGATTAAACCGATCAGATATTGCTTCACAGCGTTGCCAAGGTGTCCAAGGTGGGGGGAAAGCCGTATCAACCCAGCTAATTATTGGTTTATTGCCCCTATCGGTGTTCACAATGGTTGCTGGATTACCCCTGCTCATACCACAGAAAAATTTACTTCTTTGAGCATAGGTGGGCTGAACGTTAATTGCAGTAGAACTTAGTGTGATTGCTATTGCACTTAGAACTTGGACAAATAAACTGAATTTCATGTTCATTTTATCCTAAATTATGATAAGCATATTTCTAATTTCAGTATATCTTCAGAGTACTTACTATTTTTTTAAGAAAAGCATTCATTTTTGTTAATTTTCTTAATAACCCTTGTCAAGGAATGTTGGATTTTGACTTTTACCCTTAAACACTCCCTACATCCGTCTGGTTGGACATTTATCCCCTAGTAAGAGACTCCCACATCCTAAAGAAGGTTTATTTCTCAACATTGCATCTAAATCAAAGGTAAACAACTTGTAGACATCTGGAATTACATCTGCTGTTGATTTGTTTTGTATTCCTCGCGCAATCAATTTTGAATCTATCGAGCCGCGATCAAAGCTCACACGCATATCCTCTGCTTCGATCGCTTGTAATATATGACTTATTTGCAAACCACAACTATTATTTCCGCTCAGTTTTCGCTCAAGGCAATATCCATGTTCATTTGAGCGATCGCTTTGGTGAATAGCAACAACTTGTCCATTTTGACTAAATACTGGGCCACCATCCATCCCCTGACGAGTTTGAACGTTGTAAGCTAAACTATAGCCGCCTTCAGAATGAGGTTGAGAATTAATTTGATTTAATGATGTGACTTCTGTAACCCTTTCTCGGCGAGGAGTTTGATTTTGGGGTACAGGCCAACCAGAAACATATAATACATCTTTACTTCTCAGCTTTTCAGAATTTCCTAAAGAAGCAACAGGATAATCGTGTTCACTCTCAAATTTGACTAGCGCTAAATCAAAACCTTTAACTTTTGTTCTTAGTTCTCCCTCTTCCCTACCTAAAGCTTGAATGCTGGAATTATCTTCGTTGTGTTCTACTAAGTGTACTTTTCCGTCACTGGTGCGTACTCCATAAAATCCTTTAGTTTGCACAACATGGAGTGCTGTGAGTGCGTAATAAGTTTTACCTTTGCGTGCTATAACCACCCCAGAACCGGGGTCCCATTCCCTGCGTGCCTTTATATCCCCTTCTTGTAATGCTGGTGCAATTAAGACCGTGGTCTGAGACGCAATTGCATCAACTTCGTGTTCTGGAAATGCCAAAGCAAATGTATGAATAAATGCGATCGCTATTACTGTAGCTATTGTTAATACAACAGTAGCTAAATGCCTGTAGAATCTCATAGTTGATTACTCCCAAGCTATTGTACTTTCAAACTTGGAACATTACAATTACCCATTACCAATTACCAATTACCAATTACCAATTACCCAAATTATCATGTCCCGTTCTAAAGCTTTAACATATTACATCACTACTCGTTTATTATTAGCTCCGCTTCAGTTGTTAACAATTATCACAATTGTATTTCTTTTACTCAGAGCAACACCTGGAGATCCCGTTGATGCAATTTTGGGGGCGCGGGCGCCAGAAAGTGTTAAAGAAGAAATGCGAAAACAGCTAGGTTTAAATTTACCCTTGTGGTTACAGTACTTAAAGTATATAGGCGATTTACTACGTTTTGATATGGGTAAATCTATTTCCAGTCGTGGACAACAAGTTTGGGATATTATTTGGCAATATTTCCCAGCCACAGCTGAATTAGCAATATATGGTATTGCGATCGCCCTGATTGTTGGTATTGCGGTTGGTGTGATTTCTGCTTCTCGTCCTGGTACAGCTTTAGATGTCGGAGGAAGATTATTTGGAATTATTACCTATGCACTACCGATATTTTGGGCAGGAATGATTTTACAATTAATTTTTGCTGTTCAATTAGATATATTACCTTTAGGAACACGTTACCCTGCAACTCTTACCGCACCAGATACTATTACAGGTTTATATAGCATTGATAGTCTTTTAAAAGGTAACTTCACGCAATTCTTTACTGCTGTGCAATATCTGATTCTTCCTTGTTGTACTTTGGGAATTTTACTCAGTGGAATTTTTGAGCGAATTGTACGTGTCAATTTAAAGCAAACTATGCAAGCAGATTATGTAGAAGCTGCTAGAGCCAGAGGTATTCCTGAGAATAAAATCTTACTTTCTCATGCTTTTAAGAATGCTTTAATTCCAGTGATCACTGTTTTAGGATTAACTTTTGCTTCTTTGTTGGGTGGAGCAATTTTGACTGAAGTTACATTTTCTTGGCCAGGATTAGCAAATAGATTATATCAAGGAATTTCAGAGCGAGATTATCCCACAGTTCAAGGAATAATGGTATTTTTTGGCACGATTGTTGTGGGGGCAAGCATTTTGATTGACATTTTAAATGCCTATATAGATCCTAGAATTAGATATTAAATTTCCTAAAATAAAAATTACTCAAATTCATCAATTGTTGAAGGTGAATGAGTTTCTTTGCGTTCGGAAATATGGCGTTCATATAGATTCATTAAAGGAGTCGCACTAACGCCATGAACAATTACAGAAACAACAATAGTAGTGTAAATAATCCAGGAAATATTCTCCGCAACTTCACCTTCTAAACCCTTACCAAAAGCATAAGCAAGATAATATAAAGAACCAACGCCACGAATCCCAAACCAACCAATTAGCCAACGACTTCCGGGATGTAAGAAGCGGCGACGCATAGACGGTGAACGATGACCAATTGTACTTAACCAGACTCCTAGAGGTCGAATGATAAAGAATAGTAAAACTATCACTATTAAAGATTGGGTAGCATAATTTAGGATTGGCTGAAATAATAATATTGAGCCTAGTAATAAAATTGTTCCTACTTCTAGAAGCTTTTCTAATCTTTCGATAAATTCCAATTTTGCTAAAGTTTTCTCTGTATCTTTGTAGCTGCGCTGAACAACTAGTCCTGCGATAAATACTGCTAGAAAACCATAACCATTAACTATTTCTGTTAATGAATAAGTTAATAAAATAGTACTAATCGCAATAAAATCTTCCATTAATTCATCAGGGCGACGATGCTTTTGGATTTTTTTATCAATCCAGACTACAGCTTTCGCAACAATAAACCCCATAATTATGCCAGCAGCAATCGCCCAAATGACATCAACACTAATCCAGAATTTCAACCAATTATTCCAATTGCTATCTTTTAAAGCATATAATCCAAAGTAAACAAAAGGAAAAGCTAAAGCATCATTTAAACCACCTTCGGAAGTTAAACCAAAACGTAATTCATCTTGATCGCGTGTATCAGTTAGCTGAACTTCGGAAGCTAAAACTGGATCAGTAGGTGCAAGAATTGCTCCTAATAAAATTGCTTCTCCCCAATTCATTCCTAAAAAAAATTTCCCTACAATTGCTAGCCCAAATATGGAAATTGGCATTAATAAACCAATCAAGCGTGTCGTCAGATTCCAAGATTTCCAACTGATGGGACGAACAATTTTTAAACCGCAACTAAAAACAGAAATAATTACTACAAATTCAGCTATACGTTCTAGTAATTCAGCATTAAAAATCTCATCACGGCGTAGTTGAATTAGTCCAAATCCGTAAGGGCCGAGAAGAATACCAACCACCAGATAAATCAGGGCAAAAGATAGAGGTAAACGTGCAATCCAACCTGAGCCTAGAGTTACAAATAGCAACAGCAGACCAATGATCAGCAGGTCAATAATATAAATATCTACCATAAAAGCTAGCAAGTAAAATAATACCTCGTCTTGCAAGCTTACTTGCGATCGCTTTTACATCAAATCATCTCAGGATAGATTTTAAATCATCTCTAGTCATAAGTAAGACAGTGCAAATAACAAAAGGTTTTGAGGACTAAAGTCCTCATTTAGGAACGCGCATTGCTGACTACGAACTTAATACGTTACTGAATCTTCATGCTCAAATCTAACCATTTTGACTGTGTAATTGGCGCACTACTAGAAATGTAGTCTACACCTGTCTCTGCTACAGGACGAATTGTCTCTAAGGTAATATTGCCAGAAGCCTCTATTTTGACTCTACTATTTTCTGAGCGAATTATTTGCACTGCCTCCCGCATCATATTTAGAGGCATATTGTCCAACATAATAATGTCAGCTTTATTATTTAGAGCTTCTTGCACCTGTTCTAAAGTTTCTGTTTCTACCTCAATCGTCAATGGATAAGGTATCCGTTCTCGAATCTGAATAATAGCTTCTTTTATTCCTCCAGCTGCTGTAATATGGTTATCCTTGATCATTACTGCATCATCCAATCCCATACGATGATTGATCGCCCCTCCTACTTGAGTTGCATACTTTTCCAAAATTCTTAAACCTGGTGTAGTTTTACGCGTATCCACAAATTTAGTAGGTAAGTCTGAAATTTTATCTGTATATTGACGAGTGAGTGTAGCAATTCCACTTAAACGCATCGCTAAATTCAGTGCTACTCGTTCCCCCATTAACAGTGCATCTAAAGATCCATGCATCTGTGCTATTGTTTGTCCTTGCTGACAGTATTCACCTTCAGCTGCATATGTGGTAAACTCGACCTTTTGATTTAAAAGCTGAAAAACTCTCGCCGCTATTGGTAAACCAGCAATTACCCCAGGCGCTTTTGCTATCCAATAGGCTTGTCCTTGAATTGTATTTTCACTTAAAAGAGACTGAGTTGTGCGATCGCCTCTACCGATATCTTCTAATAACCAGTTTTGCAGAAGTTGATCTAGCACGATCAATGGAGGTAGTACAGCAGTTGAACTTACCATATTCGTTTTGAACTCAAAAAGCCTACAGAGTTTAATTTTAAATTCTGCTGAAGAGTTAGCGCAGGAGTTATCGAATGCCGATGAATCGTGTTATTTTTAATTTTTGTGTATTAATTATTTTGTTCAAAATTAAAATCCAGGGTGGCTAGTAACAACAACAAATTTTGAGTAAAATTTACTACAAAACCATGAGATATTACCATCTTCCACCCATACTAGTAGGCGCATCCATAGTATTGATGCAATCACAAATTGCAGTCGCCGTATCTGGACAAGAGGTAGAAAGTATAGGTAGAGAAATTACAGTACGGATTGTGGATAGTCAAAATCCTGTGGCGACTGGTTCAGGAGTTATTATCAAGCAATCTAGTAATACTTATACTGTGCTGACTGCCTATCATGTGGTGAAAGATGATAGTAAGTACGAAATTATTACACCAGATCAACAAAGCAATCAGATTAAATCTGTTAAACACTTGTCAGGAGTGGATTTAGCTGTTGTGGAGTTTAGCAGTAGTAAGAGTTATAAAGTTGCCAAAATCGGGAATTCTGACAAAGCTACAGCTAGTACAACAGTTTACGTAGTAGGATTTCCGGGAAGAAGAGGCGCCATTCCCAATCCGACTCTATTTTTCACTACAGGACGTGTGAACGCCAATGGTACACCGCAAGGTGATGGTTACAATCTCATCTATGATAACGATACTTTGGGAGGGATGAGTGGTGGCCCGGTGCTAAATGAGCAAGGTGAAGTGGTGGCGATTCATGGTCGGGCTGATGAGCAAGAAATTGGTGAAAAAAGTCAGAGTAAGATTATTACAGGTTTAGGTATCACTATTAATTCAGCTTTGCAGAAAATTTCAGCTGTGGGGGTTGATTTAGGAGTGCGTCCCCCGAATGTTGTAGCTACCGGGCCGAAAGCAGACGACTTTTTTATTCAAGCCAAACAAAAAGACCGCAATCAAGATTATAAAGGTGCGATCGCATATTACACCCAAGCAATTCGCCTCAATCCGAAATATGCCGAAGCTTACTACCAACGAGGAATTGTCCAGTTAAATCTTTACGATAAAGAAAATGCAGCTAAGGATTTACAGACAGCGACAAAATTATTTTTAGAACAAGGGAATCAAGTTGAAGGCTACAATAGTCAAGCGGTAGCCCGTACGATATTAAAAGATTATCAAGGAGCGATCGCGGCTTACACTCAAAGTATTAAACTCAATCCTGAAGATGCCCAAGCTTATAATAAACGGGGTAATGCTTACTCTGACTTGGGAGAAAAGCAGAAAGCGATCGCAGATTACAACCAAGCAATCAAAATTGATCCCTACTTTGACGATGCTTACAATAACAGAGGAATTGTTCGCAGCGAGTTGGGAGATCAAAACGGCGCCTTAGCAGATTACAACCAAGTAATTAAAATTAATCCTAATTATGCTCATGCTTACAATAACCGAGGACTGATTCGCCAAGAACAGGGAGATAAACAAGCGGCGTTAGCAGACTACAATCAAGCGATCAAAATTAATCCTAACCTTGCCGAAGCTTACAGTAACCGAGGAATTATCGGTCAAGATGCAGGAGATCAACAAGGAGCATTAGCAGATTTCAACTCTGCTCTCAAGCTTAATCCCAACTATGCCGAAGCTTACTACAATCGCGGTCGTCTGCACTACTTATCAGGAGATAAACAAGGAGCATTAGCAGATAATAATCAAGCGATTAAAATTAATCCCAACCTCCCCAAAGCTTACTTAAATCGGGGTACTGTTCGTGATGATTTGGGAGATAATCAAGGGGCTTTAGCAGATTATAATCAGGCACTCAAGATTAATCCCAATGATCCCGAAGTTTATAATAACCGGGGGGCTGTGCGTTTGAAGTTGGGAGATACGCAAGGAGCGTTAGCAGACTATAACCAAGCAATCAAAATAAATCCCAACTACGCCGCCGCTTATTTTAACAGAGGTGTGCTTCGCTCTCAGATGCAAGACTTACAAGGAGCCTTAGCAGATTATAATCAGGCATTGAAAATTAATCCCGATTTAATTCAAATCTATGGCAGCCGGGGTTTACTGCGTGTGCAATTGGGAGATAAACAAGGTGCAATCACAGACTTACAAAAAGCTGCGGAATGGTTTCGACAACAAGGAAACACCCAGTTGTATCAAACAACATTGGATGTGATTAAAAAGCTTCAGCAGTAATTGGATTGGGGATAAACTTAGCAGCAAAACTATTATCCAGTAACTTGGCTGTTGCGATCGCGTTTGGTTTGGCAAGTCCACTTTGAAGGGTTTGTAGTCAGAGGACTAAAGTCCTCACTACGAACTTATACCCCACATTCCGCAGGCTATCTGAGAGTAACGATACACTTGTAAAACATTCTTTAATTTTTACATGCTTCCTCAACATGCCTTATCTGACATCAGCTAGTGCTATTCGTTCTCAGATTGCAGAATTTGCTCAAAGCTCAATTTTGTGGATAGATACAGAAGTGGCTGACTATAAAAGTAATCGTCCTAGATTGTCGCTGATTCAGGTACTAGACGAGGCAACAGATATGAGTGGCGATCGCATTTATCTTTTAGATGTATTAGACTCACCGGATATTGTGGCTGATTTCATTAGTCAAATCATGACGAATTCTGCAATAGAAAAAGTCTTTCACAATGCTAGCTACGATTTAAAATTTTTGGGAAATAAAAAAGCGAAAAATGTTACTTGTACTCTAGAAATGGCAAAAAAGATTCCTTATTATATCCTGCCATTACCTAACTACCAACTTAAAACTCTTGCTGCCAAACTATGCAAATTTTTATATATTAATAAACAAGAACAAACTAGCGACTGGGGACAGCGACCTTTGACAGAAGGACAAATAGAATATGCTTACCTAGACTGTATTTATCTGGCTCAAGTGCATTCACGATTAATAGAATTAAGTCAAAAAAGCAACCCGGAACCACAAACAGAAGACTTAAGCGAACTCGCAAAAAAATATCAAGAAGTTGAACACAATTGGAAAATAGTCAAATCAGAATATGAACATTTACAAGAGCGCATCAAAAAAGCTATGCAAGCTCAAAATTTAACTGAAACTTCTGATTTAAAATTGAATAACTATGAACGTACAACAATAAAAGTAGCATTATCGGAATTAGTAAAACTAATCCAAAATAAAGATATTAAACTCGATTTTCCCATTACATTGACGCAGAAAATGCAAAAAGATTTGGAAGAAAATCTTGAGCAATTATCGTTAGATATAGAAAAAACCCAAACTTGGCGCTTAAGTCCCAAAACTGAAGAAGATATAGCTCAGAATGAATAAACTCTGCAATATGATAATTTCGTTAAGATTGTTATAGGAATTCCTCTTCAACCACAAGCACATAAAGTCTCAAAATAAAAGATATGAGGAGATACTTTTACACATAATTTAGCATTGCTTGATTAATTAGATGTTTGTCAGCTTTTATTGTTAAATATAGAAAATAGTGGAACATTAATAAAAGTGATTAGCACAATTTTTAGGAACATCTACTTAATTTAGAATGACTTATGAAATTGTGGTTAGAGGAGCAAAAATTGACAAGAATAACAGTTAGCATCGCTACACTTATGACATTTATAGCCTTGGCAACTGTTTCTTGTGCGAGGAATAATGAGATGTTAGTAACAGAAATTGGTATTAGTCCTCCCAAGAGTCCAACATCAAAACCATCAAAAGCAGGAGACTTCTATACTCAGGCTCAGTATAGACATATCAAAGGCGATGCTCAAGGTGCGATCGCAGCTTACACCGAAGCCATCAAGCTTAATCCCAAGTATGCTGAAGCTTACAATGGGCGGGGACTTGTTCACTTTGATCTGGATGATAAACAAAAGGCGATCGCAGATTACAGCGAAGCTATTCGCCTGTTTCTCAACTATGCCGAAGCCTACAATAACCGAGGTAATGCCCGCGCTGCAACCGGAGATATCAACGCCGCTATCTCAGATTATAACGAAGCGATTCGTATTGCTCCCAATTATGCCGAAGCTTACAATAACAGAGGTAACGCCTACGCTGCTTTGGGCAGAAGAAACGAAGCGATCGCAGATTATGATCAAGCTATTCGCCTCAATCCTAAATATGCTGTTGCCTATAATAACCGAGGAAACGCCCGTTCTGCCCAAGGTGATAACCAAGGGGCGATTAATGATTTCGATCAAGCTATTCGCTTAAATCCCAATTTTGCCGCCGCTTACAATAATCGTGGTAATACTCGCGCGGTGCTAGGAGACAAACAAGGAGCAACTTCTGACCTCAAACAAGCAGCAAATATTTTTCAAAAACAAAAGAATACGGATTTATATCAACAAGTGATGCAAAATATCAACAATCTTCAGCGTTAGTCTAGTTCTGTATTGATAGCCTACACAACAAAACAATTGAGCAAATCCATCAGTTTGATTGGGCGAAAAAGTGGGAAAATACCAAACTACTTACCTTTAAAGACAACAACAATAATGGGCGAATTGAATTAACACCAGATAAAAAAACCAGTGAGATTACCATTGACCCAGATATTTTTGACAAGCGGACAAACCGAGAAGGAGCGATCGCCAGTATGGTGGTCGGCTTGTGTTTCACTATCTTTTATATAGTCGGGGTGAAATTCTACGGAATGCAACCTTGGTTCTTCGGAGTCTCTGCGGAAGGAATTGGAACTCTTGATATGTTAATCAACTTTGTCGTCACTTGGAGCGTTTCTCGACTCATACCACCTCCACCACTCGAAGTCCAAGAAATGGTTGAGGTGTTAAGAACCCCTGGTGATGAACCACCAGCAATTGCAGAACTTGATGAAGATCATCTTGATTAGGATTTAGGGAATAGGGAATAGTAATATCGCAACGAGTAGCGTGCGTTAAGGCTTTAGCCTAACGCACCACAAATTTTAGGTTTCAACCTAGAATTTTCTTGTTTCAACCCCTTGCCTTGTCTCCATACCCCCAATCATATCGGTAAACGCACCCGAAAGCGCGTATCACCTGGTTTTGACTCAATATGAATATCTCCTTTGTGCCGATTTACAATAATTCGGTAGCTAATTTCTAAACCTAAACCAGTACCTTTACCAACACCTTTTGTAGTAAAAAACGGCTCAAAGATCCGAGATTGAATCGCTTCTGGGATGCCCGAACCAGTATCAATAATTTCAACTACAAGACAGTTATTTTCTTTACAAGTGTTAATTGTCAATTCCCCTTTTCCGTCCATCGCATCCAGAGCATTATCAATTAAATTTGTCCATACTTGATTAAGTTCGCCAGCATAGGCGTTGATGCGTGGCAAAGTGCGATCATAGTTGCGGTGAATAATCACACCCTTTTTTATACGACAGTGAAAGATCAGTAAAGTATTTTCGATACCCTCATGCACATCTATTTCCTGCAAAGGGGCTTGATCCATATAGGTGTAGCCTTTTATTGCTTTCACCAAGTCAGAAATGCGTCCTGTACTGTGTTCAATTTCATTGATCAGTCCTGTCGCCGAAAGAGAAGCTTCTAACCAAGTCAATACATTACTCAAGAATTCAGCAGGAATGCGATCGCCAATTATATCCAGTTTTCTTGTATCAATCCCTGCAAAAACTAATGTCGGAGCAAGTTTCCAAGCATAATTTACATCATGATCTTCCAGCCATTCTAAAACTTCATCTTCTTTATCCGCTTGGGTGATTGGGTTAAGTTTCGGTGCTGTGGCGGCGTATGCTGTGGCTTGATTTTGCATATCCACAAGCAAATTGAGTTGTTCGGATGTGAGGCTATTTAATTGTAAAGTCAGAGATTGCAAGTTTTGCAAATTCTTACGTAATAAAGACGCAGCCCTTTGCGCCGCAGACCCTGGATTATTTAATTCGTGTGCTAAACCTGCTGATAGTTTACCTAACGCTGCCATCTTTTCTTGTTGGCGCAGTTGGGCTTCTACATCTTTGGTTCTCCCAGCCATTGCTGTGAGAATTACATCAGCTAGGGGCGAACACTCAACCAGAATGTGTCTAAAAGTATCAACCTCAATTTGTAGGATATGAGTAGGTGCGATCGCTTTTCCGCTAGCAATAGAAGCCGCACCTGTCAGCATCGACAATTCACCCACAAACTCACCCTGGCGATGAATCGCCAAAAGTCTGGTTTCACCACCTACTTGCTTAGTAACTTCTAACTCACCCTCTAAAATGGCGTGAAAGTGATAGTTAGAATCACCTTCATGAAACAGCATATCTCCCGTATTCAACCAGATTTCAGTTCCAAACTGTTTCATCTCCTCTAAAGCTTCATCATTTAACTTCGGAAACAGCGTCATCTGATTAGGATCGTGTAGCATGAAGACTCCTTTTATTTGTGGAGATGGAGGGGACATGGGGATTGTTGCTCCTCTCCTTATAGCCAGCATAATAGAAAGAATCAAACCGTTGGTTAATAGAACGCTATCATTACAAATTAAAAACTGGTTGTGGAATTGAGAAATCGTTTGAGGAAAAATACTTATGAAAGTATACGAACTCCAAAGTAATGCAGGTATTGACGCCTTGAAATTAGTGGAACGGCCAGAAGCGAAACCTCAAGCAGGTCAGATTCTCGTCCGTATCCACGCCACATCTCTCAATTATCGTGACTTGATAGTAGCCACAGGAACTTATAACCCTACGCAAAAATATCCCCTCATTCCGATGTCCGATGGCGCAGGTGAAGTGGTTGCTGTGGGTGAAGGTGTAACACGAGTTAAAGTAGGCGATCGCGTCGCTGGTATTTTCTTTCAAGACTGGATTTACGGTCAACTCACCCGTCAGCAAATGAAATCTGATTTGGGGAGCGGCATTGATGGGATGTTGGCAGAGTATGTGATTTTACACCAAGATGGGGTAGTAATATTACCTGATCATCTTTCCTATGAAGAAGGTGCAACCTTACCCTGTGCAGCTGTGACAGCATGGCACGCCTTGGTAACTAAAGGCAACGTCAGCGCCAGTGATACTGTATTATTACTTGGTACAGGTGGAGTATCTATTTTTGCTCTCCAGTTTGCCAAAATCCACGGTGCGAAAGTGATTATTACCTCTAGCAGCGAGGAGAAACTAGCACGCGCCAGAGAATTAGGTGCTGACGAGACGGTGAACTACAAGATGACGCCAGACTGGGACAAGCAGGTTTATGAATTGAGCGATCGCACTGGTGTAGACCATGTGATAGAAGTAGGAGGTACTGGCACATTATCAAAATCTCTACAAGCAGTCCGAATTGGTGGACGTGTAAGTTTAATTGGAGTTCTGTCGGGTAGGGGAGAGCAAGTAGATCCTTTACCAATACTCTTTAAAAGTGTCACACTTCAGGGAATCTACGTAGGTAGTAGAGAAATTTTTGAAGCAATGAATCAAACCATTGCTCAACATCAAGTTAAACCCGTTATAGATAAAGTATTTGCTTTTGGTGAAGTACAAGAGGCTTATCGTTACTTGCAAAGCGCATCTCACTTTGGAAAAGTAGTGATTAAAGTGACAGAGTGAAGCGGTGAAGTGGGGATGTGGGAACGGGGAGAGGTGAGAAGACGGAAAGATTGGAATAATTAGTAATCAACAGGTTTACAGCCTAATTCTTCCAGCTTGACTTTCATATCTTCGTAGTTTTTAAAGTAAAAGTATTGCCGATTTTTTAAATCAACAACGTAGTAGCCATTTTGTCCCCCATAAAGCTCCAACAGTACACTGAAGACTTCTTTTCTGGTTAATCCAAAGTGTTCTTCGACGGAATTATGTATCGATTTAGCCGCCTCAATATCCGATTGTTTCAAAGCTTTTCCTAAGGTTAGGGTAGTTTTTTCAATTAAAAAATCATTATCTTTTCTCCAGTATGTCACTATGTGAAGGGGTCTAGTATAAGATTTTCTAGTAGGTATTTTTTTTAATTCCTCAGATGAATTAATAATTTGATACCTTTGAGTAAATTCTTCTTCCATAATTGCCTCTCAAGCAGCCTCTGAGTATTATCCCCACCCACAACAGTTAAAATCGGGTGTGGGGATAAATATTGAATTAGTTAGGCTCTTTTGGAACTAGATCCATTGCCTTTTTCATCTTTATCCTCTTTCACGATTTGTTCTCTCTCAACCGGATTGCCTGAGCTTTCCTCCATATATTCTCCTCCTCCCAAAGGAGTAAATATCTCACCAATATTCTTTTCATGAGCTTTTCCGTTTCTTTCACTTTCTTTTCTACTGTTCATATATAATTCCGCGCATTGCAATTGAAGAGCAAGAAAGCGGTAGCAAGTAAGTTACTACCACAAAAGTTTTTTGCAAAAAGATATGTGCTGAGTCTTAGCCAAACTCAGCAGATCCAGGTTAAGGTAAGCTTGTCAAGTCCTTTACCTTTGCCAATATGATTTAAACGATGCTTCCAGAAGCTATATGTTCGATATTCACCCGCATTTAAGTCCACTGCTTCTGGAGTAACTTATACTGTCGTTAATTGAAATAACATTATAGTCCAGCTACTGTAAAATTACTGATAAAAAATTTCCTAAAAAAATTTCTATTTATTGCAAAACTAATTGCTCCAATCCCCGTACCCTGTTCCGCATTCCTGTTCCCCGTTCCCCATTTTTAATTTCTCAGATTCAACAAAGCCACCTTTACCACTCTAGTATTAAAATGCTGTGGGATAGTTGCTACAAAAACACAAGGAGGGAATGTAAGCAGTGGAGATTTTAGATATATTTCGTAAAGTTGGGCCAGTGATTTGGCCATTACTTTTGTTTTCGGTATTGTCGTTAAGTGTGATTTTAGAACGTCTATGGTTCTGGCTACGAATTTTAAGTCAAGAAAAGGAAATTGTTAATCGCATTCTAGAAGCTGCGCGTAACGATTGGGAAATCGCCAGAGATATGGCTCAACAAGCAACTGATCAACCAATTGGTAGGTTTTTGTATGCTCCTTTAAGCCAACCAATAAGTAATGCTGAACTGTTTCGACTAGCACTAGAGTCAACAGCAGAAACTGAATTAGCTCACATGCGACGAGGTGAAAAAGTTTTAGAACTTGTGATTGCTGTTTCTCCTTTGTTGGGATTGTTTGGTACAGTTTGGGGGTTAATTAGGTCTTTGGAATCAATTCGGATTGGCGATTTGGGAACAGAAGCAACAGCAGGAGTGACTACAGGTATTGGCGAAGCTCTATACAGTACAGCTGTAGGAATGGGAGTCGCTATTGTTAGCTTGATCTTCTATCGATTTTTTCAAGCTTTACTAGTCAATCAAGTCAAAATATTCCGTCAAGCAGGGAATGATTTGGAAATGCTTTATTTGCAATCATCGCCTGATTTGAGCAAAGGTAAATCTAACTTCGACGAGCCTAAAGTTACTGTTCGGGATTCTACTGGTGGGAAATTCATCAACCCGCGCAAGCGAACTCAAAATAAGTTTTCTGAACCTCCAGAAATTTCAGATCCAGATCCATCTGATTCTGACAAGTAAGTTATGTATGTTGTTGGTTGTTTGTTGTTTGTTTGCGGAACAATCAACCATCAACTATAAGCCATGAAATAATCAGCAATTACTAATTACCGTCTTAACGCCAAACAATATGAAAATTAATTTACATGCTCCAATTGAAGATGCTCAAGTTCAGATCATTCCTTTAATTGATGTCATTTTTTGCATTTTGACATTTTTCATCTTGGCATCTTTACAATTTACTCGCCAGCAAGCAATTAATGTTGACTTACCTAAAGCCAGTTCCGCAGCAGCAGGTAATATCAATGCTTCGCCAAACCAAAACATTTTACCTGTAACTATTGATGCTGTTGGTCAAACCTATGTAGAAAAACAACCGATTCAACGCGAACAGCTAGCAGGGATTTTAAGAAATTATTTACAGAGAAATCCCAATGGTGTTTTAGTACTCAATGCTTCTCGTTCCGCAACTTATAACGATGTCGTAGAATTATTAGATTTGCTACGACAAGTAGGAGGCGATCGCGTATCTTTGGGAATCATACCAGGCTCTTCAGACAAGCCCGCTAATTCTTCACCTCTGAATCCTCCCTCTTTTCCAGTTAACCCTGGCGCAGCACCAGTTACTCCTTTCAATCCTCAAGGTGAGCTTAACCTCAACTCTCCTGCTATTCCTAATTCCGTTCCCTTTCCTGTTGCACCTGGTCAGTCTAACACTGGTATTTCTCCTCAACAACCCACAGCGCCAGGTAAGACAAATTCTGCTCCCTAAATATGAAGTTAATAGACGTGCGAATAGCGCTGTCGCCCATGGCTTCGCTAACATACGTCTATTACATTTCCAAACCTAAAGATATCTAAAATAAATTTTCGCTAGTTAAAGTTTTTCTGCTAACTTACAAATTAAAGCTTCATTTTCGGTTTGTTTCTCCACATCAACCGAATAAATCTTTTTGCCTTTTTTTGACAAATCGCCATTCAAGTCTTAAGGGTTGTGGCAATGAATATCGTATCGCTTTTTATTGCTTGGTTAGTAGTAGCTGCGAGCTTTTACATTATTAGTAAAGTACCTTTTATCGGAGTAGAAATTGATACTCCTCAAAAAACTTTGGTTTCTGCTGCTGTATTTGGAATTGTGACAGCATTAGTTAGACCAATACTAGAGTTTACATTCAAGCTACCAAATATCTTAACATTTGGATGGCTTGATGGATTTTTCTCATTTTTAATTACAGTAATCTGCTTTGGAATAGCAGCATATTTAGTACAAGGATTTCGCTTACGTTTTGGAATTTGGAGCGCAATTTTAGGAGCGCTAACACTCTCGATAGTGATGAAGATAATTTATACTATTTTGCCATTAAATAGTTAGTAGAGACGTGCCTTAGCGAAGCCATGCACGACAGCGCTATTGGCACGTATTTACAACAATCAACGTAATTTATTCGCTAGTAGTTGGAGGGGTAACTGTAGTACTAGATTGTTGACTACGTTGCTCACGTTTTTTGCGATCAGCTGAGAGCATATCTGCCATTACTACCAATGCTTGGGTCATTTTATCTAAGTTGGAACGATAAAGTTCCAAATCTTTATTGAGTTTGTCATCAGATAAATGTAAGCCGGCTGCAATGGATTTGAGTGCTTCAGTGCGTTGTTTTTCGTCTTTGACTAGTTCTGGATCTGACAGTTCTAACAAAGAGAATAAACCGATCGCAAACAAACGATTGTATTTAAATTTAGGATTATCGGCGATCGCTTGCAAATGGGATTGTAAGTCAGCATCTCTATTTAACTGAGTTTGTTGGCTTAAAGTAGCAATTAAATCTTGGCGTGGCAGACTTTTTGCTATCTCTTGCAAACGTTGAGCATCCTGTTTATAGATTTGCGGATCTGCTTCTATTGATCGCAGTAGGGCGTTAAATATCGATTCCTTGTCCGATTCAGGTTGATAACCTTGCATAAATCGGTCGAAGCAAGTAACGACGCCCAAAGCAAAAATTGGGTTATAGCTGAAATCAATATTTACTGCGAGCAGGTGCATTTCTACCATCAATTCCTCTACCACTCTCCGATAAATGGTGTTAATCGGTCGGGTGTGGAGAGTATGGAAAGTGCGCTTTGTATCTGATACAGTACGAACGTTATTCACAAAAAAAATTTCAATATTTTAGGGCGACGTATGTTTATTTTCTCGCTTCCAGGTCACTTTGCCAAGTTTGGGTTTTGAGGGGATCGAGGGTTGGGGATCAGGGATTGGGGATTGGGTACTGATTCGGTTAAGCTAAAATCTAAAATCTAAAATCCAAAATTCCATGACTTCTTCACCAGAGTTAATAGCCTTAGCTCAATATCTAGCAGGTGAATTTGACAATAGAGAACAAGCTTTAGCAGAACCTGCTTGGTATGTCCACTTACGTTTGTGGCAAATACCTATACCTCTATTTTCAGAAGACAGTATTACCTTGTTTGCTGAACAAGCCAATATTGTTAAATTAGACCAACCCTATCGCCAAAGAATCATGCGGCTCACATCTGGGCATGATCACAATACCCCTCTCAAAGTACAATACTACATGCCTAAAGACCCAACAGCTTTACGTGGTGCTGGTCGAAACCCTTCGTTACTTCAAACCCTGACACCTGATAAATTGGATTTGTTACCTGATTGCGTTCTTAACATCAGTCAAGAAACATTAGCTCCCAACCAATATAAATTCACTGCGATCGCACCTGCAAACACTCGTTGCTGCTTTAGTTATGCAGGTAACACCATACAAGTTTCCCTGGGATTTGAAGTTTCTCAACAAGAGTTGAAAACTTACGATAAAGGAATTGATCCTAACACTGGTAGTGCAACTTGGGGAGCGATTATGGGACCTTATCGCTACACCAAGCGAGAACAATCCCAAATTCAAAATTAAATGACAAATGACTTTTGATAAATGACGACCCCAACTAGTTAAGTTTATTTTTTCCAACTTATTTAGCTGGCGATGCTACGAGGTACACCTTCTAAAGCTTCCTGCTCAGTTTCAAAGATTTCAAACACCGTATCCATCATTGTCACTTCAAAAACCAGTTTGGCTTCTGGGTGAACATTACAAATACGGAAACTACCCTTAACTTTGTCAGCATCGCGCATTCCTGCTACCAAAGAAGTTAAACCAGAACTGTCAATAAAATTGACTTGACCAAGATTTACAACTACATGACGACTAAATTTAGAAATACATTCCTGCAATTTCAAACGAAATTGCCATGCTGTGGTGATATCCAAGCGACCTGTAGGTGTTAAGACAATAACAGTATTGCCGTCTTGGGTTGTATAAGTTTTTTGATCGATGTCTATCACATTGCCTCCCCTTGGCTTTGTCGAAATCTACTAGTTAGTAGTTAGTAGGGGCATAGACGCACCCTACGGCTTTTTAAGAGAGTACAGCCGTACTTTGCCTTGAAGGCGCAAGAGAGCGCGTCTACGCCCATACAGGATTTACTGGTTAATTATTTTACAACTCAATAACCACTATCGACTATCTACTATCCACTAACTACTTACCTCTAGTAGTTTAACTCACAATTTTTACGTGTGGCTTGGTGTCCAGTTTATCCAATCTTGGGGTTTGAGGAAGGTTTCGTATAACTCCGCTTCGGGTGTATTTGGTTCTGGTTTGTAGCCGTATTCCCAACGTACCAATGGTGGTAGAGACATCAAAATTGATTCTGTGCGTCCGTTGGTTTGTAGCCCAAAGATTGTACCTCGGTCATAAACCAAGTTAAATTCAACATATCGTCCTCGACGGTATAGTTGAAAATTGCGTTCGCGATCGCCATATTCTATTGTGTGTCGGCGTTCGGCAATAGGCACATATGCAGGTAAAAAAGCTCCACCACAACTTTGCACAAAAGCAAATAAATCTTCCCAACTGCGGGATTTAATAGTCCCTACTTGATTGCTGTACTTAGCCGCCTCACCATCTGTATGGGGACCACGATACAAAACACCTTGTTGGCCATCTTGATAATCAAAAAATAGACCACCAACACCCCGTGTCTCACCGCGGTGCTTTAAATAAAAATATTCATCACACCAGCGTTTAAATACTGGGTAATACTCTGAGTGATGAGCATCACAAGCTTGCTTGAAAGTTTTATGGAAATGACTAGCATCTTCCGCAAATGGATAATAGGGTGTAAGGTCAGCACCACCACCAAACCACCATACCGGGCCAGCTTCAAAGTAACGATAATTAAGATGAACAGTGGGTACATAAGGATTACGGGGATGCAACACCATAGAAGTACCAGTTGCATAAAAACCGTGTCCTGCCGCTTCTGGACGTTGGGCTAAGATTGAAGGTGGCAAATGGGAACCCCAAACTTCAGAAAAATTTACACCACCTTGTTCAAAGATAGCGCCTTCACTCATTACACGCGATCGCCCCCCACCTCCTTCTGGTCTTTCCCAAGAATCTTCTTGAAACTTCCCTACACCATCCAATTTTTCCAAAGCTTGTGTAATTTCGTCTTGTAACTGTTTCATGAACTGACTGACCCTAGTTTTAGCATCAGTCGGGGGTAAACAAGTAGATGATTCTATTGGCAAAGTTGGGCTTTGGGAGTTTGTCATCATAAGTTCAACGACCTAAATTACAGTTTGCAAAGAACAACTATTTTTTTACTAAAAATGCACGGCAACTAAAAATCCGCCTAAAAATGCCCAACTTGCTTTTTTCCAGAGAATCAAGCATTTTGGCAATGCGTCAGTTTGACTAGAGTTATTGTCCCTCAAATGCGTATAGGCTTGTATATTGATTGATTTTTTTTCAAATTCTTTTCTATGTGGAAATTTTTTGGTATATATACTTAGCCAGAGCAAATTAATAGACCAATTTGAAAGGTAAGAAGCCATAAGAATTAAATGTAAAGAAAAAACACATTTTTATCTTTAGTTGTAAGCAAAAGCTCATGTAAATTGTTACAAAAATTCATGAGACAATCTTGTCAGAGAAATTTCAAGCAGTTTAGGTAAATAAAAATACCAGTATTTTTAATCTTAAATGTAATCGCTATAAAACACAAAACCCAAGCAATGCAAAAGTTATGTACTTATAAAGGCTGATTAATAAACTTTTTACTTAGTTATGTAAGCAACTGAAGTTTTATAAGTCGAAACCAACATATCAAAAATAAAAACTGTATAATTAAACACCATTTTTTCTGTGCATTTCCGCAGTAGGTAGGAAGACATTAGACACTGATTAATATATTTATAAAAAATAGAAAAAATGGTTTATATCGCTGGTTTTACCTAAGACATCAAAAGTTTCAATGAAACGAAGACTGTGAGGCAAGAAAGATAAGGGAGAGTGGGGTGTGCTTGGAGTGTGGGAAGACAAGGGAGACACGGGGGACACGGGGGACAAGGGAGGGAGACAAGGGGAACAAGGGAGACAAGGGGAATTATTTAACAAGTCTCTTCCCAATCCCCAATCCCCGATCCCCGATCCCCGATCCCCAATATGCCAGAGTTACCAAAAAGCGTGTAGCGAGGAGATAAAAAAAATGCGAGCTTGGTTGTCTAAATTCATCCAGCGCAAACGTCGTTGGTTTTGCGCGACTCTGGTGCGAACATATCGGGAGATCAGTTCTGCTTCTGTTGATGAACTGTGGCAAAAGCTAGTGAACTTGGCAGATGTCTCCTGGCATCCACTACTCAAGAGTACCAATGTTCCCTATGGACTTGTACCCAAACCTGGACTCATTTACCAAGCAGTCACACGCTTATCACCCATTCCAATACGTATTTTTGTTGAGCGTGTCAACCCTAGAGAATTATTGAGCATCAGAATAATGGCAATTCCCGGTGTTGAAGAACGAGTAAGTTACAAAATAGAGTCTACAGTTTGTGGTAGTTATTTGTCGTATTCTGTAACATTACGTGGTTGGTTATCACCATTGATTTGGCTATTTTCTCGTCCTTATACTGATCGCGTTGCCAAAGCCTTGATTGAGGCAGTAGAAAAAGGCACACTGCCAGTAGTTACAAGAAAGAGAAAATCTCTGAACGATAGTTGTTTTGATTTTTAGGAATGGGGCATTGGGGATTGGGGATTGGGGATTGGGGATCAGGGAAAGGGCATCGGGCATTGGGCATTGGGAAGAAACTTGTTAAATAATTCTCCCCACACTCCCCGATCCCCGATCCCCGATCCCCAATCCCCGATCCCCGATCCCCAATCCCCGATCCCCGATCCCTGATCCCCGATCCCCAATCCACTCCCCGATCCCTGATCCCCAATCCCCGATCGCCTTAGAAAGTTAAGATGCAAGTAGCCAATCATTACAGTTTGTTAAAAATTATTGCGGCAGTAAGTGTGAAATAAATTATGAACGATGTTCTCGATTCTCAGTCAGTCTTAGAAGTGTTGCGACCAGTTCAAGATCCGGAACTTCGGAAAAGTCTGGTGGAATTGAATATGATTCGTAACGTCAAAATAGACGCAGGAAAGGTAAGTTTTACACTGGTACTAACTACACCTGCCTGTCCATTACGTGAATTCATTGTCGAAGACTGTCAAAAAGCGGTTAAAAAACTGCCAGGAGTTACGGATGTATTTGTAGAAGTCACAGCAGAAACTCCTCAGCAAAAAAGTTTACCCGATCGCACGGGTGTGATTGGGGTCAAGAACATTATTGCCATATCTAGTGGCAAAGGTGGCGTTGGTAAAAGTACGGTGGCTGTAAATATTGCCGTTGCTCTAGCACAAGCAGGAGCAAAGGTAGGTTTGTTGGATGCTGATATTTATGGTCCCAATGACCCAACTATGCTTGGTCTGGCTGATGCTCAGATTGTAGTACGTTCTTCTGAAAAAGGGGAAATACTCGAACCAGCTTTCAATCATGGCGTCAAACTAGTGTCAATGGGCTTTTTGATTGACCGCGATCAACCCGTGATTTGGCGTGGTCCGATGCTGAATGGTGTGATTCGTCAGTTTCTCTATCAAGTGCAATGGGGAGAATTAGACTATTTACTTGTGGACATGCCACCGGGAACAGGAGATGCTCAGTTAACATTGACACAAGCGGTACCCATGGCAGGAGCAGTAATTGTAACGACACCGCAAACTGTAGCTTTATTAGACTCCCGCAAGGGTTTGCGGATGTTCCAACAGATGAATGTGTCTGTCTTGGGTATTGTTGAAAACATGAGTTACTTTATTCCTCCAGATATGCCAGAGAAGCAGTATGACATCTTTGGTTCTGGTGGTGGCTCTAAAACAGCAGCAGAATTGGAAGTACCTTTGTTGGGATGTATACCTCTAGAGATTTCTACTAGAATTGGTGGTGACAGTGGTGTACCCATTGTTATAGCCGACCCAGATTCAGCGAGTGCCAAAGCATTCAAAGCGATCGCCCAGGCAATTGCTGCGAAAGTATCAGTTGCTGCTCTGACATAAGTAGTGAAGCAAAATTAAATTCATTCGTGGAGATCGGGAACTATTAACAGGGAATAGGGAACAAGAAGACAATGTCTGTAATTAATTCTGCTTGAGTACTTAAAAAATGTAATTTTTGTCTAGGTAGGAAACTACGGATCAGAATACAGATTTTTAGTACTGAGTAAATTTAAAATCTAAAAACTAAAGTCTATAGTCGCCCAATGTTGTTAAAAAGGTCACGTTCTTCATTTTTACAAATTCGCTGGAAATATTGGTTTAAGCCTTGGCAACAAATGGACTGGTTGTTGTTGTGTTTACCAGTTGCTTTGACAATATTCGGCGGCATTATGATCCGTAGTGCGGAATTGAATCAAGGACTCACTGATTGGTGGTGGCACTGGCTAATTGGTGGAATTGGTTGTATCATCGCCCTGTTTCTGGCGCGTCTGCGTTATGAAAATCTGCTGCAATGGCACTGGATTACTTATACAATCACCAATATCAGCCTCACCGCAGTGATGATAGTCGGTCACAGTGCTAAAGGCGCCCAGCGATGGATCAATATCTTTGGTTTTAATATTCAGCCGTCAGAATTTGCCAAAATCGGGGTGATTATTACCCTCGCGGCGTTATTACATAAACGCACTGCTTCCAACTTAGATAATGTTTTCCGCGCTTTAGCAATTACTGCCATTCCTTGGGGATTGGTATTTATACAGCCAGATTTAGCAACGTCACTTGTGTTTGGTGCGATCGTCTTGGGGATGTTGTACTGGGCAAACGCTAACCCCGGCTGGCTGATATTGATGATCTCTCCAATTTTTGCCGCAATTTTGTTTAGCATACCTTGGCCCTTTGCGATCGCTTTGTCGCCAGATATCAAGTTAGGGCCATTGGGATTAATTTGGTCTTTAATCATGGGTATTGTTGGCTGGCACACCCTTCCCTGGCGGCGATATTATTTGAGTGCTATCGGTGCATGGGGTTTGAATATGTTTGGTGGTGAATTAGGACTATTTGCTTGGAACCACCTGCTAAGGGGATATCAAAAAGACCGACTCACTTCATTTATCAATCCCAATGCTGATCCCCTTGGTGCTGCCTATCACCAAATCCAATCCCGCATTGCTATCGGTGCTGGAGAATGGTGGGGATGGGGTCTGTTTAAAGGGCCTATGACCCAACTCAATTTTGTCCCTGAACAGCACACAGACTTTATTTTTTCTGCCGTTGGTGAAGAATTTGGTTTTATTGGCTGTTTGGTAGTATTGGCTGTTTTTTGCTTAATTTGCCTGCGCTTATTGCATGTCGCCCAAACCGCTAAAGACAACTTTGGCTCTTTATTGGCTATTGGCGTATTGTCTATGATCGTATTTCAGATGATAGTCAACGTTGGTATGAACGTTGGTTTAGCACCAGTGGCAGGAATACCCTTACCTTGGATGAGTTACGGGCGTTCGGCAATGTTGAAAAACTTCATCGCCCTGGGAATAGTCGAGTCAGTGGCTAATTTTCGTCAAAAGCAAAGATATTAGTCAATTGTTCATTGTCATTTGTCAATGGTTATTAGTCAAAGAAACTGTTGACTTTGGACTCTGGACTTTGGACAAATGACCAATCACAAGTATTAAGCTATTAACAGGAAAGAAGCGAGGACAAAAACTATGATCTTGCCTGGAGCAACTGTTCGTGTCAAGAATCCAACAGATACCTATTATCGGTATGAAGGACTTGTGCAGAGAGTCAGTGATGGTAAGGTAGCCGTACTGTTTGAAGGTGGTAACTGGGATAAATTAGTTACCTTTCGTCTCTCGGAATTAGAGACTGTAGAAACAACCGCCGGACGTAAAAAAGCAAAATAAGTTAGTCCTTTGTCATTCGTCGTTTGTCCTTTGTAAACAACTAATGACAAATGACCAATGACAAATGATCAATGACTGTTGACCATTATGCGCCTTCCCCTGCCACAATTTAATCGAGGCGATCGCCATCCTAATCATTTTGCAGAGGTGATCGAAACCAGTACATGCGAGTTTTTAGCCCAGTGTTTAGAACCAGAAGACTTAAGTTTTCCACCTATGCCTCCTTTTGGCAGCTGGGTTTGTTCTATTGATGAGGAATCGGGCAACCAGGTTTATGCCGTGGTATATTATGCCACCACTATGCCAATCGATTCTGTACACAGACCAGTGGCTCTGGGAATGTCGTTACAGGAGTTGCGAGAAGAACAACCACAGATATTTGCGATGCTCAAGACAGAATTCCGTGCTGCGATTGTGGGTTTTGCAGTGGCACCAGAGAGACGGAATTCTCTAAACAACTTGTATCAATACTTACCTCCACGTCCACCACAAATTCACCAACCAGTTTATAGATGTGAAGCAGAAGCAATTATTGAATTTACGGAACAACTGGATTTTTTGCGGACTCTACTTTCTATAAATGGAGCACCAGTGGATTCTTTAACCGCAGCAGCTATTCGGGAAGTATTTTGGTTACGCAAAGCTGACCGACAATGGTTAGTGCAAGCGGGACGTACCCTAAGTGTACTGCTTAAAGACGACTATGATCGCCTACGGTTTATTTTGAGCCAAATCCACCCATAGGTAGTTTTCCAATCATTAGCTTAGTTAACGCTTGTACAATTTTTGTATTTATAGTCTGAGTAAACTTTTATCAGTTACTTAGTGATCAGTTATTCAGTGACCAGTAAAGAAAATAAGGTAAGTCGGCGGAAATACACAAATTACCAATGACAAATGACCAACGACAACTGATAACTGTTGACTGTCTCATCCTCACCCCTGTTATTCCTACCTATGGAACTAATGTTACAAGTTCTTGCTGTTGAACCTACTGCTCAAGTTCTCGCCAAAGAACCCATTATTCCCTTTGCCATTTTGCTGGTAGTCATCTTAGTTGTACCAATTATATTTGAGCGACTACGACTACCTGGTTTAGTAGGTTTGGTACTATCAGGGGTAGTACTTGGTCGTTATGGTTGGAATTTATTTCCTACACAAACACCAACTATGAGTTTACTTACAGACATCGGGTTGATTTACTTGATGTTTGTTGCGGGTTTAGAATTCGACCTAGAACAGTTTCGCCGCCAGAAAATTCAGGCTTTTAGCTTTGGCAGCTTGACCTTCAGTATACCTTTAGTGCTAGGAGTGTTGTTAGGTCGAAATTTTGGCTATGGCTGGAATGTTTCTGTATTCATTGGCTCGATAGTCGCATCCCACACCCTTTTAGCCTATCCTCTGATTAATGGTTTAAGAGTCACAAACAACACAGCAGTCAGGACAACTATTGGTGCTACAGTGATCACCAATTTAGGCGCATTATTGGTATTTACTTTATCTTTGGCTGCAAACACTAATTATTTGAGTTTTTGGCAAGTTATTCCTTTTTTTAACTCACTCATTCTCTACACTATCTTTGTTTTGATTAGCTGCAATTGGGTGGGGAAAGAATTCTTTCGTCGTTCAGGAAATGAGGAAGGAAATCAGCTTTTATTTGTGTTGTTGTCTGTTTTTCTGGTTGCTTTTGGTGGCCAATTGATCGGAATAGAAAAAATTGTTGCGGCCTTTTTAGCTGGTTTGGTAGTAAATGAAGTTGTTGGGGAAGGCCCAGTTAAAGAAAAGATTGTTTTTGTTGGCAGTATATTATTTATTCCCATTTTCTTTGTTCATTTGGGTTTCCTTATCGATATTCCGGCTTTTATTGGTAGTGTGAACACACTTCAATTCACACTTTTATTAATAGTAGGTTTATTTGTCAGCAAATTTCTGGCTGCTTTGGGAGCAAAGCTACTTTATCATTACAATTGGCAAGAAACGTTAACCATGTGGTCACTGTCATTACCCCAAGTGGGTGTGGCATTGGCCATAGCTGTAGTAGGTTATGAAAATGGGTTACTCTCACCGACATTATTCAACAGCGTCATTGTCTTGATGCTGGTGACTTCAACTATAGGCTCATTAATGACTAGTCGGTTTGCTGTTGGTTTAACTGCTTCAGCTGTCAAAGAACAAACATTGACTAGTTCGCCTCAGCTCGATTCTAGAAAAAGAAACAGCAGCCCTTTTACTATAGTTGTGCCAATTTACAATCCTCAAACACAGCAATATTTAATTGAAATGGCAACTTTATTGGCGCGTCAGGCTCATGGCAAAATCATACCATTAGCGATCGCTACAGCTGCGGCTCATATGGATGCTCCTCAATTAGATACTTCTTTGGAACGCAGCGAACGGTTACTGTTAAAAGCTACAAGTCTAAGTCGTGCTTTGGGTGTGGAAGCAGAACCACTACTGCGAATTGATGATGCTTTTGCCCCAGGAATTAGCAGGGCTGCACGTGAACAAAAAGCTGATTTAATTTTGATGGGTTGGGGTAAGCGCACTGGATTGAGAGCGCGTTTGTTTGGAAATGTCATTGATAATGTTTTATGGGCATCTCACTGTCCAGTAGCTGTAACTCGTTTGGTAGAATCACCAAGAAATATTCAGAGGATCTTAGTACCGATAGAAAGTTTCCTGACACCAACGTTGCAATCTATACAGTTTGCTCAAATGCTTGCAGAAGCAAATCAAACACAAGTAACTGTATTGAGTGTCTGTGAACGCCGTACTAGTTCTAGCAAAATCGCATCTAGGCGAGCGCAACTCTCTCAGATGGTATCAAATATATCTTCAGCTAATCCTCCAGAAATTCAAATTATCGCTCACGAAAATGTTGCTCAAGCAATTTTACAGGCAGCACGATTATATGATTTGGTTGTCTTACCTTTCGTACGTAATCGTACTAGTCCCGGTGGATTAGCGATTAGCGATGTTACAACTCTGTTGGTGAGACAACTGACTTGTTCTATTGTCATGCTGGGAGAACCACCACAACGTACTCAATCAGTAACTTTACCAGTCGGTGTTCCTAGTCCTATTCCTGTAACTTAATTGGGGCATGGGACATTGGGCATTGGTTATTCTCCTTTGTCTCCCATCTCCCTGCTCCCTGCTCCTTGTCTCCCTTGTCCCCTTTCGCCATTCCCCGATCCCCGTTCCCTTAAATACTAACCAAAAAATGTCACAAGCTCTTGTGGTTCAAAACCTAGTTTATGCCTATTCCAGTCATGAGCCAGTTTTACGAGAAATTTCTTTTAGTTTAAATGCAGGCGATCGCGTTGCACTAATGGGGCCGACTGGTTCGGGTAAAAGTACTTTGCTTGAGAATTTAATCGGTTTAAAAGAACCCCAAGCGGGGAAGATTTGGATTAATAATATTCCCCTAGAACCCAAAACTTTACCTCAAGTACGGCGTCAAATTGGTTTTGGTTTTCAAGATGCTAACGATCAACTATTTATGCCTACCATACTTGAAGATATTACCTTTGGACCGCGTAACTACGGTGTCTCACCTGCGATCGCTATTGATAAAGCGAGAAATTTATTAGCTGATTTTGGTTTAGAAGCTTATGCTCATCGTTCTGCTCACGAGCTGTCAGGAGGGCAAAGACGTCTTGCTGCTCTGGCTGCAATTCTAGCATTGGAACCAGATATATTAATTTTGGACGAACCAACCAATGGTCTTGATCCTGCATGGCGGCGTCACTTTGCTCAAATGTTATTAAAGTGGCAAGGTAAGGTGATGTTAATCGCGTCTCACGATTTGCATTGGTTAGGAAAAGTCACTCAACGTGCTTTAGTGCTTTCTAGAGGACGTATTCATATAGATAGTGATATTCACTCATTATTAAATGAAACTGATACTTTGGAAAAGTTAGGTTTACCCGTAGATTGGTGAGATTTGGCGTCGCTTTTTTTTTGATTCATGTGGGGAATATCGCCTGTTTAATAGGATTATTAGGATCTTCCAGTTCCTTTGCCTTAACAAATCGAGCTTGCTGATCCTCAAGTAGTAGTTTTTAGTATCTTGAGCAATTGAGTGTGATTTTTCCAAACTCTGACCTTGCCATATTTGTAGATTTTGGCAATGAATGGTGCTTGATTACTTTGGGCAAACTTTTCCATTCGTTCAACAGCCTGTACGAAAATGTCTGCCATTTCTTCTCCAGTCAAATTTCGTAGAGAGAGTACAAAAACTTTAGCATTTGAACTGGCGATCGCCATTTGCTCTAGAAAATTACGCCCAATTTCATCATCTTTCGTGAGAATCAACCAGCCTCTGCAACTTGCTTCTGATAACCATTCTGTATCTGGTGCATCAGGCGAAAAGTGGTCTGCATGAACTTCCACGGTTACACCTACACTACGCAAAGCATCCGCAACATATTTCTTTCCTAAAGCTCTGTCAATAAAGAAAGTCGGCTTTTCTACTTTATTCACGCTGCTTGAGACAGAGACAATTCACATCGAATAGCTTCTTCAACCTGGAGGCGATCACAACCATAATCATCAGCCAAATTATCTATCGACTCACCAGCTTTGTATCGCTCTGCCAAAATTGCTGTTGGGATTCCCGTTCCAATTAATACTGGACGACCAAAGGAAATTCTAGGGTCAATCACTAAGGTTTTAGGAGATTCTTTTTCCGTCAAATTTTCAGTTAGTCGTGTCAACGGAAAAAGTTTAATTGCTGCTCCACTTTCATCCACTTCAATTCTCTTAAGCAAGTTTTTTAGTGCTTCCCGCATTGCTAGTTGACCTGGCATTGAAGCATTTATCAACTTTCCCACAGATTCAACAAATAAATCCACTCCATCTGTTTGAAATTCAATCCGAGCCAAAGGATGAGGCACGTTGAATTGATGGTCAATATAGTCTAAGGCTGTACGAACTCTATCTAGGCGAATTTGATGATCCTTACGAATGACCCGCAGTACATGAGCTTCTACCAGATTAGTAAATGAAAGCTGTGGTATCACTGGGTTAGGAAGCTCAATCAATGGTTTAAAGAATCGCTTACCTTCTCCTGTAGGGTAAAAACGACCATGAAGCCACGAGCGCAACGTACCTACTGGAATCAGCAGATAGCGTGCTGACTCAGAAATTGAGTAACTTGGGATGTTGCGTAAATCAGGCTTTTGGTCAATAGTGGTCATTTTACAGCAGCTAATAATATGCCTATATTAATCATAGTGGGCTAGGACTAGAATTAAGCACAAGAAAAGTATAGTAATTTCAGTAACTATAGGGATTTAAGCTGCTTGGATTAATAAAACCGCAGAAATTCTTTAAATAACCGTAAAACATCAAAGTTATTTTGTATGTATCTGTACATTTACAGGAGTATCCTTTTTTGATGAGCAGGTAGGGGGTCAGGATGCCAACTGAAGAAATTATTAGTCTATTTAGAGATATCAAAGCCATTGGTGAGTACGAAGATTCGGAGCAAATAGCTGCAAAGCTGAAACAAATGCAAGACCCTGATTATGTGGTTGATGTTAGTGATGATACAACAGCCACAAGGGGAGGCAAAGGAATTTTAGAAGCTTTGAATATCTTTCAAGATCAACCGTGGCTGTATGGAACTCATCAATTTGGCTATATCGGCTTACGGAAATCAAGTTTTGATCAGCCGCAAATTATTCAACATGCGGGTGCAATTGAACCGGATCGGACTCTTAAAAAAAGCCGGATTAATATTCGGCTAGATCGCTTGCATATTGAAAAGTATCCTGGGGGTGGAACACACAATGTCTTGGTGACTTTTGCAGCACGTAACCAAGTAGCTGAAATCCAAGAATCAATTAGCTTCAGCCAAACCTACCGAGTCAGAGAAGGACACTCAGCAGGTGTTGCTGGTTATCCTGTTTTTATCGGTTTGAATGTAAGTTCACAAGGAGTCGCTTTTGAATGTTCGACGGTAAATGTCAAAAATGAAGAAGATCAAGCATTGTTGGGTGCTTTAGAATCTTCACCATTTCAAAGTGGACTCAAACTTTTAACAACTGCACAGCCTGCGATCGCACCGTTTACGGAAATTACTTTAGGTGTTGTCAAGTTACTAGCGCAACGTCACGAAAATGTCGCTGTACAAAAGTTTTACCTTGGTCTCGATTTTGACCAAGCGCCTATGGGAGTTTCCTTAGCAGAAGGTAATTATATCGCTGTCCAGGTTCCTGATGAAACCGCGATTAACTGGAGTGAGTGGGTTTATAAACCAGATATGGGTGCGATCGTCACAAAGGAAGATTATTCTGCTACCCTGCCTTATAACTATGTGATTTTCCGTGTTAGTAGATATGAAGAGTAAGTAATTAGTTTAATAGTAACTAGTTGATGGTATTGAGGTTAAATATCAATGAATGATAAATTTACTCAGGGTTATGCTTTATTAATTGGCGTTGGTGAATCTGCTTATAGTAAGTTATCTTTGCCAGTGACAGTCAAAGATACTCAAGCAATATATGCTGCTTTAATTGATCCTGAATTATGTGCGTATCCTGATCATCAAGAACATATCCGAGTGCTGAATAATCAGGAAGCAACACGACAAGGTAAAGGTAGAGTTGTTTTTACATCATCAGAAGGAGAACAAAAATCTTGGATCAAAGATGAATCAAACAGTATTTACACATATCATTTTCTGGAAGCTTTGCAAGGTGCAGCTAATAAACCTGGTGATACAGAAGTGAAGGTTTCTAATTTAATGAATCACCTGAGCAAAGCTGTACCTGAAACTGCATCACGGTTACATAATGCAGAACAAATTCCTCATTTCGATATGGATGCAGGAGATTTTGTGATTGCTAAACTTAGAGGCGGTAAAGGTTTACCGAGTAAGGGATGGGAGGAAGTTCAGCTTCAAGCGATTCAGAAGATTAATAAAATTGCTGACACAATAAATCAGTATGGGAAGTTTATTACTAATATTAATGAAGTGCGTGATGTTCAAAATTTCCATATTGGTGATGTTATTAATAAAAATTAAACTTTGAAACTTATAGCATAATCATAAATGGCGATTGAGGATGAAATAAGTTGTATTTTGGATCGTGTTTCCAGACATGAACACACTGAAGCGGATATTTTATCTTTGCGTCAGTTACTTAATGCTGGTAACGACGATTTGGTGCAGCTAGGTAAGAATATTGTCAATATTGGACAGGTAAACGGAGGAGAATTTCATATTGGCGATCGCATTTACCAGGGTGCTGATGCTGAAACCATCAAAGCTATAATTCAAGAATTATGGTCGGAATTAGTTCGCAGCATTGCTATAGAAAAATTACCTCAGCAAAATTCCCAAATATTTTTCCCATCTAATTTATCATCTCAGTCTACAGATAAAAGTTTTGTAGCGACAAGCAATTCAGAAACGCAACTATTTCCATCTCCACCTAAACCAGTGATCGCAACTTTTGAGTTTGAAGTGGTGACTGTAGATGTAAAAGGAAGAGAAAATAAGCGTTATGTTAAACAGGCTGAATATTTTATCGAAAATTTGGGTAATGGTGTTGTCCTAGAAATGGTTTCTATTCCAGGTGGAAAATTTTCAATGGGAGCATCGAAAGATGAAGAAGTATCCCAAGAAGATGAACGTCCCCAACATATAGTCAATATAAAATCTTTCTTTATAGGTAAATATCCTATCACTCAGGCACAGTGGAAAATAGTTGCAAACTTCCCAAAAATCAATTGCGATCTCAACCCTGATCCATCTTATTTCAAAGGAAACGACTTACCTGTAGAGCGAGTTTCTTGGTATGATGCACAGGAATTTTGTCAGCGACTTTCCCTGAAAACAGGACGAAAATATCGTTTACCGAGTGAATCTGAATGGGAATATGCTTGTCGCGCCAGAACTTCAACTCCATTTTATTTTGGCAAAACAATCACAACAAATTTAGCTAATTATTGCGGAAACTACCGCCAACAGACAACCGAGGTTGGTAGGTTTGTTGCTAATGAATTTGGACTATGTGATATGCATGGGTTAGTCTGGGAATGGTGTGCTGACTACGAACACGAAGATTATCTAGGCGCACCATCAGATGGTAGTGTATGGCTAAATGATGGAAATGAGGAATATCGAATTTTGCGCGGTGGTTCTTGGGATTCTCCTCCTAATTTGTGCCGTTCATCATCTCGCTTTTGTGGAAATCCAAGTGTTCCTAAAAAGGAATTCGGTTTTCGAGTAGTTTGTTCTTAGAGTTAAAGTTTGCTAGTTATTCTCTAAATTAATTGATAAATTCTAGTTTTTATATTCTCAATAGAAGGTAAGTCAGAAATTTGTATACTGGTTTCCCGGCGAATTTGAACTTTGGGGTTGATTAAAGATTTACTACACTGCTTTCTATAAGGATGAGAAAGCCAATTCCAACTTCCTGCAACAGCAAATTTAGTATCACAGACCAAGATTTTTTCATTAGTTCCTTCACTTTCAATGTGTATGTCTTGACCTAAACGAGTGAAACACGAATCAGAATACTGAGAAAACAAATCTCTCAAATTGTTCTCAATTGATACATCATTATTATCATTTTCTCCACTTCCTGGCTTTTGGTTCCCGTATATGACTATAACCTTCACTCCTCTTTCTAAAACTGAAACTACATCATTCAAAAATTGTTTTGATTCACTTCCACGAATCCAAGGTGTAATAATCATCAATTCATCTTCAGCTTGCTCAATAGCTTCTCTAAAAAGTCTTAAATGCTCACAATCATAAACTAGAATACTTCCAGGCTGTGGCTGAGGAATTTCTGCTTTGGATTTGTACTCTACAATAACTCCTTGCTCTCGAATATGTTCCACAAGCTGACGAGTGTAGCTTCCAGCTTTTTCTAGGCGGTAAAGATTACCAACCAAAATAAATAATTCTTTTGCTCTCGATACAGCAACATTCAAAAGATTTGGTCGCTGGTTAATCCATCTAACGTTATCCTGTAAACGGCAAACCTTTGTTGACAGAATAATTACCTTCTTTTCCGAACCTTGAAAAGTGTGAATTGTCCCTACATATGTTGGGTCAAATTTAGAGAAATTTTTAGCTATGGCTTCCTTCAATGCATCAGCTTGAGCGCGAAAGGCTGATATAACACCTATGTCTTCTAATAAATAACCTTGATTTTGCAAGTGCTTAATTAAATCACATACAGCAGTAACTTCTTCGTGGTTAACATTTCTGCTGATATTTCCTTCAACGTGGTAAGCAATTAAGTGTGATTCTAATAAAGAATCAACAGGTTGTGTCTTGACCTCTAATCCATATTTAGCAATTGTATTACAATACTGAATAATGCTAGGTTGACAACGGTGATGATCAATTAAACGAATCCCTTGACCTTGATCATTATCTTCTCCATTTGCTCCCGCAGCACGATGATAAGTAGTAGCGTTATATTCTTCCTCTGGACTGTAGCGACGGTAATCGTTTTCAGTTAATCCTTTATCAATAAATGCTGTTTGGTAATAGTTATCGCGTGTTTGGTTGCTCAGACTAATTACAGGCTCAATTTGCAATGGATCACCAACAATAATAGCTTTGCGCGATCGCACCAGTAATGGAAATGTCTGATGTAGTGGAATCATTCCAGCTTCGTCTACAATTGTGCGATCAACACATTCGGAAACCCACGGGAGCATATTTCGGATTGAAAGCAATGTACATGTAATAACAGGAAACATGAAACTCAAATTTTTAATATGCTCCTCCAGATTTTCTGCCATTTTCTTTTTATTTTTCCATTCACCTCCTGACAGAACACTTGAATAAAGTTCCAAAGAAGATTTTACGCGGTCTTTGTAACACAGTGCTTGTTGAGTGAGAAATTCTCGCGATAGGTGAAAAAGCTCTTTATGCTGCTCATGAAAATTTTGATGAAAGGAAGCGTAAAAATCTTCTAGTAGAGTCGCCAATCTATTTTCTAACAAACTTAATTCCTTACTTGCTTCATTTATTTGTTGCTCTGTAATAGCTATGTCTCCAGAAAATTCTTGCAACCTTTCTTGTAATTTTTTTAGCTTATTTGCATTATCAAGCCATTCGCGAATCAACCATATCTTTTGAGCCAAATCACTACGAGTCCTGGGAACTTCTACAGTAAAAATAGTACTCTCAGTATTTGAAATTAATGCTTGGCAATCTTTGGCTATTTTTTTCAGGATTTGTTCTTCTGTTCTACCTGTAATCCAAAGTAATATCCTCTTCCACCAAGAGATATTTCCTTTAGGTAGTTGCAAATAAGCATGATGAAAAATGACTTCAATTTGTCGGTAAGCTTCTATTGGAAGTTTGTCATACTCCGATAATTGTGATGCTCGTTTTTGAGAGTTGTTTCTCTCGGATTTTATTTCGTCTAAATGTTGCTTAAGTGTTTGTATCTGTTTTAAAACTTGAGGTTTTCGTTTTTCATCTAAAACTCTTTGGCGACATTGTTCTAAATAATTATATTCCTCAGATACTAACTCATCTTTAATTTGTTTAATTTGTTGTTTGAGAGTATTAAGATGCTCTTCATCAAATCTATTATTTTGTAAATAATCAAGAGCCTGTTGTAGATGTTCTAAAGCACCTCCAGAGGATGTTATATTAAGTTTACTTCCTCCTTTGAGATAGAAAAAATCGTGTTGTAACGATTGAAAATCTAACCACTCATCTAGCTTGTCAATGACGTTTTCAACTGCTTTATTGTTAGTACTGCTAACAACTGTCAAATTATTGATATCTTTACCAGTTTCAATTAAATTGAGTGCGCGTTGAACTACCTGTTGAGCAATAAGATGAAGAATGAGGGTAGTCTTTCCAGAACCTGGTGGCCCTTGCACAGCCGTCACAGGTTCACTTTGGGCGTGTTTCAGTGCTTTTAATTGCGAGTTAGTTGGTGCATAAATTGGGAAAGCACCCATATAAGTAACTTCATGTTTTGCAGGCTGAGGTACACCAAACAAATATTCATGAGCTGGATGTCCTGACTTTAACCAATTTTTTGAGCCTGACTTAATTTCTTTCCTGATTTCTTTCAAGTCTTGTTTGAGATTCCTAGAAAATATTGCTCCTGAAAATTCAAATAAATATGGCTGCTCTTTAATCTGAAAATGAGAGCGAGGTATTCTAAACTGGCGCATCCACTGTTCATAAGTTTCAAAGTTCAACTCAAAGGTTGTCTCCAGAAAATTTCGCAGTCCATCTTGGGTAATCAACTGCTCACGTTGTTCATCATCCAGCCCCAAGAAAGTAGCTAAATTATCTCCTGCTTCCACGAGTTGTAACTCTTCAAGATTCCAGCCTTGTTCTCGGTACTCTCCTTTAAGAATAGATGTAACATCCAAGCTAAAAAGAGGACAAAGATAAGATTTTTTGTTATCTATATGTACAACTTGTGGAAATGACAAAACCCACACCGCTTCCTGTTGATATTTTTGATCTTTGGTAGCTTTCTGTTGCAGTTGTGAAAAGGTAGCTGGTTCAATTAATAAATTGTCACCTAATAAGTTTACACCGCGCCGTTGTACTGCATCACTATTAGCTTCAATTCTGGCTTTACTGTAATCATCCAAAGCAATGTAGTCGAACCATGCGTTGATAATTGCATTTACCTTACTAGCTACGTTCAAAACTACCTCCAGGTTGTTGCGTCCACCTTACTATTCTTATTATTACTTGTCTAATTGGATACTATGGAAAATTAGCCTAAAACCATTGGTAATCTTTAAAATTTAAAGTTAATTAAAATGCTACTAAAGTAGTGAAATAGGCAAACTGCTTTACTGTAATTATCATCTAGTCACACAAACGTATTCAATGACACCTTCTGAACACCTCAAGCAAATTCTGCATCGAGTTGAAAAGGGACAACAAACCGATGAAGATATAACAGTTTTGCGTCAGCTACTTTTGGATGGCGATCGCCACTTATCCATCCAAATTAGGTAAATATAATGTCAATATTGGCGAAGGGAAAGAAATACATATAGGCGGCTCAGATCGATTTTTTATACTTCACAAATACTGAAACAATGCTGTCAAAGCGACAGCTAAAGCATCGGCGGCATCATCTGGATGGGGGATATAATCTAGATTTAACTCTCGCGCTACAGCTTGTTGAACTTCATATTTTTCTGCATTGCCATATCCGGTTAATGCTTGTTTAATTTGAGCAGGGGTAAACTCTAAATACGGAAGATTGTGTTGCGCTAGAACTAACATGATGACACCCCGTGCTTGAGCAACTAGTATAGTATTGCCCATACGATAGAAAAATAATTTTTCAATTGCTACCAAATCGGGTTGTAATTCCTTTATCAAAGTGTGTAAATCTTCGTACAATGTGCGTAGTCTTTGTCCCATTTCTGCACCAGCCTCTGTACTAATAACACCGAAATCTAGCATCTCTACTGAGATATCTTGCTGCTGAGGTTGGTTTGATTTGTGGATAATTGTTCCAAATCCCAACTTTGCTAATCCTGGATCTAATCCTAAAATTCGCTTTTCCATAAATTTTTAATTGACTCAACCAAAATTTTGTGTTTAGGCGCAGATTGGAAACTTTGACAGGGTGCTTTCGATCTACTAAGAATCTCACATTTGGGATATAGACCAGGTAGTGTAAATTTTCTGTTAATTATTTAGTTTTTATCATCGCTCCTTTTTAGATATGTCACTTGGTTTTTTCAGACAAGCCCTGAAGACTTTGCAAAAGCAGTCGCGCCATCGCACTTCTTACCGAGTTAATCAGTGGTTCAAATGGTTGTCACCCGGACTTTCGGTGAAACGTTGGTTTTTAATTAGCATCGGCGGTGTTTTACTTGCAGCTCTGGGTTTGGCAATTTGGATTAAATTAACGCCGATTTTCTGGGCATTAGAATTAGTCAGGAGTTTTTTGGGAACGATCGCCGAAATCATACCCAACTATATTAGTGGCCCTTTAGTTCTTCTGGGTGGTTTATTGTTGCTGCTTTGGGGACAAACCCGCACAGTAGGTTCAATTACTGAAGCGCTACGATCTGATAATGAAGAAGAATTAGTGGATATGCTGCTGGCCCATCGCCGATTGTACCGAGGGCCGAAAATAGTTGTGATTGGTGGTGGAACGGGACTTTCCACATTACTCAGAGGACTCAAGCGTTATAGTGCTAATATTACTGCTATTGTTACTGTCGCTGATGATGGCGGATCTTCCGGGCGCTTGCGTCGAGAATTTGGGGTTTTACCACCAGGGGATATTCGCAATTGTTTAGCAGCACTGGCGGATGAAGAAAAATTACTCACAGAATTATTTCAATATCGTTTTCAAGTCGGTGATGGTTTGACTGGTCACAGTTTTGGTAATTTATTCTTAACTGCGATGAGTGAAATTACCGGAGATTTGGAACGGGCTGTTGCTGCTAGTTCTAAGGTACTTGCGATCCGGGGACAAGTGTTACCAGCGACTTTAAGTGATGTGCGTCTGTGGGCTGAGTTAGCTGATGGTCGGCGTATCGAGGGGGAGTCTAAAATTACCGAAGCTGGAGGTAATATTGTTAAGATTGGCTGTCTCCCTGCGAATCCTCCTGCTTTACCCGCAGCAATTAAGGCTATTAAGGAAGCTAATTATATAATTATGGGGCCTGGTAGTCTTTATACTAGCGTCATTCCTAATCTGTTAGTACCAGAAATTGCTGATGCGATCGCAGCTTCTGAAGCACCCTGTATTTATGTCTGCAACATAATGACTCAACCAGGCGAAACCCAAGGATTCACTGTTGCTGATCATATTCGGGCAATTGATGCTGCTTGCAATGGTCAACGTTTATTTAATGCTGTGCTGGTACACAAAAAATCTCCTTCAGAACGCGCCCTCATACGTTACGCACAACAACAGTCCCATCCTGTATTTTTAGATCGCGAAGATATCACCAAATTAGGGCGAAGGATTGTTTTAGCTAATGTTATGCACGAAGATGAAACAGGTTGCGTACGTCATGATCCCCAAAAATTAGCAAAGGTGTTATTACGTTGGTACAGTGGAGCGCAGCACAGCAAATGAAAATTTTTCTTACTGGTGCAGAAGCGACGCGATCGCTTGGTGTCATTCTCGGTCAATACCTGAGTGCTAATAGTGTTATTTTGTTGAAAGGTGATTTAGGTGCTGGTAAAACGACTTTGGTACAAGGTATTGGTGAAGGTTTAGGTATCACCGAACCAATTGTCAGTCCTACTTTTACTCTGATTAATGAATATACGACAGGGCGGCTTCCTCTGTACCATCTGGATCTGTATCGCTTAGAACCGCAAGAAGTCGCAGGTTTAAACTTAGAAATCTACTGGGAAGGTTTTGAGGTTGCGCCGGGAATAGTGGCGATCGAATGGGCGGACAGAATGTTCTATCAGCCACATAGTTATCTCACTCTGCATTTGAGTCATGAAGATCAAGGAAATCGTCAAGTTGAGGTTACTTGCCATAATTTCATTATCAATGCAGAAATTTTAGCTGCTTTTAAGCATTAGACCTCTTGCACGAATGGAAAAATCAGGTTTGTCATTCTGTAGGCGTAAGCCTTCGGTGTAGGGTATGTAACCTAGTGGAATGAAGAATCTCACAGATGTTTCGCTTCGCTCAACATGATGTTTTAAATATTTATGCAAGAGGTCTATTATCTTGGTAGCTGAGGCTGTTTGTTTATCTGCCACTACCACGTTCACTAGAAGGATCAAATAGCATTGTTCTTTCTCTTACCTAAACTTAGTGATCATTGTTTCAAAAAATAGCTAATTCAAAGTCAATAACTGCATTTTTTGATATTAGTTTCAGGTTTGACGATTTGTTACAAATGATTATGTAATAAATAGATCACATTGGCTGTTTTATCTATTGTGTTTTTTTAAACAGTAGTTTTGTATCATTTTTCTTGTTTTTATAGTTTGCTTTGTTAGACAAAAATAGCTGCTGATCCTATTTATCAGACTTTTTAGCAAATTGAGATTATTGCTGAAGTCTTGCAAAATCTATGTTTTTTATACCTGAATCTGATATTTTTAGGCAATCATATTAGTCATGCCAGTACAAAAAGTGAGAATTTAGACTATCTTTTTATGTCAAAATACTGGCTGAAAAATTCAGATAACTTCAATCATACTATTTTTCATAAACTGATAAGCAATTATTGATGATTTTTAGCATATGGATTGTTATGTATTCATTCTCTACAAAATTTATAAAACAAATCCGGATTTTGAAATACCTAAATTTAGTTGATATAAAGTTAAACCATGATGTTCTTATGCATAAGTTAAATGGCTGATGCATAGGCTAATAATTCCCAACTAAAATTCAAAATTTATACATCACAAAAATAAAATTTTCTTTGATAAGTAAATCTCATCAAAAAATATAATGTAAATGATAGATAAATATCATTGCATGAGATTCTCTGGTAATAGAGAAGGGCGATCGCACGACCAAGCACTCTCGCCCTCTTTGTCCCCAAACATACATTCAGGACATTTCCATAAACCATTGCCAACCAAAACAATTTGCAATTAATGCTCGTAGATATCCAACAGGAGCAAATGGTCACATGGATACACTAACCTGCGATCGCAATACTATCCAAAAAATAATTAAAGCTTAATTTTTGCCCGTAATTCTTCCTTAATTCGATTCAAAATCGAACCCTCGTCCAAGGTTGCCAAAATCTTATTAATCACCATCTTCGGCCCATCTGGTCCCCAGGTTGCCCCATTGGCTAAATAAGCTTTAGTAACTTGTCCAATTCCATAGGAAGAAACACCAGCCACACCTGCTTGTGTCAATGCTACAGATATATAGGGCGCAAGAGATGCGCCACCTGTGGCGGGTGCAGAGATACCCAGTAAAGTTTTGAGTGAACTTAAACCGAGATTTGCCAATAATTCACTTGCAGCAATACCACCCATACTTAAGGCTATTGTTTTGAGTAACTTTACAGCGCCTGATTCGTTCATCGGCATACCGTAGAGTTTAGATAAACCCAAAATCAAAGCAACATCAATCGCCGCACCACTGAGAATATCAACTACTGTTAAAGGATTAAGAGCGATCGCAGCTGCTTTTGTCATCACTGCTTTCCAAATCAATTGATTAGCAGCATTTTCCCGAATCATCAATTTACGCTGCACCAATTGTTCATTCACATTGTCAGCATACAGCATTGAATTGAGAGCAACCAAGGCTTTACCTTCACGCTGCAAAATTTCCAAAATTTTTAGCTTCAACTCTTCTACTTCAGCATTACCTTGACGCATCTGCACACCCCTGCTACCATCAGGGCGACGAACTACTGTCCGTACTAATGGTGATGCTGCTGACATGACAATTTCATCCGGTGAGAGTAATTCCCGTACCCGTTCATCGCGAATTTTGTGATAAATTGCCATCCGGTCTGCTTCCGGATACTGATCGACTTTGTTAAACACCAGCAATATTGGTTTACCTGCTTCCCGCAATTGCGAAAGGGCTTCGTGTTCAACTTTGGTCATATCACCAGAAATTACAAACAGAATTAAATCTGCTTGTTTTGCGATTTGTTCCGCCAAAGCGGCGCGGGTATCGCCATCAACTTCGTCTAATCCTGGTGTGTCAATCAATTCTACTCGCGATTGACCACTTCCAGAGAGGGTTACTCGCAAAGCATGTTCTGTCTCCCCAATTGCTTCTTCGGTGATCGTCCAATTTACTCTTTGAGCATTACGAGTCACCCCGTGCAAAGGCCCAGTTTCAAATACAGTTTGACCCACCAACGCATTCAGTAAAGAAGACTTACCCCGTCCGACCATTCCAAAAGCAGCGATATGTACTACCATGCTGTCTAATTTGCCTAGCATGGTTTCAAGATCATTAATTTCTGTTTCCAGTCCTGCTTGTTCTTCAGGAGAAAGGTCTAGATTGGCTACTAAATTCCGCAGTGCTGTTTGTGCTTGTTTATAGTTCAGTTCTGCCTGAATATCTTCAAAGCTAAAAATAGCGTTATCTAACTCTTTTTCCCAACTAGATGCATTACTTTGATGAGGATCTGGTAAAGGCAATATCGAAGTCATGTTTTATTAACGAACCACAGAGGACACAGAGAACCTAAAGAATTTTATAAATAACTGTCTTTTTTTACTTTAGCTATTTATCTTCAGTATGACTTGTCTGTTAAAAAGAAGCTGTTAGTGTCTCCCGTTTCCCTGGTGTTCTCTTCAATCAACTCATGCGATCGCTCTAAGATATTGCACTATTTTCATGGAGAGGACTGATGGTAGCAATAAATTCTGACTTCTACATTTGTTTTGCGATCGTAATCGGTTTTATCGCAAAAAAAATACTTAAGTATTAATACGGTATAAAATCCACCTGCTATTTCAGGTGAATGATTTGTTTGACTTAGAAATCAACAGCTTATTAATAACCTAATAAGCTGTCACCTAAACTTATAACATTGATGTGATAATGTAATAGCAAATCGTGATCACACTTTCGATGTAATGTGTTTATCTTTCACAAAGCTCCTTCTTGATAATTGGGTTTTGTTGGATTAAAGATGATATTTGGTGGTGTACGCATTAAAATAATTAATTTAGATGAAAAGCTGTCGCGTTCCAAACTCGCGACAAAAAAATAATCAGGGTTCATGGATTAACCATGTGTGACTAAAGCATTATCCTTTTTATAGAGAGAAATATGAATCTATCTGCTGGATAATGTAATATTAATAAACTTTGTAAGTCTTAATACATAGGCAGGAGGAGGTCAATTCTCCTTCTATCTTTAGACTGGTATGTAGTTTGTCTGTCTTACCTTTTGCTATGCACTGGGAACCGATGCGATTGGTAGGGGAAAAATCCAGCAAGGTAAAGATATTTATCGCAATTGTTTTACAGAAAATGCAGAGATCATCGCTATCTTTCCGAATGGGAATAGCAAGACACGTATTGGAACAGATCCTTGGGCTGATTTTGTTTATTCAGTATTTCAAGGGAACGGTTATATGGCGACGCAACACCTGATTGGCACTGTCAATATTCAAGTACAAGGTAATAATGCAACTATGTCTTCTTACCTTCATACAACCCACAAGCGTTCTGAGACGAGTATTGATGTTGCTAATGGCACTTATGAAGACGAAGTTGTTCGCCAAAACGGGTGCTGGAAAATTAGCCGTCGTACGCTTAAACTTATTACATTCCTAAACCTTGCCTCTCCACAATAAGAATCATCAAGTTTGAATTCAGGGTTTGTAGTAAGGACTTTAGTGCTTAAACAATAAAGACTAAAGTCCTTACTACGAACTTTTCTAATAGCTAGGGTTTGACATGGTGATGAAGAGAAGGAAAGATGCGGGGATCACTCTCCTCTAAAGGGAAAATTTAAGTAAACACTATAGATAATATCAAAATCTGTAGTCAATTATTGCGAAAAATTACTCCGAGTCAAATTTGGTAAAAAACAGTCTTTGCTAAAAAAAGTAATGCTAATTTAAAAAGTAGGCACAGAGCAGTTAAAAAGTTCAACCACAGCTTCTTAGATTAGAGCTTGTGCCGCCGCCTCTAGTCTAATCGCAACAAATCCTCAGTTATTGCATCCTTTGAATGTGTTTTCGCCTTGAGTTCATTTAGTTGTTTTGGAGGTTTTTGAACGCACAGCCAAGAATGCCTGCCTAGCTGGAATTGATTAAGGATGCTTTAGACGGAAGAGTCTGTAGTTGCGAGCTTTGTCCACTTTATTTGAGTTATTTTGATCTGAATCTCGACTCGTATAAATTTATTAAGGATATTGATAAACTACCGCTGGTTAATGACGTTGTTCGGTCATAACTGGCGGTAGTTTATTATTGGTTAATCTAAGTTTTCTCAGAGGGAACTGTTAACCCTCTGTTAAGAGTTCTCTATTGCCTGTTCCCTTATACCATTTCACGTTAATCGCGATACACATAAATAATGTAGAGACGTGCCATGGCACGTCTCTCCAAAAAAATATTTTTCACTTTTAAAGGAAATTGGTATTATTTTCAGGACTGACGCACAGGTAACGGAAAAACAAACCGCACCAGGACGCAGAGTACACGGAGAAATAAGAGTTTGAGAGGTTTTTTGGGTAAGTTCTAATTTTGTAAAGTAATAACAGTCACTTCTGGTGGACAAAATAAACGTCCTGGTGGATAAGTTCCTAAACCACGGTTGACGTATAACTGATTATTTTCCACTTTGTGAAATCCTTTTGCCCATTCCCAATGTCGCATCACTTTCACAGAGTTACCTCGCAAAAGTGGAATCCATCGCTTTATTTTTGAGGGGGTTTTGTAAACAAGTTTTTTATAGTAAATTACTATCGGCCCAAGACCTGGAACTACAATTTGACCGCCATGAGTATGACCAGATAGCTGTAAATCTACTCGCCATTTTTGCAGAAATTCAGCAGTATCGGGATTGTGTGATAAAACAATACAAGGTTTTGTGGGATCTAATTGGTTCATCACAGATGCAGGATTAAACTCCCGTGACCAAAACTCAGCAAGTCCAACTAAAGGTAGTTCTTCTCCCAAAGGATAAGCGATTTCGTTCCAAAGGACTTTGATTCCGATGTTTGTGAATGCATTGATGATTTCTGCTTTGGAATCGCGAGAACGATAATAGCGTATATCATGATTGCCGAGTACAGCATAAGTTCCAAGGCGACTTTGTAAGTTTTTGAGTCGCAATACCAGTTGGTGAATAGGAGTTGGATCATCAGTAACATAATCACCAGTTAGTACAACTAAATCCGGTTCTGCTTCATTACTTGTGACGATCGCTTGTTCTAACATTTTTTCCGACAGTCGCAGACCATCATAATGTAAGTCTGACATCTGCACCAGCTTCGTACCTTGTAATGATGCTGGCAAATCTGTTATGTTAACTACTAATTTTTCTACACTTAAAGGGCCAGATAATAACCAGTGCATCGTGCTGAAACTACTCCTGGAACGAGCGACTTAAGTTTAACAAATACTCATCTTTTTAGTCTGAGCCAGCCTACTAACTTCTCAAAAAATTTATATAAGCAAATTGATTTAAAATATACCGCTAAGGGTTAAAACCCTTGGCTAATAGCACAAGTCGTCTAAGGACGACTCAAATAAATCAAGTAGTCTGCTTTAACTAGACTTGAACTATGAGACTGGGATTGAAATCGCAGGTGGGTTTGAACTGAAGCTTGCGATCGCCCTTGGAGTTGTCCATAACGTAAGCGTGAAGGCGGATTTTGCTGCAAAGAAGATGGAAGTTGCTACAGGCTGCGCAAAACACGCAAACGTGAAGGCGGATGTTGCTGCAAAGAAGACGGAAGTTGCTACAGGCTGCGCGAAACACGCAAACGTGAAAGCGGATGTTGCTGCAAAGAAGACGGAAGTTGCTACAGGCTGCGCGAAACACGCAAACGTGAAGGCGGATGTTGCTGCAAAGAAGACGGAAGTTGCTACAGGCTGCGCGAAACAGTTTTAGCAAGACTAGTGAGAAACTTCGAGCTTGAAACCAGAAACTTTAAGCTTGAAATCTAAAATTTGTGATGCTCTGAAAATTGCACACAGCTAGATCCCCGACTTCTACGCTCCGGGTGTCTATAAGAAGTCAGGCAATACGCAATACTGCTCGGATAAGACAAATCGATTGACATTTAAACCCACCAGAGACGCGCCATGGCACGTCTCTACATCCCAAAGCATGACGAAAAATCCTTAACCGAGAAATATTGGGGCAATACGGTTCGGATAAGACAAATCGATGAGACATCTAAACCCACCAGAGACGTGCCATGGCACGTCTCTACATCCCAAAGCATGACGAAAAATTCTTAACCGAACCGTATTGAGAAGTCAGGGATCTTATTGTTCACGAATAGTTCACAAATGCTATAAATGATCTTCTAACAAAGATGCGATCGCTTCGGGATGCACTTTTTTAAATTCTTTATGGCCAAGTTGCACAATACAGTTAGGCGCACTACTACAACATTTTAAACAGCCTGTTTGCTCAATAGTCACTTTATCTTGCAATCCGCGTTCACATAAAATCTTTTCTAATTCTGACAATAAACCTTTGCCACCCCGTTTACGACAACCAGATTTTTGGCAGACTAAAATTTTGGCTTTAGCTTGTTGAGGATTTTTTTGGTTGGGACAAACGCCTAATGGCTTGACGCCATAAACTTTAAATTTGATTTTATCATTGTGGGTGTTTAACTTGCTCAAACCAAATACGCGCAAAAGTTCGCCTGGTTGCAAGTTTCCACCTAGATATGCACGCAGTTGTTTTGGAAGTTTTAGTTTTACTTCTCCAGATGCGATCGCTAAACGTAAATATTTAGAATTTGCTGATGAGTTACCGACAAAACCAAGGAATTGTCCTTCTAAATTAAATTCTGATAATGTCAAGTATTTGCCGCCCATTTTAAAATTTTGTTGGTTGTTGCTAGATGAGGGTTAGTTGTTGGTAGATGACAATTAATATTTCCAGATAACAAACAACTAACAAGTATTTAGAAATTTTTATGCGAGACGTCTAGCCTCAAAGGTTTGAGGTAAAACTAATGGTTCGGGTAGGTTAGCAAACTCTAATTCCCAGCCATTTGCCAAGGTGAAAATTTTACCTTCAGAGCTTTCTGTTTCTTTGACAACTTCTTCTTCGAGGTCTTTTTTGGCAACATACACAACTAAAGTACCAGCGTTATTTCTCCGTAGCATTACTTTCATAAATTTACTTTCCTATTCTAAGTCTTTAGATTTTTCAACTAGTTCTAGTTCTTTTTTCCGACACCCAACAATAAATCCTGTTTCCAGGAAATGTACAGCATAAATATAGGATCTTTGTAAAAATGAGCCTATACTAACGACGTAACCAATATCTCCTTTTTTACCAAGAATTGTTCCAATTTCTTGACCAGGGAAAGTGCCATCGTTTTTAATTTGTTTGCGGAGCCGGACTTTATCACCGATGTTAAAAGCTGGCGGATCGTATAGTTCAACTTCATCATCTGATTGCATGAGAAACCCTCTGTTCGTAAACTAAATTTAAAAGTTCTTGGGTGGTGAGACTGCGTTTTTTCTGAATAGATAGTTGTCTAACTGCATCTAATACAGATTGAGTTTCTTCTGTGTTGAGAATAATGCCGTGTTGCTCTAGTAAATTAGATAATAAATGTCTACCAGAATGTTTACCTACAACTAAACGCCGTTCCCAACCCACTTCTTCGGGTGCAAATGGTTCGTAGGTGGTGGGATTTTGCAGTACACCGTGAGCATGAATTCCAGATTCGTGAGCGAAGGTATTTTCACCCACAATTGCTTTCCAAGGTGGGACACTGGAACCAGATGCTGCTGCTACAAGTCGAGATAGTTCTAATAAACGTGGTGTATCAATGCCAACATCTATACCATGAATGCGTTTGAGAGCCATAACAACTTCTTCTAAAGCTGCGTTACCGGCTCTTTCGCCCAAGCCATTGACTGTGGTATTTACTGATGAGGCTCCAGCTTTGATACCCGCAAGTGCGTTTGCAGTCGCTAAACCGAAATCATTGTGGGTGTGAATTTCCACAGGAATCATCAAAGCGCCAACTAGCCGATTCACTTTTGTGTAGGTGCTGAAGGAGTCGAGAATTCCAACTGTATCGCAGAAGCGAAACCGCGATGCACCCCATTCTTGGGCGTAATGAGCAACATCAAAGAGAAAGTTTTCATCCGCACGGGAAGAATCTTCTCCTCCAACTGCAACCCAAAGACCTTGATCGACAGCAAAGCTGATACTATCTTTAAGCTGTTGCAGAGTTACGCGCCACTGACCGTGAAATTTGGTAGCTATTTGGATTCCAGAGATCGGAATGGAAATGTGCATTCTTGTCAAACCACAGGACATAGACGCCTGAATGTCTGAAATCACAGCTCGATTCCAACCTAATAATTTAGCCGACAATCCCAAGTCACCAATTGCTGCGATCGCTTGCTTTTCTGACTCACCCATCGCCGGAATCCCGACTTCGATTTCGTGAACGCCGATAGCATCCAAAAATTTGGCGATCGCTACTTTTTCTTGTAAGTTAAAAGCAACACCCGCCGCCTGTTCGCCGTCACGCAGAGTTGTGTCATTAATAAGAACTTTATTCATTACATAAATACCTCTAATGAAGTTTGTAGACGCCATTGAGACGACTACCTACGGGGTAGTATGAAGGATGAAGTGTGAAGTATTAAATGTGAAATCTAAAATTTTTTCATCATTCAAGCTTCAGTCTTTAGTCTTTATCCCTCATACTTAATCATTCATCCTTTAGCCTTCATCCTTAATCTTCATTCTGACTCAAGTAATAACTTGAATTCTGTATGACATCAAACCAGGAATTGGTATAAATTAACAGTTATCAGTTATCAGTTGCTCTTTTTAATAACTGTTCGCTGTTGACTGATTTCAGCATTTTGTCTTCAGGATGATTAGGAATTTTATTGAATAGCATATAACCCATGAAATTCTCTGCCAATGCTGATATAATTAACAAACTTAATCCAGCAATTAATGTAGAAAGCATGATGTTTACCTCAGTAGTAAAAATATGAATGTTCAAATATCAAAGAATATTTTTGCTTTTAAATTCGGAATCGTTATTTTTTAAATAACCTGTGCTAGAAGATAGATAAGTAAATCTCTCGAATGTACTGATATTTTGATTTTTAATTTGATTAAGCTTGTTTTTCTAACCAATCAAAAATTCGCTCAAGTTGTTCTATATCAACTAAGCCATACTGCCACAGCAGCATTGGTAATGGCCCATTTTCTAATTCACGTTTTCGCAGAGCTACAGCGATATCTCCACTTGACAGTTCAAGCTCATTCTGCAAAAAATTGATAAATCTGATCTCAGTTTGACAGTTGGCTATCATAGAAAATTTAACTTTAACCTCAGTGTTGTTCTGTTGAAAAATCCTGCCCCCAAGAATACTAGTCTGAAAAATTAACTCTCGAAAATTACCCCAAATAATTGTGTAGATAAAATAATCACATCTGCCAACATCGTTCTAGCCAATCGATTAATTCTTGGCGAGAAACCGAAAACTGTTTCACGATACTGTGAACAAGAATTACTGTGAGAAAATTATCTACCTGTACTCGTAAAGAACCATCAGAATCACACAAACAGGGAATCATCAACTCTTGCAGGCGGTGATAAACTTGCCAGCGATCGCTTAAAGGAATCTGCACAATACAATAGTGATCACCTAAAGTATTAGAAGTGTAAGGTGGTAACATTTATTTAGTTAGTAGTTAGTGCTTAGTTGTTACTTGTTGGTATTAATTAATAACCAATGACCCTTGACAAATGACTATTGACCCTTGACTATTGACCCTTGACTATTGACCCTTGACTATTGACCCTTGACTATTGACCCTTGACTTTTCAGACTTTGCAGTTGTTGTTCGAGTTGTTCTATACGTTCTTGTAAAGAACGAATAAGGGTTGCTTCGACATCGGGAAGTTTGCCATGTTCGAGAGGAGAGAGGCGATCGCTTTTTTTGTGGGAAATATTGCGTCCAGGAATACCAACTACAGTGCAATCATTGGGAACATCGCGTAATACAACTGAACCTGCACCAATACGAACGCGATCGCCAATGTCAATATTCCCCAAAACCTTTGCACCTGCTCCCACAACAACGTTTTCACCCAAAGTCGGATGACGTTTACCCGTTTGTTTTCCGGTTCCACCCAAGGTGACACCTTGATAAATCAAGCTGTAGTCGCCGACAATGGCGGTTTCGCCAATCACGACGCCCATACCATGATCGATAAATACGCCTTTACCAATTTCTGCACCTGGATGAATTTCAATACCTGTCAACAATCGCCCCACGTGAGAAATCAACCGGGGAAAAAAAGCTATGTGGTGACGGTGTAACCAGTGGGCGAGACGATGTAAACACAATGCATGGAATCCGGGATAGCAAAACAGCACCTCCAACCAATTTCGTGCTGCTGGATCACGCTCAAAGATAATGCGAAAATCGCTCCACAAAAGTTCAAAAAAAACGCCATTTGCACTATCCGGTGTTTTGGCAGTATTGGAATTCTGAATACGGTTTAAGGTCTGTTGCATTGGTAATGCTCTGATTCAAAGCAGTGCGCTATTTTTCTGCTTATACCAGATACTTGTTCAACAGACAGTCCAGTCAATGACGATTGAATTTATTGGATTAATTAAAGTTGTACTCAAGTACCCAATCTCCCATTTTATAAAGATTTAAAATTTGTCAGGGGGTAGGGGTACTAGTATTTTTAGAATAGGGGTACTAGTATTTTTAGGCGAGGGACTAGGTATTTTGGTACTCAGTCTCTAGTCCTTTGCCTGTAAGACTTTGCAACGATTTAAGCAATATATTTTTGCATAACTTAACGTGTACTCACCCAACCGAAAATGTGCGGTTGATAATATTAAAAGTAGAATTTCTGTATATGGAAATACTATTAAAATTTTATGATTTTGTTGGTGAAAAAACAAGTGGAGAATTAGCGCCCTGCAATAAGTTTGTAGTGAGGACTTTAGTCCTCTATGAGCGCGCTATATTCAGAATATTCAAGAACTGGAGGACAATACATTACAAGTTCTTGCTAACAGATACCTATTTCTCTAATAGTTTGTAACAATAAAAATTAAGATAGCTTTGTTGAGGTAAGGTTATGAAACCTTTTACTTCAGTAGTTCTAGCAACTTTCTTGGCTGCGTCTGCAACTTTAGCTTTTGGGCAAAGCGCTAAAGCTGATATTGTGATTCGATACGATGGCAACGATCCATACTATCAAGAGTATCAAGAGTATTACCCTGACTATAGAGATCATGATTACCGAGTTTATCATCCAAGGTATCATCGTGTGTATCGTTCAGAAGATTACCCAAGGCATCGTTATAAATATCGTTTGAGAAATCGTTCAGGCAATCGAGTAGATTATCGAGTAGACTACCCAAACTTCCATATTCGCTATCGTTCTGACGATTATGACGATTAGCTGTTAACCCTTGTGGCTTCAGTTATATTCCACATTCTGAAAACTTGCGATCGCTCTTTAACTGCTGCTGGAGTGTTGCTGACTATTGCATTTTAAATTCAGCCAAGTGACCTATCGCTGTTGTTCTCACTGGACTGGCGATCGCATGATTCATATTTTGATTCAGCAACGCTCTTACTTGTCAGGTTTAGAATGCCACTGGGTGTTTTAAGCGTTCACAACACAACGAAAACCAATATGACAAGCTGAAGTATCAATCATTTCTGCGTGACGGGCAGATGGGCGATAACGACGGCAATAGTTGGCAGCACAAAGAAACGATCCGCCTTTGAGGACTCGTCGGGGAATTTGAATTTCCGGTGTTCTAGAGTCAATACTCTCTTGTTTACGGCATCCGCTAGGGTTATCCAGAATGCAGCAAGATTTTGGCTTGCGACCAAGATGATGATCTTGATACCAATTTGCGGTCCATTCCCAAACATTGCCGATCATGTCATAAAGCCCATAGCCATTAGGGGGATATAAAGCTACTGGCGTGGTACCTGGGCGATGAGTCTTGAGATTTTGCCAGGGAAACTCGCCGAGCCAGAAATTCGCCATCATTCTGCCACCTGGCATCAGTTCATTCCCCCAGGCATAGGCTGTTCCTTCCAGTCCACCACGAGCAGCAAATTCCCATTGAGCTTCAGTTGGTAAAGTTTTACCTGCCCAAACAGCGTAGGCTTCTGCATCCTCACAAGCAATATGGACGACGGGATGATTTTCTCTTCCCTTAATGGAACTACCCGGTCCTTCTGGATGTCGCCAGTTAGCACCAGGAATGTAAGCCCACCAACTGACTTGGTTGAGTTCAACTGGAAAATTTGGTTGTTGAAATACCAGAGAGCCAGGTACTAGTAATTCTGGTAGAGCGCCAGGATAATCTTCCGCTTTTGGGGAACGCTCGGCCATAGTAATATAGCCAGTTTCCTTTATAAATCGCTGAAATTGACGGTTTGTAACAGGAGAGTGATCTATCCAGAAGCCATCTATTTTTACTTGATGAGATGGTCTTTCCTCCGCATAATGGTGATCTGAACCCATGAGAAAAGTTGCACCGGGAATCCAGACCATTCCCTTGTGCGGTGGTCTGCCTAGATTACCTTGAAATTTAGACTTTTCAGACCCACTAACTAATCTTTTTGTTAGGTTTTTCTTAGATAGGTGTGCCTTCATCCAAAATTGCTCCGCTCACTTGTAGTGTTGAGAGGGGACAATTTTACCCCCTCATCGTCAATTCTGAAAATTAGTATCAGGCTGGGAATTGTGCGACTGGCAACACCTCCAATTGCCATTTATCAAATAGCCTTTGTAAATGTTGGAAAGTTTCAGGGTTACTTTGCTTGAGATCGTTCTGTTCACCTGGGTCACTGTCTAAATTGTATAGGTATTGATTTAGACCTTGATTACTACCTTGCTGCAAGTACTTCCAGTTACCGAGACGGACAGCACCTTGAATATTGATTCCAGAACGATAACGCCAAAATAAGGGGCGTGAATCCAGTGGTTTGTTGCCAATCAGCGCCGGAAGTAAGTTCACCCCATCTAATTGATATTCGGGAGCAGGTGGCACACGAGCTGCTGCCAAGATAGTTGCAGTCAGATCCATTGTGATTGTTGGCTGATCTTTAACTTGATTAGGTTCAACTTTTCCAGGCCAACGAATGATTGCTGGGACACGAATGCCTCCTTCATTTAAGCTCCCTTTACGATTCCGAAATGGCCCAAAGAAAGAATACCGTTCACCCCCGTTATCACTAACAAAAATCACTAAAGTGTTGTCAGCCTGGCCAGTTTCTTCTAACGCTTGTAAGACTTTACCAATTCCATCATCCAGGCTCTTGATCATGGCTGCATAGATCGCAGGTGAGCCTCCTGCTGTATAGTTACCGTTGCTATAGAGCGTTGTACTCAATATTTCATCATCAGGCCCTTCCCATGGCCAGTGAGGCGCGTTGTAATGCAAGCTCAAGTAAAACGGTCGATTCCGGGGTTGCTTAATAAACTCGATCGCCTTGTCAGTAAACAGTTCAGTAGTATAGCCAGGGACATTAATTAATTGCTCGTCATTATAGAAATCAAGAGTGCCACTGCCATCTTTATGACTGAAATAATCGATTCCCCCACTAAAGTGACCAAAGAACTTGTCAAACCCACTTTTGTTAGGGCCGTAGTTGGGCAGATAACCAAGATGCCACTTGCCTACCAAGGCTGTTTCATAACCCCTAGCTTTTAGCAATGAGGCGACTGTGGGATGTGAAGGAGGTAGTCCCACGGTGCTACCAACTTGACTAATGTTACCAAGTGGTTCTCGTAATCCAACTTCTAGGCGAGCTGGATAGCGACCAGTTAGGAAGCCGACCCGTGTTGGTGTGCAAACCGTTTGAGCTGCATAGGCATTGGTAAATCGCGCTCCTTGTGTAGCAAGACGATCTAGGTTTGGTGTCTGATAATCGGTACGGCCATAAATACTCAAATCACCCCATCCTAAGTCATCTGCCAGGATAAAGAGAATGTTTGGGGTTTTATATGGAGCATCATCGCCTGCAACTGCTTTGGAGATCAAAGTTGAGCTGCCAACAGTTGTCAACGCAGTAGCTGCCGCAGTTCCCAGAAACTTGCGGCGATTCATCGAGCCAAAATTGAAATTTGTCATAAATTTGGTTTTGCCATTAGCTATAAACACCACAGATGGACATAGCAAAACTAGGCTGAAACGAGTTTGCATTCACAGAACTCATTCAACCATGCAACAAACTATGAACTGTGTACTGCAAGCGTTCTCGCTCACATTACACTTCCGTGATCAGTACTTCATCAAGTTTGATGATTCCTGAACTAGCTTTGTTGAACAGATACCAGATTGAACAACAATCTACTGTAAATCTGTAGAAATATAGTATTTTTGAATGAAATTAGTATTTCACATCTTTGTTTGAATAGACAAGGGGTTTTCAAAAAAAAACAGTATTTCTATCGATTTAACCGTACTATTCCTCGTGACCATGACCAGGATTTCTACACAGATCGTCATCTAATTGAAAACTTTTTTGCCAAACTCAAGCAGTATCAAGGGATTGCGACGCACTACGAGCAAAGTGCTACCAACTTTATGGGTGTAATTTATTTTGCTGCTTTTGCCTTACCTAGTTGCAACAGTGCGATCGCGAAACTTTTTTTGGGCAAAACGCTGAAGCGATCGCCCTCAGCCTTATTAATATAACCATTAGGGCTTTAGGACTCTACATGCTTCTGATAAGAGAGAATTAAATAACGAATTAACTGCAAGCGACTAACCCATTCAGCCATCACCGTAGAATTGTCTGGTTGTGCGTTTTCTCCTGTACTTTGCAATTGCCGCAAGAATGGATATGTTGGTAAGGTATTCAAGGTAATATCTTCTTCTAAAATTGAGGTAAATCCCGTGGTTTGGGCTAAACTTCGATATGCAGTCAGGGTGATATTACTGTCAACATATCCAAAAAAATTACTCAGAAAAGGTTTAATAAAATATGATCCCAATTGCATGAAGGGAAGAAAAGCTTCTTGGGGTACAAAGTCACACAAAGCAAGTTTTCCTCCTGGTTTTAATACTCGCCATGCTTCTTGAAAAAACTTTTGGCGACTAGGAAAATGAAATATACACTCTACTGCTAAAACTAAATCAAACGAGTTATCTGCAAACGGTAACTGACAAGCATCTCCTTCTACAAATTCAATGTGATTGCTGTTGCGGGGTTGCACTAGTTCTTTGGCTCTTTGAAGTTGACGGGGATCGATATTTAAGCCTACTAAGTGCATGTTAGTAAAGCGATCGCTTAGGCTAGCGATCGTACCACCAAAACCACAGCCACAATCTAAAATTCTTTGTCCATCACTTGCACCACCAGCATCACATACTCGCCGAGTCAAATTTTCGGCAGCGTTGGCAAAGTCATCTATGGAACCATCAGCAGTGGTAGGATTTTGCCAATAGCCCCAATGTACATGGTGTCCAAAGCTTTTGATGACTTCGGTTTTTCCTTGGCGAATGTCTTCAAAAAGTTGGTCAAAATAAGGTAATTCAATTTTCTGGTTTTGCAAGACTTGAATACCAATTCATTTGTGTATGTATTGTACCCATGAACCAGTACTGCTTCCGACGATTATTTCCTGAAGATTTTACGTTCTACGCCCTGCTGAATTTCCAACTCACAAAAGTAAAAGATAAAAGGTAAAAGCAATGGGAAGGTTTTTTACTTTTACCTTTTACCTTCGCGTTTTTCCTAGCATTGGATACAGGTTTTAAATGATACTATAGTCCTTCAATGAAGATCAAGCGCCGTAAATACCTCAAAAGTCTGGTAATATCTACTTTATTCGCCCATATTCAACCTTTTTCTGCCCAAGCCAAGCAAGATAAAAAATCCGTACTTAAGCCACAACGTTTACAAGTAGGTGACACAGTAGGATTAATTAGCCCTGCTGGTATAATTGAGGCGAAAGACCTTGAACAGGTAAAACAGACTTTTAAATCATTGGGATTAAAAGTCAAGGTAGGCAAGCATGTTTTAGACCGTTACGGCTATTTAGCAGGTAAAGATAGCGATCGCGCTGCTGATGTCAATGAGATGTTTGCTGATAACTCGATCAAAGCTATTGTTGCTATGCGTGGCGGTTCAGGTTGCGATCGCATCTTACCGTTAATCAACTATTCTCTAATTCGCTCCCATCCTAAAATTATCTTGGGTTACAGCGATATAACTTCTTTGTTGTTGGCAATTTACAGCCAGACTCAACTTGTCACTTTTCATGGTCCCGTAGCTATCTCTACCTGGAGTCAATTTACGGTGGATTACATCAAGCGTATTCTTTTTCAAGGTGAAACTGTGACGATGAACAACACTCTCACTACCCAACTCCGGCGACAAATAATTACTCCAGGAAAGGCGAGGGGTAAACTTGTGGGTGGTAATTTATCTGTACTATCATCCATGATTGGGTCTTCCTATCTGCCCTCTTGGAAACATACTATTTTGTTTGTCGAAGAATTAAACGAAGATATTTACCGTGTAGACAGGATGCTGACTCAGTTAAAAAATTCAGGTATTATTAGCCAAATTGCTGGTTTTATATTTGGACAATGCACAGATTGCAGTCTCGGCGATGAACCTTCATTGACGTTAGCGCAAGTTTTGCAAGATCACATCCAACCCTTGGGTATTCCAGCTTGGTACGGTGCGATGATTGGTCATATTAAAGATAAATTTACCTTGCCTGTTGGTGTAGAAGTGGAAATAGATGCCAATACAGGGATACTGCGGATGTTAGAAGCAGCTGTGAGTTGATTGGAACTTACTTGGCAAATATTCTGTCTCCGGAATTGAGCTATGAGTTTAGTCAGTTTATGGAAATGAAGAACGATTCTGAACAGAAAACTATTCAAAATTCTGGATCGATTCTCAAGCTACGTCAGCTGGTAGGATCAGCAGCAGTAGTTGTTTCTGTGGGAATAGCTGGCTATGTAGCTGGTTTTGCTGTTGCTAAACAGGAAAGTGATTCTAAAGCAAGCATTCAACAGGCAAAATTACAAGGAAAATTATGCCGGAAGTTCAATCGCGGTGAAGTCCAACCAGAGGATGTTGCTGCTGGTGGTAAGATGTCTAATGTGCAGGATATCTTAGCAGATTTACAAACAGTGCAAATTGAGCTAGCAAAAAAAAGACTTGTTTATGTGGAAGAACAACCAACAATCGTCAAGTTGAAGGCTCAAGAAACAGCTTTAAAATCTTTATTAAAGCAGCGTATAGATGGTATTTGTAATGCTGTGAATTAAGTTAGCTTTAAATTGATGCCATTGATTGTCTATTTGCAATTAGGCATATATCAAAAGGAATGCTAAGAATTTAAGTATTACTTCTGGCTAATTAATAATTAATACTGTTGGTAGATTGGTTGTCAATGTTGTGACTGTTAATCTGTATTTGTTAGTAAAAAACGTTTACCAAATACAGAACAATGAATATTCTTGCTTGGATTGTTTTAGGTCTAATCGCTGGTGCTATTGCCAAAGCTATCTACCCTGGTCATCAAGGCGGTGGTATTTTAGGAACAATTATTTTAGGAATTATTGGTGCATTTGTTGGTGGTAGTTTGGGCGTATTTTTCGCGACAGGACGCTTTGCCCTAGCAGCCTCAAGTCTGAGCATTCCCGGTATTGTAGTAGCGGTTATCGGTGCAATTATTGCAGTTTTGGTGTGGAACTTGTTAACTCGTCGTAGTGCTGTGTAATGAGTTAAATTGCACTCAATTTATAGTAGAGTTCGCTTAATTCATTTCACTATATTTTCTCCCTGAACTTAAACAAAAAAGTAGCGCTAACCTAAATGCAGGCAGGCGCTATTATTACTTTTAATAAACAAAATAGCTGGATGCGATCGCACAATTTAAGTGATGGTTGGCTAAGAGCGATCGCACTCTTAATTCAGTCTGATTAAAATATAAAACCACAGAGTCTTATAATTGTGGTAAGTTTATTATGTTAATTTTTAAGCTGACAAATTTAATTAATACTTTAGCTGTGCCGTGATTGTATTCAACAGATAAATATTCTGTTTTGTTCACACTACTAACTTATTTTAAATCTCCAGTTGACTGCACGAGCTTTACCGTAGTTACGTAGAGGTAATAATTCATCACTAGGAGCCAATTCGTAATTTTTTCCAGGAGTACGAAATCGCCAGTTGACAGCACGAGGCTGACGATATGAGCGTTCCGAGGTAGGAATAAACTCAAAAATATTAGCACGGTATATGAGTTTGATTTTCTGAGATTCGCCAGATTCTATAGAAGTTTGAGATAGGTCACTGTTGCTAGTATTTTTGATATAATCATCGCCGTTTATTGGTATACTTACCATTTTATATGCTCCTCAGATGAAAGCTATTGTGTGCATACAAGGAGCTACAAAATTAGGTTGCAGTATTCCGGATAGAGTCTAAATTTTTGTATTGCTAAGTTTTTTGTTGGGTGCGATCGCTCTTGTCTCATCCAAACATCAATATCCACAAAGGCAACATTAACAGTAGCAACAGTGTCGAGATAATGATACTGCTAGCGATTAAATCGCGATCAAGATTATATTCTTCTGCCAAAATTAGACCAGCAAAAGCTGAAGGCATTCCAGACATTAAGACCATAGCCAAACGCTGATCACCTGACAATCCTAGTAACCATGTGGTTACAAAACCAACAAATAGAGGTATGATACAAACTTTGATGATGGCGGGAACAAAGGCTGGTTTTATACTTTTCCATCCCTGTAATTGTGCTAAACGAATACCAGTCAGCAAGAAAGCACTAGCAATGACGATACCAATAGATCCTTGCAATCCTGATTCAATTGTTTGCGGAAATTGGACTTTTTGAGTGAGCATACCAACTATAAAAGCCCATAAAGAAGGTACAGTCAGTACTTCACGCAGTTGCATCCACCAGCTAGTTGAGGGTTTGGATTGACTAAAGTAGCTAGCAATCACAACCCCTAAACCGTAAGGGCCAATGACATTGTGTGTTACACTGTAAAGTACAGCCCAGCTCAGAGCTTCAGAATTAATTAGGAAGGGGGCGATGCCTAGACCAACAAAACCAGTATTTCCCAAGATAGCAGAAAGTATAAAACTGGCAGGAGTATGTGAGTATGCTTTAAATCTCCATAAAACCAGCAGTACCAGCATCAATCCCAAAACTAATGTCCCAAGTGTAATTATTGGTGCTATTAAGGGCAAACCTATTTCATTATTGAAATTACCCAACTGACTTTGACGAGCCAACGCAAACAGTTCTAGTGGTACACCAACCCAGTAAAGACCTCGTCCCAAAAAGCGAGGCAGCCATTGTGGTAAAAATCTACATATAGATAGCCCTAGACTTGTCCACAAAATCAGGGGAGTATAGGCATGAAACAAGGTTTCTGTCATAAATAATATATATAATTATCAAGAATTATATATAATTATCAATAAAAAGAAACAGTCCTACTTTAAATTAAGTAGTTACTCAAAATTAATTACATAGTTTTGTCCAAATTCTCTGAGTATTTTTTCCAGAGATTCAACAAACGTTTGCCAGCTAGAATAAGCATCGAGCTCAATCCATTGATATTTAA
>JANBVI010000019.1 GCA_024239075.1 Fischerella sp. CENA71 | reverse complement strand
ACAGAGTTCGTGACCGAGCTAATGAAACTAAATCGCAATAAGCAGAAGTATTATCAACGAGGTCTGAGCGCTATGAAGCTTATCATGTCTGTATCCTAGCTATTTTTGTCGCCCCGTCAGGAAGCGGAGTGCGTCCGACGTTTTGGCTGCTACACAGCTGATTTATATGCCATTGCTGATTGGTTGACTGAATGTCAAGTTGAAACAGTGGCAATGGAATCAACAGGTGTTTATTGGATTCCATTGTTTCAAATTCTAGAGACTCGTGGTTTTGAAGTCAAACTTGTGAATGCTCACCATGTCAAAACTTTGCCTGGACGTAAAACAGACGTTTTAGATTGTCAATGGCTGCAACAGTTGCACAGCTATGGGTTGTTGTCAGGTTCTTTTCGCCCAGAAGACGATATCTGTGTTCTACGTAGCTATCCCTTATTTATCACTCTGAAGAGATAAAAATACCATGCCTATCCTGAATCCCAGACACAAGAATAAATTGCGCGATCGCATCCTAATTTTGTCATTTAAAAATGATTGTTGCGAAAAGACGCAAAAACAAGGGTTAGAGATTATTCTCTGATGAAAGTGACAAAAAGGGGATAGTTGTATTTAACGCCTAATGCCTCGGACATTCCATGCAGCGCAATATTAGCCAACTCTCCGTCTTAGATTCCTAACTACTCGATTAGCTTTGCGCCAATTGACGTTATTCCAATCGGTAGTTCTAGAGGTTACGCTTACAAACATTCGGTCTGCATCTAACTTTTCCCTTTTAGTTCGGGTCTAAACTTTTGAAATTCAACAGACTCACCAATCTCACGTCAGCAGCCTTTCGGCTTGGGTAATTACCCTATCCACCTGGTTATGTATTCCCGTTACCTTTCAGTTGGTGGCGTTCGCTTCTTGAGGTTTCCTACTCCCACTATTGATGCACTGTCGCCAATGGAGTCTGTGTTCCCATATCTTTCGTCCTCTCGTATAAATACTGTCTAACTTTTAACCAAAACTCCCTGAGCTAGGAGTTCACTTCATCACGGCGATATTCTTCCAAAAATTATTCAAGCTGTCCGTACCGCCAAACAGGGTCGTGAAGATGGTTGAGTCAGCCAGGAGGATATGTCCGGCGCGTTCGTCTTTCGGAGGCATCCAAATGAAGGAGTTGAATTCTGTGTTGCCCTCCTGGGTGAAAGGGTGTGGCCGATTAAGGTCAATAGGCTGGCGTGCCAACACATGAATAGAGTTTGTGTCATCGGTGGTCAGCGCATAATGGGGCAGGTGGAGATGGAAATTGAAGGTGGTGACCCCATTGAGCAATCCGAGTTCGTCCAGATCCTTGTTGATCGTCAGCGGTGTTATCTCCTTGGTGCCTTCGACAAGGGCTGGCCGAAGTCCATATTGATTCAGCACCGGCACCCCAAGCGCCTTCATTAGCGAACGGGTATATTGGCCAAACCGCTGTTGGCGTGGAACAAGGGCGTCACCATGATGAGCGTACTCCATCTGACGCTGTTGCATGTCATCGGTGAAACCAACATCATGATGAGGCCCAATCAGCAGACAGGTGCCTTCGCGTTTGAGCCACTCGCGGATCGCCGCAATCTCCTCCGGTGCAGCCTCCTGCTTAGAAATGAGATGATCCAGTCCGAACACCATCAGCGTGTCCGTATCCGCCAGAATCCGTTCGTCGATCCGAAGTCCATATCCCGCCTGATCAACGCGCTGGAACACCGCAACCGGATGATCGGTGATCTCACCCACTAATTGCTGGAAGTCGAGCGTGGAGCGGTGAAACAACTCCAGCGTCCCCTCGATTCCCTGGAGAAATTGCGACACACCCCACTCCGGTGACTCATAGGCAGGCCACGCTACCCGGCGGACCTCGGTCATGGTCGAGAAACGATTATCCATTTCCGTGAGATCTCGATTGGCTTCCCACGGGTAGCTCCAGGTCCAATAGATGCTCACCCTTCGTTTACCTGGGGTGTATTGGCGGGGCACATGGTTCTGGTTGTAAGTGCGTGCGGCTGAAATGACAGCATTCATGAGTAACCCCCTTTTGGGTTGCTGCGTTTGGAATGAACGAGTCTTGATTCATCAGGCATTCATCAGGCAGAACCGAGTGACGCAAGGTATCGAAGTGCCTTGAGTCCCGGCAGAAAAAAGTAAGCTCCGCCCCGGACAGTGGTGAAGGCTGGAATGCCAGTTATTTTTTTCCGGATCGGACGCTTCGGAATTTTGAATTCTAATGTGCCGTCTTGCGTGCCGATGATCGGATCGCGCTCATTGCCAAGTTCATGGAAGTTTTTGTCGTTTATCCACACATTCTGCGCGAACTCAAACTGGCGAATGAGGCTGGCGCAGATTACGAATGCCGCGATGCCACGCTCTACACCGTCCTCAGGTGCATCCTCCGGAAGTGGCGGGCCGTAGGTCGCCCCGCGACGAATCATCCGTCGTCGGTTCATGTTGGCTGCCGTATCACGAGGATTGAGACGACGGATATGGGAACCGAGCGGTACGGCATAACCATGCGGGTCCATCGTCTTATAGTTGAAGTCGTTGTTCCGCTGCGGATCGGTAGCCAGTGCTGGATCGTCCTTGTCCGGTGCAAGCACCAACGGGGCACCACTGCGCCAACGACCCATCAGTTTCGCCGCCACCAGTTCCTGCTCCTCCGGCGTCTGACCGTGCTGACGCAGAAATTCACGAAACTCAACGACATGTTCTTGCAGGCGGCGATAAGCCATATAGCTGCCGTTGCGGGAGAGGATCTCGGGTTGCGGCAGATTGGCAGGAGGCCCGTTTTCGTCTGGGTAGCCCAAGATGAACTCGCCCGCTTTCAGCGCCGCACCAGAACCGGGGGTTGGTTCCTCGCCAGTACCTTCGATCACCGGCTGCGATAGCCGATCGCGATAACCGAAGTGGTCATGGGCGTAGTTGAAAGGCGGCGTTGCTTCCAGATCCAGCGACGAGAGGACCTCGACTCCCTCATACTGTGCGACGAGTTGCTGGTGCTTTTCTTTACACCGTTCGCGCTCTGCGTTATCGCGAGCAAAGAGGATGACGATGGCGTGGAGATCTGGACTGGCCAGACCCCCGACCCAATGGTCCGGATGATTTGCGCCGGTGTCACCGAGGACTTCCGCACGAGCAACCATGCCCTGCTTGAACTCCTCGGGAAACGTGTCCAGTGAGGCTTCATCAACCCCCAGCGCCCGCAGACCGTTCCAGGTGAAGGCCACACTCACCCATCGCTTGTCCTCCTCCATCGAAGCGCGGGCCTCTTGGGCAGACTTTACCGTTTCGAGGATAGCGGACAACCACTTCCGGCCGCCAGCAGGATTACGGAACGACAGGAATTCGTACCGCCCGGTGAGAGCGGGTGCACGAGTCAATAGAATGTGCTGGATGTCATCGAACTCAAGCATATCAAGCCTTATAACGAATTACTGCATTTGGTCGAGCATGTTGGAGAACGCCGCCTTGAGTTTGAGGGCCTTTTTGATTTCGTCAGAGCTGACATAGGGGTATTCTCCGTATTCTAGGAAGCTCGGGCACTCGTGTTCCCGGACAAACTTTACGAAAGCCGCAGGGTTTGTCTTCCAGTCTTCGGGAAAACCCTCAAGGTTTTCAAAGACTGTATTGATGCCGTACTTCGAGAAGAGGGCCACGGCGTCTTCGGTGTATTTGTCAAAGTCCGTGTCAAAGATTCCTTGGTACATAAAGTAAGTATCCACACCAATATCAAAGAGCACCCAGCGCAGATAGTGCAGCTTGAGCACGGCAAGGGCATCGGGAAGATTGGCGACCGTTTCTTCGAGCTTCTTCCCATAATCGCGGATGGTCTCCTCTCGACCAGGCTTGATCTTCGCAATAATCGTGAAGCCATAGCATGCGGGGGTCTTGGGGAAGATGGGACCATATCGTCCCTGTTCCTCTTTGAAAAATCCCTCTTTCGGGATCGCCATAGCTGCGGGTTTTGTCCAGTCGTAATGCGGGGCTGTTTCTGACATATCGATTTCCTTTTAATTTTGTAGTTAAATGGTTGCCCCAGAAACGGTTAGCTGAATATCTCTTGATACTTCATAACCTTTACTGTTGTGATAAGGCAAAGGGCATAAAATCTGTTATGAAACGCTGTAAATCCTTGACTGACAGTAATTATTGCTGGGAAAGAAGCACACTTCAGTAACATTTCAAGCGGCTGAACAGTGTATAGATTTATATATTATCGAGATTTCAACTGGAATTTGGCTATCCATAAAGTGCAGAGTTTAGATCTAGTAATCCAAGTTGCTAGTTATTAGGCCAATCCTCGTAATAAAATGTGCCGCCCTTGCGTTCCGCCCCTCTAGGCGGAACGCTCATTAATCCTTGGGCGCTCGCCGAAATATATTTGATAGGGCGGCACATTTTGTTTTCACCGAGATCCCTTAGGCGATCGCTTTGTGCAATAAAATCCTCTCTAGGGATAAAAATGGAGAGGATAGATGTTAAACGAAATGATTACTGTCTATGCTATTATAGGCGATTTATTAAATGCTCAAATAAAATGCAACTGAAAAAGCCTTTCGGCTCAGATTAACTGCAACTATGCTCAAATTAATCTGCAACCAGCTTGCAATCATCCGTTTTGGCTCACATTAATTGCAAATAGTCCACAACCTAGTTGTTTTTCAGTGTTAGCTCGTAATTCCTAATTACGGTTGCGATGATGACAAATTATTCTGCCCCGGTTTGACCCCTGCAATATTCAAGCGAATGCGGTAAATACTATTTCCTGCTGTAATATAAAGCGTTTTATAATCTTTATTGCCCCAAGCTAAATTTGTGACTGATTCAGGGACAGCAATTTTGCTCAGAAGTTGACCTGTGGGTGAGAAAATCCACACACCTCCTGAACCGCTACAGTAAACATTGCCTTTGACATCCACCTTCATACCATCAGGTACACCTTTGTCTGTGGGTCCAGGCAACTCTGCAAACACCCTGCTGTTAGTTAATGTGCCATCTGCCTTGACATCAAAGACGCGGATGTGTAATTTTTCAGAATCACTAACGTATAATGTTTTCTCATCTGGCGAGAAAGCAATTCCATTGGGACGCACCATCTCTTTGTTGAGCAAAGTCAGCGTCCCATCTGGTTTCCAGTGATAGATCCCATAAAACCCAAGTTCTTCCTGTTCCTTTTGAATACCGTAGGGGGGGTCAGTAAAATAAATGCTATCATCCGACTTAACTACAACATCGTTGGGACTATTGAGGCGTTTTCCCTGGTAGCGTTCAGCTAAGACAGTGACTTTACCATTTTTTTCTGTGCGTGTCAGTTGGCGGTTATGTTGAGCAGTAATTAATCGTCCTTCCCTATCTAAAGTATTACCATTGGGATTTCCCGCAGTCCGACGAAATACAGCAAGTTTACCGTTAGTTGTCCATTTATAGATTGTATTGGCAGGGATATCACTAAAGAGTAAAAAGCCACTTGGATTCCAGACTGGTCCTTCTGTAAATTTTAAACCACTAGATAACTTTTCTACCTTAGCGTTACTGTCCATAATGGCTGGTATGCTAGCAGAGGTATTCCCCCAGCTTTGCTGTACCATCAATAAGCTTAGTAATAAATTGCACGCACCTATTCGTAAAGTTTTTTTCAATCTTACCTGCCCAACTGAAGCCAAAATTCCATTCGTTAACATTAATACTATGCTGATACCGCATTTTCTTTAAACATATCCAGAAAAGCAGGATGATTGCATAATTCATAATTTTTGCATTATCTTCTACGCCATCAACCCATTCAGCATTGACATATCCGTAACACATCAAGATTAATTTTTTAGTGTTGGAACAAGTTTTCTCACTTTACCATCGCTCTTAGATGTAACATATATTTCCCCCTGTTCATCTATCCCAAACCGGACATCAGAACGTTTGCTACCAATAATTTCCAGAAAAGTAGCTTCTTTTTTGCGATCAAATAGTCTCAATTCTTTTATCTTTGCCTGTTTACCATTCACAAGTTCATCTACAGGTACATGAAAAAAACGCGCATCACTGCCAAAATCAGCAAAAATATATTGACCGATTAATTCAGGAATCGCTTTACCCCGATAAACATAACCACCTGTAATTGCAATTCCATAAAAACCTGGATAATCCTTTGGTACATAATGACTATATTGAGCAACGGGATAAGTGTAACCATACTTGGCATCATCTTTAGGTAACGGAAACAGGACATTCTCATTTTTTTCATCTATAACCCAAGTCCCTTCCCGGTTCCCCCATCCATAATTAGCCGCTTTGATACCAAGATTTACTTCTTCTATAAAAGCCTGACCAGTATCAACAATCAACATTTTGCGATCACCACCCATATCCCAGCTAAAACGATGGGGATTACGCAGTCCATAAGCCCAAATTTCTCCTAATGTTTTTGGATTTCTATCATTAACAAAAGGATTATCCCGAGGAATGGCATACTTGCCATTAGCCCTATTCTTACCAAAAGGATCTATCCGGAGAATTTTACCTAAAGGTGTACTCAGGTCTTGTCCATTATCAAGAGGATCTGTATCACTGACAGGAAAGCCGTTACTACCCCCGTCAGCCAACGCAATATACAATATCCCATAATCAGCATCTCCGAGTTTAGCATTAGGATTAAAGCCTAATTGTCCTGTATTATGGTCTTCGTAGGGCTGTTCAATACGCATTATTTCCCGAAATGTTCCGGAAAAAGTATTTGCCGCAGGGTTAGCAGCTTTCCACTCCCGAATGACTTCGTGGTGAGAACTTTCTATAGTATTACCTTTGTTATCAGTAATCTTTTTGGTAACAGGAAAATCTGGAATACGATTATCTTTTTCTTCACTATCTACAGTGTAGAAAATCCCATTTTTAGCAAATTCTGGGTGAAAAGCAAAATAAGAAAAACCCTGTTGTGAAGTGTCATAGCTAAAGCCTGAACATACTACATTTTTAAAATTCATGTATAAAGAAGCGTCGCCATTGACAATCACATATAGCTTCCCTCGCATATCATTAACAAATAACCTGCCGCTACCATCACCTGCATGAGTTAAAAAATTCAATCGCGCTACTCTTTCTCGCCCAGTTCCACTTTTAGGAATTTGTACAACTTCTTGCAGTCCTACAGCTAGTTTTGATTTTTCTATTTTTTCAGGAATCGGGTCAGTTATTTGGGCTTGAGAAATATTAGAAAAAGCTAAAATTGAAATAATAACTAAGCAAATACAAAAAACAACGTATAACTTTTTCATTCACCTGGAAATTCTGATGTAAAAACAATAACTATGTGCAAGAGGAATTAATGGTTCAATATCATCGTGCTTGTTCAGCAGTAACTCTATATTATTAGAGACTGACACCAACTCACGATTTGATGCTTATGCCGACTTAACCACCACTCGTGAGAGGTTAAGATAAAGCGTATTTTGTCAATCAATTAAAATACTCAAACACATCCTAATAAAAATGATAATTGTGCGGAGAGGAGGGGCTTTTCATGGAGATGAGAGATAGGAGGGCGATAAGGGGGCGTATCAACAAAAACCTCCTGTCAACACAGGAGGGTAAATAGTCTAGGTTTGTTTTACCAGGGTCAGCTTATAATAATAACTCTATAGACCAAAAATAAGGACTATATAAGCGCTTTGTGTGTGTGACTTAAGCCATTTGTCCATTGACATTATCGAAAATAACTATACTATACTTGCTGCTTGATAATTTTGTCAGAGTAACAGCGGTTTTGATCTCACAGATTAACAAGTAACTGTTTCAACTATAAAGTTTCCTCTTTCAAATTAAAGCAAAAGCTTGCCATTGTGGCAAACAATTCCTTTAAGTCACACGTTACACCCACCCATTTTTATAAATCGGCTTATTCAAAAGGCTGAGATTTTTTTTGAAGGTTTCTCCTAAACTAAAGGCAAAGGGGAAGCTCATTTGACCTCAGCATCAACCCTATTCAACAACCGAGGTTTGTATTATGACTTCTGATATTCTATCTGATGCCGATATCAAAAAATCGACTGGTTGGGTGATCACTCTGAGCATTGGTCTGATTATTCTTGGCGTGTTGGCAATAAGCGTGCCGGGTATTGCCTCGGCATTTTTTACCTCTGTGATTGGTTGGATTACGCTCATTAGCGGCGTTGTAATGATCGTTCAATCGTTTCAGTCAAAACCAGTCAGAGGCTTTTGGCTGAATTTGATTGTGGGTATTTTTTATGTCATTGCAGGTATTTACATTCTGTTGAATTTGGGAGCCGCACTGCTGGCGTTGACCTTTGCTTTTGGCGTTCTGTTCATTGTTGAAGGTATTTTTACGATCATCATGGCGTTTACCAACCGTGCGGGTCACAGGATGTCCTGGCTGGTGGCGTTAAACGGAGTCGTGACTCTGATTGTGGGCATCATGGTGCTGAATCAGTTTCCCTTCAGTGCTATCTGGCTGATTGGTCTATACGTGGGTATTAGCCTGCTCATGAGCGGCATCTCCTTGTTATCGGCGGCGCTAGCTGCTCGGCGGACACTTGCTAGTTAGCAATCGCTTTGGAAACAATGTTTCGCTGACGATTTTTCGTTTATGCACAAACGACGTTAAGTGTCCAAATGGCGCAAAATCAACACTTTTAGTTTCCGACGATCCTCAAAAAAGGGTAAGAATTTTTTTCTTACCCTTGTACTAATTAACCTAACTCGCCATCACCCAAGCACCAATAGATACGAATTTGGGTTAGAGATTTAAATCTATTTCAACTCATCTACAACATGACCACAGAAAAGGGTAATAAATTGCAACTATCGAATCAAACTAACGGCTCTAGCGATGATAATAACGTTAATTATTAAAGCGATCAGCGCTTGCAACATTGTCAAAACTCTCCCCTTTTTTGTTAGATATCCAGTATTAGATTGTGAGAATGAAATGCTAGTGTTAAAGGCTAAAAATAAATAATCAAAAAAACTTGGCACCCAATTTTGGTAGCGTGACAAATCTGAGGTAGTAGGAATAAATAAAAAATTAATTGCAACAGTTTTATCTTGAATAAATAGCTTTTGATGATCTCTATCTATCAGCCAGTACCAAGTAGCAAAAATCAATACATTAGTCACCCAGGCCAAACAGCCTAACACTAGATAATCCAGCCCACTTGCTGTTGGATTCCAAAGTCCAAACACGAGAAACAACATGGCTATTAAAAATTTTAAATTTACCCAGCACAGGTACAAGTAAAAACAGATTTTTAATAATTGTCTTTGATTAAATAGCCATAAAATTATTAAAACAAAAGGAACGAGATATTTTGAAAAACTACCCGCCATTGAGAATTTGACACATGATATAAAGTTTGCTCCGATAAAATAGTTATCAAAGTAATACTTGAAAGTCTCTAAAAAATTGTCAAAAGCTTTTGAGCCGATAGTCTGAATCAGGAGAATATCAATGATTAATATTCCGACAAACCTTGCAAATAATCCATCAAAGAGCCTCTGATGTAGATAAGTTTGAATTCTTGGATATAATCTCATCGAATAAATTCATTTGTGACAGGTTAAGAGGGTGTTTGAAAAGCCGCTTAGGTAGTAAAAAAAGCTCTCAGGGCGTAAGCTGTAAATACGTAGTTACACCACCATGTCATTGATAATGACTTGCCGATTCTCATGTGCATTGTCTAGATAGTTTTGCCAGTCTTCTCGGTTCTGAATTTTGAAATCTTGGTGAGACTGCTGAAAATTTGTCATTCAATCTTTGACTGGAGCATTCATTGGGTTTGACATAAGTATGAGGATAGATATTAAGTTTATTGTCCTCTTATAAGTTTCTTATTTATTCGCACTACTTTATTTCTTAAGTCTATTGCTTACAACAATATTCTCAGGTGTAAGTGTGAATCTAACATAAGTTACCGACCTAGCGCTCGCCGTGGCACTTCTCCAGATATGGGAACATCTCATACTGGCTTCCATTGCCTGTTTTCCGTCTTTGCGATCATCTCAGCAAACACTATGAAACGAAACCTTTATGACAGATAAAAAACCAAACATCCTTGTCATTTTCGGCGACGACATCGGTATCTGGAACCTCTCCTGCTACAGTGACGGGATGATGGGCTATCGCACACCCAATATTGATCGTCTCGCCAAGGAGGGGATGCGCTTTACCGACTCCTACGGCGAGCAGAGCTGCACCGCTGGTCGGGCAGCATTCATTACTGGACAAAGTGTGTTTCGTACAGGATTGAGCAAGGTTGGGGTTCCTGCTGCCACCGTAGGACTCAAAGCAGAGGACCCGACCATCGCCGAACTCCTGAAACCACTCGGCTATGCAACGGGTCAGTTTGGCAAGAACCACCTGGGTGATCGCAACGAGTACCTGCCGACAGTGCACGGTTTCGATGAGTTCTTCGGCAACCTCTACCATCTCAATGCTGAAGAAGAACCGGAACTGCCCGATTGGCCAAACTCGAAGGACTTCCCCGACTTCCGCGAACGGTTCGGTCCCCGTGGGGTTCTTCACTGCTGGGCGACTGACACGGACGACCCGACCGAAGAGCGGCGCTGGGGCAGGGTGGGTAAGCAGAAGATTAAGGACACCGGACCACTTACCAAGAAGCGCATGGAAACCTGTGATGATGAGTTCGTTGCCGCTGCCAAGGACTGGATCAAGCGCCAGCATGAGGCGGACACGCCCTTCTTCTGCTGGTTTAATACCACCCACATGCACTTCCGCACCCACACCAAGCCGGAGAGCCTCGGTCAAGCAGGCAGGTGGCAGTCACCTTACCATGACACGATGATTGACCACGACAAGAATGTGGGTGAACTGCTGGATCTCATTGATGAACTGGGCATTGCCGAAGGCACAATCGTCTTGTACAGCACGGATAACGGTCCCCACGCCAACTCCTGGCCCGATGGTGCCACCACCCCCTTTCGTAGCGAAAAAAATACCAACTGGGAAGGTGCGTTCCGCGTCCCCTTGTTGCTGCGCTGGCCTGACAAGCTCCCGGCAGGTACGATCTCCAATGAAATTGTTCAGCACCACGACTGGCTGCCGACGTTACTGGCGGCAGCGGGTGATCCAGACATCGTTGAGAAGCTCAAGAAAGGGGGGCATCAGGCAGCGGGCAAAACCTTCAAGGTGCATATCGATGGCTACAACCTGCTGCCCTATCTGACCGGGCAGGAGGCAAAAAGCCCACGCCAGGGCTTCATCTACTTCAATGACGACGGCGATCTGGTCGCCCTGCGCTTCGACAACTGGAAGGTAGTCTTCATGGAGCAGCGCGCTGAGGGAACGCTACGCCTCTGGGCAGAGCCATTCGTGACACTGCGAGTTCCCAAGCTTTACAACCTGCGTACCGATCCTTTCGAGCGAGCAGATATCACCTCCAACACTTACTACGACTGGTTCCTCGACCATGACTACATTGTGTTGGCAGCACAGGCGATTGTGACCCAGTTCTTGGAGACATTTAAGGAGTTCCCGCCACGTCAGAAACCAGCTAGTTTCACAATCGATCAGGCCCTAGAGAAGATGAACGATGTTTTTAGCGGTGCTAGACGTTAAGCATCTGCCACTTGGAAACGCGCTTCATAAAGCTAGAAGCCCCAGGCTTACAACCTCGATCAAATCCTGCGGGCTTTCATTTAGAAAAGGGGATTATTAAGGTATATAATTTCACCATAAAATCTTATCGTCAAATTGCACCATTATCAGAACAGCTGGCGCATCACCCACTGTTCCAGATAAGTGACCTTTATGACCTTGCGCGTCCGCTTTCGTATCTTGGTCTTCTCCAAATGAAATCTCGCCAGCACCCATCTCGACTCGTTGCCCGTCCATAGTCTCCACAAACCAGCGTCCCGACAATGGGATAATCCACTGAGGTTTTGGATTTTCATGCCAGTTACCAACCCATCCAACAGGTAGCACAGTAAAGGTAATTGTGGCACCAGACTGCTTCAATTTAGAAAGCCACTGAGGTGAGGTATCCGGAGCTATACCTTTCTGAATGAAATCCTCAATTTGACGACGGGACTGGTGGCTGACACCGTTTTGGTCTGTCCAAACGTGCCAGTAGTCAATTTTTGGTTTGTGTGATGAGTTATTCTGCATAAAAATAGCTCTCTTGAATTGTGTGGAGAAGGCAGAAGGTGAGGCAGCCCTCGTCTTGGCGGTTCCCGTCGATGGGGGACTGCCGTAGACGCCCGGAGGGCGTCTACTCGTAGAGTACCCGAAGGGCAGAAGAATAATTTGATTGATTTTAGAGTCCTTGCTTTTGTACCCCACTTCGTTACAAACTGCTATATTTTGTTACGGCGTTGCTGATTGATAGAATGATTTTGTCGATGTATTCCAGATAGGCATTACAAATTGCGAATTATATAACTGCAACCGTGTAATTGCGCCTTTCCCATTTATTGCTGTCAATCCAGAAAAAGGTAAAGTTGATTGGCTGTTGCTGGTTATCTGAAACTGGGATGTCTACAAAATATAGTCTTAACTTTGTGCAAGTAGAAGGCGTATCTTTTACGGTTTGCCAATTATCCTGTGACCAATGCAACTGAAAAGATGCTAAAGCGTGAATTCGCAGTGTATAACCTCTTTTAACTTTGTCTACTTGGCGGTTAAATTTCCAGATTTCTAGTAGTTTACACTCTTGTCTTTCGCCTAAATATCGATTCGCCACCTCTGAAATAAAATCAAATACCTGACCATCATGATTTGACCGTAGCAGCTTAATATACTCCGCGTGTGCCCACATTAAAGGCATTGCAGAACCTGTTGCCTTTCCTAAATACATGTGAATTTCAGGTCTATCTGCTTCATCCCAAATCTGTTCCGGCAGCAAACAAGTGTCTGAAGCAAATCCCTCGATCGCCTTGATATATGTTTTGACATCGCCACCCGCAGCTAGTTCATAATGTCCTCGTTCCCCTGCTAAGAGAGGCCAAGCACGTCCTTTACCCCAACCAACGTAAGGACTGCCATCTTCTTGCTGTCCGTAGCCGTCGTGGTTGTAACGATGCCAACAAGGCCCAACGGGTGTATCTACTTTCAAGACTGTATCAATAACTTTGACAGAATCAATGATAATCGGGTCATCTGGTTTACGAATTCCATAACGCACTAATTGGAGAAACCCGCCATCGACAATTTCCTTGGCCGAAAATTCTGTTGGTTTACCAGGTGGCTGGCTGCTAACAAAAAGAGTTCCTTGGTTAGGATTTTCGTTGGGTTGAGGATTATTAATATCTGAAGGAGTAATCCGGATATAGTGCCGTTTAATACCAGGAACTAGGGTTCCTTCGGTAGTAACTGTCCAAGCTTCAATGTGAGATTCTAAAAAATCAGCGTACTCTTCGATAAACTTTGCTGTTGCTTCATCGCCACGTTCACGAACAAATTGAGCAGCACAGATTAAAGCAGCAATGTTAGAAGCTAGTGTAGAAGGCGAATAGCCGCTACATTCTTCCCATCGTTCCTGTTGGGTAGCAGGTCCGTGACGAATTAAATAACCCGCCGCCCGTAGAATCATGGGATAAATATCAAAGTGCAGTGGTACTTTTTCCTGGTGTAAAAGCCATGCTAGAAGAATGGGAAATGCTACTTCATCTAGTTGAATACCTTGCCAGTAGGGTTCGCCATCAACCCAGAAGTTTTGAGCAAATCCGCCATCTTCTTGCTGACTAGTGGTTAAATAAATCAGCGATCGCACTGCTGTATCTGTTTCGCCAGCAGCTACTAAACCTGCTACACTGCTAACCATATCCCGCGTCCAGACTAGATGATATCCTCCTTGGTCTTGGTCATCTTTGGCTTCACCCCAAGGGATAGCCATAGATGCAATTAAAGCACCGGGATAAGTTTTGTCTTCATGAGCTAAAAGCAGACTAATGCTGTTGTGATACAACTTCCCATCATCATAAGAAACATTTTCTAATGAGTGGATGCCGTTGCGCGTAGACGCGGAGCGGCTTGTCGTTAGACATCGCTTCCACTGTTCGTTGTATTGCTGCTTATGCTGTTGAAAAGGAATATTGAGCGACTGAAACAGTGTAGAAATTGCATTGTGCAGTGTTATACCAAATGCTAGTCCTAAAGTAAACTCTTCCCTACCATCTAAGTCTATTTCTCCAGTCAGAGCTAAATTCCCATCCAGAGCCTTGTCAAACTGCCAATCCATCTGGAAATTATCAGCTAAATCAGTCCAGCCATCACTTTGACCGACATAGCCACAGGAAAGACGAGTAAACGGGACTGTTGCGCCTAGCACCAGCCAAGTTCCTCCTTTTTCTGCCACGAGAATATTTTGCCCAGCAACTTCTACTGCGTAACCATTATTACCTCTACCTCCAACCTCTAGATGCGGCGCACATAAAGCGTATAACTTGAGTTGGGAAATAAACTCGCTCTCTCCTGTTAATTTTGTGTGCTGTAAAATACAGGATAAATGCGGGTCAGCAATCACTTCTTTGATAACGGTATAACGCCCTTGTGGATCGGAATTAAAGATGCGGTATCCTAAACCATCAGTCCACATAGGTTCGACTTTTGATTCGAGATGGCGTTTCTCTTCGTGGAAAAAGCTTTTCCCGTCAGAAATGAGGTATTGTAAATCTCGAATTTGGGGTCTGTCTACTGTCGGATGGTAGATTTCAGTGACAACACCGTTCCAGATAGTAAACCAAACACGACTAGAGGTAGAGTAAGCTGTTCCGACTCCATCTTTGTTCGCATGAGTCCACCGAGGAGTAATGCCCGGTGAGCCAAAAGCCTGTCCTTGACCAATAATTTTTACCATAATTTATTGTTTTAGAAATTGAGAAGATTTGCGAGTGGCAGCTAAAGACTTTGCTTCAATAAAAATTTGTTTGATCTCCGGATGTTTTTGACGAATTTTTGCTTCTAAATTTTCTACAGTTAATGCTATTTCTTCACCTGTGAGATTTTGATAGAATTGAATTTCTAAGTTGAGTAATACTTCTTGTGGAGCAAGCTGCATTGTTAGAATACGTATAACTTCTTGTACTCCTGGTTCTGTTTTTGACAAAGAACGGATATTAGCTATAGTTTGAGGAGCCGCACTTTCACCAACTAATAATCCTTTACTTTCTCTAGCTAGTAGTACTGCTACTATAGCTAAGATAATTCCAATAATAATCGAGGCAATACCATCAAAATAAACATTATTAAATAAATGTCCTAAGAAGATTCCTATAAAGGCAACAAATAAACCTAAAATTGCCGCAGTATCTTCAAATAATACAGTGAACACTGTTGGGTCTTTACTATTTTTGATTGCTTGCCAAAAATGTTGCTTACCTTGAGTTGGCAAAAACTCTCTTAAAGCCACAGTCCAAGAAAAACCTTCAAATATTATTGCTACACCCAAAACAATGTAATTCCACATTGGGTTTTCTAAAGGGCTGGGGTTAATTAAATGAGTGATTCCTTCATAAATTGACATGCCGCCACCAATAGCAAAGATGAGGATAGCAACAATTAAAGTCCAGAAATAAAGTTCTTGCCCATAACCAAAAGGATGGCTATCATCTGCTGGCTTTTGACTCATGCGAAGTCCTAGCAAAAGTAACAGTTGATCGCCAGTATCTACAACAGAATGAATACCTTCAGATATCATGGCGGAACTGCCAGTAATGGCGGCGGCGATAAATTTAGTAATTGCGATCGCTAAATTAGCTCCCATCGCCGCAAAGATTGTTTTTTTAGATGAATCAGTTGCCATGATGCTAATTCATAATTCGTAATTAAATTTAGTTTAAGTTTTTGGATTTGAATTGTAGTTTGATTCTGGCAAATTGATATAGCTATCCTGAAACTTGTAATTCCCCATCTGTATGGGTAACTTCCCAGTGGGTTTGTTCTCCTTCTTGCCAAAAACGCAGTGATACATTAGCGTCTCCTACACTTAGATTTGTCAGTTCTAAATCTGGCAGACACTCTGGTAGACTTGGCCGTACCTTTAACTGGCGCTGTGGTGCATCGGCTTCAAGTCCTAAGATGCTGCGAATGAGTAAGAAAATTGAACCAGCCGCCCAAGCCTGGGGTATATTCGCATCTGGGTAAGGCACAGGAAAGTTGTTGTCTCGGCGTTCAATTCCCGCAAACAATTCTGGCATCCGCCCAGCTTGAAAATAACTAGCAGCGGCAAAAATCCCCTCAGCAATGCGATTAGCTTCCTTGTGGTAGCCGTATCGCTTTAATCCAGCCGCAATAATAGAATTGTCGTGCGGCCAAACACTTCCCCGTTGATAACTAATTGGGTTATACCCTTGATTTTTCGCGCTTAGAGTCCGCAAACCCCAACCGCACCACATATCTGCTTGAAAAAGTCGGTCAACAACCTTTTTTGCTCGTTCTTGGGGTACAATACCAGACCATAATAAGTGACCGGGATTTGAGGCGATAGACTGAATTTGTTGCTTGTTGTTATCTAAGCCAAGACAGTAAAAGCCTTCTGATTCCATCCAAAAGCGATCATTAAAGCGTTGATAAAGTTCCAAAGCTTTTTGACGTAGCTTTTTGGCTTGTTCTTGTTCGCCCCACACCTCATAAATTAAAGCTGCCTTTAGCCAAGCATCGTAGACGTAACCTTGTACCTCACATAAAGCAATTGGCGGCTCAACTAACTTGCCATTTGGATAAACTATTGATTCACCCGAATCTTTCCAGCCTTGATTGCGTAATCCGTGACTAGAATGAGTGACATATTCAACAAACCCGTCACTGTCAAAATCGCCATATTTATCAATCCAAGTTAGTGCTTTTTCTAATGGCGATCGACACTCATTTAGCATATTGAGGTTAGCATTCCAGCTATAAGCCTCAGCTAGGGTAACAATCCAGAGAATAGTGGTATCTACTGTTCCGTAATAGGGATTGTACGGTAGTTGTTGTAATTTAGTTAACTCATCACGTCGCAATTCATGCAACATCTTGCCTGGTTGGGCATCGTGCCAGTCATCTAACTGTGTTGCTTGCAGTTGAGCCAACCTTACAAGTGTGCCACGGGCAAATTCATAATAAACCGCCATCGTCTGCAAGCTGGCAATTATGGAGTCACGTCCAAAGACAGCCATAAACCAGGGAATACCAGCAGCAGGCATCCAAAATTGCTGATCATTATCTTCTACCTTAATTCGCAATGCTGCCATATCTACAAGTGCCTGCTGATAGAATCCCCTAATCTCGGCATTAGATGATTGTAATTTTGTCGCATTAGTCAGAAACTCATCGCTTACCTTTTTAGCCTCTGTACTGTGAGACACAGCACAGGTTTGTTGAGGTTTGAAAATATCGCCATTAGCTAAAGCTGTAAAGTTGATACAGGTGTGCCATATTTTGCCAGGAGGAATGACAACATTAAACATTAAACGACCGTTGGCGTACTTTGCTTGTGAACTGAAACAAACTGGCTCAGTCACAATGCTTCGTAAGAAAGAGCCGCTACGGTACTCGGTAAAGAGTACACCATCTTTCCATGTTGTTGCTGTCTCTCCCCGTGTCAAGATGTTCTTTGCTTTCACCTCAAAGATATCTGCAAAGTCAGAACGAATCGCCAGCATCAGTTGAAACTCAACTGGTTCTGGGTAATGGTTGGTAATGTCGATATCTTCATGCATCCCCCCTACAATGTCGCGTCGGATAGTTACAAGCAAACTACCTGAAGGTAAAATGCCGTTGACTGTGGGAAGTTGCGGATTGGTAAATTGATAAAGCGCACTATGATGATTGATATTGCTAGAGGCTAGCAGCAAAAGTTGGTAGCGATTGAGGGAAATCTCATAGTAAGAAATTAGACGTGTGTCGTGAACAAAAAAACCTTGTGCTTGGCGATCGTCGATGGAACCATCACTAGCTGTTACAAGAAATGAGGAACCATCATTAATCGTTATTAGACCAGGGTTGACAGTAACTTTTGTAGGCATAACCGCTCAACCATTCTCCGTAAAACCGGGATACAAAGTCATGCCACCATCTACAAACAATGTTGTACCGTTGACATAATCAGAGTCATCACAAGCAAGCCAAACCGCTGCTTTGGCAACGTCTTCCACTTCACCCACTCGTTTTGCAGGAATCAATTGTAGTAACTTCGCCTCGGCTTGTGGGGTGTCCCAAGCTGATTTATTGATTGGAGTTTTGATTGCACCAGGGGCAATACTATTAACACGGATTTTATGAGGGGCAAGTTCTTGGGCAATACTTCGCATCATCATATTGATACCGCCTTTACTAGCGGTGTAATTAACATGATCCGCCCAAGGAATTTCCTGATGTACCGAACTGATACAAATAATCTTACCTGCGGCAGATGAAATCTGCGGTTGTACGCCCCGACGCAAGAATTCTTTTGCAGCTTCCCTAGCACATAAGAATTGTCCTGTTAAATTCACCCCAATGACTGCATTCCAATGGTCGAGGCTCATATCTACAAAAGGTGAGTCTTTTTGAATACCTGCGTTATTTACCAGAATGTCAATAGTACCAAATTGGTTGACTATATGACTGAACATCGCCTTTATTTGATCTTCTTTGCTGACATCAGCTTGAATAGCAAAAGCTTCACCATTATTAGCTTTAATGTCATCAACAATTTTTTGGGCTGACTCAGCTTCGGAATGATAGTTGATAGCTACTGCTGCACCTGATAAAGCTAGATAGCGAGCCACAGCTTCACCTATGCCAGAACTAGCTCCTGTTACAAGTGCTTTTTGACCTTTAAGCAGGTAAGGAGAATAGCTCATAAAAGTTCCTCAAAATTTTGGCTAGTACTAGACGGCAGGAGGAAGAAAAGCTTGTTTCATTTTGTTAATTATTTAGTTATGAATACTTACATGACTTAGTTACTCATCAAAAATCCTATTCTGCTGGAGTGTGCAGCTACATTCACACTTAAATACTGTACAAATTAACAGTTTCTATCATGAAATTGCTTGCCTTTGCTATGCCAAGCGAACCAATCTGACAGCCTAAGTTGTGTCAGAAGTTTTAAACTATACATTTAATGTTTAGTTATTTATCTGACTCTGGTATTACTTTAAAGGTTTGCAGTAGCGATCGCCTCCAACCATTGGAGGAATACACATTTCTATCTAAAAGGCTAGAAAAATTTCATTTAATTTTCATTATTGTACGAAAACATGACTATTTGAGTTAATGCTTGACCGTCAAGTACTTAGTACTTAGGACTACACCTCGACAATCTCCAAAACCTATCCTTTTATAACCTTCTTTCTCACAGTAGCCGCGTAAGATAACTTCATCACCATCGCATAGAAAAGAGCGTACTTCACCAGTTGGTAGTTTTACTGGCTGAGTACCACGCTCAGTAATCTCTAACAGACATCCATGTGTGCCTTTCTCAGCTCCAGAAACTGTTCCACTAGCCAGTAAATCTCCTGTGATGAGGTTACAACCATTACTAGTGTGGTGGGTAAGCATCTGCGCTATTGTCCAATACATCTGTTTGAAAGACCCACGACTCAAACGAAACGGTTCCATCCCTACTGCACGCATTTGTGATGAATACAGCAGCACTTCCAATGTAATGTCAATACCACCCATTTCAGTATTGAACGAGGAAGAAAGGTACGGTAGCAGCAAGGGATCGCCTGCGGTACGCTCAAAAGCCGGACAACGGAAGGGCGCCAGTGCTTCTAGAGTCACAACCCAAGGTGAAATTGTAGTAGCAAAACTTTTAGCTAAAAAAGGCCCAAGAGGTTGATATTCCCAAGCCTGGATATCTCGTGCTGACCAATCATTGACCAAGCACAGCCCAAAAATGTGTTCTTCAGCATTATCTACAGAAACAGGTTGTCCTAACTCATTCCCCGCACCCACAAATAACCCAACTTCTAATTCGTAGTCCAGCATCTGAGTTGGTTCAAAACTAGGGTCTGGCGTTGATGGTTTTTTTATCTGACCTGTTGGGCGCTTAATTGCAGTACCACTAGGCACAATTGAAGAAGCACGTCCGTGGTAGGCGATGGGAACGTACTTATAGTTGGGAAGGAGGGGATTGTCAGGACGGAACAACTTCCCCACATTGGTAGCATGAAAAATTGAAGCGTAAAAGTCAGTATAATTACTAATATTGCAAGGTAATAAAATTTGAGCCTTAGACATGGGAATAATGATCGCTTCTGCTGAAGGTGGTTGTTTATTCCATTCCAGCAGCTGGCTCAAGTGACGGCGTAACATTGATACAGCCTCATTCCCCATTGCCATCAGCTGATTTAAGTTAGGTGCTGTACAGGCTGTTTGCAAATGTTCTGGGAGTTCTTGCAGTAGTCCTGCGTTGTAACAAAGAGATAAATCTAGAATTTGGTCACCAATGGCGACACCGATGCGTGAGATTTCAGCACTACCTTGAGGGCGAAACACACCAAACGGTAGGTTTTGAATAGGGAAATCAGTATCTTTCTGATTGGCAGATTTCACCCAACTACGTAAATTTGGGTTGTGAGTGCTATCAATAGAACGGCTCATAGTAGTTTTAGTTCCTTGAGGTCGTCTACTGGTTCTTGAAATGAGCAAGAACCAAATGAGCGGAAGAAGTATTGTCGAACCTGCTCAATTTCTCCAATATTTAGGTGATAATCGCGCCAGGTAATAGCATTGTCTGTGAATTGGAAGCTATTGCTGTTGAAATTTTGGAGAATTTCTACTGCTTCTTGTAGTGTGATTTTTTGCCGATAAAGTAATGCTGCCAAAACTGCAACATTTAGAAAGCCATGCATGAGTGTGCTAGGGCTATTTGGCTCGTATGTAACGCGATGGTTACCTGGTAAGGGGTGGTGTAAACCAGCAGTTGCCTTAAATGGAACTCTAGCTTCAGTAAACGTCAAAATACACTGACAAAGTTCTTTAAAGTTGGGAAAAGCATCAACGGTTACACCTCCAGTTCGGATTTTTGCAGCTGCACCGCTATGTTGCAGTACTGTTAGATATGGTTTTAAGTCCCCACTAAGGGGAATTTCAAAAAATGCGTTTACTTTGGCTGGTAGATGAGGAAGTATTCTGTTAATTTCTGTGGGAGGAAGCGGTGGAAATTCTAGGGCAGTAACAGTGATATTGTTATTGCTGATGAGCGATCGCACTATGTCTATCTCTGTCTCCCAATCTTTTAAAATTAAACTAAGCGATCGCTGCTTTAAGTCTAATGTTGGTACAAATGCTGCAAATTCATTCCATCGGGACACTGGCAGCACAAAGCAATTTAGCATCCAACTGTAGGAACTTAATTGATAGTTTGCATAATTGCTCATCGCTTCTTGCATACTCAGCTTGGCTGGCGGGAACAGTCCAGCATAGTCCACGATTGATGTGAGAAGTGCTTTTACTGATGGGAGCATTGGGTTTTACCTCCTTGCCTAAACTTCACCCAATGGTAGTGAAGTTGAAGCTTTGATTTCATTCAAAACAATACTGGTACGCACCTTATCCACACCTGGAATTTGCGTAATTTTCTCACTCAGCAATTTTTCCAAATGCTGATGGTTTGTAACGACAACTTTCAAAAGATAATCAAATTCACCAGTGAGATGGTGACATTCCAGTACTTCCGACAACCCCTTTACACGTTCGCAGAAGTGTCCGACACACTCTGGCTGATGGTGAGCAAGGGTAACCTGTGTAAAACACAACAAGTCAAAACCTAGCGCCTCACGATTAACTAAAGTTACATAACGGTCAATAAAGCCGTTTTCTTCTAGCTTTTTCAGCCTTTTTTGCAGCCCAGGCGTAGTGAGGTTGACCTGACGTGCCAATTCCGCATGAGTGATGCGGCTATTCTCTTGCAAAAGGCGCAACACCAGTCGATCTTTCTCATCCAGTTGTTTGAATGGCTCCGAGTTCTTCCCCTTGGTAGTTTGATTTTTAGTCAATTTATCTCTCCAGGTATACTCGTTCAGCATGTTTTATTGATAGTTTAGTTTATTATATCTACCAAATTAAGCAAATAAGTTAATAATCTATACAATATCAAATCAAAAAATTAATTTTATAATTTTATTATAAGCTTTTAGTTAAAATTAAAAACTAAAGGTATTTATACGTAAGTTGCATATTGCTCATTACCCATATCAGAAATCGGTAGCTTTACAACGTTTTTTCCCAGTTCTCAATATTTCCTCTGCATAAGGAGGAATTGAAATGAATGATTTTTGCCCCATAAAGCGCTTCGACCACCTTGAGTTCTATGTCGGAAATGCAAGGCAAGCAGCGCAGTTCTATTCCAAATTTTTCGGATTTAACAATATTGCTTATCGTGGTTTAGAAACTGGTAGTCGAGAAGTAGCATCCTATGTCATGCAGCAAGGGGACATCTGCTTTGTCTTTAGTGCAGCACTCTTTCCACAACATCCCATTCTTCAAAGCGTGCATAAACATGGTGATGGAGTTGCCATTATTGCCTTGGAAGTACCTGATGTCGTCAGTGCCTATAAAGAAACAACCAAACGAGGTGCTGTAGGAGCTATTGAGCCAACAGAAGAAGAAGACGGATACGGAGTATTGCGCTATGCTGCCATCCACTGCTATGGTGACACGCTGATCAAGTTTGTGGAACGAAACGATTACTCTGGAGTATTTGCTCCTAACTTCAGACCTCAGCACCATATTAACAACGGCAACTTTACAGGTTTACATTCGATTGACCACATCGTCGGAAACGTCGAGCTGGGCGCGATGGATAGATGGATACAGTTTTTTGCCGATACGATGGGTTTTAGTCTGTTGGTGCATTTTGATGACCAGGCGATTTCTACAGAGTACTCAGCATTGATGTCCAAGGTAATGCAGGATAGTACAGGTAAGATTAAATTTCCAATTAACGAGCCAGCCCAAGGTAAACGCAAGTCTCAGATTGAAGAATATCTGGAATATAACAACGGACCTGGAGTACAACACATTGCCTGTGCTACCAATAACATTATCGAAACGGTTTCCAAGCTAAGAAAAAATGAAGTTGAGTTTCTGCAAGTACCAAGAACGTATTACGAAAACTTAGAAGAACGGGTGGGAAAGATCAATGAGCCAATCGAGCAATTACAAGAACTAGGCATACTGGTAGATAGGGATGAAGATGGCTATTTGCTCCAGATTTTTACCCAGCCTGTGCAAGACAGACCAACGCTTTTCTTGGAAGTGATTGAGCGACAAGGGGCGCAGGGCTTTGGTGAAGGTAACTTCAAATCTCTATTTGAGGCTATTGAACGCGAACAAGCACTGCGGGGGAATTTGTGACGCGGGGAATGGGGAGACACAGGGACGCGGTGACACGGTGACGCGGAGAGTTTTAAAACCCAGCAAAATTGCCAGACTACAAGGGGGACAAGGAAGACAAAGGGGAGATGAGACGATGACTTATTACTATAAGTTGGGAAATATTCCACATAAGCGGCACACTCAATTTCGTCAACCAAATGGTTCTTTGTATCACGAAGAATTGATGGGAATGCGTGGTTTTTCCGGCATTCAATCCCTACTTTATCATCTGCGTCCACCCACCCAAATATATAAAATTTTGGAACAAACAACGGTGGACATTCTGTGTGAAGAATCAAGTCCCTTGCGTCACCGTCATCTACGCACAGGAACTGTGGAAGCAGGGAAGGATGCTATCCAAGCTCGTATCCCGTTGTTGACGAATGCAGATGTCTGTATTTCAGTTGCTCGACCAACTGAATCGATGTCTTACTGGTATCGCTTTGCTCACGGTGATGAGGTAATTTTCATCCATAACGGCACTGGTGTATTAGAGAGTCAATACGGTATTCTTCGCTATCGGGCAGGTGATTACTTGATCATTCCTACAGGTGTATTGTGGCGAATAATACCCAATACCAGTATGGAGCAGCGAATGCTAGTGATTGAGGCAAATGGACATGTAGAGCCACCAACTCGCTACCTCAATCGTTACGGACAATTTCTCGAACATGCCCCCTATAACGAACGTGACATTCGCCCACCAGAAGAGCTAGTTAGCCACGACGAAGCAGGAGAGTTTGAGGTGCGAGTTAAAGCTAGGGACAGAATTACTAGTTACCTCTATCATTATCATCCTTTAGATGTCGTCGGTTGGGATGGGCATCTCTATCCCTTTGCACTCAACATTGAGGACTTTGAACCAATTACTGGTCGAATTCACCAACCTCCTCCAGTACATCAAACTTTTGAGGCTCCTGGCTTTGTCTTGTGTTCCTTTGTGCCGCGTCTTTTTGATTATCACCCGCAAGCAATTCCAGCTCCCTATAATCATTCCAACGTTGATTCGGATGAGGTTATCTACTATGTTGCAGGAAACTTTATGTCCCGCAAAGGAATTGAACAAGCATCAATAACCATTCATCCTGGTGGTATTCCTCACGGTCCCCACCCAGGGATGTACGAGGGGTCAATTGGTAAAGAACGAACTGAGGAGTTAGCCGTGATGATTGATACCTTTCATCCCCTACAACTCACAAAGCACGCCATAGAGTTGGAAGACAAAGACTACGCCTACAGTTGGATTGCTTAATACTATTTTGGATTTTAGATTTTAGATTGTGATGCAAGGTATTTTAATATGACTCAAACTCTTGATACTGGTCATCTCACTATTTCGTCACGCATCAAAGAACGCTTGCACCGAGGCGAACTTACCTACCAACAGGTAGATGACTTCCAAGATTTCCTCACCGAAGTTGACCAAGAATTTTTGCAGCATCGCATCATCACTAGTAATGCCTACACTCGCTGGTTTTGCAATGGTACTGCCACAGATGAAGAACTACGGCACTTCATTAAACAATTCTCGGTTTTTTCTAACCAATTCCTGATTGCCGCACTGTTGAAAGTTATTAACTCACCCAGCCTCCAGCAGTCCCGTGCCAGTCGCGAGATCCTACTAAACGAACTAGGCGTAATTTACCGCCAGCTTGGACACTCAATTAGCAATAATATTGCTCAGACAGAGGAAGATAAAGACCGGGAAGGCGACCCCGAACTAGTCATTACCGAAGGTACGGTAGATGGTGGTATCTGTCGTTTCCGGGCAGCACATTTTGAATGGCTGATTGGCGTTGCTGAAGGGTTGGGCTTGCACTACGAAGACATTGGCAAGCGCAAGCACGGACGACCTACGACTTTACATTTCTGCGATGAACTACAACGTCTCTATGGTAGCGATGACCCGCAAATTGCTGAGGGTGCTAGCTTTGCAGTTGAAAACTGGGCTGCGGCTGGTTTCTGGCAGGAGTTGGAGGACGGACTCACACGTATTAAGCAAACACGACACCCACATCTGCGCCTAGCCTTTTTCTCCTGGCACAACCGTGTCGAGGCACAGCACGCCGGACATACGCTAGAAGAACTTGAAGAGGTTTACTTCCATCCAGACTTTGACCGAGCCAAGTTTATTCAGGGGGGGCGAGAGATTCTCGATGCCATTGCTGTGTTTTGGGATGGACTAAATAGCGATCGCCTTAACCATGTTTATACATAAGTGGCTATGTCAAAGCAACTATCACTTGCAGAAGTTATCAATAGCGGTGTGGAAGCAAGCATAGCTACCGCAATCTTACCGCAGGTCAATCAATGGCTTGCTTCTCTTCCTGCTGCCGACTGTTGGCAGCACCTTACTCAACACATCCTCAAGCCTAGTCATCCCTTTGCACTACACGAACTTCTTTACCAAACTACGTTCTCTGATTGGGACAAAAGCCAAGGATTTCCCCCCGCTTGGTTTCCTTCCACGGAGCAGATTCAGGAGACTAATATTGCTAGGTTGATGAAGGAGCTAAAGCTGAATTCCTATTTTGAACTTCATACTTGGTCAACACAACATCGTGCTGAGTTCTGGGACAGAATAATTCAACGTTTGGGTATCCAGTTTCACAAGAAGTATACTCAAGTTGTTGACTTGTCAGATGGTGTAGAATCTCCTAAATGGCTGCTAGGTGCTAAATTTAACATTGTTGAGAGTTGTTTTCAAGCACCAGTAGATGCCCCTGCAATTATTTTTCAGGCAGAAGGAGGTTCAATTTCTACTCTCACCTATGGCGAACTCCATGCCTTAACTAACCGAGTTGCCAATGGACTGGTAGATGCTGGCTTTCAAAAAGGCGATCGCATTGCCATTGCCATGCCCATGACTGCTGAATCTGTGGCAATTTATCTAGGTATTATTAAGGCTGGCTGTATAGTTGTCTCCATTGCTGACAGTTTTGTTGCTGCTGAAATTGCTATGCGGCTACATCTATCCAAGGCAAAAGCAATCTTTACTCAGGACTATATTTTGCGTGGTGGTAAGCAGTTACCCCTATACACCAAAATAGTTGATGCCAATGCACCTAGAGCAATTGTCATAGAGACTGACAGAGGGAGAGGACACGGGGACGCGGAGACGCGGGGACAGGGGGATATGGGGACAGGGGGATATGGGGAGATAGGAGGAGAAGATGCGGGGACACGGGGACATGGGGAAATAGGAGGAGAAGACACGGGGACACGGGGATATGGGGAGATAGGAGGAGAAGACGCGGGGACACGGGGACATGGGGACGCGGAGAGTATTGTTGATAGATTCTCCGCGTCACCGTTTCTCCCTCTCACCGCATCCTCACACCTCTCCCTCTTTGCGTCACCGCGTCTCCCACTCACCGCATCTTCAAACCTGCGTCCTGGTGATTTGACTTGGAAAGAGTTTCTCAGTGCCAACGAACAATTCGATGCCGTCCCTGCTGATCCTGCTGCTTATACCAACATTTTATTTTCCTCTGGAACCACGGGAGAACCCAAGGCAATACCCTGGACACAAACTACCCCAATTAAATGTGCTGCTGATGGGTATTTGCACCACGATATCCACCCTCATGATGTAGTAACCTGGTACACCAACTTGGGATGGATGATGGGGCCGTGGTTAATTTTTGCTACCCTGATCAATCGGGCTGCGATCGCTCTTTACTACGGGATACCTACAGTCACAGAATATGGTCAATTTATACGTAATGCTCATGTAAATATACTTGGAGTAGTACCCAGTTTGGTTAGTAGCTGGAAAGCAACTTCTTGTATGCAAGGTTTAGACTGGAGTGCCATTAAGGCGTTTAGCTCGACGGGCGAATGTTCCAATCCTCAGGATATGCTCTACCTGATGTCTCTAGCTGGATACAAACCAGTTATCGAATATTGTGGCGGTACGGAAATTGGTGGAGGCTATATGACTGGTACTCTGGTACAGCCCTGCGCCCCCTCAACTTTTAGCACACCTGCCTTAGGACTTGATGTTGTTATTCTCAATGCAGACGGTTATTTTGCTGACAAAGGCGAGGTATTTATTATCCCTCCGTCGATTGGACTTTCCACTGAGTTGTTAAACAAAGACCATCACCAAGTATATTTTGCTAACACTCCCTATTTCTCCATTTCCCTACGCCGTCATAGTGACCAAATGGAACGGTTGCCAAATCACTGCTACCGCGCCCACGGTCGCGTTGATGACACCATGAACTTGGGCGGTATCAAAGTTAGTTCCACTGAAATTGAACAAGCACTCAACGCCGAGGAAGGAGTCTGTGAAAATGCTGCTGTTGCTATTTCTCCTCCCGAAGGGGGGCCAAGCCAATTAATAATCTATGCGGTTGTCAAGCCAGAGGTTCAAAAGAATAAAGCAAAACTCATAGCATCGTTGCAAGCAGCAATTAACCAGCGTCTCAATCCCCTGTTTAAGATTCATGATATTGTTATAGTTGATACCTTGCCTCGTACCGCTTCTAACAAAATTGTGCGGCGCGTGTTGCGTGAACAGTACTCCCCTTGCTTGTAAGCGCTTAATTTCAAAACGTCATTGAATTATTGAATATGTTCTTGTTGGGGAAGTGAACTTTTAATTATAGTGATCACGACAAGGGCAATTGTCAAAACTAATGCCACATTCCTAAGTGTTGGATTATTCCAGTGCTTAACTGCGAGCGCAAATATTGCCCACACAGTTACTCCCGTATAAGCAATATCTCGGCGCTGGATGACAATGACTACAGCAATTGCAGTTGCTACCAACAACATGATCACAGTCCATACTTGAGCAGAAATGCCCCAACCATTCCAACCCTGAAAATATAAGGCACATGCCACATTGACAATGGTTGCTACGCTAATCCAACTAAGATAAATGCTGATCGGAGCGTGGAGACACCACTTTTTAGTACGAGCTACACGCTTGTTGCCAATCCCTAAGTGCCAATAAACACCCATTAGGGGTAACAAAATCAAGAACATCGCTACTACAGAAAGTACAAAAAGCCTAGATAGGAAGAAGTATACCCAGATACTTTGAGACACCAAGGCAATCACCAACAGATATGCACTCTTGCGTAAATCTAAATCATGTTTCTGGCTTGGCAGAAATTGGTAGACTCCAAAAGCAAATAACCCAAGGTAAATTAGTCCCCAAATGGCGAAGGCATAGTTAGCAGGGATAATCAGGACATTTTTGAACAAAGTATTGGAAATTTCCCCTATGCTGAGTCCATTCAACGGAAAAAAGTTCGATGCGACATTGACAACAAAAGCACTGATGATTGCAGCTAGGGTTACAAGCTGTCTGAGAAAATCTTGGTAGTTACCTTGATGAGAATGCTGCATGGGATAGTTGGATAACTTATATCTTTTATATCTTCTGTGCTTTTAGCTTACATCCTATCCAATAAGAGGTAGCACACTCGCACTTTGAGTATTCAGAAATTTCCAATGCCCAAACCAAATGTTGAGTACCCAGTTAGGGCGATCGCAATCCTCCCCTCAAGTAGATGATGTTAATACAATCGTGCAATCTGCACAGAATTAGGTTGTGCTTTGTTCCTTCGACCTTGGGTATATGCCCAACTGATTTACAAAAGCCTTTTGGTGTCTGGTATATCTATATGATTGTGCTGTACTGATTTTTCTGGTTCCACAGGTAAACCCAATTGGATACAAAAGTAAGGATCGTACTTGGCTTGTGTCCAGTTATGAGCTGCTTGAATTTGCTCAACACTGAGGTCTTGAGTCCCTCGCAAATCAGCATTTTTGAGGTTAGCACGGGTGAAATTGGCATCGATGAGGTATGCATTTTTTAGGTCTGCCCCCTCTAAATTTGTATCACTGAGGTCTGCACCTTCTAATTGAGCGCCTTTTAATTTAGCATCTGTAAGATTAGCTAGTTCTAACTGCACACCGTTGAGATCCGCAAATTCTAGAATTGCTGCTTGTAAATCAGCACCATCCAAATTAGCACCACCAAGGTCTGTATTAGTTAAATTAGCACGGGTTAAGTTAGCAGCTTCTAATTGCGCACTATTGAGGTTAGCATAGGTGAGATTAGCTTCTTTAAGTCTGGCACGACTGAGGTTCGCACCCTCTAATTGGGCATCAGTGAGATTTGCTTGCTTGAGGTTAGCATAGATGAGATTGGCATAATTGAGATTAGCAACACACAGATCCGCACCAGCCAAATCAATTTCATGTAAGTCAGCACTGGGTAAATCTAAAGCTTTTAAAGACACACCATACTGATTTAAATCTTCCAATGCTTTGATTCTGGCGTAGCTAGTTGATACATTTGCCGCAGCGGCATGATCAATGACTTGCCATGCTTGATAAATAGTATTGCGTCTGCGCTCCCGACTTTCCAATAAATATAAGCTGGCTGCTGCTAAGATACTAAAAGCTTCAATGTTAGCCACCTCAATGACTGATAATGCTTGTTTGTAGAAACACTGCAAGAATGAATATTGAGATTTACAAACAGGCTGTTGCTTATTCCACTGTTCGATGTGACTGAATGTCAGCATTAACAAATAAGCAATTACGATGGCCAGTAAAACACGAAACCAGACTATATCCAGCAAATCTCGAATTTTTTGCCGTAATTTCCTCACGAACCAAGTAAATCTGACCACATGAATTCACCCCCTTGTGAGGATCATCTAACTTGGTAATTAATTTTTATGTTACAGGACTTACGCAACTAGATTTTTTAAAAGAAGGCAGGTTCAATTTCCCACCATTTTTGAGCAAAAGGTTGGCGACGTGTATTAGTTCCACAATGAATTTCGCCTCGTCCTCGAAAATAAGGTTCCCAATCATCAATAAAGTGGCATTCCTTACCCAAAGGTTCTAAAACGTTTTTAACATAAGCTTCAAATTGGCATTGATTATCAATCTTAGGTCCAAATGGTTTAGGAATACCAAGATGCTGATTGAGAACAATCATGTTGACCATATTAGGAAAAAAAGTTTCGGCCCGTCCATATCCATCATCTTCAAATAAAGCAGGTAGTTCGATAATATCTTGTTCGCTTAAGTCTAATTCTTGTTTCAAAACCTCTCGATTCCAATTAATATATTCTTGAAAGCGATGGTTATGGGCAGCTAATTTTTCATCAGCAAGGATATCTGCCACACTAATATCAGCAGGGCCATAAGAAAATCGTTTACCTTGTCGCAATAAGAGTTGATCATGACCTTGGTTTTGTAAATCTTTGAGAATGTCATAACATCGGTCTGGACTGGCTAAAAGTAATTTAAATCCTTTGGATGTAGGAGCACCAACAAAAGTCATAAACTCATCAATATGTCCCACGCTCAGCCAATCGGAAAAGATTTCAAAAGGAGCTTGAATTTTTTGAGCATAAAGAAAATCTCGCAAGACTTTCAACATCCGACGACGTGGTTCAGGGATGATAGATTTGCGAGTTCCTCCAAAGATAAGACGACCGAAGGGATAATCAACACCTTTAACAGTGACTGGAGGAGAAACTTCTAAATTGCCAAAAGAGTCTAATTTTGTAGCCAAATAACGGCTTTTGCGGGTGAGATAGCCAAAGTCAAGTCCTAATAGTTTGCGTTTGGGGAAATCAACTAATCCTCGATCGCGAGGCGAATCAAAGACTACGGGCATAAGATGTCCTGGAGCTTGAGTATAACCAATTTCTATCTCGTCTTGCATCCAAGGGTCATCCTGATGAAACTCAAAAGGAACAATATCTAGTTGCGCGTTAGCTTTGCCAACAACTTTTCTTAATTCCTCGATAAATTCTTTGTTCAATCCATTAGATAAACGAGAAACAAAGACAGTGATCGGGGATAAAGTATTAGGAGTCATTATCCAAGGCGCGACTTTGAAGATAACTCGATCACTGTAGAGAGATTTGCCATCTTTGACTAGACTTAAAGTAATCTCAACTATGCCGTCGAAGTCAAAATCAGGATAACTTAATCCTTCAATAGCTAAAATAATGTCTCGGTCAGTATCCCTAATTTTTGCTCTTGTTCTGCCTGGACCAATCAATTCATAGCCATTTCTATCTAATTCATCATAGATACGAATACGTTCGGCGGTATCTTTGTTAACTGATAAGTAAAGTTCGTATCCAGAAGGTAAATCTCTTAAACCAACTTTACGAACAATCATAAAGTTAAAATCTTTTAGGTCGAGTAGTCCTCTAATTAAGCTTTCTTCGCCATCAGTTTGACCATCAGAATAAACAATATCGCGATCGCTATTGACTAATAAGATTGCACCATGACCATTGATTCCCCACTGCCAATCAGCTTTATGGGGATTATCTTCTTCAATAATTCCATCCCGATCTGCATCAATATCTAGACAAACGCGAACTACAGTTAGGTTTAGCTGTACTTGACTCAGCGGACGATGATTATTATCTTGAAAGGTTATTTGTAAAGAACGGTCTTTAATTTGATCGCTAAAAGTTTTTGATAGGAGATTAATTTCTGGGACTTCTGCAATAGAAAGAGGAACTTGTGTAGAAATTGGTTGGTTGGTACCAGAAAAAACTTCGATTTCTCCAACTGTCTTTAAAATAAGAAATTCACTCTGGGAAGGAGCCAATTTATTTAAAGAGATTTGCAATGGCTGACCGACCACTAAAATATCTTCAAAGTCCCTACTTGATACTCTAGAATTTGAGTGGCGAGCATCGAATGTTTCAAACTCTAGTAATTCTCTCATAAACACACCCTTGTAATGCTATAACAAAATGTCCCTCATGCCTTTTTAGCTTTGGGCAATATTCGGCAAATACTAGAAGACTTGTCCGAAATATCATCTGGTAAAATAAAATGGTAGAACGGTGAATTGAAAGTATACCGTTGGTCTACCATAATAAAAAATACACTTCATTATATACAAGCCTATCCACTTGATGCCCATCCGTGACAGGTTAAGAGAATTGCTCCTTTGTCAAGGGGGTGCAAAAAAAGGGGCTAGATCCAGCTTGGTGACGGGTTTCCGCAGAGATTTGACTACTCCTAAATCTTGATTCTCTTGAATTGCTGGGAAAGAAGCACACTTCAGTAACATTTCAAGCGGCTGAACAGTGTATAGATTTATATATTATCGAGATTTCAACTGGAATTTGGCTATCCATAAAGTGCAGAGTTTAGATCTAGCAATCCAAGTTGCTAGTTATTAGGCCAATCCTCGTAATAAAATATGCCGCCCTTGCGTTCCGCCTAGAGGGGCGGAACGCTCATTAATCCTTAGGCGATCACTTTGTGCAATAAAATCCTCTCTAGGGATAAAAATGGAGAGGATAGATGTTAAACGAAATAATTACTGTCTATGCTATCATAGACAACTTATTAAGGCCTTTCCAAAAAATATTTTAGGAGAGCGCCCTCGCGTTCCCACCCAGGTGGGAACGCTTACCAGTCCTTGGACACTCGCCACAATATATTTGATAGGGCGCTCTCATTTTATTTCTTGGAGATCCCTAGTGCGATCGCACTACTGTTTTTCGCGTCTGGTCACGACCTCAGTTATCAAGTCCGCCTTCATGTTCAAATACCAGTCGCAAAACCAGTCAATAAGGGCAATAGCAGTGCAGAGAATCCTGTCCATCTGGTTGGTAATGAATCATCACCAACAGTAGCGTCAAGTTGTAGCTGATTCTTCTTCCGGGCATGTCCCAGGTGGGATCGCCTTTTGGTTGATGGTCAAAATGACCATCAACCTCTTGCCGTGCGACTGGTCATTGTTGTTAGGCATCTGCATCCTAAAAAAATCCCAGCCTTATTTATTCGTACGAGCGTTCAAGATTCATCATTGAGGCGGTTTCCCGGCTCTTGCCTTGCTGCCAAGGCTGGGATTTTTTTTAACGGCTCCTCCCTTAGCAGTTCGTGTGTCAATAACTAGTAGTTGGCGGTTGGTGCGATAGTAACTAATAGTTGGTGGTTAGTGCGATCACGTTTACATTTTGAATTAACTTTTAAAAATCAGAAGGGGGAAGTTTCTGTGTTTTGGGATTGTAAGAATAAAAGCGTAGGTGGATGTGACCAAGGCTTAAGCAAACACAACAGTGGTACTAGAAAACCCCGTTTCTCCATTAACTTTGCAAACCCCTCCAAAAAGGAAGGGTTTGTTATTGGTCGTTGGCGCGATCGCCTGATGTCGTGTTATGAGGTTAGGCGACACTAAGTAGATCCACCTGAAAAAACAGCCAACGAGAATGAGTTATCTGTTTGTCTCAAAGACTGTCGCTGTGGGCGGCACAGCCCCTAAAGGGCTGTGCCAAGGTTGGCTGTTTTTTAATGTCCATGTACTTACCAGAAAGATTGATGGCTCTAGTGAGTGCTGTATGATAGTCGTTATCGGGAAAGGCAATACTAGTGAGCTAGAAACGAAACTGCCAAGTTAAAAATATTATTGACTTAAGTTAGGAATGTGGGGAATGTAAGTTTCAACAACAATCTCCAGAACTTCACGTCTAAACTCTAAAGGCATTTTTTCTAAATCAGATACAACCTTTAGCAAGTCATTGGTTGATTTTAATCTATCAACCCACTGCATAACCAACAGCTTATGATCATCTGAAACGGAGTCAGTGCAATGTGAATCCGCTTCAGGAAAATTTGCTTCCTGACTGTATTGCATTTTTGTAAAATTTTTTACTATTACATTGAGGTTATATTGTTTCTGGAGAGAAATAGCTCAGTATATGTTATTAATGCGTTCAAAAAAACTTATCTATTTAGGTAAAAAATTAGGTTTTTTTGAGTCGTTCTACTTAATGAATTCTGTCCAATTACTTATTTACCACTATGACTTCTTTAATGGTGTTTAATAATTCTTTGATAGTGTAGGGTTTTATTAAAAAAGCTCGCACGTCAATCTGACTATCTTTTAAAAGCTTGTGATTGGATGCGAGTCCGCTGATGACAATAATTTTGACATTTGAATTGATTTGTTGCAGAACGCGAATAGTATTTAATCCATCCATTGATGGCATTTGTATATCCATCAACACTACACTGATTTCATTTTTGTTTTGGACGTAGAGTGAGAAGGCCTCAAAACTATCACTGGCTACTAGGACTTTGTAATTGAACTGTTGTAGTGAGGTTTTGGCAACATCTCGAACAAACGCTTCGTCATCCACAACCAGAATGAGTTCGCCGTTTCCTCTAGGCATCTGTGAATCTTCTGCTTCATGTGTTGCCGCTTTTTGAAAGGCTGGTAAAAACACCTGAAACTGGCTGCCCAATCCCACTTGGCTATGCACGTTGACAAAACCACCATGGTTTTTGATGATACCAACAACAGTTGAAAGCCCAAGTCCTGTGCCTTTGCCCGGTTCTTTGGTTGTGAAAAAGGGTTCAAAAATTCGCTCTAATAACTCTTGTAGCATACCACATCCTGTATCCGACAGGGTTATAAGCACGTAGTCACCTACTTTTGCCTCCAGATTCATGCAGGCATAGTTTTGCTCAATGTGGAAATTTTTGGCAGAAACACTGAGGGTGCCCGCTTGTGGCATAGCATCACGAGCATTTACACACAGATTCATTAACACCTGATGGATTTGGGTGGGATCTGCCAAGACTGTCCAAAGATTTGGCGTTGACTCAAATCTTGCACCTGGAAAGATAAATGTCAAAACCACAACTACGTGCAAGGGGAGTGAGATGTTCAATATCATGTAAAAGAAGAGACACAACTATTCCGGGGAAAATAGATTCAAGGGCAATTTGTGCAGCTTGTCCCCAATCAGGTGGTGATTCAGGCTGAATATGCAGATAAGTCCAATGGGCAATGAGGTAAGCAGTCAGTGAAAGAATGAGCCAGCGATACATACCAAGCACAGAACCCTGTCCAAAACGGTGCAAACCGAAGCGATGCTTTGCAGTTTTAAACCAACCTTCGATTTGCCAACGACGCTTACCCCACCATTTAAGAGTAGAAGCTTTAATGGGACGGGTAGACAAAACAAAATGCTTTTCTAAAGTTGTTAAGTCAATAATGACTTGTAAAAAAGGTTTTCGTCCTTGGCTTGATGACGATAATATCTTTAAAACTGTTTGTAATATATGGCGACGAACTACCCGAATCATTTTCCTTGTTGACCAAGGATTAACATTTAAAAATCGGCTGATAGCACTTGGAGATTTGACTTTACTATGTTCGGGCAATGGCATCCGTGAGAGGTTAAGATAAAAGGTATTTTGTCAATCCGTTAAAATACTCAAAATAATTTAAATAAGAATGATAATCGTGCGTAGGGGTGGGGGAAGGAGGCGAGCGACGCTAGCCTCCTTCCCCCAGTTTTTTGATTATAATTATCAATAAAAATTTGA
>JANBVI010000018.1 GCA_024239075.1 Fischerella sp. CENA71 | reverse complement strand
ATCAAAATATGTTGACAACCAAGTTGTAACAATTGGCAACCATATTTTTTCAATTGAAAAGTTTGGTAGTGATAAAAATCTTTGTAGTTTTTTTCTTCTACTTTCAAATATAATTGGTATTGGCATTGATGTTGCCAGCGTTTCTAAACTAACATTTTTAACTGATTGTAAGAGACTAATTAAAATTTGAAGCAATAGATATTCTGCAAGACTCAGATGATTTTTTAGTACTGTTTGGTAGAATAGAGGTAACATTTGTATTAGGTAGGTCTTCTAGACAAAATAGACCTACTTTTTTGACCATAAATTGCTACACACTTGGTCTCATAAGCTTTTCAGGGTATTTTGTCACCCCGTCAGTATTTGGAGAATATAGCTGTGAAAGTCGTGGAAGACACTCTCGTGAAGACTGACCATGAGATAGGTACTGCAAACTATTTCCCACCATCTCTGAATGTGAGGATAATAAGTCAGCCGAAAATCTGCCCATCTCAGTTCATTTTTACTTGAACCTATCCCACTAATCTAAAAATGCTTATTTATTGGCAATAAGAAATGCTTAAAAGCTTAATTTCTTGTTTTTATTATCAATTAAATCAAGCTTTTACACCTGAGAAAATAATAGTGGGATAAATTCATTGCAGTCCACTAGATGTAGAACACGGAATCAGAGTAAGAAAAGTTTCTGAAATCCACTCAAAATGAAGTAGTTATAGGTAAAAATTCTGTATAATGGTTGGATATTGACGATATCCAGGGGATTTCCTGATTTTATGATTAAAAGGACTCTAATCCTTTCCTTTACTTATCCGTTCCTGGAAGAGATTACTATACTGTTGAATCAAGTGGATTAAGCCTCAAATCATGAGAATTTCATCTGTCAATCTATTTGCGGTTGGATTAACACTGACGATGACACTGGGGTTGCCAACACCAACAGTTCAGGCAAAGTCTCAAACATCTATCAAACAGACAAAAGACTCCATCGCTGGAGTTTGGAACTCTTCAGAAGGTACTATCACCTTTGAGCAATCAGGCTCTGGTGTGTCGGCTACCTATACTCAAGATAATGGGGTTCTTGAAGGGAGTATGTCCGGCAATGTTTTGACGGGTTATTGGAGTGAGGATGGTTCAAACCGTCGCTGCAATACCCCTCGTAATGGTCGTTATTATTGGGGTAGGATTCGCTTCGTGTTTGATAGCTCAAAGTTTAGTGGTTTGTGGGGCTACTGCGATGATGAGCCAAGCCGTACCTGGACGGGGAATCGGAGAAGCTCATAGGGTATCCGTTTCATCGGGAATAGGAGGAATTTCTTCAAGGTGTAAGCACATATGACACTGTTGGTGAATTCGGAAACGCCTATGGGTTTGTAGTTAATTCAGCAATGAAACGATTGAGAGCTTTGAGTGCAGCTTTGTACTCAGTGGCTTGCTTACCTAACTTCAGTTCCAACTTTTAGGCGATCGCGTAAAGCTTCAAGTGCTTCTAGTTGGGGTAGTAAGGCGGTTGAAGTTTGAGTATTCTCAACATTCGGTGTATTACACGGTTGAAGAGAATCGGCTTCCCATGTATTACTTGGTAACTTTTGTGGTTCATCCCATGTAATACTGGGTAAAGTATTGTACCGCACAATTTGTTCTAAATAGACTTGTCCGAAAATTTGTAACCCGCTCTATTTCTGGCTTGACAGGGCGTTAAGATCAAGTCAGAATCAACGAAATAATCAGCGTTTGAAATAGTTACTGATAGCAACTATCTGTAAAAATATTGATAGCTAATTCATAACCTGTCTGAGATTTACAACTTTTATGAAAATGGCAAAACCAATGCACCAATTCTTAACCTTACCAATCCACAAATGGTAAGAATTACTTGCTCATAAGTCCGAGAATTAAGCGGAAACCAATGCCCGTGCGATGCGAAAAATTTTCACGAGTCTAATTACCTGTTCAACAAAGATGCGTTTGCTGGAAAACTCTTTATTTTCTGCTTTTTGCTGTGCTGTTAATTCTCTGTTACGTGGCTTCTTATGAGGAGTCTTGATATTCTCCCCTCCCTGATATGCTTTATCCCCTTCAAACATTTGGTCTTTTTCAAACTTTTCTTGCTGTTCGCGAAACAGGTGGCGTTGTTGCGTGAATAAGCAAAATGGTAAATTTTACCTATCGCCTATGTTCTCTCACTGCCTAGTCCAACGATGAAGACTCTAGCTCAGTACAAAGTTAAGAATTGGAACGCCTATGATGCAGCACTAAAGCAACGAGACAGTATAACTTTCTGGCGTAGATATAGCGAAGCTGTCACCAGGGGCAAGATAGCCTGAAAGTATTGTGGAGTATGGGTTTGAGAAAAAAGAGTAGCTCATTGGATTTTAGCGTTTTTGACGGGCGTTTTATAAGCACAGCCACAAATTGGACAGAATCTGTGTCTCAGAGACAACACCAACTCACCGCAATTCGCGCAGTTAGCTCGAATCGGTGTACCGCAGAGATAACAAAACTTGGCTTTGACATGACCCCACATAGGGTCAACCGCAGCGCCAGGATTCCAACATTGGGGACAAAACTTAACCCCTCTAACTTGAGATACCTCCTCACCCTTGATTACAGCATCCAAATATTCTTGGGGTACACCAAGCGCGATCGCTAAACCCTGAAGTGTCTTACGATTAATTTTGGCTGTAAGCCCCCGCTCAATCTTCCCCACAGAGCGTCCGTGTATACCAGCAGCATCCGCCAACTCAGACTGAGTTAAATTGAGTTTCTTCCTGACCCGTGAAACGTAACTGGCAAGGGATTCAGATGTGTGAGAACATATCCGCTACACACTATTTACAGCTTTTTGTTGGCTCAGAAGTCAAGAAGTTATAGATAATTTAGTAGAGTTACTCATCCAGATTGTGCATCGCATAGGAGCCAATGCAGAAAAACGTATAGATAAAGAACTTATTCAGGATTTTAAACGGGTTCATGGGAAGAATAATCTCCTATACCAAATGGCAGAAGCTTCTTTGAAAACACCTGATGGCACAATCAAAGATGTGATTTTTCCTGTGGTAAGTGAGGTGACTCTCAAGAATTTAGTGAAAGAGTATAAATCTACAGGTAATGCTTACCGTGAGAAAGTTTATACGGTGATGCGTTCTTCTTATGGTGGATATTATCGCCGAATTTTACCGTTAATTTTAAACAAGCTAGAATTCCGTTCAAATAATGAAGTTCATCGTCCAGTTATTCAAGCGATATCTTTACTGAAAAAATATGCTGATAGTAAACAACGTTATTATGATGCAGGAGAAGATATACCCATTGATGGGGTGTTACGTAGTGGTTGGCAAGAAATTATATTAGAGACGGGAGCCTGACGGGGCGACAAAATAGCCTGAAAAGCTCATGAGATAAAGTATGTAGCAATTTATGGTAAGAAAAGATAGGTCTCATGAGTGTCAATAAGACCTATCTAATGACAATATTGCCTGAACTAAAGGAATCCCTAAGGACAAATTAGTCACAATTAAAAACACAGGTAAAAGTCGAATTTGTGTTTCGCCTTTGAATCCTCAAAATGCACCTGCTAATTTGACTCGCTTAAAAAGTGAAATTACTAGACGTTGGCGCATGACTAGCCTCTTAGATATTCTCAAAGAAACTGATTTACGAGTAAATTTTAGCCAACTTTTTCGGAGTGTATCAACAAGAGAGGTTTTAGGCGACTATACTTTACAAAAACGCTTGTTACTTTGATTATATGGTTTAGGAACGAATACTGGATTAAAGCGTTTAAGTGATGAGATTAAAGGCGATAATTATCAAGATTTACTCCATGTCAAGCGTCATTTTATTCAGAAAGAACAATTACGCAATGCTATTGCCTGTGTTGCAAATGCAATTTTTACTGCCAGAATTCCCACTATTTGGGGAGAGGGTACAACCGCCTGCGCTTCTGACTCGAAAAAGTTTGGTGCTTGGGATCAAAATTTAATGACTGAATGGCACATCCGCTATGGTGGACGGGCTGTGATGATTTATTGGCATGTTGAGAAGAATTCTGTTTGTATTTATTCGCAGTTAAAAACTTGTTCTTCTTCTGAAGTGGCAGCCATGATTGAAGGATTATTACGCCACTGTACCCAGATGAAAGTGGAGACAAATTATGTAGATAGTCATGGTCAAAATGAAGTGGCTTTTGCTTTCTGTCATTTACTGGGTTTTCAGTTAATGCCGCGTCTTAAACGTATCAATGTTCAGAAATTATACCGCCCATCAACTGGAAATAATGATGCTTATCTAAACTTGCAACCGATTTTAACTCGCGCTATTAACTGGGATTTAATTCGCCAACAATATGACCAAATGGTGAAGTATGCTACTGCTCTGCGTTTGGGTATGGCGGAAACTGAAGCCATCTTAAAGCGTTTTACTAGGGGTAATTTATTACACCCTACTTATCAAGCGCTATCCGAATTGGGCAAGGCTGTAAAAACTATATTTTTATGTAAATACCTGCATTCAGTTGAACTGCGACAGGAGATAAATGCTGGACTCAATGTGGTGGAGAACTGGAATAGTGCTAACAGTTTTATTTTTTATGGCAAGGGTGGGGAGATTGCTACTAATCGTTTGTCAGACCAAGAATTAGCTGTTTTATCTCTGCATTTACTCCAGATATCTCTGGTATATATAAATACTTTAATGATTCAGGAGGTTTTGTCCCAACCACAATGGATGAAGTTGATGAAGTTGGAGGATTTGCGGGCGCTTTCGCCTTTAATTTGGGGTCACGTTAATCCCTATGGTACTTTTCGTTTGGATCTCAATGTCAGGTTGCCAATTGAGACGGGGTGAATGTGTCTAAAAATACGCTTTGTTCGTATATCCAGGTTTCTTATAGCCTGTAAGTCATTCATAGCAATAGTTTCAGCCTATCTTGCCCCTGGTGACAGCTTCGCTAGATCCACGCCTAATACCAAGCCAGAAAGAGCGAAACTGTGGCGATCGCATAATTCATATTTTGATTCAGCAACGCCGGCCAGAAAATATTATTCCTCTTTTTCAACCGCCATCAGCCCCTGAACTCAATCCCATCGAACGGCTTTGGCAATTCCTCAAGAAGCCACTTAAAAATCAACTTTTCTCTTCTTTACAAGCTTTACGCGATCGCATCCAAGAATTATTCGACCAACTTACAATTGATCAGGTAATTTCTATCTCTTCTTATAACTTTATCCTGGAAGCTCTATTCTATGCAGCTTCATATTAAATTGGTATAAGACGCAAGTTGATGACAGTGCTAAAATCCTAAATTTTATGTCTTAACCAATTACAAAAACTAGAATGGAAGAGTTTGAAATAACTTACACCATTTATCTTTCTAAATTCTAATAACTCAACCAAGTTTTCTATTACATTTTCAATATCAAATTCATCAACATGAATTGTTTGAGCAATATTTTCTACAGAAAAATTTTCCTGATTTGGTGTTTGTCTGACCAGGATGTGTAATATATCTAATGCTAAATTAGATATATTATCAAATTTTACTTTATTCCACAAATTTTGATAGTAATCATTTAAAGGCTTAGGAAATTCATAGGTGCTTGACAAAGTACTTACATAATTAGAAATATTAGGATAATAATCATTGCCAATAGTAGGTAAAATGTGGCTTATGTACATGAAATTATTTTCACTGGCATTTGTAAGGCTGGCAATAGATTTGCTTAACCTATCCTTGTCTATATCCTGGGATAATAATTCGCTAACAGTAGTTCTCTCTGCCAGCGGAGAGGGTTTTAGAGCGAGGTTTTGCTGAATGTAAGAATGTATATCTTCCCAGTTTTCTTGTATATAATCATTTAAATTCAAAATTTCTGATGGAGTTTCAATTAACAAGCCGGATTTTTCTTTTATGAAAGGACGACGTGTGAGAAGGAAATAAACTCGTTCTGGCAGATATCTAGGAAGATAAAATATATTTGAGCCTGGGGGTTGACTATTACGGTTTACACTATCTAAAGCATCAATAGCAATTATCAACCGTTGATGTGGTTCCAGTTGGTTGCTAGCTATTTGAAGTAAGGCATTTAGAGACATTGTACGCAACGTCTCTACGGTTAATGTTTGTGGAATTTGCGCTGTAGAAGCAAGAATCTTTAGTTGTCTGAAAATTTCTATAATTTGTGTGCAGACATTAAAAAGAAATTCCTCAGCACAATTGTTTACTACAACTTGAGCATTGTAGTAAACAACACCAGCGTTAACTGTGACATACTTGGCGAGGATGGCACTTTTACCACTACCGGGTGTGCCAACAATAGTAAAGTACCCCCGATTGTGGTGCTGGACAAAATTGTTAATGGCAGTGAAAACAAAATCACGGCCAACAAAACTTTGGCTCTTTTCTAGAAGAACTTTCTGAAATTCTATTGGGTAGGAAATAGCGTTGATGGTAGTTGGTGGACGAGGTGGAGTGTTCATAGCTATGCCTTTACTCCTTCTAGACAAAAAAAATGTAACCTTCCACTTGCGTCGCCTGCAACTATTGTTACTCCATCTGGGCTGCTGGTACAACAGCTTAATGAACTTTCTCCTATGAAAGTAGCTATCTTATTTCTGCTTTCCAAATTCCAGACTTGAAGAGAACCGTCGCCGCGAGTAATAAATAGATACTTTCCATCTGTTGAAACTGCTACAGCAGTTACCCAAAAAGGATATTCATCGAAAATATTATTCTGTTTTTCTATTTTTAAATTACATAGTTGAAAAGTGAAAATTTCCTGTCCTGTTTCTAAATCCCAAATCTTTACAGTTTTATCTCTTGAACCAGAAATTAATTGCTTCCCATTTGGTGTTATGGCTAAAGTTGTTACGCATCTAGTGTGACTATTAAAATTAAAAATTTCTTTTCTACTATCTAAATCCCAGACTTTAATAGTGTTGTCAGACGAACTAGTAACTAATTTATGTCCACTAGATGTTACTGCAATTCTAGTTACTGAACTTGTATGACCTTTGAGGCTAAAGAATTTAGACTTTTTTAAATCCAGGACTCGTATATCATCACCCCAATCATAAATTAATTTTTCATTGTCTGGTGTGATAGCTACTGCCTGTAGTAGATTTCTTTTTCCTGTTAAATATGAGAAAATCTCTGTTTTAGCCTCTATATCCCAAATTTTAATATATCTATCATATGAACACGAAATCAAATATTTACTATCAAAACTAAGAGCTAAATCTGTTACTTTATGTGTATGATTTGTTAATTTACAATTTTTTTCTTTTGTTATCATATTCCAAATAATAATAGTAGAGTCATCTGAACTAGAGATAACTTTATTTCCATCTGGTGTTATTACTAATGCAGTAACTGCTGTTAAATGTCCATAATTAATTGATGAATGATTTTCTTTTCCGCAAATATCCCAAATTTTTATATTTGCTCCACCTGAGATAAGCTTTTGTCTATCATAATTTATTGCTAATGTTTGAATAAAATCGGCATTGTTAGTGATATTAATTTCTGTTTTTTTTGTCTTTAGATTAATCACCTCAAGTTCACCATTATCCCAAGCAACAATTATTCGTTTGCCATCAGGAAATATAGCTATAGATGATGCGCTTACCCGATGTTTATTAATAGTAATAATTTCCCTCTGAGTTTCTATATCCCAAATTTTTATACTATCTACTGGTGTATTTGATATAGAAATTATTTGTTTATCGTCAGGAGTTACTACTATACCTTTTACCCAAAAAATGTGTCCTTTTAAGCTACAAACTAACTTTCCTGTTTCTAAGCTCCAAATCTTAATTGTTTTATCACGAGAACCTGAAATTGCAAACTTGCCATCTGATGTTACTGCAACAGTATATATCCAATTAGTATGCCTTGTTAGGGTATAAATTATCTTACCTGAATCTAAATCCCAAACCTTCAGTGTTTTGTACTCTGAAGCAGAAATTACCCTTCTACTGTCTGGTGTTACTGCTATTGCTGTTATTGGTTTAGTGTGACCTGTAAAGGTAAGAATTTCTTTTTGTGTCTCTAAGCTCCAAACCTTGATAGTTGTATCTGATGAACCAGAAATCAACTTTTGTCCATCCGCTGTTACTGCTACTGCATCCACAGAGGAAGTATGAGCAGCGAAAGTAAACAGTTCTTGCTCTGCTTCCGAATCCCATAGTTTGATAGTTGTATCTAATGAACAAGAAATTAACTTTTTACTATCTGGTGTTACAGTTACTGCATTTACAAAATAATTGTGGCTTGCAAGGATGCGTAGTAATCTTCCTTTAGGGGTACTCAAGCTAGCTATCAAAGGACGTAACCAAGTAGTATATTTTCTTCTCTTTTTTGCTACCTCTAATAAAATTTGAATTTCTAATATTTTAAAATCTTGCAAACGCCCCCATAGTTGCTCTGCTAATTGTGTATTATTTTCAGTTAATATATGTGATGACAGTTTCAAAGCTCCTTGAATCAATTTGAGTGCTTTTACTGTTTCAGAGTTATATTCTGGGTGAGCTAATATTTCATTATTATTAAATAAATCATAATCATTAATCAGTGCCTGTACACCAAATTCATCATGATTAATTTTGGCAGTAATAAAATCAAAATTAGTCAAAACTTTGTAAAGTTTGCTTAACTGCCTAGTTTTAGCTCTGATAGTAGGGTCATTAAGGAAGAGCCTTTGCTGGCTAGGTGACATCTCGGCTAATTTCTTAGTGAATTTACTCATCTCCCAGTGTCTCCATTCCTTCTAGGCGGAGAAAATGTAAACGTCCGGTTGCTTCGCCTGCCATAATTGTTGCTCCATCCAGTGCTACAGCACAGCAAAGGAACTCACCATCTCCTTTAAAAGTGTTGATAACCTCGTAACTTTGTAAATCCCAAATAATTAAAGATTTATCACGAGAAGCGGAAACAGCCCATTTTCCATTAGGAGAAATGGCGACAGCTTCCACAGAATCTGTATGTTCAATCAAAATATTTATTGGCAAACCAGAAGTATTAAATGGGAAACCAGCTCGTAAATTCCAGACTATAAGAGAGGTATCCCATGAAGTGGAAATAGCTCTTTTACTATCTGGGGTAATAGCGATAGACCATACCCAATGCTTATGTCCCCATAAAGTTTTGACTTTATTTGAAGATAAGTCCCAAATTTTGACAGTATTATCTGCTGAGGCCGAGATGGCTCTTCTTCCGTTAGGAGTAATAGCAACAGCGTGTACTGAGTCTTCATGGCCAATAAGAGTTTTTAATTCTTTTCCAGATTTTAAATCCCAAACTTTTAAAGTTTCATCAAGTGAAGTGGAAATAGCCCTTCTCCCATCAGGTGTAATAGCAATACTGGTAACTACATTCGTATGTCCAGTAAGGGTTTTGAGTAGTCTTCCTGATGCTGAATCCCAAATTTTTAGTGTTTTATCCCAGGAACCAGATACAATTCTTTTCCCATCAGGTGTAATAGCTACAGCCCACACCCAATGGTCATGCCCAACCAGTGTTTTCAATAGTGATCTAGTTTGTAAATCCCAAATTTTAAGGGTATTGTCCTGTGACGCGGAGACTACTAGTTTGTTATCAGCAGAGATAGCGACAGCTTTTACCCAGTCAGTATGATCAGTGAAAGTTACTTGGGATGAAATTCCTTGTAAATCCCAAACTTTGATAGTTTTGTCATGTGAACTAGAAACTAACTCTCTCCCATCAGAAGAAATAGTTATTGCATTGACATAACCAGTATGCCCAATAAAAGTTTTTAGTTCTTTTCCTGACTGTAAATCCCAAACTTTGATAGTTTTATCCATGCCAGCAGAGACTAACGTTTTTCTATCGGGGGTTATAACTAAAGACTCTACCGCATCACTATGTCCAGCAAAAGCTTTTAGTTGTTCTCCTGACTGCAAATCCCAAATTACAAACGGATTATCAAGTGAACCTCCAGAAATTATTTTTTGTCCATCGGAAGTAATTGCGATTGTATCTACCCAGCCTGTATTTCTAGTAAAACTTTTTAATTCTTTTCCTAAATTTAAATCCCATACCTTAATTGTGTGATCGTGTGAACCAGAAACTATTATTTTTCCATCGGGCGTGATGGCTAAACTTTTTACTGAATCTGTATGCCCAGAAAGAGTTTTGAGTTCTTTTCCAGACTGTAAATCCCATATTTTTAGAGTTTTGTCTTTTGAAGCAGATACAGCTTTTCTACCATCTGGGGTGATAATAACAGCCAAAACCGCATCTGTATGCCCAGTAAGGGTTTTTAGCTCTTCTCCTGACTGTAAATTCCATACTTTGAGCGTACAATCACGAGCAGCAGAAACTGCCAGCTTCCCATTGGGTGTAACGGCTACAGCTTCTACAGAGTGAGTATGTCCAATTAAAGATTTCAGCTCTATTCCTAACTTTAAATCCCACACTTTTAAAGTTTCATCATGTGACGCTGAAACAACCTGTTTCCCATTAGGAGTGATTGCAATACCATTTACCCAACTGGTATGCCCAGTTAGGGTTCGCAACAAACTTCCACCGGGGGGAATTAAGCTAGCAGTTAAAGGACGCAACCAAGGTTTATCTTTATAATGCTTCGCTCTCTCTAGCAAAGTAAGAATTTCTGGGGCATTAAAACACAGCAAACGTCCCAGCAATTGTTCTGCAACCTTATTCTTATCCTCATTCAAAATATGCGCCGAGAGCCGCAACGCTCCTTGGATTAATTTCAATGCTTTTACTGCTTCGACATTATATTCCGGGTTATTTAGTAGTACCGAATTATCAATCAAATCATAATCGTCAATCAACACTTGCACACTAAATTCATCATGGTTAATCTTGGCAGCAATAAAGTCAAAATTAGTCAGAATGTTGTAGAGCTTGGTTAATTGCCCAGTTTTAGCTCTTAGGCTAGGGTCATCAAGGAAGAGTCGCTGTTGGCTGGGTGACATCTTTACTAGTTTTTTTGCCAATTGGTTCATTTTAATCTTCTTCCTCTTCTCTTCCTATTTCCTCCCATAGACGATCATTTTCTTCAACAATAAGGCGTTGTATATCTTGCAATAGAAAATTATTCTTTTTAATAGTTGGTTTATCTCTGAGAAAATCAGTAAAGCTTTTGTGATACATTGAGTAACACTCTTCTCCCTTAATAACCTGTCGCCTTAAAAACTGGCTCCATTCTTCTAATACCTCCAAGACCTCACTTTCATTTCTATTAGTTATTCTACTAATGGTTGTTGAAGAAATTTTATTTTCTGCTTCTACTATTACATAAAGAATAATAGCATTTTGACGCATTTCTTTAGTATTCATACCCATCCTTTCCCAGTGGGTTTGGTAATACTGAAGCAGACCATCAGGTAATTCTTTTAAATTCAGGTCATTATATCTATCATTTGCAATATCTGGTAAAACAAATCGCAGATACATAAAATTATTTTCACTTTTGTCCGCAAGCTGCTCAACAAAAACCAACGGAGTAATATTATCTCTACAATATTGAATCCATTTATTTAAACCATCTTTATACTCGCTGGAGTCATCATTTAGAGAAAAGCGTATATATTCCTTGATATCTTCTCGGCTTAAATCAGTATATTCTCGCGTTAAGTCTAATTCTTCAACAGGAATACCAGGTGATACAAATAAACGCTTTTGGCTAGCAGTATAAGGTCTTCTTGTGAGTAAAAAATAAACTTTATCTGGCAGGGTTGTTGGTAAATTTAATAAATTTCCACTAGATTTTTGCTCTACTTCATCTAACGCATCTACTACAATTACTAAACGTTCTCCATTTGCCATTTTTAGTGAAACTTTTACTAGTAAATTTCCTAAATCATCATCTTCTGCATTGTGTAAATCGTAACGACTAATTAATTGTTCACGAATACTCTCTAGAAACTGTTCTGGACGAGTTCGACCTTCTGCAAAACTATTGAAATACGAAATAGCTTTGTGATCATAAACGTACTTAGCTGCAATGGCACTTTTACCCATCCCTGCATCCCCTACCAAAGTAAAATAACCTTTGGGTTGTTTGTTAGTAAATTCCTCAAAAGCTGCAAATACAAACTTGCGACCGCAGAATGAGCGAATTTTTTCTTTAATTAGTGGATCAAATTCTATAGAATATCCCAAATTTTGAGGTTTATTACCTGTAAGTTGAGCTAATTTTGCATTGATCTCATCGGAGCTAGAAAGTTTGTTTAAAATATCAAGTATTTCTCTAAAATCTTTATCCCTCATTACCTCTTTTGGTGTTCGAGTGAGTTTTGTAATATTAGTAAAAACTTTATAAAAATCTTCAATGTAGGGACGAATATCATGTTTAATGTCTAATCTCTTTTCTAATTTTAATTCTTTAATTATTTCATCTCCCAGGCTGCGAGAATCAATAAAAGCTATAACACTATTAATAAAATTTAATTCTTGATCAGAATAAAAAGCTCTCTTGAAATCAGTTTTAATATCTTGTTCCTGAAAAAGTTTTAGAATAACTTCAGGTTTATCGACACCATACTCAACTAAAGCGTAAGCATAAACCCCATCAAAATCTTCTGGGGGGTGTGCAGGATCAAGTTTTAAACTTTTTAAAACTTTAATTACTATTTCTTTACGCTGCGCTTGTTTAATTACATAAGGTGCAGCAGAGTTTATAATAGCAGTAATTACTTTTCCAGGGTCAAGAATCATAATTGTTAGTTTCAAAGCAATGATTTATACCTTGGATTATGATAGCTTTTTGTAAAAAAAGTTGCATAAGTTTAAGTACCTGCTACAAAAATAATTCTTCTCAAGTGAAATAGTGGTTGGCTATAATAGTCATTGCTCAGTGAATGCAAACGCGCTTATCACAGGCATAAAAGCTGAAATGCTTATATGTTAATGTTTGCATGATTACTGTTGTACTGGTTGAAGCTTCTGTAATACTGCCCAAACAAGAATTTCTAGTGGCAGTATTTTAATTCCATGAGGATTTCTTATTTTGTCAAAGGAATTTGCATCCGTAAATAAAAATTTACCAACTCATAATGTCACTGGAATGATAACTTGGCAGTAAAGGACGGCTTATGCTTCCAATCGTGTGACTTAAAGGAAAAGATTGCCGAAAATTAAAGGATTAGCTTGCCGAACCTATAGCCAGACTGGTTTTGTGGTCAAATACCCGTTTTGCGAGAGTGCGATCGCAAAGCACAAAAATGCTTCCAAAGCCTACATTTAGCATGGAACTCGCGGCAAGCTTATTCTTTAATGAGATTCGATCAATAATTTAGAATTAATCGAAATAATAATACTTGAGCGCCTTTAGTACGGCAAGCTTTTACTTTAAAAAACGGCAATCTTTTCCTTTAAGTCACACACACAAGTGTCACTTAAGAGAGCGATTTTTTTCGGGGGAGAAGGGACTGGCAATGCGGTAAGATGACCCAATGAGCGATTCCGAGCAACTTGTTATCTACCAGCTTCATATTTTTATCTTGGGCATCAGCCCCATGATTTGGCGTAGGATAAAAATCCGCAGCGACAGCACAATCGCCGATTTGCACTACATCATCCAGATAGTAATGGGATGGACTGATTCCCATCTACATCGCTTTGTAATCCACGGTAAGCATTACGGGATTGCTCAAATTGGGGGAATGTGGTTTTCTGACGACCCTAAAGAAATCAAATTATCAGATTTTGGCTGGCGAATGCGAGAGCGTTTTTTATACGAATATGACTTCGGTGATAACTGGCAGCATCAAATTAGAGTTGAAGCAATTCTCACTCCAGAATCAAATTGCTTTTATCCAGTATGTATTGATGGTAAACGCGCTTGCCCTCCAGAAGACTGTGGTGGAGCGTGGGAGTTCATGGCACAAAAACAGGAATACTCAGTAAGATACATAGCTTCTCGGTGCAGTGAAATTCTGGAAGAAGGTGATATTCCTGGCAATATTGAAGAAATGTACGAATTACGCCAATGGTTAATGGTTGACCATTTTGACCGCCAAGAAATAAACCAACGTTTACAGCAATACGCGGCTGGGGATAAAGAGATGTTATTTGAGCAGAGGATAGTGTGAAAGTCAAAATCCAAATAGTCGTGGAGTCAGATAATGGAGAAGCCCAAGTTGTCCAAGAAATTATGCAGATTTCGCGTGATGCCTTACAGCCAGAAAACTTGGGACTAAAACTAGCAGAAGCCAAAACTTTGCTACAAAGTCTCCAACGCAGCCTAGTCGAACAACAGATAGCAGAGTACTCTCTTCAACAGGAATCATGTTTGCACTGTAGCAAGAAACTGTTGCATAAAGACAAGCGTACAATTGTATACCGCACATTGTTTGGCAAGTTACATCTCCAATGCCATCGACTATTTTACTGCCCGTGCCAGGAGCAACCAACCCGTAGCTTTAACCCAGTAGCCAACTTACTACCAGAACGCACTTCAAGAGAACTATTGTATCTGGAGTCCAAGTATGGGTCTTTGATGTCTTACGGATTATCTGTGAAACTATTACAGGAAGTATTACCAATAGAAGGTGAAATAAACACTACAGCGATACGGAATAACTTACACACAATTGGTCAACGCTTAGAAGACGAGTTGGGGGAAGAAAAAGGAGGATACATTGAAGGCTGTCCCAGAGATTGGGATGAACTGCCCCGACCTGATTTACCGTTGGTACTGGGAATGGATGGCGGATATGTTCGTTCCTACGACAAAAAATCACTTTCCAAAGGTAATTTTGAAGTTATTGTTGGTAAGAGTATAAAAGCAGACGGTACATCCAAGCGGTTTGGGGGAGTTTATTCTTACGATACCAAACCCCAACGTCGCATCTTTGAGGTGTTGACTTCTCAAGGGATGCAGATGAATCAACAAGTAACTTTTCTCTCAGACGGTGATGAGAAGATACGCGAACTACAGCTTTATCTCAATCCTAACGCAGAATATATCCTGGATTGGTTTCATATCACCATGAGGCTGACAGTGATGAGTCAGACGGCAAAAGGACTTAGCAAAAAAGATACCGAACTAGACACAGATATACCCAAAGAGCTAGAACGAATTAAGTGGTATTTGTGGCATGGAAACGTGTTTAGAGCATTGCAACTGATAAAAGACCTTGTGGACGACCTAGAAATCGTGATTTTTGATGGTAAGAGCGGAATAGAGCTTAAAAAACTGTTTAAAATGGTGCGGGAATTTGAGAGCTATATTTCAAACAATGGGGCTTATATCCCAAACTATGGAGAACGTTGGCGAAATGATGAAGCTATTGCTACTGGATTCGTAGAATCAACGGTTAATCAAGTTATTAGCAAACGATTTGTCAAAAAACAGCAGATGCGCTGGACTCCTAAAGGTGTTCATCTTCTGCTCCAGGTGAGAATGTTGGTTCTTAATGAAGAGTTAGAGAGCAAATTCCAGCAATGGTATCCTGGTTTTAGAGTAGATAGCCAGCCTTCTCAAGAAATATCTCCAGTCGCTTAAATTATCGGTATACAGAATCATTTAAATTACCTTGAAGTGACGATTCACCGTAAAATACTGGACTGTTTTTTATGTCTTGGTGCTTACCAACTTTGGAGTGTAAGTTGGTAAAATTAGCTCATACACCCCAAGGTTTTCAGGGGGTTGAGTCATGACACCACAAACCCTCCAACCACCGAAAGTTGGTAAAACCGAAAAACCAGAACGTCAATCGCCTAACTTTCGCAAATACTCCTTTGTCAGGACTAGGGAATATTTGTTACCAGAAGAAGTTGAGTTGATGCGGTCAGCTATCAAAAAATCCAAGGGTCGCCACGCTCAGCGAGATTCAACCATAATTTTGCTTTGCTACCGTCACGGATTGCGAGTGGCAGAGGTGGCATCTTTGCGATGGGAGCAAATAGATTGGAATGGTGGCACAATTTACGTGAGGCGAGTCAAAAAAGGTACACCCTCGGTTCAACCCCTTTCCGGTTTGGAGATTCGCGCTCTCCGTCAGTTGCAACGAGATTATCCTGCTAGTCCCTATATTTTCCAGTCGTCTCGACTTGGCCCGTTGGCACATGATACGATCGCTGGCATTGTTGAACGGGCTGGTGAATTAGCTGGTTTGCCTTTCCCTATTCATGCTCATATGCTGCGGCATGGAACAGGTTATTATCTGGCGAATCGAGGCATTGATACCCGAACAATTCAGAGTTATTTGGGGCATAAAAATATTCAGCATACTGTTCGTTACACCGAACTTGCATCTACCAAGTTTCAAGGTCTTTGGGATGATTAATATTTCAACCCCTTGGTTAATTCTTGCCCATCTCCCCCGAAAAAAATCGCTCTCCTCACTTCCTGGGGAAATTTTTATGGTGATTGGACGTTATTCAATTGGTTCTTTGAAGAGACTGACTGTTTATTAAGTGGATTGCGATCGCTTATCTAAATCAGCTTGCGATCGCCCTTCTTAACCTGAATGCTAGTGCGATCACTGTAAATTCAATATAGAGTTGGAGAGTTTCACCATTTCTAACGACTAATAATGTATTTGTTCCCAGTGCCTATTTCAAAAAATGTTACCGTAGGTGGTCCTTTCGATGTATAATCCTCAGCCTGTTTTATAGCTTTTAACATATCTTCTCCACTTACAATTCCAAATGGATTTTTAGTTTTAACTTCATTGACTGAGCCAAAGAAATATCTATCAGCTCCTGACGGCTGTGCCCCTACCTCATCATGAAATTTCCTTCCTGCTTCTGCAAAATTACGTGTTTTTTCAAATACTTCAAGATAATACTTTGATGCTTTCATCTCATTCTGTGTAGCAACTCCAATTTTTAGTTTGAGATCAACTCTTTCTGCTTCAGAAAACGCCCTCCTTGCAGACTCTATATCTGTTGCTTGTCGAATACCAGGTAAGTCTGTGATTTTTTTAGGGGACGAGTTTGATGGCACTGGTGGAGTTGGAGTTGGTGATCCTGCGGCAGGAGCAGCAACTCCAACTCCAACCGCAGGAGCAGCAGCAGCATTAATAATTATCGCTGCTCCTACAATGAAACCGAAGGGTAATACGGGTGCTAACCACTTCCACAAACCTCCTGATTCAATTGAGGGAGGAGGGTCTTTGCGAGGTTTAAGAGTAGGATCAAGAGTGTGATCCGTGTCTGAGGGTTTCTCTAAAGGTACTCGATTAGGCTTTATAGTCTCAGTCGATGCAGCACGACCTGTTATGTTGGCAACTGGTTTGTTAATAAGATTTTCAGAACTAGAATCATTTTTTGATGTTGGTGATAATTTTTCATTTGAAGGTGCTTGATCTGTTTTGACATTACCTCTACTGCCAGGCGAATTACTATTTTGGGTCGATGGAGAAACTGGTTGCATTGGTGGAGTGCATATATTATCGGCTTCAGGAGCAAGCCCTTTAGCGTCTAGAAAAGTCATTGGGTTACTCTTCACATATCCATAGAGATTTATACCTCCTGTCACTCCGAGAGGATCACAATTTATCCATCTACTAAGCCATAAAGAGTAATAACGAAAGCCGAAATAATTTAATCCACTTTCCTCATCTCTCTCCTTCCCACTAAATCGATATCGCTTCCTCACAAAGCTACCAAAACTGGTTTCACCATAGGGCGTATATTCCTCCCGATTAACGAGGTTTCCAGCATCATCAACCACCACATTGCTACTACCCAAATGATCGCCCAGGTGATATTTCACCGCAGGTGTCGTGTCATCAGGGAAAGGATTGCCCACCCGCACCAAGGCAATGCGGCTCTGGTTATCCATCACATGCAGCGTGTTGTTTTCCCGCGTTTCGCCACCCTGTACAATTCGCTGATATTCAAAAATGCCATCAACGTAAACCGTCACCTCAAACCGTCCCCCCTGTTTGCGTACCAGCTTCTTCACTCGCTGACCGCTGGCATCATACAGATAGTGAGCATGAACCGAGGGTTCGGCATTGCCCGGTTGGGTTCTAAACACTCGCATCCGATCCGCGTAATCCCATTCAAAATGCCGCGCTTCATTCTCTTGAATCAGGTTACCATTGTTGTCGTAGGTGTACTGGTAATCGGTTTGTCCTACTGTTACGGTATCTAAACGGTTATTGCCGTCTTTCAAAGCGAAATTGCGGTTTCGATTAAAACCATTGACTTGGTGCGTTAATTGCTTAATATTGCCAACTTTGTCGTACTCATACACCTCTGTATAGGCACGAGTTTTTGTCAGGTCAGTGCAGCGTATTTCATCTGCCCAGGCTGGAGATTCTGATGGTGGTAAATCACACTCTCGGCCTGTGGCAGATCTCAAACGGTAAATCGGTTCATACTCAAACTTACGAATTAAGGCATCACCTGCTGCTAACAGTTCAGCTAGTTGTTGGTTAGTAACCTCAAATGCTTGAGGATTGTCGATAATGCCACTTTTCGGAGTGCAATCACGAATTTTGATAATATTTCCCACCAGATCGTACTCATAGCCAAAATCCTGAAACGGTGCTTCCTGAAAACGGTAAGTCAGTGAGTCAGGATGGTTATACTTTTCCGATCGCAGCCGTCCTAACCGAAACGTTCGCGGGTCGTAAGCGTAGCGCGTGATTACCCCATTGCCATAAGCAATCAACACTCGTTGTCCTTTCGCGTTGTAGGCAATGCGCTCCACATAGGGTTTGCCATCCAGGGTCACCTCTTCCAACGCTCCTGCCCGGTTGTAGCGCGGAACTAATTCCTTCCGAGGACCACCATCAACCGTTTGGGGATAACGCATCACCTTCACCCGATTCAGCGCGTCATACTCGATTGAGGTCGTGTAAGGCGTTTCATCCAACAACGTATCGGCAGAGTTCTGCCAATCCACCCGATAGGCTTTCACATCCCAGTTATTTGCTGCGGCATTGTCAAACGCACTAAGAATTTGCTCATCCCGAATGACTTTTCGCACTTTCTCCAGCAAATTTCCCTTAAAGTCATAGACTTCAAACTGCTGTATTCCCGCTTCGTCAAAGTGCTGATAAGTAGTTATGCAAAATTAATTATATATTTATCTCCAAAGTTCCGAAAGATATTTTCCACTGCTTCAACTAAACTCTCCCAACTAGAGTATGCATCGATTTGCAGCCACTGATATTTAATAAAACGCCACAATCTCTCAATGATGTTTAACTCCGGAGAGTAGGTAGGTAAGAAGAAAAGAGTTAACCCTTTGTCTTTCCATTCTTCTTGTTTATCGACCTCACTTATTCTTTTTTTCACTATCTTGTCAAGGCACACTACCAACAAACAAAAAAGTTGATATTTCACTGATTGACCAGAAACGATTCCAAGCTTTCCTCAATACAATATAGCTATCTAAGGGATCTCGGTGAAAATAAAATGTGCCGCCCTATCAAATATATTTTGGGTTCACCCAAGGACTGGTGAGCGTTCCGCCCCCAGGCGGAACGCGAGGGCGGCACATTTTATTAATTGCAAAGGCCTAACCTCACGCCTTTTGGGCAGCTTTGATAAAGGCAATAGTGCTTTCCCAAGTAACTATTTGATTGAGTAGCTGCTGCTTCCACAGTTCGTGTACATCTGCTATCTCCTCCGCTTTTAGTTTTCCAACAAGACGCTGTGCATAACTAGGTCGAGTTGCATTGGCACTAAACAAGCGATTCATAAAAGCTGATGTGATATACATTTGCGTGCAACTTCGCTCCAGACTCACTTCTACTACTAAACCCGCAGACTCAAAAGCTTCTCGTAAATCTTCAGCATCCCAAAGCAGCATTGGATCTGTTGACTCAGTGTAAATTGCTTCTTCAGCAGTAACTAAGCGCTTGTACAACTGAACATCTACTTTTTTAGAGTCAAGCAAACGATAAAATCGTTGCGTGTGCACAGGTAAAGTCTGAGCTAATACAACCATTCCCGACTTCCTGAGTAATTTAGCCAAAATTTTTGCAGCAGCTACTTTATCCGGTTCTGCAAATAAACTGTTACGCCCGACAATTCGGTCAAATTTCACATTCGGCGCTTGTGTTTCTAAAATTGCTGGTAGCTCAGTTAATCTACCAGATAAAACGATTGGACGCATAAGTTCTGGTAGCGCCGCAGATTTTTCTTTGAAAGCATCGGCATCAGTGGTTGTGTACACATAGGCATAAACTCCACCTTCCCCAACACGACGTACTGCTTCCCAAGTCAATAAACCACTGCCCGCATTTATATCTAAAATCACATGATGCCGCTGTACTTGGGCAGAAGTAAAAATACGATCACGCACTGCACCTAAGTGTTCGCCCACCTCAGAAAGGGTGCGTTGCAACCATCTAGAAGAGGTGCGATCGCTACTTCCATAAGTCAATACTTCTAAGGGCGCTATACCCATACCTTCCACCATCGCCGCTAATTGAGCTTCACGTCGCCGTGCCACCTGTGTAGCAATCGATTGCTCGTAACCTTGATCTGATGGCTGGTAAAAAACTTGTCCTTGTAAGCTGCTAGGCAAGTACTGTTGCCCTACCCAATGATCCCGGTAAGCGTGCGGATAAAGATATCCTGCTCCATGTCCAAAACCTTGTTGATCACGGCTGCCATCCTTGAGATGCACCGGAACTTCCGCATCATGGGCTTTTTCCACCGCAGCTAAAGCATCAAAAAAGCCCATGATACTGTTTGATTTTGGTGCATTTGCCAAATACAACGTTGCCTGCGCTAGGTGATAACGTCCTTCAGGCATTCCCACTCGCTCAAATGCTTCAGCACAACCATTGACAACTACCACTGCTTGGGGATCGGCCAGTCCCACATCCTCACTAGCTAAAATCAATAATCGCCGTAAAATAAAGCGTGGGTCTTCGCCTGCATACACCATTTTTGCCAACCAGTACAAAGCCGCATCTGGGTCAGAACCCCGTACACTTTTGATGAAGGCGCTGATCGTATCAAAGTGAGCGTCCCCTTCTCTGTCATAGAGAACTGCACGCTGCTGAATTGATTCTTCTGCTACTGCAAGCGTCACGTTAACTACACCTGTGGCATCTGGTGCTGTTGTTTCTACTGCCAATTCCAAAGCATTAAGCAGTGAACGAGCATCGCCGTTGGCAACATTAACTAAATGTGCTAAAGCATCTGGTTCAACTTGAACTTGCTTTTTACCGTACCCGCGTTCTGGGTCAGTTAACGCCTGCTGAGCTATAACGTATAAATCTTCATCGTTAAGTGGCTTGAGTTGGAAAATACGCGAGCGGCTTACTAGTGCTTTGTTCACTTCAAAGTAAGGATTCTCTGTTGTCGCTCCAATTAAAATAACAACACCATTTTCCACCCACGGCAGCAGTGCATCTTGTTGTGATTTGTTAAACCGATGGACTTCATCTACAAACAGAATTGTTCTTTGGTTGTGATATTTGCGCCTGTTTTGAGCTTGTTCTATGGCTGCGCGAATCTCTTTGACCCCCGAAAGTACAGCGTTAATCGCAATAAAATCAGCACGGGTAGTGTTAGCAATCACACGCGCTAGTGTAGTCTTGCCTGTACCGGGCGGTCCGTAGAAAATCAGCGAGGACAGTTGGTCTAAGCTAATGGCACGTCGTAGCAACCGTCCTTGTCCGAGAATATGATCTTGACCAACAAATTCATCTAGTGAGCGCGGACGCATCCGCGCCGCAAGCGGTGCTTCTGTTTGTGTTACTTCTATCAGACGTTGCTCGAATAAATCCATATATACATCATAGTCAATACGCATTTATGCGTCCCCTACCACTGCTTTTGGCCTTGGGCAAAAAATCCGAATTTCTCACCCACGTCATTCATGTAAAGGATGAGGTTAAAAATCATTTCTGTCGGATAGCAGTATCTTTTGTGTGAACCGATAGAGGGTAAACATCAGAGCCAAACATGGTATTTGACAGAAAATGAAGTGGCTATTTTTTGAAACATGAATCTTTTACGATTAGAAATCGTATAGAATCCACGCTAAGTACTTATTGCACCACAACGCTTACGGACTCGCGCAAAAATTAATATAAGTTGGTAATACATTTAAATTAAGTATACCAGTCGCTTTTTAGGTGAAGAAAACAAATGACTCAAAACCAACCCAATCGACTAGACGCCATTGAAGCTACTCAAGCAGTCCACAGCCAAATTCTTAACGAATTAGCGCTCGCACACCGTGAGCTAGCCTCCTTTAGTACAAGGCAAGCCGAACGGCAGCAAGAAACGCTTGACCGACATGATGAAGTTCTCAGCAGATTAGAAAACTCTGTATCCAGACACGATGAAGTGCTTACTCGCATTGAGAAACAAACCAGGCAAAATGCACGAGCCATCGAAGCACTTACCACATCTACCACAGAAACTATTCAACTTGTGGCACAAAACAGCATTGCAATTCGGGACATTTTAGAGCGATTAGACCGTAGATTTAACAATGGCAACGGGAGAAGTGAACAATAGAGCCTTGCACGATCGCATTTTTCAAGAAGATAAATACTGTCCAATATCCGATTGAGTACGACGCAGAATTTTCATTGCATTCGACTGGATTTGGTGAACTCGCGCTTTACTGATATTTAGCTTCTGAGCAATTTCGGCGCAAGATAGTTCTTGCTGACCTAACAGTCCAAAACGCAAAATTAATACTTGACGCTGCATCGGTTTAAGCGATGCCAACAAATTAGTTAAATCCTGGTGCAGCAGTTGTTGAGTGATCTGCTCGTCAGGTGAGATGCCCTCACTCGGTAAAAGTTCACTTAATTGTGTGTCTTGATCCGCAGCCACTTTCATATCCAAAGAAGCTGTTCTACGAGCAAGGCTAAGATATTCTCGAATTTGGCTTGGCTTTAAATCTAATTTCTGTGCAACTTCTGTAAACGTGGGACGACGACCCAGTGTTTGAGATAATTGCAGCTGTACCTTCTTTATTTGATTGAGTTTTTCAGTAATATGAACCGGTAGCCTGACTGTGCGGGATTTCTCGGCAACTGCTCTTGTGATTGCTTGACTAATCCACCAGTACGCATATGTTGAAAATTTATAGCCACGATTAGGGTCGAACTTCTCCACGCCTCGTTGTAAACCTTCTCTAATACATACAACGTCCACAAAAGATTTTTAGTAACCTTTTCTTGTTGTAATCACTTTCTACAACAGATATCATCGAATGATTTAAAACTTTTTATCTCGGGTGATACGCGCTTGTAGCCATGCGATCGCCAGCAACAAAAGAATGCGATTTTTGAGGTGGCGACGCATTAGCTTGCTACTTTTACATTTCTTCAAATACTGCCTTCAATTGTTGTTTATCTTGTCACTTTCTGACGTAAATACTCCAACGTCCACTTTTTAGAAAACTTTTCATAGGATATCCAGTTTCTAGAGTTCTCTTGAACGAAGATTACACCATCCTCCTCTTTGCTAGCAATCACAATTCCATAGGCTCTTGCCAATTCATACCATTCATGAAACTGAGATTTTTGTATGTCTGCATTAGTTTCGTTAGGTTCCCAACTTGACGCTAATGCACTTCTAAACAAACCAGCTTTTGACTTAACCTTACCTACTGCTAGTCTTTCTTTAACCACCCCTAGAGCATTGAGAACTTGCTTTTCAGTAGATGAAATAATCAACTGAATTAGGTGATCGTTAAGTTTAATTCCAACTTCAGATATTTGAGTTCTCAGTTTTTCTGTAAGAATACACCCTCTACTTTCTGACTGAGAATTTTTCTCCTCAATCAACTTGTCTTGAGTAATGGCAACTACCTTTGTTTGATTTACCTGTGATTGTAACTCTTTTATCCTTGTCTGCAAGTCTTCAATGATTTGCTTCTGCCGCTCAACTTGGTCTTCTAAAAAATGAATGCGATGAACCTTGCCTGCAAGCCCTTCATTGATACCCTTAAGTTTTTCGTTTTCTGACTCTAACTTTCTTATCCGTTCTTTGAGGCGAGTCAAAATCTTATTATAGGAAGAATCAGTTTTAGGTTGTAATTGTCTGGGTAATGAACCCTGATTGTTTCTAGTCTGGGCAATACGCTCTTTGATATCATCGTACTTGTAAAGGTAGCTCACGCTAAGGTTTGCTTCTCTAGCTACAGAACGGAAAGTAACCTTTGCACCCCTGTTCTCTAAGTTTTCAATTGCCTGTAACGCTCGTTCTCTTGCATCATCCTTGCGAAATGATTGAGCTTTTAAGAGATTCTCAGTTCCGATTTTTATCTGTTCTGAGCTCATGCTCTTCCCTCCAACCCAGCAATAATCTTGTCAAGCTGCATAACTTGCACTTCAAATTGTTCGACTAAAACATCCTGACCCTGTTTTAATGCTTCTGAGGACTTTTTTTTCAACTTGTCACGCAGTTCAATATATTGAGGTAACTTCTCTGATGCAGCGATAAAACAGCGACAGGTGTAACAAGCTCGAAACTTATCACAACGCTCGTCTAATGGCTGGGCACAATATCCATAGATAGGAGTATTGCTCATGTTATATTCAGCCAAGAAATTTTCGTATTGTTTGGGTGGGTGAAGCTGGTGAGCTTTGCGATTCTCCCAAAAAGATTTGGGCAGAGAATCATAAGCCACATATTTTCCTTCCGCATTAAATAAGGCTTGCTGAATATGCCCTATTTCATGCTTAAACTTTTCCGGAGTAATCTTTGTGTAATAACGAGCAGTTGTTGAATACTTTTTATGTCCTGCCCAATGTTGGACTACTGTAATGTCATGTCCCTGATTGTACAATTGTGTGAGTCGGGTAGAACGTACTAGTCTGTAACTGAATTTAGCTAGCTTACCATTCTCATCTCGAATATCCTCTGCCTTAATCAGACAACGAATAGCTTTAGAAAATATATTTGGAAGTGGGAGCATTACTCTCCTAACAGGTTGAAGATTAGGTTGAGTAGGGTCTTCATCTGATAACCCACGATAATGACAGAATAGGTAATCCCAATCGTCTCCCCATAATTCTTTGATGTATACTTGTTGTTCTTGAACAACAAGAGCAATAGTTCTCGTGATAAATATCTTGCGCTGTTCTTCTTTGTTCTTTGGGCGGTTAAAGATGATTTTCCAAGTCCCCCCTTCTTGAATTAAACAGTCTTTTTTCAGCATTGCCAGTTCTGCTGGTCGCATAGCAGTAAAGAAGGAGATTAACCACATTCGTGCAAATGGGTCTGGTAACTTATAAAGGCTTTTCTCAATTTTCTCTCGAACGCAGTCAGGTATCGGGTCAGGAGCCTTGAATTTTCTCTTAGGATAATCATCATCTCGGATAATATCTTGGTCAACTTCAAACCAGCCACGAATTGTACCAGTAATGAAAAAGTTTCGTAAGGAGCATAATCTTATTCTCAGCGCATCATTAGTTGTTTTATCCCAGTTAATAAAGTCAAGAATTAAACTTCTGTCAATCTCGCTGATACTAGTTATCCCTTTCTCTACCAAATATCTAGAGAAAATTCGTAAACTCGATATATTGGTGTCAATGGTACTAAAAGAAGTATTTAATTTACAAAGATGATAGATATACTGTTTGGCATAAACTCTAAACCAATTGAGTTTCACCTTCTCAAAACGAATACAATAATAAGATTCGCGCTCATTATAATTGGGATTGATTCCTCTCAAGTCCCATTGGTCTTCATCAAATGAGAATTGTTTAACATTAGGTTGCTTCTTACTGAGTCTGGATACTGTGCTGTAAGCTGTAAGGTCACAATATTCTAATGTACTAGCTCCACATACTTCACACCTAAATCTTCTTTTGTTATGTTTATGTCCAGCTAATTGCACATTTCTAGAATTGCAATCCTTATTTGGGCAAATAAAATCGCCTACCCTATAGTCTCTTCTCCAGTTGACTTTGCTAAATGAATCAAAGAGGTTAATTCGACAAGACTCTATAGTTGTTTTCTGACAGTAGGGGCAGCTAAACCTTTTTTTATTGTTTCTTTTACCCTTTAGCCTTAAACCTTGTGTTTCACAGTCAGGGCAAATAAATTCGTATTTATAATCCCTATTCCAATCTACCTCAGTCACTAACTTTCTCCAAAGCATCAATACAATTTTTGAGGTTGTTACGGTCTCCTTCTAACCCCTGCTCTAATTTGATTAACCCCTCTCGCTTAACAATTTTCAATTCCTCCTCAACCCGTTCTAAATCCTGTTTGAGATGCGGTAAATCTTCATCCGTTGTACACCAATGTTCGCATCTCCAACAAGCATTGACTGTTTGGCAGGGAGCTTGAAGAACTGAGCGATGGCATTCCCCGTATTGAGTTGTCACCTGATACATCTTGCGGCGTATTAATTCCTCAACTGGGTTCTTCGGTTTATAAACATCAACTATCTTGCCTTCAACATTTACATACTTTCTCTCTTTCATGAGTTCTTCAAGCTCTGCACTTAATGCTTTCTTGTTACGTCTGATATAATGTTTCAGCATCTCAGGAGTACGGTGTCTGAGCGTATGTTGAATAACTAATAGATCTACCCCAGCATTAGACGATACAGTTGCAACAGTGCGACGAAATTGATGAGAAGTAAAGTGCCAAATTTGACCCGACTTGGTACAAATATTACATTTATTAGCAAATCTATTCAACCACTGATTAAATGACTTTAATGACATTATTTGAGGCTGTGGTATAAAAACAAGAGCATCAATTCCTTCTTGATGACGACCCCATTTTTTACTAGCACAAAATAATTGCTCGTACTTCTCTCCAAAACGCTGCCGAATAAAATTCTGTTGCTGTTTAATGACAGCGACAAGAAGTGGTTCGCAAATTAATAGCTCATCTTCTTCACCAATTTTTTCAGTTTCAAGTCTTATATACCACTCACCGTTACGTTGTCTCAGGCAGTCAAAGCTCAGATTCAGAAGCTCTCCAGCCCTAAGCCCTAATGTGCGTAAAAGCAGAATCATCCTTTGTAACGGTTCAGGTAAAATGTAAAGGTTTTTGTCTACTTGGTTCCAAACTTCCTCCGGGATATATTCAATTTCATTATTTTTAGGATGAATTGCTTTAAACTTGCCTTTAAACCAATAAGTATTAACATCAAGCCAACCTTCTAACCGACAGGTATTAAAGAAATTTGAAAGTGCGCTGTAATATGTTTGAATTGTATTTTCTTGCAATCCTTTTGTTTGCAAATAATACTCAAAATCTTCAAAAATAGAATCATCAATTTTATCTGGGCTATAAATTGCCAGTGCCGAAAGTCTTTTGGAGAAGCTTTTCAGACGGTTGATTTCATTGATAACAGTCATAGCCGGCTGACCTGGTTTAGCCCTAACTAATGTATAAAGCTTTGTTAATAAATTAAACCAATCTGGTGATATCTCTGTAAAATTTATCGTTAATAGCTGTCTATGTCCCTGAACTTTCAAGCATAAGTCTTCTTTTGTTCTCCACACATTCTTTTGTAGAAGCGAGTTATTTAATAACTGACGTGCAGCTATGTTCTGACTAAGGTTGAAAAGCAGTTCAAGTTGTAGATTCTCTTGACTCATTTACCTTGTTCCTCTTGGTTTATCACTGCCATTAGGTTAGCTTCTTCTAAAATGTGCGAGTATATATCTAATGTTGTTTGCACAGATGTGTGTCCAAGAAGATAGCTCACTCTATCAGGTCGCATTCCCATTCTCAGTAATCTCGTTGCATAAGTGTGGCGGAATAGGTGAGGGTATACCTTTATGCCTGTTTTTTTTGATAACCTATTGAACATGGTGTTGAGAACATTAGGTTTCAACGGTTGTCCTATTTCTCCTTCCCAAATATTTACAAAAATATAAGGTATTCCTGATTCAGGATATTCTCTGATGAGATATTCTTCATAGAGTTGTAATAGCTCTTTGGTAACAGGAATTATCCTTTCTTGGCCTTTAACTCTTGCTCCATTAGGATTATCTCTTTGGACTACCTTAAGACTGTAATCATCAAAATCTCCAATATCATCATGGGTCAGTCCTAGCAGTTCTCCCTTTCTCATCCCAGTTCCATTGAGCATCAGAATAATAAGTTTGTCTCTGAGTCGGGTACAGGCATTGACTAATAATTCCACCTGCTCCGAAGTTAAACATCCAGGGAACTTTTTAGGTTCTTTAAGTTTGACAAGTTTTCTTCGCATCGGTTTAGCTTTAGCAATCCCAGCGAGGAATCGCTTTCTCTTTAAACCTATCGGCATGAAAAACCTATCAAACTGTTTGAAATCCACTGTCTGATTGGCAATGTGGTATTCATAAAATCCCATGACAGTGGTAATCACTCGGTTAATTGTTCGCTCAGACCTACGGGCTTCAACTGGCTGCATTGAAATAATGTTAGATGTACCCCCAACTCTAAGCCAGTAGGCAAAGTCTTCCAAATCTGCAATTTGAACAGATCGCCAGTCTAAACTGGCAGAGTCTAGAAACTCCCACCATAGCCTCAAGTCATTGCCATACGCCTCGACTGTATAGGGAGACTTTGTTCCAGAAAGAAAGGTTAGGTAACGCTGGAGGGGTTCAACCTGGTTGTAATTTTCATCAAGCATAACCCAGACCACTTTCTGTGTTGCTGGGTCAACGCCTCTCTGTAATGTTAATCTCATGTAGCTACTGTAGAGGCTTTTTATGTGTAAGTAAATACATATCTACAAAACGGCAGTCAGCCCGGGTTTTGGGTCTTTTGTTGTTGTTGTGTATTATTTGTTTATTGTTATAGATAATAAACCAATTGCCCCTTCTTGAATCAAATCTAAAAACTCCAAATTCCGGTGCTGATATTTTTTGGCGAT
>JANBVI010000017.1 GCA_024239075.1 Fischerella sp. CENA71 | reverse complement strand
TCAGGCAATATTGTCATTAGATAGGTCTTATTGACACTCATGAGACCTATCTTTTCTTACCATAAATTGCTACATACTTTATCTCATGAGCTTTTCAGGCTATTTTGTCGCCCCGTCAGGTTGCATAAGCTATTTCTTGCTCTGCTGTTAACAAGGGAAACTGGGCTATTTCTTGTAAATAAACCCGAACCATGTCAGTACTTATGGACATACAACTTTATCACTTCTCCGTACTTAGACGAATGTAAAAGCATAAATCAAATCGGTCAATAGATTTTTCTCCCCCGATAGCAGCAAACATCAACACCAAACTACTTTGCCGGCTTCTTCTGCTTTGACGCTATGCTGTTGCTGACTTTGGGCGTTTGTTTGCAGAAGGCTTTCGTTTCTTCTTCAATGCTGCAACTACTTTATCAGGCTTTGTGCTTTTGGGTTTGGATGGTCGGCAGCTAGAACAATAAAGGGGTAAACAGGGATAGCATATGCGCTCACTCACCTGATTACATTCTTTGCAAACGAAGCGATAAACTTTTTGCTTAATCGTGCGTGTGTGGGCTTTTACAAAAATTTCTTTAGTTTCCACCGAAAGTCATTCCTTTCAAAATCGTCTACTCAGATCAAGATTACTCACTATTCAAACGATTGTGTAGCCGAGAGCAACAAAATAGCCTTAAAAGCTTATTCTATATACCCTTTGGCGATTTGTGGTCAGAAAACATAGGTTGAGTCATAGTCTATTAGCTCTAGGCTTCTATCAGTAATAAAATGCCCAGCCCTCGCGTTTCGCCCTAAAGGCGAAACGCTCATCAGTCCTTGGGTTAGGCCAATATACATTTGATAGGGCTGGGCATTTTATTTTTTGGAACACTCCTACACATCTGAAGATTTCTTGTTTTCTTCCGCAAACGAGTGATGGAAGAGCATTAGAATAGATAATCTCTGTAATATATAGGTGATGCCTATATTTAAACAAGTTTTATCCCTGTTTCCATTGCCAAAATAATAGAAGCAAGCAAATGACTGATCAACCAATATCAAACCGACTTGATCGCATCGAAGCATCTGTAGCTACTCACAACGAGATCTTAAGCCAGCTTGCACCACTCACAGCACAAATAGCTCAGTTGTTAGCACAACAGACAGCTAGAGGTGATCGCCATGATGAGTTACTTAACCGACTTTCTGAACAGACTACTAGAAATGCCGAATCCCTCAACAGGCTGGAGCAACGTATGGATCAACTAGCCGAACTAGTCACAACTTCAACAACTGAAACCATACGACTGGTAGCTGAGTTGGCACGTCAACAAGCCTCTGACAAAGTGGAAATACGTGAAATCTGGCGTTATCTACGCTATGAACCCCGTAATGGTAATGGCACAAGTGAAGAATGAATAATACTATCAGCCTCCGCTTCATTTCCAACTTTTAATTCGGAATTGATAAAAGGGGAGTAAACACATAGTCACAGTTTTGACATCGAAAACGTTGGTGCTTTAACCCATCAGCTAATACCTGAAAACCATTTTTTTGAAGTTTTTTTGATTTGCAGTTTGGGCATTTTAGATTGGATGGGATCGCCTGCACTTTCTTAGTACGAGGTTGTTTTGGCTGTTTGTTTTGTCTAGCATCAATTGCACCAGTTGTGGTATCAAAAGTGGTTTTAGTTTGTACGTTCAGGTACAAGGCGCTGGAATCATCAGGGCGAGCATGAAGATATCTACTGGTAGTTGCCACAGAGCTATGACCAAGGGTATTCTGCACTAAATGCAATGGCGCACCTCGATTGAGAGAATGGGTTGCATGAGCATGTCTCAACCAATGGGGAGACACTTTTTTGTCAATACCCGCAGCTAGTGCCGCAGCCGCCACAATTCGATTAACTTGAGATTGGTCAAGAGTTCTGCCAAGAGGATCTTTTTCCCTGGACACAAACACAGGGTCTGACCCAACAGCATTATTTTTCAACTTACACAACTTCTTCCAAACAGGCTCCGGTAGAAGCACGATTCTGGTTTTTCCGCCTTTGCCGAAGATTGTCATCTGTCCACCTGGTTTTCTTGCAGATAAATCCTTCCAACGCAAGGCGCACAATTCATTCACCCGCAAGCCAGCAGTGTAGAGTAACAGCAATATCGCCTGATTTCTGGGATTTCTCTGTGCTGAAATCATCGCAGCCACCTCTTCTTCAGAGAGGATGCGTTCATTGAGAGTATCCTTAATTTTTGGCTGCCTTAAACCCATACTCACATTTGTTGGCAACATACCAATTTTATGACCAAAACTCAACAGTGACCTAACGGCAGCCATCTTTAACCTTTGTGTGTGGGGGGCATAGCCAAAAAAGGTATCCTGCCAGTTTTGAAGGTCAACTAAAGTGACACTATGGAGTGGTTTTTTTACCCAACAGAGAAACTCACTTACGCAACGCCTATACCCCCGTTGTGTATCACCGGACAAACCGTGCAACCACATTTCAATCAGGCGATAATCTGTGTCAGAGCTTGTGAAATCAGGCGTTGACAATTGTGAGGGGGCCTCCATGAGTGCAAAGAGATAAACATTATCTTGCACTCGATTTTATCAGATAGGGTGACACATATAGCAATCACAACTGATGATTTTTATACAGTAATAACACCAATCTAATTGGCGCTGATCTGAGTTTGGAGATGACGCATTCATCCATATAAAACGCGCAAAAACACTCACGCGCAAACGGGATTGTTGCTTTGGATATTGGCGCTTGAAAAAG
>JANBVI010000016.1 GCA_024239075.1 Fischerella sp. CENA71 | reverse complement strand
GTTTTGGGTCTTTTGTTGTTGTTGTGTATTATTTGTTTATTGTTATAGATAATAAACCAATTGCCCCTTCTTGAATCAAATCTAAAAACTCCAAATTCCGGTGCTGATATTTTTTGGCGATTGAAACTACCAATCGTAAGTTAGCTGTTACCATCCTTTGCTTGGCTATTTTCCCTTGTTCTAATATCTGAGTGATTTCGGTTTCGCTTTTGTTTACGAAATTCGCTAATTCTAAGTACATGTCACCGCAAAAAAGGGTCGGAAATAGAGGAAGATATTTTTTGTAGGGTGGGATAAAAATCAAACATGCAAGGACGTATCTCAAGTATCAGGGTTGAAACAACAGGTGAGCAGCAAGATGTACTAGAAAGTTGGTTGCGTAAGTCAACAACTCCAATGGGTTTGGCAAAACGTGCCCGTGCAATATTAATGTTGGCATCAGGAGAAACTTTCAGTAAAACCAGTCAGTATGTTGATCTAGGAGAACGTCACATTCGTAAGTGGGCAAGAAGATTTATAAACCAAGGAATTGAAGGATTATATGATGCGAAACGACCGGGACGCCCCCCGGTTTTTTCCCCCTCAAGTGGCATTATATCTAGTTAAAATTGCTTGTGAGCGACCCGATATGATGGAGCGTTCCTTGTCACAGTGGGATTGTACAGAATTAGCGCATCAAGTAATAGCAGCAAAAATAACAGGCAGCATTTGTGCGTCTACTGTTCGACGAATTTTAAGTAGTCATAAATTAAAACCTTGGCGACATCATTTGTGGTTATCACCCAAAGCCCCAACAGATGAAGCGTTTGTTAAAAGCATAAAAGAAATTAGTTCTTTATATACTCGACCATTAAATCCTGATGAAATGGTGTTGTGCGTTGATGAGAAAACTAACTTACAACCCCGACCACGTAAATCCAAAACTCTTCCAGCAAAACCAGATCTGCCTGTAAGAGTTGAACATGAATATGAACGAAAAGGAGCACTGAATTTATTTGCTGCTTTTGATACCCGTAGTGGACAAGTCTGGGGTCAAACCTATGACCGCAAGCGTCAAGAAGAGTTTATTGCTTTCCTTGAGTATTTGGAGTCGCAGATTCCCTCACAAATCACAACAATTCATCTGGTGTTGGACAATTTAAATGTACATAAAGGTCAGAAAGTCAGAGCTTGGTTAGTTAAACACCCACGTTTTGTGTTTCATCATCCCCCTGTACACTGTTCGTGGATGAATCAAGTTGAGCAATGGTTTAGTATTCTCCAACGTAAACGCCTTAAAATTGCTGATTTTGCTGATAAAAAAGCTTTAAGTGCGCGTTTACAAGCTTTTATTTCTGAATGGAATACAAAAGCACATCCTTTTAGTTGGAGTGAAAAGTCAACTTTAAAAGTTATCGCAAAGTGTCAAATTCCAGGTTCCAATTCTACGCCCCAAATAGACCTTGCGAGCGCAGCTTAATTTCCGCACCTTTTTTATGGTGACTTGTACTTAGAGTACTCCAAATAATAAAATGCCCAGCCGTCGAGGCGCGCCTAAGAGGCGAAAGCGCCTTATTCTTTGGGCAGGCGCCAAAATATATTTAATACGGCGCTTGCTTTTATTGATTGGAAAGGCCTTATCTACACTACAATATGGCATTTACTCCTAATCAAATCCATACCAAGTACCAATTGCGCTACAACGTTTATAGGCTCGCGCAAAAATAATATAAGTTGTATAAGTTAGTAATACCTTAAACAAGTATGCCAGTCGTTTTCCAGATTAAGAAAACAAATGACTTTCGATGAGCATGAATTTGAAAATGAGGCAACCTGTCTTGAAAAGGTGCTCTTTGAGGGAAACCCTCAAGACCGCACTTTTCGCTTTTTTAAATTATTCGACAAGCCTCGTGATTTATCGCTCTTGGTAGGACAGCGCTCTTAAAAGCGCTGTCCAAGGTTGCCTCATTTTTAAAAGGAGAAAACAAATGACTCAAGACCAACCAAGTAGACTAGACCGCATTGAAGTCACTCAAGCAGTCCACAGCCAAATCCTCAATGAATTAGCCGCCGCTCATAGAGAATTAACCGACTTCTGTGTACAACAAGCACAAAGAACAGAGCACAGACTTATAACAACCGAGCAGCTTGCACAGCAAAATTCAGAAGCGATCGCTCAACTGGTAATCGCAACAAATCGTAACACAACTGCGATCGCCAACCTGGAAGAGCAAACGACTAGAAATGTAGAAACAATGAACAGGCTGGAGCAACGTATGGAGCAACTAGCCGAGCTAGTTACAACTTCAACAACCGAAACCATACGACTGGTAGCTGAGTTGGCACGTCAACAAGCCTCTGACAAAGCGGAAATTCGTGAAATCTGGCGTTACCTACGCTATGAACCCCGTAATGGTAATGGCACAAGTGAAGAATGAGTAATATTACCAGCCTCCGCTTGACTTCCAACTTTTAATTCGGAATTGATAAAAGCGGGGTAAACACATAGTCACAATCTTGACATCGAAAACGTTGGTGCTTTAACCCATCAGCTAATACCTGAAAACCATTTTTTTGAAGTTTCTTTGATTTGCAGTTTGGGCATTTGAAATTCGATGGGGTCGCCTGCACTTTTTTAGTACGAGGTTGTTTTGGCTGTTTGTTTTGTCTAGCATCAATTACATCAGTTGTAGTATCAAAATTCGCTTGAGTTTGTACGTTCAGGTACAAGGCGCTGGAATCATCAGGGCGAGCATGAAGATATCTACTGGTGGTTGCCACAGAGCTATGACCAAGGGTATTCTGCACTAAATGCAATGGCGCACCTCGATTGAGAGAATGAGTTGCATGAGCATGTCTCAACCAATGAGGAGACACTTTTTTGTCAATACCCGCACCTCGCGCCGCAGCCGCCACAATTCGATTAACTTGAGATTGGTCAAGAGTTCTGCCAAGATAATCTTTTTCCCTGGACACAAACACAGGGTCTGACCCAACAGCATTATTTTTCAACTTACACAACTTCTTCCAAACAGGCTCCGGCAGAAGCACGATTCTAGTTTTTCCTCCTTTGCCGAAGATTGTCATCTGTCCACCAGGTTTTCTTGCAGATAAATCCTTCCAACGCAAGCCGCATAATTCATTCACCCGCAAGCCACCAGTATACAGCAACAGCAGTATCGCCTGATTTCTGGGATTTTTCTCTGCTGAAATCATCGCAACCACTTCTTCTTCAGATAGGATGCGTTCATTGAGAGTATCCTTAATTTTTGGCTGCCTTAAACCCATACTCACATTTGTTGGCAACATACCAATTTTATGCCCAAAACTCAACAGTGACCTAACGGCAGCCATCTTTAACCTTTGTGTGTGGGGGGCATAACCAAAAAAGGTATCCTGCCAGTTTTGAAGATCAGCTAAAGTGACACTATGGAGTGGTTTTTTTACCCAAGAGAGAAACTCACTTACGCAACGCCTGTACCCCCGTTGTGTATCACCGGACAAACCGTGCAACCAAATTTCAATCAGGCGATGATCTGTGTCATAGCTTGTGACATCAGGCATTGACAATTGTGAGCGTACTCCATGAGTGCAAAGAGATCAAGGTTACCTTGCACTCGATTTTATCAGATAGGGTGACACATATAGCAATCACAACTGATGATTTTTATACAGTCATAACACCAATCTAATTGGCGCTGATCTGAGTTTGGAGATGACGCATTCATCCATATAAAACGCGCAAAAACACTCACGCGCAAACGGGATTGTTGCTTTGGATATTGGCGCTTGAAAAAGAGGTTTGGAATTTGCCTAAAGAAATAGGGCAGGCTTGTGGGTGATGTCGTTCACATAATTACTTGTTCGCCCAAGTATTGTTTGGTTTATACTGGGCAAATAGAAAGTTAAAGTGAGACATCTACCTCAAGAAAGCTTTAGAACTTTGATTGGAGCCTACTGGTCAACTTTTAACTTTTGATTTGTCACAAAGCAATAATTTCTAAGATGAATTCCCTTTAATTGAGATAGTGGGGGAGATTTTTGGTGTTTTTTTGTATTAGGAATAAACGTGCTCAACCTAAACCAGACAAGGATTTTGTCAATTTGAAAATAAGTTTGTATAGGTTAGCAAAATTTATGCAAAAAATATTCAGCAATATCTCTTTTAAAAATAGCCAAAAAATGCTAACCTGATCCCAGTATCTCTGCAAACATAAAGCAGGTTAACTACAAGGAGGTAAAAAAGCAAACATTATTTAACTAGTCAGAATGGGGAGGCGAGCCGTTAGACAACAGTGTTGGCGAAGATTTGGCGATTGGAACCAACAAACTGTGTGGAACTAGCGGCATCTCACGACTCAGCCAGTGCAAGCAATCTTGCCTTCTTTTTGAAGACAATACAGAGTGTGGCAACAGCGATAATGCTTTTGCCCGTTTTTCATTGCCTTTGTACGCAATATTAACATACAAGGGCAAGGGAAGAACAGACTTTTTTTTCAAAAAATTTGCTCAATTTTGAAAAAGTGTCTGGCTCTACAATTTCTTGTCTACCCTGATTGTGAGAAACGACTTAGGCCAATCCTCGAAATAAAAGCAAGCGCCGTTGCTACGAGCAGAAAGGCGAAAGCCCCTAAATCCTTGGATTTGACCAAAATATTTTTAATACGGCGTTTGCTTTTATTTTTTGGAGATCCCTTAAATCACTGCCCCGTAAAAAGAAATCGGCTGGCTACTCACAGGCAGACACAAGACTGGCATCGCCAAGCACATGGTTTGCTACTCAAGCAACCAACCACTAAATATAACCAAATTTAATCTAACAATGTCTGTGTGATTTAGGCAAAGCTAGCTCGTACTGTAATCAAGTGGCATCAAATGACTAAAATCTCTACTACGAATTTCTAAAAATTTCAGAGAAATCTAGTTTTTGGCAGTTGTTGTAAGAAGGAGAAAATACATCCTTTACCCCCTTTCCAAACAACTGCTACGAAGTCAACTAATGCCGTAATACTTGAAGGCGTTGCAGCGCTAGTATTGCTGGAGACTGTGAGTGGCCCCGATGAACACACATCGGAGTTACAAAAATGGACTACACAATCGAAAATAACAACACTCAACCGACAACAGACCTAGCAGAAAACCATTTATTGGAATGGGTTGTAGGTTCAGCAGTTGACCCAACACTCGCACGGTTAAATGTTCGTTCCCTTGATGGAAGTGAAATTTACGAGTATTTACTTTACGCCTTAGACCAAACCGCCAGGCGTAATGACGGGCGACTACGGGACTGCTACTTAAGAAGATATGCCCACATCGAGGCTGGGGGATGGTGGGTAAGTGGACTCGACCCCCTCAAGAGCTGGGACATGATGGAGTGGGGTCGTTTGAAACCTGATAATCCCCGAATTGACTTTGAAAAAGACAAACCCGTCAAATACGAGTCCCCACCCAAAATCCCTAACCGCGTCACCTATTTGAGAGTACCGCTACATATCTGGCACAAGATTGCAAAGCGCTACTCAATACCATTACCAGAAACAATTGTAGTTACGGAAGTTGGGGTTGGGTCTGACACGCAAAAAAACGGGCAGGCTTTTATAGACCAGACGAATAGCACTATTGACATATCGCTAAATACCGAGAAGCCTGCCCGTTTTTTCGGGGACAATGCAGGTGAAGCATTAGGCTTTTGGGCTTGGGTTGTAGCTCACCCCCAAATCCCTATTACTCTAGCAGAAGGTGAAAAAAAAGCAGCATGTCTGCTAAGTCTTGGGTATGTAGCGATCGCCTTACCTGGTATTTGGAACGGACGGATTGGCAAGAAGGATTTTGACGAACGCCTGCATCCTGACTTAATGCCACTGGCACAACCAGGGCGCAAATTTATTATCCTCTTCGATTACGAAACTAAACCCAAAACCCGTTGGTCAGTTTACCAGGCAACAATTCGTACAGGCAAGGCAATTGAAGCTGTTGGTTGTAGCTGCTCTGTCGCACAATTGCCAGGACCAGAAAAAGGGATTGATGATTGGGTTGTAGCTAATGGCTCCAAAGCGGCTGAAGTAGTAAGCGTGTTGATTGATGATGGTTTCACGCTCGCTGAATATCAACAATCATTTTTCCTCAATCAAAACAGAGGACTAAGGAAATATAAACCGGATGTTAAGGTCAACACTCGCTTTCTCACAGATGCCATCAAAAAACTCCCCTCAACAGGACTAGTATGTTTGCTTTCTGATATGGGTACGGGTAAAACCGAATTTTTAGCACGCTGGCGAAAACAGCACCCACAACTGCGATTTTTAAACAACGGGCATCGGGTAAACCTGCTCAAGAACCCGGCACGGTGAGACGGGTACGGCGGCGGTGTTTTTGACAAATCCTACGGCATTATAAAGTTAAATAACGTTGACGCAGATATGTTTCAATCCCGTTTACAGGATTCGCTAAGTTTCAAGAATGAGATAATTATGATAACGAATTTTGAAACATAGTTTCAATCCCGTTTACAGGATTCGCTAAGTTTCAAGACGCGATCGCGGCTTCGCGTTCAACTTTCTTGGCTTGAGTTTCAAGTTTCAATCCCGTTTACAGGATTCGCTAAGAACCTATCCGAAAACCTCAAATTGATGAGAAACTAACGGAGTATGGAAAATAGGGTATGGTCAAATGTCAAAGTGCGAAGTGAATGCGAAGTACCAAATACCAGACGAACTGTGGGAGCGTCTATGTCCAGTACTTCCAGAAGTGATCGCCAAACCAAAGGGGGGACGACCAAGAATGGATGACCGAAAAGCACTCAATGCAATATTTTACGTCTTATGTACAGGGTGTCAATGGAACGCATTACCACGTAGTTTAGGAGCATCAAGTACGGTACACGACCGATTTGGTGGAGTGGCGAGCGCAAGGGGTGTTTGAAAGATTTTGGCAAGTGGGATTAGCTGAGTATGCATCCGAGATTGGTATTGATTGGGAGTGGAGTGCGATGGATGGTGCGATTGTCAAAGCACCGTTGGGGGGAAAAAGCAACGGTCGCAAATCCTACTGACCGAGGCAAGTCTGGAAGCAAACGTACTCTTCTGGTGGAAGGAAAGGGGATTCCTCTGGCGGTTGTTGTCGATGGCGCGAATCGACATGACATGAAACTTGTCGAACGAACCCTCGAAGCACAACAGATAGTTCCCGAAGATTTATCTGAAGATACCGAACGCCATTTGTGCCTTGATAAGGGATACGACTATGATGAAGTTCGAGGGATTCTTTTGATGTGGGGGTACGTTGGTCATATTCCTCCCACAGATGAACGTCAGCAGATCATCAAAGATATTCCCAATTACCGTGCCCGACGCTGGGTTGTTGAGCGTACACATTCGTGGATGAATAGATTTCGTCGATTGCTTATTCGTTGGGAAAAGAAAGTCGAGAATTATTTGGCACTACTTCACTTAGCTTGTGCGTTCATTACTTTTCGTGCTGCGAAGGTTTTCGGATAGGCTCTTAATATTTTCTTTATACAATCTATCTCAAAGTAGAGGGTTGCCTTCCGCCAAGTCTTTGTGTTTGTGCTTGAGGCAATTTTTGCAATGAGATTCCTGTATAAGCTCCCATCTGCTGATGAATGATTAAGAATCGATACAAATCTGCTAATCCTTCAATCAAGCGAGCATTGCTTAGTGTTCCAGAATCAATTGGAGCAAATCCAATCTCTTGAGCTAGTTGCATCACTATTTGTTTTGCCTTCGGGTCATCAGCAGCGACAAATACAGACACGTTATAGTCTTTTAATGGTTCAGGAGCTAGTTCAAAAACTTCCATTGGGATAGTATTGAATGCCTTGACCACATGAGCGTTTGGAACTTCTTGTGCCAACTTCTGTGCTAAAGATTTCACAATCGGTGGATAGTTAAAATCTTCAGGAATGTCATAATTATTTGGATCAATCAAAATCTTACCTGCCAAAATGTCAGTTGATGATAATACCTCTGCGGGATTAACACCTCGCACTGTGTATAGCAGTACCTCACCAAAAATCGCTGCTTCATCATTGCTGCCACCTTGCGTTCCATGTCCAGCAAACTCTGCTACCGCTTGTCCTTTTTGGATTGTACGAGCGCCAAAAAAGACTTGATGCCCTTGCTGTGCCCAAAGAATACCAAGGGAACGACCCATATTACCACTGCCAATGATTCCAATCTTCATAGTGAATTCCTCTTTAAAACAGACAGGTCTGTATTGTTTACTTGCTCTTATATAAACAGACAGGTCTGTATCTGTCAAGTGTAGAATAGAAACTATTAACTTTTAGGAAATGGAAATGCCCAAAACTCAGACGGATGCAAAAGACCGAATTCTCACTGTGGCGGATGAACTGTTTTATCAGCAAGGTGTGCGAGCAATTGGGGTAGATACAATTATTGCTAAATCACAAGTAGCAAAGACGACTTTTTATCGCTATTTTCCCTCTAAAGATGATTTGGTAATTGCTTATTTAGAAGGACGAAATCAACAGTTCTGGCAATTGTTTGACGAGGCAGTCAACCAGTATCCTGGCAAACCAAAACAACAATTGCTTGCAATCTTTACTTGGCTTGATGAGTTGTTAGCTTCACCACACAGTCACGGATGCCCTTTTTTGATGGTCGCTTCCGAGTTTCCAGAGATTGATTATCCAGGACATCAAGTAGCGATCGCTCATAAGCAAAAAATGCGTCTTCGCATGGCACAACTGGCTGAGTTAGCAGGTATTAAGTCAGCAGAACAACTGAGTGCAGCGTTATTATTGCTAGTTGATGGAGCGTTTGCCCAACGCCGACTATTTCATCAACATGGCAATGGAGTCATGTTAGAAAAAGCAGCAGTAATGATGATCAAGGCTTATGTTGCTGATAGTGAGTCCTATTCAGTAACATTATTTACAAATCATTAAAACTAGAATTCGCCTGTTCGGTTTGTTTTACGATCATTGAGCTTGATACTTTTGAGCGCCCATAGAGGTAATTGCTTTGCAAACTGCTCATCAAGGGGTAAGTGCCTAGGCTGTTGACTCTGTGCCTTTTTAAGGGGTAAAAGTTCATGCAGTTTTTGTGTCGTGAACATCAGCAGAGAATAAAGTTTTTCTTTTCGAGAGCATAGATTGACTAAAAACTTCAGCTAGCCATGCTTCAACATCTGCAAAACTAACAGTGGAAAGTGCATTTTTAACAATAGTAGTTGTTATATTCATAGTAGATAAACAAATTGTTAATAACATCTGACCCATCTCTTTAAATGGGCAGCGTCCAGAAAATTGCTTATATTTTCCAAACAGTGATTCAATCACATTCCTATGTGGCTAAAAAAATCCCTTTGTCCTTAATTTGCGAAGATTGAGCAGCCAGGTAATCAAAAATATGCTGTTGAAAATCTTGGAGAGAGCTATCGGCGAATACAAATTTATTTTGCTCAAAATAGTCCAGAGATTGATGATTAAGTCCTGATTGTTTTAGTTTGGTTTCAATACCTCGTGTTAGTGCCACCATTTGATTCCAATAAATCAGATCTAATTCATAATCAACTAACCATCCCAACTTCTCTCTTATTTTCTGATTAATTTGCTCTTCTTCAAGATTTGGCACTAATTCCATCAGAGTTTCTGCGGGAGAGTTTAACAGCTTAATAGCCCAATTTGTTAGCCTTTCTACATTGAAATAACGACATTGAGAACGCTGTGCTGGAGGAGATAAAAAAGATAATTCCGTTTGTTGTAGTCTTTGCCTGCATATGCTACATTTTTGAATAAATGACTGGTATCTATCATCCGAATCTAACTGATATTTTAAAAGCAAAGCCATTGCATGAGTCACATCATGAGTGTAAATTAGGTCTGGATAGTTTTGTTGGTATAGCTTGATTCCACGAGCAAGGTCACTACTATGGTCTGCGACTATTTGTATTGGAACACCAACTCTTTTTGCTATTTTATCTAGTTGATACTGGATCATTTCTCCTTTGGTGGAATCCATAATTTCTAATCCTAATAATTCCACATCTTCATGTGACAGCCCTCTGGCTTTCTCAATCACATTTTCCACAAGATGCTGTTGTGAAACACCCAAAACTACTAAAGCTTTTTGTTTTCCTAGTTCCAGTGTAAAATCGACAATAAATATCCAATCATTTCGATATTCTTTTTCTCTTTTTAATTCATATATCCCAATTCTTCCTAACCATTTTCTGATACAAGTGAAGCTTGGAGTTGTCTGTGAAGAGGAATTTTTAAATAACTCAAATACTTTCTCTATTCCTCTAAAACTTATCCCACATTCAATTAAAAGCTTTAACGCTAGCTGAATAGTTCTAGCGTCGTAATAATGACCCTTGATATTTAATTCTTCCCTAGATTTATTAGTTCCTAAGTTGGTTGATTGGGTTTCGATTTCTTCTTTTTTTCTTCTGAATCTGCTCCTACATTCTGTTCTTTCAGTTTTAACTCTGCTGCCAGCGCACGCTTTTTCCAATGCTCTCGTGAATCAGATAAATCTCTGACTTTTATTTCTAAATCTCTAACCTTTTTTTGTTTTTCTAAGGCTTTTTCTCTCCAATTATCTCGACCCTTCCGGAACAACCGTGCTAACCTACTAACTGGGCTTTTAAACTCCTGCATTTACTTTGACTTTGCTCGATACCGACGACATCATTATTGTATGAAATAATTTCGCCGGAAAACCAACAAAGTCAACAGCCTACCCCTACCCCTCTTCTTGCCCCTTCTAGCTACCGGAGAATAAACAATCGCCCCAACCATTGATTGAGGGGAATCCTGGTTCAGAGGTGGCAATTATTCTCAAAATCTCTCTATAGAGAGTTGATAAATAACGCAAAATATACTAACAAAGAAGCGCGTCACCCAACTATGAGAAAGCGCTCCTCACGAATTTGAAGATATCCGTAAGGAGCGCTTAACAACTCTATTTTTACTAAAAAGGCAGCGTAAGAATCTGTCTTCCAGCCAATTCTACCCTACGATTCCCCCACCTACCCCAAAAATCACCCACGTTCACCACACTACTCAATCTGCGAATATCAGCCTTCGGCTTTAGCGTAGCTGAGGAAATCGGGGGATGACTCATAAATACTCTTGACAAAATACGTAAAACATACTATAAATAAGCGCACGAAAAAGCGCCCCCTACCAGAAAGCGCCAAATATCCCTATTTTTACCGTATAAGAAACACAGCAATCTGTCTTCCAGCCAATTCTACCCTACCCAGCTACCCCAAAAATCATCCACGTTCACTACACTACTCAATCTGCGAATATCGGCCTTCGGCTTTAGCGTAGCTGAGGAAATCGGGGGGATGACTCATAAATACTCTTGACAAAATACGTAAAATATGAAGTTAAGGAAGCGCACGAATAGTGGTTAGACTAATAAAGCTGCCGCTTTCCTTGGAACGCGACAGCGAGGCTATTAAGTAGTTGCTTAGAATAGCAAACTCAACAATTATCCTCTTTCTGAAGAAAAAATATATATCTGTCAGATGGAAGATATATACTAAGCAAAATTGTAATAAAGAAGACAAACAAGGGGAGGTTTTTCGCCTCCCCTCTGTTTTTTTGGTGGAAGTGCGATCGCATGAAAAAACGCTTTCTGGTGAGGAAAGCGCCAAAAGAGAAGAGGAGTAAGCATTACAAGGATTCAGTATTAAGGAGGGAGTGCAAAGAGATAACACTTATATTTTGCACTCGTTTTGGATGAGCTATACCATTAAATTTTACCCGTAGAATTTTTTCGTGAATGTGACATTCACGAACTTAAGAATGGTTTTAATGAAAATTTCTAAAGCTCCTATAGTATTCCTCTCTCTCAAGGTAGGCTTTCACCTTGCCAAGGTTCCGCATTTCTGGGCTTTCTACCCCTCCCGAAATTCAGGGTGGTTTCATACAACCGTAGAAAAATGAGAATACAGATAAAGGTATTTAAGTATCTACGGATGTACAAGTATGAACCTGATAGAGCAATTGCAACAAATCCCAGACTACCGAAACAT
>JANBVI010000015.1 GCA_024239075.1 Fischerella sp. CENA71 | reverse complement strand
CCTACATCCAGTTATTTAGAAAACATGGTAAGGTCATCCATCCTGCTTCCCCTTGCTGGGAACTTACACTAGATAACTTAAATGAAGTTGTTTGTGCAATCAAGAAGAAGATTGACAACCCACAAAAAGCATTAACTATAGCTGTATATAACAACAAAGGCGGGGTAGGGAAAACCACTACCACAGTTAATTTGGCTGCGACGTTGGCAATGCAGAAGAAGCTATCGCTCATTGTAGATTTTGACCCCAATCAACGCCCATACAAACATATCTTTGCTAATGCTCATAGACGTTTAAAAACGCTCCCTAATACTGCTTAATTTGAAGTTAAATTACCTTTTACGTATTTCTAATTAATGATACTTTAGGCTTGGGTTGGTTCAAGTCTTGTTTTGGATTGCGGGCATTTTATAAACAGAACATTTTGATGTTAGCACTAATAAAAAAATAGTAACTATTTTAGCTTGATAACTACGACTTTATACTTAATTCATCTCCGCGCCTAAATTTTGATTGATGATGTATCAAAAAAATGCCTCACATCAGGTCATGTAAATTGATTTTTTACTGCTTGTGAGAAATCCGGGTTAAATCTACCTCAAGCGGTAGATGCTTGATCCTTAGCTTATGCCTTCTGATGGACAAAGTATTAATTGATCGCTAATTGATCGCTAATTGATCGCAAAGGGTAGATTGATGACCACCACACCTCGCACGCCAACCGAACAGCGTACCGACATTGGCATCTTTGTCCGCCAACTGCGTTGCAGAGTACTTTGATGAAGAGAATTAGCCAAGCCCTTTAGGCACGGAACAGGGAATAGCGAATAAGCAACAGTGATGAAAAACAACCAAATATTAAGTGAATAGCACCATTATTTATGCTCCCTAATTTTAACTAAACGGATTTTCTTGTTGCCCGCTCTTGAGTTCCCTTTGACGCTGCCATCTGTCGCATTGGTGAGCTAAATAATAAATAATAACAGCGAATTTGGGAACAGCATTTATGGCGGAAATGCCTTTACACAAAGAGATTGAGGAACGTTTTGGTGTGCTACCAAACTTTTTCCGGCTTGCCAGCGATACCCCAGAGGTCACAGTGAACCTATGGAGATTTGCCCGATTCGCCTACCTAGATAGTCCGCTACCATCGCTATTTAAGGAGCGGTTATTTGTCTACCTCTCGCGCTTTTGTGAGGTGCGGTACTTCATCGCACGGCACGTTGGGTTTCTGGTTGGGTTAGGATACCCAGCTGGCGATCGCCATTGCCTACCCCAAACGGTTGAGCCAACCGAAATTGTGACAATTGCTGCCCGTCTGTGTGGGCGAAAGGAAAACGCATGACTGTGGATCGTTCAACGGCTGAACACCTTTTTGCAGGCAAAGGCGAAATGGCAATGCGAATGCGATCGCACGATTGGTCGCAAACCACGCTTGGTGCTGTGGAAACTTGGACTCAAAGCCTGCGATCGACGCTAAGTATTTGCCTCAATTCCCGCTTCCCGATCGCCATTTACTGGGGGCAAGAGAGCTTACTGCTCTACAACGATGCGTGGCGACCGATCGTCGGTGACAAGCACCCTTGGGCACTGGGTCGCCCCGCACGCGAAGTCTGGTCTGAGATTTGGGACGACATTGGGCCTGAATTAGCAGGCGTTTTGGCAACGGGTGAGGGTACATTTCATAACGATGAACTTTTGTCAATGCATCGGTTTGGCTATACCGAGGAATGTTTCTTCGAGTACACCTTCAATCCCATCCAGGGGCAGGGCGGCATGATTGACGGCGTGTTTAACGTTGTCAGTGAAACTACCTATCGTGTGTTGAACGATCGCCGCGCTCGCCTGCTCCGGGAAGTAGCAGCTAAAACTGGAACCGCGAAAACTGCCGAAGAATTGTGTGCCTTGGCGGTAGAGGCTTTCAAGTCCGATCCGTTTGACGTTCCTTTTGCTTTCCTCTACCTAATTGACCAAGACGGGAAACAGGCTCGGCTATGTGGCAGCACTGATGCCCCAGACAGTTCCATCATTCCTGCGGTCGTAGACCTTGCGGCGAATGATATTGATGGCTGGGCGATCGCCCAAGCCGCTCGTACTGGCAAATCCCAAGCGATCAATGATCTGGAATCTCGCTTTGGGAAACTCCCTGGTAGCCCTTGGTCAGAGCCACCACAGTCAGCAATGGTGTTGCCGATCGCTGCCACTGGGCAAGGTAAAGTTACCGGAGTGCTGGTGGTTGTTGCTAGCCCGCGTCGCAGACTCGATGATAATTACCGAGATTTCTTCGATCAAGTTGCTGGGCAGATGGCAACGGCACTCGCCAATGTCCGTGCCTATGAAGAAGAGCGTCAACGAGCGGAAGCGTTAGCAGAACTCGATCGCGCGAAAACCGTCTTTTTCAGTAACATTAGCCATGAATTTCGGACTCCTTTGACGCTAATGTTGAGTCCCTTGGAGGAACTGGCGAACACATTAGATGAACGGTTACAACCCAATGAGCGGGAACAGCTACAACTGGTGCAGCGCAACGGACTGCGCTTACAAAAATTAGTCAATACGCTGCTCGATTTTTCGCGGATTGAAGCGGGACGAGTGCAAGCGATGTATGAGCCAACCGATTTAGCCGCATTCACTAGCGACTTAGCCAGTGTATTTCGCTCCCTCATTGAACAAGCGGGATTGCAGCTGCGGGTGGAGTGTCCAGCACTGCCAGAACTAGTGTATGTCGATCGTGATATGTGGGAAAAAATTGTTCTCAATCTGATGTCGAATGCATTCAAGTTCACATTCATCGGCAGCATCACGGTTACATTACAGGCGATCGCAGATCGGGTGGAATTACAAGTTGCAGATACGGGTGTTGGCATTGCCCCAGAGGAATTACCGCGATTATTTGAACGATTTCATCGTGTCAATGGAGCAAAGTCACGCACCTATGAAGGATCGGGGATTGGACTCGCCCTTGTGCAAGAGCTGGTAAAACTGCACGGGGGTTCGATTCGGGTCACGAGCGTTTTAGATCGAGGCACCACGTTTACTGTGGAGATTCCGCTCGGTTCAGCGCATCTACCAAGCGAGCAAATCCAAACCCCTCGGACTCTGCAATCGACCGCGCTAGGAACGGCTCCGTTTGTAGAGGAAGCATCGCGTTGGCTATCTACAGAGAGTTCTGAGTTCTCAGTTTTGAGTTCTGAGTTAAATACTGAATCTTCAATTCAAAACTCAAAATTCAAAACTCAAAACTCTCCCTCCGCTCGGATTCTCTTAGCCGATGACAATGCCGACATGCGCGAATATGTCACACGATTGTTAAGCCCATACTACGAAGTTGAAGCGGTGAGTGATGGCATAGCAGCATGGAAGGCGATTCAAGAACGCGCTGTTGATTTAGTGCTGACAGACGTGATGATGCCGCGCTTGGATGGATTTGGCTTGTTGCGCCAACTGCGAGAACATCCGCAAACTCAAGAAATTTCGATTATTCTGTTATCGGCGCGGGCGGGAGAAGAAGCCCGTATTGAAGGTTTGGCAGCAGGAGCCGATGATTATCTGATTAAACCGTTCTCAGCGCAGGAACTGCTGGCAAAGGTCGAAGCAACCTTGAAGCTAGCACAACTGCGCCGGGAAGCAATGCAACGAGAGCAAGTGCTGAGGCTAGAAGCCGAAACTGCTCAACAGAAGGTGGAAACAATTCTATCGAGTATTAGTGATGCATTTGTGGTGCTGGATCGAGACTGGAATTTTACTTACGTCAACGATCGCTATTGTGAAATCGTTGATATGGAGCAAGAAGCACTTTTAGGTAAAAACGTCTGGGAACTATTTGCCGATGCTGCTGGTAGCGAAGCTCACATTCAATTTCAACAGGCACTGAGGGAGCAAATCTCAGTCCAGTTTGAGTGGCTGTTTCCCGCCTGGAATCGCTGGTTTGAGTATCGGGTTTACCCATCGCCGGATGGACTGACGATTTTTCTCTCTGAAATCACCGATGCGAAGCACCGCGAAGCAGAACGCAAACAAGCCGAAGAACAACTACGGCAGCGTGAAGCTGAACTAAAAGAAGCGCAGCGCATCGGTAAGATTGGCAGCTGGTATTGGGACGCGAAGACTGACATCACCACTGGCTCAGATCAACTGCTGCGGATTTACGGGTTTGATCCAAAGCGCGACACGATGCCCAACTTTGCCGCTCAGGACGGCTGGCTTTACCCACACGCAAGTTGGCAGCGCATCAATACAGCTGTCCAACAGGCATTGAAAACGGGAGTCGGCTACGAACTCGACGTGCAGGCATTTTGCAACGGCACGCCGATTTGGATCACCACCCGTTGTGAAGTTGTACGCGACTCAGACAGCACGATTGTGGGGTTACGCGGCACAGTTCAAGATATCACAGCAAGAAAACAGGCAGAAGAAAAACTCTCTGAATCGGAAGAACGTTTACAAATGCTTTTAGCACGAGAACAAGCAGCACGGGAGTCTGCCGAAACCGCTAACCGCGTCAAAGATGAGTTTTTAGCTGTGCTGTCTCATGAGTTGCGATCGCCCCTCAATCCCATTTTGGGTTGGTCAAAGCTGCTACAACAAGGCAACCTCGATGCGGCAAAAACGGCAAACGCGCTGGCCACGATCGTCCGCAATGCCCAACTGCAAGCACAACTGATTGACGATCTGCTCGATATCTCTCGGATTCTGCGTGGCAAATTGAGTTTGAATCAGATGCCTGTTGACTTGAATCTGGTGATTGCATCTGCCCTGGAAACGGTTCGCCTAGCTGCCGAAGCTAAGTCGTTGTACATTGAGACAACAGTGCCACCGAATATCAGCACAGTTATGGGTGATGCTGGAAGATTGCAACAAGTGGTTTGGAATCTTCTTTCTAACGCTGTGAAGTTTACGCCACCAGGCGGACAAATCACCATCGCCTTGACTCAATGTGCAACTCATGCCCAAATCCAAGTCAGGGATACTGGAAAAGGCATCAATCCTGATTTTCTGCCTTACGTGTTTGAACATTTTCGCCAGGAAGATGCTGCCACAACGCGCAAATTTGGTGGGCTAGGGTTGGGACTTAGGGCTAATTCATAGTCAGTAGAGAAAAAATAGAGTAGAAAATGATGCTTAGTTGTGTTGTGTGATGAGTAGCAGTTTGATAGAAGCGTTAAAAGGGATAGAAGATTATCGGGCAGCCCGTGGACGGCGTTATCCGATGTGGCTGATGCTGTTGTTAGTACTGATGGGAACAATGAGTGAATGCTATGGTTATCAGGCATTAGAAGACTTTTGTGTGCGGCATTATCAAGCTTTGTGTGAACACTTAGACATAAAAGTTAAACGTTTACCATCAGATTCCACTTTTCGTCGTTTGTTTGAGCAATTGGATTTTCAAAAACTAACAGAGTGTTTTCACTTGTGGACAAAAGCGGATTTAAGCATCATACAAGGAGAATGTCTGGCGATAGATGGCAAAAGCATTAAAGGAACTGTAGAAGGACACAATCAGTCCTACCAAAACTTCGTTAACTTGGTGTCGGTTTACAGTCAACAACAAGGAGTTGTGGTTGCCCTGCAACAATTTGAGAATCATGAGATTAGTGAAATCAAAGTGGTACAAACACTGATAGAAACATTGAATCTTCAAGGAGTGGTCTTCAGTTTTGATGCTTTGCATTGTCAAAAAAAACAGTGCAGTTAATTGTCGCGAGTGGAAATGATTACCTAGTTGGAGTCAAGGGCAACCAACCCAAGCTTTTATCACATTTCCAGCAAGTAACTCAAAAGCAAACGCCAATTTCTGTGGACATAAGCATAGAACGTACACGTGGACGAATAATCGAGCGCACTATCAAGGTATATGACCAAGTTTATGGAATAGACCCAGGCTGGGAAGAAGCCAAAAGTTTGATTGCGGTTTATAGACAAGGTGCGCGAGATGGTCAATTCTTTGAGTCTGTCAGTTACTATTTGAGTAGTCTTTCATCAGATGCAACCAGCTTTGGCTCATACATTCGCGGACATAGAGACATCGAAAACAGATTACATTGGGTCAAAGATGTTGTCTTTTTTGAAGATACTGCCCGATTTCGAGCTTATAATTCTGCTACTAACTGGTCTATTATCCGTACTATTGTCATTAACTTACTGCGAAGTTCGGGTTATCCTTCTTTGACCAAAGCACTACGATTTCTCCGCCATAATCTTGAGTTACTTTTTTCTCTGCTGACTATGAATTAGCCCTACCTAAGAACGGAACGTGACTGTTACCAATCATTCCGCTCAAGCCTCAGTAGCTTCCCAGTTGTTGGGCGTAGAAGAAAGCTTCTGCTTCCTGGATTTGTTGCTGTGTATGGTGTGGTGGCAGGCTTGGTGTAACCAAACTAAGTCCTGTTAGAGAGTCATCACCGCCATTATGCACAGGGATTTTATGATGTAGATGCACTGGTTCACCATTGTAGATAGACTCACCACATACTGGACAAAAATGCCCTTGTTTATCTGCCAGTTTGAGGTAGAAACTACCCTTGGCAAATCGGGTTTTACCGAATTTGGTGGCTCTATCTGACCTTCGATTCAATGTGTTTAAAAAGTTCAAGACCAGCAAGTACTTCAGTATCTCTGGGAATGAGGCTAACCATCTGCCTAGCGATCGCATCAATTAAGGCTGGATCTGCCTCGAACTGATATTTATCAAAATATTCGTTTGATATTCTGCCAGAACGGAGTTTAAATGAGCCAGATAGATGCGAAACTGCATAAATTTGCTTTGCTAGTTCGCTTTTAATTATGGTTGTTTCAGAGCCTTTTAGAACATCTTCCATTGATTAAACCTTGGCATAACAAAAGTTGTATTAGTTAAATTCTCAGCAACAAAAGTCCACTTGTTAAAGCTTCATCCCACAAAGGTGATTTTTGTATTTCTGCGATAGAAATCGGTGGCTTTACAAATTTCCCATCACCCAAAAAAGATGATTCTGGTTGTAAGGATAATTGCCAAAAACTAATATCATGCCACTGACCAAATTTATACCCAACTCGACGTAAGACACCTACGGGTAAAAAACCAACAGACTCATGTACAGCCACGCTTGGTTGATTGGGTAAAGCGATCGCATCCTTTATTAATGCTTTGGAACCATAATTTTGCCGGAAATCAAAATTGTTACCATAAGCTTGCCAAAAAAAAGGTAATCTTAAGATTTGATTTTTAGGTTGTGTCTGAGATGCTCAAATACCTATAAAATAAGGGTTTTAGCTTTCTGAGAAGCTTCAATCTTACATTTTTAGCCCTGGTGTGTTATCAACTCTTTTATTTTCAAATGTATAGCCTGCAAGGATTAGAGGGGTTTGAAGCATAAGGTTGCCAAAGTGAATTGGAAGCATAAGCACGTAAAAACGGCAATATTATTCTTCCACCGACAGTATGATTTTCAGGCGACGCATGGCGGCAAAATGCGTCTTGGCTACTTTTACCCCTAGAACAGAAAACCGGGTCAAGAGATATTACATGAATAATACAGGCCTTTTTAAAAGCTGAAATCCTTACTTTATCGTTGAGTAGTGACTTGATGATCAGCAGAGCATCAATGACCTTCGTTATCATGAAAATCTTTATTTAATAAGGCTTTTAAGCTTAACTCGGTTTTCTGTTCTGATGATGATACTGTTGGCGAAAGTGTTACAAACGGATAAACAAAGGTGTTACAACTAAAAGCCGCAACCATAGATTGAAGGTTTGAGCTTGCGTAATATTTTCAAATACAAAAATGTATTACATTCGCCAACAGTATCTGATGATACTCATACCCCGGATGATAGCGCAAGGATTAATAGAGCGGTGAAAAATGTAGTACTTTGGAACGCGTTGAAAGGGCTGGGTTTTAGACCCTTGTTCCCTATGCCCAGAGGGCACGCTGCGCGAACGGTCACGGGCAGAGGGCAGGAGGCAGAAGGGAATTGCCCTCCGCCTTTCTTGATAAACCTTGCTGGTGTCGAGCTAATCAGCGAATGCGAGTAGGAATGGTGGTTCGAGGTCGATTGGTTCCACAGAGCAATCGTGAAAATTTGCCCATGCTACTAGTCGAAAATTAGTAATTTTCTAATTCATTTTCTCATAAGAGCCCTTATTCAGACCGTTATCTTGGTTCACTTTAAGGTCAAGTCTGTAAATGAAATACCTGGACAAGAGTTAGAAACTCCACTGCTTTGTACACACTTTGCTTCTAAAGAAATATTTTTAGCATTTTTTAAATCTATAGACCATAACTGTTTTGAACCTCGTATAACCTGCTTTTCGCCAACTAAATTATTATCAAGATATATAGATAGTAATAATTGAGTTTTCTCAGTAGTAAAACTACTAATACTATCCAATCCAAACTCTAAAGTTAAGTTTTTTAGGTTAGGCTCTAACTTGCAAGTAACTGCAATAGTGCTGTCAAAGTTCATCACATCACCGCCAAGAACTGCTACTTCTTTGACGACCTCTCTTCCAATAGTGATTTCTTTAGAACGACTGATTAATGGCTGTTGAACACCCGCAGTAGCACTTCGGCATGTCATTTTTAACAGAGATGTTGGTTTCAAACTAGGTTTAGCCTGACCAACCCTAGAAGCTTGTAACACTTGACTAGATTTATTAATTTGAGCCTGTGCAGGCATAAAAAAGATAGTGCTCGCAAAGGAAAGAATCATCAGATTAATTTGAGCAATGCGTCCAATATTATGCTTTTTTACCATAAATCTGCCTTATTTGCTGAAAACACTTTGTATTATAAAGCTTGTTCTCAGCAATTTGAATCTGGGGACAGGTGGTATCGAGCCGAGAGTAGTAATAAGGTTGTTGAATATTTCTTAGGCAGCAAGCACAAAACTTCGTATCAAAACCCAATAATAGAAACAGCTTTCTTCCTGTACTCTGGGGTCACTTCCAAATACCGTTACAAAGTTCCCAAGTCATTATGACCACTAATCTCTAATTAGCCATTTATTATTAGTACATTAACCAAATAATTTTAACAATATTTACACCGCTGCCTGATGGTAGAGTCATGAGTTTTGACCACAAAGATTTCTGAAAAAATCAAAGCTAACCGAACAAAACTTTTACAACCTGATTTCCAGATTGGAAGCGCATTTAGCTCCAGGCAAAATTTTATGACAACACTGATTTTACTTATTGCACAAATATATCATAATCAATAGGCTTGATGATAATTCCTACTACATTTGTTCTCACTCAACAAGAAATACAGTTTACACCATCTTTTAAAGTTATCTAAACTTATACAGTCATTGATTTTTTCTCACTTTTTAACTCAAAAAGGCTCAAGTAGAAATACTTGAGCCTCGACTACATGAAATTAATTTGTTGAACTAGCAAATTAGCTCAAATAGCTGAAAGAGTGAACCTTAGTAACGGCTACGTCCACCATAGTTACCTTGGTTGCCACCAAAGGAACTTCTATTTTCTTTGGGTTTAGCCTTGTTTACTTTCAAGTCTCGTCCCATCCACTCTGCACCGTCAAGAGCCTCAATAGCTGCTGTTTCTTCAGCATCTGTTCCCATTTCCACAAAACCGAAACCACGTAGTTGTCCTGTTTCGCGGTCAGTAGGTAACTGAACACGCTTGACAGAACCATATTCTGCGAAAACAGCACTCAAGGTGTCTTGGGTAACTTCGTAAGAGAGGTTGCCTATATAAACTGACATAGATTGTCTCCGAAATTATAAATGTGTAGAGATTTAAGTTTCGGAGAAAAGTTTGTAAATACCAAAAACAAAAAGTCTGTCAATACTAAAAACAAATGCAGTTAACCGAAATAACTCTCATCTGTCATAATGACACAGGAGAAAATTTTTAGGGAAAACAAAGGAAAAGCGTTATATAAAGTAATATAAGCAATTGTTAGATAACTGGCGGGGTGACAAAAAAGCCTATAATGTAGCTAAAATAAGCGACATAGCCCTTAGACCTCGTTGATAGTACTGACACATATTGCGAGATAATTTTATTAAAGCTGTAACTAAATCTTGACATGATTTCATAAAGTTTACCCAGTTATCACCGTATAATCCGATATAAAAACTGCTATGACGCCTTTCTATACGCCCGAA
>JANBVI010000014.1 GCA_024239075.1 Fischerella sp. CENA71 | reverse complement strand
AGGGATGCAGTGTCATATGAGCAAATGAGATGTCACTAGATTCTCAACTAGCTGTATCTTCTGATTTCACTTCTTGATCTGTATTAGGGGGTCATACCCCCTATTCGCCAGCTGTATCTTTTAAATAGGAGGAGACTGTGACCAGAAGAAGTTGAGTTGATGCGGTCAGCTATCAAAAAATCCAAGGGTCGCCATGCTCATCGAGACTCAACCCTAATTTTGTTAATCTATCGTCACGGATTGCGAGTGGCAGAGGTGGCATCTCTGCGCTGGGAACAAATAGATTGGAATGGTGGCACAATTTACGTGAAGCGGGTTAAAAAAGGTACTCCATCTACTCATCCTCTTTACTCTGAGGAAATTCGTTCTCTCCGCAAGCTTCAAAGAGATTATCCTGCTAGTCCCTACGTTTTCCAGTCTTCTCGACATGGGCCATTAGCATTTGATACTGTCGGTGGAATTGTTGAACGGGCTGGTGAGTTAGCTGGTCTATCTTTCAGAGTTCATGCTCATATGCTACGACATGGAACGGGTTATTATTTGGCTAATCGAGGTACTGACACTCGGACAATTCAGAGTTACCTGGGACATAAAAATATACAGCACACTGTTCGTTACACCGAACTTGCATCTACCAAGTTTCAGGGACTTTGGGATGATTAATGTTGAGAACCCCTGCTGAATTTTTGCCCATCTCCCCTGAAATTTTTCGCTCTCCTATAGGGTTTTTTGGTTTCTTTGGACTCCATCGATCAACCTTTCTAACTCACGGGCATGGCGATATCAATCAATCTAGATATCGTTATTCTAGGCGAGAGTGCGATCTCACAGCATAAACACACCGCCACAACAGGACACAAGCCCAGTTGTAGGGCAGTTTCACAGATGACCCGGATTTCTCACCACATCTCTACTAGCCTTTTGCTCTTGAGCAGGGGAGCAAAGGAGAGTTCTTGTACAAGTTCTTTCCCCTCTGCCCCTCAAGCTTGTGAGAAATGCGGGTTGAGTGTTGATCTGTTGTTGGGTTGCTACGGTGTCGAGAATTGACTCAATCCGGTCTAGTCGGCTGCTGGATGAATCGGTCATAAAAGTTTTAATCTTCAATGAATCACAATCACAGAGATTGCAGATATTAGCAATAGTGGGAAGGGTAAAAATACCTTTCCCACAAGTCAATTACAGATATTCTTGAGGATGAAAGCGCCGCAAGCTACATCAAACGTCTACGCTCGCATCAGATAACAAGTTAATTATTCTTGTAATCACAGATTCATGAGTTACAATTTGATTGTGATTTAGGGTTGGGTCAAACTGACCTGTAGCTGTAGCGGAAAATTCATGTCCAGTTATGGATTTATCCTTATTTTGATCATCTTTTCGCCATTGCTTAAAATAAGTTAAGCTTCCATATGGAACCACTAAATCCCCTGAGTTTTCTTGTGGAGAACCATCTGAAAAATCTAGCTCTATCTGTTGCTTTGTCCGAGGTGTTTCTAGTATTATTCCCCCTCTTATTACTAAACCAGGTTTATCTCGATACGGTTCACTATGCTCCAACTCATCCGCTACCATTAGTCGTCGTTTTAGGGCTAGATCAGAGAGATCATCTCTGTATTCATAATATGCTCCTACAGGAGTGTCAAAACCAGTTGAATAGATGACATCTAGCTTATTGACATTTGGGCATTTTATTAATTCACTGCCAATGATCCCGGTAGTTGCATCAGTTATTAGAGAATCATCTTTGTAAAAATTAGCTAGGTGAGCTAATGTTGTCTTTTGAGCTTCTGCCTGCTCTAAAGTGTATTTGACTGTTATTGGTTCATACTTGCTAATATCGTCAGTATTGTATCTATTTTCCTTATAATACCCAAAAGATGGGGTATTAAAGTATTTGTAGTGATTTTCTGTTACAGGTAATAGCCAAGGAATGCTTGAAAAAGATTGGAGTACATTTTTCATCCCTTTTAAACCTATTTGTTTTTCCGCCCCCGCAGGCAGCAATATTGGACTATCTGAAAGCCTATAAATTGCCTGTGGCGCACCTAACCAAGGTGGGCTAATCGCTATATATCGATGTATGTATTTATTGATCCAATCTAGTGATCCATTTGATTGTTCCTTTTCAATCCAATTGAGAAAATATTGTACTAATCTGTTCCCCATACTATGGGCTATTAGCACTACAGGTAAATCATATTTATTGTATAAACGTTCTATCTTTCTTTTGAGATTTGTAAAAGTTCCATATCGCTCTTCTAACGCTTTTGGAGCTAATCGCCAATCATAAGGATGACCTATTAAATTTATATTCGGCTCATAACCTTTTTCCTTTACTAACCTATTAATTAATGGTTCATAATATTCTTTGTCTAGAGGCTCTTTCTCAGGTACATAATAACCTAAACTTCTAACCCCATCCAATTCTGGTGCTTCTCTATTAAATTTATCTCTATCGCTTTTTTCGACGAATGGAGTTACGCCATCCTCTTTTAATTTCATGTGATTCCGCCAGCGTAAAGCAGGAGTAAAATAGTCTGTCTTTATATCTGCTTCTGTTTTGCTTGAGTCAACTATTGATAATGAAAAATTAGCTGCTTGTTCTTCCTCGCTGACACCAGTTGAGGACAATGAAGAATTCTCTTCTTCTTCTTCTTCACTGTCACCAGTTGGCAGCAGACCATTAACATATGGTAACATTTTGTTCTCATTAAACCAAAGTGGTTTCTGCTCGTGTTGATAATTTTTCGATTCTAGGCGTGACCCTGCTATACCTGGAAATAAAATCACAGGATAACGTTTTGTGCTATCACTCATTTCTTTGCCCTTTTATTGATTAATTTTTGACCAATGAAACTAATTTTTCGACTTGCTTACCAAACGTAAGAATTTATGAAAAATACTAGAAATCAATTAGTTAGACAGTGTAAAAGAAGATTTACACTTTCAGATTTCAACTTACGTTTGTCAGGAATAATGCTACACAACTAAATGGTATATGGACTTAATACAAGACTTTTGTAAATAGCAAATAACTCTGTTTTAAGCATTGGTTTATATATTATTCCTATCAAAATAATTTTGCAAGGACAGTTAAGACAGTTAATAAATAATTTTGGACATTTAAGACAAAAAAACCTCATTCATTTTGAGTAAGGATACAGGAGTCAGAAGTCAGAAGTCAGAAGGAATATTATCTCAAACACCGTTGTATTCCAATGTCGAGGCTTTGCTCCCCTGAGAATATGGCGATCACATAATTCATATTGTGATTCAGCAACGCCAAATAAATTAAATGAAAATAATAATCGTGTGTGGGAGGGGAAATAATATTCCCCTAGACTCCACCCAGCTTGAAGTATTGTGAGATTTAATCTTTATTCTATTTCCTTGAATTCATCAAAAGAAAGATATCCATCCTTGTCTAAATCGTAAGCATCTAAGACCATGTTCAACACTTTCTCTCTCCCGAATTCATCGACTTGTTTATCGAAATCTTCTTTGACATCTAGATAAGATTTACCTGTTTTTTCTGCTATACTTTTTAGCAAGCCGGGTTCTAAAAAAGTATTTATGTTGGAATCATTAAAATAATAATTCTGAAATTCCTTCTTAGATATATACTTATTACTGTTTTTATCAACTTCTAAAAATTTCTTTGTAATTTCACTGATCAAATCTTCTGAGTCTTTTCCTTTAAACTCTTCAAAAGTAAGATAACCGTCGTTGTTTGAATCGAAAGTACTAAAGTACATGTTCGATAGTAATTCAGTTTTGAATATTTTCATTTCTTCCTCGATTTTCTTGAAATCTTGATCGAGGTCTGAGTCACTTCTACCTGTTTTTTGTGCAATTACTTCGTAAAAATATGATGTAAGCCTATAATAATTAAAGAATGGTAAAAATTGCAGAAACTCCTTCCGAGATATATATCCATCCCTCTCTTTATCAAGTTCCAAAAATTGCTCTTTTAATTCTTTAAGTTCTTCTTCAGTCAAAGTATTGACTTCTTCCGGGTTAGATTCCATGAAAATTCTACTCCATTAATTTTTCAAATAAATTTTTTCATAAGAAATTAAAAAATACAAGAACAGTTAAGACAGTTAAGACAGTTAAGCAGTTTTTAATAAAATATTTATTATTTATACTCCTACTTTCTTGCCCAGGTGAACGAAAAAGCATGAGGAAGAGAAAATTTGCAGGACAACATGGAATTTACTCTCCTTATTCCATATCAGATACTATGAGAAGACAAATTGATTACCTTAGCAGCAGTAAAGTATATGATAGAAATACAGTCACTTTACGCCTTAAACCACTCATTAGACTACCCAAAGCTGTGGGCGAACTCAAAAAGTAACAAACGTGAAATTACTTTCATATATCTTTACAAAAGGAATTGAAGCATGGCAAACCTTGATGATTTAAAAAAGATTGAATCTGGAGACAAGAACTTATGGAAAGCCGATCTGGTAGGAGCCAATCTGACTAACGCTACGCTGACGATAGCCAATCTGGCAGGAGCCAATCTGACTGGCGCTAGGCTGTCTCAGGCTTGGCTAGAGCGATGTGAATTGCCTGAAAACTTCTTGAAGAGGTGAATCTCCCGAAGGCTTTGCTCCCAAAAGTGCGGGTGTAGTCAGGGCATAATTTCTACTTCATCCTCAGGAGCTACAAGCAAAGCTAGGGACTCAAAAAGCAAAGCATCAGAATTCATAAAAGGTTTGATATTACAAGTACATCTCTAAATCAAGTTATTTCTTGATTCTTCTACTATTCTTCAGGATGTATTCTTTATGAGTAAATTCTGATGATAAATGAATTCAACAATTCATTTTCCACTTAAAAACAAAAGGATGACAAATACGAGCTTCATTAATAGAATCGGGCAACGGTTAATGTGTTTATTTGTAGTTTTGTAAAGATTCAGGAGTCAGAATTCAGTAGTCAGAATAGTTGAATAATCAGATATTCTCTTGATTTTTAAACATACCAACTATCCCTAATTTCTTAAAAATTCTGACTTCTGACTCCTGGGTGCTGAATTCTTACGTAGTTTTAATTGCAAGTAGCTTTATGCTCTTAGCATTTCCAGGAATTGCAGACATATCAAATACAACTACATTATATGCATATGCAACTAACGAAGATAAGTCAACCTATTATGATGTTCCTGTAGACGAATATAAATGCGAACCCCCAGGGTTTTTATAGACTTTGGGAATTGTAGAGCTTCTTTCGATGTGTTTATAACGGCAGTAATGGTACTTTGTTTGCATATTATTTTGGTCGCAAAGAATAGAGCAATCCTTCTAAATAACCCGTATCAAATTAAAACTTATTTGCTGAAACTTAAGGAGCAATGATGGAATTCACTAATGTACCAATATTCTTCAACAAAGCTCAATTCTTGCTAATATGTGAGTATTTCGAAGGAGAGGATTTCTCATCTTAATATCACACCTTATGATATCATTACTCACCTCATAGAGATATTTCATAATGAGGATATAAACAAATCAGGGGTAAATACAGATATTCGAGGAAAGAATTTCGTATTAGACTTCCCTGAATATCTGGCAGAAGAGTTAATAGAAGCTATCAAAGTCTTTTGGAATACGCCTGGTGAAAGCTTTGATGACCGACTTAATAAAATGGGATTAGTATTGAAAGATAGTTGCTCCACCATTGAATAGAGCGGTTCCGTTAATTCTTACCAGATAGGCGTAAAGCACTGGGTGATTGCCCGTCGTCCCAGTGCTTTTGGTTTGGAAGGGAAATAACTAAACTAGTTTAGTTCAAGGGGCAACGAGCAAGCTAAAGTGCTTGCTGTATAAGCTCCATAACCCTTAAACCTCGCTGATAATATTCCTGCTGATTGCGAATAAAACCGACCAGTTCCTCGACCCATGCTTGACACCCATGCAAAGTTTGTATCCAATTTTGACCGCGTACAGCTATTTGAGAAGAGCGCATGATGCAACTTTTGAACTGATGGATGCAATATTGCTGACTCAACTAGCGAGATGGATACTCATGAGGGACACTTTTCCGCCGCCCTGGTTGCGTTAAATTTTCAGGATGAAGACTCTGGTGATGATGATTACACTGAGCCACAAGAAAAACCAGTACAGCCAAGTCATCAAGAGGTTCAAGGCGTATTGCAGCAGTTACGAGAGATTCCTTGTACTCCGCAGTTTCGCTTAAACGCAGAGATTCAACGCACACTTCAACGGTGTTGGGAAAATGTACCAGGGGCGATCGCGTATTTGAAGGAAGCGTTACGGACTTGGAGGGGGATCAAGTCACCTGAAGCTGTGTTTGGCAGCTTGTAAGGAGGTAGAACCAGCCCTTTCAAGGTGAGCATATGTACTATCAAAATTTTTACGGTATTTAAGGCATCGGCTGGAATTGAACAAAGAATTTATGCATTCACCTCCAAATTTTTGGACTGTAAATTAAGTGATCGCAATCGCCAAAGTACCAAAATTGGGTTAAAAACATCATTTATTTCATAGTACAAACGTTCACCTTGAAAGGGCTGGAGGTAGAACTTACGCATTGACAAGCGTAACGAAAAGTGCATAAAGAAAATATCGAATTGTCTATTATGTGCATTCGGAACTTATTTTTACCTCTACCTCACTCATCGATGCACCCCGAAACAGTCCATTAACTTGTCTTCACATTACCTGTAATCAGCGTCTCATCTCCCAAAAGTTCTTTGATTGCCTGATTCCTTTCTCCTCAAGCTTTTAATTCCTCTTCCCACCTCAAAATCAGCAAACGGACAGTTAAATGTCCTTAACTGTCTTAACTGTCCTTGCATTTTTACTATGATGTTGAGACAATATTAAGGAATGTATACCTTCAACCACAAAGAAAACTTTTTTCTTCGGTATCTCAAGATGCAACAGATATCCAACTTATTAACTTTTTTTAAGAACTTGTGTAACTGTTTACCCGTTTTCGTCTTTTTTAGCAATACAGATGTAGTCATTAAAAAAGCTACAAACTTTTGAGCTTTCAGAAAAGACGTATTTGGTCAATAATAGGATCTCCATGTCAAGAAACATCAAGATAATCGCATTAATATCTGTTTATTGAATACAGTAGAGTATTTTATTTTTTGCAACTCTCTCAGTAAATAGACTTGTCCGGAAAATTATAACCTAGACTGTACAAGGTTTTTAAAATTTGGCTATATGTCTTCACTCAACGTAGCAATAAGGGCTTGGTATAGTCTCTGATAGTTTAGAGAGAAAAAATAGAATTTTCTATTTTTGAGCGTCTACATAATTTATGACGTTGTACAATCCGCAGAAACTATATATGGTAAAGATTAGCATTAATAAAGGTAAGATTTTATATTCTATTTTTACCAAATTTAATTTTCGGACGGGTCTAATGTAATTTGCAATGCTCAAGTTGAAGTAGTAAAACGTAATTCGTCTTCATTTGAAGTTTTACCAAAACGTTGGGTTGTCGTTTGCGTAAGCGCAAGCGCGTGTCCCGACAGGGACTCAACGTGCCGAAGGAAGGCATACGCATGTTTGGTTGGTTAGGACGATACAGATGTTTAAGCAAAGATTATGAACTCTTGCCAGAAGGAGCGTGAAGCCATGATTTATGCTCAATTGTCTTGCTTTTTAATATTTACTTTATTTATAGATGACCTTTGACTCTAATTTAATTATTGGAAAAAGCATGAGTAAGCAAGTTGTCATTTTTGGTGGTGGTGTGGCTGGTATGAGCGCTGCTCATGAACTGGTTGAGCGCGGGTTCAAGGTTGCTGTGTATGAAGCAAAAACAATTCCTGGTGGGAAATCACGAAGTATCGCCGTCCCTAGTTCTGGCATTAACGGGAATAAAAATCTTCCAGGTGAACATGGTTTTCGGTTCTTTCCTGGCTTCTACCGCCACCTCCCTGACACAATGAAGCGCATCCCTTACAAAAATCAACCTCACGGAGTATTTGATAACCTAGTTGAGACAACGCGCACTCTAGGATTGACAGTAGGTAAGGGTCAGTGGATTGCACCGAATGCATTTCCCACCTCCGTTGACGACTTTGCCACAGCCTTTGAATTGCTTTCCCAAATGCTAATTGGCAATGGTTTAAATATCCCGCGTCAGGAATCGTGGCACTTTATTGAGAAACTTTTGGTTATATTAACCAGTTGTGAAGAACGATGTTTCGCAGAATATGAATATATTCCCTGGTGGGACTTTTTAAATGCCAGCAAATGTTCGCCTGAGTTCCAAAAGTATATTGCTTCAGGCCCAACAAAGACACTGGTTGCGTGTCGCGCTGAGGAGATCAGCACCAGAACTGGCGGACGTATCGGTGCACAATTGTTTTTAGACATCTTTCGACAATGCAGCGATCGCGTACTTAATGGTCCTACTAACGATGTCTGGTTCGATCCGTGGCGCGAATATTTGCAACAATCGGGGGTTGATTATCGGCTGAATGCTCAAGTTAAGAACATTTCCTGTAGTGGTAAACGGATTACAGGGATAACAATCCTAGAAAACGGTGTCGAGCATGAAGTGACAGCAGACTACTACATTGCCGCAGTTCCAGTTGAAGTCATGATGCGCCTAGTCACACAACCCATGATAGAGGCAGAACCAAGGCTCGGTTTGTTGGGCAAGCTTCGTACCGAGTGGATGTCTGGTATCCAGTTTTATCTTGATCGCCAGATCCCGATGAATCATGGTCATACAATCTATTTAGATTCACCTTGGGCATTGACATCAGTCTCACAAGAACAATTTTGGCCATACTTTAATTTAAAAGAATACGGTGATGGCAGAGTTCAGGGCATCATATCGGTTTGCATATCTGATTGGAACTCGCCGGGAATACTGTACGAGAAGGTGGCGACTCAGTGTACACCTGAAGAAATCAAAAATGAAGTCTGGGCACAACTCAAGGCACATTTTTCCAACGACATTAGACGCGATTTTGAGGAAGCCAACATACTTAACTGGTTCCTCGATCCAGCGATTGTTTACCCCAACCCTACTGTTGCAACCAATCTAGAACCATTATTAATTAACACAGCAGGTTCGTGGGAACATAGACCCGATGCCATAACAGAAATCGAAAATCTGTTTCTTGCATCTGATTATGTGCGAACACATACTGACCTGGCTACGATGGAAGGGGCAAACGAAGCTGCCCGTCGAGCAGTTAATGGAATCCTGGATGCTTCTGGCTCAAATGCTACACGTTGTGAGGTTTGGCAACTAGATGAACCAGCGTTTTTAGCTCCATTGAAAGCCTATGACCGTTTGCGCTTCGGGGCAGGACAGCCGCACCAACTTCCACCATTCCGGAAAATAGGGTTCGGAGCCATCAGGTTGATCCAAAAAGGTCTAGAGCAGCTTCCAGCCCTGTCAGAAGCATTAGTCGATGAGTTGCAGAAACGTCAGATGGATCAGGAGTTGGTGGGTCTGGAATGGAAACTCGCATCGCTATGGTCTACGCTGCGTTATTCTTGGGCTTCATCAAATAGTCGAATCAAGAAGCCACAATCAGCTTCAGACTGGTCATGGGATTACTATCCTGAGTCAAGAGCTAGCGAGAACAGAAAACCGGGAGATAAGGGCTTTGCCAGTCTAAAAATACTGGAACGCCTCAGTTCCAATCAAGAGCTAAAAGGGTTAGATTTCCAACTGAGGTCTGTGCGCATTTTACTCGAAGATGGGATGTCTGTACTGAGTGAGAATTTTCAGAGCTATCAAACTATTCCCGACCCGACGATAGTGCAACAAGTCGTTCAGCAGATCCTCTCTTTACCTGGCAAACGTATTCGTGCCCTTTGTGTATACCTCTCGGCGTGCGTAGGTCGGCGAAGTTATCCAGTTGCTGTGGATAATATTGCACTCGCGGCTGAGTTTGTTCATGCCGCAACATTACTGCATGATGATGTCATTGATTTAGCGCAAGAACGACGTCATGAGCCCTCTGCTAGGGTTGTCTATGGAAATGCCGCTAGCATTCTAGGAGGTGATTTCTTAGTTGTTCAAGCGGCTCAACTGCTATTAGAAGTGGGGCGTCCTGAGTTAGTCAGTGAGCTTCTTAGCGTTGTCGAAACAATGGTGTTATCTGAGACTGAGCAGCTTGAGAATCGAGGTCAACTGGTATTAGACCCGACAACATATCTCAGCGTGATTAAAGGAAAAACCGCTACGCTGTTTAGTTGGTCTTGTAGTGCAGGCGCATCCGCAAGCAATCAGCCACAGTCTGTTGTTAAGGCACTGAAACGTTACGGTGAAAATTTTGGTATGGCATACCAGCTGATCGATGATTTGCTTGATCTCATGGGCGACCAAACTCTCATGGGCAAGAAGCTCTATAAGGATATCGCCGAGGGCAAGATGACATATCCTTTCATTATTGCGGCTAATGCTGACCCCACTATTTATACTGAGCTTCATACAATACTCAGTAATCCAGAGAAATTGGAGTCTTTAGAAGTCCAGTTAAAGATTAAAGAACTCGTCATGCAGACACAAGCAGCAGAGCAAACCCGTGCGCTTGCAGCTACTTATATTGAAAAGGCGATCGCAGAGCTTGAGCAACTCCCGTGGGGGATTGCCCGCGAAGCTCTGCAAACACTTGCAGCGGTATCTTTGGAGCGTTTGTTTTAAGAGTATTCCAATCAAAGGACAAACATGTTATGCCTAAAAAACACATCTCAGAACGTATTGCCCAATTAGATCCAGTGCAGGATCATCAAGAAATAATGTCTTTACTGACCTGCTATGCCTTTCCCTGGGATTTTGAGTATGCTTTAGATTTGGCATTCTTCCGCACATTTGCTCTCCCGTCTATTTCACAGATATTGGCAAAAACAGGTGAGTTTTCTCATCGTCCTCGGAAACGATACGATGACACTGCTCTGATTATGTTTGAATTGACCGAGAATGGCTACGATAGCGATCGCGGTCGTCGTGCCTTGCGGCGAATGAATCAAATGCACGGACGTTTGTCTTTCTCAAATGATGACCTCATCTATGTACTGAGCATATATATCTACGAACCTATTCGTTGGATTGATCAATACGGCTGGCGTCCTCTCACCCAAAACGAGAAGTTGGCATGTTTTCACTTCTTCCGCGAAGTTGGTCACCGGATGAATGCAAAAAACATTCCCAGTGATTATGATGAGCTCGAGCAGTTTAATCTGGCTTATGAGCGAAAACATTTCTGTTTTGCATCATCAAACCAAACTATCGCAACGGCAACGATCAACCTGCTGCTCAGTCTTTACTTGCCAAAATTTCTTTGGTCAATAGCACGTCCGCTTGTCTTGGCTGTGATTGACGCTCCATTACTAGACGCTGTCGGCTTTCCACATCCACCACAAATTTTCACTCTTCTAGTCAAAGGCTTGCTTAAGCTGCGTGCAAGAGTATTAAAGTGGTTGCCCGAACGTGAAGTGCCCGTTTTGCGTACGAAATGGAAACGTCCTACTTATCCTGAAGGATACGAAATTGAGGAATTGGGCACATTTTCCCACTTTCAAGGGACTTCCAAAGAATAAAATATCCAATCAAATTAATGATAACCCAAGCTGCTATAGCAATCCTATTTGATTTGTGAAAATCGCGTATGCTTAGATTCACGACTTCTTAAAGAAGTCGAGAATCTTGTTGTTCACAAATGATTTAGGATTGCTGTAGTTAAGTTAAAAGGGGCAAAGAAATAGAGAAAGATCCCCTCTGGAGAAAAGCTCCTAGGGAAAAATAATTAACGAAAATAATAAAAAGTATTATTTGCTTCTGTCTTGGAAATCCCAAACAACATACCCAATACTTCAAACATTGGCATCTGTTTTAAAGAATAAAAAATTAAATATACTTGCTCTTAGATTAATAAAATTTATGGGCTATATCCAGCCGACGTATTGATTCTAATTTTCTGATTTTTTTTGTTTGTTTATAAGTTTCTTGTACAGTTTTAGAGCAGATTATGATAATATAATTGATGTAAATAATAACAAAGTAAATAACAAAAATAAGGAGTTTTCATGGTTTCTGAATTGCAAAAGCGAAAATGGACAACTCTTTTTGCTGTCTACGATTCCAACAATAATGGGGTGCTAGACCAAAAAGATTTTGAGCAAACTGTTCAGCGGCTGGCACAACTTCGTGGTTGGCAACCGGGATCATCAGAATATAGCAACATTCATGATAAGGAATTACTCTACTGGAAGCGCTTACAAGAGGCAGCTGACAAAAACCGTGACGAAAAAGTGACTTTAGAGGAGTGGTTAGAATATCACGAGCAGCTATTGAGTGCAGCGGACAAATACAATGAAATCGAGTCGTTGGGTTCTGCGCTTTTTGACCTATTTAATCCTGATGGCAAAGAGAAGACGACTGCTGAAAAATGGGAAGAGTTTTTCGTAACGTTCAATATTCCTCGCGTCTATGTGAAATATATTTTTCCACAACTGGATTTCAATGGTGACGGCATTCTCTCGAAAGACGAGGTATTGCAGTTGGTTAGTGAATTCTATCTCAGTGATGATCCGAACGCTCGTGGAAACTTACTTTTTGGTCCGCATATATAGGTCTTATGTCCACCGCCTGTTGCAGTAATTCTAGAACTAGGGCGTGTTTTCCCAGCGGAACTATATGCGCTAGTGCAATAGTATTCCGCCCGGACTAAAGGCACTACTTTTCATCTATCTCGACCTAACCAATTTAAAGCATAAGCTTGAAAGGATAAGCTTGAAAGGATAAGCTTGCTGAACCTATTTTCTGGGCGTTGCATCATTGCGGGATGATATATAATCGAGGATAAATTTTTATAGTAGTGATCGCCAAAAAGGAAAATGGAAATGAATTGTCCAAAATGCGGAGGTAATGATATTAGAAAAAATGGAAATAGAACAGGTAAGCAGAATTACCAATGTAAGAGTTGTGGTCGCCAATTTATTGAATCATATTCGGTTAAAGGTGATCCCAAAAAAATCAAAGAATCCTGCTTAACCATGTATCTAAGAGGCTGTTTGAAAAGTCGGGTATGTTGTCAAAAAACTCTCTCAGTATAAGCTGTGAATAGATCATAAACAGCACCGAGAGAGCGACATTAGTAAAGCATACCCCAGCAATCTGACGCGTGTTCAATATGAAATTTTAAGTGACCTAATTCCAGAAGCTAAAAAAGGTGGTCGTCCACGCGAAGTCGATATGTGGGAAGTCTTGAATGCAATCTTCTATATCCTGGTAGAAGGAGTTCGATGGCGAGCGTTACCTGGAGACTTTCCTCCGTGGCAGACGGTATACACCTATTTTCGCAACTGGCGTAAAGATGGGACGTGGTTGAATATCCATGATAGTTTGTGAGAGTGGACGAGGATTGATATTGAGCGCCATCAAAGTCCACGCCTAGGCAATTATCGACAGTCAAAGTGTTAAAACTGCTGCAATGGTACATGAAGCCGTTGGCTACGATGCAGGCAAAAAAATCAAAGGACGCAAGCGATTTCTGACGGTCGATACGTTGGGGCTAGTCTTGCGGGTCTTGGTCGCGGCTGCCAATGTAGGTGAGCGTGAAGGGGGTAAAAAAGTTCTCAAAAGAGTCAAAAAATCTAAAAACCAAGTATCTCGATTGACAACCATTTGGGTCGATGGCGGCTTTGATGGGGAACCGTTTATGCATTGGGTTATGGACGTTTGTCGTTGGATTGTGCAGGTTGTTCTCCGACCAGAACAAACCAAGGGCTTTACTATACTTAAAAAACGGTGGGTCGTTGAACGTACTTTTGGATGGTTGATGGGATGCCGGCGACTAGTCAGAGACTATGAGCTATTACCCGAAACATCAGAGACTTTCATCTACATTGCCATAATCCGTATTATGGTAAGGCGGCTAGCATAAGATTTGACTCTTCAAAACTTTTCAAACAACCTCTAAATGGTAACGGGTTTAGAGCAATTGAAAGAATTACGAGTGTGAATCATAATACAGTTATCCGTTGGGTAAAGGAAGTTGGTCAGCGTTTACCAGATAATGCTAATGATAGTATACCAGTGGTTGCTCAATTAGATGAGTTACAAACATTTGTCGGTAAAAAAAATATAAGCATTTTTAATTAATTCTTGACTCTATTTGAAGAGTTAAGCTCAAGTTAAAATTGGGCTTTTTCCACATAAACAGAAGTGTGCGCTCGCATCTCTAGTCAAGCACAACTCATCCAAGAGTGTAGATTACCTGTTAATTAATTGTCAAAAAGCGTACCACTCAAATTAGCCCCTGTTAGGTTTGTCTGCTCCAAAATAGCACCTGTTAAGTCTGCCTTGCTTAGATTAGCCCCACTCAGGTTAGCCAAATTCAGTTTAGCCCAACTCAAATTAACTTCACTTAAACTAAGGAAAGAAAGCTCTGTACATCTCAAATTAGCATTAAGAAAATATCTTTCTCCTATTACATAACGACGCAAAAGTTCATCGGCTGATAATCTGTCCAAAACAGCAACATTTGCACCTTGATAACACCATGTAGCTTCCATAAGGCTAGCGGCAGTGTTAACAGCTACCTCATCACATTTGGACATAATCACGCCATTGCAGCCATCCCACTGACCGTTGAGCATAAAAGCAATATCACAAGCAACAGTCATTGAGTCAAACAGCAAAACAGATTGTTTGTTTCGTTGTAAGAAGCTATTCAAACCTATCGATATAATATTTTTCATTTCTATAGCTTTTGGCGTATTAAGTGAGTATTTACGCCTCTACCAAAAAAATATTCCTAAAAAATCCCAATTGCTGCCTCTGTCTTAGGTTATTTGTTCTTAATCAATCCCTTTGAATGCGCCAGCTTCCGACCTATGTCTATGCTCTCACGTCCGTTTAGTAAACTGGCGATCATTAAAGTTGGTGTCATAGTGTTAGGCTGCTGCTGGTGAGGTTATAGGGGATGGGGTGTTGGGGGATTGGGGGCGATCGCACCCAATAGCAATTTGTGGTCTACCATTTGCAGTAGCACCCAACTGATAGGGAGATTGAGAATATGCTTCTCCTCAGGTAATGCTGCTGGTTTTGGTGCTTTGTTGGAACCAGCACAAGGAATAAAGGCAAAGGGAATACCATAGACTTCGGCTTTCGTGGAAATTACCAATCAAACATTACGGGTATGGAGCCGAGATGCGCGACGTGAAAGTTGTGCATCTCGGCTCCATACCTGGTGGACTAGTAGTTTGCCTTAATTGGCAATCTAGGGTCTACAGTTTATTAACTATCTGGTGTCAAAATCTTGGTTATGACTTTCTCTTTTAGCTCCAGTTTATTTTGTTGAATTGCATTCAACTCTTTTTGTAATTCAGGTAAATGCTTTTTTATCTCCCTTAAGACAGTAGTATCGGTTTCTCCTTCGTTGACTACTGTATCTGCTTGTGCCAGTTTCACAGTATATTGTGCGATTTTACTATCAGAGTCTACGATTGTGAGTATTGCCAAGAAGTTAGCCAACTCTGTTAACTGCATATTTTACTCCTTATATCTTGATGAATTCTCTAAGAATTTTGGCGAATAGACAAGGACAGTTAAGACACTTAAGCAAATTAATTGAGACAGTTTAGACACTTAAGAAATAATGAATAAAAAATTTAACATTGTATTAAAACTTATGTTGAAACATATCCCAACCCAAAACTTGAAGGCACTACATTTGAGTTAAATTTCAAGTTGAAATCAATTTGTATTATTAATGTAATAATGCTTAACCCGGTTTTTTGTTCCAATGGTACTAATACCCCGATCTGAAAACCATTGACCGTTTGTGGCGAGCGCGTTTTGTATGAAAATCAAGAAGGCGACCGCTCAAAAGTCACAGCAATATAATTATGGTGCCGTACTTTCAGTTAATGCACTCTATCAAGAACCGTGATCGCACTACAAAATTGGCACGGCAACGCTAGCCTAGCAAACGAGCAACCTTGATCGCTATACCAGGCAGTAGCAGTGGAGTTAGCGTACCTGTCGAAACGCGCACAACAGATTGATACTCTCCATTTTGTGGATTTCGATGCACCCACAACTGAGTACCCGCGATATCTAGTACCCAGTAATCTTGAATCCCGCTTTTGGCGTAGAGCTTGGCTTTCTCGTCTAAATCATAAGCCAGTGTAGAATTTGATACCTCAATCAGCCAATAAATATCCTCTGGTTCAGGATGGCATTGATCGTAGCGAGATTCTGGAGGAACGGCAACGCAAATATCGGGTTGGGGTTCACCATGCTTGGGCAATGTAATCGGTGCTGCCGAAAAGATGACGGCGCGATCGCCCAGCAATGCTTCCAGATACTTTACTCCTCGCCGATAGGTTGCTCGATGAATGGGAAGTTCTGGAGCCATATCAACAATCTGTCCATCAATCAATTCCACCTGTCGCCCAGCCAGCAACCCGCTTGCAATCATCCGATGATAGTCTTCAACTGTCCAGTGGGTGAGTGTTCTGGTCATGGTAATTTTGCAGTGAGCTTGGCTGTTTTCATTTTACTGAGGATTGGCGGAGCATTGTGGGATTTGGAAAGGCCTAACCAACCTGATTTCACTCAAAAATAAATTATGTGGTGTATAAAAGATGGTTACTAGCACCAGCATATATTGACAATGAACAAGAAATGGGCAGTTAAACGCATCACTGTAGACGGGGTGAGATCAGCGAGCCTGACATTTGCCGCCACTTAACTCTCGAAAAGCTTGCCTGATAAAGCTTCCAGTCAAAAATTTTACTTTTACCAAAATCCATTGGATTTGGTCGGCTTAACACACTATGGAAAGTTGTACCATTTAAACCTCACTGAATTTTGCAGCCTGAAATCCTTGTGGCTACGTTGCCAAATGCTGTACCAAACAGCGTAAGTTTCAATTGGGACGGTAAAAATAACGTTTTTCGGCGATTTTTGGATCGGAGAGCAATTTTATTTTTGTAATGCTTACGTAGCAAGGCTTTCAGACGTTACGTGGCGGCTCATGTCACGCTCGCTACTTTTCCCCCTTTTGGGAAAAACTTTTTGGTTTACTGACCATATTTTCATGTATGGTTGTGAAATTTTTTCATCGGGACTGCCTTCCCCCAACCAAGATCACCAAAAGTGGCCAAGAACCTAAATGGGTTCTTGGCCACTTTTGGTGATCTTGGGGTCGGGTAACATTGGGGTGTTGCCACCCCGCAGTCCCCTAAGAACGGCTCGTGACTGTTACCAATCAAGCCGCTCAAGCCTCAGTAACTCCCCAGTCGTGTGCTATTGAGGAAAGTTTTTCTTTCTTAGATTCGCTGCTGTGTATGGTATGATGGCAGGCTTGATGTAACCACACTAAATTGTTTAGCGAGTCATCACCGCCGTTATGCACCGGAGTTTGATGGTGTAGATGCAGTGGTTCACCATTGTAGATGGACTCTCCACATACTGGGCAGTAATGCCCTTGTTTTTCAGCCACTTTGAGATAGAAACTATGCTTGGCAAATCGGGTTTTAACGAATTTAGTGGCTCTGTCTGCCCAGTACTTTCGCAGTGTGGGGTCGTCAGGTGAATTTGCGCCTGCAACTTTAATATGTCGAATTATTGGAGTAGAGGAGGCTTTAAACCCACCTTCCGCACCCAGAACTGTCACAGCTGAATGAAACGGAGATATTTAGTACATAGGAACCAGGTGTGAGGAGGGTTTACTAGGGCTAAATAAGAATAACTACTATTAAGCTAAACGGACAGTTAATAAAAATGATAATCATCCGCATAGGGGGGGGGGAAGGGAGAGGCTCTTGAGGTAGCCTCTCCCTTCCCCTTTTCTGTAATTTCGTTTTTGGGTGTTTAAAGTATTGATATAAAAGACTGAAATTTCTCGCACCAATTCTGAGAAAAAATGTCAGAATTTTAACTTAATATTGTTTGAAATAATCTGTTGTCATGTTTAACGTTAAAGACATTGAAATACAAAATATAGACCATTTGGAGATAGTAGCAGGAATAGTAGACTCAATTGGGTTAGTAGAAATAATTAATAATTTATTAGGGTCAGAATTGGGAGAAAAAGTCAGTGCTGGACACGTTGTAAAAGCAATGATTATAAATGGATTAGGATTTGTCTCTAAACCCTTATATATGTTTCCGGATTTTTTCGAGTCCATTCCTTGTGAACATTTAGTCGGAAAAGGAGTAAAACCAGAGTATTTAAACGACGACAAACTTGGTAGAGTCATGGATAAATTATTTCTGAAAGGACTCGATACAATATTTTTAGCAGTGTCGTTAAATACAGTGAAAAAGTTTAATATATCCCTCGAATCATCACATCTAGACTCGTCATCAATGCACGTACATGGAGAATATAATTCGACTTTACCGCATTGTCCCCTTCAAAAATGGGGAGGCTTAAAGCCCCTTTATTAATAAATGGGCCAATCGGATCTCTCAATAGAAGCCTCCCCATTTTTGATACGTGGAAGACCCCGTTACCAGAAGTAATATTTGATTTACAAAGAAATGGAAATGAGCAACACCAAGAAGATTCGCACCTAAAATCATCACAAGCGATAAATTTAACATACGGTTACTCTCGTGACCACAGACCAGATTTGAAACAATTTCTCATAGAGTTAATATGTTCAGGAGATGGAGATATCCCAATATTTTTCAAATCAGCGTCTGGAAACCAAGCAGATTCATCATGTTTTGGTCAAATTGCGGTTGAATATAAAAAACAAATACAAGTTGATAGTCTAATTGTTGCAGACAGTGCTTTATATACAGAGCCGAATATCAAATTAATGTCCGATTTACAGTGGTTATGTCGAGTACCTTTAACGATAAAAGCAGCACAATTATTAGTATCATCTCTAGACGAATCAGAATTTCTTGCAAGTAAATTATCAGGATATTCATTTGTAGAGAATACAGTAACCTATGCAGGGGTAGAACAAAGATGGCTGGTAGTACAAAGTAAAGCCAGAAGAGAATCAGACCTCAAAAAACTATCACAAAAAATTACCAAATCAAAAGAAAAAGCAAAAAGCGACTTGAAAAAATTGTCACAAGAAAAGTTTGCCTGCTCTTCAGATGCAATTCAGGCATTAAATAAACTATCAAAACAATTTAAATATTACCAAATTGCTGAGACTCAAATAACTGAGCAAACATCAGCTCATTCAGACCGTAAGCAAGAAAAATATTACCAAATATCAGCAACTATATCTCCGGATGAAAGTAAAATTAACACGGAAACAAGAAGTGCTGGGCGTTTCGTTATTGCCACAAATATTTTAGAGTCAAATCAACTTAGTAACGATTCAATGCTTTCTAAGTATAAAGCACAACAATCTTGTGAAAGAGGTTTTGGTTTTCTCAAAGACCCGTTATTTTTCGCAGACAGTATTTTTCTCAAATCCCCAGAGAGAATCGAAGCATTAGCAATGATCATGGGTTTATGCTTATTGGTCTATACTCTGGCACAAGGGAGCTCCAAATAATAAAATGCCCAGCCGTCGAGGCGCGCCCTTCAGGCGAAAGCGCGCTCTACTTTGGGCAGGCGCCAAAATATATTTAATACGGCTGGGCATTTTATTACGAGTAAGTGCACAAAGACAAATACGAACTGCTTTAGGAGAATCAAAATCTACAATTAAAAATCAGTTAGGTAAATCAACTAACCGTCCTACTTTAAGATGGATATTCCAATGTTTTCAATCGATTCATTTGGTAACATTTAACCATCAAAAACATATTTCTAATTGGAACCAAGAGCGAGATTTTATACTGTCGCTCTTACCTGAAGATTGCCATCATTACTATCAATTTCTTACATAATTTCTAATACATTCTCTTTTGTCTAATTCTTTATTGTTCCACATCCGAGCTAACTTTGCCTTGTTGATAGCTCTAAATTATCATGTTTAGTTATTTTTTTGAGAACCTCATATATTTAGAAATTTAATCATAAATGTAAGTCAGCATCGAAATTTATTTATCAATTATCGGAAAAATATATTTGGTGATTATTGCTCCTTCTTGACAACTGATTCGACATATAAAATTAAGCTATTCACGCTTGAAAACATCTCTTTGGGAAACAGCAAGTATTTTTTGATTCTTTATTGGTAAATTTATTTCAGTAATTACCGCTTGTGACAGTATGGGTGCGGAATATGGGTTTAAAAAGACTTATGGTCTTTTGTTTACCTCTACGGTCTTGTATTTGGGCAATAAAATCCCATTTGGTAAGGTAGGGAGCTTTACCTTGCACGTTAAAGTAACGTTTGGCAATCCATTTCCTACCTTTGTTAGGGTGTCGTCTTTTTACCCATCTATATGTAGCGACCTGCAATGCTAATAGCTCAAACCTGCAATCATGACATTTGTCGGTGGAAGGATAATATTGCCGGAATGGCTTGCTTATGCTTCCAATTAACTTTGGCAATATTATGGTTCAAACGCTTCTAAATCCTTGCAGAATATACATTTGACGATAAAATGTTTGATAAAGCACTCGGACTAAAAATGTAGGATTGAATTCTCCCAAAAAACTGAAACTCTTCTGGCATAAGTATTTGACAATCCTACACCAACCTAAAAATCAAATCTTAAGATTACCTTTTTTTGGCAAGCTTATAATTCCATTTTTGATTTTCGGCAATATTATGATTCCAATGCATCAAAAAAGGATGCGATCGCTTCACGAAATAATGAGTATTACAGCCTCCGTTGTGGCAATATTAACTTTCTTTTGTCACTCCGGGAAGAGTAAAATCAGAAAAGAGGACTGAAAGCCAGGAGGGGACAATGACACAGCCAAGAAGCCCCAAACCCAGCATCAAATTTGTGGATGAGTATTGTGCAATCTACCGAAACATATTTCCAGAAGTTAGGAGTGCGTGAAAATTTCCGAGATCTACATTTAGGAATGATATCGGAGATAAAAAGGAAATCTTTACCAGAAATAGCCAAGGTGGTAGGGTTAGAGAACCACCAATCATTACATCATTTTTTAACAGAATCACGCCCGGTCAGTAGAATCATTAAAAAAACGAAGATTAGAACTAATACTACGAGTATTAAATGAGCGCTCGCTGATTTTAATAATTGATGAAACAGGAGACAAAAAACAAGGTCGTACTACAGACTATGTAAAACGGCAGTATATTGGGAACTTAGGCAAAATTGAAAATGGCATAGTGGTAGTGACAGCCGATGGTGTAATTGAAGATATGACCTTTCCATTAACATTTCAAATTTATAAACCACGAGAGAGATTGAAAGCCGGAGATAAATATAAAACTAAACCAGAAATTGCCGCAGAATTAATCAGAGAACTCCAAGGAATGGGGTTTAAATTTAAACTGGTTTTGGCAGATAGCCTGTATGGGGAAAGTGATGGAAATTTTATAAGTGTCTTAAATCAATTACAACTCCATTTTGTCGTAGCTATCTGACGGGGCGACAAAATAGCCTGAAAAGCTCATGAGATAAAGTATGTAGCAATTTATGGTAAGAAAAGATAGGTCTCATGAGTGTCAATAAGACCTATCTAATGACAATATTGCCTGAAAAGTAGGGTGGGTAGCCAACGAGTTACCATTACTGGCACTTTTCCAACCACCCCCCTCCAAACTACGCATGACCGTTTCCGTATCACGTAGCTTTCCAGTAATCATTACGTTTTGAGAGTGTCACCATCGTAGCGTCCGTATTGGATTTTCTCATGGCATTGACGACAAACTACAAGAGTTTTACGTTTACGTGCTGACATTTTAAGCATCCATTCGGGGCGTTCCTTACGACCTTTTTGCTTAATATCTGCTAGTTTACGAATATGGTGGACTTCAATATTGTCCGTTGCTCCGCAAATTTCACATTTATTAGCTAAGAGACGTTGAACGACTTCACTACGTCCGTTCCAGATGTAGTTAGTTTGGTTATCATCAATTTTGACCCACTTATTCCACTGCAAACAGACTCCACCAAAATGAGTTATTAATGGTGGCTTTCCGTCGCGTTCCACTTTTACTTGTAGTACTTTGTAAGTACCATCTTTTGTTTCAATGGTTGCACGATAGCGCTTGTAAATTTTCTGGCAAGTAGTTTTAAACTTATTAGCCAAGGTTTTTACAAGGGAAAGTTCCATAACCCATTTTAGTTTTGATAGCATATGGAGGTTGTAAGCCATGCGGTAATACTGGGCTATGCCTCGATATTCCGCTTGATATTGACTAACTATGCTGTAGGCATCGTCCGATAGTCTTTGTGCTAGATGTATTGCCTTTCCAGAGCGCATGTATTTAGTACAGTGGCTATTAATTACGCTTCTGGGAATCCTTAACCCTACACTGCCATTGATACATCTTTGACCACGTTGGTCGTGTTTATCATTGGCGTGCAGTATGTGGATTTCATAACCCAGGAATTTAGCGGCTTCGTCCCTTGCATGGGTAACGAGCGTTTTTTCTTCACTGAGTTCCAGTTTTAACTCGTCACGTAAAAAAGTGGCTATTTTCTGTTTGATTTCCACGGCTTCGGATTTTGAACCTACAACTCCTAACAGAAAATCGTCGGCGTACCTTGTGTACCAAAGGCGACGAAAATTTGGGTCATTGGGGTCACGCGACGGAATTGACTGCGCCTGTTGGCTTAGTTTGCGTGCTTCTTCCAAATTTCCAGCTTTTCGTGCTTTTGATGCAGCTAATGTCAAAGTTCTGTAGGGAGGGTAAACACTCCTTCTAAGACCTCGTGTGTAGGCAGGTATCAACTTGTGTTCGACGTATTTATCCAGTTTATCTAGCACCAAATTGGAAAGTATTGGGCTTACTACTGCGCCCTGCGGGACTCCGCTGTAGGTGGAGTTGTATTTCCAGTTTTCCAAATAGCCTGCATCAAGCAAACCCTTAATTAGTCGAATAAAGCGATTGTCGTGGATTTTCTCTTGTAGTATTTTTAACAGGATAGTATGGTCTATTCTGTCAAAACACGCACTGATATCTCCCTCAATAAACCACTTTGTGGCTCGACCTTTTTGGGTAATTTCTAGAAGTGCTGTATGGCATCCGCGTTTTGGGCGAAAACCGTGGGAGTGTTCGCTAAATTGTGGCTCGTAGTAGGCTTCTAGTATTGAACGAATTACTTCTTGAAGTAATTTATCTGACCAAGAAGGCATACCAAGAGGTCTTGATTTACCGTTTTTCTTCGGGATATAAGTACGTCGCGCTGGTATCCATCTATAGCGCTCATATCTCAGAGCCTCGATGATAGTGTTAATTTTCTCCAGGGACATCCCATCCACTGTTTCCGGTGTTGCGCCAGGTGTCATTGCACCCGCATTGCTGTTTAGCTTGCCGTAGGCACGTAAATATAAATCTGGATTGTATAGTAGTCGATACACATCTTCTACTGGCAACCCACGTTGTCCGCGTGTACGTATGATGTTCAGTATCGTTTCGGCTGTTCGCATCCTGCGTACCTCTCGACTTCTGTTACATCTAATTACCTGTTCCACTTTGCCCTGTAAACGGCTCTCCCGTTCTCCTTGATGGGGCGTAACTCCCATGACTACTATTGGAACTCCGTTACCATAGGACTCGCGTCCCGTAGGCAATCCCGTGTTCCTTTGCTGATGAACGTTTAGAACGACTTAGGCTTCTACTCATATCCTTAAATAAGTTCATTACTTATCGCTCATCTGTCAGGGCGTACCATAAACAAAAGTCTAATTTATGGTTACAGATGACATCGGTGTACAGACGTGCTACCGAAGGATGTGAAGTTCCACCTCTGGATATTAGGATTCAAGCAATTCAGCTTTAGCCATATCGTTCAGGCGTTGCGGGACTGTAATTTACACGTCTTCTATTACTCCCCGCTTTACGAACATGCTCTTTTCCCCTCGCTCTTTCAAGTCTAGGTTAGTTGTTCGCCTTGGAGTCAGTTACCCTGAACTCCAACCAACTGTGTTGGTAATTCAATCAGCGCATACCACGGCGCACCCTTTAGATTCACACGGCTCCTCAATGACTTGGTACTTGTCAGGCATACCTCATTACCAACATATCCTCCTCCCAAAACCAATTGGGTTCGGAGGATGGCTTAGGCTCGACACTGTTGCAGCCGGATTTTTTGCCAGAACTACCATCTTTAGCAGTCTTTGTGTCGTGGCAATGTCTGTGTAGAAGTTGCCAGTTTTTATACTCATCCCTTCCACCTTGCGATTTCGGAATGATATGGTCAATTTCCATCACATCGTTTTCACGGAAGAACAAACCACAGTGGGTACATTTTCCTTTTTGCCATTTCAAGAGTGAACTTACCCTTTTAGGCATCTGCGGGTTGTTACCCATTCTTGTGCTCCAATACACCAGGTTCCCATCGTATGGGGATAATTCGCCTTTGACTTTTACATGACGCACTATTTTAATGCTGGTATGGTCAAGTAACTTCAGTGGGTTTTTCCCTTTATCTGAAGTTGCGAATACCCAGTTATCACCGTCTATCGAATGCCAATATTTATTTGACACCCACCCGTTTGACTTTTTGGGGTGGCGGAATTTTGCCCAAGAGACGAGTTTTCGGTAAATTAGGTCGTCAAGGAGTGCATAAATTTCCTTGCTGATGACAGTGGAAAAGTAGTTAGCCCAACCCCTGATAATTGGGTTTAATCGTTTAATAAGCGCCGCTTGCGGTGCTGATTTATGGGCATCAATTTCTTTTGCCAGACGGTCATAGTGCGCCTTAACTTTTTCTCTACTTGGGGTGATGATGGTCTTAAAACCAAGCTTTTCCCCTTTGGTGTTTCTACCAGTATGGTGTTTTCCTGTGGGGAACTGACGTATATTAAAACCAAGGAAATTAAACCCTGGTTTTTGCCCTTCAAATGTTGATAGGGTGTGCGTCAGCCTTGTTTTGCTGGGTTTTAATTCCAAGCCATAGTCCTTCAACCATTCTGAAATTATTTCCTGACATCTAGTGACAACGGTTATATCTTCATGGAGAATCACGAAGTCGTCGGCGTACCTAATTAACGTGGCTCCTGGTTGATAACCAGAATATTTGCCTTTCTTAAGGATTGTGCCTTTTGGAAAGGCTTGTTTAATTCGGTTTTCCATCCCGTGGAGATAGGGTCGAAGGACGGCGCGTTGTTCCATGACTGGAGTACGTCTCCGCCCAGCGCCCTCAGAACTGGGCGGGCAACTCGTCGCTGCACCCAGCTCGCCAGTAATCTTCTGTCTCAGCTTTCTTGTTCTTGCCGCTCCATCCTCCAGGGTGATGTAACTTATGGCACTCAAAGCAAAGCAACTTTACTTTTTGCTGTTGTCCAGAAGCAATCACATTTGATTTTCCCTTTTTGCGTTTGGGCAATTTACCTAACCGATGGGGATGATGGACTATTAATGTTGACGAAATGTTGCCGCAATGCTCACAATGTTGTTCTGAGCGATTGTAAACTTCCATTCGCTGTGCATAGCTACGTCCATTTGCCCAACTAGTCATCGGTAACGGCTGGACATCTTTGGCTTGAACCACACTATTAAATAGCGAACATCGCCTCGGTGGTTTATTCCAAATGTAAACACATTTTCCTGCTTGAGTACTGGTATACAAAGCACGTTTTCCACTTGTCGGGTCTACCCCATAGTGATTACGCATCACCTTTTTGATAGAACAACGATGTTTGCGTCCCAAGTAGTGTGCCCCAAGCCAGTACACCACTCCGGTAAGGTATCCGAAGCGTTGCGTGGCATTATGGGCATAGCGGAAGTAATTTGTCCAACCGCGCATAAGTGCGTTGACGCTGGTAAATAGGTCGAGTTCTGGAATTTGAGTGAAGCCACATAAATGTTTCACCTTCACCTTGAGTTCACGTTCTTTTTCTGGGGGAATCTCTAGGCGCAGCCAACGCGTACCATTAGGATTGCGCCGTCCGCGTAAGTCATACCCCAGAAATCGAAGCCTTTTATCCCAGTGGGTGATATGCGTCTTCTCTGGATGCTGTGTTAGACCTAGATTTGACTGCAACCAATTTGCCATCTCCTGCTTCAGCTTTGTTGCTTCAGCTTTGGAGTACTGGCACATCACTATGACATAATCATCAGCGTATCGACAGTAGCTCAGGAGCCGTCGAGGTAAAACCGAAGGAATTTGCTTCCTTGCTCCCAGGGCTTGCTTGATTTTGGCTCGTAATCCATCTGGAGTCTGCCTTCCCATTGGAATTCGCCCAGATAGTTGCGCTCTCCACCGTACAAGGTTACGTTTGTGGCGAGCATATTCTGGGTTTGCTCTAGCAGCTTGCTCTTTTGGGGACAGACGTGGAGGGTTTGCTTGCCAATGGTCTTCTAACCAGCAGTCGAATTCGTGTAAAACAATATTACACAAAATTGGCGAGGCTAAAGAGCCTTGTGGTGTTCCAGAATAAGTGGTTATCAAGTTTCCTTGTTCCATGATTCCAGCTTTTAGCATTTGACGGACAAGTTCTATGAACTGCTCATCAAAGATGCGTTTACGCAAGCAATTGAGAATGACTCCGTGCCCAATCGAGTCGAAGCATTTAACCAGGTCGCCCTCGATAATCCAAGTCGCACCAGCTTTATAAGCTTGTGCTACATGGCGGAGCGCCTGTATCGGATTACGCCCTGGGCGGAAACCCATTGAACAATCACGAAATATTGGTTCGTATATTGCTTCTAGGACTTGCGCCACAGCAGCCTGGACTATCCTGTCTCGAATTGAGGGGATGCCAAGCGCCCGCTTTCGAGTTTTACCTTTAGGAATATATTTCCTGAGAACTGGTTTTGGTTGATAACATCTGGTAGTTAGTTCTAGTGCTAATCGCGAAAGCATATCGTCATCGATATGTTTTCTGGTTTGACCGTCAATTCCAGCAGTCTTCCCACCAGTATTTTGACGCACTCGTTGGGAGGCTATAGTCAACAACTGAACATGGCTGACTAAGCAATAAAGTTTGCCAAACCGCTTATTTGGGTCGGCAGTTGCAAGTTTTCTGAGATGTTCAAGTTCTCGTTGTGGGTCTTTCATCAGGTCTAGTTCCTGTATACTCACTCGTGCTTGAACGTGCATTACCTGTAGTCCTTTGCCCTGTGAACGGTGCTACCGTCTCCTGTGGTGGGGCGTGACTCCCACGACTACTACGACCACTCTGCCCTGACTGCGTTATTTGTTGTCCAAGCCAACTATCCTAGTTACTAAAATTACTAGAAAGGCGCAGTCAGTTCCCTGGTAGCTGCAAAAGTATCTTTGACCAACGAGGGTAGACTTCCGAGCGCGTTCCCACTTTTGTGGGCTTGAGAACTGGTGTTATAAGCATGGTTTGGGCGCTAATTACACAACCATCTATTTCTGGTTAAACCTGTACCATCGCACTCGGGTCAGGTTTCAGTTCTCCACATCGTCTGTCCACCGCTCCCGATGTGTTAGCCGATTCGTCACGTCTCGTCTTCGCCAATTACCGACTTACCCTTTTGGTCTTGTCCAACACGCCCGCTTCTTGCAGGTCGGTGTCCTGCTCACAGGTCGCGCTGTCCTCTGAAGGCTGACCGACAGTAGTAGGCTTGACTACTACTGATGTCAGAGTGAGGACGTGAACTCCCATTCGTTCACGGTAGCTGTGAAGCTACAATACTTTTGCGCCCGAACAGGCGCCCGGCGATATTTGCCAACAGCGGTGAAATAGTGCCGCCCTGTGGTGTTCCCTCAGATGTTGGAAATAACTGCTTGTTGTCCATCACCCCCGCTTTTAACCACGCACGTATTTGATGGCGAGTAGTGGGGGATGTATTTAATTTTCTAAGCAGTGCTTTATGGTTGATTTTATCGAAGCATTTCGATATGTCGGCATCTAACACAAATTTTGGTTTGTATCTGATGCAGTTAAAAATTGCCTCGATTGCATCATGACATGACCTTCCGGTTCTGAACCCGTATGAGTTAGGCTCAAATCGCGCTTCCCATTCTGGCTCTAAGGCGATAAGGACAAGCGCTTGCAAGGCGCGGTCTTTCATTGTAGGTATCGATAGCGGTCTTTTCTCATCTTTTCCAGGCTTGGGAATCCATACACGCCTGGTTGGATTAACCTTAGAACCCAGTTTTAGTTTATTGACTAGGGTTAGACGTTGCTGGGGGGTTAACGATTTAACGCCATCCACACCCGCAGTCTTTTTCCCACAGTTATCCTGGGTAACTCTACGAACCGCCAATGCTCTTGCAGACCAAGAATTCATCAACGTTTTTTGGAGCCTGCGATATGTTTTCACATCACCACGAGCAGAGGCTTGATAAATTCTCTTTTGCAGCTTATACACTCTACGTTCTAGCTTTCGCCAGTTAATAGAGCGCCATTCCCCCGTAGTCTTTAAACTCGTATTAGACATTTTTACTGCTACTGGAAACTTCATCTTCCAAGTCACCGTGATTCTGTCTGCGTATCCTTGCCATTACAGCAAGGCATTTGCTTTTGAATCAATCTTTCCTACTCGTAGTATTGGTTAGCACCTGCTCAATCATTAGGGACTGAGAACATACGAGAGGTTACTTCGTTTCTGGTAATCATTGTTCGAGTTTTTAGAGCGGTACTATCCACCGGGTTTGGAGGAAGTGCTTGTTGGACACCCAGGACCTTGCCAACTCCTCATTATCCTTGCCCTTTTTGGGACTCCCAGCGCAAAAGCCTTATTTCGCTGGTTATTCCTGACGATGGTTCAAACATACCTTCGTGTTCCTACTCATGAACTCCTGCTTGATGTATACCGGATTAGGCTTCCAGTATTTAACACCTTTCACCCCCGCTTCAAGGATTGATGGCTAGTCGCTACCTTGGGGGACACAGTTATTGACTGTGCTCTGTGTGCTTTCACTCCTGCACCTGGAGGATGGGACTTGGTTTCTTATCAACCTCACCCATATGATTACCAAATTGTCAAGGTTCTGATGTTACTTGCGGGTTATCCTCTACCTATTTCAAGGCTAGTTTCTACCCAACGAATCGCACACCTGGTCGAAAACCGTACGAGTGTTCCTCGAATGAGGTTTCAAAGTACGGTTCCCAAGCATTGAGAATTATGGCTTGTTTTACTCTGTCTACTACAGTTGGAATTGAGAGCGGTCTTAACTTGCCTTTTGTCTTGGGTATATATACGCGCAATGCGGGTGATATATCCCTCGGTTTAAATTCCCTAACCAATTGAATCAATTTGATTCTTTCGGTTGGAGTGGTGGCAGTGAAACCATCAATTCCCGCCGTTTTCCTACCCTGATTGAGTTGTGTTACCGCATTTGGCTTGGGAAATGGAGGCAGGCTTCTGGGTATAGTCGAAAAGCCTTATTGATTGATCGCAGGGTATATTAAGCCTGCCTCCATTTCTTCGATTCGCCTCGTTACCCTACGTATAGCAACAAGTAGATTAGAGAAGCTGCGTATCATTAGCTTCATTAGGCTTTTGACTTTGCGCCAATTACCTAGCTGGGTTGCACGGAAAATCCTTCTTCTGAGATTCTTGACTCTACGTGTGGCTAACTTCCAATTGATGTCAGCCCACGTGAGCGTCTCTATTCCATTTTCGTTGTCGAATCTAACTTTCATAGTGACTACAGTTTCCTTGATGAATTCATTTCCGTCCGAGACCAGATGGAAGTCAGCCGCATTTTCAGCGTGGAGTGGTCGTTTCAACCCCCATCCCTTCCATTACAGAAAGGCATCCGCTTTTTCCATCCTCCTTTACCCCCCTTGGGTTTCCTCCTTCCTTACGGTCGGGCTACTTAAGAAATCCACTCTCTTAAGACCAATTGGGGCTTACCGTGTTTTGTGTGCTGGACAATCGATTTGTTGGGGTTCCGTTTCTACTCCGGGAGGAACTTTGGCAGTAGAATATAACGAATAGCCTCTATATTCCGTCCTCCTACCGTTTTGGTGATGGGTGTGGTCAAGTCATGTTCCGCAGGGTGCGGATTTCACCCATGTGTGACTAATCTCGGAGCGGTTACGGTTTGCTAACGCTAACCCTTTGAAATCTTTCCCTTGCCTATCATCGGACTCCGTGACTTCGGAGGGTATTGCTACCTGTTTGGCTTTCGTGGTCTGGGGATAAACGTTTAGAAAAAAGGGGCGAACCTTGCACACCGCCCCACAGGGGCGGTGTGCCCCTCCCTACGAGTTAATTCGTGGGCTAAACAAGAA
>JANBVI010000013.1 GCA_024239075.1 Fischerella sp. CENA71 | reverse complement strand
GTGGTGTAAGCTTACCAGGTTTTGCAAAAGTGCTGACATCTAAGGGATTAGAAGTGGTGAGCGAGCGCCCAGAGATGGCTTCTGTGCGGGGGATGTTCAAGCTGGCGATGCAGCAAGCGGCAAAAAAAGGAGTATAGGTAATGAGTAACGAACCAAAGTGGGAAAAAGCGCGGATTAGAACCAGAGAAGCTGAAATCGTTCGAGCAATAGCATCACACAGAGGCGAAAAATTTATTGATGCGCTCTACCATATGATTAATTTTTATTGGGATTACAAAAGAGGTTTATTACCACATAGCCAGTTTACTCCTCAAATATCTGTACCAACAGTTGAGGAGATATCAACACCAGAGGATGAAACAACTATAGATGTTGACCTTGATATGTTTGCATAATTATCGGCTGATCAGGGATTCAATGCGTTCTGTTAGAGAACAGGCTTATTTCTATTCACCAAGAAAACGGATTTCTCCTTAGAGGTCGCATAGCTAGAAGAGGCGGAAAGCACGGTTCTGTTAGCATGGCAGAGGAAATTTTCCTCTACCCTTTCAGTTGTGAGAGGCCTGGTGCTATTCTTGCTCAAGACTTTCCAATTCCTGCAACTTTTGTTGTACTAATGCTTCTAACTCAGCGAGTGTTTGTTTTAATTGGCAGCGCTGTTCGATAGAGAGTTTATGAATAGACTTGTGGTTAATAGCTTGAATCTGAAAGTGCAATTTCTCTATTTTGTCGATTGTTGTACGTCCAGAAGCGCTCTTAAGACGCTGCTTCAAGGCAGACAGGGACAATCCTTCTTCGACTGTTGAGCGCAATAATTCTTTTCTTTTGGTTTCATCTTCAATACGTCCAAGTATGATCGCTTTTGTATACTCTAACTGCCCTGCGTTGTACGCTTGCTGTACATCCACAGGTAAGTCGCAAAGAGGGAGCCGAGAAGAGATAAACGTTGTAATCTCTAAGTCTGGTGCGACTTCAGTAAACAAGGACTCGATGGTTGTACGGATTTGAGGATCGATAGAAGAATTTCCTTCAAGTGTATTCTTATAGCGATACAGTAGCTTTTTAACTTGTTCTCGACTTTGTTGTAATACCAACGTTAGCAGATAAAGTAGTTCTTCTGTATCATCTATTACGTTTAAGTTGCGCCGTCGCACATTCTCAACGCGGGAAAGCTTAACAGCAGTAATGTCGTCAACCTCGGCAATGTCTGCCGGAATTTCTGTTAACCCTGCCGCGATCGCAGCATCCAAGCGTGTTTCTCCAGCGATCAAACGCAATTGTCCATCCGGTAGACGTTGCAGCCAGATAGACCCCCGGAATCCATAAGTAGCAATACTATGAACCAATTCCTTAAAAGCCTGTGGATCTTTTTCCCGCCGCGATTTATAGGAACGACGAAGAATCTGCTTAATTGGTACTACTGCGCTCTGAATTTTGTCACGCTCGATTTGGGATTCAATTTGCTGGCGCTGGGCTGCCAATTCTTGTTCTAACTGGTTAATCCGCTCCATCGCCTGACTCAACTCCTGTTGAGTTTGTTGTGCTTTAGAACTTGTAGAAAGAAACGAAGAAACACTTGGTCGAGATTTAGTCATAGTTTCACCTAGAAGATCGATCTTCTAACATTACGGTAGTTAAGTTTAACCGTTGCGAAGGGGAGACCGCCAAAAAAAAAGATATCAGCCGTATTGTAGGATTATTCGTTGTGTGGTGAGGAATCTAGGAGCTCCAAATCATAAAAGCAAGCGCCCTTTAGGCACGTTCTTCAGGCAAAAGCGCGCTCAAAGGTGGGAAGGCGTCAAAATATATTTAGGAGAAATCTTAAAAAAAAATCCCAGCCTTTTTGGTATCTTTTTTCAGGGCAAGTGCCGTAGCTGTTGTTGCAGTGCTTGCACGAGGGGCTCAAAATCTTGGCAAGCACTATGACCAGGACGATAGATATAAAGCGGTGCACGACCTCGATTAGAGGCGTTTTCAAATTCAACACTGTGACGAACTCCAGGAAAACACGGTATTGACTGTTGAGCCAGAACTTCTTTGATTTCTGAGGAGAAAGCTTGCTGGTCAGCGTTATTTGCCACCCGCATTGGTACTCCTCCTAAAAACTGAGGCATTGGGTCGAGGTCTAAAGATTCTGCTTCAGTGCGAATCCATTGTAGTAAAAAATCTACACCAGACATCTTCACAGACATTGGTAGTGGAATTAAAATATGTGTGGCTACTGCTAGTGCTGTGTAACTCAAGACATCCAGCGAAGCCGGAGAATCGAGAATAATCAGATCATGTGGCAACGGATACTTCTTGAAAGCTCTCTTCAAAACGATCTCTCGTCCGGTGCGACTGGGTAAGTCCAATGCAACCGAGAGCATGACATCTCCACCTAGACAAACTTCAAACTTGCCTTTTGGATTGCCCCATATTGGTCTATGAATCGGGTAATCTCCGGAAAAATTTCTCTCAAACAATGCAGCAGTTGTCTGTTGAGGATCAAGACTGTAATCTAACCCACAAAATCGAGCTAAAGAGCCGTTAGTATCCAAGTCAAGGAGTAGAGTATTCCAACCAAGTTGAGCCAGTCGATAGCCTAAGTGAATACCTAAAGTTGTCTTGCCAACTCCTCCCGCATTAGCAACAATCCACAAGATTAATTGACGAGAAGCTTTTAATACTTTTGGTTTTGGCATTTCTAGTTTTGTTTAAATAATTCGGACAGTTCTATGCCTGTTAGGCCTTTCCAAATAATAAAATGCCCAGCCGTCGCTTTCGCCTTAAGGGCGAAAGCGCCTAAATACTTGGGAAGGCGCCAAAATATATTTAATACGGCGCTTGCTTTTATTACTTGGAGATCCTTTAGAAGATCGATCTTCTAATCGAATCATAGATGTACATAAAATATAAATTGAAGATGTGCAAAGATGGCAGAGTGCAAGTACAAAACATGTTTGTAAACTACCGCTTCAATGCTTCATTTTGGGCTAAACATGAATAAATAAGGCTGGGTTTTTTCTTGGAAAATGCCTAAGTTCTTAACCTTAGCCCAAGGATTGATGAGCATTCCCAGTCAGGTGGGAACGCGAGGGAACTGACATTTTATTATTTGGAAGTGCCTAACAGGCGGTTTCTACGAGTGCTACAAATATAGACAAGGGTTACTTACAGAATGTGGTAAAGGATCTCCAGAAAATAAAATGTCCCGCCCTATCAAATATATTTTGGCTCAGTCCAAGGATTGATGAGCGTTCCGCCTCTTAGGCGGAACGCGAGGGCGGGACATTTTATTACTTGGAAAGGCCTAATGCCAACGGCTTGCCATAAGATTTTAATGTTCAATGCCCCATCCGTAGCAAGTTGCTTTCAACAACGTTAATTCTCTACGGGAGGCAATGAGAGGGCACATGAATAGTTTTACTGATTCTCAAATAATTGAAACTGCAAAAAGTCATATATTGGAAATATACAGGGACTATGCTTATCCAATAGTCCCAACAGATGAATATGATCATCTATTGCCCTACGAGCCTGAATGTGTGCCGTGGGTTGTTTGCAAATCAATAGAAGTTAAGGACGCATACATCCAGAGTAGATCAGATGAGGAATGGGAAGTTAGTATCAATGTTGACTGGAAGTGGAGTCGCCAAGAGGAGAAACAAGAGGAAGAAAAAGATGTATTGTTGTGGGTGAGCGTATTTGCTAAAGACGGACAACTTTTTTGTGACGAAATTGATCGAGTCTGGTCAACGGCAAAGAATTTATGACAGATTCGGCAGGACACTTTTTTGGGTTCAATTAAAAATAGACAAAACTGCCCAGCCTTACCCAAATATAGCGGGACATTTTATTTTCTGGAGATCCCTAAAAGATAAACTCACACTAAATCTTTTTGCAAGGTTTCGTTGAGAACCTTCTTGATTTTTATACGCATCAATTACTTTTTGGCGAAGGTCAGTTGAGTATGCTTTCATTCCCGATGTACTTTACTGTGACTTTCATCATCTTCCCACGCTCTGTATTTCACTCAAGTGAGAACCGCTATATAAAAATGTTTGCCGACCAATGGTCGGCAAATTCCAATGCCGAGCAATTGTTGTGCTGTGTGAACGTTTGGCATAGGCGTTGTCAGTTACAGTAACCAACTCACACTGAAAGTTAATACTCAGCTTAGGGAGGAGCCTTTAAAAAAAATCCCAGCCTTGGCAGCAAGGCAATAGCCGGGAAGCCACCTCCACTCCTAGATGTTTCACATTTGAAGAATAAATAAGGCTGGGATTTTTTTTCGCGGGCTTGTGCCTTACAGTGTTGAGGCCTTTCCAAATAATAAAAGCAAGCGCCGTCGAGGCGCCCCAAGGGCGAAAGCGCCGCTCATACTGGGGAAGGCGCCAAAATATATTTAATACGGCGCTTGCTTTTATGACTAGGAGATCCCGTAGCTACAGATGTAACTCAAGCAGAAGCTTGCCAGCAGTTAATCACTCAAGCGATCGCAGCATTTGGGCTGATTTATTCGCGGGTTTGTGCCTAATAGCAGAATTGCCGAATTAGTACTCAAACTGGATGGAAGTAAAAGGCAGCCCCAAGTACAGCATAGGTTGGTAGCAGCAACATCCCCTCTAACCAGTTGGAGCGACCATCCAAACTAATTAGGTTGGCAATAACCACAGCAATGATGACTGCAACAACCTCAAACAAGTTAAAGTTTAAGTCCATTGGTTGTCCAATCACCTGCCCAACTAGCGCAAGGATCGGTGCAACCAACAAAGCAATTAGTAGACTCGACCCCATTGCTACAGACACTGACAAATCCATGTTGTTCTTAATTGCAACTCGGACAGCAGTTACATATTTTGCTGCGCCTCCAACAAGTGGGAACCAAATTACTCCGGTAAATAGAGGTGTCAATCCTAGTCCCTTTGTAGCCTGTTCAACTGCACCAACAAAAATCTCGGACACAAAGGCTATAGCAATCGTTGCTACAAGCAAAATACCAATCCAAAGGCTCAAGTTTGGCTTTGAATGCTTATCTTGTTGTGTGGCTTGTTCCTGAGAAATATTAGCTTCTAGTTCTACAACCCCAACATCGTAGAGGTAGGGGATCTCCAAATAATAAAATGCCCAGCCGTCGCTTTCGCCGTTTAGGCGAAAGCGCCTAAATCTTTGGGCTTGGCCAAAATATATTTAATACGGCTGGGCATTTTATTACTTGGAAGTGCCTAGCTGTGAGTCTTCAAAGAAAACAACAGCGTCAAACCATAAACTACAATTAAATATTCAGCAGGTTTGGAAGCAGGAGAATGATAGACCACGCGACAATATTGAGCAAATACTTGGCAAGTTTATTGCTGCGTCTCACGGACAGCTAGTGGTAAAATTTATAACTAACACTAGTTGAGAAGTCCGGTACTTTAGGTGTGTATGCTATGGCAGCAATGCCTTTCGGATGACAAAACGCAAAGTGCCATTGTACTTATGTAGGACAAAATGCCAGCAATCAACCTTGAAGCCGGACAAATCGTTCGGGTACGCTCCCGACAGTATCTTGTAGAAGATGTAGTTCTTGGGGCGTCTGCTGAGGAAGACACCTTAGTTCGCCTTTCGTGTCTAGATGACGATGCACTAGGAGCTCCCCTGGAAGTTTTGTGGGAGAGAGAAGTTGATGCTCAGTACATAAGTGCAACTAATTGGGATGTAGTTGCCAGCCGAGGATTTGACGATGCACGGCTATTTTCTGCTTATCTGCACACATTGCGTTGGAACTGTGTTACTTCAATAGACCCAAAATTATTTCAAGCACCTTACAGAGCTGGAATTGAGGTAAAAGCTTATCAGCTAGAGCCGTTACGTAAAGCCTTACTGATGCCTAGAGTGGCTCTGTTTATTGCTGATGATGTTGGTTTAGGAAAAACGATTGAAGCTGGGCTGATCCTGCGTGAAATGTTGATGCGCCAAAAAGTGAGGCGCGTTATCATTTCGTGTCCCCCATCGGTGGTACGACAATGGCGCGATGAAATGGAGAGCCGATTTGGACTCACTTTTATGATTTTTGACCGGGAGTTTGTTGCCTCCCGTCGCCAAGAACGCGGCTATGGAATTAACCCTTGGACAACGCACAACCGCTTTATTATTTCTCATGCGCTACTCCGAGATGAAACCTATGCTGCACCATTACGTGATTGGTTAGGTGATTTTTCTGCTGCATCAATGCTGATACTTGATGAGGCTCATAACGCCGCTCCAGCAAGTGGTGCCAAATATGCTGTTGATTCTCAACTGACACGAACTGTCCGTGACTTAGCACCTCGGTTTGAGCATAAGCTGTTTCTGTCTGCCACTCCCCACAACGGCCACTCTAACAGCTTTGCCGCATTACTAGAAATTCTTGACCCACAACGGTTTTGTCGAGGCGTACCCGTTCGCAACCCAAAACTACTTGACACTGTGATGGTAAGGCGATTAAAACGCGACCTCCGGGAAATAGGGGAAGATTTTCCTAATCGCCAAGTTATTCCCATAGTTATTGATGGGCTACCTGCAAATGCTCCAGAGTTAAAGCTGTCTCGATTGTTACAAGAATATCGCCAACTACGTGAGGAACGGTTAAAAGATACATCCAAATCCACTCAAAAGTCAGCGATGCTTGTTGTCACTTCTCTGCAAAAACGCCTACTCTCCTCTATCGAAGCATTCGCTAGAACTTTAAAGGTGCATCGTACTGCAATTGAAAAGCAAGTTGCTTTTACTCCTAATACAACTAAATTGTCAGGTAATTTACCGCTACTGTGGGAACCTCCAGGTGCTGATGATGACCGCGCTGAACTTGACGAAATAGAAGTACAGGCAGAAGAAGATGCTCAGATGATGGCAGCAACTGGTCAAGCTACCACATCTGCACTTACAGCCCGCGAACTAGAACTACTAGAAGAAATGTCTGAGACTGCAAATGCTGCACGTTATCAGCCAGATCCCCGTATCAAAGAACTAGAAAATTGGATTCGTAGTAATCTGTGTCCAAATTTGGGCGAACCAGGAGCTACTTGGAATGACCACCGAGTAATTATATTTACCGAGTATACAGATACAAAGCGTTACCTCCAACAGCAATTAGAAGCGTTGATTGCAGGCTCAGACCGGGAGCATGAACGTATTGATGTATTTCACGGTGGTATGAGCGAAGAACGTCGAGAAGCAATCAAACTCGCTTTTAATACTGACCCGTCTCGCCATCCTCTGCGTATCCTCATTGCCACCGACGCAGCACGGGAGGGGGTAAACTTACAAAATAACTGTGCCGATTTGTTCCATTTTGACGTTCCCTGGAATCCCAGCCGTATGGAACAGCGAAATGGGCGGATTGATAGAAAACTGCAACGATCGCCTATTGTTCGCTGTTACTATTTTGCATTGCCACAGCGAGCCGAAGACCGGGTACTAGATATTTTAATTAAAAAGACGGCAACCATACAAAAAGAACTGGGTAGCCTTTCCCCAGTGGTAGAGAAGAATTTATCAAGATTGCTGGAAGGGGGTATTCGCCATGAACAAGCAAATTCAATTGCTGAGGTGATTAAAAAAGTAGACCAGTCAGAGACTCAAGCCAACGCTTTCTCCCAAGTAGTTGATGAAGAATTGGAGGAAATTAGACTCAGGAAAGAGCAATTGGTGAACCAAGTAGCACAACTTCAAGAAATGCTCAAAACTTCCCAGGACTGGTTGGGACTGGATGACCGCCATTTTCGGGATGCTATTTCCGCTTCCTTGGAAATTTTGGGAGTCAGTTCGCTTGCACCTGTAGATGCTAATGAGGCAGCTAATGACCCTACTACTGCACGTTGGATAGTACCATCTCTTAACCAACGCTTGGGAACAGACCCCACCTGGGCTAGTACTCTTGATACCTTAAGAATACCGCGAAAACACGGTCAAAAACCTTGGGAATGGCGGCGGGAAGCTCCTATTCGTCCGGTAATCTTCCGTGACTCCGGTACGTTGGATGGCGATGTAGTTCACTTGCATTTGGAACACCGATTGGTACAGCGATTGCTAGGACGCTTTTTATCGCAGGGTTTTACCCATGATGAATTAACTCGTGCTTGCGTGTGTCTCACGGATGAACCTTTACCCAAAGTGTTAATTTTAGGACGCTTATCTCTATATGGCGATCGCGCTACTAGATTACATGATGAAGTAATTGCTGTGGCTGCGGAGTGGTCAGACCCAGTAACTAGAGGGCGTAAAAAGTTACAAGCTTTACCAGAAGGACAAAAGGATGATGTTTTAGCTTTACTGGAAACTTCCCTGGCTTCTCCCCGGTTGCGAGAGGTTCCCGCATCAGTGAGACAACGCTTATGTCAAGCTACATCTCAGGATGTGGGAGAGTTGACACCACATTTGCATAAACGTGCAGAAGTACTAGCTGAACGCGCTAAGAAAAAGCTGACAGCCAGGGGACAAAAGGAAGCTGAGGAAATGAAGAAGATTTTAGAAGAACAACGCGATCGCATTCTCAAAACTAAACAAGAAACCGAACAACCCCTACAGCTGTCATTATTTCCTGAAGAAGAATTGCGTCAGTTAGAAGCAGACCGTCGCCATTGGGATAAGCGGCTAAATATGTTAGCCCAAGAGTTGGTACGCGAACCAGCACGAATTGAAGCAATTTATGAAGTGAAGGCGGTACGAGTTGAGCCTGTAGGTATAGTTTATTTGTATCCAGTTAGCGGTTAGTTGTTAATTTGCAGTAATTGATTCTTAAATCTATGACTTATGCTGAAATTTTTTCAACAGAAACTTGATACATAATTGTCTCTTTTAACGAATCTGCTGCAACTGCTGCAATAGTTTCCCAATCTTCTTGTTTCAACAACACCGCCAGCAATTCACGCAGAATCTCTCGATTAGAGATAAACTCTTCGCCATAAAGTTCATCTTTTCCCAAAACAATGAGTATCTGTTCTCTGACTTCTGGTGTAGGTTGTCTTAATTTTTGAATTAATCTATCTCTTGCAGTTTTTACCGCAATTTTTGTAGCTGTTCCTAAATTCCAATTATTCAGTAGCAACCGCACTTCTCGATTAAGAGAAACTCGTAAAGTTGTTAAACGTCCTAAAAGTTCAAAGTTAAGCATGAGGTCGCCAAATCCAGAACCCCAATCCAAGCCAGCACCAATTTTACCACCTACTTTATCCTCAGCTTCAACAGCTTTTCGCAACCATTTTTCATCAAATAATAAATCCATCGGATTTACTGCATTTTCTTGATTAAAAGTGCTTTGAATATAATTAGGTTCTTCCTGATTCATTAACTTCACCTCACTACCTTATTCAGAAGAACGGCGAACTCCATACTCAAAATAAACTAGGTCTTCGTAATCTTCATCTTCTCCTAAATCAATCATCCCTTGATTATCATAAAATTCTTCTGCTCCTGGTAGCGAATGCAACCCAACTCTCCCCTCGTAACCTAGTTCTATACTGCGGTTTCTGGCAAATGCTAAGAGTGCAGTACCAACGCCTTTTAATTTGGGCGGACGTTGAATAAATTCACGGTTCCAAGGCGCAGAAGCAATTCCATCAATGTATACCAGACGTTTACCCTCACTGATACGCGAACCGTGCATTTGAGTTTCAATCAGCATTAACCCTTGAGTTTTGCCTTCGTACTCAATTGCATAGCCTTCGCGGTTTGGTTGTCTGCTAATAACGAACTGAAGTTTAAACTCCCAGTCCCAAAATTTATCTTCTTGTCCGTACAATCTTAATTGTTCTTTCCACTTTGAGGCATAATCGTTGACGTGCTTTTGCACTAATTCTACTAAATCTGCTTCCACGGTCATGTTATCTTGACCGCGAATTAGTTGTATTTTTGTTCGCATCGCACCAAAATCGTGTGCATTAGCAGACTTTGATGTTATCAGATAAAGTAAACAAACTGTACCAGACTCAAAGACCGCAAAGGAGAAACGATGGCAATTGACCCAGAAATCACCAGACATAAAGAGTGGTTGGGTTTTCTCCAGCCTGTAGGGTTGGTGGTATCTCCCCCGGCGTTGGTAAAGGCGCAGGCGGTGGTCAACCGGAATGTTGTAGATTTGCAACAATCGTTGCTGGCTGCGGTTGATGAGGATGGCTTGATTGCTGATTTTCCCGCTTTTACGGTTAATGTATTAGGCTGGGCTGAGAGCGACCTTGTTAAACCATCACCAGAATATGAGATAGCTTTACCTGATTACAGCGAAATTCTTGCGCCTACCTATATTGTGCCTGACCCAGATAGCGACAAGCCACAGATTTTGGTGCAAATAATTTCTCCTGGTACTGACTTGGATGTAGTCGCACCAGAATTAACTAAGTCTAGCAGTGGTTGGCACGCTAGCCCCCAAGCTAAATTTGAGCGTTTGTTGCGGGAGACGCAAATACCCATAGGTTTGTTGTGTAATGGTGGGTTGCTGCGTTTGGTGTATGCGCCACGGGGCGAGTCTTCTGGACATTTGACCTTTCCAGTGCAAGCGATGTGTGAGGTCTCTGGAAGACTGATTTTGGGGGCGATGGAAATGCTGCTATCGGCATTTCGGGTGTTTAGTGCTACTACGGGTCGTTCTTTAAAAAATTTGTTGGAAGACAGCCGTAAGTACCAAGCGGAAGTTTCTACAACCTTGGCTAACCAAGTGCTGGATGCTTTGTGGGAACTGCTGCGTGGGTTTCAAATGGCGGATGCGGCAGTTGATGGTAAGTTATTAAGTGAAATTGCTGCTACAGATCCGCAACACATTTACGGTGGATTAATCACTACGCTGATGCGACTGGTGTTTTTGCTTTACGCTGAGGACGAAGGGCTAATGCCACCAGACGATATTTACCAGCGTAACTATTCTCAATACCTTCGCCAAATTTATGAACTGGTAGAACAAGGATCGGCAGGGTGGATACGCCCGCTTATTGGTAACTCTATGGAAAAGATTGGCAAGTAAAATTGGGTCTGGTTTTTCTGGAAGGAGTTTTATAGTCTCCTCAACATATTTATAGCCTCGGAACATTGCCTTGAGGTCTGTAATACTAAAATCAGGATTAAACTGGCGGAAGTCAAAAAGCAAAACTTGCGAAACATTAACCATAAAAAATGCCAGATTCGCAGCATTCGTCACCGCATTTTTGCCAACATTCATAAAATCTTCAAGTCCCCAAAATTGTTTAGCATCGCGGAAATTGAATTCTATCTGGAACCTCAAACTGTAGTAATCAATTAACTTTTCATAGCTTAAATTCAAATCCGTTGAAAACAAGACAGCATGACTTCGCTTAGATGTTGTAATATTTGTCCGCACTAAAATCACAACATTTAACGTTTGAGAAAATTCTTTGTGAAGTAGTTGAGCTTGATAAATATCTGTGCGAATCTGATCAACAGTCTCACTTTTTTTGAGAAATTTCTCTGGCATCAATAAATAGTCAATTTTTTCTCCATACTTACGACGGCACTTACGGCGCTTGTCTGGATTTTCATAAGGAATATACAATGCAGAATCACAGCGCATCTTACAAATTAGCTGCAAACCCAGTTGCACAGCCATAACTACAGCGCTATTATTCCCAAAATGACCATCTAATACCAAGTAAGTTAGTGGTAAAAATTTACTCAGTTTTTTGAGTAAATCCTGAATCAGACAACGAATACGTAGAAGCTCCGAGTTAAGAGATACTTCTTTTTTATCTTTATTTTTACTTCCCTTTGGTCGCCCAAGTTTCTTTTTGGTAATTTCTGGCTCTGTTTCTTCTTGCGGTTTTTCTGTCTCTTCTTTTATAGTTTTCGCCTCCTGCGCTTTTTGCTTTATTACCTGTTCAATACTAATAGGAAATGCTCTCCTTTGCTCAATGCTGACTAATGACAATGCAAAAAACGATAATCCTAGTATTGGCTTGTCATACAATGATGAAAAAAATCTCTCAATCCCATAACTTTTCTTGCCTGCTTTGCTGACGACAACTTCATCTCCTACTAATAAATATGTTTCTTTTTTGCAAAATATATGTTCTCTAAAAAATACCCAAAACAACATTGTCCAAGGCAATGAATGAGCGAAAAATCGTTGTATTGTTCGATAACTACCACCCTGACCACACCACCGCGATATACTCAGCATAGTTATTCTTCCACTCATCCCTAGCATCGCTGATATGATTCTGCTCCAACGTCTTAGGGTTGTTCTTGTCGTATATCGTTGCAAGCATTCCAACAGTGCTAATATATCTGGCATGGGCTTTCTGTAGTTCTTGAGTTGTAGTTGTGGTAAACAATAACTCTACTACGCAAAGCCCTCTTTATTTTGGCGAAGGTATTGTAATGAAAAGATTGTAGTTTTTCCATTTGATAGTTATCAATCTTTAGCTATAATGCAAAGTCGTATACACGAAATTTGGGCAAGATTCTTTAGTTCAACATTGAAAGATGACCTTCAGTATACGGCATCTGACTGCTTTGATACCTTCCCCTTCCCCGAAAACTGGGAAACGAATCCTACCCTAGAAACCGTAGGAAAAGAATACTACGAATTTCGCGCCGCCTTAATGGTTCGCAACAACCAGGGACTAACCGACACCTACAACCGCTTCCACGACCCAGAAGAACGCGACCCTGATATCCTAAAATTACGCTCACTGCACGCCGCAATGGATAAAGCCGTACTCGAAGCTTACGGCTGGAGTGACATCCTCACCGATTGCACCTTCCTGCTAGACTACGACGATGAAGATGACGAAGAAGAAAACAGCAACGGACGACAACGCAAAAAACCTTGGCGTTACCGTTGGACAGAAGAAGTGCATGATGAAGTATTAGCACGCCTACTCGACCTTAACCAAAAACGATCGCAAGCAGAAATAATCGGCGGTAAAGCAGCACAAAAGAAACCCAAGGCTAAAGCTAGTAAAAAGAAAGCTACTAAACCACGTAAAATTAAAGAAGATGCGCCAATAATACCAGGGTTAAATTTGGAGTAATTTGCAGTTCAAACACATTAATTAAACAACAGGTGTAAATATGACAATCAGAGAACAACTTTTCCAAGAAATTGAATCAGCACCAGATGAACTAATAGCCGAAACCCTTAATTTTTTGCGCTTCTTAAAAACAAAAGAAACCCAAGTACAACCAAAATCAAATCAAGTAGAATCCACCATAACATCTACAGTTAATTCTACAGGTAGGTCACTTCTAGAACATCTAAAAACCATAGGTACTTGGGAAGGCGATGATTTAGAAGAGTGTCTAAGACTAGTCATTGCTAGTCGTGGTCAAGCGAAATTTGATGATAATAATCCTTTTGAATAATGTACTTACTCGATACCAATCACTGTAGTCTTGCCATTTTAGGAAATATAAATATACTAAATCGTCTGCTTGAGGTCGAAAATAGTTTAGTTTCAACCTGTGTGATTGTGCAGGGAGAATTGATAGATATGGCTGTACGTTCTCAAAGACAACAAAGTAATTTAGCACTAATCATAAATTTTCTTAGAGGTATCTATATCCATAACATTGAAAAAGAAACTGCTAATATCTACGGGCAACTCAAAGCTGATTTATTTAATCAATTTGCACCCAAAGAAAAAAGCAAGCGGAGAAAAACTAAAATAACTGATTTAGGTTTTGGTGAAAATGACTTGTGGATTGCAGCGATCGCTCTACAACATAATCTTACCATCGTCTCAGCCGATAGCGATTTTCAGCGCATTAAAGAAGTAAAAACATTATCTGTTGAATCTTGGCTGACAAGTTGATTAATTGATGAAATTAATTATTCTCATTCTGGTTTAACCAAGCTACTAAATCAGATATTTCTGAAAAGTCTAGTAGTGCTTCTGCTAAATTATCTAGCTCTTCAACAGATAGCACTCGAATTCTATCAATCAATGATGAATCTATGTCATTAAATTTATGGTTCAACGTATTGAGGAAATCCTGGGTACTACAATTAGTGAATATACTCCTAATGCGATTAAATTCTGTGGTTTGTCGTTGGAAACCTTGGAACAGATTGTTAAAGATGGTTACACTACAACATCTGCAAGTTTTAACGCAGCTCCATCCGTAGGTTTATTTATCGAATTTGGAAAGAAATGCCAAGAAAAAGGATTAATAGTAAATTTTGATGGAATAGCGTTTACCAGCGCAGAAAACTCCAATTTAGTTGTTGATGCGATTACAGTTATCGGTGTGGAAGATTTAGATTTTGTTGGTGAATTTGTTCAATTTGTTTGGGGATGCGATGAGCTAGAGATAAATTCTCAAAAGTTATATGCTTGGTGGGATTAGGTAATAATCAGCACATCAGCTTATTTTTAGGGGATGAGTTGAATTTTGACGTGACCATTGAAATCAAATGATTTCTACGATTTTAAACAAAAGTATTATTTGACACTTTTAAACACTTCGGGCAATATAAGAAAACAGTTAATTGCTTGTTATATCTTTTAAAGGAGTAAACAGCGATAAACCATGCCCAATACTCCTGCCAAAGTGCGTTCATGTCTCATTGATGCCCTACAACTTGACTTAGTGGGGCCTACGCCCAATGATATCGCCCATGTTGACGAAATTATCGACCAAGCTCCATCTAAGTGGTATCTCACGGGGTTTTTAGTGCCTTATGAAGCTTCGGTAGAACAGCGTTCAGAAGATATAGGTAACGATGACATAGACGAGATTTCTCAGGTGAACGCTGGCGATGATGAAAAGCAACCCGACAGTGCCTCCGCCCGGAGAGCATTTTTCCCCTCATCAATGGGTTTAAGCATTCTCGTACCAGCAACCGCTAAGGAAATAAATGTTACTGTTCACTGGGGCGATTACTGTCCAGTTGATGAAGAAAATGAAGAAAATCAGGAAGACTCTAAAAGCCAACTCCAGTTACCCCGGCTGTGGCAAAGAACCCCCGGACAAGCAGAATTAACTGTTCCTCTGCATTTAAGTAATGTACCCAAACATTGGGAAATTCCTGGTAGTAACGGTTTAAGACTCGTTACCTCAGTGCGTCCCGTAACTGCGGCGGAGTTAGTTCCTGTTGGTACTCGTTCCGTGTCCGTGTTCCTGGTGAACTATCGCCCGCCAGTAGCCAACCCCTACAGCGATATTGCTTTCGCCTTCCAAACTTGCCTCATCATCTGCACCCCTTATTCTCTTGTTCCTCGTCCCAACCTGCGCGGACGACACGGTGATGATTGGGATGAGAAGGTAGCAGATTTACAGTATCGAGATGATTATGAGTATGCAGTAGGACATAACGTTTCAGCTGTCGCTGTCACTAACGATGATGCTACTTGTCAAGAAGTCCGCACTGCTTGGATGCCCATTGCTGATGTAGAAAAGGTAGTACCTGAGCAAGTTCCAGGCGTGGAACTGGGGATGGAAGCACTCGCCGCCGCACCCACGGTGGAAACTCTGCGAAATATGATGTCTGGGATAGTTGATGCTTATGGGGTGTGGATGGAAGCACAAAAGCTCAATCTTCCTAATGAACCAGAACGACTGGAAGTTGCTAATGATTTACTCAACCGGGCAACCAGAGCAAACAAACGCATCGCCGCCGGATTAAAAGCACTAGATGATCCTAATGTATTAGAAGCATTTCAAATTGCCAATCGAGCGATCGCCACTGCTATCCGCCAGCGTCTTACCCACAATACAGATACTACCCCAGAATCTGTCAGACCTCCGGCATGGCGACCTTTTCAGCTGGCGTTTTTATTAATGAACTTGGTTGGTATTGCCCATCCCGAACACCCTGACCGAGAATTAGTAGACTTGCTGTTTTTCCCCACAGGCGGTGGTAAAACTGAAGCTTACTTGGGATTAGCAGCATTCGCAATGGTATTGCGCCGTCTGCGAAACCCCACAATAAACTCAGCTGGCGTAAGTGTTTTGATGCGTTATACCCTACGCCTGCTTACCCTTGACCAATTAAGCCGTGCTGCTACTCTTGTCTACGCTTTAGAGTTAGAAAGACAAAAAGATACACAAAAATTAGGCCCCTGGCCTTTTGAAATTGGACTGTGGGTGGGACAAACCGCTACTCCCAACCGTATGGGAAAAAAAGGCGACAACGATGAATACACCGCCCGCGCCCGTACTATTGCCTTTCAAAATGACACCCGCAAACCTTCACCCATCCCTTTAGAAAACTGTCCTTGGTGCGGTAAACGGTTTACCTCTGATTCCTTCCAATTACTACCAGATACAAACCAGCCAAAATCGCTGCAAATTACTTGTATCAACCGTAAATGCAAATTTACCCGCAATCAATCGTTGCCCATCGTTGCCGTAGATGAACCAATTTACCAACGATTACCCAGCTTTATTATCGCCACCGTCGATAAATTCGCCAATCTTCCTTGGGTAGGAGAAACTGGGGCATTATTTGGACTGGTAGACCGTTATGACAAAGATGGTTTTTACGGGCCTGCCCATCCTGGTCGCGGTCAAGCACTTGCTGGTCATTTACCAGCCCCAGACTTGATTATTCAAGACGAGTTGCACCTAATTTCCGGCCCCTTGGGAACAATGGTAGGGTTGTATGAAACTGCCATTGACGAACTCAGCAGCCGAGGAATTAACGGTAAAAAATTACGCCCCAAAATTATCGCGTCTACCGCAACAGTACGGAGGGCAAGCAAACAAATTCGAGCCTTGTTTGGTCGAGATGCTGTAGATATTTTCCCACCTCCCGGCCCAGATCGCCGCGATTCATTTTTCGCCAAAACCGTGCCAGCAAGTGTCAGTAATGCCCGTACCTATGTAGGCATTGCAGCCCAAGGACGAAGCTTAAAGGTAGTACTGTTACGAACTTACTTAGCACTACTGGGTGCTGCACAGAAACATTATCAAGCAGCAGGAGGAGCAAAAAATCCTGATAACCCCGCAGATTCTTACATGACCCTGCTGGGATATTTTAACTCCCTACGCGAACTAGGTGGTAGTCGCCGCATCGTAGAAGATGAAGTCAACTCTCGTCTAGCAAGGTATAGCCTGAGAAAACGAGTCAACGAAACTGAAGGTTTATTTGCTGACCGTCAAATTGCCTATGAACCGGCGGAACTAACTTCCCGTGTCAGCACTAATGTTGTTGCTGAAATCAAAAGCTGCTTGGCACTACCATTTCACGAGAAGAAACATATCGATGTAGCCTTAGCAACAAATATGATATCCGTGGGTTTGGATATCACCCGTTTAGGGTTGATGGTCGTGTTGGGTCAACCAAAAACAGCATCCGAGTATATTCAATCTACCAGCCGGGTAGGACGGGATGAAAATCGCCCTGGTTTGGTGATTACATTTAAATATACATCGACCACGCGATCGCTCACACTACGAACGCTTCCCAGCTTGGCATACCAGCTTTTATCGTTCTGTAGAAGCAACTAGCGTCACCCCATTTTCCCCTCGTGCCATTGACAGGGGTATCGCCGCTATTTCCGTTGCCTTGGCGCGTTTAGGACATCCTGGCATGACTGCACCACCCCGCGCTATCGAGATTTTACAACATCGGCAGGATCTAGAATATGTGGTCGATGCCATTAGCGATCGCGCAGAAATGCACGATAAAGAACTTGATGCCGTAGAAGCCGAAGCACTACGTCAAAAAGTTCGCGGACGGGTGAAAGATTTACTAGACACTTGGGAACGCATTGCTAGTCAAAAAATTAGCTTGCAATACCAACAAGAAGTAGGGCAAGCACCGCCATTATTATTTGACCCCCTTGACCCAGAACTTGAAAAGCAACCAATGGAAGCACGCAAGTTCAAAGCACAACGCAGCCTGCGAGATGTAGAACCAACAGTCAACTTGTGGGTTTGCAACCCTGATGGTTTTGAGGTTGAGGAGGACGAAAAATGAAGTCAAAAAGCAAACGCAAGCCTTCAGGAGAAATACGGCAAAGCCAAATTATCTCCACCTTTGGCCCCGGCGCAATGGTGGACTTACCAAATTACTCAGTCATCATCGGCGGACTCAACCACTGGCGGGGTAATAGACGGCGAATTTACGAAGACCGCCTTGCAGCCAGGGTTGCTGAGATTTTGGGTGTCAGAGACATTGCTATGTATGCGCCACCTACAGACGAGCAAGACCCAGCCGCCGCTAGAAGTGGGATTTCAGCTTTTACCTTCCCCACTTGGTTTGTCGCCCAAGTAGAAGAAACTTGGACTTCTCCTAACGCCAAAGAATACCGTACTCGTCCTCTGATACCTTGGGGTAGCTTAGTTAAAGGTAAATACCTCAGCGATACCAAAAAGAAAATCCCAGTTGTCCCCGTTCGCTTTGTCCAAGCTTGTGTTAACGGACACATCAGTGATATCGACTGGTATCGCTTTGTCCACAGCAATAGCGATGTTTCCAGTAAATGCCGGGGTCAACTTTGGCTTGACGAACGTGGTTCTGGCAACGATTTCGTAGATATCTTCGTTCGCTGCGAAGCCTGCGGCGCTCGTCGTCCCCTCTCTGATGCCACAGTACCCAATGGCAAAATTTTGGGTCAATGTCTGGGGCATCGTCCTTGGCTAGGACCAAAAGCTTTTGAACCTTGTGTTTCCCGCGTCACTGGTAAACCAGAATACAACCGACTTCTAGTAAGAGCTGCAAGTAATACCTATTTTTCTCAAGTTTTGAGTGTTATCTCCCTCCCAGACTCAGATGAAGCCCTGCGAGCAGCAGTAAATTTAGTCTATGAAGACTTTCTTCAGTATGCAGAAAGCTCAGAAGATGTTAAAAGAGAACGCCGTAAACAAAAAGTTGCTAATGCTTTAGAGGGATTTAGCGATGAAGCTGTATGGGCAGAAATACGGCGTAAGCAAAGTGGACAAGGAGATCAAGGTAAAAGTATTAAGCAAGTAGAAATTGAAACATTGCTTTCCAGCCCAGAAGAGATGGGAGAAGATGCTCCAGATGGTGACTTTTATGCCCGCGCCCGCAAGTTAACTGCTTTGCCCTCATTATTATCGTCTCGTATTGACCGGATTATTCTAGTACATCGTTTACGAGAGGTCATTGCCCAAGTCGGGTTCACCCGCTTTGAACCTGCAATGCCGGATATTGATGGTGAACTGGCGCTAGATGTGCGACGGGCAGCCCTTGATATCGAACCAAGCTGGGTTCCTGCAATCGAAAACCGTGGTGAAGGTGTATTTATCAGCTTTCAAAAACAGGCAATAGAAAACTGGGTAAAGCAGCCTGCGGTGCAAAAACGTGGGCTGGAATTGTTGAGGGGCTTCGAGGTGTGGCAGAAGCTTTTAAAAGAGTTTGCAGATACATTCCGTAAAGAGATATGGACGGGAGAACGCTTACCAGAAGTGTTTTATGACCCCCGTTCCCTCGCCCCAGGTGCAGGTACAAAAGCCTGTCTTCATGCAAAATGCGTTGTTGTAGATGAAGAACGCCTGCTTGTAACTTCAGCCAACTTTACTGAAGCCGCCCACGAACGCAATATTGAAGCTGGTGTACTAATTGATGACCCTGTAGCTGCTAAAGGAATGCGATCGCAGTTTGAAACTTTGGTGGCAAAGAATATACTACGTCGAGTACCGGGAATTTAATGATTTATCAGTAAAAATAATGGCTCGCTTCTCTAACCAAGCAGCATTAGGTTTACCCAAATCAGGGCAGAGATTTTGTTTAATCCATGCCACTAATTTTTCAACTCGTGGGTCTGCTTGATATCTAGCTTGGTTCGCTACATCGGTCATCTCTTCTAAAATTTCCAATTCCCGACTGCTTAACCCAAAGCTTGCAGCCTGTCCAGTAGCCACCGTTACTTGGGTATCTTCTTCTTCTGCTAGTTCCGCGCGTTCATCGTCAGCACCAGGGGGTTCTAACAGCAACGGTAAATTCTCGATGGTGTTCCCAGGACGGTTAGCAGCTTGCTTTTCAATCGCCGCACGATGAACTTTCAAAGTGCGTGCAAAAGCTTCGATAGAAGACAATAGACGCTTTTGCAGCGAAGTGATTACGAGCATCGCCGCATCATCTCCTGTACATTTCAATTGCTTGGCTTTGTTGTTCTAATTCTTCTTGTTATTGAGGTAGTATTTATAACAATGTCACTTAAAATCACCCAAAACCACCTATACCAAATTCAGAAGAGTCAAAGCAAGTCATGAACGATGGCTTACCTAATTCTTTGTTTTGTGGGGGTTAATTGATGCTGAAATAGTGAATGCCCAGTGTATAGGCGGTGACATTTACAAAATTGACCTTGGACAGTAGATGACAAGAGCAGTACATCAAAACACAAAGGCGCAAAAAATCTTGATTTTGGCAGCAATCCCTCACGGTTTACGCTTGGATCGAGAGATTAGGGAAATTGAAGATGCTATACTCAGAGCCACAAGACGGGATTTGTTTGAGATTCGCATCAGAACTGCTGTGCGCCCAGCTGATATCCGCAGAGCGATCGCAGAAGAACGTCCCTCCATTGTTCATTTCTGCGGACATGGCTTGGAAGATGGCAGTTTGTTGTTAGAGGATGATGGGGGGAACAATAAACCCGTTTCACCATCCGGGTTGGCATCAGTGTTTAAGTTACACGCCGATTATGTGAACTGTGTGTTACTTAATGCTTGTTATTCAAAGAAAACTGTCGAAGCTATAGTTCAACACATTGATTATGTAATCGGGATGAATCAAGGAATAACAGACCAAGCTGCAATTGCCTTTTCTCAAGGTTTTTATGATGCTCTAGGTTATGAGATCCAAAACATTAAAAACATTTATGATAGAGCGTTTGAAGAAGGAATTGTAGCAATTCATTTAGAAAATATATTGGAAACGAATACTCCTATTTTTAAAAGTAAAAATAATCGAGAGCAATCAAGAAAATGGAGTATAGAAGAAAGTGTTACTTTTTTCACTAGTAGATTTGCAAAAGCATTTCCTGGTGTACGAGGGTTGAAACTGTTTGAATCACCCACTGAAGCAGTAAAAAGATTGGCTAAATTATTAGAGGAACCTTTGGTTTTTCAAAATTCTCCTCTCATTTGGTGGTTTCGAGGTGTGAGAAATTACCATATAACTAACTTTAAAATTTTGAAAAACGATACAGTTTTGCTCAATGATTTTGAAGAATTTAAAATTAATAAGATTGCAGCGTTTCGTTCTATGGTTAATTATCGTTGCTTTGTATATGTTGAGACTAAAGCAATGAAACCAATTGGTCTTTATACATGGTCGCCAGAAGAGATTCAGTATGCTCAGAAAAATCTTGGATACTCTCGTGAAGAGTATGGAATTTATGAGGGTAAATATCTCATTACTCGTGAAGAGTATGATGATAGAGCTTGTATGATTAATGACGAATTCAGGAATTTAGAAGATTCAAAGACTGAATTTAGAAGTAGGTATTTAACGCCATACAACTTTATGGGGCGCGAAACATCATTAGCACTATATAAATTGCCATCAAATTGATGCAGCAGCCCTGTTAATTTCAATACCATTTGAATATGACGGTGGCTACTATTTGATGCCACACATTTGGGTAATGTAATCTGATCCAATACTTCGGCAATTCCTGAAACTGGCTGTAATTCTTGCTGCAAGGGAGCGATTTCTCGCTCTTTACAAAGTTCGATAAAGTTTTTAGGTAATGGTTTGTTGTAAGATGTCTCGATCATCTCTAAACAGGTTTTTAAGGACTTGCCAATAAATTTTTGAGTTACTTCTGCATAAGTGATAGGAAAGCCAGCTTCAGTGAGCGTTTCTGCAAAAATGCGATTAATAATTGGTTCGCTATCAACCAAGACTCCATCACAATCAAAAATCACAAGCTCGAACTGATTTGTCCCCATGTTTTTGCCTCAAATTTAGGATTTTATCATAAGATTGATAATTATTTATCCTTTGCTTTTGAGGAGCGATCGCCAAGGAGTTTTCTAAAATATAAGACCATTTTTGTTTACTATAATTAATGATGTACTTTTCAAGCGAAACATCTCGTAATTGATTTATTTATAAATCAACTTACTTATCAGGATTTATGCAAGGACAACGTAAAAATAAACCGCAGAGGACGCAGAGGACGCAGAGAGAAGTCTGAGCGCCAGTTTCCAACGCTCATAACTTCGGTGGAATGACAGTTTGAGAGGTTTTGTGCGTAAGTTATACTTATTAAGGATATTGTTAATTGCTTTTATTAAAAATTGATTTTCAAAGTGAGATTTTATTTGAATATTTTTGATTTTTGCTTGGTAAATAAAATGCATTTAGCCTGATATCTCTAACTGTTTGATATCTCCATCCTTTGGTTGGTCTATTTCGATAAATTTTGGTCCAGCAATAAGAACCGTCACCATCATTAATATACTTGTCACCATGATGGTGCTAACCACATTGGGATCTTCAAAATTACTTGTACCTACTAATAATGCTGCGGCAAAATTGCGTTGGGCTGTTCCCACTCCTAGCACTCTTTGAGTGTCAATACCAGGCCCGCCTAAAAGATAACCAACACTAAACGAAAAGATAATAAATACTGCACAAACAAAGATTGCACCTGTTTGTAATAAACCGATAATGTCATTGGTGTGAATGATTAATCTGACTACTAAACCTAAAAGTAGTCCAGCATTAGATAACTTGAATAAAATTGGTTGAATAATGGGAGCGATCACAGAAAATTTAGCTTTGATAAATAGCCCAATTACTAACGGGCTAATCATCATCAATAACAAAGGTTTGCCAATGTCCCAAGAGTTAATTTGTACGCCTTGCACCATTAAGGGTAGTACTATCGGCATATAAAAAATAGTGCCAATCATCAGCAACATCATTAATCCCACAGAAAAGGCTATATTACCCTTAACTATTTGGGCAAGTTTAGGCAAAGCTGGAGGGCCTGATGCTACAGCCATAATCAGTAAACCATCTTTGAGTGCTTCACTTAAAGGCACTACTTGTACTAGCAGATAGATAAAAAGTGGCACCAATACAAAATTTGTCAACAAAGACAAAATAATAAGGCGGGGGCTGCGGAGTGGTTCCCAAATTTGTTTGATTGTTAGACCTAAACCTGCACCTAACATAGTGAACACAATGAATGTGAATAGTGCAAGTTTGTCGATGACTACTAATATTTCATTCATGATTTATAGGGTGGTGGGGCATGGGGTATTGGGTATTGGGCATAGTTATTTCTCCTCTGCTTCCTCTGCTTCCTCATTTCCATGCCCCAATCTTGACTACTTCAACTCCAGGCTGACTTGTTGTAAGTTACCAGTGAAGGCAAAGGGTACTTGGTAGGTGTCAACAACGGGAGTACCTGTATCTCTGCCAACATCAAAGGTTTCATCTAGGGCTAAACGGTAAGCGATGGTTTTATCAACTCGACCTTCGGCGACCTGTTGATCATTGATAAATAGTTTGCCGATGCCGCCTGCACCAACACCGCCGCCATCATAATCAAAGTTGAACCGGATTGTTGATTTACCAACGGGTAATTTTTCTGGGGATTGAATGGTGTAGCAGGCGGTATTGGCATAATTGTAAACATAGGTAGGCTTGCCATCTTCAAGGAAAAAACTCCAACCAGCAAAGCGACCACCTTGAGTCAAAATTACACCTTTTGCCCCATTTTCCGGAACTTCTACATTAGCTGTAATACTGAAGGAGCGATTTTTCAGATTGGGAGCGCTACCTTCTGGGATACCAACTGTACCAGGATAGTAGGTGAATGTTGTGCGTCCCCTGGTGAGGCTGGGACGAATTTTCACATCAAACCTTTCAGCGATGCGATCGTCTAGCGGTAATACTTTATGTTTGCGGGCTTCTTTTAAAAACAACTTTTGCAGTTTTTCTAGCTTGTCGGGGTTTTCTTCTGCTAAGTTATTCGCCTCGCTGAAATCTTCGGCAATGTTGTACAGTTCCCACTCATCTGTATCAAAGCTGCCTTTGACAGTTCGTTCCCAAGGTAAGCGACCATGACGCGCAGCTGCTATCCAATCTTGATTGTAAATAGCTCGGTTGCCCAACATCTCGAAATACTGCGTTTGGCGATGGGAGGGAGCGTTAGGTTGATCAAAGGTATAAACGAGGCTAGTACCTTCGATTAGTTGTTGCTTGACACCATTCACTTCTTTCGGGGCAGTAATTCCCGCCACTTCTAAAATGGTGGGAGTAATATCGATTACATGATGGAATTGGCTGCGAATGCTACCTTGATCTTTGATATTTGCGCCCCAAGAAATCACCAAGGGGTTGCGAGTGCCGCCAAAGTGAGAGGCAATTTGCTTAGTCCATTGGAAGGGAGTGTTAACTGCCCATGCCCAAGCCGCCGGAAAATGGTTGAAGGTTTTGGGGCTACCCAAATCATCATAGGCAGCTAGCAGTTGTTGGAGATTTTCGGGTACACCGTTGAATACTTGCAGTTCGTTGACACTACCTGTTAAACCGCCTTCGGCACTAGCACCATTATCTCCCACAACATAGATGACTAAGGTATTATCCAGTTCTCCCAGTTGGTCAACGGCATTAATTAACCTGCCGACTTCATAATCTGTATGAGCTAAAAATCCAGCAAATACCTCAGCCATGTGGGCATAGAGTTTTTGCTGTTCTGCTGAGAGAGAATCCCACGCTGGCAGTTCTTGAGGGCGGGGGGTGAGTTTGGCGTTGGCTGGAATGACACCTAGTTGTTTTTGACGGGCAAAGGTTTCTTCGCGTAATTTATCCCAGCCTTGGTCAAATTTGCCTTTGTATTTATCAATCCACTCTTTGGGGGCATGGTGGGGTGCATGGGTAGCGCCGGTGGCGAGATAGGCGAAAAAGGGCTTTTCCGGAGCAATGGATTTTTGGTTGCGAATCCAGGCGAGCGCATGGTCTACTAAGTCAGGAGTTAGGTGATAATCTGGCTTGTTGGGTTTATCTATCCGTTTAGTATTTTCTACTAAAGCCGGACTCCACTGGTTAGTATCACCACCAAGAAAGCCGTAAAAATACTCAAATCCTAACCCTGTAGGCCAGCGATCAAAAGGCCCGGCAGCGCTAGTTTCAAAGTCTGGGGTGTTATGCCATTTACCAAAAGCCGCTGTATTATAGCCATGTTGTCGTAGGATTTCGGCAACGGTAGCAGCACTCTTGGGCAAAATCGTTGTGTAGCCAGGATAACCTGTGGCTAATTCTTCAACTACCCCTGTATTAACTGAATGGTGATTACGTCCTGTTAACAAAGCTGCCCTGGTAGGCGAACACAGGGCTGTGGTGTGAAATTGGTTGTAGCGTAATCCTCTTTCGGCTAGGCGCGTCAAATTTGGAGTGTCCACCGGGCCGCCAAAGGTACTGGCTTGTCCAAAGCCCACATCATCTAGTATGACTAGCAAGACGTTGGGGGCGTTGGCTGGGGCGGTGATGGGTTGGGGAAAGTCTGGTTGTGATTCTTTATAGGTGAGGCCGATTTTACCCTTAAACTCCGGTAAGGGCAGGGGTAAAACCTCAGATGTAGCGGCTATGGCGGGGCTATTGACCATCAATAAGATGATGAGCAAGGATAAAGCGATCGCCTTGGCAATTTCTAGAAACGATTTCCAGTGCTTGGATTCAAACTTCATTCTTCATCCTTTCTGTAGTCAAGTTCTTCACTAAGCGAAATCCGATATGAGTTGTTCCCGTATCCGGCGATTGAGATTCTCGCGCTGCTGGACGGAAGCGGCTGCAATAGTTAGGCGCACACAAATAAGAGCCACCTTTGATGACGTGTAGGGCTTTTTCGGTGGGTTTATTGGGGTCAAAACTTTGCTCCGGACCTGTAGAATTGACACTATGGGTTTTGTAGTTGTGTCCTGGTATAAACCAATCGGATGTTAATTCCCAGACATTACCTGTCATGTCATAAAGGTCATAACCGTTAGGTGGAAAAGAACCAACGGGGGCAATACCTGCATAACCATCTTTTTTGGTATTGAAAAAGGGAAATATTCCTTGCCAAGTGTTAGCTTTTTTCTCCGAGTACTGCTCACCCCAAGCATAAGTGGCACCATTTAACCCACCACGGGCAGCGTATTCCCATTGGGCTTCGGTGGGTAGTGATTTTCCTACCCATTGGGCGTAAGCTAGAGCGTCTTCGTAGGCAATATGAACGACTGGATAGTTACCTTGATGTGCAATCGCGCTTTCTTCGCCAAAGGGATGTCGCCAATTCGCCCCAGTCTGCCAATGCCACCAACTCAGTTGTTTTGCTCCTGGTTGTGCTATTGCAAAAACTAAGGAACCCGGTAATCTCTGCTCATCTGGCAAGTCGGGAAACTGTTCCTTTGATAAAGGGCGTTCTGCAACTGTTACATAGCCTGTTGCTTTGACAAACGCTGCAAATTGTGAATTTGTTACTTCGTATTTATCGATACAAAAGGAACTAACTGTTACTTCTTGTGCCGAAAGTTCTTCCATATAACCAGAGTTATCTGATCCCATCGTGAATTTCCCACCAGGAATCATGACCATTTCTGGAGGACAGGGATTTACAGTAGCGGCAAAGGCGGGAGGAATGATGAGTGCGTAGGCATAGCCCGCCGTAAGCATCGCTACTCCTGTAACCAATAACAGTGCTAAAAAACTTTTCCTTAACACAGTGGTGTTGACTGCTAAAAAGAAATTAAAATTCAGAGTAAATATTGCTCACATATTTATCAACTTTACCTGATAAATATTAGTAGGCACAGATGTAGTAATTTTTAATCAAAAATCACTAGCAGTTTGAGCTGTTTTCTAAAACTTTAGTTTGCTTGTATACGCATACTACTTTAACTTGATAGATTTACAGTATTTAATTGCGATATTGATAACCTACCTCTTAAGCGAAAATAAGTCAAGAACTTTGTTGGCTGCCACCATCAGGCAGGGGAAGCAGGGGGAGAATTTTATCAGTTGCCAAATCATCCCTTAATTTAGCATGATCGAAAAATTTCATCTCAAACTGTAGATCAGAGTGAAATTATGAGATGGCATATCGACTTTTTCTTTCAGAGTCAACCCATACTTCTGTGTTGCCTTATTAATGTCTACAATATCTTTTAGCCTCCATGTCGGCACTTTATAGGAGAGAAGAGTAGTATCGAATTCTTCATTTGAGGGTGTTGTATACCTGCCATCAACCTTAAATGGCCCATAGATGAATAGAGAGCCGCGATCGCTAAGATAATTAACTGCACAATTCATCATTCCATCTGCAAGAGATATTGGTGCAACCTGGAAGATATTAATACAAAAAATAGGGAGGTGTTGTAGAGGTGTTGATGTGGTAATGTATATAGAAAATAAAAAATATTGTTAATACAAGTGATTACACAAATACTTCACTGTCCTCACTGTCAAGGCACTGATATTGTAAGAAATGGTAAGACTCGACAAGGCAAGCAAAGATTTTTATGTAGAGAGGAGCCTTGTGATGGTAGAACATTCATTTTAGACTATTCCTATGCGGGTCAGTCAAA
>JANBVI010000012.1 GCA_024239075.1 Fischerella sp. CENA71 | reverse complement strand
TAAATTTTGTCCGATGTGCGGCAAGTCTTATAAACAGAAGAGTCAAAATCGCTGAAACCTAAATACAGCAACTGTTTTCAGACCATCTTGCCGAAAATTACACGTATCTCGGCTCAATACCAAATGCAGGTAATCAGTGGTGAAACGGGGCAGTGCATCAATTTCCTTCGACCAAGCAGCAATAAACGCATCAGCCGAAACCTGTTGCCAAGTTGATGACTCCAAACTTTGAACAGGCACACGGGTTTGGTTTTGCGATCGCACCAACAAAACCCGTGGAATAACACCACCATCCGCATCATAAATGCTATGTGTCGGAATTGACACAGCAGCGTTACCAGACTTTTCATTGATCATAAGTTGACCCTGATACTTGTCGGCAAACTCAAGCATCTCGTCAGCAGTTTTGATGTGGTTCCTTTGAGTGCGTTCAATTTTCAAGTAGTTGGTCACACTCCCGGTTTCAGAATGAGTGTACACAGCTTCTTGGCTTTCGACGCTAAAGCGTTCTGCTCGGAGTGTTTCAACACCGACTTCATAGATTCCGGCGGCGATCGCTGCTTCAATCTGTTGGCTTAACAAAAGTTCAAAACGCTCGAAGATGATGTTTTGCATATCAATCCTCAAAGCCAGCAAGCGGTTGAGGAATTGCCGTAGGGGTGGGAGGTCTATCTTCATGCCGCCCTCATGGGAAGTGAGGTTAAGTCCGGTCATCTGCTCGAACTGCCCTAGTGGAACTTCAACAAACCTGCCTTGATAAATCTGCTTGAACAACTCATACAGCGCACGTTCGGCATATTGAGATTCAAGGTTATCTTTAGTCTCGAATATTCCATTGCCGCCAGTTTGACGCTGCCCACGAGTTAAAGCACCTAAGCTGTCCAGCCGTCGGGCGATTGTGCTAATGAATCGCCGTTCACCGCGCACGTTCGTCGTGACAGGTCGGAAGATTGGTGCTGATACTTGGTTAGTCCTATGACTCCGCCCAAGCCCTTGAATCGCGTTAGGCACTTCCAAGTAATAAAATGCCCAGCCGTATTAAATATATTTTGGCCAAGCCCAAAGATTTAGGCGCTTTCGCCCTTCAGGCGAAAGCGACGGCTGGGCATTTTATTATTTGGAGATCCCTTATCTGCTCTCCAGCCAGCTTCTAACAGATAGTGCGAGCGCCGCCGACGATTTTGTGCGTTCAAATCAGCATGATAGCTGCGACCCGTACCGCCAGCATCAGAGAATATGAGGATTTGCTTATCTCCATTCATAAACGCCGCAGTTTCGGCAAGATTAGCAGCAGAACCGCGTGAATCCACGAACAAACGCCCAGATTCATCCTTTAGTACTCGTTTACTGCGTCCAGTCACTTCAGCCACTTGTTTGTGACCGAAATGCCATAGCAGCTGTTCCAAAGCTCCAGGAATCGGGTCAAGACTTGCCAGTTTATCAATCAGGGCATCTCGTAACGCCACAGCTTCAGTAGAAATAACTGGAGAGCCATCAGCGTCAAAGGCAGGTTCGGAATGCTCCTCGCCATCTTCGCCAGAGTGGATTTCATGGAGATGAATGGGAAAACCAGACATCAAGTAATCCATGACATATTCCCTTGGCGTTAAGTCAAGGTTTAAGTCCTTCCATTCCGAAGCGGGAACCTGGTCAAGCCGACGCTTCAGCAGTTCTTCGTTTGTAGACACAATTTGAATGACAACGGCATTACCCGCAGCTAAATCATTCTCAATTGCCTTGATTAACTGTGGACACTTCATTCCAGTTAACAGATGATTGAAGAATCTTTGCTTGTGCGATTCAAACTGCGATTTGGCTGACATCTTAGCAGCGCGGTTGTATGTTTTCGCACCAGTGATGTTACAAGCTTCTAGTGCTTTCTCTAGGTTACAATGAATAACCTGAAAAGCCTGACAATAGCTGTCGTAGATTCGCTCTTGCGTCGGTGTTAGCTCGATTTCGAGAGTATCGTATTCAACGCCCTGGAACGAGAGCGATCGCGCCAGATACAAACCGAGTGCCTTTAAATCTCTGGCAACAACTTCCATCGCGGCGATACCACCCCCCTCGATAGAACCTACAAAATCCTCACGAGATGTAAATGGGAAGTCGCCGGTTTGCCACAATCCTAGCCTGTTGGCGTAGGACAAGTTGGACACTTTGGTTGCTCCGGTTGCTGACACATAGATAACCCGTGCTTTGGGTAAGGCATTTTGGAGTCGAAGCCCCACAACACCTTGCTGGGAAGCTGCCACCATACCGAGCTTACCTTCGGTCGCCATCGCGTTGCCCATGCTGTGGCATTCGTCAAACGCGATCGCGCCCTCGAAATCCGATCCTGCCCAGTCAATGATTTGTTTGAGTCGGCTTTTGGTTCCCTTTTGTGAGCGCAAGGTTGAGTAGGTGCAGAAAAGAATTCCTTGAGTGAAAGGGATTGGATCGCCAAGCTTAATGTTTGAGAGGTCAATGATATCTTTTTCATTGCCACCCAAAGCACACCAATCTCGTAGCGCATCTTCCAGTAAGGAGGTGCTTTTAGACACCCAGATTGCCTTGCGTCGCCCCTGACACCAATTGTCGAGGATGATTCCCGCACACTGTCTGCCTTTTCCGCAACCCGTAGAGTCACCCAAAAACCAACCGCGTCTAAACCGGACAGCTTTCTCCTGATTGTTCGCCGCGACTGTTACATTGTCAAAAGAATCATCGACAATATAAGAGCCAGACAGGAATTGTGAATGTGCTTGCCCTGCGTAAATCACGCTTTCAACCTGTGAAGAGGATAACAGTCCTTGTACAACAATGTGACGAGGGAGGTGCGGTTGGTATGTAGGAACCGGAGGTGAGACAAGTGCCAACGCTGCACTTTCGCATAAGAGCGAGGGGTGTGGTTTGGCATCCTTGATTCTGACTCGTTGGGGGCGATAGGTCTCATAAAGCGCATCCTTGAGACTTTCAGTTGTAGTCCACTCGACAACTTCATAATCTAAGGGAACAACATCTAGAAATTGAGATGTTGCTTGAATTGGTACGATTGCAGTAGATTTCGGTAGCGCAACAATTTTCTTGGCAGGATTTTGAACAGTTGGAGTAGAACGCTGCCACACTGGTCTTGTGGGCAGTTGCTCAATTAACCTCAGTAGTTCAGCAAGTTTCAAAGTGTGAGGAATGCAACAAACCTCAGTGGGGTCAGTAGTCGGCACTTTGTCGATCACTGTAATTCGGGTATCCATCTGCGTCCCATGCTTCGAGTACACCTTGCCATTAACTCCGACTGAAAGCACTACTTGCGCTTTTTCCTGGATCTGGACAAAAGTTTCTCGCCAACTAGGGTTAGCTGGAGAAAACCAGTTGGCAGTGATTGTCACCAGCCGTCCACCATCCGCTAGGCGCTGCAATGCCGAGTTGAGATGACGAGCCGTAGCGTCCGGGTTGCGCGCTCGCAATCTTGGAGAAGCTGAAAAGGGAGGGTTCATCAATATTACCGATGGCTTGGTCTGAAGAGCTAAATGATCATTGATTTGTTCAGCATTCACCTGAAATAGTAGAACGCCGGGGAACAAGTGTCTCAGAATTTTCGTTCTATCTTGCGAAAGTTCGTTTAGCATCAGACTTGCACATTGAAGTTTGGCAAACTGGGCCAAGATCCCGGTTCCAGCTGATGGCTCAAGTATGCGATCATCACTGCTGAGTTGTCCTGCTTTTACAACCAAGTAAGCTAATGGTAATGGTGTTGAAAACTGCTGTAGTTTCAACTGCTCTTCGCTGCGGCGGGTATGAGTCGGGCAAAGTGATTCAAGCAGTTGCAGTTCCTCTAGGGGATTGTCTGACAAACCCTTGTGCCGTAGGTAGAGGATGAGCGCAACTTCCACCGCTTCGTAAGCATCCTTCCACTGCCAAGCACCCTCTGCTGCTGTACCGAGGAAATAACGATTCATCTGTATCTGAATCGTCTTTGAATTCAAGGGGCGATTTTGGAGCAAAAACTTCACAAGTTCCTGGGCAACGTTTATGACTGATTGCCCGTAGTCAAGTATTGTTTGTAAGTCGAAAAGCAAACCTTGAGTAGCGATTTGGCTTACCATATTCATAATTAAAATTTTGCGTTGGTGTGGTGTCGTGCATTCTGAATGCATCAAAATCTCACGTCAAAAGAAACATTTTTACAGTCGGGAACTCTTAACTCTTAACAGGAAAAATTCCACTTTCACGCAAGGCTCGTGAAACTTGTTCATTGGGACTGCCTTGTGAAAGCACAATAGTCGAGAGCCAAGTCGAAAAATATGCTCTCGACTGAAACATCTTTTGAAATAAATGTGCTTATTTTGGCTAAAATTCTTCTTGTTCTATTTCCTCAATCGGCTCATTCATAAATCTTTTTTGTTGTTTAACTTTGATTTGCTGATACTCGGAGGCTTTGATAACTGGCATCGCCGCTTCTTTTACTGCTTGCTTGGCTTGGAGGTAGAGAAACTGTGTCACGGCTTCTGAGTCTTCGTCACCATCCACTTGCGCCCAAAGTGAACAACCTAGCTCAATGGATTCATAATTGCCGAGGTTAAATTTGCGGGAATAACTAATAGAAACTGTGGTAGTCTTCATTCCATATTTCTCACTTCAAATATTATTTAATTGGCGAGCTTGTTAGTTTCAATCCGCAGCTTTCTACGAAATTGTTCAAAATCTCTGCATACAAACCGCAATCAATAATTATTCCCTCCAGCTGTTTCTTTAGCTTGAGTGCTGCATCTTCTGCACAGTGACAGCAATCTTTATAAGCACCCGCGCAGGAATAAGTTGGTCAGGCTTGGCAGCGCCGTACCCGGCGCTGCCCCCTCCACGAGGGATTTTGAATGAGTTGAATAAATATAAGCCTGACCAACTTATTTTTGCTCAACCCCTAACCTTCATCGCCTTCGCAATAAACATACTCTCTGTTGTCCATTGCTTTCAATAATTCATCAATATATTTTCTGAGAAGCTGAAGTTCTTCTTGTGCAAATTTGTCTGCTAACATAGTCAATCGTCCATGTCAATATCACTTCCTAATTGCGCGTAAGCGCCTCAATGATTTATATAAAATTTCCGCCTCATCTTTGAGGCGGAAACTAGCGTTTAAATTCAAAGATAATAGGCGTGTGATGAAACGTGGACAAAGATGGACAACCCTAGCTTGCTCAAGCATCACGTTGCAAAAAACACATAAATTGTTGAGATGTGATGCTTGAGCAAGCCACCAGGCTAAAAATATGGTTGGCAAGGCGACTATATATAAAGGGTTGTCCATCTTTGTCAGGATGCTTAGGTAACGCATCGCCTCCTAGCCGAAGGCAATGCCAAAGTTGTTAATTCATGTTGCGAAATCGCGCAGTCTTCAATGATTTGGTTGTTTGTGCAACTGTACTAGAAGCCGGTCGCGCTACCTTCGCCCAAGAGCGCATTCGCTCAACAGAAGCCGCGTCCTGGACAGCTAAAGGAGTAATGCTCTGACAACAAGCCTCCAAATCTCCTAAACTAACCTGCTGCGGTCTATCTTCATCAAACGCCAGTAGTGCCGCTTCTGCTGCAAGGGTTTCAAGTTCAGCCCCGGAGAACTTAGAAGTGTTTTCGGCAATTGCCTCTAGATACTCTTGTTGTACCTGGATAGCGAATCTCTCCAGATGAATCTTGAGGATTTGGACTCTCTCTGGTGCAGTTGGTAGATCAACGAAGAAATTCTCGTCAAACCTTCCCTTGCGTTTCAACTCAGTTGGCAGTGCCTCGGGATCGTTGCAAGTGGTGACAACGAACACTCCAGCCGTACACTCAGACATAAAGGTGAGGATATTGCCCAAGATTCTTTGTGAAACACCACTTGTATCGCCGCTACCTGACAAAGCTTTCTCAATCTCGTCTATCCACAAAACGCACGGTGCGATGGCTTCAGCAGTTTTCAAGGCACGGCGAACATTCCCCTCAGACTCACCAACAAGAGAGCCAAGCATTGAGGCAATATCAAGTTGCAGCAGTGGTAAGTTGAGGATGCTGGCGATGTTTTTGGCTATTAGGGTCTTGCCCGTACCCGGTGGGCCAGCCAACAACACACCTTTAGGTTGTGGCAAATTGAGACTGCGTGCTTGTTGAGTGAATAGTCGGCGACGACGAATAAGCCAATCATGCAATAGGTCTAGTCCACCGAATGGGATAGTTGCTGGTTTACCTAGTTCAATTCCCATTTGTGCAAGCAGACGAGTTTTGTACTTGACAACTAGAGGTGTGACAGTGCGATCAATAGTAATGCCATTGCTACTCAATCGCTCTTTGACTGTCAACCGTAAGAAATCACTGATTTCCTCCAGGGTTAATCCTAGCGCTGCCCTAGATAAAGATTCTCTTTCTTCGGTAGTTAGTAACACCCGGAATGGTACGTCTTGTTCAGTGGCAGATTCTGATAAGTAGTTTAGGTAGGAGTATAAATGCTCTTGAACTTGCTCAACGGTGGGCAGTGGTACTTCAGCGAACGGAATCAGTCTCACCAATGACTCATGCAATTCAATATTTTGACCTAGAAAGATAATGCGTTTTTCTGTGGGCTTGAGTCGGTGATAGAGGTTTTTTGTCCGTGTGAGTATTTCCCAACTCAATTGAGGAGAATTTTTTCCCACAAAGGGATGTATATCACCCAGGATAAATACCCCTACACCGTCGAAGTTGTTAATGTAGTCAAACACGAACAACAACGGATCTACGTGGGCTGGTCTTTTGTATTCTGGCACTGGCTTGAATACCAACCCGCCATCGTCAGCAATCAGACACTGTTCCAGCCCCGATACTCCCAGATTCCAGAAGAATACGGGACTCTCTAGTTTCTCTTGTGCCTGGGTTGTGAGCCACTGGATAATTGTGGCTTCTTCCGGCGAGAGAACTTCTAATGCCACGATGGGGATTTGAGAATCTAAGGTGGCAAAAATATTATTTAGGTTCATTGTTCTTGTTTATACGGTAATGGGGAGAGTTCGTCGTGAGTTTTTAGCACCCGCGCAGGAATAAGTTGGTCAGGCTTGGCAGCGCCGGGTACGGCGCTGCCCCCTCCACGAGGAATTTTGAATGAGTTGAATAAATATAAGCCTGACCAACTTCGGAATTGCTCAATCCCTTACCAGTTTCACGACTACCTCATGAAGTTCGGCTTTGCCGTCGAAAATCTCCGCAGTTCCATCAGTGAAAGCAATTGCTGAAACTAAAGCATTAATCAGCACACATAACCCTTCAGCATTTGCTTTGATCACGATTGGTTCTTGGGCTTTCGTGGCTGCTCCCATATGAACCATCGCGTATTCTTTTGGTAATTCCATAATTGGTTGGGGGAACGAAATCCCCCTTTTTCTCTATTGCCGTAAGGGATCTCCAAATAATAAAATGCCCAGCCGTCGAGGCGCGCCGTTTAGGCGAAAGCGCCTAAATCTTTAGGCTTGGCCAAAATATATTTAATACGGCTGGGCATTTTATTACGAGTAAGTGCCTAAACGAGTTTGATGAGTCGAAGTAGTCCGTAGCTGCTGGGTTTGAGCTTCCGGCTTAAATTCTCGTTCGCCTTCGACAACCCCTAAACATTCCTCAAACGGTTGCGTCGCTTCCAGGCAAGAAAGCCCATCAAATCCTTCTGCCTGTATCTTCACTTCCCCCGTTACTTGGTCAAAATGTATTAGTATTGATCGTTCCATGATTTATCTTCTCACATATTGTTGGGTTTGCTGGTGTGCGGCGAAAGTTAACCGTAGGGTCTGCACTTGACCATTACTTGTCTCAGTGATAGTGCATTCGCCAAACTGTTCGGTAAGTTGGGCAGCTTTGGACAGAACCATTCTTCGTCCGTAAGCCTTTACCAAATTGTGAGTAAAGAAGTTTTGTCCTAGTCGGGGAGAAGTTTCGTATGCGTCATGAATCACGTCGTACACACCACTATTTTGATTCCACCGAAAACCAATATCTGCACGAGCTTTGAACGTATGACCACTGACTATGATTTCAGCACTCTGCCCTTGCGAACCACCGTAGTAGCCTGTGAGTGGCTGTGGTGTTTGGTGGACTTGTGGCTGAAGTTCCAAATCTTGCAAAGCTTGTATTAAACACTCGCGGTTGGTCAACTTAGTTTTGACTGTTGAGAAATGGGACATTTGTTATCTCCGGAATGGCAAATACTTTGTGTTTAACGGAACTTGAACGACTTAACAGTAGCTACCGTCAGTCCAACATCTTCACTCGCCAGCCTTTGCAGATTTCGCTGCTCATCTAGGAGTTTGGAGTAGATTGCATCCACTTTCGCCTGGAGTTGAGATCGCCCAAGTGAGCCCAAATTCTTAGACTCAATCGCTGGCTCGTTCACAATCGAATCCAAATGCTCCATCATTTGTTGGAGACTACCACCAGCTTCAGGAGAGGCATTCGCCAGCAGCAGTTGCACTTTCTGAAGATGCTTGGACATCTGGCGCTTGAACTGCACGGGCTTGCGTCCTGGTTGCCAGTCGGCTAATTCTTCTAGCAACTGTGCGGCTAGTTGTTCACCAGCGACTACTGCTGCTTCGCGCAACCTTTGTTCTAGGTTTTGGTCATATTGTTGGATAAATTGCGTGATTTGTTGGAGACAGTTGGCTTGCTCAGAGTTAAGTTGCTCGGATAGTGCCGGGATAATCACCGGACGACCGATGACTACTTGCAAATATTCCTCTAATTCAAGCAAAGTCGGGAATGCCTTGATCAGATTCGCCTTAACTTCCTCTTGTTTGTCTTGGGGTAGCTCCCAGACATTTAAGGATATGAAGCTTTCGATGCGTTCAACGTAATCCGCTAAACCTTGCTCATAATCGTCCTTCAGTCCAGCCCGTAAAGTTGGTGCGATCGCATCTCTAATATTGAGTAACTGACTCCAGACCAGGGGCGCGAGGTCTATAGGACAAATCCAGTCGCCGTTGTCTGGATGCATCCATTCTTGTGCTGAGGCGATTTCTTGCCTCAACTTAGATGCTGCTTCGTCCAATGCTTTGAAAACTTTGATTCCCTTTAACCCGACTTCAGAAGATTTTACCTTTAATAAATCTGAGTCTTGTTCATCTTTAGAAGAATTCAAAACATCAGTCCACTTAGGAGCATTACTTTTAGTGGTTTTCTTTAACTGAATTTTGAATCTGATTCTGGTTTTGTTTAGGTTAGAGAAATTGTATCGTTCAACTACGGCATCTTGGAGAAATGTGTCTGTTGAATTTGAAACAACTGCTTGTACCATACTTTTTCACTTTTCGCGCTTGTTCAAAATTCTTCGCGCGTAAGCGCAGACGGCATATTGTTCGTGGCTGTGACAACTGCTATTGCCTGTTTTGCTGTTGCCCTCCAGTCCGTGTCCTCTGAATATTGAGCCTTCACATACTCACAGCCAGCCCAGATGCGGACAAACAGAACCTTGTCATCATCACCAGCTTGGGGACTGATTGTGATCGGCTGCATTAGTTGTTGGGGTGTCAGGGATGCAATCGCGCTCAACAACCCCTTAGTGAAATGGCTGTCATGCCCGGACTCTAGGATGTAGGGTCTATCGCCTTGGATGAATGCCAGTAGTTTGTGACATGGCTTGCCTCTACGCTTTGTCTGCTCAAACTTCAACTCGCGTAGATATCCGGTTAAAGCCGAAGCACAAACTGCTGTAGGTTCAGAATTGGTCAACGTGTACCATAAATGCCCATGCTGTCTATTGCAATAGATTTTGATGCTTCCTGCGTTGCTGTGCAGCCCTAATTGGGGCTTGTCTAGGGCGTTTAAGATGTGCTGTAACAATTGCTCATGCCTTTGCAGCGCGGCAATTAATTGGGCTGTGTCTATATCTGGTCGGGTTAATGATTGCATTGTCTGTCGCAGTTATCGTAACGTTACTTTGACTTAGGGGTGGACGCTTGCCCAGCCCCAGATAAAGGTATTTGCCTTTTTGTAAGAGTTTGACCGTCCAAACAATCGTGCTTGCTATCAAGTTTGAGATCAATGTGATAGCTACAGCTAGTAAGGCGATCGCATACAACCCTATAATGGATCTCCCCTATGCCACCTTACGCGGTCTACCGCGATGCTTGGGACTATCTGTAATGATGGGTGCGGTAGTCTTTTTGGATCTTTTTGGCTTCTTGGACTTTTCTTTGGCGGGTGGTAACAGTAACGATGTGGGAAGTGGGTCTTGGGTCTTGGAGCAGATGGGTAATTCATCAATAGGTAGAGTAGGTAGCGTCCAAGGATCATCAAGAGTGATGGGTTCTTGTATTGGTTGTAGTGTAGTGATTGCTTGCCGTGGTTGCTGTATGAGGTGTAGTAGTCCAGTAATGAAGTCCATTAGCATCAATGCAGCGAATGCAGTTGGCAAAGCGATAATTGTGATAGTGAGAATGTCTTGGTATTGCATTTCAAAACTCCTTTACGGTTTGTAACTAAAGTCACTATCATCTGCGCGTAAGCGCTACAAAAAACTCGCTGCTTGTTTGCAGAAGTTTTTGTGAATATCAAAGCGAGTTTTAAATGCCCTTGCGGAAACTCCATTAGCTACTTGTGCAACACTGCCACGCCAGTTTTGAGCATCTTTGGTTTTGCGTTTGGCAGTGCAACAGCTATTAGTTCCTGAAAAGTAGCTTTGCTATAGTAAATTTGGTACGTACCAACTGAGGTGAAGCCATCCTGTCCTGCTTCGGTACGCACCGCAAGAACCAAATACTTACGGGTAAGTTGCCAGCCCCATTGAATCAACTCTACCCGTTCCTCTGGGTTTTCAATTACATTCAAGACATAGATACAACTGACCACATCAGTTACATCCAACAAAGCCGGGCAATAGCACCAGTACGGATCAAACCCGAATGCAGATATCCCCTGTTGTCTCAAGAAATCGACATCGTTGCCGCGACCACAGCCCATATCTAAGACGGAGGTAGCTGTTGTAATCACAGAGGCTTCGCGTGCCATTCGCATTGGCATCGACATGAACTTACGGGCGATCGCTGTTTTCCAACGCGGACTGTTCCAAGTAGTATAGTCTAACCACTTAGGTAAAACTAAAGTATTCTTCATGCTGCGGACTCGCCCTGTTAAGGTATTAATTTCATTGCGCTCTAACGCGTAAGCGCATTTATTTGGAAGATTA
>JANBVI010000011.1 GCA_024239075.1 Fischerella sp. CENA71 | reverse complement strand
AACATTTTTCTAAATCTGCTTTCACTCCCCAAGCACTTTGATATCGTTCAGAGGCATTTTTCGCCATCAACTTCATGATGATGCTGGAAAGGGCTTGTGGAATCTCTGCGTTCATTTGGTGGGGTAGAGATGGCTGTTTGGCAATATGGCAATGTACTAATTCCAGTGCATCTTTTGCTAAAAATGGCAATTGCCCTACTAGCAGTTCGTAGAAGGTGACACCTAGCGAGTAAAAATCTGTGCGGTAATCCAACAAACGGTTCATCCTCCCCGTTTGCTCAGGCGAGATATAGGCTAATGTGCCTTCTAGAACATAGGGATTCTTAAAACTTGGATTGGTGCGGGCAAATCGAGTTGCGATGCCGAAATCTATGATTTTCACCGTCCCAGTGGCTGGGTTAAGGACTATATTACTAGGGTTTATGTCCTTGTGGATGACATTGCTGCTGTGAATCCCACCTAAAATCTCTGTGATTTTTATTGCTAGGTGGAGAAATTCACTTAGAGGCATTGGGTAAAAAGCTAGAGGCGACTGGTAGCGCAATTTCTCTAAAGACTCCCCGCCGAAATCCTCCAACAGCATCACACACGTTCTTTGATATTCTTGGATGCTGTAAACTTTTATCACTCCTTGGAGATTTAAGGAGCGGGTGATTTCATATTCTTGTTTGTAGCGAACCAGTTCATTGGGGGTGGGATAATCTTGTTTGAGGACTTTGACGATGATTGGTGTGTGATCCGGTTTTGTTATCCCTCGGTACACAACTGAGTTGGCGCTTGAGTAGATTGGGGAGTGAACCTCAACGTTAGGTAAACTAATCATCGCGCTGCACCCTCGGTTATATTCCACACACAAGATTCAAAACCAACAAGAACTTAATCCCTATTTTTCAAGGTTCTCTAGTAAAAGTCAATTTCCAAAGGTTCGGGTTCAACAAAAAGTTAAGAAACTCCGTATGACTTGAACTGCTTAGGGGTTATGCTTTACTTATGCTACGAGGTCAACTAAATTATTCAACACCGATATTTAAAATTATCAATTTAAACAAAAATCCACTTAAAAACGTATTCATCATAGAGCGATCGCAATCCCATTTTTACGGTTAATTGTCTCTTGGGGATATCTTCCAGGCTTTTGAGTTTACAAAATAATGCTTCTAAAGTAGAACTATCTACGATCCAAATTTGGGAAAATTTGGTCATGGTAAACTTCTAATACCAATTCTGTATGAAGATGCGCTGACGCGCAAGAAATAAAAACGAACCACAAAGGACGCAAAGAACACGAAGAGAAGAATTTGGCGCAGCTTCACAAAGAAACGGTATAACCCTTACTACATGAGCCTTACGCAGAGGTTAATATTAATTATCTAAAAAGCACCGCTCTTATTTAAAACAACCTTTAGAGTTTTAAGGATCAATTTTATGTCGTAAGCAATAGACCACTTATGTTGGTAGCTAATATCCATAGAAACAATATCTTCAAAGTCCTTAATGCTAGAGCGACCATTAGCCTGCCATTCACCAGTCATACCAGGTTTAACGTTCAATCGTTGCCAGTGGTGGTTTGAATAGTGCATCACTTCATCAGTAGTGGGAGGACGAGTCCCTACGAGACTCATGTCCCCTTGCAGTACGTTCCAGAACTGAGGGAGTTCATCTAAACTGGTGCGGCGGAGAAACCTACCTACACAGGTAATCCGAGGGTCATTCTCATTTTTGAAAATATGATTTCCTTTGGCTTGGTTATTAACCAGATGCTTGAGTCGTTCAGCTCCTACCACCATAGAGCGAAATTTCCAAATCCGAAAAGAGCGCCCGTTCAGACCACAGCGAATTTGACTGTAGAAAATAGGACCAGGGTTATCTAATTGAATAGCTATAGCAAGTGGAATCGTAATTAATGCTGTTATTCCTAGCCCTACAACTGCACCTAAAATGTCAATTATGCGCTTTGTTTTGCTGCTAACAGAAGGATGAACTGAGAACTTAGCAAAATAAGCAGTGTAGTGATCATCTATAACCTGTATGGAATTTACGCGGGAAGTAAAGAGTTCAGACATGGCAATTACAGTTTATGTGAGTCAGTTTCAAAAGTCAGTAGGTTAAGCAAATAAATGGCTAGAATAGTAGCGCTTGGTCAATTTTTGACTGTTAAGAGTTAACCGTAGTTAGGACAGCGTTGTAACTCTCAAAAATTTCAAATACTGAATCCAGCTGAGTCAGTTCAAAGATCATTCGGATAGGTGCTTGGAGATTGCAAATTACCAAACGACAGCCACTAGAACGTGCAGCAGAAAGACCAGTTATTAGAGTGCTTAACCCTGAACTATCCATGAAATCAACTTGAGCTAGATCGATTACCCAAAGATGGTTAGGTTGAGGTAATAAACCAGCTAGTTGCTCTTTTAATGCTTTACTATGTTGCAAATCTAAGCGTCCCTGTGGTTGAAGCAAAATCAATTGACATTCTCGTGTAAGAGCCATAAATCTCCCTATTGATTCCAGTTTTTAATGTTTCTCAGAAGAGATAATAAAGCGTTTAATAATTGCAAAAGATTTACCCTTACTTTGACTTTGATTTTTCGTGAGGTTTCTCTTTTTAATTACCGCTTTTATTTTCAATAGTTTGCATTGCATATAAATTAAGTTTTTGTCGCAAAATCAGCCAGAAGAAAGGTAAATCTTCTATTAAGTATCTCTTCCACAATCTTTTAGGTTCAGCGATCATTCTATATAACCATTCAAGTCCCATCTCACTCATAAATTTTGGCGCTCTACTGATATTCCCAGCTTCAAAATCAAGAGTGGCACCTATCGCCAAAAATATTTTGATATTTGGCAGTTCGTTTTTGTACTTATATATCCACTTTTCTTGTTTTGGAGCACCTAATCCAACCGCCAATACCGTAGCTCCTGAATCATTAATTAAGTCAACAATATTTCTACACTCTTGTTCGTTTTTTTCAAATCCAAAAGAAGGTGAATGCGAACCTACAATAATATTTCTACCAACTTGACAATTTATTTTTTGTTGAGCTTGAGCCGCCACACCTTTAGCAGCGCCTAATAAAAATATTTTAATGTTTTCGCTTTTTTTGTGGAAATTATAAAAAGCAGGAAATAAATCAGAGCCTGAAATTTTTTCTTTGATAGGATTACCCAAAAATTTAGAAGCATAAATCAAAATTTGACTATCACATAGTTTGTAATCAGCACTACTATATGCCTGTAAAAATTCTGGATCATTTTGCAACTTCATCAAATGATCTACATTAGGTGTAAATACGACACCAGATTGAAGATTTTCTAAAAAGTCTGTTTTCAACAAATTATCAATTTCAATATTTAAAAGATTTACTTTTTCGGTTAAGTCTTGAGTTAAATAATTATCTTGTTGTTGCAAAAACTGAGTTGGTAACAACCTGAATGCTTTGGAACTGAACATCTTTTCAAACTCTGTATTGAGGAAACTAATTCGCTTGAGACTTCATCTTTAAGTCTTCCTGTAGTTTCCTCCTCAGATAGCGATCGCAAATACTATCTGATGACTATTTCTGATGGCTATTTAGAGTTTGATATCTACAGCATCCTAGTATGATAATAAAATTGTCCATCTAGCTATCCACTTGGCCGTATCGTACAAAAGCATTAAACCCCATACTAGATTTATGGAACAAATAGAGTTCAAACTACTAATTTTTAGGGTAAAGCCTTGGCTCTGATGAAAGTTGCAGGACTGAGTAATTATTTTTTTAGCAATGCAGCTTCTAGGCTATGACTCGGAATTGTTGTTTTGGATTTAATAACAAAAGAAAGACCCAGGCTGTCTAGTTGTTTATGAGCAGTATGTCACTTATTTAAGTCTATATGTGTAAAACCTTGTCATTAACTAAAATTAATATAGTTGCGATGGAAACACCTCGAATTATGGTCATAGGTAGTAACATTACTACTGTACAACGTGTTAGCAGCTACTGTCTGAAACATAATTTTGAAGTGTTTCCCTACTATGGTATTCCCCTAGTTGAGGAGATTACTCTGTTCGCTCCCCATGCTTTGGTGCTATGTTTACCGATACCTGATGACTTCCTGTCTCAGATACTTCAGCCTTATATTTTTTGGTCAGAACAACCCCTAGAGGAGAAATTACTATCAGTTTCTACCTCTACAGAATTGTATGTCCATTTGCACAAAGTTCTAGAAGCTTAAATTAACCCTTCACGAATAGCCAGAGCTGCTGCTTGGACACGATCATCAACGCTGAGTTTGTTTAGTAGCATACGCACATAGGACTTAATGGTTCCTAGCGAGAGGTATAGCTGATTGGCAATCTCTTGGTTTGAGTATCCTTTGGCAATAAGTTTGAGAATTTCTAGCTCACGAGGACTAAGAAGTTGTTGTTGCAGTACCTTAGGTGCGGGAACGGCTTGGGGTACAGTGCTGGGTTTGAACATCCGGGAGACTTTTTGAGCGATTTGAGGATCTAGATAAGCACCACCTTGGAGGATCAATTGAATGACAGCAATGAGTTGTTCCCATTCAATAGTCTTAAGACAGTAACCATCTGCACCAGCTGCTAGCATTCCCATTACCTGAGTATCGCTGTCAAATGCACTCAAGGCAAGGATACGAGTAGCAGGGCGATCGCTTTTTATTCGCTGTGTAGCAGTGATTCCATCCATCACTGGCATATCAATATCCATCAAAACCACATCTGGCTGAAGTTGAATAGCCATTTCAACAGCCTGAGCACCGTCACTTGCTTCTCCAACCACAGTAAAACTAGATTCAAGAGCAAATTGACCTTTCATGCCTCGGCGTATCAAAGCATGGTCATCGACTAGTAGAATATGTACGTTTTTCTGTTCACCATTTTCAGGCATGATTTCTCCTCATACATCTGTTAATGCTGAACTCTGCTTTATCTAAGGGAACTGGGAGAGCAAACCAAAAGGTACTACCCTCTCCAAAAGAACTTTCAACGCCGATAGTGCCTCCGTGAGCCTCAATGATTTGACGGCACAAGTACAAACCAAGCCCAGATTTTCCTCGTCGTCCTCGTCCCTGAACGAAGCGGTAGAAAAGCTTTTCTTTATCCTGGGGCGCTATCCCTGGGCCATAATCGCGCACGGAAACCCGCACTTGGGTTTCTCCAAGAGTCGCTACCTCAAGGAAAATATTTGTGTTTGGCTCACTTACTCGCACAGCATTATCAAGCAGATTTTGCAAAACTCGTTGAATTTCAATCTCATCACCATAGACAGTCGGTAGTGATTGAGAAATTTCGTAAGTGAAAATAAAATTATGCTGTGAACAGGCCTTTATCCGAGCAATTGTTTTGACAAAAATATTTTCCCAGTTCAGGGGTTCGCAGTTCAGTTGAGCGCTGTAACCTGCTTCATAGCGAGAGACATTTAACAGCACTTCCACAAGCTTGAGGAGATCTTCATTAGCTTGGCGGTATTCTTCAAACACCTCTCTCCAAGTATCGTTTACTGAACCAAAAGCTCCTTTCATCATGCTGTCTAGGGTGGTTCGGGTAGCAAGCAAAGGAGTACGTATGTCATGCGAGATAGCAGATATCAAGTCTTCAAGTTGTTGATTGCGTATTTTAAGGTTTTTCTGCCGTTGGCTAGCTTTGCTTACCATCAGATTGAGAACTTCAGTCAGCCGACCAATTTCGTCACCAGATGAGTAGCCAAGCTGGGCTTCTAGCTGACCCGCCTGCCAAAGATCACCTATTTTGATTAAATTACGCAAGGGAAACTCGACTCGTCTATACAAGAGTCGGAGATTGCAGGCGATTCCCAGCAAGATTAGTACTGTGCTGAAGATATTCACAGCAGTATTGAAATTGTAAAGTTGCTGTAACCGATGTTTGCGTTCGTCCAAAAGTATCTCTTCGCGCAGAAGCAAGACCCGAATTTGAGTACGTAAGGAATTGAATAAATTCTTTTCCGTTGGGATATCTCTATTGGTAGAGCCGAAGAGTTTCTTCTCACCTAATTGACTTTGCCACTGAGTATGGAGATGATTGATCAGATCGAGCTGCTTGAGTTGGGTAGGGTTATCTTCTACCAGATTATATAGGCGGTTGAAACTGCTGCGAAAGGCGCTGCGCCCTTGAATGTGACCCTGTAGGGCGGCTCTTTCTTCATCGATCACAGCATTAAGTAGACGTTCTCCTTCACCCTCTACTAGTAAAGTATGATTTACGCTGTTAACTGCTTGCTGATTAAGATATACTATCCATATGTTCAACGCCTGTTGCCCCACTATCAATAATACCAGCACGAAAAAGCTAGCGTATAGCGGTGCAAATAAACGAGTTCTCAGGAAAGTTGATGTGGCAAGAAAACGCAACAAATTAATAGCCAACACTACACTAATGGGTTTCTAAACACCTACTATCAATGCCAAACAGTTGCCTGACATTAGTTTTTATTAATACAAATTTGCAGTTTTCTAAAGCTTTAGCAAACGCCGTGGTTTTTAGCAGTGGCGATGTGATATGCTAGGTCAAAAAAATACATATTTATCGCTCTTTTGTCTCAGTAACTGTACTAGTAATAATTTCATTGTTCGTACGGAGGCATACGAATAAAACAAGTTTTGAGACAAATTAATATATCAAACATGTCATCTTACTAGTAGATATAATTGCTAAAAATTTTTGATAAACAGAAATTCATAGTATTCAAGTTTGTATTCAAGTTTGTATTCAAATTTAAGCTAAAGTCTATTAGTAACCTTACATAACAATACTATATATTTTTGATTGATATTTAGTTCAATAAGAACATTTACCAATATTTTAAAATCGATAGTTATACGCACAATTACTAGACTAGTACATGTTTAAGTAACATACTTCTATACTTAATGGTTTAATGTAATTAATATAACAAAATCACTTACTTAAGATGTGTATTTATGTGGAATTTAAAGAATTTATGATTCAATTTTTTCCCATCTCTACATAAGAAGTTGATACTACTGCTTTTGAATCCATTATCATCACTGCCTGTAAAAATTTTTATGTAAATCTACAATTTTGATATTTATATCATACACAAAACAAAGTAATTTTTTTTAACGTCAAGAAAATTCATTGCTTTTGCTTTTTCCTAATTTTATTAGCATACCTAGATAGTTTTTACTACCTAATAGTCTTGATACAATTAGGTCTTCATGCTATTATCTTTAGCCATATTTTGCTTTATTCCATATCTATGGAAATTCATAAAAATCTTTGAGAAAGCTTACTTATTAGCTGAGATAGTAGCTATGTTAGTTTTGTTCTACACAGTATTGCTGTCTATTTATAGTGCTTGAGCATATTTTTATACTCATCTTTTCAAGACACACCATAAAGATCAACGCTGACAGCGATCGCGATGCTCATGAGACTTTAAAAGTTTTACCATAAAAGTATTTCAAACTACTACATAGAAAAATATAATAGCACATCTATCCATAGATAGAAAATTTGTTGAAAATTAAAATTTCCATTGGAATCCCCATATTCACATCTTGCACCAATAAAACTGATGTTATTTAATCACTCAGTATAAAACCCAAAAACCTTAATTTAGCGATAAAAATCAATAAAAATAAGGTAGCCTTATGAGGTAGATCACGAAGGACACGACACCACAACACATAACTTTCTATACATGTGGCTGCTCCTCGAAATTAGCGCAAGCAGGGACAACAGGTAAGGTAAACCAGAAGGTGCTACCCTTACCAAGAGTACTTTCAAGGTTGATAGTGCCTCCATGAGCCTCTACAATCAAGCGGCATAAGTAGAGACTGAGTCCAGATAGATCACTTCGACCTCGCTCTTGACTAAAACGATAGAAAAGCCTTTGCTTCTGTTGAGGAGTAAACCCCGGACCATGATCGCGTACTGATACCTTCACTTGAGCATCTCCCAGCGCTACCACCGCTAAACTAACTGATTGGTCTGGCTTGGTAACTCGTAAAGCATTCTCAAGTAGATTCTTCACTACTCGTTGAATTTCCAACTCATTACCGTAGACAGTTGGCAGTGAGGGAGAGATTTGATAATTAACTATTTGCTTTTGTTGCCAATTGGCGTCGCAATTGATAATAGCTTCGGTAAAGATATTTTTCCAGTTTAGGATCTCATAGTTCAGATTCTTCAAAACTCGAGTTTGATGGCGAGAAATATCTAATAAAGCTTCGACAAGCTTCAGGACTTCTTCATTAGCCTGACGACAATCCTCAAGTCCTTCTTTGCAACTATCACTCACGGTGCCAAAAGCCCCACCTAGCATAGCGTGCAGAATCCCACGAGTTGCTAGCAAGGGAGTACGCATATCGTGAGAAAGGGCAGAAATTAAATCTTCAGTCCGTTGGCGTTCTGTAGTGGTTATAAGTTCCAACTTCTCTAAATTACGTCTTAATTCCAATTGCGACATAACTTGACGACTTAAAATCCGCAATGAATTTTGTTGTTCCGGACTCAGGTTTCGTGGGATACGATCAATTACACAAAGTGTTCCCAGCGCATATCCATTGGATGTGATCAATGGAGCACCAGCATAAAACCGAATATAAGGATCGGAAGTTACTAGTGGATTGTTGGCAAATCGCTGGTCGAGTAATGTATCCGGAACAATTAAAATGTCATTAGGCTGCAAAATTGCATGGGCACAGAACGCCAAATCCCGTGGTGTTGACTCAGCATCTAATCCAACTTTCGATTTGAACCACTGACGACACTCATCAACCAAGCTGATTAAAGCTATGGGAGTATTACAAATTTGTGCTGCTAAAAGGGTGAGGTCATCGAAGGCTACTTCGCAGACAGTATCCAGAATCCGATATTGCCGAAGAACCTCAAGTCTGGCTATTTCATTTTTAGCTAGTAAATCTTTCATTAACTCACTTACTAGTTATAGCTTGCAGACACATGTTGTTTAGTCTCCACTCGAAAAGATAATGGTGAGTGACCCATGAGGGGGAAATCAAAAATCACGCATTCAAAAGTATGAAACCTCCTTTGCAACAGACGAAAAAAAAAGCACATTTTTTCATAGTTCTAAAACTCTGGCGTTTAATTTTGGGTACGAGCATAGTCATCCTGAAAGCGGATGATATCATCTTCTCCTAAATATTCACCATTTTGCACTTCAATCAATACTAAGGGAATGACGCCAGGGTTTTCCAAACGGTGAGCTGTACACTGAGGTACGTAGGTAGACTGGTTGTTCCTCAGTAGCACTTCTTGATCGCCACAATTTACCTTAGCTGTACCAGAGACAACAATCCAGTGTTCGCTGCGGTGATGATGCATTTGCAAGCTCAGACGGTGTCCTGGCTTAACTTCTATGCGCTTGATTTTATATCCATGTCCTTCTTCCAAAATCGTGAAAGAACCCCAAGGACGTGATTCAGTTGCTGTCATACCTCCGTAATTGGCAACTGAAAGTAGGGACAGGGCATTACTTTGTTTTGTTTGTTGATGTTGAGCCGTAGTTAAGTTATTTGCAGACATAAAATACTTAGGTGCCTTGAATGTAATAGGTGATTGACAGATCAGCATGAGTGCGATCGCACAGTAAATACTAGCAACTTAAATTAATCAAGCTGATTTTGATTGCTAAAACGCAAAGGCTCATTAACAATGCTTATAAATCTAATATTTAGTTTCTAGAGCTTCAACACGCTACACCCCAGTGGATAGTCATGTGGACAATATTATCTTCTCTAAGGATGCTGTATGTATAGGATTTTAATTAACCGCCAGATAGTATTGATCATCACTATTTGAGAACGATACTGTACTCAGACTTGATTTACAAGTCTCAAGCCTGGGAATTAACCGACGTATGAACAAACAAGATATACCAAGAGCAATACCTACACGTAACACATATAACACCGAAGCATATATTGGTGAAGTAACACACCCAAATTTAAGGCAAACTCTTGATACCAAGAAAGCTGCTTGTTTTCATAAGTGGTTTGAAACCCAGGTGGAGCAAAGACCGAATGCTGTTGCAGTGATTTTTGGAGATCAACAGTTAACATACCAACAATTGAACAGCCGCGCCAATCAACTGGCACATTATCTGCAAGCAATGGGCGTGGAACCAGAAAGCCTTGTAGGTATCTGTATGGATCGCTCTTTAGAAATAGTAGTGGGGTTGTTAGCTGTTCTCAAAGCTGGGGGAGCTTATGTACCTTTAGATCCAGCCTATCCAAAAGAGCGCATTGCTTTTATAGTAGAAGAAACTCAAGTATCAATACTGCTAACTCAAAAGCATCTGGTCAAGGAGCTTCCCCAGTTGAATTCACGGCTGGTTTGTTTGGATACTGAATGGAAGACTATTGCAAGAGAAAGTAAAGCAAACCCAGTCAGTGAAGTAACACCAGAAAATCTTGCCTATGTAATTTATACTTCTGGTTCTACTGGCAAACCAAAAGGTGTTGAAATTCCTCATGTGAACATTAATTACTATGTTCAAGCAATGAGTAAGGCATTGCAACTTCAGACCAAAGATGTCTATCTTCACACAGCATCCTTCTCATTTTCATCATCAGTTAGGCAATTAATGGTGCCGTTTTCTCAAGGAGCTACTGTTGTTATAGCAACTGTTGAGCAGCTACAAAAACCATTAGCACTATTTGAATTTATTAAGCAACATCATATTACCATCATCGACCTTGTTCCCTCTTACTGGCGCAGTTGTACCGATGTACTGGCTAATTTAGAATCTGACCAAAGAAAAAATATTTTAGATAATCAACTCCGGTTAATTTTATCTGCTAGTGAACCATTACTGTCTGACATTCCGAAAAAGTGGCGGTTTGAGTTTAAGCAGGATGTAAGATTTATAAATATGTATGGTCAGACCGAGACTACTGGCATTGTTGCTGTGTATCCGATTCCAGACTCAAATGAAGATCAGGTAACAATTGTCCCTATTGGAGGTGCGATCGCCAACACACAAATTTACATATTAGATGAGGATTTGCGTCCTGCACCAGTAGGCGAGATTGGAGAAATGTACATAAGTGGTACTTGTCTGACTTGTAGCTATCTTAAGCGTCCAGATTTGACCGAGAAAATATTCATTCCTAATCCGTTTAGCGATCGCCCAGGTTCCTACCTCTACAAAACAGGAGACTTAGCTCGCTATCTACCTGATGGCAACATAGCATATGTGGGTCGTGTTGATTATCAAGTAAAGATTAGAGGCAAACGTGTTGAGTTAGGTGAAATAGAATCAAATATTGCTCTTTATCCTGGCATTAAGCAAAATATAGTCATGGGTAAAGATGATACATCAGGTAATACGCGGCTGGTTGCTTATATCGTTCCGCAAACATTCTCAAATGAAATTAACCAAACGGCTTTTACTAGAGAACTCCGAAATTACCTAAAACAGAAGTTACCTGAATACATGGTTCCTTCTGCCTTCATAATGCTTGCAGCATTTCCCCTCACACCGACTGGCAAAATAGATCGTCGCGCTTTACCAGCACTCAACGATGTTAAACAAGATTTGGAAGAAACTTTTGTAGCTCCCCGAAATGAGTTAGAACTTAAGCTAACAAAAATTTGGCAAAAAGTTTTAAGTGTTCAACCTATTGGCGTCAAAGACAACTTCTTTGAAGTAGGAGGTAATTCGCTGATAGCTGTGCGCTTAATTGCTGATATTGAAAGAATTTGGAATAGAAAGCTTCCTTTGGCTATCCTGTTTGAGACGCCAACGATTGAGGGATTGGCTAATGTTCTACGCCAAGAAAAACAACCAGAAAATTGGACTTCCTCACTTGTGCCAATTCAACTAAACGGCTCAAAACCACCTTTATTTTGCATCCATCCAGTTGGTGGTAATGTTTTAGATTATTATCACTTAGCAAATTATTTGGGTCGGGAGCAACCAGTTTATGGGCTGCAAGCACAAGGGCTAACTGGTAAACAAGAGCCATTAACGTCTATTGAAGACATGGCGAACCATTACATTCAAGAGATTCGCACAATTCAACCCAATGGTCCTTACTTTCTAGCAGGTTATTCTTTTGGTGGAGTTGTCGCATTTGAGATGGCTCAACAACTTCATATCCAAGGTCAGAAGGTAGCTTTGCTAGGCTTATTTGATGTTAGTTCTCCAACTTTGCAACCAACTCGCTCATCAATTACTAAATTTCTCAGGGTTCATTTAAGTAACCTTAAGCAACTTAAACCTCAACAGAGGCTAAAGTATGTCAAAAACTGGGTACAGTGGCGTCTTAAGGATGGAAATTACAAGAATGTATTGATGAGTGAGTTGTCAGAACCAGGCTACGACTTTAGGGTTTTAGAAACTAATTCGCAAGCTAGGAAAAATTATCAACCTCAAGTGTATCCAGGAACAGCTACTCTTTTTCGTTCCAAGTTGCAGCCTGTGAAGTTTGCCAAGCACCTTGACTTAGGCTGGGATGATTTAGTAGGTGGAGGCTTAGAAATTTATAGTCTTGCTGGTGATCACTATAGTATGTTGAGAGAACCTCATGTTCGAGAGTTGGCTGAAAAATTGAAGTTTTGCTTAGAGCAGCTATGAATTAATTAGTTTAACCATCCTTCTTCCTGTTAAAAACGGGAATTGAGACGGTAAGAATTTCCTACTCCTTCTTTGTCAAGAAAATTTTGTAGAGCTTGGGTTTCATTATTTTCAGAGTTTGTTCATCTGAGTTTATTTCAGACTTTCTTAAAGATATGTCATAAAGAAAAAGGTCTATTGCTAATGTCAAAGCGAAGCAAACTAGTAGGAAATTCTTTTGCATTATTAGTCAATCGACTAACACAAAGTATTACGACTTTTGTTTTAGTTGCATCTATCGCTCGGATTTTAGGACCATATGAGCTGGGGCAGTATATGCTTGCCTTCAGCTATTATTTTGTCTTCATGTCTATAGCTTCACAGGGTTTTAAGACACTGTTTACCAGAGAGCTAGCACGTAATCCTAACGAAACACCACTTTATTTAGTCAGTGGAAGTTTATTGCAGTTGTTTTTCAGCATCATTGGCTATGCAGTCTTAGCAATTGTAGTGTTTGTTTTACCCTACAGTCCCGATACCTCGACTGTATGCTATCTCATGGGTTTAACAATTATTCCTTTCTCACTTTCTAATATTACCGAGGCTATTTTTCAGGCACAAGAGAAGATGCACCTAATAGCCATTAGTACAGTGCCAGTTTATATCCTGCGTGTGCTGTTAATCATCTGGGGGATGAATCTAAAATATGATATTAACTTTGTATGTGCGCTCCTAGTCATTTCAGAAACCCTAATTTTATTAATTGAATGGGGTTTAGTATCACGATTTGTTAAATATAAATTTCAATTTGACTGGAACTTTATGTGGAAGTCCACAAAGGATGTAGGTACATTTGTAGTAATTGAGGGCATATCTGTATTGAAGGATAGAATGCAGGTTCTCATCCTATCTTTATTAGGAGGTGAGATAGTGGTGGGACTTTATGGTGCGGTCGGACAATTGATGCAACCTTTTCAAATTATTTCTTATAGTCTGATCATAGGTTTATTTCCTAGTATGTCAAAGGCTGTTAATTTAGGGCGTGTACAGCAGCAAAAATTAGCAGAAAGAGCAGTTGAAATTCTATTGATTGTTGTCTTACCATTCATTATCAGTATATTTTTTATAGGACAAGATTTACTTATACTGCTATATAAAAATGGTAACTTTGCTCAAGCAACTTTAGCACTTAATATAATTGCAATTGGTCTGCTGACCTCAGCCTTTAGCCGTCCATTAAGCTATGTATTAGTGGCAAATGGATTTGAGCGAATTAACCTCATAGAAGTATTGACAACAACTGTATTAGTGGCTTTACTAAGTATTTTATTAGTACCTAAATATCAATTAAATGGTGCTGCGACTTCAGTCCTTATTACACAAATAGTGACTTGTGGCATATATATTTATAATGTATATAAGCGGCTTTTTTATCTAAAATTATGGCATACTACACGTCGTCCCATTTTAGTTAGCTTTTTAATGCTAACTGTATTTCTAGGACTGCAAAATTTTAGTCAAAATATTTTAGTTAATATATTGATTGCTACCTTAGCTTACATCGTAATCACTAGTATTTTAGGGATTTATGCCATTGGGGGTTTTAGCGTTGTTTGGGAGAAATTATCGCATAAATTGCATTCAATTAAACAGCGATAAAATAATAAAAAATACTAAAAAAGTAAATTTATTTTCACACAAAATATCAAAATTATGATGAAGATATCTTTGTTACATTTTTGTTTTTATGAATACACAGTTCAATTAGCAAATGCTTTAGCTAACTATGTTGAGTTAACCCTAATTCATCCCAAACATGTGTCCGCCCAATGTAAAGATGTTCTCGATTCCCGTATACATATACGCAGTTTTGAAAAACCACGTATCCGCGATTTACGTAACATAAATGCTATGCATGAAATGATGCATGTTATTCGAGCCAGTTCACCTGATGTTTTACATATCCAGGAAACAAACGATCCCTGGTTTGACTTGACGCTTTTGTTTAATAAAATGCCTCCTTTAGTAACAACAATACATGATGTTGTTCGTCATCCAGGGGATCGACAAAACGTGTTTGGTTCAGAATATACTCGCAAAATTACTTTTCATCGTTCTCAGCAGTTAATAGTTCATGCTGACTTACTTAAGAATGCGTTGCTCCAAGAATTAGCTGTATCAGAACAAAGAGTCAGGGTTCTTCCTCACGGAGAACTGGGAAGTTTATATCAGAAATTGGCAGCTAGTAAAGATGTAGTACGTGAACCTTATACATTGCTATTTTTAGGGCGGATTTGGCCCTATAAAGGCTTGAAATATCTGCTTGAAGCGATACCATTAGTTGCAGAACATATTCCAGAGGTAAAGCTAATTATTGCCGGAAGAGGAGAAAATTTACAGCAATATTTCCCTAATGGATATGATGAGAAACGCTACGAAATTTTGAATCGCTATATCCAAGATACAGAAATAGCTGATTTGTTTCAACGCAGTACAGCAGTCATTTTACCTTATATTGAAGCATCGCAAAGTGGTGTAGCGGCGATCGCCTATGGGATGGGAACACCAGTAATTGCTTCTGATATCGGCGGTTTATCCGAAATGATTAAACATGAAAAAGACGGATTGCTAGTTCCACCGCGTAATGTTCGCGCCTTAGCTGATGCTATTATTCATTTATTGAGCGATCGCAACTTACAACAGCAAATACAAACTGCGGCATTAGCACGCTGTCAGCAAGATTTAAATTGGTCGAATATTGCTGCTCAAACTGTTGAAATTTACCAAAAAGCTACCCATCTAAAGAGTAAATCTTAAAGCCGATGAAAAGACTACTCAAATTGGCAGAATATGGTTTTGCAGTTCTGTATTTACTTCATTATTCAGGAGCACCATTAACTTTAATTCTCTCAGGCGGTGCCAATGAAGGTGACATAGACAGAGGAGTTGCTTCAATAGACAACTCATTGGTTCTAGCCCTTTTCTTTGTAAATTATATTGTAACTTTTTTATTACTTGTTCTCCGCTGGAAAAAAGTTGTTTATGTATTGAGTAAAGATAGATATATGTGGGTATTAGCAGGATTTGTTATATTATCAATTTTTTGGACTGCTAACCCATCAAAAAGTTTATCTCGCATTATTGCCTTTACAGGCACAACGATGTTTGGGCTTTACTTAGCTACACGCTACACCATGAAAGAACAGCTAAAGTTGCTAGCTTGGACATTTGGCATAACCATAGTATCCAGTTTCTTGTTTGCTGTAGCCCTACCAAAATTTGGAATTATGGGTGGAATTCATGCAGGAAAGTGGAGAGGAATCTACAACCACAAAAATGTTCTTGGCAAATATATGGCTCTCAGTACGATTATTTTCTGTATTTTAGCAACTAGTCTCAGAAAAAATCGCTGGTTACTATGGCTTGGTTGTAGCTTATCGATCTTATTATTATTACTTTCAACTGCCAAGACATCTCTGATTAATTGTATAATCGTACTAGCTGCATTCCCTGCCTTCGGAATTTTAAAATGGAATTTGGATTTTAAGATTCCTGGCTTGCTTGGCATAGTAGCTATAGGTAGCAGCTTATATTTTTGGTTAACAAGTAACGCCGAAGCTTTCCTCGGTTCGCTTGGTAAAGATACTACACTCACCGGTCGCGCAGATTTGTGGCCACTGGTTTTACATCAGATTTGGACAAGACCGTGGTTTGGCTATGGATTTGGGGGATTTTGGAATGGATTGGAAGGAGAGTCTAGTGAACTCTGGTATGCATCGGGATGGACTCCTCCAAACGCACATAATGGTTTTTTAGATGTCTGGCTGCAATTAGGTATCTTTGGATTATTTTTATTGGCAATTACTTTCTTTGCTACTGCAATTAGAGCTTTATTGTATATGCCATATGCGGAAAAAAATACTTGGTTATGGCCATTGCTATATCTAACTTATCTGGTTCTAGCTAGTTTGGGAGAAAGTTCATTAATGGTTCAAAATGATCTTTTTTGGGTGATTTATGTAGCTATAGTTTATACATTAATAATTACCGATAAAAATACAAAATTTAGAAATTACTGACATTCTTGTTTCTAAATATTATTAACTGAGACTTACACTTAATTTTCCTTATAAAGCAAGCCGAAATAAGCTTTAATACTTAAAAATTTGGCAGTTTTCTAACTTAAATAAATTTAAATTTTCTTTAACACCTAAGCTATCTGCGCGCTACTGTCAAGTGGATAGCTAGGTGGATATTTTTATTACTTCCTTAGGGATACTGTATATCTAAGGCTTTAATTAGCCATTAGATAGGTTTTATTTTGGGCTTTGAGAAGGAAACTATAACTATGTAGCAAAATATTTAGGTAATTAAGCTAAAATTTTTAGTTTGGCAATCTAAGTTACGGCTAACTGAATTTATTTACTTAATACAACTATAAGAACATCACTTAAAGGAAATTAGTAAATGACAAAACTTAAAGTTTTCATGGTAGGTTCAAGTTTAGAACAGAATGGTGGAATTGCAACCTTTGAAAAACTCATAATAAAACACGCTCCTAATGATATAGATATTCAGCATCTTACCAGCCATGATGAAGGTTCTATCGCACATAGATTGATAATATTTTTTCAAGCTTTAGGAAAGTTTTTATGGAAACTAATATTTGAACAAACAGATATAATATATCTTCAGATTTCAGAGGGTGGTAACCTTTTAAGAAAATCTATTTTTGCCCTGATTGCTTTTCTATTTAGCAAGCCAGTATTGTTGCACGCTCATGGCGCTGAATTTCATCTCACTTTCTCTCGACTTCCTGATTGGGCAAAGCAATTGTTGAGCGGCATATTTCGTCGTTGCAGTGGTTTGATTGTTTTATCAAAAACTTGGAAAGATTACTATGTTTTGAATCTAGGTTTAAACCCACAACAAGTTTTTGTGTTACCTAATCCTGCCGAATTGCCTGTAGAAATTCCTCAACGGATGAATGCCAATCAGGTAACTCTACTCTTTTGCGGACGTGTTGGTCAACGCAAAGGAACATTTGATTTAATTGAGGCGTTTGCTAACCTACCTACTGAGCCAAAAAACCGTGCCAAGTTAATTATCGCCGGAGATGGAGATATAGAACAAGGGCGTAAGTTAGTTGAAAATCTAAATCTGACAAAATATATTACTTTTGCGGGTTGGGTAAACTCAGAACAACGAGATAAACTGTTAGCTAAAGCGGATGTATTCCTATTGCCTTCTTACAATGAAGGTTTGCCGATGGCAATACTTGAAGCGATGAGTTGGGGATTACCTGTAATTACTACACCAGTTGGAGGAATTCCTGAGCTAGTAGTTACTAATGAGAATGGTTTGCTAGTTAAACCTGGCGATATTCAACAGTTATCAGCAGCAATAGAATCTTTAATTACTAATGAGGAATTAAGGTTGATACTGGGAAGAACTGCAAGAGAACGTGTAATGCCATACGATATTAAAAATTATCTCAATTCTTTACTTAATGTCTATAACTCAGTATTAAAACCCACAAAAAAACACAGTTTTCATGAATCAAAAGCGTAGATTAATTGGCAGACGTAGTTTTTTATTCGGCTTAGGTAGTTTAGCAACTATGAGTGCTGTAGTAACAAGTAAAGCTGCTTATCAAAATCAGCAGATACAAGCGCTTGATAATCCCAGCAGGAATTTTATAGTTACTAAGGAATTTTCTTTAAAAGAACGTGCCGCTAAGAAAGGACTAATTTATGGGGCAGCAACTCGGCAAATCGATCTCTCATCAGATGATTCATATGCTGCTGCCATAGTCCAAAATTGTAGTATGCTCGTGCCAGAATGGGAATTTAAGTGGACTGCCGGCAATGCAAAACTTCGTCCAAGTCCAGACCGTTTTGATTTTAGCGCAGCAGACTGGATGGCTAACTTTGCTGCAACTCACAACCAGTTGTTGCGTGGTCACACTTTAGTTTGGCATGACTCTTTACCTACATGGTTTAGAAAAACAGTGAATAACTACAATGCAGCACAGCTATTAGAGAACCACATTCAAACAGTCGTGAAACGCTATGCCGGAAAAATTCATTCTTGGGATGTAGTAAACGAAGCGATTAAACCAGAAGATGGCAGAGATGACAGTTTGAGAATTACTCCCTGGTTAAAAATGTTGGGAAAAGATTATATTGATTTAGCGTTTCGTCTTACTGCTGCGGCTGACCCTCAAGCATTATTAGTCTATAATGATTTTGGTTTAGATTATGACACTCCTGAACAGGAAGCAAAAAGAACGGCGGTACTAAAATTACTAGAGCGTTTACGGACTAAGGGTACACCGATTCATGCCCTTGGTATTCAAGCTCACTTGTCACCTGGTGAGAATAAATTTAGCCCCAGCAAGCTACGAAAATTTCTGCGGGATGTAGCCAGTATGGGATTAAAAATTATGATTACAGAAATGGATGTAGCTGATAAAAAGCTGCCTAGAGACATAAAAGTGCGCGATCGCATCATCGCTAGCGTCTATGAAGATTATCTCTCAACCGTGCTTGATGAACAAGCAGTCATTGCTGTAATTACTTGGGGACTGAGCGATCGCTATTCTTACGTCAGCCAATCTCAACCCAGGTCTGATCGTTCGCCAGTTCGTCCTTTACCCCTTGATGCTCAAATGCAGCATAAACTAGCTTGGAATGCGATCGCTCGTGCCTTCGATCATGCTCCCAAACGCGACTAGAATTTTGTCTGCCTGGTAATGAAACTCTAATTAGACAATCTAAATAATCTAGTATTATTGTCAAATCTATCAGTCATGTAAATAATAGTATTTTATATCTGCTCTCAGTAAATAAACATTTATTTTCTTGCTCAAATTCGGCTGTTGTAAAAATTTATGTCGGAAAAGTTTATGCAATCTAGAGAATCAATAGATTTAGACCTTGGTCATTATTTTTTAACATTGAAGCGACGGTGGTTACCCGCTATTAGTATTTTTGTAGCTACAGTTACCCTCAGCGCTTTATCCACAACCTTAATCAAACCCTCTTATGAAGCAAAAGGAAAATTATTATTCAAAAGTCCTTCTTTTAACGTAGTTGGTTCTAATCTCTTGCCAAGTAATTCTGAAGGAGCAGAAACAGGAGATTTGAGATCACTAGTATCAACTCAAAATCCTATCAGCAGTCAGATAGAAGTTATATCTTCTCCTACTTTGTTGCAGAGGACAATTAACGAACTACACCTCAAAAACAAAAAAGGTGAACGCCTAAAAGTTGAAGAGTTTGAAAAAGCTCTGACTCTAAAAATTGTGGGTGGCACGGATGTTTTACAAATTACTTATAAAAGCCGTAACCCCAAAGAAGCAGCGGCAGTAGTTAATAAAATAATGAATCTTTATTTAGAAAATGATATTCTCACAAGTCGCTCTGAGGCAGAATCAACTCGTCAATTTATGGCCATGCAGCTTCCTAAAACTCAAGCTGCTGTTCACCAAGCAGAAGTGGATCTACGCATATTTAAACAGAAGAATAATGTTATTGATCTATCAGAAGAAGCTAAGACAGCCGTTGCCAATATGGGAAATTTGGACAGCCAAATTGATAATCTAAAGGCTGAATTGAACCAGGTAACTGCCCAAACCAATGAGCTTCGTCAGAAAGTAGACCTAAATTCCGAACAAGCAAGCACTGTGAGTGCCTTAAGTCAGTCGCCTGCTGTCCAGGGAGTTCTTACACAACTGCAAGATACAGAACGACAGTTAGCCTTTCAGCGCAGCCGTTTTGTGGATAGTAACCCGACGATTGTCGATCTAGAAGCTAAGAAAGCTAACTTAGAGTCTCTCCTGCAAAAGCAAATTGCACAAACAGTTGGTAGTCAAACAACAGTTCCATCGGGGCTATTGCAGATTGGAGAACTCAAACAAAGCTTAATTAAAGATTTTCTGCAATCAGAAATACAACGCGTTGCCTTAGCCCAAAAACTGGCTTCTCTGTATAATTCTCGCTCTGCCTACGAACGTCGGACAAAAATTATACCCCAGTTAGTACAAAATCAGCGCGAGCTAGAACAGAGACTTGAAGTTGCCCAATCCACCTATCAAACTCTACTGAAAAAGGTTCAAGAATTACAGGTAGCCAAGAATAAAAATACGGCCAATGCCAGGATCATTGCTAATGCTTTACTTCCTGAAAAGCCAGTAGTGGGTGCAAAACCTATCATTTTGGTGTTAGGTGTGATGTTCGGTGCCTTTTTATCAACTAGTAGCGTTCTTTTCTTAGAATTGAGAGATAGGTCTCTAAAAACACTTAAGGAAGTTAGGGAGGTATTTGGATATACTTTGCTAGGGGTTGTGCCGTTGTCTGCTAGTAAAGTTCGCTCCCGTCATCGTGATTTGGAATCAATTACTCCAGAAATTGCTGTTAGAGATCAGCCCCACTCTTTAACTAGCGAAATGTACCGGATGATTCAAGCTAATCTGAAATTTTTGAGTTCAGATAAAGTACTAAAAACTATTTTGGTAACTAGCGCAGTTCCCAAAGAAGGCAAATCCACAGTTTCAGCAAATTTAGCGGCTGCGATCGCTCAACTAGGGCGTAAAGTTTTACTAATTGATGCAGATATGCGATCCTCTTCTCAGCATCATCTCTGGCAGCTAACCAATGTAGCCGGTTTAAGCGAGGTACTTGTCGGTCAGGCTCAATTCAACAATACTGTTTGTCAGGTAATGGATAATCTTGATGTCTTACCTGCTGGAGTTAGACCTCCCAATCCACTGGCTTTGCTTGATTCCAAGCGAATGGCTTCATTAGTTGAGGATTTTTCATCTCAGTATGACTTTGTTATTATCGATGCTCCTCCAATCTTTCTCGCTGCTGAAGCTCTGACTGTCAGCAAAATGACAGATGGGATTTTATTTGTGGCTAGACCTGGAGTAATTGATTCAAAAAGTGCCGATTCTGCTCAAGAGATATTAGAGCGATCCGGTCAAAATGTTTTAGGTCTAGTAGTTAATGGGATTGTGGAGAAAAATGAGTCTAGCAGTTATTTTTCTCAGACTAAAGAAGGGTGGCCACCGAGATCCGGATACTGTTGGCGAAACCATGACACACAAAATTACAAAATACTACAAATGGAAAGCCGCAATGGCAGATTGTAACTTTTAGCTTACGTAATACTTTAACTTAATTCTACATATCTTCACCAGAAGCAGTAACAGCATAATTAGCCATTGCTTGACTACAACGACGGCTCATTTTCTGTTCGTAAGCATCGTAGGCAATGCAGATCCAGTTCAATTATTTTAATTGAATCAAAGTAATTCTGCTGGCTTAAGTGCAAAGCTGTAAATAGTCCAGCAAAGCCACCACCCAGGATGACTGTAGGATAAGATGCTTGCTGCATAGATGTATAGCTTTAGTGAACTGTTCTTAGTATCAAGGTAGTTACTAAACTATTACTTCACTTCATTAGGTTCAAACTTGGCTATTTTACCTTTTTTAACAGCAACAACAACATCATAAGTTGAGAAATTTCTACGCGTAAGAAAAGGGATGAAATTAAATCACCCCAAACGTAATGATTAAAACTAAACAGTGTCTAGAAGGTTTTCGTTAAGATACTCTGATTGCTCTTGAGATTTCATAACATAGGTTAAATAGTCATACTGAGATGGCAATGTAGTATTTAAAAAATTGATTTTCTCCTTAATTGCACGAAATTGAGCCATAGCCTTGTCATCGTCCATATATTCCATAATAGGTAAACTGTTTTCAGGTATATGGTTAAGACCAAGCATCATTACGGAATATGAGTAAGTCTCAAAGCCATGAAAATAGGGATTGATATTCTTTTTATTAGGTAATCTCTTTTTCCACAACTTAAATCTTTGAGATAGTTCGTCCGGAATCTGAATATCGTACTTGGTTGCTTTCCAGAAGGGTGTATCGACTCTATCGCTAGCATGGTAGTGGAGAATCAAAAAGTCTCGAACACCATCTATGCAATTAGCGATCGCCTGATTGTAGCTCTCGATTAACTCCTGATTAAATGAATTGCTTGGAAAATGACTGACTAATTCTTCAATTCCATGTTGAATAAAGAAAATACCAGTAGACTCCAAGGGTTCGACAAATCCACTGGAAAGACCAATCGCTACACAGTTCTTCACCCATGAGTTTCTGTTGCGTCCAATCCTCATTTTGATATGTGATGCTTGCTGATGCTCACAAACTGGTCCTAGATGTTGCCTAAATTCCTGTTCAGCATCTTCTTTAGAGATAAAAGCACTGGAATAAACATAGCCTGCACCATTTCTACCATATAAAGGTATTTCCCATACCCAACCAGACGAAAGTGCTGTTGCTTTGGTGTAAGGGTTAATCCCATCTTTTTTAATATTAGTTGGTACTTGCATAGCGATGGCGCTGTCGCATAACAGCGACTTGGAAAAAGAAATAAATGGCTCACCGAGGGCTTTATTGATGAGTAGACCACGAAAACCTGTACAGTCTACGAATAAGTCTCCACTGATGCTACGGTTTCCTTTTGTATGAACACAGTCTATACTGCCTTCTTCTGTTAATTTAACGTCTATAACGTCATCAACAATCTGCTTTACGCCTCTTTGCATCGCATAATCTTTTAAAAACTTAGCAATCAAATTTGCGTCAAAATGATATGCGTAAGGGTACTGTCCTTCTGCATCAGCAAGTGTGATCAATCTTTTCTCAGCAAAATGCTCATCAGAGAATAATTGTTTTACCCTACTATCAAAAACTTCACCATTAAGATATCGAGGGGATCTCTGCGAATCGCACAGTGTTGGTGCAGCAAAGCAAGAGTAATCAAATGGCTCACTATGTTTCTTTAGTTTCATCCACCATTCAGAGATACTGAATCCATCTACAATGTCTAATTTTTCAAAAGGATGGAAGAAATGCCTTTTTTTTGTATTCCAATTCACAAACTTTATTGCCATCTTATATGTGGCATTACACTTTGGCATCCATTCATATTCTTGTAAACCAAGAAAATCGAAAAACGATTTGATACTACTAAAAGTAGCCTCACCAACTCCAATTTTTGTAATATTAGATGACTCAATTAGAGTAATAGAAACATTTCTCTTTAGGGCTTTGCTTAAATATGACGCAGTCATCCAACCAGCAGTACCGCCACCAACGATTACGACATTTGTTGTGTTTTGTCTCAACATGATCTAATTTTTACCTCAAAAAATATTGATGATGTGTTAGCTCAATCCTTGGCGTTGCTGATTTTAAGTATGAATCTGGTTTTGTAATGCTGTAGGCGTAAGCCTTCGGTGCAGGGTATGCAGCGAAGCGAAATGTAGACACGAAGTGTCTTCCCGTAAGGGTAGGGTAGCATCTACCCAATATTTCTCGGTTAAGGATTTTTCGTCATAATTTGGGCCATGTAGAGACGCGCTATGGCGCGTCTCTGGTGGGTTTAAATGTCAATCGATTTGTCTTATCCGAGCAGTATTGAGCATCTACCAGGATTCTAAAGCCTCCGGCACGCTTCGCGAACGCTTCACCACCCTACCCTGCGGGTTCTCCGAAGGATTACGGGAAGCGGCTTCGCGTCTACGTTACGCACCCTGCACCGTAGGACGCAGCCCTTCTCGTAGAGTAGCCGCAGAAGCATCTACAGAATGATAATTCATACCCTGATTCAGCAAGGTCCAATCCTTGGACGGAGAGTTTTGGTGCCACCTGATGTGACACAAAAAACGAGAAAGCACCTTCTCTGGTTTATTCAATTCGTCAATAGTGACGAGGTCTTCCATGTACTAGGATGAAGCAGGCTTAATAAAAAACGCGACAAGTTAACAAGACTAATCGACTATACCTGCGAGGTGAAAGTCAGAAATAGAGCTGGGCATGAATTACTCTGCGACATGCCTAATCAAGCTTGAACCCCTAGTCATACCTCGATTTCGACTATCAGGTTGGGATTGTTTCATGGAGTCTGGTCTGCATCTGTTGGGTTCATTACTGACTGCCAACATAACCGGAGTCTGGGACTCTTTTACGTGGGGACGGTGAGACAGACTCCACGCAAAAGAGTCAGTTCTCCACTCACTTTATGAGGATTTATTTAATCCTCTAACCTTCAACTTCTACATCGCAGCGCTACTTTTATCCTTGTTTAGGAATAACCATCGTCGCCGCAGGCATAGGTACTAGTTTACGTCCGTCCTGTTCAATTACTTCGGATGCTAATATCTGTAAAATTTCTTCGCGTTGTTCAGGTGAAAGTTGACTTGAGTCAGCTTGACAGAAGAAATCCATCAGTACTTTCCCCGCAGAGGAATTTTCTTCAAAACAAAGCTGAACATCGATATATTCTGCATAACTTTCTAATTTATACGACAACCCAAGCCCTTCAACTATCGCCTGCATTTCTTGCATTTGCAGCATTTCTGTAAAGCCTTGTCCTGTGAGAGCAGTATGCTTGAAGATGGTGTCAAATATCACCGCGTCGATAGTATCAAGAGTGATGATCAAAAAGCCATCATTTTTAAGCATCTCCATTGCCTCTTGCACAAGCCGCTTCTCTTGACCAGGCATGTGATACATCGAGTGGGTATAGTGAACGATATCGAATTTTTCATCTGTCTGAAACTCGTCAATTTTTTTCGGGTAAACCTTCAAGTCAACATCAGCAAATTCTGGTACATTGATTTTTTGCTCATAGCGCTGCCGATGTAGATGATTTGGCTCAACAGCCACGTAACGAAGTGTTAATTCTTTTGGTAGTTGCTGCTTGAGAGTACGTATTACTTGTATATCAAAATCACCTGGTCCAGCCCCTACACTTAACACCGCTACTTGTGGGGGCTGCGGTTTTAGGTATTGTTGCATGAAATCGAGGGCTACCTGACGATTGACCTGCCAGTTTTCAAGGAAAACTTGGTAGCCTGCATCATAGATTTCATACATCTTGATTTCGAGTTCTGTAGGGTAAGTCGCAACCATTTTCCTAATACTTCTATAAATTATGAGGTGGTGTCCAAAGATCCTTAGCGTTCATTTCCTAAGATTCAATTAGATTTAATCCAATTACTCCCACAAAAATTAAGCCAATAAATAAAGCTTTAGTCGGTCTGAAATTTTCTTGAAAGATAATTGAACCCAATAAGGATGTTCCAATTATTCCTATTCCAGACCAGATAGCATACCCAACACTAACTTCAATCTTTTTCAGAGAAAATCCAAAGAAGCTAAATGCTAGAGGATAGCCGACAACTGCACCCATTAAGTAAATGGGTTGTGAAAAGACATTTGCCAGCTTTAGAGAAGTTGTTCCAAAAATTTCACAAGCAATTGCCAGAAATAAAAAAAACCAAGCCATTAATTTAATTCCTAATTCATGATTAAGAACTTAACGCCATTGAAAAAAGGCAGGAGGCAGAGGGCAGAAGGAATCAATTACAGGGGGGGGATCACTTCGCGTCTACAGACCCCCAGTAATTGTAGACCACCAAATTTTCGATTTGCTGGGGGTCTTGAACCCAAGTGGGCAAGGTAAAAAGGCATACCTTAAAACTTTTCTTACCTTCTGTCTCCTGCCTTCTACCTTACCCGAAGGGCTGATAAAGAATTAACTTTGCAATTGTTTTTTTAATGTTTCTGGATTCCAATATGCTAATAAAGTTTGGATTTTTCCTGAATCATTAATGTGGAAAACGTCAATTCCTTCACATTGAAACTGACGACCACTCTTGGTAACACCAGCACCAGACCATTTAACTGCTGCTTGATTCCCTACCACAAACATACTTTCTTTAATGACTTCGACATTTTGAAATTGACCAAACATTTTTTGAAAAAATTGAGCTAATGCAGCATGTCCTTGAATCGATGGAGTACCAACAGGATCGTAGCTCTGACCATCTTGAGCAAACGTCGCTACCCATGCATCTAAATCAAGGGCATGAATTGCTGCGTAATGATTTTCTATAGTTTTTTGAGTTACTTCTGATAAACTTGCCATGATGTTTTGATTCGACATAGTATCATCTACCATTTTTCAATTTGTATTAGTGAACTTGTAAAGTTAAACCAAGTGGGTTTTCACACAAAACTAAAGAATGCAAATCCTCAGTGAACCTTTAGGTTCTAATATTAATTCCTTAGAAGTTGTCAAGTAGCTTTGCTCCAATTATTAGTTGAAATTTTTGGCTTTAATTACGAATTATTTGGTCACTGCACCGTGAATCCACCATCAACTGTCAATGACTGTCCGATGGTAAATCCTGCACCTTCTGAGCAAAGCCACAGGACTGCACTTGCAATTTCTTCGGGTGTTCCTGCACGCCCGATAGGATGCATAGCCATGATCTGTTCTTTCATTTGTGGATCTTTCCCAAGAGAACGCTCAAACAAATCGGTGATAACTGTTCCAGGGCTAATTGCATTAATGCGAATCCCCGACTTGGCATATTCGATCGCAGCTGCTTTTGTTAACCCTAAAACTGCATGTTTACTCGCTATATAAATCGGGATTCCCGGAAATCCGATCAAACCACCAATTGATGCAGTGTTGACAATTGCGCCCCCACCTGTTTTCAACATCTGGGGAATTTCGTATTTCATTGCCAGCCACACGCCTTTGAGATTAATATTGATTAGTTGATCAAATGTTTCTTCGGTTTGTTCGGGTAGTGGCGTGGGAATTTGATCGATACCTGCATTATTGAATCCATAATCAAGCCGACCATAGATTTCAATGGTTTTTTCAACCATTGTTTTTACATCAGCTTCTTGAGATACATCAGTTTTCACGAAAAACCCTTCACCTCCAGCATTCCGAATTAGTTCGACAGTTTCTTCACTCTCCTGAATGCGTCGGCTGGCGACAACAACTTTAGCTCCTTCTTTTGCAAATGCGATCGCACTTGCCCGCCCGATACCCGAACTACCGCCTGTGATGATCGCAACTTTTCCTGCAAACATTGTCATGATCAATCTTTTACACTGAAGAAAATAAAAAATAAATGTGTTGAATGCGTTGGTTATCGTACCAGGCACTTCCAAATAATAATTAGCTAGAAAAATGACGGTACACCAATCAAGAAATTAAATGTGCTGTAGTCTGTTGTTTAACTTCTCTTAAGAAATGGGCAAAGTTTGTACTACCTGTACCTTGTTTATTCTGCGGTGCTTGCTTGGTTATGTAGTTGACAGCAATTTTTATATGCTGCTTTCTAAAATATTCGATTCCCTGCACGCATTCGTTGTAATGTTCGCGTAACATTGGATAATTTTCTTGATTGTTGAGTACAAATTCTCGAATCGATGGTCCCATCTCCAACGCTTCAATAAACCGGCGATGTGCTAGGGGCATATACATACGTATTTGCCGCAAATATGATTCGTGTTTTTCTCGGTCGTGTTTGATTCCTAACCCTGCATCCAACGATTGGAGAAGCGAACTTTGTGCTGCACTTCCTCCTACAAACATTTGTGGAGTATCGCTGACTCCTTCATAAATTACACCCGGTTCGTGCCAGCTAGCAACAAATGGACGCACACGATGATAAAAAATGTATGGGTCACATTTGTGAGTAATTTCTTTAAATATCGCCTGCATTCTCGCAATAACCGCAACAATTTTTTGCAAATGCATAGTCACTAGTGTCGTATTATCGAGGCTGACAAATTTTTGTGCTTCTACAAGCGATATCAGAGCAGGCGCTCCTTTGGCTTCAATGGCGATTGCTGTTGCGTAAAACCAATATTCATCAATTCCGCCAAGGAAAAGCTGGAGTGGGGCAATATTATCTAATTCAATTGGTTGAGTTTTATCGATTCTTCTCCAGTTGTCCAACACCATCGAACTGAGCGCAACTATCGGCGGGCGATCAAGTATGTTTGCGAGCTTACACAACGGTATAGCAAGCGAATGTGGAATTACTGTTGCAGGGATTTCTCCACCCCATACATATGCATTACCAAAGATTGACAGGAGAAGAAATGCACGCTTGATTTGCTGTTCAGTTTCTAATTGCGAAATATCAGGTAAGTGTACTTTATTAATCACATGTCTGTATTTACCTGTAATTAAAAGCGCAGACAAGTTTGCAGCGATATTTTCTATGACTTCAAATTTACTTGGTAATCTTTCAAGTGGATCTTCTTTCGGTAAAAAACCTCGTTCTGAGTGGACTTGATAGGCATCTAAATTAGAGATCACTGGTTGTTTTAATTGTGAATACATCGTCTAATCTGGCTGAAGTGTATTGGAAAATTGCGAATGCAGTCTTTTGTAACACTTAAGTTTTGAACAGTTATTAGTTATCTGTTATAGCCATTTCCAGAAAATAAAATACCCAGCCCTCGAAGCGCAACTTGCCTTGAGGCAAAAGCGCCTAAATATCTAGGTTGTGCCAAAAATATTATTGATACGGCTGGGCATTTTATTATTTGTAGATGCCATAACTGTTCAAAATCTCTTGGGTTTTACCGCCAACCACAAGTTTGATAAATCTTAACTAATTTATCCACTAAGCAAACTGCTATCATCTAATTTAAATACAATTATGTAACATTTAACTTAAGTGCAATTGGATGATTTTCCGCGTACTTCACTAATTCATCCAAGAACTCTTCGACCATTGTGAAAATCGTTTCGACAATATCAATTGCATGTATTGATTGCTTTTGCGAAAGTTGTATGCCTCTCAGAAAATCTTCCATATCTGCGGTTCCGATCGCATGACCCGTTTCAACATTAGAGTGCGAATCGCCAAAGAAGTAACATTTCTGATTAGTAATTTGTTGCAGTTCGCGTGCGACTTGCCTGGTGTGAGTGAAGATTATGTGTGCGGTTGCCTCAATTGCTTCAATCGCAACGAGAACGATTGCTGGGTCTGCGCTGGCAGTAATTGTTGCAATCTGGGTACAGGTAAGACGAATTTTTTGAGTTTCTTCTCCCCAGAGGAACTTCAAGGTATCGCTCAACAGCTGTGGTTGGTCAAATTCTAATGCCTGAAGGTCATGCAAAAACCAAACATAATGTGTTGCTTCTTCATAGGTCTGTTTGTTGATAATTTCTTGAATCTCGCTATTTGTAGGCTCTTTTCGCAGAAAGTATTTATTCAAGTCTGCAAATGACATTGCTAGGGGAGCGTAGCAAGGAACCCAAGCCATTCGTTGCCGAGGATGGATATTTTTATCTTGCAGAAACTGAAAGAATTTTGCCTTGGTCAAATCTTTCTTCTTCGCGTCAATCCGCGCAAGTATTGCTTGCATTATTTTTAGTTGAGTTTGATTACTATTAGGTATTCAGCTTAGATATTTTGAGTATGCTAATTGCTCGTCGCAGTTCTATATATCTTCCACTTACTTTTGATATTTATCAAACCTCTCTAACAAAGAATATAAAAGCCTTATCTAATCAGGCTCGATACCCCATGTCTGAAGATGTCTATTGAATAAGCTTGGAAACTTTTTGCGCTCATCTATCTAGGCAACATCTAATTATTAAATCTTTGTTAAAGAATAATCTACTGTATTTATACGTAATTAATTTTTGAGCTTTGTTCAAAAAATACTCCATCAACAAAGTAATTAAATAAGATGTATATATATAAACTTTATGTTTAATATGTAAAGAAAAAAAACAATATGTAACATTTGTATTGGATATGTGAACAAAAAAGAAAAGTGGTAACTCGGCGTCTCACAGATGTTTTTTACTCATTTATAATTGCTATAGAAATAAAAATAATAAATTTATTCTTGTCAGACCTAGCTCAATAATTACGTAACTAATAGCTGGCTTGACATGCTTATTACTATTTGCTTATTAATGAAATAAGATTAAGTTCTTAAAGCTGAAATATTTCTGATTTTTTCTAATTAGGTACTCAATGGAATTGAAGATTATATTAAACTCTGGAACTTATTCTGTAGAAACACAAACCCCTATAGATATTTCCATCCCATTGCAATTTAGTGCTGCACATCCAGTTTTCTGGGACGCTCCACAGGCTAGTGCCAACACTTATATAGTGGGAGAATTTATTGGTGATACCCGTAGAGGCGGTAGTACTAATGTGGAAGAATATCGCTTCATTCCCCATTGTCATGGTACGCATACAGAATGCATCGGGCATATTTCTAATCAAAGAATTTCCATACATAACATATTGAAAGACGCTTTTATTCCGTCTACTTTGGTCACTGTAAAACCACAACTGGCGTTGGAAATAGAAGATGAATATATGCCATCTAAACAACCAGAAGATTGGATGATTTCTCAACAGAGATTAATTGAAAAACTCAAAGGGTCAAACCCCGATTTTCTAATGGGGCTAATTATAAGAACATTACCCAATGATGAGTCTAAAAAGTCACGAGATTACCAGAAACAACCCCCACCCTTTTTATCCTTAGATAGTATGGACTATATCCTCAGTCTAGGAGTAAAACATCTTCTAGTGGATATACCCTCTGTAGACCGAACTTATGATCAGGGTTACTTGAGCGTGCATCGGAAATTCTGGAATGTTTTACCAGGAGAACATAATATAGAACCGAAGCAATGCTCTTTGAAAACTATCTCGGAAATGGTATATGTATCGGATGAAATAGAGGATGGACGTTATTTGTTAAATCTTCAAATACCAGCTTTTGTTACAGATGCAGCCCCATGTCGTCCTTTGCTCTACAAATTTATCAAAGCTGATTGCGCGCCGATTGAGTATGAATTATTTTGAATGAATTGGATGAATGCACATCAAAAGAGTATGGTATGTTATCCTCAAAATTTGAAGTTACTTCTTGTAAGAATTAAGCAGACTTTAAATCAATCTTCTGTGCCTCTTAGGCCCAGAGCAGCCGACTACAGTTGGTCGGCATTGGAATTTGCCGACCAATGGTCGGCAAACATTTTTGCATATCCCTTATCTGAAGCGATCGCTCTCAACTAGTGGCTCCTGTTTATCTACTCGTTCTCATCCCATAGGTGGCCTAAGCCTTTAACTAGTGCTATTGCTATACTTTTGCAGTTTTTGAGGTTTGCGATCGCGCGATTACAAAACAGGTATTCGACCATAAAGTCATTTAGGCTCTAGGTTCGACAACCTTTGAAATTAGCTCTATCACTTCAAGCGCTCGAGTAAACGATCGCCCACTCGCAAGGAATTGGCGATAATGGTCAGCGTGGGATTGACGGCAGAACTGGATGGAAAGAAGCTACCATCGACAACATAGAGATTATCCACATCATGGGTACGGCAATTAAGATCCAGTACGGAGGTTTTTGGGTCTTCTCCAAAAACACAAGTGCCGCATTGATGACCAACTGATTGCAGCGGCATCATATTGCGGGGATAAAGACTAAAGGGAATACAGTGTTCTGCCCGATCAACCTGCTTGAGAACAGCTACCCAGCGTTTAGCTAGGCGATCGCTTGCTTCTAAGTTGTTGGGTTTATAGTCTAAGTAAAGGCGATCTTTCTCTATCCGCACGCGATTCTCAGGATCGGGTAAATCTTCTGTTTGCAACCACCAGCCAACTGTATGATCGGCAACTGTTCTTAGTTCTGCCCCCGGTCGCAGTCTTAATAGTGGAGCCAGCAGTGTGGGAACTTCGGCAGGTAGCATATCTGCCAGTACGTTGCCAGTATTCTGTACCAAGCCCATCGGGTAAGGAAAATCGGATTCGCCCCAATAAAAATCACTAACGGCGATCGTCTTTTGATAAACAGAAAGATTAAGTTTTGTATTTAGTTGCACCATTGCCATGCAAATATGCTTCATCAGGTTGCGCCCCACACGATCAGAACTATTTGCCAATCCGTTGGGATGTTGGTCATTGTGCGATCGCAACAACAATGCTGCCGAGTTAATCGCACCGCAAGCAACCACTACAATATCGCCTGTAAAGAATTGAGTTTCACCATTAATCTCGGCTTCTACGCGGGTGACTTCTCGACCAGAAGAACTTGTATGTAAACGTGTCACTTTGGCTTCAGTCAGTAAAGTGATGTTTGAGTGATGGCGAATGGGTTGAATACAGTTAACTTCTGCATCGGCTTTGCCTTGAGTCAAACAAGGAAAGCCATCGCAGGTATTGCAACGAATACAGTTCCCCAAACTCTTATCCACCTCATTAAGTTTTAACCCCAATGGCAGGTTAAAGGGATGCAAACCAGCTTGCCTCAGACTGTTAACCAGTTCCTGCATACGGGGTTCATGGTCTACGGGAGGATGAGGGTAAGGTAAACTCCTAGCTGACTCGGTGGGATCAACACCACCTTGACCGTGAACATCGTAAAGCTGCTCTGCTTGAGTGTAGTACGGTTCAAAGTCGCGATATTTTAAGGGCCATTCTGGTGAAATACCGTCCTTGTGTTCCACTCGCTCAAAGTCGCGTTCCCGTAATCGTAACAAAGCTGCACCGTAAACTTTGGTATTACCGCCAACCCAGTAGTTTGTTGCTGGACGGAAGGGTTTATGGTTGACGTCGTACCACTGCTCTTGAGTGTGATACCGTTCTTGCTGGTAAACTTCCAACGCACTCCAGTTTTGCTTTTCTCTCGGTAGAAATTTACCCCGCTCCAAAATTAAAATTTTCTTGTCACTAGGGGCAAGATGGTAGGCCAAAGTGCCACCACCCGCGCCAGTGCCGATGACGATCACATCATAATGAGTATTCATTGTCAGACAATTTTAGATTTTAGATTTTAGTTTTTGGATTGAACCACGAATAAATTCGCTTGCTCTGTAATATCAAGGAATAATTGGTCAAGATTGTTCTTTGGGAATCGGCAAGCTGTCACTCAAATCGATTTTGCCGTTACGATTGTAGTTACAGCGAAAAATACAGCGTTTGTGATTGTCGTGATGCAATTTGGCACATTTGACGGCGCGCTTGCCAAATAGATATTGATATAATCCTGATGCCAGCAACATTCCCACAGGTGGCACAATTACATACAGCCAAAATGCTGTCCAAATCTGAGCCGGGAAGGCAGAGGCCAAGCTGCGGGCAGGATTCATGCTAAAGCCAGATAAAGGAGCTTCCAAAAAGACATAAAGCATTACCAAAAATCCGGCAAACAGCCCTGTAAAGCGATTGAGTTTTTGGTTGTTACTACTTAGCAAAACTGTCATCATCATCACAAATGCAATGACTAGTTCACCCAATAAAGCCACAACCCAACCTGATGTTCCTGGCACGGTGACGATATAGTTTACAGGCGCTTTAGTGAACACCTGACCCAATAATAGTGCTGCCAAATAAACCCCAAACAAACCGCCAAAACACTGAAATAGAATGTAAAAAATAGCATCCTGACGTTTAACTTTTCCTAGACGATAAAATGTGAGCGTCACAGCAGGATTCATATGTGCGCCGGATTGCTTGCCCCAAGGAGAATAGATTAGGGTTATTGCCGTCATCCCCATGACTATACCAATCAAAAACCGACGCAAATCGGCATTAGGAATTGCTTGATGAATGGGAGAACCAGGATACTCAAACACACAGGTAAATATTCCCGCAGCAGTCATAAATAATGCTAGTTCTGCTGCTTCCATTAAGTATTCTGGTAAATGCTTTCTAAATGTTTCCATGCTGCTGTTCCTGCGCCCGGTGTTCAGCATTTTGGAGAATCATTGCAGCAACCAGCCCTGTCCAGCCTGTTTGATGACTAGCTCCAATACCCGCCCCGTTATCGCCATGAAAGTATTCGTGAAATAAAATATAGTTGCGCCAATGGGGATCGGATTGAAATATTTCCAGATTGCCATATACCGGACGACGGCCCATATTATCCTGCTCAAAGATAGCAACTAGGCGATGAGAAAGTGCGATCGCCACTTCTCTTAGTGTCATTTCTTGCCCGGAACCCGTAGGACATTCTACTTTCAAGCTATCTCCGAAGTAGCTATAAAATCTCCAGAGGGCTTCAATAATTAAGTAGTTTACCGGAAACCAAATTGGACCGCGCCAGTTAGAGTTACCACCAAACAGACCTGTGGTAGATTCAGCGGGTTCGTAGTGGACGCAGTAATCATTATCCCCTTCATGTAAAATATATGGGTGTTCTTGGTGATACTTTGAGACTGCGCGAATTCCGTAGGGGCTAAAAAATTCATTCTCGTCTAACATCCTTTGCAAAATACGTTGCAGTTTAGTACGATAAGCGATCGCCAATAGCCTTCTTGCTCCAACCCCCGGTGTTTCCATGCAGGCGACGTTATCCTTCAAGTCAGGACGGTTGCGGATAAACCACATCATGCGCCGTTTAAAACCTGGAAAACGCTGTAAAGTTTCTAATTCCAGGACTGTAACAGCATAAAGGGGAATTAACCCTACCATTGAGCGCACTTTAAGGGGAAATTGCCGCCCATCAGGTAAATGCAGGGCATCGTAGTAAAAGCCGTCTTCTTCATTCCATAATGCAATATCTGCATTACCAATGCCGTCAATGGCATCAGCAATGTAGAGAAAATGCTCAAAGAACTTGCTGGCAATGTCTTCGTAGCTAGAATCTTCTTTGGCAAGTTCCAGTGCGATCGCCAACATATTTAAACAGTACATTCCCATCCAGCTTGTACCATCTGCTTGATTGAGATGCCCGCCTGTGGGTAGTTCCTTGCTGCGGTCAAATACGCCGATGTTGTCCAGTCCCAAAAACCCACCCTGAAAGACGTTCTTACCTTCAACATCTTTGCGATTTACCCACCAAGTAAAATTCAGCAACAGCTTGTGAAAAACCCGTTGCAAAAAAGCGCGATCGCTTTTTCCGTAAAATTTCTGCTCAATCTCATAAACACGCAAGGCAGCCCATGCCTGCACAGGCGGGTTAACATCACCAAAAGCCCACTCATAAGCAGGCATTTGACCGTTAGGCTGCATATACCATTCACGGGTCAGACGATCTAATTGCAGTTTGGTAAAACCCGGATCGATGACGGCCAAAGAAATCAGATGAAACGCTAAATCCCAAGCAGCAAACCAAGGGTATTCCCATTTATCGGGCATCGAGAGAATGTCTTCACTAAACAAAGAAATCCACTCATGGTTACGTCCTGCTTTCCGTGTGTGGGGTGGTGGCGGTTGTCCAGGGTCGCCATTTAACCAATCGTGTACAACGTAGTGATAGTACTGCTTACTCCATAGTAACCCGGCAAATGCCTGTCGCTGAATGTTGCGCTCATCTTCTGACATGGGGAAGGGAGTGATGCGCTGGTAAAATTCATCCGCTTCGGCAATGCGTGTCTGGAAAATTGTGTCAAAATCAGCACCAAACGGATCTGTAAGTGCTTGCACATCACTCAACCGTAAGCGCACAATTTTAGTTTCACCAGGAGCAAGCTGCAATGTGTAATGCGCCGCAAACTTTGTCCCAATGCGGTTGGCATTGATGGCTGCTGTTTGTCCGTTTACTACATAATCATTGATACCATCTTTGACGTAAGGTGAGCTATTGTTGAAGCCATATAATCGTTCATAGTTCGTTTCGTTATCGGTAAACAGGAGTTCTGTATCTCCTTGGCAGTACAGCCAGCGAGTTCCCAAACTTGAATGCTCGGCTTCAATTAAACTGAAGTTTGTGTCTGAGCGCACCACTTTCATAAAAGGCTTCTCAATTTGGGGATTCCAAGCCCAGATATTGCGAAACCAGAGTGTTGGCAGTAAATGAAGTGTGCTAGCTTGCGAACTACGATTGGCGATCACAATCTGAATTAAAATATCTTCCGGTGCTGCTTTGGCATACTCGACAAACACATCAAAATAACGGTTCTCGGCAAAGATGCCCGTATCAAGTAGCTCAAACTCCGGCTCAAATTTGCTGCGGCGCTGATTTTCTTGTACCAGTTGCGTGTAGGGAAATGCTTGTTGGGGATACTTGTACAAACATTTCATGTAGGAATGGGTGGGCGTGTTGTCAAGATAAAAGTAATATTCTTTAACATCCTCACCGTGATTACCTTCTGTGCCAGTTAGCCCAAACAGTCGTTCCTTGAGAATCGGATCGTTGCCATTCCACAGCGCGATCGCAAAACACAAACGCTGCCGACTATCGGAAATACCCGCAATCCCGTCTTCGCCCCAACGGTAAACACGCGATCGGGCATGATCGTGAGGAAAATAATCCCAGGCAGAACCATCGTGACTATAATCCTCCCGCACCGTACCCCATTGGCGATCGCTGAGATAAGGCCCCCAGCGTTTCCAGTAGGCGACACGTTCTTGATCCTGTTGCAATCTTATTTCTTCTGGAGTCATAGCAATTTTGGGTTTATAAAACTTAAAAATGGAGAACGGAGAATGGGGAGCAAGTATCGGAACTCGGCTGACGAGTCTTAGAACTCGGTTAATGAGTGATTAATACTCGCCGACGAGTCTCGAAACTTGGTTCATCAGTCTTTGATATTCGCTGATGAGTCTTAGAACTCCATTAATGAGTGATTAATACTCGCTGACAAGTTTCGGAACTCCCTTTATGAGCCTTTTAACTCCATTTTCCTGTCCCCCTGTTCCCTGTTCCCTATTCCCTATTCCCTATTTTTATTATTGCTCCTGATAATTCCAGAGCAATCCACCATCAACAAAAAATGTCGTACCTGTTACATAATCTGACTCAGAAGATGCGAGAAATGCCACTATAGACGCAACATCTCCTGGTTGTCCCAATCGTCCTAAGGGAATGTTTTTCAGGAGCGCCCCTAATTTCTCTGGATCGTTTAAGAGTTTAGTATTGATTGGAGTTTCAATTGCCCCCGGTGCAACATTATTAATAGTGATGCCATAAGGAGCCAGTTCCACAGCTAAATTACGGGTGAGCATTTTCAAGCCACCTTTACTCGCACAGTAGGCAGCAAAATGCGGAAAGGGTAATTCTTCGTGTACAGAACTAATATTAATAATCTTGCCAGGTTGCTTTATTTCCAGTCGGTGTTGCACAAATGCCTGTGTAGCAAAGAATATTCCTTTGAGGTTTATATTCATCACAGCATCGTAATCTGCTTCAGTCACATCCCAAAAGTTGGCATTTTTTTCAATACCTGCATTATTAACTAAAATATCCAGCTTGCCAAAGTGGGAAATACTATCTGCAACCATGCGCTGCACATCAGCAACAGTGCCTGTATCTGCCTGAATTGTGAACCCTTCTACTATATGGCACTGTCCACCAGCCGCTTTTACTTTCGACAAAGTTTCTTCCGCACCTTCAGGATGAGAGCGGTAGTTAATGACAATACTTGCTCCTTCCTGTGCTAGACGAATTGCGATCGCCTGTCCTATCCCTTGGCTACTACCCGTAACCAGCGCCACCTTTCCTTCTAATTTCATACTTCTCTACGTTAACGTTGACTCGAACCCGATTAGAACTAAGTACAGAATTTCACAAGTTCGTAACGAATTAACTTCAGAAAAACTCCGCGTTACTCCGCGCTGACTTTGCGTCCCTCTGCGTTTAAGATCGCTACAAATTAATGCAAAGCTGTACTAAGTAAAACTGTTAAGTTTAATTCGGCAACATCACTGCCAAAGCCTTTTCAACGGCTTTAGGATCTTTAAGTAGCTGTGCTGCCATTTCTTTAGCTTGCTCACCCGGATAAACATCTTCAACCTCATCAATGACAGCCTGCAAGGCTTCTTGAGCAACAACTTCTGGAGCCACTTTCGGAGGAGGAAAATTTTGGCTCATGCCTGTGTCTACTGTTCCAGGCATGACACCAACCACTAATGTACCCTGTGCTGCCAACTCAGCCCGAATTCCTTGGGTCATCAACAAAGCCGCAGCTTTGGAAGCGCAGTAAGAGGCATTGAGCGGTAAATTAACTTTTGCCAGAATAGTGAGCATATTGACAATCGCACCCCCACCATTGGCTTTTAAGACCGGAGCAAAAGCGCGACACATCCTCAAAGTGCCAAAATAATTCACTTCTATTTCTGCTTTAGCAGCTACAAGGTCAGGGGTAGAGATAAATCCTTTGAGCAGACCAATTCCGGCATTATTAATCAGCAGATTCACATCTTGGTACTCAGTAGCCGCAGTACTTACTGATTCCTCATCAGTAATATCCAGTGAAATCGGAATGATGCGTCGTGGGTCAACCGCTACTATCTCCGACAGAGAATTTGGGTTTCTGGCTCCTGCATAGATTCGAGATGCCCCAGCTGCTCGTAGTGCCTCTACGTAATGTTTACCAATACCGCCATTTGCTCCTGTAACCAATGCGACTGCGTTTTCTATCTGCATTTCTTACTCCTTATACAATTTTGGATTTTGGACTTCGTCGTGACACTTCGACAAGCTCAGTGCGGAGACGCTCAGTCGAACGATTTTAGATTTTGGATTGGGAACCGCTTTCTAAATCTAGGTTGTATCGATACATCTGTTGCAATGATTTTTCAAATTGGGATTATGTATTCGGTAAACAGGATTAGGCAATTAAATTTTGAATTTTGGTTTTGGTTTGAATCCAAAATCCAAAATCTAAAATCTAAAACTCTCAGTCCCCGCGCCACACCACAATGACCGCGATCGCACTCATGATCAGCATTAATCCAGCTGCCCAACCATAGGTTGTCCCTATGCCTACTTGTTGACTTAAAGGCTGACTGAGAACAGGCGAGATAAACTGTCCGAGAAACAATGAAGTTGTTAAGCCACCTAACACCCGACCGCGTGCAGTTGCAGGTACAATCGTAGTCAAACAGACATTCATATTTGGCATCAGTAATCCGATACCCAGCCCACCAATTGCCAATCCTATGAGAATTAGTTCATAGCTCCCGACTAAGCTGATGATGCTGTAGCCAATTCCCATCAAACCAAAGGCGATCGCATAAATGGCATTAAACGAAAACTTCTTCTTGAGATGAGGATAGCCAAGGGCGCTAATAGAGGTGGCGAGTGTCGTGAGGGCAATTGCTAAACCACTTTGAGCCGCCTTGGCGTTGATGAGTTGTTGCAGATAAAAGGGCAACTGTGTAGGAATCAAATAGAAGACAATCTGAGTAATGAGGGCGATCGCATAAATGGTGAGCAATAATGCCCAAGGCAACTGTTCTGAATTGGATGGCATCGTACTTTGGGTTGATGCAGCAGCATTATAATCACGCTGTGGTTCTGGTAAAACGAAAACAACTAACGGTAAAATCAGCCAAGCTACTAGATAAATCAAAAATGGTAGTCGCCAGTTAAGGTCTGCCAACACACCACCAAAGGAGAGAAACAGAACACCACCCAACCCCATGAAAGCTGCTTGCAACCCTAAAAATTGGGCGCGGGCTGCTCCAGTGTAGTAGTCGGCAATTAGCGTTGTGGCAGTTGTCATAATCCCAGCGACGCTTAAACCTAGCAGCACTCGCCCAAATAAAATTAAACCAATTGAGTTGAGAATAAACCCAGAACTTCCTGCTAGACCATAAAGTAGCACAGCAAAAGCCAGTAGGAATTTCCGCCCAAAACGGTCAATAAAAGTTCCGACAAATGGCGCACCGATGGCGATAAACAGAGCAGGAACCGTCAAAATCAGCCTAGTCCAGTAATCTACATTGCTGACATCTTTAAAGTAATCTCGGATGGCAGGAAGTGATGGGGCGATCGTTGCACCTGCCATAATAGTCAGGGTACTGGCAAGGAGCAATGTAGCTTTAACTAGTAAGGAGTTTGGATCTTGTTGTTTCATATCAATTGGGCAATTAGCGTTTGACATAGGCAACTAAAGAAACACCCAGAACTACTAGTACAACGCCTGCGATTCGGGTTGGGCTTGCGGTATATTTAGTTAGTCCCAACGCTCCATAATGATCTAGAAAAAGGGCTGCGATCATTTGACCTGCAATCGTGAGTGAAAGAGCAAGAGCGGCTCCAATCTTAGGCGTTGCGAAAATCGTTGACCAGACATACAACGTTCCCAAACATCCGCCAATCCACATCCACCAAGAGGTTTGGGTAAGAGTAGTCGTAGCAGGAAGTTGATATTGGGCAAAGATGCAAATCACAAGCGATGCCAAAGTCCCTGCAAGATACGAAATAAATGTAACCTGCATGGGTTCACCCACATAGCGGCGCAACAGGGTGTTTAAAGCTACTTGAATCGGGAGAACCGCTCCGCCTGCCAATGCTGCTAAAAGATAGATCGTCCGTCCGTTCATTCTGAGATATCCAAGTCAGGTTAATAGCGATTCACTTTCAAAAAATGCTTCGTTCGCAGTCGAACTAAGGTAGTGCGATCAGCTTGATTAAGTGGCGGATTTAACAGCACGCGTTCTGGTAAATCAGGATTGGCAAGGAACAGTGTGCCAAAAGAAACTAAGTTTGGATTACCTTGATATTCTGTGAATTAATCGCTCTAAATCACAGCGATCGCTGTCAATGCTGTGCCTGTTACAATCACAGCAACCGCAGCGAGGATTGATAACTTTTGCAGAAATCGGGTGGTATTAGGCAAGCGATCTATCCATTGATGGGCATACACAACAACTAACCCGATCGCAACCAGCACCGATGCTAATCCCAAGCTAAATGCACTAATCAACGCCACACCATAAGCAGCTTGATGCAAGGCGATCGCACTCAATAATAAAACCAGGGCCGATGGACAAGGTACAATACCCCCCGCAATACCCAATGTAATTAGCGATCGAACTGTGACGGATTTGGTTGGTGCATGATGGTGATGATGGCTGTGATGGTGTTCATGAGCATAAAGACGTTGTTCGAGCAACCAAAAGCCTACTCCACATACAGTTAGACCACTAAGTAAACTGAGAATCGGATAAAGAGTTTCTGGGAGAATGTATTGTGAGGTAACTAATACTACAAGTCCCAGAATAAAAACTCCCAGCGTATGGGTAACAGTTGTAACTAGTCCCAATAATACTGCCTGTTGTGGCGTTCCCTGTGATCCCACAAGATAAGCAGCTACCATTGTTTTACCATGTCCAGGTGAGAGGGCGTGTCCAGCTCCGAAGAGAAAGGCAATGCCAAATCCGGTAATTACCAAAGTTGGAGTTAGCTGTTGATGAATTAGCGTTTTGGTTAAAAATTCACCATGTCCAATATGAGCAAGTGCAGGTTTTGCTGTCAATAAAACAAACATTCCTGATAGTATTGCCCAAAGGTAAGACATCCATTGACGATGGGATGGAAGCATATAAATCAGCTAAACATTTCTTGTAGAGATCAGTTTGTGACTGTGGTAGAGCCAATAACCAATTCCCGCTAAAATTTCGTTGATAGTAGCAATTACAACGTTGGGATATATTGTTATCCCAGCAATCACGGGTAGAGGTTCATCGGGTAATGCATTTAAACTAGTGCCAGGAACTAATAAAGTTGTAAAGAAAAATGGTAGCCAGAAAAGCATCGGAACCAAAGTTGCAACAGTAATGCTGACTTGTGGTTCTGCCGATCGCCGCCAAAGCAACCAGAGGGCGATCGCTGATAAACTACTGAGTAGCCACAACATCACCACATCATGAAACCGAGCATGAGGTACCCAAGTTGGGTTGAAGATATGGCTGGCGTTCCAATCAACAGCCACAGAAACCACCGCTGTATTTATAATTACTACAGAGAGCAAAATCCGACCGAGTTTTTCTTTCGACATGGTATTCACCTTGAGCCTCTGATTTCAAGTTAAATGCTTGTTACCGCCGCAATGCCTTAAGTCCCAGATTCGGAAATAACTTACTTGCCACTGCAAACTGCACCCAAGCGGTTGCTAAAGTCTCCAAGGAACGGGCTACCACTAATTCTCCAGCGTCTACGGCTTCATACCCACATTCCTCAATTAACCCAGCAACGACCTTTTTTGCCTCTGCGTCATCACCACAATAAAAAATACTGGGGCGATCGCTACCAAACTGTCGAGAGTTGGAACCAATCACTTCTGCAAAGGTAATGTTAAATGCCTCAACAACTTTTGCCTTTGGTGCAAACTGCTGAATGATTTCAGCGACAGAGGTTTTGAGGTCGGTTGCTATACCAATTTTTTGTCCAGTGAAATCAGGTTGCAAACCGCTCACGCAAGTAATAATAATCTTGCCATCAAGAGAACCTGTGGCCCGAATGACTTCTTCTAAAGAAGGCACCCAGACAGCCAGCATCACTACATCGCTTTGGTACACTGCTTCTTCAGGTGTTCCGGCTTTGGCGTTGTCACCTACCGATGCAGCTAGTTGACGTAGCTTTTTCTCATCTCTGGAGTAGGAGAAAATAACTTGGTGTCCGGCTTTAGCCCAAATCTTACCTAAGCCCCCACCCATATTTCCTGAACCAACTACGCCAATTTTCATAAAACCTCGCGGAAATTACTCAAAATCTGTATTCACTGCAATTTCTTCCCAGGAATCTAATTCAGCTGTCAGTGACTCAATTTTTTGGCGGAATTTGCTATAAGCATATTTACCCAGTACTAACCTCAATGGGGGATTAGGTGATTCCACAACCTGAATCAGCACATTAGCAGCTTTATCTGGATCTCCGGGTTGGCTACCTGAAATTTTGTTGAGAAATTCTAAGAAGTGACCCACTGTGGCATTATAAGCGTCGATGGATTGCTCAACCCGCTCCAGCGATCGCCCAATGAAATCAGTCCGAAACGGGCCTGGTTCGACAATGGTGACTTTAATTCCCAAAGGTGCAACTTCACCCCGCAAGGCTTCTGATACACCTTCTAAGGCAAACTTTGCACCACCATAAATGGAAAAGCCTAACTCGTTAGAAAATCCAGCGATTGCAGACATATTCACAATATGTCCTGATTGCTGTTGACGCATGACTGGTAAGATGGCACGAATCGTGTTAATCGCCCCAAAAAAATTAGTTTCAAAGTTGCGACGAATTTGTGCTTCACTAAATTCTTCCAGCGCCCCTATCAAACCATAGCCAGCGTTATTGACGAGGACATCAACTCGTTCAAAAGCCTCAATGGCTGCATTTACTGCTGCCTGTACTTCATTGAGATTAGTAACATCCAAGCGTATAGTCTTGACATTTTCTGGATATTGTGAAGCTAGGTCTTGCAGTTGTTCAGGTTTGCGGGCAGTGGCAATCAGGCGATCGCCATGTTGAAGAACTGCATTGGCAAGCGATCGGCCAAATCCAGTTGAGCAGCCTGTGATTAACCAAACTTTTGTCTTGCCTGTCATGTCTTCTCTCCTTCTGAATCATGGTCTGATTGCCAATGCTCAAAGTGAATTACAGTTTATGTTTGCAGAGGTTGCCTGCTTTGAGAAGTGCTTTTAAAAGGCTCTCAGCATCACATTGATTCTCATAGCGGAAACTGTTGATGAAAAATGCAGGTGTACTATTGACACCACTATGCATACCACTCTGAACATCTTCAGCAACCCGATCTGCATAGATGTGATTTGTCATGTCCCGCAGGAATTGGGGGACATTGAGTTCCAATTGATGGGCATACTCTACTAGATAACCGTTATTCAGTAATTTTTGACAATTGAATAGAGTATCGTGCATCTGCCAGAACTTACCCTGAGCAGCAGCTATTTCGGCAGCTTCAGCGGCTTTTTGAGATTGAGGATAGATTTGAGGTTGGGGAAAATGGCGAAATGCAAAGTAGATTTGATCGCCAATTTGTTGTTGAATTTGTTGAATAATTCTATGGGCTTCACCACTATGAGGGCATTGATAATTGCCATATTCAACCAGCACTATAGGTGCATTTATCGCTCCTTGAGTATGATCGCGTTGTGAAATCGGTGCGATCAATCTGTTATTATCATTTGTCTGACTCATGGAAAACCTCTATGGAGGAAAATGAGAACACTCTAAAGGCTTTGAAAGTCTTGCAACAAATCCTCCTATGGATGTATTTGATCTAAAGCTTTGAGCTTGCACTTGCCAGATGGGTTTACTGTAATAAAATTAGCCAAACTTTGTCCCTATGCAAAAGTTCAAGTTTTGAACATACAGAAAGGTCAGCATCTAGTTAACTTTTAGATTAGGGAATTACCCTAACTTCTGGTTAGGTATGGATTTTTATTCAAGACTGACAATTCCTCGTTTGAGGGCTGTAATTACAGCTTGGATGCGATCGCTAACTCCCAATTTGCTCAAAATATTATTCACATGGTATTTAACAGTACCCTCTGATATCTGCAAAACAGCACCAATTTCCTGATTAGTTTTGCCAGTAGCCATGAGGCGGATTACTTCTAGTTCTCGTCCGCTCAGTTGCAATATACCCACGCGCTCTGCTAGTTTAGCACCTACTGAAGGAGGAATATACTTCTGTCCAGTGTTAACAACGCGAATGGCTGCAAGCAATTCATCAGGTTCAGCATCTTTTAATAAATACCCCTTTGCCCCTGCTTTGAGTCCGCGATAGATGTCTTCATCTCCGTCGTAGGTAGTCAACACAATAATTCGAGAGTTTTCAAATTCGTTACAGATGGCAGTAATGGCTGCAACACCATCCATTTCTGGCATTCGTAAATCCATGAGTGTGACATCAGGTTGATGTTGACGAAATGCTGCAACTGCCTCATTTCCATTAGAAACCTGTTCCACAACTGCCATATCTGGCTCTCGATCAATCATTGCGGCTAAACCCTGGCGAACAACAGGATGATCGTCAACAATCAAGATGCGGATCGGTTGTTGCTGGGTCATGGCTTATTTTCGGTGAATTAATATTGTGATTTCCGTTCCCTGTCCGGGAATACTTTGGATTGTCAATTGTGCTGAAATGCGATCGCTACGTTCTTTAATACCCATCAATCCAAAACCCTTAACAACAGACAAACTATCTGTCTCAAATCCTCTTCCATTATCTTTGACTCGCAAGATAAATTGCGTAGGTTCATACACTAGTTCAATCTTGATTTCAGTAGCAAATGCATGTTTGATAGAATTTGTCAATGCTTCTTGCCCAATACGCAGCAAGTTATTTTCTACCTCTACCGATAAGGGATATACCTCGCCGATAATATTACAGCTGATCTGCATATCAATAGAAGCAGACATTTGGGCAGCGAGGCGGTTAAAAGCTTTACACAAATTGCTAGTTTCTAAGATTTGGGGACGTAGAGCATTGACCGAGCGCCGTGCTTCAGCCAGCCCTTCACGCGCCAAATCTCGCGCCTGAGTGATGTGCGCTTGTACCTCTGGCAATTCACCAGGAACTATCCTGGAGGCAGCACCCAACTGTACAATTACACCTGTGAAGGCTTGAGCTAGCGTATCATGGATTTCTCGTGCCATGCGGTTGCGTTCTTCTAGTACCGCGGCTTGGCGGCTCTGCTCGGCTAAATGGGTCAAATGAATCGCCAATGTCGCTTGCTGTGCCAACGCCATAATTAGTTCGATGTTTTCGGGCAAACTAGTTCTGGGTTCGCGAAAGCACAAACCAATAAATCCCAGAGGGCGAGAACCCAGAATCAAGGGTACGCGGACAATAGAACGGTGTCCTTGGCTACGATGCCACTTAATTCCAGAGTAAACCTCTTCATCCCAGTTATCTAAATTAAAGAAAATCGCCTCGCCTCTAAACAGCGCTTCTTTCCAAAAGGAGAGAATAGTTCCTGTAATCGGTACTCTAAATGGTTCTAGTTCAGGAGCCGTCTTGATGGGAACCACCTGTCTCTCTCGAACATATCGTTTCATGACTTTTGTATCAGAGGTTTCGTTATAGAGAAACAGGGCGGCTGCATAGGATTTGGCTTGGGCGGAGGCTTCTAGGAGAATATGTTCCCAAAATGTCTCTAAGTCTGGTTCATCTGCCAGTCGATTTACACAACCTCGCAGTGATTCGTTGGCTCTTACTAATTCGGCAATCTGTTTTTTTGCGGCTTTTTTTTGCTCTTTGAGGATAGCGGCTTGTTTTGCTTCTTCTGCTAACCGAGTTAGTTGAATTGCCAGTGTTGCTTGATGTGCCAAGGCTTGCGCTAGTTCAAATTCTTCCGGGTTCAAGGTAGCTTTTTGCGTGAATGCTAGCCCTAAGAAACCCAAAGCGATATCACCCAGCATCAAAGGAATACACATAGCTGTCTGATGTCCTCGTTGGCGATGCCATTCCAAGGCGACAGGCCAGTGTTCTGGGTGAGGGTTCTCCCAAATCGCAAATTCTAGTGGCTGTTTTGTTTGTACCATGATTTCCCAAGCCTTGGTAATATCTGCTGGAATGGGATCTCGGAAAGGTTCAATATCTTGTAGTTTATCCTTGGGCAGTACCTCATGTGTTTCAGAACCCAAATGCAAGTGCAGCGTATGGGATGGAGGATCGTAGAGGAAGAGATGCGATCGCTGGGCACCTAGTTGATGTTTAATTTCTAAAATGACGTGACCGAGAAAAGTATCAAGTTCAGAGTCGGCGGCGAGGCGATCAAGACTATTTTTGAGTGCTGTGTTTGCTTTAGAAAGTTCCGCAACTCGTTCTTCAGCAGTTCTGGCACGTTCTGCAATCAGGCGCTCAACTAACTGTTTACGGTGAAGTGCGGCTCCAATACCCTCAGCAGCAGTGGTGAGTACATCAATCTCTTGCTGACTCCAATGCCGAGGGGTAACACAATCATCGAAGGCAACACAGCCGATGTAACGCCCTTCAATGAATAATGGCACTCCCCCAGAGGATTTAATGCCAATAGATTCAAACTGCACTCTAATCGCATCGGGCAAGCAATCAACTATACGCCAAATAGAACGACCTGCATATAGTTCTCTCAGCATGACTTCGGCATCATCATTGTCAATGACTGCCATTGTGGGATGGTTGATCTGAGGAGTAATTCCCGCAGCTACCCACTCATAAGTAACGCAGTGCTGTAATTTCTGCGTGGTTGGAGCTTGACGTTCGAGGATAAGTTGAACGCGACTCATGTTTGCTACTTCCCCGATCGCTTGTAGCGCTGTTGGAATTGCAACATCAATATCCTCCGTTTCCAACAGGTTTTTAGTAACTTGGGCAACGACAGAAAGTAGGCGATCGCGCTGTTGCAATTCTGCATTGACTTTTGCCAGTTCTGCCGTGCGTTTTTGTTCGGCTTGCTGAATGCGTTGACGCTGAATTGCACTTCCAATACAAGCGGCTACGGTTTTAAGTAACGCCAACTCAGCCGATCCCCGCCGTTTGCCTTCGCGGCAGTCATCAAAACCAAAGACTCCCCAGCACTGACCCTCGACAAAAATTGGCACAACGTGCAGTACTTTCACACCGAGTGCGGCTTGTCCACTACGGAATGGTTCTGGCATTTCCTCTAAAAGATAGCTAAGGCTGTTTCCTTGACTAATACGCTCATACCACTGTGCAATCCCTCCCTCTTCATAGATACCTTGTGCCTCATCGGGATGGGTGATTTGAGACACTGTGTGAGGTGAATTCCATTCGTACAACATCTTCCAGCAGTGTAACGGTTCAGATGGATGATTAAAATTCTCAATGACTGAAACGCGATCGCAATCCAAACTTTCCCCAATCAGTTTCAGGGCAGTATTCACCGCTTCATTAAAGTTTTCTATAGTCAGTAAAGCATTGGCAGCCGTTGCTGTCGCTTCTAAAATGCGATCGCGGTTCTCTAGCAATTGGTTTTGCGCTTCGAGTTCTGCGATCCGTTCTTGTTCGGCACGCAGCAAAGAATGCTGTGCTTCTCTTAGTTCTGTAATGTCAGCATTGGCAGACCAAGCACCCATCACAAATATATCCTTCAATAGTGCTGACTGTATTATTTAAGATATACAGTTGCTGCTCAATATGGAATTACACAAATATTGACATAGTTGATAGGAGTATTATTGAACAAGCGATCGCTCTTTATTTCCGATTTTTTGAAGATACGGTTCAATATGCTTGTGCAGTGACGCAAGAATTAGATGTAATTGACATTCCCTTATCTGACATTCACTCTAGAATGAGTCACACTTACATAACCCCCTTTAATATTTCAATATAACTACTTTTATACTACAGAAATGTCAAAACATTAGAGGTAGTGGTAGCAATCAAAGTTATAAAGAGTGTTGATTAAGTATAAATACTCTAGTCTACTTAATTTTTAATATTAATTAACCTGTTTATAATTACAGATAAAAGCAAATCATAGATTATAAAATTAGATTGTAATTAATGTAAAAATCTAAAATATAAAATTTACTTATTTTATATTTTGTAAAATAAAGCTATTTGTTAAAATTTCTGTGTTTTTTTATAAAATAATTATTTATTAATGCAAATTTTATTTTTTTTTATTAAGTAAATTATGCATGAGATATAAAAATATCTAGTAATTTCGGTTAGTTATAAGCTGAAAAACCCTATAAAAACAGGTATAAAACGCATATATTTAAATTTTAGCTTTTGATTACTTACAAATTGATGTCTGATAAAAAATAAAAATTATATTAAACAAAAACTTAATTTACTGCAAAAAATTTTATATTTTTTATTTAATAAATAATTAATTGATATTATTTTACCCTGAAGAAGTATTATATTAAATTGATAAATTATCAAAATATGCTGGAAAATAACTAGAGACTTATCAAGAAAATAATCTTATCTAAATACTAATAAAAAATTTAAAATTTACCTTAACAATTTTCCAAAAATTTATCTTGTGTATGCCATATGTGGTACATATGGCAGTCGTTTTGGACATCAAAAAAGTGGGGTCAAACCAAATTGATCAAGTTATTACACACTTGCACCCGAAAAAATAATCCAAGAACCTTATTTGTTGATTGATGGGCAACAATAGCAATCAATTGCTGTAAGTCTTGCCAAATAAGATTTTTAGCCATTTTTTAGTTCTTAAACATTAAGGGTAAGCTGCTAGAGATTTACAACCCAATTAACAGTTTGATTGATTTTTCAAAGATTTCAATGGGATACATATGCCGTACATATGACATACTTATGGTATACACTGATTCTGTAATCCTTTTTACTCTCACACTTCAGGATATGGAAAATATGGCACGTCCGAAACAGAATTTTAAGATAGCTTTAGATTTAGCCAACTCCAGCATAAAAGTAGCAACTGAAGATTATGAAGACCGCATAGAGAGTTACATCGATACTCAGTGCAGTCCATCAGATAGCTTAGGCAATGTCGTGATTAAAGATAGTGCTCTTAACAATACAGAAGTATTCTGTGTAGGGTATGGAGCAGCAAAATCTCCAACTGGACGAGCAACAGTCATGGATAAAAGCGCCAAGATCAAAGAGATTCAGAAACTGTATTTAGGTGCTTTGGCGCACTATCCCCAACTTCCGAGTGTGATGAAAAATTATATAGTAGTGTCCTCTCATGCTTGGCAGTCTCATAAGGAAGAAATCAAAGGGAAGTTAGAGGTTTGCCATCAGGTATGTCTGGCAGGTAAAGATGTGGAATTATCGACAGAAGTACTTTTAGTAGTGCCAGAAGGATTTGGTGCGATCGTAGACTATAGCGAAGAAAGAATAGCGACCCTCGATTTTGGGGCGGGAACAACTCTACTGACTCCTTATATTCGCAAGCGTCCGCAAGAGACATTAGTATCCAACATCGGAGTGAATCAACTGTACCTAATGATCACTTCAGCGATGAAAGGTAAGAATTACGGTTACACAGGTGATGTGCGAAAAATCCGCGAACAAATAGAACTAGGTTCTTTTTATGTAGAGGGGTGCAATATCAAAGAAATATATCAGCAATGCCTAGTGCAGTGGTGGAATGAAAATCTCAAAGAACACAGTTATGAGGTAGTGAGACTAACAAAGTCTGGTTATAGGGTAATTTGTATTGGAGGTGGTGTAAGCTTACCAGGTTTTGCAAAAGTGCTGACATCTAAGGGATTAGAAGTGGTGAGCGAGCGCCCAGAGATGGCTTCAGTGCGAGGAATGTTCAAACTGGCGATGCAGCAAGCGGCGAAAAAAGGAGTATAGGTAATGAGTAATGAACCAAAGTGGGAAAAAGCACGAATTAGAACCAGAGAAGCTGAAATCGTTCGGGCAGTAGCATCACACAGAGGCGAAAAATTTATTGATGCGCTCTACCATATGATTAATTTTTATTGGGATTACAAAAGAGGTTTATTACCACATGGCCAGTTGACTCATAATCCATCTGTACCAACAGTTGAGGAGACATCAACACCAGAGGACGAAACAACTATAGATGTTGACCTTGATATGTTTGCATGAACTGAGAAGGTGTGATCAAATACCCTAAATGGATTTTAGATTTTTAATACCCCTATTCTTCCGTTCTGGCTTTTTTCTAACCGCCTAAATGTAGTAGCAAACTGGGAGTTACAAGATGAGATGCAGTTGATGAATCAGGGCTATCACCTCTCATTGAAGATTTTCTGTCATTCAGATTGAACCAACTAGAAAGTCTGCCCATTTGTTTAGGCAATCTTTCAAGGGAGGAGCCGTTAAAAAAATCTCAGCCAGAAAGCCACCTCAATGCTGAATCTTGAACGCTCGTACGAATAAATAAGGCTGGGTTTTTTAAGGATGCAGATACCCAAGCGGTTCTTCAGATTTGTTTATCTATAAGGGATCTCCAAGAAATAAAATGAGAGCGCCGTTGCACTGTCCCCGACAAAATTGGGCAGGCTTTTATCAGGCTTATTTAATTGGCCGATGAGTTATCTCTCAGTGAAGCCTGCCCAATTTTGGTACGTGGAAGACCCTAACTCTATCAAATATATTTTGCAAGAGTCCAAGGACTGGTAAGCGTTCCCACATTCGTGGGAACGCGAGGGCGCTCTCATTTGATTTTTTGGAAAGACCTAATGAAACTTCAATGATTTTTCAATTAGTATAACCAAAACGTTTTGGTTAATCTCACTTTTTCGTCACAGTTGATTGGGGATCTACAAGGTGCGACTCGTTCTAGAGTAAATTCATCGCTCTAGGTGGGAACGTCAAGTTTGAACCTTGAAAATCCCATAAGTGATTGATGGATGTGGGTGAAAATCCCACCCGTTAAGGACAACGTGACTCCTTACCTGACCACGCGGAGGTTAATCACCAAAGCGAAGCTGGTAGCAGGGCGCAATCAGAGACTTCCTCGGTTGAGGTCACACTGGCGCTAACAGGGAGCCTCTATGAGGTTAGCTTACGCAAATCTCCTAAAAAAGCGTCCTAGTCCCTAGCAGAGAAAACCGATGTTAGCATGAGCTACAGCCTGCCCTGTACACTAGCAATATTCTCGCATCCTTTTTTTGGAGAGAGATACAGTCCCCAGATGCTAGTGGGCGAATTGGAGAAACCTAAATCGGTAGAAAAAATCTACCAATCGGAACGAGGAAAAACGTATCTAAACTTCTAGCCTACCCAGCTACCTAAAAGCTAACTGAGATGGGAGGGTTCCCAAGAGAGCTAGTGGAGCGGCATGATTAACCGTTTAACAGAAAGATACGGGTAGGATGTGGGAACGAAACTGCCCACGGCATCGCAGAATCAGTGCACATCAACAGGCACACGATACTGCTGCCGCAAGTAGTTACAAATATAGCGAGTTGCACCTTTGTACTGGACAACCATCTTGTGACCACATTCGCAATACCCAATGGACGACACTTACCGTTAGCCTTGGGAATATAAACACGACGTACTGGTTTTGGTTTAAACTGCCTAGAGCGCAGTTCGGACTGTAACTCGCTTACAAACTCAGCTTTTGCCGTTTGTGAATTGAGTTCCTTTTTAGTTACGCCATCGATTCCCGCAGTTTTTGCCCCTTTATTTGAAAGGACAGACTTTAAGGCAGCGCGTATCCAATCTTCTCGGCAGATTAACCGATACAAATGGTCGAACTGATGTTGAGGATTATAAACAGCCTTCGTGGCTAGGCTACGTTGGGTTTTGATAATATCGGACATACATCTTAGTCCTCTCTATTTCCCTTGACGTTCCTCTTGCAATGACTGCCGTCCTTCGCCATGTGCCGAACTATTTTCCGGCTCGGACTACTACAACGGCTCTGCCACATGATGGTTACATCAGCCGCAGTTAGCCCAGTCTCTTGTGAGACCAACCATCATGCTTCCTACGTTCACATAGTGGTATGTATGACATTTGACTTTAGGCTCCTTCTTTACGCCCGTAAGACACAGACCCAGTGTCCCCGATATCAGCCGATAATTTATACCCCTATAATTAGAGCGGTTCAGTCCGAGTAGAAAGACCTTTTCATCAACCGCATAAAAAGTTGATTTACCTGATACCTCGTACCATCCCCGTTGTTTAGCAGTACGTCCAAGGTGTGGGCGCTTCAAACAAAGGTTTCTTGCGTAGCCATAGTCAAATTCAGGCTCGGAGCCTTGTGCTGTAACGGAGTGCCAGCATGTTGCCCCTTGTTCATCGGGCTTCAAACGGGTTCTTACTCATTGTCCCCCGCCTGCCGATTCAGCCTTGGCGCTCTGGGGTGAGCAACCAGCTTTTCTTAGTCTAATTAATCACCTCCTTTTACAATTGACCTAAGCAATACCACCATGCGCCTCGCAGCGCACCCACGCCACCTTGGGGTGTTCCTTGCTCAGGAAATTCTGGATTAACTCCTGCCTTTAGGCATCGGAATATACCGATTTTTAATCCAGTTGGAGCAATGAGGTTATCCATGATGATGTTGTGGTTTATACGCTCGAAGCACCGTTCGATATCGAGTTCGATAATTCGTTTGTTTATTCCATTTGCTGTGGAGCTTAAATTTAGGAACAGAATCTTCTGGGCATCATGTGCCGAGCGTCCTGTTCTAAAGCCATAAGGCACTTGCCCTGAAAAAAGATACCAGCCGTCACATCCAGATCCCTCGCCGCACAACGAATAAACTCAAAACACGGCTGGTATCTTTTTTTTGCGGTCTCCCCTAACTCCGTGCATGGAAGGTTGCTTCATGTGCTGGCTCTAGGGCGTATTTTGCAAGGCATTGCCATGCTCTATCGGCGATGGTGGGGACAATATAATAAGACTGCACATAACTTCAAGTCTCTTTTGGGAAGTTATGTCATCATTACTAATCCCATACACCCACTGTATGGTCAGTCAGTTGTAATACGTCTAATCCGTAAAGTTGGGCAGGAAATTAAAGTGACTGTAGAAAGCCCACTAGGAGGATGTTTGTCTCTACCAGCAACGGAAACTGACCTGTGGACACAACAAGCAAGTAAGACCAAAACTGTTGGAAAGTTTTTACCACAGAAACTACTGCGCTTAAGTGAATGGGTAGCTTATCGCTCGCAATTTGTAACATCATCCATTTCTTGTGTTCCTGACAATAAAGAAATCGAACACAGGGAAGACAGTTATGAGACACAAGCATCTACCAACCGCCGAACCAGAAAACTCAGAAAAGCTAAATCGTCTAATAAAGCTAACAGCACGGTTAGTAGACAAGATACTCACAACACAAGGTTCAGGCGAGGTGCTCGTCAGGAGTAAACCAGATGAATAGTAAAATTAGAACGACTCATCTGGAACGCCGTGCAGTTGTTTACTTAAGACAATCTACACCAGTACAGACCGAGTTACACCGTGAAAGTACAGAGAGACAATATGCGTTAGCCGACCGCGCTTTCAACTTAGGGTGGGACAAAAGTCTTATATCCGTTTTTGATAGTGACCTTGGTAAGAGTGGTCAAACGACAACAGGACGCGAGGATTTCCACCGACTAATGGCTGCTGTTGGTTTAGGAGAAGTAGGGGCTGTTTTGGCATTGGAAGCCTCAAGATTTTCTCGCTCTCAAGCAGATTGGCATAAACTTTTAGATATCTGTGCCCTGACAGACACCTTGGTAATTGACCATGATGGGATTTACGACCCAAATGATTTTAATGACCGAGTAATACTGGGATTTAAAGGAACCTGGAGCCACACGGAACTACACGGGATGCGTCTGCGCTTACAAGGAGCCAAACTCAATAAAGCCAAAAAAGGAGAATTACGTTGTGCCCCACCTACTGGTTACGTATACGACCCTGAAGGAAAATTAGTATTAGACCCAGACGAAGGGGTAGTTGCTGCTATACAGTTGGTTTTCCAACAATTTCGTGCTCTGGGAACAGCGTTTAAGGTAATGCGCTACTTTTGCTCCCATCAAATTCCTTTTCCCAGAAGACGTTGGGGACCAGGGCACATTGGTACACTTCGTTGGGGACCAGCCAATCTGAGCCGTATAACAGCTATTCTACGTAATCCCACTTATACGGGAACCTATGTTTATGGTAGAAGACGTAGCCTGAACGTAATTGAGAATGGGCAAGTGACCAAGGTAAAAACTCAACTATTACCCCAACAGGAGTGGAAGGTGATAATTCACAACGCTCACGAGGCTTATATTAGTTGGTCAGAGTATGAATCTAATTGTGAACAACTTAGACGCAATCGGGCAATCTCTTTGTCTGATGGATGTCCAGGCACACCTAGAGAAGGTTTTGCACTTCTTCAAGGACTAGTAATCTGTGGTAAATGCGGACGACGTATGAGTCCTCGCTATTACGGCACTGGTGGTTACAGAGTGGCTTACGAGTGTAACCAAGCTCGTAAACAAGATGGTCGCATGGGTGTTTGCTGGAGCGTTTCGGGTGCAGCCATTGATACAGCAGTTGAGACTCATGTGCTTGAAGCTCTTACGGATGAGGAACTTGACATTTCTCTGGCTGTGCTGTCGGAATTGGAAAATCAAGCACATGAGGCAGATAAAACATGGCAACTGCGACTGGAAAGGGCACGTTACGAAGCTGACAGAGCTTTTCGACAATATGATGCCACCGAGCCGGAGAATCGTTTAGTCGCCCGCACACTGGAAAGGCGCTGGAACGAGAAACTACAACAGTTAGCAGAGTTAGAAGAAGAATACCAGAAAGCCCACCAAGCACAAAGGTTGGAATTAACACAAGTGCAGAGGCAGCAAATTTTACAACTCGCCAATGATATTCCCACAATTTGGAACGCAAATAGTACCACGAGCCAAGACCGTAAAGAGATACTAGGGTTGTTAATCAAACAAGTTGCTATCACGCCAATAGATACTCCAGAACGCTCTACTCGTATCCAAATCCTCTGGCATACTGAAGCTATCAGTGAATTAATAGCGACACGCCCAACGAATGCAGACAAATACCGAACACCCAAAGAAGTTATTCAACTGATTGAACAATTAGCCCCTGGTCGAACTGATACTGAAATTGCTCTTGAACTAAATCGTCGGGGTTTATTGAATACTAATGGGCAACCTTTTACCAAAAAAGGTGTGGCTTGGCTTCGCTGGAAATATGGTCTTGACAAACCTTTAAGTGACCCCGTTATTGCGAAATCAGGAATAAGCCTTGAAGGTTACTATTCCACTAGTGCCCTGGCTGAAAAATTAGGTGTTGGAATTCATACCATTTACTATTGGCGAGACAAAGGAATTATTGAGGCATTCCAAGAAACAGATAGAAGCCCGTGGTGGTATGTAGTTACACCCGAAGTTTTAGAAACTTTACGTCACAAAATCCGCCGTGTACCAGTGAAATCTGAATAAGTTCTGCAAGTGTGCAAAATAATTATTCGTCAACTGATTCAACCCTTTGGGTAAAAAATTACTCCAAGGGTTTTACTGTATATCTAAATTAGTCTTTGGAATAAATTTTTGGCGCTCGCTCTTTTATCTTTGAGTGAAAAAGTCTCTACTATAGGGAAATAATAGGGGTAAACAAAATATCCCTAAGCTTTCTTGGATCGAGGTGCAATATGGACACACCGTCGGAATTTAGTCAGGGCAATGCTGACTAACAAACGTTTGGCATCACCAAAACTCATGAGCGCATCAAACTTAGTGAGAAGTTGTTTCATCCCCTTGAATGTTGCACTTTTAGGAGGCGATTTTAGATGTACACGTACAACTACCGCATCTACGATAGATACAAGCGGTCGGTTGCATCGCTGGCGGTATTAGGTGATGAACATGCTAACTGGCGACCATCACAATTTGGTTATGAGTTGTTTGGCTGTCGGATTAATTTTCAGTTCCCCGTGATCAAGCTGCTAGACTACAATCAACGCCAGTCTGAACTTGAAGCCAGTCGCAATCCTTTTGCTACGGTGGTAATGGCGCACTTAGCAGCTGTACAAACCCGCGACGATAGATTACAACGCAAGCAGCAAAAACTGGTTTTAGTGAGAAGGTTGTATTCACAGGGGTTTGAGCGTGAGGATGTTCTCAACTTGTTGGCTTTTATCGATTGGATGCTAACGCTACCATTGGATTTAGAAACAGAATTTAAGCGTGAAGTTGAACAATTGGAGGCTGAGAGAGAAATGCAATACGTTACAAGCTTTGAGCGAATTGCCCGAAGGGAAGAATTATTGAAAAGCATCCCCGTATGTTTGAGACTTAAGTTTGGCTCATCGGGTCAGGAATTATTACCTGAAATTGAACAAATTGAGGATTTTCGTGTATTAGAAGCAATCTTGTCGGCGATAGAAACAGCTAATACGGTAGAGGAGTTGCGCTCAATTTATCAAACAACAGCAGAGTAGATGCTCTTGGTGGCAATACCTGAAGGCATAACGGCATTCTGCGCGCCGAAACTGTTACTCCAATCGCTGCAATGCCGATAAAAGTATGGGCTTGCGTAGTCGTTTTATAGTCCAACCAAGCTGAGTACCAAAATCGCAAATCGCCTCGTTACCGACAATTTTTTTAATTACGCCCTTCATACCGTGACGTGTTTCGGTTTCGTCTACGACGAGTATGCGTGTTCCTACTTTTAATGCTGGTGATTGAGGGCGTAGTTTGTGGATTACTTCTTTCTCAAAATCTGTTAATTGCTCCCAAACTAGTTGCTTAAATTCTGGTGTCCATTGTTCGGTTAAAGCTTTAATTGTTTCCCAGTCTTTTACTGTGATGGCTTCTCGAAGTAGTTCGGCGTTACCTTGCACCATTTCGGGATCGCTGGGTGATGGAACACAGGGTTGGAACACTCTTGTAGAACACTCTTGTAACTCTTGGTGTGCAACAGTTTCAGACTTTTCTACTTCTTCACTGATCCAACCCCCACCCCCATTTTCAAAACTTTTTAAATCTGATGAGTGTTGTGTGTGTAAATCACTGCCTTTAGAATTTTGGAAAGTTTTGTCTAAAAGGTTGGAACGGTTGGAACACTCTGACTGTAATTCAATCTGTGTAAGGCTTTGAAGGTGATCCAACCCAGTTCCAACCTCATTTCTTATTTCTTGATGTAGTTGTGTCTCAATGTTTTGCTGTGTAATGGTTTGAGGACTGTTCCCACCTAATGATCCAACCTGTGTCCAAACGTTGATTGGTACACCATTAATTCGCTTCTTGCCGCCTTTTACCCATCCGTTAGCTTTGAGAATGTCCGTAACTCGCATCTGAGATGCTTTGTCTAGTTTGTTTATCTCAATGTTCAAAGCTTTGGTCAGAATCTCTTGGGTAGAAACTTCGCTTCTTTGGCTGACATAGTTCAGTACCAAACCTTCCCAGGGATCAGAATTTTGGAACTGTTTGTTAGCAGCTTCTAGCCAATTATCTTCTAAGGGTGTCAACCACCATTGCTCACCACTGCGGTATGCAGCAACCGCCGCCGCCCAAATTAGATCACGCTCTGACTTTAATTGCTTGATGTTGATGCGGTCAACCAGCACCTTTATTACCCAAAAACGACGTTCGCCAGTGGGGTCATACAAAAATTCGGTTTGGTTGGTGCTTCCAACTAAAATGCTTGGGCGCGGAAAGTCTTCAATATCTGTGCCATAGGGGCGGCGCATAGAATCTTTACGTCGGGCAAGGAAGGCTTTAAGCTGCGAGACATCCTTTTTCTTATAGGCATTTTCAAACTCGGCATACTCAATAAACCAGTATTGGCTAAGTTTAAGAATTTCATCTTTTTCTGTGCCGTTGATGTCGTCGGTGAAAAAGTCTTCACCTGCTAGCGTTTCTAAGAATGTTGACTTAAGTGCTTTTTGCTTGCCTTGCAAAATAGTAATTTCATCGTGTTTGCACCCTGGTTGAAACGCCCTGGCTACAGCTGCAATCAGAGTTCGTTTCATGAGTGCAGCGTGTAAAGGGTCAGATGTACCAAAGTAACGAGCGGCTAGAGCGTCCAAAATCCCAACATCCACATTTGGATATGCAAGGGCTACTGTTTCTAAATATTCAACAACTGGATTGTAAGGGTGTTCACGGGCAATATCTAAAACTATTTCCTTGGCATCTTCTCTGCTTATATCGATATCAAATTCAATAGCAATTTTGGTTTTGATGCCGTCGAGTGGCAACCGTTGCCCATCAAGTTCTACGTGTTTTTTGAGTGTATTCCACCGCAGGCGATCGCTCCAAAGTGCGCGTATCATATTGAACTTTTGTTTATACTTACTTTGTGCTGGTCTAGAGCGGTCAGCATCAAGCTGTAATGCCTGGTTGAGGGCATCAACTACCACGCGCCGATCTTCAATTGCTTGCAAAATATCGTCAACTGTTGCACCACTGTCAATCCAATCTTTTAAGTCGAGTCCCCCATTTTTAGGTAAATGTGTCCAGTAAAAATCGCTGGGTGGGGCATACAACCATTTAGCGTCTGGGAAATCCCCAAAAATATCTTCCATGTGCTTTAATCCAGGTTCGTCACGGTCGGGACAAAGCACTAGGCTACCACCTTCTAAATCAGCTTTGTAATTACCGTATAATCGATATTTGCCAGCGCCGCCAAGGGTTGTTGTGGCTGCTAGTCCCATTTTCCACAACCAATCAACGATGTCCTCACCTTCGACTGTAAATATGGGCTTGCCTTCTGCCTTGGCCTGCATAACCTCGGCATAGCGGTAAATGGGGATTTTGGCTCGAACTTCTTCAGTTAGTCCCTTAACCCAGTTTTTGCCGTCCCAGTGGGACTGAAAAATCCGCTTTTTACCGTTACCGTCATCAATACGAGTTACTTTAACTAGTGGTTGTCCTGAGCGGTCGTGGTAAATGTACTCGGTCTTCGCTTTGGGGCGTGGTTGTTTTTTAGGTGTTGTGGTCGCGTAGTAGGGTTTGCCGTTGCGATCTGTTTTTGAAGTTTGTTCCCACCCTTGGGCTGGGGATGCATCGCGGTTACAGACCGTGAGTTTACCAATTCTGTAGCACCAATCAGGTTTCCCGCAGTGGGGGCAGGGTGAAGCTTTGCTAACTTCTGTTGGTTTATCTACCGATGCTTGAGTAGAATTGCGGTCATATGTCAAGTTGTTAGTATTATATGTGCCGCCTGTTTGAATTGCCGTTGCCATAAATTGCGCTCCTCTTTGTTTGTCGGAGCCACCGTAGAGTGTTTTTTGGCAATTCCTCAATCAATAATTCGCTCTGCTACCCTGGTTTACTACTTTACTTTTATATATCTTTGAAAATGAAGATATATTTAGAAGTAGTATTTTAATATCTATAAGTTTTGAGGGATTGCCATTCACTGCTGATTCTGTTGGGTGGCTCCTTTTTTTATGCTTATCTAAAAATCTACCAGCAACAAAGAAAACTGTTGCATTTTTTACGGTTTATCTGGAAAAACTGAGCATTTATTACTAAAGCTAAGGTTTGCTCCCGATGCCGCATTTGTTTTCTCCAGCCCTTAAAATCTAAGCCTAATCGCTTGGGTATTAGCCTGTTGTTGAGATGCGGTGATTGCCAAAATTCGCGATTGGGCGGTCTAATCGGCTTTCTGGTATTTCTGATGCTTGGGTGTTGGTCATTCTGGGTAGTCCTCAAAAACACAAGTCCAGGCGTACGGCGATCACTCAACGGTTTTCACGTAGTAATCGTAGGATTTCTTCTACAGATGCATTCAAGTTTCTGATATCAGCCTTAATCTGTCTGATATCTGCCTTAACTTCTCGCATGTCCGAGGCTAGCCCAGTAGCTAAGGTTAGCGTTCTGGCTGTAGCTACCTGTGTTGTACCAACTGTCCCAGCTTGAATTTTAAGATTTGTCACATCCTCGGTTAAGTCATTTAACCTCGTGTAAATGTCGTCAAATCTGGTGTCATCAGTCATTCTTAACCTCGTGTGGATATTTGCTTGTCATTTATCAACAATTTTTATAGCAGGTGGATATTTCTTAGGGAATTTAGCTCTAAGAGCTTGTTCGATTAAATACGATGCAAGATTTGCAAGTGGTCGCCCTTCTTCTTCTGCCCACATACTTAAATCGTCGTGGACAGACCCTGGAACAACAATAGTAATTTTTTTAGTCGTCGCCATAAGAATTAATTAAAAGCATTGACACAGCGATTGTATGCTCAATGCGTGTTTTTAGTCCAATTACTTTTTCCGCTAAAGCACACAATCGCTTGCTTGACGCATTTAATTAATTGCTGTTATATTATCAAACATAGACGCACGACGGCAAGTAAACAGACGTAAAGCTTTAAGTTTTCCTCAGTCTAGAGGTTGTCCAGCTTCCAAAAAATATCTACATCAAAGCATTCGCTTTTTGCAAAAGCATTCCTACACTGCCTCGCTAGTGGGTTGGTGGGTAGGGTGCTGTCAGATCCTTGATAACTAAATAGGCTTGGCATATTTGCAACCAAGCAGAAAGCCCCTCGGTTTTCAACAGCCTTAATTCGGCTGCTATTAATCGAGTGAGGATTTCAAGAAATGGCTAGACAAGTACGTGCAGTGATTAGCCCCGACTTAGTACCTGTGGCTGAAAGCGTTATGGCTGCCACAGGAATCACGACTTACAGCCAGTTAGTTTGTCTTTTGATTAAAAATTTCGGAAATGAACTTTCACAAAGGCTGAGAGGCGAATTATCGCAACTGGCACACATCCAAACTGTAGAGGGGAAAGATGCCTAGTTATGGATTTTGTCTGTTCCAAAAGTTGTTCCAAACTGTTCCAGATTGTTTCCTGTTCCAATGTTCCAACGGTTCCATAAATGTTCCAGCTATCTGGAACAGTCTGGAACAAGCAATTTTACCTGGAACAGGGAACACGGAACAATCTGGAACAGCTAAGTACAGTTAAGCCAAAAATACAACTTCTGTACTGAGATTAGCCCTTGTGACAGTTGCGATAAAAATAAGAACGGAGAAAATCAAAATGACTCAAAAAAAGCAAGAGGATATTTTAGAACCCCAAGTAGGACAGGCTGAAACCCTTACACCACAAAAAAAGCGTGAAGTTAAAAAAGTTATTCAGTTAATCATAGATGCTGGTCGCTCATCCATCAAATACCAAGCTTTTACAGATAGCGAAACTGTCACACCAGTAATGAAGGTTGAATCCTTGGTTTGCTCTGTATCATCTACACCCTTCGGTGAGTCAGGTGCTTTCAGTATGTCTCGCTCCAAGGGCGAAGATGGCAAAGAGGTTGTAGAGCATTGGGTGGTTGGGAAATCTGCAAGATTGCAAGGAAAGGAATACATTGCAATGACCGATGGGGAGAATCACAAAATTACCTACTTCCCAATCCTTTGTTTAGGCGCTCTAGCATCCCTGCCGAACCTCTACGAGCTATCTACTGGCACAAGTCCCAAGCGTAGAAGCCTGCATATCAATCTCTCTACCTTGTCACTGGCTGAACCAATGGAACTTAAAAAAGCCATTGAGCAATGCAAGTGGATAACAGTAGATGGGGTGAAGTATCGCTTATCCTTCCAGCGCTCCGGCTTCCTGGGCTTCCCGGAGGGTTATGGAGCGAGTCTTTGGGCTAAGAGCCAACTGACCACAGAAGATAAATACTTTTCGGTTTTTGATATCGGATTTGGAACAGCAACAGATAGCGATTACGACAATCTCGGCAATCTTCCGAAGCGCATAGCAGCTACTCTCAATGGCGGCGGCGGAGTATCGGCACTCATTGAAGATTTTTCCTTAACTGTCAGTCAGGCGGATTCATCTAAACGTATTCGCCCTTCAAAACTGCGAGAAATCCTAGAAACCGCAACTATTAGCGACGACGGAAAAGTGAGCGCACTCGCACCAGACGGAAAAGACATCGGCAAGCAATTAGAAGCCGCTATTCACTTATGGATGAAGGACTCACCGCTAGCTTATGCGATAAGTGACCTTGGCATTAAAGGCAGACGTAACAAAATAGCCCTCTGTGGCGGTGGTTTTGCAATTCCCCCAGTGCAGCAGATAGTCAAGCAACGGCTACTGAAAGCGGGTATTCCAGAGAATCATTTGCTCATTCCAGATAATCCTGGAACCGTTGCACTGTCTGAAATGAAGAAACTTTATGTAGGAGAAAATAACGATGCTCAACAAGCGGCTTAATTTCAATGTTCCAGCCGATTTGACACCTCAGATTCGCCTACTCGCTGAACAAGACGGCGTAACCCCTAATTACTGGCTACGCAAGGCATTAGAAGAAGCCGTCAACATCCGCAAAAGAAAACTTTCTTGCACGAGAGGGATTAATCTAAGCGAATTGGAGGCGTTCAATGAGTGATTTACAGCTTGTTCATTGCGTAACGCTACTTACTCAGAGCAAAACCTATAGTATTGACGGTGTTCTGTACCGTTATCTATACAGCAGTGGCAGCATCAAGCACACTCAATATTTATTCCGTCCGTTGCCTGCACAGAGAAGAAAAGCTGATTTACAACTCAACCGAGACAAGGTGTTACGTAAAGTTTACGAAGTGCCGAGCTTGTACAACCAGCACTTCTGCACGATGACAGATACAGCGATACAGCAAAGTTTGTTTTAAGGATGAGACGTTTCCTAAAAAAATTGGGCAGGCTTTTAAAGCTCCCTCGATTAGCCCAATTCTTCTTCGCGACAATACCTGCGAGGCGAAGGTCAGAAAAAGAACCGGGCTTAATAGACCAGATCCTAAGCACTATCAGCATATCGACATCACCCAGAAGCCCGGTTCTTTAACACACGCCAATATGCGACAGAAGCCTGCCCAATTTTTAAGGGAGGATTCAAAGGATGAGCGATCGCGACTATAAATCAGCAATTGATTAATCAGCGATCGCCCAGCAAACGTATACATTCAACAAGGATCTTAACAATGAATAAACCTTTAGGCTATTGGGGACTGTCGCCCGATAACCCACTAATTAAAGATATTGCTTCAGAGTGGGGAGAATGTTTGGAGCGACTGCGACCACTTGATAAATATTGGCTAATTGCAAGGCTCGCAGCTGAGGCACATTTGCAATCTGACAACTGGACATGTCCCACAGAGGAAACACAGGAAACAGGCGAGAGAGTGGAATTTATTGATGAGATGCCTTTTCCTTTAATGCTTCCAATGATGCGAGCTTTGTTTGACCGCGACAAACCCCTGGGTTTCTGGGGGATTGACCGGGTTAACTCAACGGAACTCATCAAAGACATGGTTCAGACATGGGGAGCCGCTTTGGAAGGTTGCTCAGATGGTGATGCCTGCTGGTTAATTGGTCGCATTGCTCACGCTGGATGGCAAGACTTGAGCTTAGAGCTTGATGAAAATGCAAGTGATGAAGCAGATGAAGTTGTTGATCGTATGTGCGAACTCAAGTTTCACGAAAAGATTGCACTTATTCAAGCACTAATCATGATGGACTAACAATTTAGTTGGCTGGGTACAATGCCCAGCCCGAACAATCATGTCGATTTTAAAAAAATATTGCAACATTCAAAATCCCTTGATTCGAGACATCTATGAAACTTGGGGTGATGATTTTGAACGGGCAACACTAGGTGAATTAGCAAGGCTTGTTGATGGCTTAGGTGATTTCTTTGGGGGCGATCGCACGGGTGCAACTGAAGAAATCCTCAAGCGAACATTTGAACAAGATGAGCTAGAAACCTCCGAAGTTATCGGGCTGCTTAGAGCAGTTCTTGAAGGAATGGCTCTTCATTTTGAGGAGTAGTAATGAGATTCGCAAGTAATCCGGCTATCAAGCCACTGCTAGCCCTAAATGCAGCGGCTCTTATCTGTACCTCAGTCGTAGTGGTATCTGACAGGGTACGTTCTGACACATCACTAACTAAACGTTCCAAAGGGTTAGAAATTCTTGCCAACCACGTTTTATCTAAGAGTTGCTGGTCAAGCTTTGCTGAAGCTCCTTACAAAATTGGCGACATACTCGCAACCACTGGGAGCGAAAAAGGGCGAATACCCACTAGTTGTATTTATGTGCCAGCAACACAGCAGTTCTTGCAAGTTGGTTATTTAGGTGGTGATTTGCAGGTACTACACGTTTTCTCTCGACAAGAACTAAAAAATCAAATCTCTCAAATCAAGGAAGGGAAGAATGGCACTAGGAGATAAAAAACAGCAGTCTTCGGGCGATCGCACCACTGACAAACAGTCGCACCACAAAGCACCCCAGAAGAAAGGATTCTTTGTAAAGTTGCAGAAGCTTGTCGTGAAAATATTCGCTTTTTTCAAAGAACTAGCCAAGCTCATTGGACTGTTAATAGAAAACGCTTTCCAGTTGACGGTTTACTGCTTCAGTTTAATGATTAAACTCCTGTCTGCACCAACTACACCATGTTTGGTTGCGATTCTGCTTTTTGGTTTAGTTTGCTCAATAGCAGCAGCCCAATGGTTTCAGATTGGTGTGTGGTTAGGTAATTTACTAGGAATATCCAAAGGTTGGGGACTAGGAGCGGGGACACTTGGCGTATTGCTGGGATTGGGCATCAACGTCTACCAGCTAGCACCCCAGTTATGGAAACTTCGCAGAGATATAGCAGAAGCTTATAAAGCTTTAGACATCAACCCAGAGCATCAACCTGAATCAAAAGAGAACGTGCCAGAACGTTTACAAAATTGGCTAAGTTTCGACCACGGTACGCTCAAAAGCATCAGATTGGTGACTTACGCCCTAGAAACAGGCTTAGTTTTGGCGTATTGCTTTCTGGCTACTGGATTGCAGTTCTTCGCGATTCTGCAAGCTGCTATCAGTCTGTTGCTGCCTGAAAAGTGTTTAGAACTGGTAAGCGCCACTGTAGCTGTACTTGGTGGAGTTTCCGAGAAAATCAACACACCAGAATCTGACAACGCAACATTTTAAAAGTAAACGGACTGCTCAGGATGGGCAGTCCATATTTGTATTTGTCGATTAAAAAATGAACCAAACATCTATTGTAGTGCGATCGCACTACCGCGATCCTTTCAAATCGCTATTTTCAGAGTTTTTGCAGTCGTTTGACACATTGGATGTAAACGCTAAATCCATTGCACTGCAAGGCTTTGTCAAGGAACTAGAGGAATTGGAAACTACCACAGAGAATGAGTCAACAGTTCTACACTGGGGTGGGATTTTTTCAGTTTTTAGTGCGGCCGCAGTGATTTCAGCGTTTGGTGTCCTTAATCCTATAGCAGGGATTTTACTTGGTGGGACTGCTGCGGCTTCTGCTGCTGGAGTGGTCGGAAGTGCGCTCGCTCAGAACAGAGAACGCAATCCCACACTAGAAAAGTTAAAAAAATATCGGTTAGCACTTGAGTCTGAATCTTTTCTGAATTGGGCTTGTCTGTGGGAATACGTTGGAATAGAGATGTTTTTTGAGTGTTTGTACAGTGCTTCCAGTGGATACCTCTTAAATGATCGGTTAACCAGGAATGACGGTAAAAACCCAATGGCAGCAGCACTGGATGGTTACTGTAAAACCCGTGGGATGAAGCGAGATGAGTTAATTAGCCAGTTGTCCACCTTGAAACAGGCATCTGTTTTGAAGTTACCACCAGCAAACAACGACGGACAGACGCAACTCCAACAAGCACCAACCGAAATCCAACAACCAATAACTAATACCCAATGCCCAAGCTTTAACCCTGTCACACTGCCCAGTTTGTCCTTAGAGCAGAGAGGCTCAACTGTGATTGATGGTCTTATCCAGGGCGGGTTTAAAGTTGATGAGATGCTAGCCTCACAAGTTGTTGCCATTTGTGGCACTCAGCGAGGCGGGAAGGGGACTCTAGCAGGGATTCTAAGCGTACTATCAAAGGCACTAGACCCTAGTTTAGACGTGCAATACTTCACTGCTGGCGTTGACGTTTACCCGTTCGCCTGTAATCTCACCTCTGCCCTAAGCTTCCCAGGCAGAGATTCAGATGCAGCTGATAAATCGGTGGCTGATGAGTTGTTGCAGTTTCTCAGAAAGCTAGACTCTGATGAGCCATACTCTCACAAAAACTTGTTACTGGTCATTGATGAAGCTATGCGACTGCTTTCCTTGTTGGAGGAGGGCGATCGCACCTGGGCAATTCAATATTTACTCAGCCGCTTTGCTAAGTCTGGAGGCACACTAATCATTGTCCTGCACGGTTCTAACCTTACTTCTGTGGTGGGCAAGGCGACTCTTGGACTGGCTGATACATTCAAGCAATCGGTTTCATTTATTGGCTGCGTTGCTCAATCCGTGAAGGCTTCGGGCTTGAGAAAGATTAATATTGCCAGTGGCGCTTATTTCAAAGCCAATCCTAATAATTTTGGTGAACCACAGGCAGGTGGCGAACTGGGAGCAATCCCCTCTTGGTTAAAGACTGAAAAGCACCCCTTAAATGGTCAACCAGATCCGGCCAGGACACTGCTTAAATTCTTCCCGGAATTGGTGCAACATCACGACTCTGCACCGATAGAAAGAGGTGAAAAACTTGTCCCCAAAGATGTGATTGCACGGCTTGAAAATGCTTTTTTAAAAGAAGTGGTTGAGCGTGAAATTGAGCCAACATCTGAAGAAATAAACGAAGATTTCTTGAGTAAAGTAATGCTGATTATTGCTTCTGCATTAAGCGTCCCTGTTAGTTTCGATGCCATTAGAAAAAGCCGCAAGTGGAAGGAGTGGGAGTTGTCAAACCCCTCATCACCAAAGCTACGAACGGCTTTGAATGTACTAACTGAATCTAAGAAATTGCAAGGCAACCAGGAAGAGGGATATCGCACTATCTAAATACAAGCAACAAGGATACTCTTCAGATGTAAGACATATCGTATTCGTTCAGTAATCTCTTGATTTATAGACACCAAATCCAACCAAAAAGCCAACACGCCGAGTGAGTACTTCCTCACTCACTTCAACAGGCACTATGCTTGGGCGAGTGCCGATAAAAAGAGTAACTCTTGTTCTGTCGCCTTCAATTGGGCAAGTGTCGATTCATCAAACCTTGAAATGTAGTCAAAAGCATCTGACAACTGACTAAAGTCTTGTGTGTACATCCGATTACTTCTGTACTTCATTGGTGTAATCAGGTAAATTCCTTCAACAACTTCAACTAAAAGATTTTTAGCCTTGGCTGCACTTTTTAGTTTGGATAGGGTGACTTTTTTCACTCTTAGTAACTCCAACCAGGGTAAGTGTTCTCCGAAAAGAGAATTTGAGTTTATTTTTCTCTCAAGAAAAGAGAAAATGAAATTATAAGCATCGCTTTAACTAAATATACAAGTATTTGCTATTAGTCACTCCCGCTTGCGCTGTGCCGTTGCCCAAGAACACAGGAGACTATCTACCATGCTGTTTGCTATTGTTGGCGATAACAAAAAAGCTAAACCAAGCAAAGGTATGCTCGCAGTTTGTCCAGCCTGTCACAAACCTGTAATCGCAAAGTGCGGCTCTATTCTGATTCATCACTGGTCGCACTTATCAGGTAGTGATTGTAGCGGTAAGGAACCGATGACACAGTGGCACTATAGCTGGCAAGAGTTTTTTGCTAGTGAACACCGTGAAATAGTCATGTGCAATGGCATTATTAGGCAAAGGGCAGACCTGTGCTTACCTCAGCCCAACGGCAGCAAGCTAATCGTTGAATTCCAATGCAGTAGTATTAGCGTTGAAGAGATCAGCAAGCGTGAGCAGTTTTATACTCAATTTGGTCATTTGCTTTGGGTATTTGATGCACAAGACTTTTGCATCAAATTAGAACTAGCTTCCCCAAACAGCAATATTTATAAATTTATTTGGTCGCCACCGCGCAAGTCGCTATGGGTGATTAACAGCGCATTAGCCTTCGACATAGGTAATCATGTATTGCTAATTGCATCGGGGCATCAACGCAACGGGAGACGTAAACTTTGTGGCGGTTGGGGTTGGCTAATGCGTAAAAAAGAGTTTGTCTATTTGCTGCCACAGTTTACAGAGCAGTTCACATTTGATAACAGTAAACCCCTGTGGCTTCCACCCAAGTCGCGCCCTCTGAAAACGAGCCGACGGTTTTTGTCTAACCCAAGTTAGACAACGTATAGAGATTAGGGCAAACGTGCCTGCTACCGCGCAGGCGTTAGCTAGCCCTTTTGGCTTTGAACATCGAGCTATCGCCCAAGTGAAAGTTAATAAATCCGTCTACTTCCAGATCACTTATCAATTGTATCCACCCACTGCCACTTGCTTCATCCATTTCATCTTGACCTTCCCAGGTAAAAACAAAACGGTCAGAGACTCCTTTTGTCTCTAAATCCCCATCAAGATAGCCAGTAACAAGCCCAAATTGGAAATCTCCCTGATTATCCGGTCTAATCTCCACATAAGCTTGTGTTTCCATATTGAAGTAATCTTCGTCCCACATCTCCATTTCATAGATGTGCCAGATACCGACAAAAGGATTCTCTGCTTTTACTTTTTTGGATTTTGTTGTACTCATCGGTTAATTATGAATAGTAGGTCTAGCCGTCAGAAGAGGCAATAAAGCCATATTCTCAGATTGGCAGTCCGGTTGCCACCATTTCAGCAGTACAGAATTGATATCATAATTGATATCAATTCTTCTAAATCTGGTATTGTATCCGGCTTTCATGGTGTAGACACTACGTCTAATAAAGAGACTTAAGCAAAACTTATGAATCAACGAAAGAATAAGGATTGTGGGCAGCGCGATTGATAAGTTTGGGTTAATTGTCTGGACTTGTTCACGAAACAATCACCTTTCCAGGGATAATGTCATGTAATAGTAGCTTTCTACTCATCACACACCGATCCGCTTGTATGAGAACGTTGACTGAGTTGGTTGAAGAGTGGTTGGACGTGCATCACGGTAAAACTCGCGCTTCTTATCAAAATACCATTCGTAAGTTTATAAGTTTTACTTCGGTGGAGGCTCTAGCCGACATTCAGATCCGTCACGTCCGGGAATGGTTAGATTCTCTGCAAGAGGCAGACACAACTAAAGTTAAGCATCTCAATATTCTCAAGGCGTTTTTTTCCTATGTGACCAGTTTGGAGAAACCGCCGATTTCTCGGAGTCCGATTCCCAAACAATTTAAATTGCCCAAGCCGAAAGATACTTTGGTTGAGCGTATTCTTACGCCGTCAGATGTAGATGCGATGATTGCGGCGACAACTGACAAGCGCAATCGCTTAATTTTAAAAACTTTGTATTTAACTGGGATTCGGGTGTCTGAGTTGTGCGGGTTGCGTTGGAAGGATGCGATCCCCAGTCGTGGGGGCGGAGGGCAGATTAATGTTTACGGCAAGGGTGGGCGGACTCGTAGAGTTCACGTCCCCCAGGAGCTATGGCTGGAGTTAATGTCCCTGCGCGGTGAGGCGTTGAAGGATGCGCCTGTGTTTGCCAGTGCTACGGGTAGACCTCTAGCTCCTTCTCATATTGACCGAGTGGTGAAAAGGGCGGCGGCAGCAGCAGAATTGGAGAATGCCATGAATGTTTCAGCCCACTGGTTTAGGCACAGTCATGCCACCCACGCTTTAGATGAAGGTGTTCCAGTGCATTTGGTGCAGGCTACTTTAGGGCATACAAGTTTGGATACTACGAGTAAATATCTGCACGTTAGCCCTGATAGGAGTTCTGGAGAGGTTTTAGTTAAGCGATGGTCTGAGCCGTTTTAACAACACCTTGAAGAGGAAATGTGGGTAGTTTACCTAGAAGTTGTCCTCATTCGCATTGTCCCCTCTAAAAACAGGGAGGCTTGATACCCCCTGATTAATCTGTGGGCCGACGAGATATTTCGACGAAGCCTCCCTGTTTTTAGTACGTGGAAGACCCTCATCTCACACATTTATTTATTGAGTATTTCGCTAGTTATTGTTTGCAAAATCTCGTTGACATCTTGTGAAGTATTAGAACTAATTCCTATTGATTCTAGATTTTCAATAGCTGTTTGATACGCTGATGGAGATGGGTAATGTTCCTCAAAATAATGTTTATCCTTATACCCATAAAGGATATGATTTGAACCAATTTTCTTGAAGAATTGCTCAGATGGTATCAAGAGTTTTATACTATGAAAATAGCCTTCAAGATAACCATAAAAATAACTGATAAAATAGTTGATTTCTTGACGAGAGAATTCTAGTTCAAAAGGTTCACGCTGTATTTGATTATCATAACCTTCTACATCGCTCTCTAAAATCCTGTAGAAGCTGAAGTATAGTGTACCGCAATTATCATAGATATCTATCAAATAGAAAAATTTCCCTTGTACTTTATCTAAAATCAATAATAATGGAAAAGAAAAAGAACCTTTCCAATCATCAATCCAATCACTGCTTTCGCCAAACAAGTATGTTAAACTCACGAAAAATTCAGCTAGATTGAGTTTATTTTTATTCTCACGTTCTGAAAGATAAAAGTGCATATAAAACATATAATCATCTCTAATAGGAAGGCTCTTTTGCCTAAGCTTCCTAAATTCAGCATCATCTAAACGCCAAAGTTCGTATTTAATATCTTTTCGTTTGAGTTCAACTTGATTACGCTCTTTAATTTGCTTAATTACTTGTCTCATATATTTGAATTGAATTCATCAAAGCCTTCAGTATAAATGTACTATAAAGGATTCGCAGACAAATCTGTAATTCTCTATAATTAACTTTAGTTTTGAGTTAGCGATGAATTTTTGATCACCCGATTCACAAAACTCAGATAATCGTCTAATTCTTCATATTCATCTAATTCTTTTTCTTCATCTGAAGTAAGTGCGGATTCTTTTTGCTTAATTAATAATGCTTCAATTCGCCCTTGTACTAAGCTGGAAGCTCGAAATATAAGCACTTCTTCTACTAGCTCGATGCGGACAGCACCATCTAATGGTAAACTGTTGGGCAAGTGTGACAATTTAATAGGTAAATTGATTGTCATAGCATCTATCCCAAAATATACAGGGCATCTATAACGGTACTGCTGTTTCTAACATTTCCTTTCGGAAAGGTTTTCTAATACTTTTCTCATTAGCAGCAAGATACACTTCTTTAAAACCAAGTAACTCTTGCAAATCTAATAAAAAATTAGCTTGAGCAAATATACCTCGTTTTGGCTCTACATCAACAATAAAAACTACCTCATTTGAGCCTTGAGTTTCTGGCTGCATCCCTAACCCAAACACTCGTATATTTAAAATGCCATATTTAGCAGCAATCTTAAAAATTTCTTCGCGGTTTGCTTGAAGTTTCGCCAAGCGTTCAAGCGGATCATTTTTCCGAACCACCTCCTGTAATAGCTCTAGCAAACGCAGCTGCTCCAAGTAGTTCAGTTTCTCGGCTTGTTGAATTAACTTTTGTACCTTGTCTTGAGCCATTGCTTAATTCTTACATTTTATTTCTCATCTGCGATTTCCACAGAAACCGCGTCTAATTCTGCTTCTAATTGCTCAATCGTTGGTAATTCTGTTTGTAGTTCTTTTGGAAGTGATTTAGTAAGTCCAGCCTGCCATTCAGCAATACCAATTGGCTTATTCACATCACGTAATGCATATTCAGCGATGATATTATCCTTACTTGCACATAAGATTAAGCCGATAGATGCGTTATCTACGTCAGATTTGAGTAAATCATCTACCGCAGAGAGATAAAAGTTAATTTTTCCTGCGTATTCAGGTTTAAATTTACCCGTTTTCAGTTCAATTACTACAAAGCAATGCAATTTTACATGATAAAACAGAAGGTCAATGTAAAAGTCTTCCTCACCTACTTTTAATGGGTACTGCTCTCCAACAAAGGCAAAACCAACTCCTAATTCTAGGAGAAATTTAGTAATGTGTTTAACAAGCTCTTTTTCAACTGCCCGTTCTTGGGCTGATTCTCCTAAAGTTAAAAAATCAAAGACATAAGGGTCTTTGAGGGTTTCTCTAGCGAGGTCTGATTGGGGAGATTGTAAGGTAGCATTAAAGTTAGTGATGGCTTGACCCTGGCGATTGTAAAGTTGATTTTGAATCTGTAGGGTCAGGATATTTCTACTCCAGCCATTTTCTATTGTTTTTTGTACATACCATAGTCTCGCTCTTGGGTCTTTTACAGCATCCAAAATGCGAATGTTATGTCCCCAAGGTATTTGTCCAACAAGTTGTTGGACAATTTGTTGATCAGGGTAAGCTTCTGCAAAGGCTCTCATATAAAGCAGGTTTGTACGCGAAAATCCTTTCATTTCTGGGAAAGCTTGGCGCAAGTCTGTCGCTAACCTATCAATTACTTTTGCTCCCCATCCCTGCTGCTGTTGTCGAATCAGAATATCTCGCCCAATTTGCCAATAGAGTAACACCAATTCGCGGTTAACAGACAACGCCGCTCGTACTTGGGCGCTGCGTATGCGTTCTTTTAACTCCCGCAAAAAGTCATCATAGCCATCCATCAGTGAGAATTTATTCGCCATAACCTATGAATAAAAGTTGTACTGCTTTCAAGCTGGTGTCAAGAACCCTAGCATTACCTAACTTGGGAATATTTGGTCATTATACTTACTGCATTACTGCATTAATTACTGAATTACTGAATTACTGAATTACTCTTCTACTTCTTTCAGTGCTTCATCCAGCAGCAATCTCACAATCTCAGCCTTTTTCCTGCCCGTCTTCGCCGCCAGTAAGGAGAGCTTGCGGTGCATCGACTCAGTTAGATCCACGGTTAATCTTACTGTCGGTTCCTTGGGAGTGGTTGAGTAAAGTTGAGACATTATATTAGGCTTAGTTACTTGTTGGGTGGATATGGGTTTTACAGCTGGCGCAGGTTCTTGTTCTTGCTCTGGCTGAGTAGAGTTATTAGCTATTGGCTGCTGTTGTTCCGGTTCTACTTCAGGCTGTAGTTGAGGTTGTATTTTTTCCTGTTGAGTGCCATAAACAAACTCACTTGCCAGGGCATCATCGAGAGACTTTCGCTTTTTGGTACTCATGGCAGCATCCCCATAATTTCTTTGAACAGCCGCTCATATTCCCTGGCAGATTCAGCTGCTGGACGACCCGATAAATCCCAAATTGTTGCGGCTTGACCAAAGGTATCGGCGATCGCTTGCTTTTGGTGAATCACTGTTTTTAGCACCGACACTTCTTTTGTTTTGCTCAAAAGTGCGATCGCTTCATCTAGTAGTTTCGTACCCTTAACAGCACGGCTGATGAATATGGCCGCTTTGGGTGGGCCACCGCGCACAGACTGAGCCTGCTTAATTAGACGAACAGCATCAGAAGCCGATTGTAGATCTAAGCCCGTCGGTTGACAGGGGACTACTGCCAAATCAGCCCGAAATAATATCGCCCTACTAGCTTCAGATAAACCAGCAGGGCCGTCCACAATCAGATAATCGCACTGCTCGGCTAACTCTGGAATTTGCTCTAATAGTTCATCCGGTGATTGCAGCACAGTAGTTGGAATTGGTTTATCTTCCATCGAAGTCAACCAAATTGAACTGCTGCGCTGGGCATCAGCATCTAAAAGTTGGACAAAGTGACCTTTGCGGGATAGCCAACAGCTAATGTGAACAGCAGTTGTGGACTTGCTGCAACCCCCTTTCTGGTTGACTAATGCTATTACTGCACCCATACTTGGTTACAAAAATCATTGATTACTGACATACTGCATTACTTAATTACTTACTGCATTACTGTATTGATGCAGTAAGTATAGCTTACTTTAACTAGATAAAGCTCCCACTGCACAGCAAGAAATTTCTTCGAGTTTTAAGATTTCTATCTGACTAAAGGCGTTTATTTTCACACTAGATTTACTACATCGAAGATTGTAGTAATCAAATATGTTCGATAAACAGTAAAAATTTTCTAAAAAATTATTAAACCTTACGCTTCTTAGCCTAATAAGTAATTTTAATTTTTACCAATTTTATAAAAAGACTAATATACTAGAATCTGATTAATAAAAAAAAATAATTATGGAATTTACAAAGTGCTGAGAGGGAACATCATTAGCAGATAGATTAAACATTTCTAAATAATTAGACTTAGATAGACATACTCAATAATGAAACTAAAATCAAAATGTATTCTAGTCTACTTAAATTAGCTCTGAAAGCCAGCCCCCGCTTTAATTTAAGCCTTTAAACAAATGGCATAAATCTGTAGGATTTATGTCTTATGTTGTCAACAGAGCTTCAATAAGACGAGAGCACTTTCAAAGCTTGCTATTGATTGCAATTTCTGATTTTAGTCGTTTCACGTTAGTGAAAAATACTCAATTAAATTTAAAGATAAATCATATGAGTAAGCGAGTAGTTATTTTTAATCATAAAGGTGGAGTAAGTAAAACCACTTCCATATACAACATTGGGTGGATGTTATCAAGAACTAACAATGTTTTGGTTGTAGATGCTGATCCGCAATGTAACTTGACAAGTTTGATTTTAGGGGACGACTTCGAGAGGTATTATATCGATGATTCTACCAAGCAGCAAAATCTCAAAGATGGAGTAGAGGTTGCTTTTACCGGAAAACCAATTCCCATTAAAGCTGTAAATTGCTTCTCACCAAAAAGGGCTCCATCTCTATATCTACTCGCAGGACATGCTAACTTGTCAGAGTATGATGCTGCATTGACTTTTGCCCAGACATCTTACAACGCACTAACAACACTTCAAAATTTACCTGGTGCATTCTCAGAATTAATTAAACTCACCGAGGAGAAATATTCAATTGACTATACAATAGTAGATTTAAATCCAGGTTTAAGCGCAATTAATCAAAATTTGTTTTTATCTTGCCATGCTTTTATAATGCCTACAAATCCAGATCCATTCTCAGTAATGGCAATAAATACTTTAACAAATGTATTGCCGAAATGGGTTTTATGGAAAAGGAATGCTGTTCAAGTATTTGCTGATTCTGCATATCCATTGATAGAAGGGGAACCTAAATTTATAGGAAGCTTAATTCAACGATTCAATGTACGTAATGGACGTGCTGCAAGACCTTATAGAGATAATATTGAAGAAATTAAAAATAAGATAAAGGGGGATTTTATTAATGCTATTTCCAAAGTAGGAATGACCCTAAGTTCAGAACAATATACAAATGATTTTATTGAGAGTGGTTATTGCCTTGATGAAATTCCAGATTTCCAAGGTTTATTGCCGAAGTCACACCAAGCTGGAGTGCCTGTTTTTGAATTGTCACGTGAAGAAATAAATGAAACTGGTAATGTTTTAGATCGAATGATAATTTCGAGAGACAATTTCAACAATAAATTTAAATTGATTGGTAAGAAGTTGATTAACCTATTAAGTTATGCTTAAAGCATTAGAGCTTTTTAAAGATAATATTAAAGATGCTCAAAATCTAACTTCACTTTATGAATACCTAGAATTTACACTAAAAGCACCATTATCTTTTGATGACCTATTGAGATCTCAAATAGTTTACTCCGTAAGTGCTTTTGATAAACTTATGCATGATGTCATCCGCATTGGGATGCTCGAAATCTTTACATCCAAAAGACAGCCAACACTAAAGTACGAGACAGAATCAATACCAATATCAACTCATCTTGAATTGCTTTCCGCAACAATTCCGCCAAAAGAATACATATTTGAGCAAACCGTCATCAAAAAGCTTAAAATTATTTCCTTTCAAGATCCTGAAAAAATAGCCGATGGATTGAGTTATATATGGAATGAGAAGCAGAAATGGCAACAAATTGCTAGAAAAATGGGGATGGATGATAAAACTGTAAAAACAGAATTGAAACTAATAGCAAATAGAAGAAATATCATTGTCCATGAAGCAGATATTGATCCTTCTACTGGTAAAAAATATACAATTAGTAAAATGGAATGCCAATCTATAACGGATTTCCTTTGTAAATGTGGAGAATCAATAGTTCATTTAGTAATTTAAACCTTCAAAAAGGTCAGTTAATCCCGGGTGGGGTAGTGTTACGGAAGCTGCGACCAGGGGCAAACTAAACAGTTTAGTTTAGAAGTTGCTGAATAAAATAGTACACAAGTATTACACAGGGAACTTTCCGATCACAGAGTCGTATTCTTTTTGGGCTTCACCTATGGATAAGCGTGAGTAAACTTCTAGTGATGGGGTCATCGTGCCAATTTGGGTTTTTTGTACGCTAACAGATTTAGAAAATCTCCCAAAGCCTTATCTAGAGAGAGTTATAGCCTTATCAATTTGAAAATTTTTGATTTTTTATGTCTCGCCTTTGTATAGCAGCGGGGAAAAAATGGTCGCGCTTGAGCAACTGTCCCGTTTTTGATGTTTGGACTAGCTAAAGCAAGCAGGCTATATCAACGTAGAATTGAGCTTTCGCGGTATCAACTGTCCCAGAAATAGTCCAAACTGGGACAGTTCAAACAATTAAGTGTTCAATCAAGACAATTATTAAAAGCTTTAAGCAGTAAGCTTTTCTGCCTTAGCGACCATTTTTTCTCCATTGCTAAACAAAGGCGAGTTCGCCAGGAGATTGAAGATACATTGCTGTTGCCAGTAAATCGAATCTAACCCCTTACAGATGTAGACATTAAAGAGAAAATTAACTACCACCAATACCCGAATTAATCTTTTCGCCTTCCTCACCCTGAAATCCTTCATTAACAACTGAGGCATAGTCAAGATAACCAAGCATAGACCCTTTTTTAAGTCTCACACAACTACTTTCTTCCAAAAAGGCTGTGATGAAAGTTACGGGCGCGATTGGCAATTGCGATCGCTGCTTTAGCACAGGTTTTTGCTATGCTGATGGTAACGTCAAGGACGAACGCTGTTTGGTAGTCGAACAAGCGATCGCTGGCTTGCTTTTATTTCGAGAATTGGCCTAAGGTTTCCATTTTTCATATTTCAAGCTAGCGATCGCTTTTGCGGCTCAAGAGTGAGGATCGCTGCATATGCAACTTACACTTGGGTAAGAGATCGCAATTAATTGAGGAGCGATCGCACAATTGAGTGACCTCAAATAGTTACTTTTCCATAACTGTTGATTGTTGCAACAGCACAGCACAGACAAGAAGAACGCCACCCTCACTATTGCATAATAACAAGGCTAGGTTTGTCTTCAAGAAGATCTATTTCATGTGGAGATAGAACTTTTGGTTTCATCTGTTGTAGGTCAGACAACACGGTTTTGATATCATCACAATTAAATTTATAGTATTCTGTCAAACTACCAATGGGGTGATTAAAATTCCGATAGCGGTGTTTGAAATACTTTTCTACATTCCCTCTGTGATTCCAACTTCCTAGTACCATAGGAGCAACATTTTGATAATGGGTAAGCAAATCTTGTTTGATTTCTGCTATTCGCTCTTGAATTGGTCTTGTAGTTACTCCTATCTTATATAAAGTATTCTTTGAAGTTTGAATCTCTAAAAAATAGAGAGTACAAGATAAAATGCGTTTGAGTTGAGCGCGATACAGTTGTAAATCAGTTAGCTTATATGATAAATCTGGAGATTTTTTGTGTTTCGCATGTGCTACAGATAGCTCTAGTTTTAGTAATTTACTTTGCAATAATGGCTCTTGCACTTCGTTAAAGTGCATTAGCTCTAATGCGCCAACAGGAATTTTGCCTAAATTAGTAAATTCATAAGCTTTGGAAACTGTGTAGACATTTTTCCTCAACATCCCTGCTTTTACTAAACCAGGAAAACAAACGTGAGCATCAATTGGGTAATTTTTAGAGCCATACTCTTTCCACAGTAGTTTTAATTGCTCTAAATCCTTACTAGATACATGGATATTAAAGTTGTCATAAAATGGTAAAACTGGAAACTCACCCTTAGCAACTCTACGGCAAGTTTCGTTGTTATGAGCAAAATGATGCTCTTTGACTTTGCCTTTTTTAGCAGTTAGCCCACTACCACAATAGGGACATTTCAGTGAAGTTTTTCCCCTGGTAACATCTTCAATACTTACTAAATTACCGTCGGAATTTACACCAAATTTTAACCACATTGAAAAACCTTTGATAAAATTGGCAGATGCAGTTGGTGATCACAAAAATCAAGTTATCAAATCAGGATCGTTTCAACAACGATAATTGTTCCTAACTATTTTGCTTCATCTATGACAAAATGCATCACTGAATGCAAGGAACATCTTTTCAGTAATTATCTGGTAAGAGGAGCGATCGCTCCTGTTATCTATCCAGTTTGCGGCACTGGTACATTTATGCGCTTGTGCGATCACCTTTGATTATCCTCCAGAACTTGTGCCAGAGCGATCGCATCGTTGAGTAACTTTGGCTGTGGTAAATAACAGTGTCCGTCCTTGGCAACTTCGTTCAATACGTGCGTTAACCCGGCACGGTATCTAAATTCAGAATCAGGTGGTACTCCTAAGTTACGGGCAATTTTACCAGCAGTCAAAAAACCAATACCGTAGATATCAGCAGCAAGCTGGTAGGGGTTGTGGGTAACTTTTTCTATGGCTGCATCACCATAGTGCTTATAAATTTTGACTGCTTATGTAGTAGAGACACCGTGACTTTGTTAAAAAAAACATTACTTCCTTAATGCATGATTGCTCCTGCCATGCTTTTTGGATCATGGCAATGCGCTTAGATGCAATAGCATTAACTGAAATCAAGCGCTCAATTTGGTTTTCAATAATGTCAAGGGTTTCTAAACCAAAAAATGCAATAATCCGTTTTGCAGTGACTGGGCCAACACCTTTAATCAGACCACTGCCTAAATACTTTTCAATTCCTGTGATGGTGGCAAACAGTTGGGGGAGTGGACATTGTATGATCGCGAATGTCACAAATACTGCTCGAAAAGTTACAGCTTGAAAGTAGCAAAAGTGCAAAGATTATAGTACATGAATAATATCCTCTACGATAACAAACTGTTAAAAAGCGAGGGTCAAATTCTAAGAGGATATGGAAAAATGTTTGCCGACCAATGGTCGGCAAATTTCAAAGGCTCCCAACTGTAGTCGGCTGCGCTCGGGCTAACAGGCGCGGACTTTTGTGCTTGTGTGCTGTGTGAACTTCTTCAGCAGAGTCAGAGGATGTTGTCACAGTGATCGCACAGCCAGGCACTCTAGTAGTTTGCCAAGAAAATTATGACAGGTCTAAAGTAGGATAAAATCGTTGGAATTTAACTCTGGCATCTGAAGCTGAAAAACGCCAATCGATTTTAGCTTTTTGATGATTACGTTCTTTTTCCCAAGCTTTAATTTCTTGACGTAAAGTCTCAATATCAGGAATGCGACGGTCTAAACATTGGCGTGAAAGAACAGAGATTTCAATTTCTACGCTTATTGAGCCAACTACCATGTTTTGGAGTGTAATGAAATTCCAAACGGTCAAGAATGCTTTTAGCCTCGCTTGGACTAAAAGTTTCATATAAAGCCGCAGGAGTATGAGTATTTAAGTTATCTAAAACTACCCGAATTTTGTCTGCTCTAGGAAAGTAAATATCTACTAAATCTTTCATTTGATGAGCAAAGTCTTTTTTAGTTCTTGAAGGAGTCACTTTTACGTGTCGCCAGCTGTAATGTGGTTCATAAAATACAAATAAGTTACACACCCCTTGACGGGAATATTGATAATCAATTCGCGGTGGTTGGTCTGGTTTACAAGGTAGAGGTTCTACAATATCGCTTAATAATTGGTAAGGTCGCTCATCAAAACAAACTACTGGTTCAAAAGCGTGAAAGCTCTCAGTATATAAGTAGAGCAAGTCTTCCATCCTATATATATACTCAGCATCAATTTCTCCAATACACCATTCTTGTTTCAGGACTTTCCAAGAAATAAAAGCAAGCCACGTGGGAACGCTCACCAGTCCTTGGGTTCACCCAAAATATATTTGATAGGGCGGCACATTTTATTTTCACCGAGATCCCTTAACCAAAAGATGGGAGCGTAGCCGATCACTGATTAACGCTATCAGAAATTCTCAATAACTTTTTGTAGATATTCGCTGGAGGCAAGTTCCGCTTGCGCTCGCACCACCTCAGCAACACCACTTTCTACACTTTTCATGACAGATGTAATGGCTAGGACATGACATTTATTCGATGTAAGCAAGTATTTGTTTTCGATAAATTAGAGCTATCAAGTTGAGGGAAAAGACAACCTCATCTTCAAATAGTTAAGGTAACTATATATGACTAGCTTAACTCAAATCATAACCAAAAACGACCTCTTATCTTGAGTCAGTCAATGGTTAAATTCTAGAACAATTTGTAATGCTAAACAAGCTCATTTATTGTGCAAACTTATTCCTACACAGTGTCCTTTTGAACGAAATATTATCATCTTTAATTACAAGTTATTTCATATTCCTCCAATGTGTAAGTTAAATCCTTTCTACGAAGAAATAGTTAGTTTACATTTCAAAGCCTGATGTTATCTCGCAGAAGAATGTGAGGAAAATATAACTGAATATTGCTAACACCAAATTTTACTACTATTTTGCAAGTTTATTTTTAGGAGAAAATGTATGCTATTTCATCTGAGTTTTTTCAAACAAGAAGCTGTGATGTCCGATATTAAATCTAGTCAAGATACACAATTGTCTCAAAAGAGCAAGCTATCGCCAAGTAAAAATTTTAGAATAGTTTCCAATATAAATAGTAGTAATGTGTACTTACCAAATGTTGTAAACAAGACAAATTTGATTTCAGAATGGGATGAGTGTAAATCAGAATCAATTCTCAAAAAAACTCCAACACTAAAAAAAAGTCGTACTTATTGGTGGATGTAGTAAGATTTTTTATCTCTTACAATCCTTTGATTTTCATCAGGTTTACATTGTCAACAATAATTATTAAGTGTCAAGTAAAGGTAGGAAAAAATGCAAAACTTAATTTCTTATAGCAACTCTCTACTTTCCTTAGAGCCAGCATTGTTATCAGATATCTCTCTAACTGAAAACCTAAAAACGAAGAAACCTAAGCTTTCAATGATTTGGGTGAAAGAACTTGATGGAGAGCGTCAGCGTTTGGTTGCCAAATGGATTATAAATGATTAGTAAATAACCTCAAATTGGAAAATTTTTTCACACTTTTATTACTCGTTATGCATTGCGCTGGTGTGGTTGAGTTAAAGTGATAATCTGTTCAAAACAAAAGTTATCAACCAGATAAATAAGGTTTGAAGCGATATCAGCATGAGAAGAAGGAATTTGTTCAATCAACCTGAGAATTTGCTTGGCATCTACCCTCAGAGCCGCTTGGTGCAATTGTTGAACTAAATCAGCATCCAGGACACCCAAGTCAGCAGAAGTAATCATATCTGGTTCGGTTTGAGTCAACTGTGGTGTACTAACAGGTTGATCATAGATATAGCGTACACCGAGATGCTTTTGGATAGTCTCAAAAATCTCAGCCTCTTTGAATGGCTTACGGATATAGTCATCGCAACCAGCAGCCATGATTACAGCGCGCTCAGACTCTAAGGAAGAAGCAGTTACAGCCACAATTTTTGTAGCTTGATCAACACCAGTGGCTTTAATACGTTTAGTGGCTTCACGTCCATCAAGTACTGGTAGCCGCATATCCATAAAAATTAAGTGCGGTGAAAAGTGTTCCCAAATTTTAATTGCTTGTTGACCATCACTAGCTTGTTTTACCTCAAAGCCAACCCTAGAAAGTAGTGTCATCAGTAATTGCCGACCTTCTGGGTGGTCGTCTACAATCAGCATACGATAGTTTGGTTGATTTGGTTGTAGAGCCAAGACACGGCGAAGAGGTTGTAGATTTTCAGTTTGGGGAGTTTCAATACGAGCAACGCAAATATCAAATTTGAAGACACTACCATATCCTACAGAAGAACTAACAGTGATGTCCCCTCCCATCAATTGTACAAACTCGCGAGCTATAGCCAAGCCTAAACCCGTCCCTTGTTGTGATTGAGTCCCAGTTTTGGTTTGCACAAAGGCTTCAAATAGCTGCTCTAACTCCTGAGAGTCCATACCAGCACCAGTATCTCTAACTTCAAAATGGATTTTCTGTTGTGGGTTATCTTCTGCTAGTAATAATTCATCTGGCAAAACTGATACTCTCACCGACACACCCCCGGAGTCAGTAAATTTAATTGCGTTTGAGAGCAGATTAATCAATACTTGCCGCAGTTTTACTTCATCTGTGCAGACAACTTCAGGTACTTCGGGTATCAACTCAAAACGCAAGTATAACCCTTTGTCAGTCGCCTTGAGTTGGAACATATTTTCCAATTCACTCAATAGGCGATGCAGGTTGAAAGATCCACAGTTGAGTGTTGTACGTCCCGCTTCGATTTTAGATAGTTCCAGAACTTGGTTAATGAGGGTGAGCAAGTGTTCGCCACTGCGGTTGATGATTTCTAAATATTCTTGCGATTGGTCAGACAACTCATGTGAGCGATTCAGCAATTGGGAAAAGCCGAGAATGGTATTGAGGGGAGTTCGCAGTTCATGGCTCATATTTGCCAAAAAAGTGCTTTTGGCTTGATTTGCAACTTGCGCTTGCTCTGTAGCCAAAGCAAGTTCAGCAGTGCGCTGCTCCACTTTTTGTTCTAACTGAGTATAGAGAGTCGCATTTTCAATCGAGATTGCAGCTTGGGAGGATAACAAATTTAGGACTGACAAACGCTCTTTTGTAAAAGCCCCAACTGTGAGATTATTTTCTAGGTAGAGAATGCCAATCAGTTTGCCGCCATTAAGCAGTGGAGTACACAAAATCGATTTGGTTTGATTTGTGCTAATGTAAGGCTCAGTTGTAAAATTGCCCTCACTTTTTGCATCATTTAAGACTACACTTTCATGGCTGCGTGCGACATAGTTAATGATAGATGTTGGTAAACACTCTTCAATTGGGATTGACTGCAAGACAGCGACGTGTTCGGAATTCACCTTGCCAGCAGCTTCAATCAGTAGTTTTCCTGAGTTTTCTAAAATCAAGTACCCGGTTTGCGCCCCAGCATTTTCAATTAAGATTTTCATCAATGTCGCAAGTAACTTCTCGATGAGAATTTCGCCGGAAATTGCTTGTGATGCTTTGATGACCGTAGCTAAATCTAAATTTTTTTCTAAATCAGTATTAGTGGTCGTGTGAGGATTGATAGTGTCCGTAGATGTAGTGCTTCTATTTTGTGATGAAGTAAAAAGCAGGTGTGGATATTTGGTTTCTAAATCCCTGACTTTGGCAATAGCTCCCCAGCGTTCATAGCAATAGTGTGCTTCTTTCATGTATGTAGAGGCAAACTTTGACAAGCCACGCGATTGATAAAACTTGGCTGCTAATTCATAAGCTAATGCTTCTTCTTGGATATATTCGTTTTTATTTGCTCCAGCAATTGCTCGTTCATAAAATTCTTCTGCTTCAAGAATATTACCTAATACTCGGGCTTTCTCTGCTTCTACTAAGTCGTATTTGTGCTGATAATTCATTGGTGCATGTTGCGCCCAATATTGCATTTTTTCTTGATTCTGCAATACTTGACTTAAGTACTGATGTTTCTCGTTTTTGCTGCCTAAATTTACCTCAAAACTTGTGGGTATACAGTTAGCTAGCAATGACAGAGAATAGTAAAAATTATGTTGAACAAAAATAATTTGACTCTGGACATATCCTGAATATTTTGCTCCTATCTCGGCAGACTCTAGAGATTTTTCATAATTTTTAAATAAATAACAAAGCATACATTTAGCAAAATATATGCTGAACAAGGAGAATAAGTTATTGTGTTTTTGTAAATATGCTATGGTTTCTTCCTCATTCAGATATTTGCCAGTTAAAACTAATTTATCTGGGGAACTCTCTCTTAAGTTATCTACTAACTGCCCATCAACCCTTGCTAAGTAAAGCTGGTGTTCCTGCCTAAATTTTTGAATAAACTTAATATATTGTTTCTGTTTGTCTTGTACGTATTCTAAGTTATCGCCGTTGAAGAATAAGTGAGCACAGTAGAAATAAGCAGCATGGCAAGCAAATTCTATATCGCCAACTTCTAATGCGTCTTGAATTGCCCAAAGCAATGGTTCTATAGTTTCTCTTGTGTGCTTCTTCCAATGAGTGATATTAATGGAAATTGAGAGTGATGATTTAGATTGAAACTCTCTAGCATTCAACCGCTCTAATAATAGCCGAGCTAATTGACCAAGTTGATACGAAAAATCTATATTTGGTACTAGCCAAATCCTAATAATGCCATAAACAGCATAGGCATAAATAGATGGTGGCGAATTTCCATATTGTCTGGAGAGTTCGACCATTGTATATGTTATGGGTAGCGCTAACCGACTTTCTCCAAAACAAGCGGGTGCATGTATGAGCATTAAAATTTCCATTGCCGCAAGCTTATAGGGATCTATCATGCTTGATAATTGAGCTATCTCCCCGATATCTAGTTCTTGTGGTAGCGATCGCACTAAAGTCACTCCCAGCATTTCCAGAACTTGCAATCCTGTCTCTATTGCTAGTTCAATCTGATTTTGAGCGAGCGCCAGCTTAATTTTAATTTTGTATAGTTTGACTTTTTCTAGTCTTGTTTTGATGTGCTGAAAAGCAACATTACATAATGTTGTCGCCTGCTCTAAATTAGTGTTAAGATATTGCGCTTCTGAGGCCTCTAAATAGAGAGCAGAAGTCAAATTATATTGATATTTCCAGCTATCTGTTCCTAAAAGATTTAAACCTATATTTAAGTAATTCACAGCGGCTTCGTATGCTATGGCCGCTTTCACTTTCCTTGCTGCCAGCAAATTTAGTTTGGCAATTTGAGAACGTTCTTTTGATTTGGTAACAATTTCAACACCAATATTTAAATGATCTACTATTTCAAACAGCTTGTCTGACAATGTCTCATCTGTAGTTTTCTGTAATAAATTGCGACCGATTTGTAGATGAACTGTCTGTTTTTGGTTTTCGTCAATTAACACATACGCCGCTTGCTGGACTCGGTCATGCAAGAATTTATAATCTTGAATGAATAGTTGAGCATCTAACTGGGATGTAGGTAGAATGACTCCTGCATCAACTGCTTTTACTAAGTCGGGGTAAAGTTCACTTTCTGTTTTTTCACAGATAATAGCGAGTATATTTAAACTGAAATTAGCACCGATACAAGCTGCCAAGCTTAATAGGCTCTGCGTTGATTCTGGCAGTTGCTTGAGCTTGCCAATCATCAACTCTACCACATTATCAGTGATGTCCCTGGCTTGAATTTGAGCGATATCCCATTGCCAGGTGCGACAATTAAAATCAAAGTTTAAGAGATTTTGAGCGTACAGCGTTTTGAGAAACTCGTTGACAAAGAAGGGATTGCCATCAGTTTTATTTATTATTAACTCTGCTAGGGGTTGAACCATAGCAGTGTCAGTATGCAAGGTGTCAGCAATTAATTGCGCTACAGCCTCTAAGTCAAGCGGTGCTAAAGTAATCTGATTAATCGTTGTCCCTGCTTTTTTCAACTGCTGGAGTGTCATCATTAACCCATGAGTTGAGTTCACTTCCTCCTCTCGATATGCGCCAATCAAAAACAAACATTGTGAGGAGCGATCGCTCATCATTAATTCAATTAACTTCAGAGTTGCTGAGTCTACCCACTGCAAATCATCCAGAAAGATGACTAAAGGATGTTCTTTTGAACAAAACACCCGAATAAACTTTTGAAAAACCAAATTAAAGCGATATTGAGCTTCAGTTGCTCCAACTTGTGGTACATCTGGCTGTTTACCAATTATCAGTTCTAAATTGGGAATGACATCACAAATCACCTGCCCATTTGCACCCAAAGCAGCTTGGATTTTTGATCGCCACTTTTGTAAACAAGCTTCTGGTTCACTCAGTAGTTGTCGCACTAATTCCGCGAAAGCATCCACCACTGCTGAGTAAGGAATATTACGTCCAAACTGGTCAAATTTACCCGTAATGAAATAGCCTCGCGATAAGGTAATCGGTTTGTAAATTTCTTGTACCAGAGCTGATTTGCCAATTCCGGAATAGCCTACAATGAGCATCATTTCGCTTGGAGAAGGGGAGGTGGATTCTAGGTTTTCCCTTTTTTCTTTTTCCCTTTTGCCTGTACTTCCTGCCACTCTCTCAAATGCTGCTAGTAATGTCTTTACTTGAGAGTTTCGTCCATACAGCTTTTGCGGAATTTGAAATTTGTCTGAAATATCATTAGTTCCTAATTGGAATGCTTCTATTTCACAAGTGTTTTCTAACTGCTGAAAACATGCTTCTAAATCAGCTCTAATTCCCCAAGCACTTTGATATCGTTCAGAGGCATTTTTTGCCATTAATTTCATGATGATATCAGAAATGACTTTCGGTATTTGTGCATTCACTTGATGGGGTGCAATCGGCTCAACAGCTATATGACAATGCACCAATTCAAGCACATCACTGCTTACAAACGGCAATTGCCCAACCAGCAGTTCATAGAAGGTGACTCCAAGTGAGTAAAAATCTGTGCGGTAATCCAATAGACGATTCATTCTCCCTGTTTGCTCAGGAGAGATATAAGCTAAAGTGCCTTCTAGGACATTTGGATTCTTAAAAGTTGGATTGGTACGAGCGAATCGCGTGGCGATGCCAAAATCTATGATTTTCACCGTCCTCGTACCTGGGTTGAGGACTATATTACTGGGGTTTATGTCTTTGTGGATGACATTGCTGTTGTGAATTGCACTCAAAATCTCTGTGATTTGAATTGCCAGGTGAAGAAATTCGCTTAAAGGCATTGGATAAAAAGTTAGAGGCGACTCACAGCCCAATTTCTTTAAAGACTCTCCGCCAAAATCTTCCAAAAGCATCACTAATGTTCTTTGATGCTCAGTGATGCTATATACTTTAATTACCCCTTCTAGATTCAGCGAACGGGTGATTTCATATTCCTGTTTGTAGCGAACCAGTTCATTGGGGGTTGGATAGTCTTGTTTGAGAACTTTGAGGATGATTGGTGTGTTATCCGGCTTGGTTATCCCTCGGTACACAACTGAGTTAGCACTTGAGTAAATTTGAGCGTGAACCTCAACGTTCGGTAGAGAAATCATCGCGCTGTACCTCAGTTCAATTCCACACAGAGAATTCAAAACTAACAAGACTTAACGATTATTTTTCAACCTTCTCTAGTAAAAGTCAATTTATCTCTGGGCGATCACCGATTAAATAAGTATGCAATGTCGATAGGTTATGCTCTAATACCATTTCACTTTTTTGATGATACAGATACATGAGTAGGGGCGTACGACCGTACGCCCCTACAGTAAATCCAATATGTCTCAGGATTTTTGTGAAATGGTATTAGTTGAACCGTTGAAGCTGTTGCTTGGCTTGGTGGCTACCTTGAACATCGAAGCAAAACACCCATTGGTATCCAAGTACTGTGGTGAAGTTGGTCAAAATTACACGACAAGAGTGAAGGTTGGCAGCTTACAAAACAGACTTAACGAGAAAAGTCAGATTGATAAATCTGTTGCTCAAATAGATTTTGAATTTCCTCTTTAACCTCTGTCTTGAGGTCTTTACCACCACTTGGTGTAAAAGAGTCTGTAAGAGAGGACAAGTCATCCACAAAGTTAAGCAACTTCTCTAATGTTGAGCGCGGATAATCTTTCTCGACCGCAACCTTATACTTATCCTGAGCAGAACTGAGATTCTGCAACCATGCTGTGTGCAATGATAGCCCAAAATTGAGTTGAGGATGATACAGCTTACATAAGGGTTTTTCGACATTTAGATTTTCAGCATCAAAAATCCAAATTTCATCGCGATCTGGAGTAAAAACGGTACACATGATATAACCGTTAGTTGAACTTTCTTCGCCGAAACTGCGAGGGATAAACTGGGGCGAAAGTGCTATGTGGCCTGGAGGGAATTGGTAGTAATCATCGATCCTCATAGATTCGGTCGATGTAGTGTTTAATCGGAATAAGCAGGAAGGTTTGCCTTCTTTAGCAAGTTGCAGAACTTTATCCAGAGGGACTTTTCTATAACGATAGTCCTCGTATTGCTCACGCATAAATTCAGTTGTCAACTCTTGCCAAAGTCCAAAAGACACCCAGTAAATATTATCTAGTTTCTTGGGAGTCATACCTGACGATGGTAGTCTGTCAAGATAAGCGAATAAACCGACTCCCCAAGTACAATCGGGATGGTCAATGACTACTTTTTCTTCAATACTCAAGTTATTAACATCTATGACATAACGTCCCATGCGGCTGATATCCATCGGACTTTGTTGAGTTCCACTCAAACAAGGCGATACAGGTAGACGATCATAGGGAGAGCGATCGCTTTTACGCAGCCATTCAGCAACATCCCAAGCACAGATATGGGCAGCATGAAGTGTAACTTTGTTACCAGGATTTTCATAGTCCACCAAAAAGTGAGCTGCTTCGAGTGGGATAACTACCTTTTGCGCCAAAACCGTTTTGTTGCCCTCTTGTAGATCGTCGCGGCGGATAATGTATATGGTAGAGTCTGGTGACGGCTCAATACGGGCTAATTTTCTTTCGTCTACTAGGGGAAGATCTGGAAAGTTATTAATAATTTGCTCAATTCCAGTGGTAAAGGCTGTATCCATCAGCACGACATAATCTTCAGTTACTCCAATCTGATGCATACTCTGCCTAATCGTGACTGGCGAACCATCGGGGTGGATCAGCTGCCATCGTTCCAAATCACCTATACCATCCCAACGCATCAAATAGACAAAATCATTATTCCATGAATCACGATTCCAAACTTTCTCCAGCAATTCACAAATTACTGATAACCATTGATTTTTTTCTGGCTCTTGCTCTTTTTCTTTTTCCTGATTTAACTTACTAATAATATCTCCTAGATATTTACGTAGTGGTCTGGCATAATTGACCGTAAACATTTGGTGTTTATAAGTATCAAACACAGGATGGGCAGTGCTTAAAATTGGCTTAAAGGGATAATTAGGAAAGTCAATTGCTGCTTCCCATTCATCCATCGCTCCAACTGGAGTCACTAACTCTAGGGTTTGTGTATCAACTTCGTAGGGACGGCCTGCATCATAAGTGACTAGCAGACGCTCGTTTGATTCCCCAGGAAATTTCATTGGCAACAAACCTGTATTTAACTCATTACGTGAGCCAAGCAAGAAAGAAAATCTGATCAGTCCGTGGTTGCGGAATCGCAACAAGGGTGTGTTTTGGGTTACCTTATCAGCTATATAGTCTGGTGGTGTGACAAGTCGTTGCTTCAACCTCACTTCACCAGGCTGATTGAAGTCAAGTCGATAAATCATGCCGTCGCCATTCAAGCAGGTATTTCCGTTTTTATAGGGAAGACCTTGAGAATCGACAGTGCCAGCTGGTGCAACAAGAAAAACATGACCCTGTAGATCGTTAGGTAGATTTCCTTCAACAATCTGCATTGTCACATCGGGGATCTCATCCCGATTAGCATCCATAATTGATAGCGGGACTTTGGGTAAAAGTCTTTTTCCTTTTAGCTGAGATGGAGGAGTATGAGTTTTTATGTAAGGATGGATGTTTTGACGGTGAAAACTAGTTTTTGAGCCATCAACGTTCCAAGACTCAAACCAAAATTCTGCTTTCATAAAACTTTCTCCTTCTATTCTTAACTTTAAAATGAGAATATTTCCATTGCTGTAACAATCGACTATAACAACAAATATATTCCTGTAGAACTTTGCATGGTTTTTACCAATACTCCACAGGAAAACTCATTGATTTAGAAGCTATTAAAGCTTTTTATAGCTTTATTTTTAGACTAATTGTAAAATCTGATTCAAATTGCCCTTTGTTTTCATAACTCTAATTTATCAGCAGTAAATAATTGTCTACATCTAATAAATGTCATGTCCAAACCATTACATTTGTCATAACTGAGTTGAGAAGTAATTCAATAACTCGAAAAATTAAGTGAGTAAGTGTCCACTTAACCTCTCTAAGAGGATGCCTGAAAAGTAAGAAAGCCCACATAACGGTATCCTGTCAGTAGAAAAAAATACTTAAGTATGACAGCGTTATGAGAGCTATGAATCCATCGTACCCAAGTAATCTGACTTTAGAACAGTGGGAAATACTATCAGAACTAATTCCTAAGCCAAAAAGCGGTGGTCGAAAACGTAGTGTCGATATGCAGGCGATGTCTAACGACAAGCCGCTTCGCGTCTACGTTAACGCAATCCTATACATATTATGTGCGGGTTGCGCATGGCGAATGCTCCCGAACGATTTCCCCAAGTGGAAAATTGTGTATCATTATTTCCGACAGTGGCGTCAGAACGGGACGCGGCAACAAATTCATGAGCGATTGCGCTTGTGGGTGCGTATCAGCCAAAATCGAGAACCATCTCCATCTGAGGCAATTATGGATAGTCAATCGGTTGAGACAGCAACAATGGTCTCCAAGGAAGTCGGCTATGACTCAGGTAAAAAAATTAGTAATTGCTCAACTAGGGCTAAAAATAGAGCCGTCAGTAGAGAGAGCTTGTTTAATAGCTTGATAAGCAGTCAAGCGTTGACGTTTGCCTGTATTAACGACAGAACGAACAGCGGCAAACAAATCTCGCCCCCCCTGAGAACGGAAGCAATTAGTCACCTTGCGAAACACCGTGCTCATGCGAATCGCTTGCTCGCTGGAATTATTTGTCGGTGGAACCGAGGCATCTTCAAGAAAGACAAATAAGTGGTCTTTAATAGAAGCGTAACGTTTACGTAAACGAATGCCATCATCATCAACTGGCTCTAAATCCAAAGCTTTCGTTAGTCTTCGTTTCAAATCACAACGATATTGGTAAAGTGTTGAAGCAGAAATTCGTTCACGTCGTCGGTGGATGACAAAAGCCCTCAACAACAACTTCTTCATCGTTGGCGCAAAAACTGTATCACCCGAAGGGGTGACAAAGAAGTTATAAAGCAGACTGGATCAGAGTCATAGCCCGTAGACCTTGTTGAAAATAGGGCAGTTTACTGGGCTTCAAACGCATCAATTCATAAGCTAAATCAGTCCAAAATTCCATTGCCCCTACCCATAACTGACCATACAAACCAATCCAAAAAGCACTATGTCGGCGGTGCAATCGTTGTAACTCCTTCAAACGACCAACATATTTTTGTAGTCCAGAGGAGCGAGAATTACGACCAACTAAAACAGCACAAGTATAGGCAATAGTAATTAATAAAATCAGTGCTATCAAACGTTGGCCATTACTCTTAAGTAGATTCGAGATTGTACCCCCCAGTCTTACAATCTTTGAACATAGCCTCGATTCCACTCCGCAACTTAAATGCTTTAATGGCATCTTTTAGGCTATCAAGATTAGTTAATAAAAACCAGCATAAGCTCGCTCAACAACTCCACGATATTTGCGCTTGTAATATCCGGCGAGATTAAATTTGGCAAAACCTTTCTGTAAGTCAGGCTTGAATATCTGTTAAAAAGAACGAGATGCCAGGAGTTAATCCCAAAGATTGTAAGCGTTGGTGTGATTGTTTTTTTTGCCGAATATAAGTACCTTGTTTCTGACGCAATACAAAGTCAATGCCCTTGCTATGTAACCAATTTGCTAGTTTTATACTGTGGAATTCTCTATCTCCCAGTACCAGCATTTGATATCCCTTAAATAGCTGCAATATTGGACGAATTAATTTTTTCTGTTCTCTCAAATTGCTACATCCTTTTTTAGGTAATAATAGCCAGTACACAGGTATTGCTCTTTTTTGTTCTATTAAACTAATTACAAATACATTTTGTGAACGCCATTGTGTTCTATCAATCGCAAATATCAGCCGTTTATCTCCTGTTTTAAAACTATTTTTACCCATCGTTTGAGCAGGGGAAACCACAGATATGGAATCGATAACTGAGGTAGCAGTAAAAATCTTTGTATACTGCGCCGCCGACTTTCAAATCTTATCGGTTGTGGAAATACTGTTGCTAGTTTCTCAATCGTCACAGTTTTATGAAATTGCAATAGCATCAGCAAGATTTCTAACATCTTGTACTGCGCTGGTGTCAGTACATTTTGAAAGCAGTTTTGGTAGAATTTAGGTAACGTTATCATTTGATAGGTCTTATTGAGAATACCTGACCTATCTTTTTTACCCCAAAACGGTCACACTCTTCTATTTTCTTGGCTTCAGCCGCTTTGTCACCCCTTCAGGCTCAAAGCTTTGAACAGTCTAGCTTTGAAGTTTTCGGACAAGTCTAATATTAAGCCATACGTTCAATTAAATGATCGCCTACACGTAAAGCATTAGCAATAATTGTGAGGGTAGGATTAACAGCAGCACTAGAACGGAAGAAACTACCATCTACTACATATAAATTATCAACATCATGAGTACGGCAATTGATATCCAATACCGACGTTTTAGGGTCTTCCCCAAAGCGACAAGTTCCACACTGATGCGCTACACCTTGCAGTGGTAATTTCTTACGGAAATAGAAAGAGGCAGGAATAATTCGTTCACCGCAACCAATTTTTTTCAATACCTGTATCCAGCGATTGAGCAGCCGATTGTAGGCTTCGGTGTTGTTCTCAGTGTAATGCAACTGGATAGAATCACCTCGAAGAGTGACACGATTATTGGAGTGTGGCAAATCTTCAGCAGTCAACCACCAGTCTACCGAACGAGAAGCGATCGCCTCAAAAGTATTTCTTTCTCTAAATGATACTCCCAGAACAGATGGAGACTCCTGAGCAATCATATCTGCATTGACTTTACCCAATAACTGCACATGACCCATTGGATAATCGAAATCTTCATCACCCCAGTAAAAATCGTTGATTGCTAAGGTTTTTTGAAAAGCCGTCGGATTAGACTTCAGACTAACCCCAATGATAGCTCCGTTCTGATGTTTCATTAAATTTCGTCCTACTTGATCCGAACTATTGGCTAATCCATTTGGATGTTGTTCATTAGCAGAACGCAACAATAAAGCAGCTGAATTAATCGCCCCGCAAGCAACCACTACAATATCACTAGAAAATAAATGAGTTTCTCCATCGATTTCCACTTCCACAGAAGTAATTTCTCGTCCGGAATGGTTTGTATGTAGTTTTTTAACCTTAGCTTCAGTAATGAGCGTAACATTACTATATTGTTCTGCTGGACGCACACAGTTAACATCAGCATCAGCTTTTGCATCCACTAGACAAGGAAAACCATCACAAGTATTACAACGAATGCAACTACTCAAACGCCGATTCACCTCATTTAACTTGATAGCAAGAGGCAGATAAAACGGATGATAACCTTCCCCTAATAAAGAGTCATGAATTTCTTGAATACGTGGTTCGTGATGAATAGCAGGATAGGGATAATCTTCAGTTGCATCTGGTTCAGTCGGATCTAAACCTCGTTTACCATGAACTTTATACAGCTTTTCTGCCTGGGTGTAGTAAGATTCAAAATCACGGTATTTTAGAGGCCATTCAGGCGAAATACCACCTTTGTGAATCACCTGATTAAAATCTTGTTCTCGCCAACGGAACAGCGCCCCACCGTAAACTTTAGTGTTACCACCTACAAAGTAACCTGTACCGGGATGAATAGCCTGTCCTTTTTGGTCATACCAAACTTCGTTCGTGTGATAACGGTCTTTTTGTACTACTTCAACCGTGTCCCAGTTAGCTTTTTCACGAGGTAAAAAAGAACCACGTTCCAGAATTAAAATTTTCTTACCAGTAGGAGCAAGTTTATAAGCTAGCGTACCACCACCCGCCCCAGTACCAATAATGATGAAATCGTAGTGTGCAGTAGTCATTTACCATTCTCCAAATGTTGGGATTAGTTATGAAGAAATCTTTGTACCTGGACGTGAGGTTTTACATATTGTCGCCAGAACCAGTAACAGCATAATCAGCCATTGCTTGACTACGACGACGGCTCATTTTCTGTTCGTAAGCATCGTAGGCAATACAGATCCAAATTAAAGTCATGAAGAGGATATTTTTGTTAAAGCTTTCTGCGCCATTGGGAAACAGACTCCCGGCGGGGATGATACCAAATGCCAAAATGATGCTAAAAGTCATGAGAATCAATAGTAACCCTGTCCACCGCACCCAATAATTGAGGGCAAACAACGCACCCAAGACAATTTCTGCTAAAGGTAACAGCCAAGCATAGGGAACAGCAATCAACCAAGGTAGTGGCCCCACACCTTCCCATCCGGAGGGAATTCCAGGACCCATAATTTGTAGTTTTTGAGTTATTACTGTTTGGTAGAAACCGTTATTGACGTTGAAATTTAAATAGTTGGCAATACCAGAAACAAAGAAGAAAAAGCCGAGGGTGATGCGATTGACTGTAACGGCTGTGCGGAGGTTGAGTAGGTATTTCATGATAAACTCCCAAGCAATTCAAAATTCAGAAAAGTTGTTTTTGTCAAGCTCTTGGTGATTTCGATTTACTGAAATTAAGTGGGCGACAGCAAAGAAAACTTTATCGAGAGGGAGGTATCAGGTGATCGAGTAATGTGGGAACGCCTGTCCACATGAGATTTTGCTGAAACTGCATCGGTTGGGCTGCCCGCCAAACAAGAGGGGTTGCTAAAATTAGTGCAGCTGCGGCAGTGGCAATTCCAGATAACCACGGCGTTTGTCCCAACTGCATGTAGGTGACAGGGCGGTGACGCTGAAATAATTCGTCTGTTAACCACTCACTTGTGACTTTGCGGTTGTGAGCAAAGTTGGGTAATAGTTGTAAATATGTTCCTTCCCGAATTAGATGTCCGGGTTGTCCTTTGATTTGCACTTTGTTGAATAGGTTGGCAACGCCTTCGTTTAGTCCTAATTTCATCAAAGTGCCGCGCATTTGGATTTGTACAGGAATGGTTGGTTTGTTTTCCTTGATTCGTTTAAGATTTTGCGCGATCGCAATTCCTTGTTGATAGGCTACTTGGGCTGTGGGTGGTTGGGGATGATCGCTCTCTGTGGCACAGTCTCCCGCTGCAAAGACTTCGGGAAAATCAGGAAGTTGCAATGTCGGTTTTACTAGTAACCGCCCTCGGTTTTGGGAAACTGGTAGCTCCATCAACAAAGGATTGGGTGCAGTACCAGCAGTCCAAGCTATCGTTCCTGCCTGTAACATATGTGTTTGGTCGTTTTGCCGATACTCTACACCGTCAGATGTAATCTTGGTTACAGCCGCATCAAATAAAAAATCTACGGGAATTACACGATTTTTCATTGCACGCTGGACAGTGCAACGCAAATAGCTATTAACATCGCCTTTGAGAATTTCTCGACTGCGGTTGACTAGGACAATGCGAATTTCCCTTCCATCGCCACCCAACTCGTCATACCAGATGGGAAGTAAGTCTGCTAATGTACACACCAGTTCGATACCAGCCGGGCCTGCACCAATGACAGCAACAGTCAGCAGTAGGTGACGACGTTCTGGGCTTGGTGTTTGGATGGCTTGATGTAGTCTATGGCGTAAGTGTTTTCGCAGTGTGATCGCCTGTTCCCCGGAAGTAAACGGCATTGCATGTTCTGTTCCACCCGTAGTATTAAAGTATGTTGTTTTACTACCCAGTGCTAATACCAAGTTACTGTAGTCGAAAACCTGACCAGAAGTTGTATTAACTCTGCGTTGATGTAGATCAATCGATTGCACCGTGTCCTGCACAAAGCCAATCTTGCTACCAGCTAATAATTCTTTATAGCGAGGATAAACTTGTTTGCTGTGTAGTTCGCCGCTTAGTAGTTCATACAACAACGGTTTGAAACTAAAGCGATCGCACTGTTCAATTAAAATAATCGGATGAGAGTCATTTTGCTGGCTTAAGTGTAAAGCTGTAAACAGTCCCGCAAAGCCACCACCCAGGATGACTATAGGATGAGATGCTTGCTGCATAGATGTATAAGTTGCTTTAGTGAACTGCTCTTAATATCAACGTAGTTACTAAACCTTAAGTGATGTAGTCCTAAATCTTGGCTGAGAAATTCAAAGGAATTGACGACATATTTTTCACCGCTTTCTCAGCAATAATTAAACTTGTCTAGAAATTTATAGCCCAGTCTGTACAAGCTCTGTATTTGGCTCGTAGTTGCGCTGTCTAGCCTTCGGCAACCCCTTCGGGGTACGCACAAAAGCGCAACTACAAACGAGCGATGATTATTTGCGCCGACTTACTTACAAAACTGCTTTATTTGGGCTGCTACTTCACTTCATTAGGTTCAAACTTGGCTATTTTACCTTTTTTAACTGCAACAATCACATCATAAGTTGAACAGTAAGAGAATGTAACATTGTTGGCTTTGTTATAAAGATTAACTACGTGCCCTGCTCCACCCGGTTGGATACCAATAGGCTCTAAATCCCCAAAAAAGAAACGACGCAGCTGATCTCCACTACCAAACTGACCTTTACTTTTAGTGATTAATTCTATTTTCTGATTTACAGATAATTCCTGAGCCGATGCTTGAACTAATGCAGGATTAATTACTTTTAATGGTGCTTCCCAAACAGTTAACAAACCAGTCAAAGCAACGGTTGTAATTAGAGGGGCGAGTTTCATATTAACTCTTAGATGTTTAAGTTATCTCGAACATCTAAACTATTCCAGATCTAACTGAGAGCCGATTGAAACTATTTAATGATTTTGATGAATTTATCTGTTAACTATATTTAGTATATTCTCAGAATCCTCTCAGGAAATAATACAAATCCTCTCACGTTAAGCAATAATTTTTTATACCAGAGTATCCATTGTATGAACCGCAGGCACTATTACGAATTACGAGTTTGTATCAAGTCACAGTCTAATTTAATTTTCTTCTCAGCAAAACCTCATTCTGAACTAAATAGTAGCTACTTAATATAATGAACGATGCTTTAATTGTCATAATGTTATTGTGATTATACCTAAAAGACGACATCACCTAATCCACAGAATTTCGGGACAAACATATCTCTGGTTAGCAATTCTCATTTTTGGAGCATCTAGTGCAGTCACTCGCAAGCTCATAGAAATTGGCACTCATCACTTTGTAGGTGGACGCAATCCAATTTCATTATGTAATGTTTTATTCGTAGGTAATTTGTGCGCCTTGATGGTTATGATCCTCATCTATAGCGGACAGTGGAACAAAGCTACTTTGCAGCAACTATCAAGACGAGACTGGATTAGTCTCACAGCAGTAGCTATCTTATCAGGTGCGCTGGCTCCTGGCTTAATTTTCCAAGCATTGGCACTCACACAGGTGAATAATGTAATTTTGGTGGGGCGGGTGGAACCACCTCTAACTTTAGCTTTATCGGTGTGCTTGCTCAAAGAGCGGGTAAGTGTTTGGGAATTTATGGGTGCGATCGCTGCTTTTTTTGGTGTTACCCTCACTATCCTGCTTCAGCCTCCAGGGGCAGATATGATCAATATGGGAGGTTTGCAATTGGGTTTAGGAGAACTTCTGGTAGCTCTAGGCTCCTTAGCTATAGCTATTTCCACAATTATTAGCAAAAAATATCTGTCTGAGATCCCTTTAGGAATTTCCAACATTTTTCGTACTGCAATAGGAACCTTAATCTTTTTCTTTACTGCTTTAATACTCTATGGCAGGGATCATTTTGCTGATGTACTCTCACCATTCCTGTGGCAGTGGATGTTTCTATATGGCGGGTTAATTGTGGTAGTAGGTCAGTCATTGTGGACTAAAGGCTTGAAAACTTCCACTGTATCCAAGGCTTCCTTAGTTGGCTCTTTCACCCCCATTGTAGGTATTATTGCAGCTTATTTGATACTAGATGAAGTTCCGACTATGGCTCAGTATGTGGGTGGTACCTTGATAGTAGTGGGTATATTCCTCAGCCAAGTTGACAAAAGATATCACACATCTGACAAAGTTGCATTTTCCAAAATTACTTCTGCTAAAGCAGAGCAACAGGTAGAAATTGGTATGGGATTTAAGGGTATTTGAGTAGGGTGTTGACTCTGTGCCTTTTTAGGGGTCAACTGATATCTTGCACCTACTGGGTAAACCCAGAAATAACAAATAAAAACTGTAAAAATAGGCGTTTTGGGCGTTTTGGTAGCATCCATTCTTCTGTCAAAGCAATGGATAGGTTGTTTATTTTGTGGAAAATAAAAATAGTAATGGTGTTTATTAAAACCGTACCCAAGCTTCATATGCTAGGCGATGTTCCCAATCATACAATCAG
>JANBVI010000010.1 GCA_024239075.1 Fischerella sp. CENA71 | reverse complement strand
CAAAGAAAGAGGGTTTATTTCTCTGATGAAGAACATCTAAAACCTTAATTTTTATGCAAATTTAACTTTGATTATATTCTATCAGTTGTTTGTGTAATTAATTCTGCTTAGTTACTTATGTGTATCGTGATTAACGTGAAATGGTATTAGAACATACCCAATTGCAATTACTGTACCAGTAAGCCTTTCAAGACTAACGGGAAAAGTCAGATAAGCCTAAGCCCTAACATGAACTGCTTGTTGCTACTGTCGTGCCATTATGGCACGCATTTCGGCTTCACGGTCTTGAATCAAATCTCCACTAACATCCACTATCACGCTATGAATCTTGCCCGTAAACTTGAAGGGCGGTTCATAATCGGGTGTTACAGGCGCACCAGGGGCTATCCCACAGGTCACACCACTCGTCAGACCTAGTGCCAAGGGAGTAGTTACAGGGACATCAGCTTGCCCAACCAATTTCCCATCGATATAAAGTTGGGCGTGACCTGACGATCCTTTCCCCTTCGCTAAATCTGGCTGACCCGTCACTTCAAACTCAAAGCGCAACTGGTGCCGACCCTCCGAGACTAACGACTCAGACTCGACATGATAGAGCGATCGCGCTACATAGTTATGAACCCAGTGCAGTTTAGCATCTTTAACATAGAAGGAGTAGCCACTATCATTACCCCCGTGAGCAAGTAATACTCCTTGTGCGCCACCTCTAGGAATTTCTACATCTGCTGTAATACTGTGGGAACGATTGAGCAACTTGACAGCACAATTGGCTGGGATTGGCTGAGTATCAGGATAGTAAGTATAGCGGCTACGATTGACAGTAATCTGAGGACGTTCTTCGGCAAATCGTTGTACACCCCTTCCATCCACAGGTAACACATTGTATTTACCCGCCTCTACATACCAAGTGGCAATCATCTCAATCAACTTGGGGCGGTTGTCTGTAGCAATGTTGTGATTTTCGGCAAAATCCTTAGCAACGTGATACAGTTCCCAATGATAGGTGTCCAGGTCTGTCAGAGTTGGGGCCGAGATGGGCGCACCAAAAAACTGATCTGCTTCTGTAAATGAGGGGCCAGGCCAAGGACAAACCGCCCGCCAGCCATCCTGATAAAGAGAGCGATGTCCCATCATTTCAAAATACTGGGTAAGGTGCTTAGTGGGTGCGTTTTGATGATTAAAAGTATGGGCAAAGCTGACACCTTCAATGGGGGATTGGGTGACACCCCTGATGGTTGTTGGTGGTTCAATTTCTAGTAGGTCAAGTACTGTTGGCACTAGATCAATGGCATGGGCATACTGAGTACGGATTTCGCCTTTTGCCTCAATACCTTGAGTCCAATGGACTATTAAGGGGTCGCTGATTCCACCTCGATAGGTTTCCCGTTTCCAGCGACGGAAAGGCGTATTACCTGCCCAAGTCCAGCCCCAAGCATAATGGTTGAAGGTCTCTGCACTGCCTAGCTTATCCAGTGCCTTGAGATTTTCCTCTAGGGATTCTGGCACATTGTTAAAAAACAAATTCTCATTAACCGAACCAGTGGGCCCACCTTCAGAACTTGCCCCATTATCCGAGATGACCATAATTACAGTATTGTCGAACTCGCCGATCATTTTAAGGAAGTCGAGTAAGCGACCGATGTGGTAGTCAGTATGGGTTAAAAAGCCGGCAAAAACTTCCATCATCCGGGCATAAAGCCGTTTTTCTGGGGCTGAGAGAGTATGCCAGTGGGGAACGTCGGGATCATGGCGGGAGAGTTCGGCATCGGCGGGGACGATCCCCATTTCCTGCTGACGGGCAAAAACCTTTTCCCTGTATACTTCCCAACCATCATCAAACTGTCCAGCGTAGGCATCAGCCCATTCTGTCGGAACATGATGAGGGGCGTGCATTGCCCCAGGACAGAAATACATGAAAAAGGGTTTATTTGGGGCAACCTGCTTGGCATCAGCGATGAAGCTAATTGCTTTGTCTACCAAGTCTTCGGTCAAATGGTAGCCTTCTGCGGGGGTCTTTTCTGGCTTAACGGTGTGGTTATCATAAACCAAATCTGGATAATACTGGTGGGTTTCTCCTCCTAGAAAGCCATAAAAACGTTCAAAACCGCGACCGAGAGGCCAGCGATCATAGGGGCCAGCAGCAGAAAGCTGGTCTGAGGGGGTTAAATGCCATTTCCCGATCGCATAGGTGTTATAACCCTTCTGTAGTAATATCTCCGAGAGAAAACCATTCTCAAAAGGAATATTCCCATTACTACCTGGATAACCAGTAGACCCTTCTGTAATGCAGGACATGGCGTTGGAATGGTGATTGCGCCCAGTTAGAAGGCAAGAGCGGGTGGGTGAACACAACGCCGTTGTGTGTAGATTGTTGTAGCGCAGGCCATTGGCAGCTAATGCGTCTAGGTTGGGTGTTTTGATGGGACTTCCATAGCTGCCAAATTGTCCAAAACCCGTATCATCGAAGACGATAAATAGCACGTTTGGTGTGCCTTCTGGGCTGCGCAAAGGTTCTGGCCAAGCCGGACTAGAGCGATCAACTGTTCGTCCTATCACACCAGGGAAAGTGTTTCCGGGTTTATATTCACGCAGAGACATAGAGCTAAACTCCTGAGAATATGCAACGCCTAAAAATTCAAGGATTTAATTACCACACCAACAAAACTAACTAAGCCAATCACTAGCAAAGCCACCCCAACAATTTCCGCACTGTGATCAGTACGATCTGCTGCTAAATCATTAGTAGAGGACTGCTTAGGCGTTTGTGGGTTGACCGAACAATTTTAGATTTTAGATTTTAGATTTTGGATTAAAATGAAAATCTGAAATCTAAAATAAATGGTTTCAAGCCTCTCCTTTAAAGAAGAGATTAATCTAAAATCCAAAATCCAAAATCCAAAATCGAGTGACGGATGGCTGACTCATAACGGGTTTTTGGCTAATCTGCGCTTATTCCAAATTGAGTAGGGAAAACCTACAAAGGCTCCCAAAATTAAGTAAGCTACCAGCGTCGGAATCACCTGCTGCTGTACATGATTCAAAATAGCGATAAACAAAGCTAAACCAAAATTGCGAGCAATACAGAAAATCGCCAAGATAGATCGGGTATCATCATCAAGTCTGCCTAAAACGTGTCCAATTCCTAAAGAGGCAATCACCATAATTGCGATCGCTACCATTGGTAATCCCCAAACCTTGAAAAACAGTGGTAGCCCTAAGATGCACGCTAAAATAACCAGCCCCAAAAACAGACCATTAGCAATAAAAGTTAAGGGTTGGGCGATATTATGAGCAAATGTAGGAGCGAACTTTTGCATTAAAAGACCGAGACTGACAGGCAATATCTGCACCATAATGACTTGTCGGGCAACTTCTAAAATTGCGACTTTTTGTGAAATATTCTCAAATAAGGTGGCGAAAATGGCCAAGGTGAGGGGAGTAACAAAAACCGCAAGTATTGCTAGGGTAAGCTGAAGACTCGCTGCATAGCCTAAGCTGCCTCCAGCCCTTTGCGCTCGCCTTGTGCTTAGAGGCGCACCTGGAGAAGCTGCCAATAAAGCTAATCCCATCATCACTTCTGGCGGTAAGTTAAACAGTTTCAGCAGAAGAATAACTACTAGAGGAACAAGCAGCGACACGGCTATAAACGCACGGAATACTAAGGCAGGTTTTCGCCAGAAGGAGAGCATCTTTTCAAAAGAGAGATTGCTCCCTATGGCTAACATCAGAGAAAAAATAGTGACTTTAACGAGAATCAGTAGTAGAGGATGGTGCATGGTTTTCAAATGGTTGATATTGGGTCTGGTCGAAAGCAGTTGGTGGATGAGCGATCGCTTCCTAAGCCAACCCCCTTATCTGATGATTATTCTCATTAAGAACTGCAAAATAAGCTAATTGGCATTTAAATTGCAACGTAGTCACTATTTGCTTTATTTTTATCTGACGATGCCACTTAATGACTAGCTCGCCCTGATTCAATACTTTATTTAGTAAAGATTTCAATTCATCTACTGATGGGAATAGTTTTTGGAATTTGATATCAATAATGAGAGTGTAAATCTCTTATCAAGGCCAATCTAGCCTCTGCTTCGTTCGTCGATTTTCTTAACCGAGTAGTATTGGATTTCATCCTAATTTCATTTCTAAATGAAACACTAGTGTAAGAGTGCATTTCTCAAACCCAAAAGAACTTTTGACCACTCGCAATTCCTGATGCTCCATACTCAAGGATTTTATAGCGATGTCTTACCCTGTGCCTTCCCAAACACCTACGGCAATTCCTTGTGTTTATGGTACACTTGTAAGCCTGCTGTTATTAGCAAATCCCGCAGTTGTTCTGGCTCATAGCGGACATGGAAACGAATTTCATCAACAAAGTGAAACTACTCAGACTACTAATTCGATTCAAGTTGATCCTGACACAGCCAAACGGCTAGATATTAAAGTTGAACCAGTCCAACGTCAACAGATAATTTTAGGGATAAAAACCACTGGACAAATTGAAACTCTACCGAGTCAAAAAGTAGAAGTGACTACCCCAATTGCTGGGGCGAAAGTAGTTGAATTGCTGGTAGAACCAGGTGCAAGTGTAACAAAAGGTCAACCTGTTGCTGTTGTTACCAGTCCTGATTTAGTGACATTGCGTGTTGAATCACAAGAAAAACTTGCTCAAGCTCAAGCTGATTTACAGCAAGCCCAAGCTGATTTAAAATTAGCTCAACAAAATTACGATCGCTACCAACAAATAGCTGATTCTGAAATCGCTCAAGCCCAAAGCCAAGTTGACTTTGCTCAAGAAAAATACGACAAAGACCAACAGTTAGCTGCTACTGGTGCTTTACCCCGACGCAATGCTTTAGAATCGCAAACTCAATTAGCAGAAGCTAAAGCCGAACTCACCAAAGCCAATAGTCGTCGAGACGTGATTGAGGCAGAAAATCAACTCAAACGCGCTCAGGCCGCAGTTAGTGTTGCAAAAAGAAATATTCAACTTAGTAATAATATTTACCAAACTCGACTTCAACAACTAGGAAACAGTGCCAATGCTAAGGGACTGGTGACGGTGACTGCTCCGATTGCTGGTAAAGTTGCAGATAGGGAAGTGACAATTGGTCAAACATTTGAGGATGCTGGTGGCAAGTTAATGACGATTGTAAATGATAGTCAAGTTTTTGCTACAGCTAATATTTATGAAAAAGATTTAGGTAAAGTAAGAATAGGTCAACGGGTAAGTGTCAAAGTTGCTTCTTTGGCTGACCGTACTTTTACAGGAAAAATTGCCGTAATTGGATCAGTGGTAGAAGGTGAAACGCGGATAGTACCTGTAAAAGCCCAAATAAATAATCCAGGTGGAGTCCTCAAACCAGGGATGTTTGCAGAACTAGAAGTTCTAACAGACCAAACCTCAACACCTAGTTTGGCTATTCCTATTTCAGCTGTAGTTGATGTGAATGGTAAAAAACAGGTTTACGTGCAGAATGGTAATGCTTACCAACCTGTGGAAGTTACCTTGAGTCAAACATCCGGTGATATGGTTGAGGTCAAAAGTGGTTTATTCGAGGGAGACTTAGTAGTTACTCAGCGCGCACCTCAGCTTTATGCTCAATCATTGCGGGGTGATACTAAGACAAAACTAGACGAACATACACAAGCTCCTTCACAGACAACTGAAGTTAAAACATCTAGCTTACCAGCACCACTGTGGTTGCTAGGAGCAGGTGGAGGAGCTGCGTTAGCGACTTCTTTTATCGCTGGTGCTTTTTGGTCAAATCGCCGGACTCGTTCTCGATTAGTAACAGCAGGTAATTCTGATGAGTGAAACAGTAGTTCGTCAACAATACGACCAAATAGCAAATTTCTATGACCGACGATGGAAAAGTTATATTCACAAAACACTTTCTTTTCTCAAAACTTGGGCAGATATTCCACCAGAAGCAACAGTACTTGATGTTGCTTGTGGAACGGGAGAGTTTGAGCGCTTGCTAATTTGTGAAAATCCAACACAACAAATCATAGGGGTTGATATTTCTGAAAACATGTTACAAATAGCGCAAGCAAAATGTTCTGATTCCCCCAATGTCTCGTTTTTTGTTGCTTCTGCATCGGCGTTACCTTTTGCTAGTAATAGTTTCGATATCATCGTTTCTGCAAATTCATTTCATTATTTTGAAAACCCCAATTTTGCATTAGCAGAAATGAAACGTCTTCTCAAGCCCAATGGTCAATTAGTGATTTTGGATTGGTGCAGAGACTATTTTTTCTGTAAATTATGTGATTTATTTTTGAAAGTTTTTGACCCAGCACACAAGCAGTGTTACTCTCAAGCTGAATTTCATCAAATGCTTACTTGTGCAGGCTTTAATATTTGTCGCGCTACAAAAATTCGCTTCGGTTTAGTCTGGGAATTAATGGTAGCGACAGTCACACCTGAAATTTAAATAGGTTTGTTAATGCTGAGTGCTATTATCAAATGGGCGATCGCTCGCCGTTGGTTAGTCATTTTAGGTACAATTATCATCACAGTTTGGATATTTCGGACAATTATCCAAATGCCATTGGATGTCTTCCCCAGTTTCGCCCCACCCCAAGTGGAAATTCAAACGGAAGCACCAGGACTAGCACCAGAGGAAGTAGAATCTCTAGTTACTTTACCAATAGAAAGTGCAATTAACGGTACTCCGGGAGTTACAGCAGTCCGTTCTTCTAGTGCGTCGGGAATCTCTGTTGTTAAAGTTATTTTTAATTGGGGAAGTGATATTTACCAAGCTCGCCAATTGGTAACAGAGCGATTACAACAAGCACAAAGTAAACTTCCGTCAGGAGTAGAAACACCCCAAATTTCTCCTACTAGTTCCCCCATTGGTACTGTACTGCAATACGCCTTTACATCAGAAAACACTTCTTTAATGGAAGTGCGGCGTATTGTTGATTGGCAAGTAACAAACCGCCTTTTGGCTGTCGGTGGTGTTTCTCAGGTAGTAGCATATGGGGGTGATAGTCGCCAATATCAAGTATTAATTGATCCAACAAAACTTAGAGCTTTTAATGTTACTTTAGAAGACGTAGAGCAAGCCGCCTCTGCTGCTAATGTTAATGCTCCAGGTGGTTATTTAATTACTCCCGACCGGGAAAAATTAATTCGGGGTATCGGGCGAATTGAATCAACAGAAGAACTACAGCAATCTGTAATTACTGCTCGCAATGGTACACCTGTAAAAATATCGGATATTGCCGATGTGCAAATCGGCGCAGCTATCAAACGAGGTGATGGTAGTTTTAACGGTCAAAAAGCAGTGATTGTCATGATCAATAAACAACCACAAGCTGATACTCCCACTGTCACCCGTGCGATTGAAGCAGCGATGTTAGAGATTAAAGCAGGCTTACCCAAAGATATCAAAGTTACTCCTACCTTTCGCCAGGAAAATTATATAGATTCTTCGATTGAAAATGTTAGAGAAGCGTTAATTGAAGGCAGTATTATTGTTGCCATTATCTTAATTCCATTTTTAATGAATTGGCGCAATTTAGCGATTTGTTTAACAGCTTTGCCTTTGTCTTTGTTGGTGGGAGTACTATTATTAAACTGGGTAGGACAAGGTTTAAATACCATGACTTTGGGAGGGTTAGCAGTAGCAATTGGTTCAGCAGTTGATGATGCGATCGTTGATGCTGAGAATGTCTACCGTAACCTCAGAGAAAATAAATATTCTCCCAACCCACGTCCTGTTTTAGATGTGGTATTTGATGGTTGTCAAGAAGTACGTGATTCGGTATTTGGAGCCACTATTATTACTATAGTTGTCTTCTCACCAGTTTTTGCTTTGACTGGCGTAGAAGGTAGTATTTTTATTCCAATGGGATTGGGTTATATGGCAGCTGTGATTGCTTCTAGTATCACAGCATTAACGGTAACTCCGGCTTTATGTGCAATATTATTACCTTACGGTCACTTGCCAGAAACTGAACCTTGGGTAGCAAGATTTTTTAAGCGACTTTATTATCCTTTAATAAATTTTTCTATCCGACGTTCTGGAATTATCTTAGCTCTCGCTATTGCGAGTTTAGTCGCAGCAACTGTGATTGTTCCCTCATTTGGAAGAGTGTTTCTACCAGAGTTTCAAGAACAAACTTTGGTGAATACTTTAACTCTTTATCCGGGGGTTTCTCTGGAAGCTACTAATGCAGCTGGTGAAGCACTTCAACAAGCTCTGAAGGGAGATTCTAGATTTCCCTACGTGCAATTGCGTTCTGGACGTGCGCCTGGTGATGGGGATGCAGCTGGGGTGAATTTGGCACATTTGGATGTTGAATTGAGCCGTGAAGCCATAAAAGACAGGGAGGGGACGATTGAGAAGTTGCGGGAAGAATTTGCGAAATTACCGGGGGTAGCGCCAAATATTGGTGGTTTCATCTCTCACCGCATGGATGAGGTATTGTCTGGAGTGAGAAGTGCGATCGCAATCAAAATTTTCGGTTCCGATTTAGAACAACTCCGCACTATTGGTCAGCAAGTTGATGATGTCATGAAAAGCGTCAATGGGATTGTCGATTTACAACTAGAACCGCAAATACCAATCGAACAAATACAAATTAAGTTTAACCGTCCGGCTGCTTCAAGATACGGATTGACGGTAGGAAAACTTTCTGAAATTATCGAAACAGCCCTTAATGGTAGAGTCGTATCTCAAGTTTTGGAGAAACAACAAACTTTCGATTTACTTGTCTGGTTAAAACCAGATGCACGTCAAAACTTGGATACCATTCGCAATTTGTTAGTTGATACTCCTGACGGTCAAAACATTCCCTTAGCACAAGTTGCCACAATTGAAAATGGCACTGGTCCCAACACTATCAACAGAGAAAATGTCTCTCGTTTAATAGTTGTTTCTGCTAATGCCAACGGTAGAGATTTGCGCTCTATTGTGAATGAAATTCGAGATAAAGTAAAGCAACAAGTACAGATTCCTCCGGGTTACTACATTCAGTATGCAGGGCAATTTGAGGCAGAAGAAAGAGCCACTCAAAATATCTTAATTTTCAGTGCCATAGCCTTTGTTGCGATCGCAGTTATCATGTACCTTTCAGTTAAATCTATTCCGTCTACCGCCATGATTATGATTAATTTACCTTTGGCATTGGTGGGGGGAGTATTTTCAGTGGCTTTGAGTGGCGGTATTATTTCTATTGCCTCTTTAGTTGGCTTTGTCACTTTATTTGGAGTTGCTACTCGTAATGGGTTACTACTAGTAGATAATTACAACACCAAATTTGCAGAAGGAATGCCACTTAAGGAACTATTAATCAAAGGTTCAATGGAACGATTAAACGCCATTTTAATGACAGCTTTTACATCAGCTTTAGGATTAGCACCTTTAGTAATTGAAAGCGGGTCAGGAAAAGAAATTCTTCAACCACTTTCGATAGTAGTATTAGGTGGGTTATTTACTTCTACAGCATTAACGTTAGTGGTTTTACCTGCTTTATATGCTAAGTTCGGTAAAATTTTACTGCCTAAGCAAAGTCCAGTGTTGCGAGAAAATAGAAAAACAGTTGGAGTTATTTTAAATAATTGAATTGTCTAAATAAAGAGTATTTATAAATATACTCTAAAAATTGTATTTACACCTCATCTATTTTGTAACAAAATTTTCAACATAGATCCAGTTTAATCTATTCAGATTACGTTTTTAAAATAAGGAATCTTTCAATGCAATATCTCAAACTTAGTTTTGTATTTTTAGCAAGTTTAGGACTCTTTTTGTTAAGCGCTTGTAATAACAGTAGTCAAACCACTAGCACAGATCATAATAGTTCAGTAACCTCTAATCCCACTTCTATATCACCTGCTGCGAAAACAAATAACGAACATGGTGCATCTAAAGACGGTCAAGTTGTAGAGACAGGAACTTATCATTTAGAATTTGTTCCTGAGAAAGAAGCAAGTGCAACTCATATGGATTTATACTTGCTAAAAGGTAACAACCACGAAACAGTACCTGATGCAAAAGTAACGGCTCAAGTTCAGCTTCCTGATGGAAAACAAAAATCAATTCCTATGAATTATGATGCTAATGGAAAACATTACACAGCACAGTTAACTGAAAAAGCAACTGGTCAATATCAAATAAAAGTTATTGCGGATATTAAAGGCGAAAAAGTAAACGGTAGATTTACTTTTAATCAATAGATTTCTTATCAAGTTATTAGCTTAGGCAATTCCCATAGCTTTTGGAGAAAGATACGCCTACGAAGAGGCTAGGCGATGGTGCAAAAAAAGCACCCGCCTGATGGCGATCGCATTGTAAATAAATTTTGATATAAAACAACATTTCATCTTGATTTCATTCTGAAATGAAAAGATAGAAATGTGGGCTTTTGTCAAACTAATAGCTCAAATTGGTCAAATCTGATAAGTAACGTTTTATTGCTGTCACTTGACTCTCCAGTTGAGTAGAGATTTGACAATTGAAGTTAAGGAAGAAATAATCACGAGAAAAGACAAATAAAACTGTTATATACTCAAAACTTCCTCATAAATTCCCGCTAAATTTAATTACAGAAACCAAGTATTTAGTCTTCATTCTCTCATAGAGGTGAAGTTATGAAGAACAAAAATTTGATTTATGGTCTTATAGGGTTATTGAGCAGTAGTGCTTTGGGAGGACTATTTATAATCAATAACACGCAAGCTCAATCCCCAAATCCACAACATAATATTCATCACCCATTTGCTCAAGTTACTCCTTCCCAACCTTCCCAGCCTTTACAACGACAAATGATGACTCAAGTGGATCAACATTTCATCGAAATGATGATTCCTCACCATGAAAATGCGATAGAAATGGCTAAGTTGGCTTTAAACCGGGCTAAACGTCCCGAAATTAAAAAACTAGCTCAAGCTATTATCAAAGACCAAAACCGCGAAATTGAACAGATGCGTTCTTGGTACAAAAAGTGGTATGGCACAGAAGTACCTGCTACTCCAATGGCTGGTATGGGGATGATGAGAATGCACCAAGGTAGGGGTGAGGGTATGAACCGAGGAATGATGAGAATGTCAATGCATCCAGATATGCAGATGCATTTGGATATTCTCAAGAATACCTCTGACTTTGATCGAGAATTTATTCGTGAGATGATTCCGCATCATCAAATGGCGGTAATGATGTCATATATGGTTGTTAACAGTGGTACACATCCCGAACTTCGCAACTTAGCTCAATCCATCATTCAGACTCAGACGTCTGAAATCGGACAGATGCAGCAATGGTATCAGGCTTGGTATAAGCCTGCTCCTAGACAAAGTCAACAGTAAATTTATTAGGGTGCGTCAGATGTCAAAAATCTTTTGCTTATCACCAAATTATTGAGTCTAACGCACCTTACAAGATAAATGGAGTGTGACGCGAAGCATCAGTGTAGATACTTCACGCAACTGAATAGCCTGCTGCTGTGACTGCTTCCTTAATTTCGGTTTCAGATGCTTGAGTTTCGATGGTGACTAACTTCGTTTTTGGATCAGTCTGAACCACAGCCGCAGAATCAACAGCTTGAATGGCTTTTGTGATAGTCTCGCCGCAAGCAGAACAAGCCATATTCGGAACTGTGAGTTGAAGAGTCATAGTTTTAATCCTTGATTTGCTTAACTGATTACATTGTGGATTCTCTAGCTGACTGGAGAGTCAAGAGGGGTAAGAAAAATTTTTTGATGGGAAGCCTTCATCTGTTCTCATTACTCATTAAAAGCAATGTGCTGATATTTTAGAATTTCATGCAAATTTCATCATCGAATGGCAGACTAATAGTAAATCACCAAGTTCATCAACAAAATATTATTTTTTACAATCAAAACTGTAAACAAATGAAGCGAATTTTTACTGCACTAGCTATCACTTCAAGTCTTGTTTTCATTCAAGCTTGCGCCTCACAAGTAAAATCATCCCAAACAAGCGAAATATCAACTTCTAATACAAATGCTATTGCAGATGCGAATCACCACACAGGTCACAATATGGGAAATGACCACAATGAGCATTCTGGTCATTCTAACTTAGAACTTGCAGACGCGATCGCAGAGCTTAAAACACCTAGCAAAATTATTCCTAAATCTCCTGTATCTTTAGCAATTGATATCAAAGATAAAGCAGGTAAACCAATTGCTAATTTTGACAAATTCCAGGAACAATTAATGCATTTAATAGTTGTTAGTGATGACCTGCAATCTTTTCAGCACGTTCATCCTACATATAAAGGCAATGGACGTTTTGAAGTTAAAACTGATTTTCCCTATCCTAGCGGTTACACTCTTTTCAGTGACTACAAAGTAGCAGGAAAAGCAGAACAAGTTTCAGTGTTAAAAACACAAGTTTCAGGACAATCATCAACTACGCCAAAAATTAATTTAGCTACGAATAAAACATTTGGCAACACTAAAGTTAACTTGAAATTGTCTCAACCCACAATCAAAGCAGGGCAAGAAGTTCATGTAATTTTCAATTTACAAGATACGGTAAGTAATCAACCACCAGCAGATTTAAAACCTTATTTAGGAGAAAGAGGACATTTAGTCATCCTCAAAAACTCATCGCCATTAACACAAGCAGATTATATCCATGCTCATGCAATGAAAAATACCCCACCTGGTGAAATTCATTTTATGACCAGTTTTCCGAAACCAGGAAAATATAAAATGTGGGGACAGTTTAATCGAAACAACAAAATAATTACTGCTGATTTCTGGGTAGATGTGCAATGAGAGTCTTACTAGTTGAAGATGAACCCGATTTAGGTACTGCAATTAAGCGAACTCTTACCCAACAGAAGTATTTGATTGATTGGGTAGTTGATGGTAACGATGCATGGGCATATTTAGAAAATAGCTGGACACAATATACAATAGCTATTTTTGATTGGATGCTACCAGGAATATCAGGATTAGAATTGTGTAAGCGATTACGTTACCACAAAAACCCTCTACCTGTGTTGATGCTCACAGCAAAAGACAGCATGGAAGATAAAGTTGCTGGCTTAGATGCAGGTGCAGATGATTATTTGGTGAAGCCATTTGGAATGGCAGAATTATTAGCGCGATTGCGTGCTTTGCAAAGGCGATCGCCTCAATTTCAACCACAGGAATTAACGGTGGGTAATCTGACTTTGGATTACGGCAATAATATAGTTGTCAATCAAAATTCTGGAGGAAATAAACAGGAAATTTCCCTGACTAATAAAGAATTCCAGCTACTAGAATATTTTATGAAACATCCCAACCAAATTATTACTACTGAACAACTTCGCAATCAGCTTTGGGAAGTGAATGCAGAACCGATTAGTAATGTAGTAGCGGCTCAAATACGTTTGTTGCGTCGTAAACTAGTTAACAGTGGCTGCGGAAACATGATTGAAACTTTGCATGGTATGGGATATCGTCTCAATCTGACGGATGAATCAGAATAAACTGTTTCAATTAACACGCCTGTATTTAGCTCTGTGGTACGCCCTTGTTATGGCGTTGATTTTAAGTGTATGCGGCTTTGGTATTTACAGAGCGATCGCTCATGCTCATTGGGTAACATTAGATCGAGAAATAGAATCAGTTGCGGGAACATTACACGATAGTATTGAACTAAAACTACAGCAACCTGGTCGATTAGAACCAGTCATACAAGAGCTTCTACCAAATATCTGTGTAGTAGGAAATAGGTGTACTCCAGAACTATCAAATTTACGACGTCATACTCTGAGCGCGATTAATCAAGGTCACTACTATGTACGTTTTTTTAACAATTCTGGACGTTTGTTTGCTATAGCAGGCTCTTATCCAGAGGGATTGTCATCTGAGTTTAACAAAGAATTATGGCAAACCTTAAAAGATAGGAAGGGTAAGCTTTACCACCAAATTTCTTTGACACTGCATACTCAAAACAATAATGATTGGGGGTATATCCAAGTAGGGCGAAGTCTGGAAGATTTCAATAGTTATTTAGATGCAGTGAAACTCACCTTAGCATTAGGTTCACCAATTGTTATCGGTCTAGTTGGTCTTGCTAGTTGGTGGCTAGCAGGATTAGCAATGCAACCAATTTATAAATCTTACAGACAAATTCAGCAATTTACAGCAGATGCTGCACACGAGTTGCGAACACCTTTAGCCGCAACCCAAGCAACAGTGGAATCAGCACTTTTTATACCACAATTAGATCAAACAGAAGTACGGGAAATTCTGCAAAGCATACAACGTCAGAATCAACGACTGACTACTCTGGTGACAGATTTATTACTGCTAACCAGATTAGATCGTCAAACAGTGCCAATGCGACGTGATATTTGCTGTTTAAATGATATTATTGACGACTTAATAGAAGAATTTGCCGCATTGGCGATCGCAGCAGGGATAAAACTCAAATCAACAGTACGAGTGTCAGACCCTGTGAATATTATCGGTGATGGAGATCAGCTTTATCGGCTGTTTTCTAATTTAATTATTAATGCCATTCAATACACACCATCAGGAGGAAAAGTAACTGTTTACCTAGACCGCAGTGACCATTATGCTGTAATTCAGATTGAAGATACAGGAATTGGTATACTTCAACAAGAATTGTCACGAATTTTTGATCGCTTTTATCGCGTGAATAGCGATCGCTCTCGCACTACTGGCGGTTCTGGATTGGGATTAGCAATCTCGCAAGCAATTGTCCAAGCATACCACGGCACCTTAAATGTGCAAAGTGAATTAGGTAAAGGTAGTACTTTTACGATTAAGCTACCTTTCAATATCCGCCCACTGGATAGCGTTCGCTCTATTTATCTATTTAAAAAATTTCCCCCTGATAGCAAATTTGATGAATCAAGATAAGGTTGCACAACGCGATCGCACTCCTTAATACCCTTTTGGATTTTGGAGCGATTCCACAGATCAATCCATTTTTTGTACCCTGCTCGGAATTATCGGTTAATAATTATTAGCTTTCTCAAATAAAGTTAATTATTTCTAAAAATAAACAATTAAACTTTACATAAAAGCCCATTTTAGTATCAATACAGCCGATTTATAAGCTTTTTTTAATCACTTTTTGATGTTTAGAAAATCTCTAACCGGACTAGAATTTAGTCATGCACTAATGTCGAATTTCAGGTGTGTCAAGCTAGCTCTTGACGAGGGTAATCTCTGCTTTTTATTTACAATTTTTATTTGCTCCCCTACTTGAGAAGTTTCTATTTCACAACTCCTACATAGATTGCTATAGCTCCTCGTTGTCAGTGTCTAATTTTTAGCATAGATAAAAACAACCCTATCAAAAAAAAACCTGTCATATATGTCTTATATATTATTTTTTGTACTTGCGAAATTAACAAAAACTAACATATAAGTTAATAAGTGTTACTTTATACTATTTATATTTCTTATGACCGTTATACTGTTTTCAGGTTCTACCTGGGAATTACTTAGAAGTGGCTCTGCCACTTCTTTTTCTGTAACTTATTTTGTCAATATGTTTCTCAATAATCCAACACTTGCATCATTAATCTAGTTCGAGCCACCGATATAAATAACCACAATAAATGTAAACATGATTGTCGATAGATACATAAATTATGTAAATTAGTAATAAAGCTGTATAAAAATTAGAAAAAATATGCTGTTAATTGGTCAGGTAACAGCTTTAAGCGGAGTTCCAATTAGAACCATTCGCTATTACGAAAGCTTTGGTCTTATCCAATCATCAGGACGCACAGAGGGAGGTTTCCGACAGTTTTCCTTTGATGTCCTCAAACGTTTGTCGTTTATTAAACGCGCTCAAAGTCTTGGTTTGAGTTTACAAGAAATTAGCGAAATCCTCGAAGTTTATGATCGTGGTAAACCCGCCTGTGATGAAATTCAACACAAATTACAAGATAAAATCTCCGATATTGACTATCAAATTGAGCAATTGTTGACTTTACGAGGCGAACTCCAAGAATTAGTTTCAGAGTGGCATAGTGTGTCAATGAAGCCGGAAGATAGAATTTGTCCGATTATTCAGCAAGACTGAGAGACTTTTTGCAGAAGTTCAGAAACACCTGTAATTCAGAGTGCAGCCTCATAACTAAAGTCTGATTAAGCAGACTGTTTGATTTTTAGACGACTTGTGCTAAGGCAATCCGAAATCATTTGTAAAAATAGAGAGATCCAAATCCCCGGCTTTTTTTGAGAAGTCGGGGATATTCTTGATAAGTCCTGTTAATGCAGATCGATAGATTAACAATGCAAGCCGATGCGTTAACAATGCAGGTCGTCAGATAACATGGAGCGTAGACGCGTAGCGTCTTCTCGCAGACTAGAATCTAGGGTTTTGAGCAAATACTGAGATGTTTCACTCTGCTACCCTACCCTGCGGGTTCTCCGAAGGAGTACGGGAAGCCGTTAGGGTAGTGCGTCTAACACTGCGTACCCTACACCGAAGGCTTATGCCTACAACATGAATCCTCTTAGCAATAAATAAAAAACTATCCTGAAACCAATAATATAGGCGGTAATTAATAAAATACAAACTCTTATTCAAGTACGGTAACTTGTCAAAGATATAAATTCGATGGCAAGCAAATGATAATAATAAATCTTTAATACAATGGAAGCTTTGAGTACTATATTGCTCGTTGCTGAAAGTCGATTGTATCAGCTACTAGAAGTTTTACCTTTAGGAGTAGCTGTGATCGAAAAAGATGGCAATTACTCTTATATCAATCAAACATGGCAAAAATTACTGGGTGCAGATCAGATTATAAATTTGCCAAGGGAAGACATAGCTAGTGCGTATCAAATTTATCGGGCAGGGACAAAACAATTATATCCAAGTGAACAACTCCCATCAGTACAAGCATTAGCAGGAAAAACTGCGGATGCTGATGATTTGGAGATTTATCGTCAAGGAAAAGCGATCGCACTACAGATGAAGGTCATTCCTGTATTTGATGATAGGGGTGAAGCAGCTTATGCGATCGCAATATTGCAAGATATCACAAAACGTAAACAAACAGAACAAGATATTAATACTCCCAAAGATGCAGAAGATGCTCTCAAGAAGAGGGAAGCTCAATTTCGTAAGTTAGAAGAAAACGTACCGGGGATGATCTTCCGGTATATATTACACCATGATGGTAGTGAAGAATGTACTTATTTAAGTCCCAGATGTCAGGAAATTTACGAAATAGAACCAGAAGTAGTGATGCAGGATTCCCAAAAAATATGGTCTTTCATACATCCAGATGACATATTAACCATCCAAGCCTTAGTTGCAGAATCTGTGCACAAGCCACAATCAATTAATCTTGAACACCGAATTGTGACTCCTTCTGGATGCGTGAAATGGGTTCAAGTCATTGCTCAAACTGAACTGCAACCAAACGGAGATAGTATTTGGGATGGAGTCATCATTGACATCACTGAACGCAAATACACAGAACAACTTTTAGCCGACTACAACCGCACTCTCGAACAACAAGTGCGTGAAAGAACCATCGCCCTAGAACAAGAAATTTGGGAACGCAAACGAGCCGAAGATGCAGCTAAAGCTGCTGAAATTGCTCTGCGTAAAGCAAACTTAGAATTAGAACGCCTAGTCACGTTGGATGCTTTAACCCAAGTTGCAAACCGTCGTCGCTTTGATGAATACCTATCCCAAGAATGGCGACGGATGGCACGAGAGCAACAGTATCTAGGTTTAATATTATGTGATGTAGATTACTTTAAAAGCTATAATGACCATTACGGACATCAAGCAGGCGATACTTGTTTAAAAAACATCGCCGCAGCCATGCGTAACACCCTCAAGCGTCCAGCAGATTTAGTCGCTCGCTACGGTGGTGAAGAATTTGCAGTGATCTTACCCCACACAGCGATTCAAGGTGCTTTCGCCATAGCCCAAGCAATTCAAAAAGAGATCAATTTATTACGATTACCACATATTCAATCTCAGATCAGCGACTTCATAACAGTAAGTTTTGGTGTGTCAAGTCTGATTCCTACTCAGAATCTTCAGCGGGAAACCCTGATTGCAGCCGCAGATAGAGCATTATACCAAGCCAAAAAACAGGGGCGCGATCGCATTATTTGTGTATGAGGGTTGGTTGGTGGTTGTTGGCGGTTGCTTGGAAACCCACCTTGCGAAAAATTGAAAATACTCAAGTTAGATGTGTTTTAGCTTACCAATTAAAAGAAATTCGGGCTATAAAATTGCAAGCGTCCGTAACCAAGAAATTGTCCGTAACTTTTCTCTCCCGCAGGAAAAGCTTTGACACCAAACAGATAAACCCCGCTAACTCCAGGATTCTGCACGGGTTTAAGAGCGATAGTAATAGTTTTACCTGGTGATATTGGTGGATCAAATGTCAGTGAGATTGTTCTCGTTTTGCGATCGCTTGTCGCATCTTTGATTTGTAATTTTTCCCCTTTATTGTCAGGTGTACCCACAAAAACGACAGTATCTTCTAGGTCAAAACGTACCCGATCTACTCCTTCATGCTGGTTAACTGTAATTTTTTGTAGTGGTTCTCCAGCATTTTGGGGCAAATGAATTGTGAAATAATAGGTTGCACCCCAAGCATATGTTGTTTTGTAAGTAGTAATTGCTCCTTCGAGTGAAGGAGGTTGCACAAAATATACTGTACCGTCTCTTAGCTGCACTGCTTGAGTTTTGAGGACAGCATCTGGTGCGATCGCTATAACCAAAGTTAGTGCTGTACCTAATAAAAATGGAAAGCGCATTGCTTGATATGACTGTGATTTAACTCAGGTTATAAAACTACGTTAAAGTTTGATTTTTATTATTTATTTCTTCAATTTTATCACGCAAAATTAATTTATATTTTTATGACTTAATATCTTTGCAAACAATCTTAATTTAGTAGAGACAAACATCTGTTTATCCCTAAAGTGGTTATTGGTTGTTTGCCTGTACAGGCTAACGGAAAATCAAAAATTTTCAACCTGCTGAGGTAGCTTTTACCTGGTTAACAGCGATTTATAGCCACCCATTTAAGTAAGAAATTAAGACTTTTCAAACATCTTATTCAGACTGAATACGTAAGTATATATACTTTTTCAAAAATAAATGTAAAAGATAATTGAAATTAGTTGTCAAATTAGCTTGTTAAGTTAGAAACTAGAACTATAAATACAAGCAATCATTCATTCACTATGAATACCGTTTCTAGCTTCGGGTTTAAACGTCCGATTTGGCAATCTATTGTGATGCTAACTTTAGGCTTCTGGCTTAGTGCTAGTTTGCTTTTAGACTGGGTGATTATGCCTAGTCTTTACGTATCTGGCATGATCACACAAGCGAGTTTTGCTACAGCAGGCTACGTTATTTTCTGGAATTTCAATCGAATCGAATTATTGGCTGCGGGCTTAGTATTAACTGGTGTTTTAGCTCTCAATCAAACTCAGTCTAAGTGGCTTTCTGGTAGCCTGATTTTATCGGTATTGTTGTTAGCAATATCATTCACTACTACATATTTCTTAACACCAGAAATGTCTGCTATCGGAATGCAACTAAACCTGTTTCAGACAACAGCAGAAGTACCAGCCAACATGAATTTATTGCATGGTAGTTATTGGCTGTTGGAAGTGATCAAATTAGTAGCTGGTGGTACGCTTTTAAGTTGGTGCTGGCGGCAGTAACATTTGTAGAAACGCACTACATGCACCATATGACATGTCATAGTGCGTTTATACAACTAATCTTGAGAAGCTTCATTGTTAAACCACAGCAAGCGTACAGCAAGTACAGCAAATCCCACAGCAGCGATCGCTTTTAACAATCTCGTAGGTAAAAATTCTGCCACAGCTCCACCTGCTAATGCTCCTAACAAACTAGTCAAAAGTAAAGCACCAGCAGTTCCCAAGAAAACAGCACGACGAGATTGACTACGCCCAGAAAGAGCGATCGCAGCTAGCTGACTTTTATCCCCTAACTCAGAGAGAAAAACAGTCATAAAGCTTAATCCTAAAAGGTGCCAATTCATAAATTTTTTTGATTATTAGTTGTTAGTTTTTAATTGGTGAGCAATTCAATCTGTTTTCAAGTAATCTCACCAATGACAAATCAATAGTGAATTACATCCCAAAACAGCATTACGGAAATCAAAAGCAGCATGACTCCGGCTGCTTTTTCTACAGTTTTTGTAGAAAGGCGACTAGCAATCCAACTACCTAAAAGTACACCTAACAAGCTAGTAGTAATCAGTGCTGCTGCGGAACCGACAAAAACTATCCATGGTGAATGTGATTCAGCACTCATCAGTAAAGTGGATAACTGTGTCTTATCACCGATTTCCGCTAGAAAAATAGTTAAGAAAGTAGTGGCGAAAATAGCTATAGGTGGTTGCTTTTGAGCAGAATCAGCAACAGCAGGTGACGGTGAAGTCACGTTTTCTACTGTTTCGTAGTGGCTTTTGGAATATAGAGATGTGCTAGCAGCACTTACAGGTGCGGAATCAAGTTTCACAGGCAGTATTTTGATCTAATTGTTTTTCATATTCTTCTCATTTTCTCAGATTGTTGTTACAGATTGCAACCCTAAAATTGGAAAAATATTATCTTTCATTACATCTGTCTTAGGAAAGAAATATAACAAATAGACCTCGCACTGCCAAAGGTAGCATAAATCTGGAATAGAGTCATTTTACTTTGTAGTTCTCAATATCTTAAGAAGACCAGATGCACAGGGCTATTTCATTCTCAGAGGTAGCGATTGATGATATAGTTTGGGATTATTGAGATGGACTCTTGTGATGCGTGAAGTTGCTATCCTTGAAGCTTTTGCGGAGTTACCCGACCCTCGACGCAGTAGTGGTCAACGTCATACACAAGCGCTCTGTCTGTCCCTATTTACCTTGGCGATCACCGCAGGCAACAAGGGATTTCTAGCTATCGGCGATTGGTTAAAAGCCTATAAAGATGAATTAATCGCATTGTTTCAGCCTCCAAAAAATAGGTTGCCATCCTACAGTACAATACGTCGTCTGCTATTACACTTGGATTACCAACAATACTCCGCTTGCCTTGCCAGATTTTTTGGGATTGAGCCATTACCAGGAGAAACCATTGCTACGGATGGCAAAGTACTGCGTGGTTCTGATCAAATTGAGGAAGATAACCGATTAAGTACTCCTCATCCATCAATTATGTTGGTCAGCGCATACATTGTAGAGCGGGGGTTGATTTTGGAACCAGTAGAGGTCGATTCAAAAAGCAACGAAATCAGAGCATTACCGGAATTAATTAAACTTTTACCCTCAATTTGTATCGTGACCAGATGTTTGAAAATATGGCTCAAGCCCAGCGATTATGCTCATTTGGTCTAGACACACTCAAGCAACTTTTTAGAATGAAATAGCCCTGGGCGCTAAATTAGGAGAAAATTTTGCTAAACCTGCTGCTGACCAAGCTTGCCATAATTGTTGCATTTCTTGCAAAGCCATCTGCACATTTGTGAAACTCATTGGTGAATCTAAAATTATTTGCTGTTGGCGTTCATAATGAATTTCACCGTGTTTTGCTTCTTGTATGAGATCAAACAGCAATTCATTAATGGTATTTTCGGTAATAGAGTTGACTGTTTCGCGGTTGATTTTTTGTTGGGAATACAAAGTTTCTAAGATATGATAATCCCAATAATCTATTGACAAATCCATGAATTGCGATCGCACTTGTGCAATATCAATTTGTGGACAATATTGTTCCATTTGCCGACGCCAACGCCGAAAAGGATGCTCTCCACCGGTTGCCCACACAATCCTACCTAAACGATAGTAGAAAGTATATACTTTCCCATTAACATTGTTTATTTTTAATTCACCGTTATATTGTAGTTGTATACAATTATTGAATTCCTGGATTATTTGGAAAAAACTACTTGTTTCTGCAAAACTCATCATTGTTTTATCCATTAGATAAATATGATTATTTAAAATAGCTGGCAACTAAATTTTGCTGAATCACTCAATATCATGAACAAAGATATTTAATTTTTGAATAATTGCTTATCTTATTCAATAATTTCTGATCGTAATAACCGTATATGTACTGTATTTTAGATAACATATGGTCATTTGGCAGAAACCTGCGTCATGTTAAATTTGGTTAAATAAGAATTAATCAGCGATCATGCGAATTTGAGATTAAATCTTATCTATCCCATTTAAACATCTGGTGAAAAAAAATATAAAAGCCTTGTGTAGTCAGAGTCGATACCTCATTTCTGGAGATGTCTATTCGTTTTCCATTAGACGAAGTAGTAGTGGTAGATGGCAAAAGTTTCGATAGGTTTGTAGTGTAGAGGCGGTAGCAGCTAATTCGCAGGTAGGATATACTTGTATTCTTTGTTGAATCTAGGACTAAAGTCCTTACTACAAACGCATTTACCCATCATGATGAATGCGATAGTCCAGTAGTTTACCTCTTCGGAATGCAACCATAGCTGCTATTTTTCATCGTCGAAAGACACACAAGGACTTTCAATTTCCTGTGTGCTTTGGAATGAATTGCAGAACATGACCGCAGAACAATTAATTTCTAATTCTTCTGGGTGAATGCACTCTATTATTCCTTCTACCTTGATATGATAAGCACAGTCAATACAGATGGTTTGACGTGGTGAGGATTGCGAATACTCCTTACTAAACTTATGTTTCCAGTTGATTGAGTCAAACATCAGTCAAAATCCTTTGTAATTATTAAACTCATAAACTTTTCAATAAATACTCGTATTATTAGGGAATTTATTGTATCCTAGTTTGGCTGTTCCAATTTTTCATACCAAACTTTATAAAAACTTTTTGTAATTTCTTATAAGAATTCACAAAAAGTTTACACGAGTCTGGTTATGAATTAATAGTCTTTTGTTCTTTTATCAATCTTCAAACCTCAAAAATCAAATGGATACACAACTAATAAAAGTCATTGAAAAGCCTATTCTCAAAGAAGTAGAGAAAACTGAGGAACCAGAACAGCAAAACTTTGCCAACGTTTCTGTTGATTTTCAAGAAGAAAATTTTGATATTAGTTATCAAGAACATAATTATATTTCGGTGCGTAATTACCCAGCAGTTCAATCGGTTGGCAATTCAGGATGGCAAGTTTCTGAGATTTGGCGCGATCTTAGAATAGATAATTTCTGTTAATGAATAGAATTGCTACAAGTCTGGGTATTCATGGTGTGCGATCGCTTGGGCTAGGCTAGCAGGTATCTCTATATGAGATATTTTTGAGATGCACTCAACAAATGAGATTGATAGTGCAAAGACAAGGAGAACAAGTAAGCAATTTCTTTGCGCTCTCCTTGTCTTGAAACTCATTGCAAAATTCTTCTATTGAAAGCGTTTGCTCTCTCTATCTGCCAGGATATAACTAAAATCTATGGAAATCCTCCATTTTACATATCATTTTTTATAATTTCCTGGTAGTTAGGGAAATGAATGGAATGGAAATTAAGTAGTTTGACACTAAATGAAGAGTAAAATGAAACTTAGCGACGGACTGTTGGACTCAAGCAAAAAAGCTATGGTTGTAGAAGATTGCTGCAACGTGATAGAAGCACAACTTGCTTCTAAGTCAGGTATAAGTGGTATGGCTTTGAAAACAGCTTTCGCCGCCCTTAAGGGAGTCAAACCAGGATATGTTCCTTATGTTGTTGAAATGATTTTGCCACAATGCTTTGAAGCACTTGATCCCATTTGGAGCGAAGGCGTAGACAAAGGCGATCCAGTCGGATATTTGATTGCAAGCCGCGATCGCACAGCAGACGCACTATTGAGCGTCACTGATGAAAAGGCCAAGAACGTCAACCGCCCCATCGTGCGAGGGACTTATGAAAAGCTTCGGGGTTCAGCCAAGCAACACGTAGAAGATGCAGTACCAGATTTAGCTAAGGTAATCGATAAATACACTCAGGCATAACCGAAAAAATTAGGATTGTATCTCAAAGTGGGCTACCGTTCAACATTTCTCGGTAGCTCTACTAATTTTATTTAAATGATAATTAATATCAATTATACAAATATTGTAAAGCGAAAAAACATTTGTTGTTGTTGGTTTGGGGGAAGCGATCGCACTACTTCCGGTGTATACATCACTCACTTCCTAAGCATGTACTGGGGTAGTTGACATTTAAGCAATTGCTTATACAATCTAGTAATAGTTAAGCGTTTGCTTAAATATATGGTTAATCTGTAATGAGTAGACCTGCTGCTAGTGCCGATGTGTTTGTAGCGATCGCAGATCCTACACGCAGGGCGCTATTGGATCTGTTACGTACTGGCGAGCAACCAGTAAAGCAACTGGCTGAACCATTTGCGATGAGCTTGCCAGCTATTTCTCAGCACTTACAAGTTCTTTGCGAAGCAGGCTTAGTACAAATGCGGAAAGCAGGGCGACAGCGCCTGTATCGGCTAAACCCGGAGCCACTGAAGCAGATATCTGAATGGATCGCTGATTACGAGCAGTTCTGGCAAGAAAAACTAGATGCCCTTGGCAACTATTTGGAGGAAAATCAATGCTCCGAAACTTGAAGAAGGAAGTTTTCTATCCTTATCCCCCCCAACGAATTTGGCAGGTACTCACCAACCGCCACACTCTTGCTGCATGGCTGATGGAAAACGACTTTGAGCCACGTGTGGGACACAAATTCCGATTTCTGTACTCATCAATACCAGGACTAAGTGAAAGCATTGATTGTGAGGTGATTGAACTCGATGAGCCAAAGCGTCTTTCCTTCACTTGGCAGGATAGTATGATGCATCGGCCTTCAATTGTGACTTGGACGTTAAAACCTGTGGATGGAGGTACTCAACTACAACTTGAGCATAAACGATTGAGTCAACAAGCAACTCGACTACATGAACCAATGCGCCTTTCCCAACCGTGGCAAGGTCGATTTATGCATGAGTCTACAGCACTAACTGCTCACAGTACTGTGTTATCGCCAATACCTGTTGGCAAGTATGAAGCGTTAGATAGTGTAATTCTCATTTCCTTTCTCAATGGTGGCTGGGACTATAGGCTAAATGAAACAATGCCAGAGGTCTTAGTTAGTTTTGCCAGTAACAATAAATAGCAGATTTATATTATTTTGTGAAGAACCTCAGTTAATTTCATACTTAGGCAATCAAATATGGTTGAACAAACTTTTATTACTACAAACAATAAACAGTGGCTAGAAGTTGAGCAATTTCCGGGAACACAAATACTGCCATTAGCTGAACCAGTAGCGCAAGGCTCAATTCATAAATTAAGGATGACTGCTAACACAGTAATTCCCATTCATTACCATCCTTGTGATGAATACGTCTATGTTCTCAAAGGAATAATCGAAACTGGTGGACGAGAATGCACATCGGGAACATTTTGGTTTACACCAGCCAATACTAAAAATGGTCCCCACAAAGCAATTACAGACGTAGAAATCATTACCATTCGCCTTGGAGCAATGGGAATTTTTTAATATTGCCAGTACTTTAAATCTAAACTTTGACCTGCTATAGCAACTGCACCAAGATAATGATCACCAGGTACAAGTTCAATCAAATTCCATTCTTCATCAGTGATAAGTTTTGCTGGTTGTTCTAGAGTCAGAGAAATCTCTACTTTTTCTAATTGAACTATTCCTACTCCTATTGCTTTTAAATAAGCTTCTTTGCAAGTCCAGTAGCGAAAAAACACTTGTTGTTGTTGGTTTTGGGGGAGTGATCGCACTAGTTCATATTCTCTAGGTGCAAAGAACCTTTCCGCAAGAGCTTCCACATCACTGACTGACCGCATATATTCTACATCTATACCAATTTTGCGGTTCCGACTGACACCACATAGAGCCAAATCTTGTGAGTGAGACAAGTTAAATGACAGTCCACTATCAGCAAAGCTATCAGCTAATAATGGCTTTCCACGAAGTTCATAGGTAAATTCCACCGCTTGCGGTTCCACACCTAAGTAGCGACCCAAGATTTTACGGAGGATACCCCGACCTGCAATAAAACGCTGTCGATGCTGTTCAAAGTAAAACCTTTGAGCGCGAGCAATTTCGTCACTAGAGAGGGTTGTTTGTAAAGCTTGCAGTTCCGATTCTGGTCGGTCTAGCGAGATTCGCCAAACATGCACATCATCAGGTAACAAGGTTAAATTTGTCGGTGCGGTTAGCCACAAATGATTAATCTCAGACCCCATCTTAGATATTTTGTTCGTCACTAGATTTTACTTGATTTTAGATTTTGGATTGACTTGTTCTTTGGCCATTACACCGTGGCAATTCGGCTCCAAGCCTTGAGCATCGCTCTTTTGAAATATCTCTATTTCAGTTTCTTGTCCTGCCAGAATGTAAATACGTGTTGTCCGTTCATCTAATCTCACCAAGTAAATCGGCAGGTACATCTGAGTTCAATCCTGACACACCTTGAATAATTCAATTGCTTGTTCGGCAGTTGGTTTCATCTAGTCATTGATCTAATCACTCTGTAATTGTCCATCCTTGATTATTTGATTTCAAGGTTTAGTAGAGCGATCGCTCCAAAATCTTGGAAAACACTCAGTAATATAACTGAACTCATTACAGCTAACCTGAGTCTAAAATTTTTTCATGCTCTACGTATTTTACTGATGCTTTCTTCCAAATTCTTCAAAGAGCATTACTTTGCTCAGGTTGTTACGCTGTTGCTATTATTACTTATACTGGTAATAGGAGCGGTTCCTGGATATCTCAAAGGCAACTGGCAATGGGAGGAACCACCACCCGTCACCAATCTCAAAAAGTTAAAACAGATACGCCAAACAGGCTTGGTTCTTCCTGGTTGGCAAACGATTGAACAAGCAGAACAACCTATTGGCGAACAAAAGTGGTCTTTGCAGTTAATTAAAAAACAAGACACCAAAACTAAGGCTGTGTTATTGTTATTACCGCAGAATGGTCCAAGAAAGCAGCCGCAAGTAGAATGGACGGAGATTAATGGTTGGGGTCGTTCACGTTGGGGACAGTGGGATATTGCTCAAAGTCGCTTAGTTCAATTTACTGTCAAGCAACCGCAAGCAAAAGTAAAAGTCAAAGCTAGGTTCTTTCGTGCTGCGACAAAAGAGCAAACTTTTGCGGTTATGCAATGGTACGCTTGGCGCAATGGTGGCGATCCATCGACTTTGCAGTGGTTATTGGCAGATCAGATAGCTCAATTACAAAAGCAACGTGCTGCTTGGGTTGCTGTCAGTATCCTTGTACCAATGGAGCCTTTAGGAAAGATTGATACAGTGTGGTCTGAGGTTAAATCTCTTGGTGAAACAGTACAAGACACTTTAATGACAAATAAATTATGAATAGGTGAAAGGATCGCAGATTATTTCAATAAAACTTTGTCAGCGAAATCTCTAGATGGTGCAGTTTAGAACAAATAAGGTACTAATCGCGTTGTCTGTTGCTTGTAAGTTTCGTATTCATCTCCAAACTGTTCGAGCAACATTTGTTCTTCTTTGTCGATTCGTGTTGCATATGCAATGGTGAAACTCACTAGTCCAGACAATCCTGCAATCCAATTGGGAAGTAATAAAGCTTGCGCTATGCACCATAACAAAACAGAGGTATACATCGGGTGACGAATGACTCGGTACACGCCATACTTTACTAGTGTGTGTCCTTCTCGAATTTGCAGCGTCGGCGACCAATTTTTGCCCAAGTCATCATGAGTACGCCAAAATAGCCACAGTGCGATCGCAAATGTAAGCATTCCTAATATATTTGTCCAGATGGGCAGATGGTAGTTTGCAAAATTTAGCCAAGGCGACAGAACATAACTAAAGGGTAGAAGCAGCATCCCAACAAAAATCAACAAGAGTGTAATTTTCTCTTCAGGTGTTTTGCGATCATCAATAATGATGTTCTTTCGGGTTTCACGTTGATAGGGAATCCGAATGATAACACTCAGTACAACACCAATCGTGAAAATAATTTTTAGAGTCAAAGTATTCATCTTGCTCCTTTTGTGTTGCCATTTGAAGTGTTGTTACTCTCTGAGCACCTATAGAAAAAGTTTAAAGCAGCTTGAACCCAACTACTTATATTCATATCCTAAGTTTGCTCTTTGAATTTTCAAGAAAAATTATTACACTTAATATTACGTGTATCTTAAGTTAGAATAGCAGCTTACAGCTTTGCAATCTGAAAACGGCTTCCTAGCTTAAATTAAATTGTTTATAACTTCTCTTTGTTGATATGCGTGCATTCAGCACCCTGTACTGTTTTAGTGTTCCAGTCAGTATTTTATTCGCAACAACTTCAATTCCTGTTGTTGCTCAAGTGCCATTTCCTGCTTCTGTGACAAACAGTGAATTTACTCAGTTGGGTGTTAATAATAATGAAATACCGTCTCAAATTGACCGTTATATTTTGGGACCGGGAGATACAATTAGTATCCAAATTCAACGTCCTTTTGGCCCTTATCGTTTAGGGCCAGGAGATGTGATTGGCGTTGTGATTGAGCGTTTTCCAGATTTAGGTTTTCAAGCTGCTGTCAATCCTGAAGGAAAGATCATTGTTCCTCTGTTGGGAACTGTATCACTACAAAATTTGACTTTAGCAGAGGCACAAAATAAGATTCGCTCTTTATTCAATACCTATGTTATTGATCCAAGCGTGACTTTATCTCTGGTGTCGCAGCGCCCGGAGTTAAATTTTTCAGCCACAATCAACCCTGAAGGTAATGTTGTTTTGCCTGAAGTGGGAACAGTATCTTTGAAAGGCTTGAGTTTGGAAGAAGCTCAAGAAAAAATTCGCTTACTACGCGATCGCATTACACCAGATCAAGTTGTTGCTGTATCATTAGCATCACCTCGAACAGTACAAATCACTATTAGTGGTGAAGTACTAAGACCCGGAATTTATCCCATAGGTTCAGCAACTCCTCGGATCGCTGATGCTTTGCAACTAGCAGGCGGTTCTACGATGATGGCAGACCTGCGACAAGTGCAACTACGGCGTAAGTTAATAGATGGTTCAATTATTACCCAAAATATTGACTTATATAGTCCTGTACTCAATGGCGACGCCGCACCTAACTTCCGTTTGCAAGATGGAGATGCGATCGTTGTTGTGCGTCGCGACCTAGCTAATGATGATAATTATGATCGCAATCTTGTTGCTCGTTCCTCTTTAGCTCAACCCCAAATTCGAGTCAGAGTATTAAACTACGCCACTGGCGGAATCGTAACGCAAACATTGCCGAATGGTAGTAATTTTGTAGATGTTTTGTCAGGAGTCAACCCTAATTTTACTAACATCCGGGACATTGCCCTAGTTCGCTTCGACCCAGAACGAGGTAAAGCCATCACTCAAAGATTAAACGGTAAAAAGGCCTTAACTGGAGATGCAACTCAAAACGTGCCACTTCAAGATAATGATGTTATCGTGATTGGTCGAAACCTCATCGGTAAAATTACGAACTTAATATCTACTATTACCCAACCCTTTTTCAGTTTTCAGAATTTCCTCAACTTCTTCGATAATTTCGTTGGTGGAGGGGGAAAGTAAAACAAGTCAAAAGTCAAAAGTCAAAATTAAGAATCTTTTGATTTTTGACCGATAGTTCTTTGATGATACCCTACACCCTTTTTTAAATCAGAGTCAATCCAAAATCCAAAATCCAAAATCCAAAATCGAATGACCCCACCGATTGTTAAGCGCTACTTGATAGCTTTTGAGAAGTATAAGTGGATTGGTTTAGCCAGTTTCACTCTAGTTGTAGTTGGTTCAACGGTGGTGGCTATACAACCAGAACCACCAGCTAGTTATATTACAGATGCTGCACTGACTTACTCTAGTCCTCCTGTTTTATTTTCTGTGACTGGTGGTGAAATTCAGCAGCAAGGTCAAGAATTAACTCAAGAAATTTTGCTCTCAGACCAAATCATTGAGGCTGTGGCAACGAAAGTCAATGTCAAACCAAAACAAATTGGTCAAAATATTGCTTTGACTGTACCAGAAAAAAGTAAGCCAGGAGAAGCACCAGCATCCACACTCATTGAAATTAAATATAAAGACTCTAACGAAAAGCGTGCTAAAGAAACAGTACAGCTATTGATGGAAGCCATGATTAAGTTGAGTGGTGAGATCAATACCAGGCGATTAAACGCAATTATCAAGAAAATCAACGAACGTTCTCCACAGATTAAACAAGATTTGCAATTAGCGGAGAAAAGACTAGAACAATATGATCGCATTGAAGGCCCAGCATTGCTAGCTGCGGAAAATGGTAGTTTGCTAAGTGCAATTACCACCAGTCAAAGTCAGCAACGACAAATTCAATTGACGCTAACTGGAATAGATGCTCAAGTTCGCAGTTTACAGAAAAAGTTGGGGTTAAATGTTAATCAAGCTTATGTTTCATCAGCTTTGAGTGCTGATCCAATTATTGCCAGCTTGCGATCGCAAATCTATCAAGTCGAAAGCCAAATGGGAGTTCTTACCAAACAAGGGGCGCGTCCCGAACTACCGCAGATGGTACAATTGCAGCGTCAAAAAGATGCTTATGAACAATTGATACAACAACGAGCCATTGAAGTCGTAGGTGGTGAAGGTGCGACGGCTCCTCTTGCTGCTTCAGTTACAGATGTTCGTTCCCAAAGTAACTTAGACCCCGCTCGTCAGCAACTTGCCAATCAGCTAGTAGCTTTACAAACACAGTACGAAACATTACGACAGCAGCTAGTTTCTTTGTCACAAGACGAAAAACGATTGCGACAAACATATGCTTTGATACCTAATAAGCAACTAGAGCGATCGCGTTTAGAACAAGAAGTAGGACTCAAAAAAGCCATCTTCGACAAAATGCAAGCCAAGCTGATTGATGCTCAAGCAGCAGAAGCAGAAACCGTGAGTAGTCTGAGTGTAGCTAGAGTTCCTTTAGTGACTGCTGATGTTAAACCTCCGAAGAGTGTACCAGCTACCCTGGCGATTGGTGGTGTTTTAGGATTAATCGTTGGTGGTGGGGTGATATTTTTATTAGGCTCACTCGAAGGTACTTTCAAAACCAAAGAGGATATCCGCAATCATCTTAAACAGAGAGAAGTTCCTTTACTGGGAGAGTTACCTTTAATGCCAGTAGATGACTTGTCACCAGACGAAGTGCCAACCCTACTTTCTGTTTATTCTCCCTATTTAGAATACTATGAGAAGTTGCGTAGCAATTTACGTCGCTTCGGCAGCAACAAACTAAAAGTAATATTAATTACTAGTGTGAGCAGTAGTGAAGGGAAAACCACAAGTGCTTACAACTTGGGTATAGCTTCCGCGCGTGCTGGCAAGCGTACCTTAATTATTGAAACAGATTTGCGATCGCCTTCTCGTAGTCCATCGCTGAAAGTGAGTATTGACCCCAATGCGAATATTGAACCCCTACGCTATTACGGCAGCTTGAGCGAGTGTATCCGCTTAGTTCCTGATGTTGAAAATTTATACGTTGTTCCTAGTGCCGGGGCTGTACATCAGCCTGCTTCTATCCTAGAATCTAGCGAATTCCGGCGCTTAATCGAAGATGCCCGTGAACGCTTTGATTTAGTAATTATAGACACTAACCCCATCAGTTTATCCAACGATGCCTTATTAATTCAACCTTACAGCGATGGTATCATCCTAGTCACCCGACCACACTATACACAAGAAAACATGCTCGGTGAAACTGTAGATGAATTGGTGGAATCAGAATTAGGATTAGTGGGAGCGGTAATCAACGGCGCTGATATCTTCGTCCCTCAGCCTCAACCTAGAGAATCAGTCTTTTCATCTGCGAAAGAATCAGAAGAAAAAGCAGAAGTGTTTACTGGAATTCCAGCTGAAAGCTAAAGTCGATTTTTAAGCGACTGGCTAAAGTTTTAACTCATTTTAATGAGTTTAAGCTTTGAGCCAATTACGTCAAAATGAATAAAGATGAACAGACGTGATGAATTGCGTCTCTACCTGGATGAATCGCGTCTCTTTTGTAGCGAGCTACTTAATATGAATCAAACTATATTTCATCTTGCTTTTCCCGTCACCGACATAGCCCAAGCAAAAGCATACTATGTTGATGGTTTAGGCTGTATTCCTGGTCGGGAAAATCGCCATGCTCTCGTTCTCAATCTTTACGGTCATCAATTGGTGGCTCATGTCACTAAAGAACCGTTGACACCACAACGCGGTATTTATCCTAGACATTTTGGATTAGTTTTTACCTCAGAAGACGACTGGAAATCTTTACTGTTGAGAGCGCAACAGCATCACCTACTGTTTAGAGAAGAACCCAAGCATCGTTTTGTTGGTACTCCCCTGGAACATTGCACTTTCTTTTTAGAAGACCCGTTTTATAACTTGATGGAGTTTAAGTATTATCGTGATTATGAAGCGATTTTTGGGAATGCGGAGTATCAACAAATTGGCGAACCTCACTGAAGTGAGTTTAAAGAAAGAAGAAGTTGACACGGTCATCGCCACAATAAAACATCTGATGGTTTTGTCATTGCATCGCCATCTGAGGGTCTCCCCTAACCACAACAGCGATCGCACAAGTGTGCAAGTAATATAACATGGCGAGAAAGTGCGATATGCCATCCGGCACGCTACGCGATCGCATCAACTAGACACTGAATATTTACAACACCGCAAAATTTGCCAGGTAAGCAGTGATAAATAAAAGGGCGTTGACACTAAACATGCACGCCCTACTACATTCAACTTAAGGTAATTCTATGCGGAATCAAGAACAGTGTGAAGCTTTACAAAAATACTTGTTTGAGCAAAAAGTTCGATTTGATATTGCACATAGCGCAGCTGAGATGGAATACATTTGTCCAACCTTGAGTCTTTTCGAGGTGAGTGATGATTGAATTTGCACTCTTAGCAGGCGCTGCTCTTGTTGTGATTAATCAAGCGTCTCCAGAAGCGCGGCATAAGCGCCAAATAAAAGCTTATAAAGAAGGAAAGATATCTAGTAAGCAGGCGCAAGAAAATATTCAAAAAATATGGATGAATCCTTACTGGAATGAAAACCCAAATGACTTTAGTGAGATTGAGCGCAGTCAAGCTAACTGGAATGCGTACGTCAAAAAACGTGTACAGGAGCAAAACAAGTTCAATTCTCTTGATGTAAATAGTAAAGCAGAATATTTTAGCGATCGCGTGAAAGCAAAGTTTGCAAATGGAGAAATAGATCGAGACACCGCTTCTCATCAATTAGCTGAGATTAAACGGTGGAGACGCAATAGTTTATGAGAAACACAATGGGAGCATCCCAATTTTTTCAATAGACCTCTGTGAAAATAATGTAGAGACGTTGCAATGCAACGTCTCTACAAAAATTTTGGGTAATGTATAGTTAATTGTCTATTAAGAATGAATTAATCGCAGAGGACGCAGAGAGGGAAATAAGAGATTCTCGCGACTCATTGAGGATTGCTATATTTAGTTAACTACCTGAGTTACTAATCGTCCCATACCTCATGCGATCGCAGGGTTGAAACTTTGTTAAAATACTTAACTCGCGCTTTAAACTAAAATTATCATCCCCCAAAATCACGCACTACTGCCGAGAGACTTACCATGCAGCTACTGAAAACCACCGACAAAGATTTTTCTACTCAATTTCAAGCATTTGTCAACGAACGCAGGGAAGCAACGGTCGATGTCAGTGGTACAGTCAGAGAGATTATTGCTGATGTTAAGGCGCGTGGTGATACCGCAGTCAAAGAATATACTACCCGTTTTGATCGCTACAGCCCTGAATATTTTCGTCTGAGTGATACTTTTATTGCTGAACAAGCAGCAAAATGTCCCCAGGAAGTTAGAGGTGCTTTGGAAGTTGCTGCTCAAAGAATCACTGCTTTTCATCAAAAACAGCTGCCACAAAATATTGCCTATACTGATGAAGTCGGCGTGAAGCTAGGTTTAAATTGGGTAGCGTTAACAACGGTGGGAATTTACGTACCCGGTGGACGGGCAAGCTATCCAAGTTCCCTACTGATGAATGCCCTACCTGCTAAAATAGCTGGAGTAGAGCGGATTGTAATGACAGTGCCGATGCCTGGTGGTGAAATTAATCCCGCAGTATTGGCAGCCGCTCAAGTAGCAGGTGTGACGGAAATCTATAGTATTGGTGGAGCGCAAGCGGTAGCAGCTTTAGCTTATGGTACAGAAAGCCTTGCCCCTGTTGATAAAATTGTCGGGCCTGGTAATGCCTATGTTGCAGAAGCAAAGCGTCAGGTATTTGGTAGAGTAGGCATTGATAGCATCGCTGGCCCATCAGAAATTTTGGTAGTCGCTGATGGTAAGAATCATCCAGAATGGATTGCTTGGGATTTGCTGTCACAAGCAGAACATGATCCTAGCGCCCAATCGATTTTGATTACCGACTCCGAAAGTTTTGCTCAAGCTGTGACAACAGCAGTTGAACAAATTCTCAAAACATTAGCTACTCAAGCAGTAGCTGCTAAAAGTTGGGAAAATCATGGCGCGGTGATAATTGTCAGTGATTTAGCAGAAAGTATTTCTCTTTTGAATCAATTAGCACCAGAGCATGTGGAATTATGCGTAGATGAACCACAAGAGCTTGCCAAGCAAATTCGCTGTGCTGGTAGCATGTTTCTAGGACGCCACACCCCAGAAGCAATTGGTGATTATGTTGGTGGGCCAAATCACGTGTTACCAACAGCACGTTCAGCTCGTTTTGCTTCTGGCTTGAGTGTATACGATTTTATGAAGCGGATTACTTCTTTGCAGTGCGATGAACAAGCATTACAAACCATCGGGAAAGCAGCAATTAGTCTTGCGGAAGCCGAAGGTTTACCTGCTCATGCAGGTAGTGTGGCGGTAAGATTTTCTTGAAAAGTTAAGTTATTTGTACTACACTTCGGAATTTCTGGCAAACGTGGTGATGTATTAAGTATGGAATCAAGCGATCGCTTGATCAGTAAGTACAGTGCATCACCCTTTGGAGGTGGCTATGGAAGGGATTTTATTTACCATTTTGTTAGCTGTTTATTTGGTGACTGTGAAGAAGCAACTCACAGAAAACCAGTCTTCAACCAATGAAGATACAAATGTGATTATTGCTGAAAAATAGTTATTTGACCATTTATTGGTTAGATAACTATCGGTCAAATAACTACGATTTTGCTCAGGGTAAAACGCTTGCGCGACAAACTTAACAGAAGCGAACAGTAGCCGCATTACAAATGTTTTACCCTAACTTTTAGATAAAGTCGCACAACTGTAGCGTTGTATTTCGTAATTGCACTTTCGTGCTAAACCTCATCTAAAATATCAAGTCCAGCCAATTATTTGATATTCCCAGGGCGATCCCAAGTATTAGGTAATTACCCAATTACTAAATTACCAACTACCCATTACCGACCTCAGCGGATAGTATAAGCGCTCAAGGGGAAATGATACAAGTGTGCGATCGCTTACGCCGTAATAGTGACAAATTGCGTGGAAGTCAGCCAGAGACTAGCTACAGCATACTTAACAAATAATGACTCTTGATTGGCATTGCAGGAACTTTTCAATTCCACAGTCTTTGTTTCGTCTTTTACTAATCTCGCCTGATAATTATATTGCGAACCATCAGGTTTTTCAAACATTAGCTCTGCACGAATTGTATTTTTGTCTGCACTTTGGTCAATTATTCTACCTGCTACTTTATAGTTAAACCAATCCCATCCATAACGAAACATCAGTTCTCTTTCCACAACTTGAATGGAACTTGGCAAGATTCCCCAGCCACGATAGACTTTTTGCAAAGATTTAAGATCGCCAGTACGAGTCAATATTGATTTAAATAAATCTTGGTTGAGATTCCCATAATATCTAGCTTCTGGCAAGTCTATACAAGTTGGTGCAAACCGATGTCCACCAAAATGACTAGATTTCCAAATCCGCACATTATCCAAATTCAAATCAGTAACAGCACTTGTAGCATGAAAGTGAAAAGGATTGCCGTATCTAGAGCAGCATTTATCATGACTACCGTGGGTACAAATCAGAATGTCACGTGTTGAATTTGTATTTAATTCGTAACTTCCTGAATTTTTACCCGAGAAATATTTCTTGATGACTGTTGCAGCTTGCTGGATATTTTCTAATTTGTACTCCCGTTTAGATAGACCATTCATTAGACCCTCTTTTTGTTGATAAATCAAAAGGGTTGTGGTGTCTGATTTATGGGATAAATTATTAGCAATTAAGAGAAACTTTACTGGTAATTTAGCACGTTTTACTTCCTCTACCAAATTCCGTAAATTTTCTGGAACCCATCGAGAGTAAAAGGCTTCTGATGCCCAAGGAGTCGGACATTCAATTAATACATAAGTTTGGTAATTGGCAACACTACCAATAATATCTTCTCCTGCTATGCGGGAATTATCGGAACAAAAGAAAGTGTTCATTGAAGGGTAATAATGAATGTACTTAAGGAACAAATAATCTGATCAAAAGAGATGTATTTATAGCTACATTTTCTTTCAATCAACTGCTTGCTAATGTGAGTAACTCAAAAATCATGTCCGATTTAGCAAACAAGAGAAAACAGGAATTATGGCTAAATTATTTCCTAATCCTGGTAGCCAATTTATAACATTATTTATCGTTAAGTTTTGTGCTGTAAATATTTTTTTCATAAATAGCATCAACATTTTTTTCAGAAATCACTCCTTTATTGCAAACAAAAAATGTCAATTTTGTTAGTGTTGTCAAGCAGGTTTTATTAACTTATTTTTGAAATAAAAGTAGCCAAATTTATATTGATTGGCTGTATGTCATGAATGCTGAAATTAGCTTATTTATTAATTTGCTTTGATTAATCTACACCTCTACTTTCTTTTCATAAATGTTTAACATTCAATTGATTCACTTACTCGGTAAATACAATTACTGAGTTCTCTGTAAAGTAATTGGTTAAGAAATTTTCCCAATATCTAATCTCAATGTATTTTCTATTTTTATACATGTTGCAAATTATTCTCAACTATTTTTAAAAAAATAAAATGCACTAGGAAATTAAGCAAAGCACAATATCTTTAACCTCAAATAGTATGCTTTAAGGTTAATAAATATATTAACAATTACTTGTTGACCGAAACACAGTCGCAAGAAGTATTTTCACTTAAGTCTTTAGCTTGATATTAATTAACCAGTGAAGCTTTTCCACCTCCTACTAAAAACTAGATTCACTTTTGCAAACAAGCATCTATCTCGAATTTAACTTAGGTTAATCTTAGTTGCAAGTATTTATTAATACACCTGACTTTATTTATATTTTGGATTGTGCTAGAACACCCTTAAATTAAGATTAACATGGGTTAAAGACTAGAAAAAGCTGAGATTATTTATGCTTGCATATCCTAGACCAAAAGATAAATATTATCAATACATAAGCAACCAAGTGGGAATAAATAAATGTGAACAGGTTTTAATTAGCGTCCTGGCACTATGATGAGTAGATTTCAGATAATTTATGTAAATTGCTATGAAAACGACGGTATTCTGGCAATAAGATGATTCTTATCTGTTGCTTCTCATGGTCATAGTCTGTTTTTATCCATAGAAGTTAGTATGATCTACATAGGAAAGATCAATGATTTGTTGGTATGGCTAGGGCAACTTTCCAGTTTCATGCAGAATTGAACGATTTCTTGCCACCCAACAAACGGCAGGTGAGAATTGAGCATTTTTATGGAGAAAGAGCTTCGATAAAAGACATGATCGAAGCATTGGGTGTTCCCCATCCTGAAGTTGATTGTATTGAAGTTAACGGAGAATCAGTTGATTTTGCTTACATTGTTCAAGATGGAGACACGATTAATGTGTATCCAATTTCCACAGTAGCACAAACAGATTGTTTAAGTTTAGTAAGACCGAAACCACTAAATACCATTTGCTTTGTGTTGGATATTCATCTCGGCAAATTAGCATCTTCTTTGCGACTATTAGGATTTGATACGTTGTACCAAAATAATTATCATGATCCTGAATTAGCAGAAATCTCCAGCACCCAAAACCGAATTCTGTTAACACGCGACAAAGGTCTTTTGATGCGGAGTGTAGTTACTTATGGTTACTATGTAAGGAATACTGACCCACAGCAACAAATTGTTGAAGTATTACGACGTTTTGATTTATTTGATTTAGTATCACCTTTTCAACGATGTCTGCGTTGCAATGGGATTTTACAACCTGTAGATAAGCAAGTTGTGATTGATCAGTTACCTGACACTGTAGTGTTATACACTGATGAATTTCATCGTTGCCAAAACTGCGCTCAAATATATTGGAAAGGTTCACATTATGAGCGATTACAAAGATTTATTGATGGTGTGCTTGATTTGAATGGTTAGTAGTTGATGGTTGGCGGTTAAAATGACTTTTATTAACAACAACCAACAAAACTGTGAGTTTAATTTTAGCGCTTGATTTTGGTGGTACTAAGCTAGCAGCAGCGATCGCAGATGCTAATTCTCAAGAGTGGTTGGGTTACGAACGCTGTTTATCACCAGCAAATGCTAATGCTAGCACTGATTTGGATATCATGCGATCGCTCATTCATTCTCTGTTGCAAGAAGTCAAACCAACGGCTATTGGTGTCAGCTTTGGTGGACCTGTGGATGCAAATACAGGTACAGTCAGACTATCACATCATGTCCCTGGTTGGGAAAATATACCTTTGCAAGAGTTGTTAGCAGATGAATATGGTGTGAGTGTTGGTGTTGACAATGATGCTAATGTAGCGGCGTTGGGTGAATACAGATATGGTGCAGGTGTTGGGTACGATAGTTTGTTTTACATTACTGTTAGCACTGGTGTAGGGGGTGGTTGGATACTCAATGGTAAACCTTGGCGGGGTGCAAATGGTATGGCTGGAGAAATTGGACATATGGTAGTAGACCCAGCAGGGCCAATTTGTTTGTGTGGAAAGCGGGGATGTGTGGAAAGGTTGGCGTCGGGGCCATATATGGCGTTGGATGTGAGGGAGGTTTTATTAAAAAATGAACCACAAAGAACGCAAAGGACGCAAAGAGGGGAGATATTGAGGGGTTTGGTAAAGGGAAATTTAGAGTTAATTACTGGGAAGGTTGTGAGTGAAGCGGCGGTGCAAGGTGATGAGTTAGCACAGGATATTTTACATCGTTCGGCTTGGGCGTTGGGTGTGGGTATTGGTAATGTGGCAAATTTGATGAATCCGCAACGGTTTGTTTTGGGTGGGAGTGTGACGAAAGCGGGGGAAGATTTTTGGCGAGTGATTCGTCAGGTAGCGCGAGAAACGGCTTTACCAGAGATTAATTTTGAAGTTGTTCCAGCAGAATTAGGTGATGATGCACCGTTATGGGGTGCAGTAGCACTTGCTTTGGATACTGTATAAACAATTGTGCGTTAGGTTAAAGCCGTAATGTAACATACCCCACTAAAAATTTACTACTTAAAATTTACTAAGAATATGTCTTTACCATTAACTTATCTCAGCATTGAAGAATACTTCCAACTAGAAAAATCTAGCGAAATTCGCCATGAGTATCTTGGTGGTCAAATATTTGCTATGTCTGGCGGTAGCAAAGAACATAATCTCATAGCTGGAAATATTTACTCACGCCTACGATCGCATTTGCGGGGTGGTTTCTGTAGCGTGTTTATGGCTGATATGAAAGTCAAGATAGAATTAGCGAATCAAAATAACAATATCTTTTATTATCCTGATGTTGTTGTCACCTGTAATCCCCAAGACCAAGACCGCTATTTTTTAAATTATCCTTGCTTAATTATAGAAGTGTTATCACCAAGTACAGAAGCCACAGACAGAAGAGAAAAACTTGTTAATTACCAAGGATTAGAAAGTTTACGGGAATATGTACTAGTTTCCCAAGATGACATGAAAGTAGAAGTTTATCGTAAAAATGCTCAAGGAAATTGGTTACTAGAAATTTTAGGTAAAGATAATGAATTAAGTTTAGATTCGGTTGGTTTAAGCTTGACAATGGCAGATATTTACGAAGATGTTTTAAGCATTTAGGATGGAAACTTATGCACTCAGCGTTACATATCACAACCAAAGTTTTACCAGGAAACAAAATAGAAATTGAAATACCAGAAGCTCAAATTGGCGATAGTGTAGATGTCTTTGTGGTTTTGCCAGAAAAAGTAGAAACCAAAAAGCGTTCAGCGATCAAAATTATAGAATAAAGTCGCAGCAGACACCCTTTTCGGACTGCTGAAGATATAGACAGACAACTACAAGAATAACGCTTCATAATTCATTATTTAACAGGTTTTAAAAAGTCATTTGTCATTCGTTCTTCACAAATGAAAAAAAACAAATGACAAATGACTATTAATTAAACCACACAATTCAATTCGCCGGCTTTTTGAGTAAAGCGAATATTTTCTCGATAGTCTACAGGACAATCGATCACTGCTGGTACATCTTGAGCTAGAGCTTCTTTTAAAACGGGAACTAAATCCGTAGCATCTTCTACTCGATAACCTTTTAATCCCATACTTTCTGCTAATTTGACAAAATCAGGATTGCCAAAATGCACAAAAGATGATCTACCTTTACCAAAGTGATTTTCTTGTTTCCACTCAATTAAGCCATAACCACCATCATTAAAAATCAAAGTCACAAATGCTGTACCAACCCGCAAAGCAGTTTCTAATTCTTGACAATTCATCATAAAGCCGCCATCGCCTGTTGCAGCTACAACTTTACGATTGGGATAAACTAGTTTAGCTGCAACTGCACCAGGAATGGCAATTCCCATGGCTGCAAAACCGTTGGAAATCAAGCAAGTATTCGGACTATGACAATGATAATGGCGGGCAATCCACATTTTATGTGCGCCGACATCAGAAATTACAATATCTTCTGGTCCCATTACCTGACGCAAGTCATAAATGATTTTTTGAGGTTTAATTGGAAACCCATCATCATTGGCATATTGTTCGTAATCAGAACGAATATTTGATCTTAAACTAATAGCGTAAGGATTGGGTTTAGTCTGGCGATCTGCTACTTTTAAAATCTCATCAAGAGAATCAGAAATATCACCTACAACTTCCACATTTGGAATGTAACTACTATCTATTTCTGCTGGAGTAGCAGCAATATGAACAATAGGAATTTTGCTATCAGGATTCCATTTTTTTGGTGAAAATTCAATTAGATCATAGCCAACTGCAATCACCAAATCTGTATTATCAAAGCCACAGTTAATAAAATCTCGCTGTTGTAATCCCACTGACCATAATGCTAAAGGATGAGTATAGGGAATCACTCCTTTACCCATGAATGTGTTAGCAACAGGGATATTTAATTGAGTCGCAAATTGTGTGACAGCGTCGCTGGCCTGAGCGCGAATTGCACCGTTACCAACTAAAATTATTGGGTTATTTGCCTGAGAAATTAAGGCTGAGGCTGACCGAATGCTCGCAAAAGAAGCAAAAGTTCTGTCAACATTTTGCTTATATAATGGTTTGCCTTCTACTGGCATGGCAGCAATATTTTCTGGTAAATCAATATGAACTGCCCCTGGTTTTTCACTCTGCGCCAGTTTAAATGCTTTGCGTACTAATTCTGGTGTAATACTAGGTCGGACAATCTGTTTATTCCATTTTGTTACCGGAGCAAACATTGCCACCAAATCTAAATATTGATGAGATTCGATGTGCATTCTATCTGTTCCGACTTGCCCGGTAATTGCCACTAGTGGCGCACCATCGAGGTTAGCATCAGCAACCCCTGTCATTAAATTTGTTGCCCCTGGTCCTAAAGTTGAAAGACACACTCCTGCTTTTCCTGTCAGACGTCCGTAAACATCTGCCATGAATGCTGCACCTTGTTCATGACGAGTAGTAATAAATTGAATCGAGGAGTGTTTTATTGCTTCCAAAACGTGCAGATTTTCTTCGCCAGGGAGTCCAAAAACATATTGCACCCCTTCATTTTCTAAGCACCTTACTAATAACTCTGCCGTATTCATTGAACTTCCTCACTAGCGAAAAATATTTCTGTCATTAGTCATTTGTCATTGGCCATTAGATTTGTACAAATGACAAATGACTAAGGATAAATGACTAAATCATTTAACCCACACTGTTTTAATGTTGACGAATTCATGTATACCTTGGATACCCAATTCTCTGCCATAACCAGATCGTTTAATTCCACCAAAAGGTAAGCGAGGATCGGACTTAACCATACCATTAATAAATACTGCACCTGCTTCGATTTCATTGATTAAATGGTGTTGTTCTTGGGAGTTTGTTGTCCAAGCACTTGCACCCAAACCGAAGGGTGTAGCATTTGCTAATTTAATGGCTTCGTCAATATTGGGTACGCGGAATACTAAAGCTACTGGGCCAAAAAATTCTTCCTTGGCGATCGCAGTATCTGGAGACAGTTCTGTGATTATTGTTGGTGGAAAGAAGTTACCAGGACGATCAGCCAAAGACTGTCCGCCAATCAGAACTTTTGCTCCTGCTTCGACACAAGTTTTCACTTGTTGATCTAATTCTTTGAGAATATCAGGAGTGGCTAATGGGCCGACATCAGTATCTGATTGCATAGGATCGCCTACTTTCAGCGCTTGGAATTTTTCTAGCAGTAGCTTTTCAAATTGATCTGCGATCGCTTCTTGAATAATAAAGCGTTTCGCAGCAATACAAGATTGCCCGTTATTGAGCATTCTTGCTGTAGTCGCAACTGCAACTGCTGCTTCCAAGTCAGCACTTTCTAACACAATAAATGGATCACTGCCACCCAATTCTAGAACGGTTTTTTTAATTTGTTTACCAGATGCAACAGCAAGTGACATGCCTGCTGGTTCGCTACCTGTTAAAGTAGCAGCTTTTATGCGGTCATCACTCATCAAGTCGCCGATTTTAGCACCAGGTATAAACAAATTTTGAAATACACCTTCGGGAAAACCAGCTTTGTTGATAATTTCCTCAATTGCCAAAGCACATTGTGGCACATTGGAAGCATGTTTGAGTAAACCAACATTACCCGCCATCAGTGCGGGGGCTGCAAAACGAAATACTTGCCAGAAGGGGAAATTCCACGGCATGACTGCGAGAACTATACCTAATGGTTGGTATTTGACAAAACTTTTGCTAGCGTCGGTTTCCACGTAGGTTTCAGCCAGAAACTGGGCGGCGTTTTCAGCGTAGTAACGACAGACCAAAGCACATTTTTCGACTTCAGCGATCGCACTTTTGTAAGTTTTGCCCATTTCCAGCGTCATCACCTTCGCAAAGTCTGCTTTTTCTTGTTCAAGAATCTCAGCAGCTTTTTCCAGCCAACGCGATCGCTCAGAGAAACTCGTCTGACGGTAATGCTCAAAAGCTCGTTGCGCTAAATCTAATTTGGCAGCGATTTCCGCATCACTATGCGGTTCAAAGTTTTTGAGCAATTCCTCTGTTGCAGGATTAACTGTGGCGATAGGCATAGCCAACCTCCCGTAGAAAATAATTTCACTAAGCATTTGACTTCTTGCAGAAGCAGGGTAAGGGGGAAACGTAAAAGCATAAAAACAAACGTTTTCCCACCTTAGAACTTTGATCTCTCCCAACCGTAAACGCAAAACCGCGTGTTCGTTGGTTGGTAAAGCCTTTCTTCTTTACCCTTTGCCCATATCAAAATGCAAAAGTCATTTTTACAAGTCGTCTATTTTAAATGCTTACCCGTGTCCATACTCTTAGCTACCATAAAAATTTTAGACTTTTCAGCAAGACTTAGTTGGTAAATGTTAATCTTTCGCAATCTAAGCGCAATAAAATATACTATTACGTAAGTGATTATATCTATTGGGTAATATAGTAATCCAATTTTATTCGTGAACTACAAGATCCCCGACTTCTTAAAGAAGTCGGGGATATTACCCAACAAATTTTTTGATATCAACAAGTTCACGAAGCAAAAGCCTGATTTAAAAGTCATAAACCTGATTTATGAACCAAAAAACTGATTTACAACTCAGAAACTTGATTTACGACTCAGAAACTTGATTTACAACTCAGAAACTTGATTTACAACTCAGAAACTTGATTTACAACTCAGAAACTTGATTTACAACTCAGAAACTTGATTTACAAATCAAAAAATCTTACGAGTTCCCTGTTCCCCGTTCCCCATTCCCTGATCCCCGATCTACTTATGTAATTTCGTCTGATACACCTTTACTAGGCGATTGATACCTTTAAAGCGGTAATCTCCCATTTCATGGAAGTATGAAGGTTGGGAAAGCATCGTGTAAGTGACTTCGCTGACGATGCATTCACTGGGGGGACAAACTGCTTCCATACGTGCAGCTAAATTTATAGTTGCACCAAGAGCAGTGTAGTCTACCCGTTGGGAACTACCAACATCCCCAACAACAGCTTTACCGCTATTAATCGCAATTCTTAATTCCAGTGGTTCCTGCCAAAAATTATTAGTATTAAGATGTTCTAGGCGTGTGAGCATTTTCATTGCTGCGGAAACGGCGCGATCAGCGTGATCTGGTTGTGGTTCGGGAGCGCCAAAAAATGCCATGATGCAGTCACCAATATATTTATCTAAAGTGCCGCCGTAGGCAAACACTTCTTTCAACATTTCCTCGAATAATTTATTGAGTAATTCTGCAATTTCTCTTGCAGTGAATCGTTCGGACATCGCAGTAAAACCTACGATATCTGCAAATAAAATGCTAATTTCACTTTCTTTTGGAGCCAAGCGTCCATCTGGTAATGCTCCTACTGCGATCAACTGCTGTACAACTGCTGGGGAATGATAACGTTCTAGTCTTTGACGGATGATTTCTTCAGTTTTGAGTTTTTCTGCTAATAACCAACGTTGCACACTGGAAGCGACAATATTTGCCAAAGCTGAAAAAAAGCTGAGTTCTTCTTCACCTTCTTTTGCCCAATGGTAAGAAGAAAGATGAGCATCGGCATACAGCACACCAACTACTTTGTTTTCATCCCACAAAGGTACAGCCATAGCGCTACGAATGCCTTTGACCAGAATACTGTGTTCTCCTGCAAAACGCTCATCATGCTGGGCGTCAGCAGTTTGAATCGCAATTTTTTCGGCAAAAACCTTTTGACAGATACTGCGACTAATCCAACTGCCATCATTAGGTAGATATTCATGTTGACAGCTGCTTCTAGTCGCAGAATTGAGGATTTCTAATTTACCACCACCACTCACATCAATTAGTAATGCCAAACGATCAATACTACTTAAGTAACGGAAAACAACTTCTTGCACTTGAGAAAAAATTTCTTCTATAGAAGCCGCAGCTGAGAGATTTTTGGCGATGTCTACTAAGTCTTTGAGGCGAGCAATACTTTTATCTTTGTTGCTGATATCGCCATTGTGGCTATCAGCTTGTATCCATTGTTCTTGCAGCTGTTTTACATTGTGAAAAATAGTTTTTTGTTCGGTTGTATCCACCTGTTTTGGTACGACTGTTTCCACAGGTTCCCCCAACAGGACGACTACACTCACATCTCCGAGCCAAATAATATCGCCGTGACGCACCTGTTGGGGAGAAGTGACAAGGCGATCGTTCAACTGTGTCCCGTTTTTGCTGCCCATGTCCTCAATACTCCACATATCGGCAGCTGTTTTCAACAAACGAGCATGACAACGGGAAACCCCCCCAAAGGGCAAGTACAAATCACACTCTGGTAATCGCCCGATGGTGAAAACATCTTGATTGACTGTTACTGTTCTTTCTGTGTTTCCCTCTTGCAAACGCAGTTTGAGTTCAATCATGGTTGTGATTAATCTATGGGGGGATACGCCAGGTTTAAACCTTTATTCTTTATGGCACTCTCTCAAACATTCCGACAACTTCTACGTTGTCAACACTACTGTCGATTCTGATTCACTTATTTAATACTTTATCTTAATTAAGGTATTATTTTTAACTTTAGATTATCTGATTTATGCAAAGCTATAAAAATCCCTAACTTTTTAAATAAATCGGGGTTCTGACCTTTCAATTTTCACAACTCCTACACAATTTACTACTTACTTGTATATTTTATATCTTTAGTCTATTTATTTTAATTTTTGCAAAATTAGTAAATATTTATACAGAAAAACATATTTTTTTAGTAAATACTGCGGTGATTTTATCAACGTAAAAAATTTAATTTACTATTTTTTTACAAATTTTTTACAAATTTTTTACAAAATATTTTAATTATTTAAACTTTGATTGTGCTACCACAAACAATCAACAATACTTATATTAAGATTGGTAAATCACTAGAATTTTAATAAGAGTTTTACCTAGCTATTACGTAATTCAATGAAATTAAAGGGAATACATATTTAGATAGATAAAATTAGTAAATTGTATAAGTACAATCAGCGGCTATGAAGAAACGTCAGATAATTCGTAACGCTCATTTTGTCGAATTCACAAAAAATTACGCACTTGTCGCAATGAGTATATTAGTAATACTGATAGCGACACTTTATCCCTTTACTTTTTTCTTCCCGAATGATTTTTCTTGGCAAGAACTGATTGCAAGTTTTAGTAACGAGACCTCTTTCCAAGACCGAGTCAACAATATTTTATTGTTTATACCTTTAGGATTCTTCGCTAGCAGTGTTTTACAACGAAAAAGAGTAAAATTAGCACTGGAAATTTTAATAATTATATTAATCAGTACGGGTTTATCAACGATAGTTGAAGTCTTGCAAGTTTTTTTGCCTGGTAGAACACCTACTTTCATCGATATTATTAATAATAGTATCGGTGGTTTTGTCGGTTGGCTTTGCTTTAATTGGTTTTCTTCTGAGAACTTTGCCTACACCTTAGCAAGCATAGAAAACAACACAAGTAGGCAGATTAATAAAAGAATCGCTGTATTTTGCTTGGGATATATATTATTATCATCTCTGAATTTAGTCTTTTGGCAAAGTACAACCAATTTAAGTAATTGGAATTTAAATTATCCGCTAACAATTGGGAATGAAGCCACAGGAGATAGACCTTGGCAAGGATACGTTTCTGAGGTAAAGATGACTGATAGAGCAATGTCAGCCATTGAAGTTGCACAAATATTTGCAGATGAAAATTACTTTGATAAACTTGGAGATTCTCTGTTAGCTGCTTATAAGTTAGATCCAAATGGCAAGTCTTACTATCTGGATAAAAGTGGCAATTTACCCAAATTATTCTGGCGTATTCAGCCTTCAGAGGTTCAGGAAAATCAAGGCGCTTTGTTGAGTTCTAGTAATTGGCTAGAAACAGCCGGGTCTGTGAAAAAATTGAATAAAAGAATATCTCATACCTCTGAATTTACAATCAGCACAGTTGTATCTACTAGTGACACAAATCAAATCGGGCCTGCTCGAATTGTGTCAATTTCTATTGATCACTTGCGTCGGAATTTTACTTTAGGACAGCAGGGAACAGATTTAAACTTGCGGTTAAGAACACCAATTACTGGAGAAAATGCTAGCGATATACAGTTGAATGTTCCAAATGTTTTTACAGACAAACAATCGCATCATATTATCATTAGTTATTTTCGTTCAACTATTCAAGTATACGTAGATAACTTACAAAACTCTTATTCATTAAATTTGCTAGATTTAGTTCCCATAGAAAATAAAATATTTTACTATGCCTTGAATTTTATACCTTTAGGAATTTATTTGGCACTGCTTTCTATTTTGGCTAAACGTCAGCAAATAATTCATAGATTATTACTGATTATGGGTATACTTTTACCTTCTTTGATGCTGGAAGCGTTTTTGGTGAGTGCTAACGGAAAAGAAATTAGTTGGAGAAATATATTACTTAGTATATTTTTTACAGCAATAACAGCTTCAATACTTAGAATCAGGGCTGCGATATTAGTAAAAAAAGTACCTTGATCAAGCGATCGCATTCCCGCAAAAATCAGATAATTTAATCTATATACACAAATTTTCTGATTAATCCTGAAGAAACTACTTATGATTAGAAAAGTCTATTGTTGTTAATTTTGCATATGAGTTTAGCCGTAGCATGATTGGCAAATTGCTAGATCGGCGCTATCAGGTGGTTCAGCTACTAGGTCAAGGTGGATTTGGTCATACATATATAGCCGAAGATACCCGCCGTCCTGGAAATCCCTCCTGTGTAGTCAAGCACCTCCAACCAGTTACTAGTGATCCAGATTTATTGGAAACAGCTAGACGCTTGTTTAAAAGAGAAGCTGAAACCCTGGAAAAACTAGGTAATCATGACCAAATTCCTCGACTACTTGCTTACTTTGAGGAAGACGAAGAATTTTATCTGGTGCAAGAATTTGTTCCTGGTAATCCCCTATCGATGGAATTGCAACCAGGTGTACAGTGGAGTGAAAACCAAGTCATTCATCTACTACAAGAAGTTTTACCCATACTCGAATTTGTCCACAGTCATGAGGTAATTCATCAAGATATCAAACCTCACAATTTAATTCGCCGCAGTTCTGACAATAAAATGGTTTTAGTTGACTTTGGTGCTGTCAAGCAAGTGAAGATGTATTCGCAGATGACACCAGATCAACTGAAAAATGAGACAATTCCGATTGGCACACCTGGCTATATGCCAAGTGAGCAAGCACTAGGTAGACCGTATCCTAACAGTGATATTTACGCTTTGGGTATGATTGCAATTCAAGCTTTGACAGGCTTGCATCCCAAAAATTTAGGTGAAGAACCTGTAAGTGGGGAAATAATATGGCAGCATCATGCTCAAGTTAGTGATGGCTTGGCAGCGATTTTAACTAAAATGGTGCGTCAATATTACAAATACCGCTATCACTCAGCAACCGATGTGCGACAAGCAGTAGATAGCATTATTAATCCCAACACACCAATTGTTGTAGCAGGTGTTGTTAATCAGATGTTAAAAGAGTATTGGCAACAAGGCTATTTGTCTGCTACCAAAGTGATGCGATCGCTCCAAGAATTAGCAAAACCTTGCTATGTTCCACCAGAAAATACCACAGTACCTCTATCCCCACCCGAATCAACACCCACAATTCCACCAACTTTACTACAGGGACCACAGGGACAGAATTTGGTGAAATCTCCCCGTTTTCATCTATTTCAATCACAGGGTAAATTCCAGATCAAACGTCGCCAGTTACCATTGTTGATTTTTGGTACTGCTGCTGGCATCATACTTACTTATGGTGTGATTACCACAAGTCGCCCACCACAGCCTTCATCTGTAACTTTAAAAAATCAAGTCCCAGAAACACAAGAAACTATCAATCAAAATCAAGCCAAAGTCAAAGAAAAAGATAGTTGTATTGTTGTTATTAGCTCATCTAATTTACGTTCATCATCTGGACGTAGGAGAACAGGAAAAGTCGTTAAAGCCGGAACTAAATTGACAGTTACGGGTAGAGAACAAGGTGGATGGATAGAGATTAGCTCTCCTGAATCTGGCTGGATTTGGAAGAGTCGAACGAGAAATATTTGTGGTGGGAAATAAAATTTACAAAAATCTAAGCAAATTTCCCATTAATTTGGCGGAATTTCCAAGGGAAGCGTACCCAACAAACCCTTACGAAAATCGGTTAAAATTTGGCGTGCTGTTCGTTCAACATCACCTTTATTACGAACTTCTGCTAATTCATGCAAGTATGACTCACCTGTATATATTGTGGGATCGAGTTGGTAACGCGAAAGTAATGGGTGATCTGGTAACAACTCTGCTGCTATTTCATAAAGTTCATTTACTAAATCTATGAATGCTGCTGCGATTAATTGATTATCGTAGGCTGCTTCGCCAATATCATCACAAACAGCTAATTTTAATCCCGCTTCTTGGTCTTCTAACTTAGCAGGAATTACACCAGGAGCATCAAGTAATTCCAAGTCTTGAGAGATTCGCACCCAACGCAATTGGCGAGTGACACCAGGACGGGCTGCACTTTCGACTACTCGTCGTCCTACCAAGCGGTTAATTAAAGCTGATTTACCAACATTTGGGAAACCAATCACCACAGCTCGGACTGGACGGGGTAACATACCGCGATCGCGTCTTCTTTGATTGAGTTCCACACCAGCTGCTTGTGCTGCTTTTGATACCGCCGTGACTCCTTGACCTTGTTGGGCGTTGGTGAAAAAAACTTGCTCACCTTGAGCTTTAAACCAATCCATCCACAACTGGCGTACTTGGTCAGAAATCATATCTAAGCGATTCAACACCAACAGCCGTTTTTTACTTCCCACCCATTGTGGTATCTGGGGATGGAAGGTTGCTAAAGGAATGCGTGCATCCCGTACTTCTAGTACCACATCTACAAGCTTGAGTTGTTCTTTCAGGTTCTTTTCAGCTTTGGCAATATGACCGGGATACCACTGGATTAAATTTAATTTATAGTTTTGCGTTATACCCATTTTTGAGAATTAGTAATTAGTAGATACGCGATTATACTTTTACGAGAAGCCACTTTTACGAGCGTCTACGCGTCTGTACAATAGTCATTTGTCCATGGTAAGTCAATAATGACTAGAAATTAACTAACTGTTGATGCTGGATTGATGTAAAATCAAGCGATTGCCATCAGGATCATAGGCGTAAATTTCTCTGCCATGAGATGCGGTGATGATTTCTCCTGATGGGGGATAGCCTAAAACACTCAAGTGAGCGATCGCATCTTCTAAGTTAGTTACCTCTAAACACAAACTAATTTTGCTTTTAGTAGAATGCTCAAATTCTAAATAATGAGTTTGTTTTGGTTTAAATATTCCTAATTTTAAACTAGGTAGTTGGAACTCAGCATATACATTAGAAATGATCGCTTCTGGTTTTTGATTAAAAAATTTAGTATAAAAATTAACTAATCTTTCAAATTCAAAAGATGCCAAAGTTACAAGTGCGTCAGTACATTGAAATAGCATAAAACGCCAACTACAAACTCATTGCATTCTAAAATTATTTGTAGAGTTTGACATTACCCCTGGGGGTACTTCGGTAATTTTCACTCATACTTGCTGCGATCGCTTCATAATTAAATTAAGAAATATAAAGCAGCTAGATACTAATCAAGCATGAGTAAAACAGCCCTAAATTTAGTCGCAATTTTTATCTTTCTTATGACCCTCTCTACTTTGCTGGGGTCAATGTTTAATTTATCGCCTACTATACCAGCACTTGCTACCTTCACGATTTTGGGGATAGCCACTTTCGATTCTTTCAGCTTGCAAGGTAAGGGAGGAACTATATTTTTAGATTGGGTAGCGGCGTTTTCTCCCGAACACAGAGAACGCATCATTCATCATGAAGCTGGACACTTTTTGGTTGCGTATCTTTTAGGTATTCCGGTTATTGGTTATACCCTCAGTGCTTGGGAAGCCTGGAAGCAAAAACAACCAGGACAGGGTGGTGTGAGTTTTGATGATGCTGAGTTAGCATCTCAATTAGAACGGGGTAGCCTGAGCGCCCAAATGGTAGATCGCTACTGTACCGTATGGATGGCGGGTATTACTGCTGAAACTTTAGTGTATGAAAATGCTGAAGGTGGGACTGATGATAAGAGCAAACTAGCAGGAGTTTTGAAAAGTTTGGGTTTTTCTGCGTCTGCTTGCGAACAAAAACAGCGGTTTTGTGCGTTGCAAGCCAAAACCCTTTTACAAGAAAATTGGACAGCGTATCAAGCTTTGGTAGATGCGATGCGACAGAAGGCAACAGTTTCAGAATGTGTAAAAATAATTGACGAGAAATTATAAATTATGAAATTTTTAAGAAGAAACTACTCGCAGATGAGAGGTATGGCCAGACAAGTAATTCTCACAGCTAATCACACAATTACGTCCAGCCGCTTTTGCTTGCAATAGACATTGATCAGCACGGTTCAACAGACTCATCCCATTAACATCATCTTCCGTTCGTAGACAAGCCGCTCCTAAACTAATAGTGACGTTGATTGAAAGTTGATTGTTGATTGCGAATGGCTGTTCGCCGACAATGCGGTTAAGACGGCGCGCCACCACAACTGCTTCGTCACAACTCGTGTGGCTGAGAATGATCACAAATTCCTCTCCACCATAACGAAAAGGAGTATCCTGATACCTAAGATTTTGTCGCACTCGGTTAGACAATAACTGCAATAAGCGATCGCCAACCAAATGTCCGTAAGTATCGTTAACTCTTTTAAAATAATCAACATCTAAAATAATCAAACTCAGAGGAGTACCATTAGTACGGGCTTTTTGGATTTGTCTGGGTAAATCCCACTCTAAGGCCCGACGATTACTCAATTCTGTGAGTGAATCAGCTAAGGCGATCGCTGACAATAAATCATTTGTGCGGATTAAATCACGATATTTTTGTGCTTTTCGCAAACCAACAGTTAATTGTGCTAACAACAGGTTTTGACTACTACATAATTCTGTTGAGTTAGAATTTATTTCCTCTGGAGACTGCCATATATACGCATCAGCTCCTTCTTGAAGTGCGATCGAAGTCATTTCTAATTCCCACTCTCTACCATACTTACTTCTATCAAGAAGTAATTGAGAGCGATCCTCCAAAAGAATACAGTAGATCCAAGATAATTTGGTCTGTTGTTTTAACCAACAACAGAGTTCTAGAGAGCCATCACAACTCGCTTGGAGAATTAATATATCGGGTGGTGTGCTTTGAATGCAAGATATCGCCTGATTAAGATTGGTGATAACTTCTAAGTTAAAAGAATTTGCATCACATATCTGATCTGAAAGTCTGGCGATAAATTTATCACTTCCAAAGATCAGAATAGAAATCTTCATTGTTCTGCTTTTTGCCTCATTTAAACTTTGAGGGAATGAATAACTCTAGTCAAACCTATTCAGGTTTAGTGTTTTTACTCAAACGTACTTAGATGTTTAGCTATAAATATGACATTTTATTGTTTATCTGTACGAACTACAAACAACTTTATCTCCTTAAAAATACTAATCATTATTACAGTATCTACAGTTACTATTGCTGATACCTAATTTCTGTCGAGATCACCTGAATTTAAAACAGTAAAAATACTGAATAATCTTTTTATGTATAAAACTATTACTGTAATTTCCAGGATTCAATCCTTTAAGATTTTAAGAAGATAAAAGTATTGCCTTAATTATTTTCTGCAAAAACTAAATTTCCTTTTCTGTATAACATTCAGGGATTTATGTACTGACATCAGTTTTATAAATATATTGATTTAATTATCCGTGATTACCGTTACGTACTGAAATACCTGGCAAAACTGTATAAATATCATCTCGGTGTTAAAGTTAAAATATAAGCATTAAAATGCAATAGGCACTCTTGCAATAGATCCTCTTGAAAATCTCACCCACAACTATTAATCAAAGTAAAAAATCAAATAATTCAGCAAAAGCTATGCAGAATTATTTGAGTTATGAATGAATTAATTACACAAATTAATGATCAGGTCAAGGAAGAGGTTTACAAGGGTAATTTTTCCCTTTCCCTTTTGATATTTCAAACTTTCCTTTCCTGTAATGGTGCAAAATTTCTTTTGCAAATTAAGTAATACCAATTTAATATGAAGACGCATACAAAGACCCCACCCGCCTTTCTAAGGGGGTTGGGGAGGGATAAAATTCTATGCAGCTTCACGAAGAATTGGTATAAGTCTGCGAAAATAAACACAACAAGAGTGACGAAACGTAAATATCATTGAAACCCTTACCAATGATCAATAATCAATGACAGATCCGAATCGTAAATTTTAGTGTTGAAAGAATAATTATTGATAGCCTTCAATAGTATATCCAGCAGCAACAATTGCTTGCTTAATGGACTCTTCCGATGCTGCGGATTCTACGGTTACAGTTTTAGCTTTGACATCAACTGCGACTTTTGCATCAGCTTCTATCGTGTGAATAGATTCTTGAATTGTCTCAGCACAACCTTCACACGCTATATTTGGGACTGTTAATTTCAGTGCCATAAATGACCTCTATACATGAAAATAGTACGATTTCGAGACTTTAATTTTATTCAACCTAATTTAATCTCATCATCCTACTAAAGTCTGGAAATTGTGCCGCTATATAAAGCTGCACATCAAGCTGCACATCAAATAGCGGCTTTGTCAAAAGTTGGTTATGGAATTACACTGAACTAGTAATCCCCCTTGAGAAGTATTACGTAATTTGTGGTACAGCAGCCCTATTCTGCGGCATACTTTTTGTGTAAGAGAGACTAGTTAGTGGTTAGTAGGGGCGTAGACGCGCTTTGCGCCCGTACAGTAGTTCAACCAACAACTAACAGTCCCCCAACTCCCTAGTCTTCGTGTAAAAACCCATGTCTTTTCATCCCCAGTACCTCGGCGGTAACGAAATACGTACCTTATTCCTTGACTTCTATTCCCAACGGGGACACCACATACTCCCAAGTGCTTCCCTTGTTCCAGAAGATCCGACAGTACTGCTGACGATCGCGGGGATGCTACCATTTAAACCGATATTTTTGGGACAGCGCACCCCCGAATTCAAACGGGCGACGACTTCCCAAAAATGCATCCGCACCAACGATATCGAAAACGTCGGCCGTACCAAACGCCACCAAACATTCTTTGAAATGCTGGGTAACTTCAGCTTTGGTGACTATTTCAAAGAACAAGCGATCGCTTGGGGTTGGGAAATTTCGACAACTGTCTTTAAATTACCCCCAGAACGCCTGGTTGTCAGCGTCTACGAAGAAGATGACGAAGCTTACGCAATTTGGCGGGACAAAATTGGTGTCTCAGAAAAGCGCATCAAGCGCATGGGTGCAGATGATAATTTTTGGGCATCTGGCCCGACTGGGCCTTGTGGCCCCTGTTCAGAGATATACTATGATTTTCACCCAGAACAGGGCGACGACAATATCGATTTAGAAGATGACACCCGGTTTATCGAGTTTTACAACCTCGTTTTCATGGAATATAACCGGGATGCAGAAGGTAATTTAACACCGCTTGCTAACAAGAATATCGATACCGGCATGGGTTTGGAGAGAATGGCGCAAATTCTCCAAAGCGTTCCCAACAACTACGAAACCGATTTAATTTTCCCGATTATTAAAAAAGCCGCAGAAATCGCTGGTATCGACTACACCGCAAGCAACGAAAAAACCAAAGTCTCTTTGAAAGTCATTGGCGATCACGTTCGTGCTGTTGTGCATATGATCGCTGATGAAATTCGTGCTTCCAACGTCGGACGTGGTTATGTATTGCGGCGGTTAATTCGGCGGGTGGTGCGTCATGGGCGTTTAATTGGTATTCAAGGGGAATTTACTACCCAAGTTGCGGAAGTTGCAATTTCTCTGGCCGAAGATGCTTATCCCAATCTCCGCCAACGGGAAAATAATATTAAAGCAGAATTGCAACGAGAAGAATCTCGCTTCCTGCAAACTTTGGAAAGAGGCGAAAAGCTACTTGAGGAAATTATTGCTAAGGTGAAGCAACAAGGTCAAACCCAAATTAGCGGTGAAGATGCTTTTACCCTGTTTGATACTTACGGTTTTCCCTTAGAACTAACTCAAGAAATTGCTGAGGAAAACAACCTCACAGTTGATGTTGCTGGCTTTGATGTGGAAATGGAAAAGCAGAGACAACGCGCCAGAGAAGCCCACGAAACTATCGATTTAACTGTGCAAGGTTCTCTCGACAAGCTAGCAGAACACATTCATGCTACGGAATTTTTGGGTTACACAGAACCAACAACAACTGCAAAAGTGGAAGCGATACTTGTAAACGGTATTGCTGAAGAAGAAGCGGAAGCAGGAACAGATGTACAAATTGTTCTCGACAAAACGCCATTTTATGCAGAGTCGGGGGGACAAATTGGCGATAAAGGTTATCTGAGTGGTGAGGGTGTCGTTGTTACTATTAATGATGTCAAGAAAGAATCGGATTTTTATGTCCACTTCGGACACATCGAACGGGGTACGCTGAGATTCGGCGATACTGTTTCCGCCCAAATTGATCGCGCTTGTCGGCGTCGCGCCCAAGCTAACCACACTGCCACTCACCTATTGCAAGCGGCATTAAAGAAAATCGTCGATGATACAATCTCGCAAGCAGGTTCTTTGGTGGACTTCGACAGATTGCGCTTTGACTTTAATTGTCCTCGTGCTTTGACTGCTGAAGAAATCCAACAAGTTGAAGAACAGGTAAATACTTGGATTGCAGAGGCGCATTCAGCAAAAGTCGCAATTTTACCCATCGCCGAAGCCAAAGCCAAAGGTGCGATCGCCATGTTTGGCGAAAAATATGGCGATGAAGTGCGCGTCATTGATTTTCCTGGCGTGTCAATGGAATTATGTGGCGGAACTCATGTCAGTAATACTGCTGAAATTGGTGTGTTTAAAATCATTTCGGAAGCTGGGGTTGCTTCTGGAGTCAGGCGGATTGAAGCTGTATCTGGCCCAGCAATTCTAGATTACTTGCATGTCCGCGATACAGTAGTCAAAGATTTAAGCGACAGATTCAAAGTTAAGCCAGAAGAGTTACCAGACAGAATCACTATTCTGCAAAATGAACTGAGAACCAGCCAAAAGGAATTAGAAAACCTCAAATCACAGTTAGCGATCGCTAAATCTGATCAACTTCTGCAAACAGTGGAAACTGTAGGCGATTATAAAATTCTTGTTGCCCAGTTGGAAGACGTTGATGCAGAGTCTTTGAAAACTGCGGCGGAACGCTTACAGCAAAAACTTGGTGCAGGTGCAGCGGTGGTGCTGGGTTCTGTTCCCGAAGCTGGAAAAGTCAGCTTAGTTGCTGCTTTTTCGCCAGAAGTCAATAAGAAGGGACTGCAAGCTGGTAAATTTATCGGTGCGATCGCTAAAATTTGTGGCGGTGGCGGCGGTGGAAGACCAAATTTAGCCCAAGCTGGGGGACGCGATGCGAGTAAGTTACCAGAGGCGTTGGAGAAGGCGAAAGCTGAGTTAATTGCAGGGTTGGGTTAATTGTTTTTCTTGTGGGGCAAGCATTCTAGACCAATTCTCGAAAACTCCATTACGCATGAAATTTTCGTAAGGGCGCACAACCGTACGCTCTTACTATCTGCATCTGTAGGCTGAATTAAAGTGAAATGGTATTACCTGCTTTAGGAATTCGCGTAGTGAATATTCAGTATTGGCACTATTCTGATATGCTCTTTTTTTAACATCTTTTCAAATAACCCACCACAACTTTACTAAATAAGGATTTATGAGTACCAGCGCTTTTGTAGATACTGGTTTTTCTCCCGGTAGGGAATTCTGTATCAAATTTTTGTCTAGTTCGGAATTCACTCTTACGACTCTCCAAAAATTAGTTAAGTAGTTACTCAAAATTAATTACATAGTTTTGTCCAAATTCTCTGAGTATTTTTTCCAGAGATTCAACAAACGTTTGCCAGCTAGAATAAGCATCGAGCTCAATCCATTGATATTTAA